>CAVVHA010000010.1:0-886729 GCA_963747925.1 uncultured Acidobacteriota bacterium
CGGTCTGGCTGACGGCCAGATCGCCGACACCGGCAGCTCGTAGGCGCCGATCGTTGGCGCGGTCGTGCTCCTGGTCACCCCCGTGATGTCCACGAGAACGCTGACCGGCACGCCGCCCGCGAGCAGCGGAGAGCCGATTGCCGGCTGCAGGTCGGTCGAGGTTGTCGAAGAGCGGATCGGCGGCCTTCGAGAAGGCGTCCCTGGGGGTCGTCGCAGCCTGCCACGCCGCCAGCGTCGTCTTGTCCGCCCCGCCGATGTAGCCGAGGACGCTCTGGGTCCCCGTGGCGTAGTAGTCGTTGTTGTCGAGCAGCGTGAACGCACTCGCCGGCGCGGCCGAGTATATGGCGTACGTCTTGGCCGAGGAGTAGTTCGAGTTCACGAGGTTCGTCGCGAACACGTTGTCGCGGACATCCAGGTTCGTGGTGCTCGCACCGAAGTACATCGCCGCGCTCGTTCCGGCGGTGGAGTACCCGGCGAAGGTCCCCGAACCGAGGTTGACCGAGTTGTAGTACAGGGTCACGCCGCCCGTCGTTCCATAGACCCTGATGCCGACGATTGCGTCGGATTCCATCGTGCTGTAGCCGTCTCCCTTGATGTTGGAGATGCTGTTGTTCGCGATCAGCAGGCCGCTGGTGGCGCTCCCCGTATTGACGTCGATCGCCTTGCCGGCGTAGCCGCCCGTTCCGAGGTAGAGAATGTTGCGGATGGTGTTTCGCGTCACGCTCGAGTTGAGAAGCCCCGTGCCGGGCGGGATTCCGAACACGTTCGCGGAGGAGCCGGAGGCAACCTGAACACCGTCGATCGTGTTCTGGGTGATCGTGACGCCGGTCGAACCGGAGGCCGCCAGGGCGGCAGGCGCGTAGGAAACGACCGTCTGGATTCCGGTGATCGTGTTCTGGCTGATCGTGGAGCTGGTCAGCGAGGACACGGCCATCCCGATCGCGCTCGCGGTGTCGGCGGCCAGCTGGATGTTCTGAACGGTGTTTCCGGTCACGGTGGCGTTGTTCGCCACCTGCAGAATCAGCCCGTAGCGGCCCACCGAGTTGGCCAGCGTGGGGTCGCCGATCAGGTTGCCGCTGATCAGCAGGTTGTCGACGACGCCGGCCGCCGTCCCGACGATCTGGATGGCGGTCCGGGCGTAGGTGATCTGGTTGTTCAGGAGGGGTCAGGTTGTCGTTGTCTGCGCCGCGGCCGCGCCGGTGGTATCGCCGACGAAGACGCCGAACGTGAAGATCGAAGAGGACCCCTTTCCTCCTGCCTTGATGATGCAGTTCTTGATGGTGTTGCTGGTCGCCGAGTCTGGTGCGGGCGCGCTCGCGATCCATAGCGCTGCCGGGCCCGCGATGGAGTCAGATTGCTTATCGTCAGGTTTCGGTCCGTGCCGCCGGACAGCGAGCCGTCGATCGTCACGCGGTCGCCGCCGTTCAGCTTGATCAGCGCGCCGCGTTGCTCCCCGAGACTTGCCGCGCGCCCACCGCTCGGCTGGATCGTCAGCGTATATCCGCCGCCACCCTGCTCGGACCACTGGTTCAGGGCCACCGCGCCAGTCTCTGCCGTCAGGTCGCCCGTTATGGTCGACGGAGAGGTCTCCCGCCAGGACGCTGTTGTTGATCGTCTCGAACAGGCCGCCCGAATTCGTCAGTGACGCGAAATCGCAACCCGACGCGCACGCGGTCTTGGCGCCCGAAAGGACCGTGGCAAGATGTTGTAGCTGTTGATCGTCCCGCTGATCGGGAACGCCGCCGGCGGTGAGGGCGACGCTGGCGGGCGCGCGGCGAACGTCGCCGAGTTGATGCCGACGTTCGGCGTGGCTGACAAGGTCCTGCGCCACCACGAAGTACTGGACCGTCTGACCGCGGTGACACCCGCGCCGCCGTTGAACAGCGAGTAATCGATGGTGAAGTCGAAGGGCGAGGTGGCGTCCCGTTCGCCTCGACGTACTTCCAGCCGGTCAGATCGTTCGCGTCGGTCGATTTCTTGAAGTAGAGACGCGCGGCCGCGTCCCGGCGGTCGTGTTGACGCCTGTGCCGTCGGTCACCGGCGACGTTCACGAAGCTGCGCGCGCTCTCGACGCCGCCGTTGACGAGGGCGGCGTAGCTGATGATCGGCGCGGTGAGACTCGAGGCCGATCCCGCTGGAATTCATCTGCGCCCACGTCCGGCGCCGTTCCGCTTCCTGGATATCCCGGGTTTCCCCTGGCGGATCTCGGCGTCGTAGTCATCGGTGATCCCGGAGATGTTGACCACGCCGCTCTCGAGCTGGGTCGAAATGGAGGGGCTGACGATGTGCAGGAACGTGGGGGTCGCGCCCGGCGGTGCTCAGGAACGGCGGGTTCTCGGTGAAGGAGGCCGAGTCGCGCGTGGCGACCAGGGTCTTGTAGGCCGCCAACGTGGCGTATGTCGTCGTCCCGTCTAGTAGATCGGCGTGGTCGCCGTCGCCGTGGTGTAGAAGTCGTTGTTGTTGGACGCGGCGCCGTAGCTCGTCAGCGTCACCGTGCTCCGGCGATAGGCCGTTGTGTATCCCGTCGCGCCGGCCGGCGTCGAAGTATTGACGAAGACGTTGTTGCGCAGCGTCAGGGCCGGCGTGGTCGAGGCGTAGATCGCGCTCGACCCGAACAGCGCGCCGCTGCTCGTGGCGTTCAGGTAGACCGTGTTGTAGTAGGCGTTGACCGTCGTGCCGCCGGCGACATAGATTCCGGCGAGAGGGAATCGCCGCGTTCGCCGCGGGCGTCCGCAGGTCGCCGACCAGGTTGTTGTACACGTTGACGGTGGTGCCGGAGGAGACGTAGATGCCGTAGACCGACCCGCTGGCCTGATTCTCCTGCAGGTCGTAGATCTTGTTCCGGTAGATGTTGCCCGTGGTGGCCGAGGTGCTGATTCCATAAACCACCCCCGACGTGCCATAGGTCGAGGACAGCGTGTTGATGGTATTCAGGCTCGCATTCGTCGCCGTGTTGGCGGCGATCGCGACCGTACACCGTCCCGCCCGACGAGGAGAGGTTGTTGATCGTGTTGGAGGTGACGTTCCACAGCGTTCCGGAGGAGCCGAGGTTGATGCCGTAGATGACGCCGCCGCCCGTGATGTTGGTGATCGTGTTGGAGGTGATGGTCCCGGTCGTCGTGTAGCTGATGTTCATCCCGTAGATGAGGGCCGCCGCGCCGGTCCAGTTGCTGAACGTGTTCCCCTGGATGGTCTTGTTCGGCGCCCCGCCGTCCGTTTCGACCCACCCCGAGATGCCCGTGGTGCCCGCGACAGTGATGTTCGAGAAGTTGTTGTTGGTGTGGGTCTTGGTTGCCGTTGAGGGCGAGGAAGAGTTGCTGTACCAGAGGTAGAGGGTGCCGGTCGTGCCGGTCCGGTTGTACGAGCCGACAATCGAGTTGCCATTGACGGTCTGTGCGCCGTTCGCCGGCAGGCTCGTGGAGTTGTACATGAAGTAGGTCGAGCCGGTGGTGTTGATGACCAGGTTGGTGAACGTGTTGCCGCTGATGGTCTGGGTGAGCGCGGCGCCGCTGTTGTAGATGTAGTAGTTGGCGCCCGAAGCCGCATTCAGGTAGGAGATCCCACGGATATCGTTGGTCTGGATCGAGAGGGACGAAGCGCTGCCCGCGGAGGAGTTGTAGATCCCATAGAGAGTGCCGCTGAACGTGGAAGCGGTGGCGTAGCTAACCAGGCCGCCGGTCGTGTCACCCAGGGCGTTGTTGTTGATGTTGATCGCCGCCGTGACGGCTCCCGCCTGCTGAATCGCCGCGAATGTACCGCTCGCCGCGGCAAGGGTGAAGCTCCGGACGACGTTGTTGTTGATGTTGACGGTCGCCGCGGCGGCCGAGCTGTAGATACCGTAGCTCCCGCCGGTGCCGTTGTTGCGGTTCACGAGGACGTTGTTCGCCGTGATCGCGGTAGTCCCCGTGCTGCCCGCATTGTTGATCCCGTAGAAGAGGCCCGAGCCGGTGCCGGCCGCCAGGCAATTCGCGATCGTGTTGCCGGTGATGGAGATCGTTCCCGTGGCGGCGTTCGCGATACCGTAGAGAGAGGTGATCGCGGTCGTCGTGCCACTCGTCCCGACCGTGATGGCGTTCGCAGTCGAGGTGTTTCCGATCGTGTTGCCCGAGATCGTGAAGTTCCCGCCGGTCCCCGCGGCATCGATGCCGCGGAACACGTAGCCGATGGTCGCGGTCCCGCCGGTGTTGAAGCCTCCGATGATGTTGTTCTGGATGGTCACCGTGGTGGCCGTGGTGGCGTAGATCCCACCGATGTACGCGCCAGAGGTCGTGGAGACGACCGTGATCGCGACGGCCCCCGACGAAGTGCCGATGATGTTGGCGGCGCTGGTGCCGACGTTCACGCTTCCGCCCAGGATGCTGATCCCCGCGAAGACCCCGGGAGCCGCGCTGGCGCCGCTCGACGTCGACAGGGAGATCGCCGTGACGGTGTTCCCCTGGACCTCGGACACCGGCGACGCTCCGACGGTCATCTCGATCGCGAAGAACCTGCCCGCGACGGTGCCCGTATAGGTCGTGTACCCCGTGCCCGCGGCCGAGGCGTATCCGATCGTGTTGTTGCTGACCGTGTAGCCGCCTGCGCTCGCCGTGATGATGTTGATCGCCCTGTGCTGGGAGGCGGTGGTGACGTTTCTCGCCGCCGTCTGGAAGAGCTTGTTGCCGGTGATCGTCCAGGAGGCGCTGTTGGAAGCGACCAGGATGCCGCTGGAAGCGCTCGCGGCGTTGAAATAGTCCTGGATGTCGTTGTTGCTGATGAGGATCCCGCTGTTGGCGATCAGCGTCGACGTTCCGGCGGAGTAGATCGCGTTGGTCGGGAGGTTCGAGCCGGACGACGTGATCGTGTTGCCCGTGATCGTGTCGTTGATGTTGCCCGTGGCCGTGCCCGTCGCGAAGAAGATCGTGCCCAGCGCCGCGCCCGTCCCCGCACCCTTGATCGTGCAGTTCCGGACCATGTTGCTCGACGCGTCCGCGATGAAGCGGATCGTTGACGGGGTGGCGGCAGCCAAAGTGTTATCGATGGTCAGCGCGTCGCCGCCGCTGTTCAGCCCATCGATCGTGACGTTGTCGGCGCCGTTGAGGTCGATCAGGGGCCCTGCAATGCGCCCGGCGATGAGCCTGGCCGCGCCGCCCGCCGGCGAAATGGAGATCCGGTGTAGGAGGCCGAACCCACGCCGCTCGCGTTCAGCACCGCCGGCGGCGGGCTCGGTCGTGTCCCCGCACACCTCGATCCAGATTGTGCCGGTGTGCACCCCCGCGTTGATGTCGGCGAACGCCGCGCCGAGGGTGGCGTAGGGCCGTCGGCCCCGAGGGGTCGATTCGACCTCGATCGGGCCGGCCGTGTCACACACGCCGATGGTGGCGTGGGCCGCGGGCGTCCAGAGGAACGCCGCCGCAAAGACCAGCGTCAGACAGGTGGTCAACAGGGATACGAACTTGATCGTCCGTGTCGATTTCATGGCTTGGCCTCTCCCAACCGCGGTTCGCAAGCAGGGGTCCCCCCCCAGTCAACGAACGCCTTATGCACGACAGAAACTCTCAATCAGCGCTAGCTCATTCTGACCCTGCAGGACCGCTCCCCGGAGGAGGCATATCTCCGCGCGCAGATTCAGCGCTGCATCCCCGGGCAACAGAGCACTCGTATTCAGAGACTCCCCCCCTCGCTGATAAGGGAACCCCCTCCCAAATCGTAGAGAATCTACGATGAAATGCGCCCACGGGGAAGAAAACTTTGCAGGAGGATCGCGGTCCGGAGTTTTCGTCCTAGTTTTGCGCGGCAGGGGGCGGCGCGGGGAGAAGCGCGGGGGGTGCACCCCCGGGGCGGGATGGGGCGTGGCAGAAGGGCACCGTGTTCCGCCCGCGGGGCGCGGTCAGGGGCAGCGGGCGGGGGAAGCCTGGATCTCCGGGTCCCGCAGGCCGACCTGGGTCAGGGCGCCGCTCTCGTAGGACCCGGGCCCGCCGCAATTGGCCGGCCGCACGAGGTACCAGAACCCCCGCCTGCTGCCACGGAGGACCCATCCATGACCGTCCGGACGGTCAGGTCGTTGCCAAGGCACGGGCCGGCTGAAGGCGTAAAATTCCCCCCGCTCGCCAGCAGCGCCCAGATCGCCGCGCAGGGCGTCGTAGAGCGTGGCGCCGGGGACCGCAGGCCAGTCGAGCCTGGCCGCACCGGCCTGCTTGGCCACCAAAAGGGCCACGATCCCCGCCGGCGCCGCGACGTTGTCCACGATCCCGTCGCAGTCGTCATCGAGCCCGTTGCAGACCTCGGCCGCGCCGGGGTGCACGCCCGGATTGGCGTCGTCGCAGTCGCCGGCGCAGCGTGCTGAAGCCGTCCCCGTCGCCATCCACCACGCTGCAGACCGAGAACATCCCATCGTCGAGGACCGTCGTGATGGCCCCCTCGTTGATCCCCCCGCGGACGAGGTTCAGGGGGGTCCGGCTGCCGAGCGGACCGACGACGTCGAACGTCACGTTCACGAGCGGGCCCGACCCGGTGACCGTGCAGACCCCGTACGTAGAGGACCATGTTGACGGTCCCGGGCGTGGCGGTGTTGAAGACCAGGGTCAGACAGCCGGTCAGCGGCGCGGGCTGCACGCTCGCCGCGCTGAAACGCCGGGTTGAAGGTGAGGACCAGGTCGAAAGAGTCGGCCAGCGAGATGGCGGTGCTCGAGATCGGCACGAGGACCTGGGTGCCGGGAATCCCCTGCGCCGTGTCCGGGCACGCTGACGGTGGCCATCGCGGCTGGAGCGCGACGGAGCCGTTGACGTCTGGGCCGCGATCGCGCCGCCGTTGAGCGCGCGGAAACCCAGGTCAGGGCCGCCGTCTGGCCGGGCAGCGCCGGTGGTGCGGAAGACGACCCAGGCGACATCCCCGCTCCCGGCAAGCGCGGTCGCCGCCCGACAGGTGGATCTCGACCCGCCCGGGCATGCCGATGCTCGAGACCAGGGTGAAACCGTTCGTGTAGCCGGTCTTGAAGACCCCGGTCGGCAGGAGAAGCGAGGGATCGTAGTTGTAGACGAGGTCGATGGAGGTCACGCCGTCGGCCGGGTTGACGTTCGCCGCCACGACGACGTCGGCCCGGCCGCGGGGTTCTGGAAAATCCTGCTGACCAGGGTCACGCTCGAGGCGGCGCTGGCGGGAGGGCCCCGCCGCGCAGACGCAGAGCCGGCAGAAAAGAGAAGCAGTGAGAAGGGTCCTGGTTTTCATGCCGCTCTAAAGATCCTCTGGAATCCCGGTGCCCGCCACATTTCCTTTGGCCGGTCCTCCTCCGAGCCGGAGCGCCGGTCGGACCCGATACTCAAGGCCCGCTTCGGTCTTTTCAAGGGGCCAACGGTCTATTCTGCCGGCCGCGGTTCGAGTTCCTGCGGTCGAAGCATTCTCGGTTCGGTTTCGCACCTCTAGGGACACGGGCTGGAATTCGGCGCCGGGCTGCCGTTGCTGGCCCGGCCGATCACCGACTCCCCGCAGGTGTCCTTGCGCGAAACCAGGTAGTAGTAGGTCGAGGCCGCGGGCGGCAGGGCGGTGTCCGTGGCGGGCGGGCCCCGATCCCTCCGACCCAGCAGGCCTGGTTGTACGCCCACCCCGCTGGCCCATCCAGGCCACGATAGATGTTGAACATCGGCCCCGTGAGGTCGGTCCAGTCCAGGCGGGCCCAGCCGAAGGCGTTCTTCGTCAGGGTCAGGGAGTTGTCCACCTCCGCCGGGGGCGGGACGGGGGTCCCGGCGCAGGTCCCGTTCGAGCAGACGTCGTTGGTCGTGCAGGGGTTCAGGTCGTTGCACGCGTTGGCATTCGGGAGGAACTGGCAGCCGTTCGCGGGGCTGCAGACGTCGTCCGTGCACGCGTTGCCGTCGTTGCAGGACTGGACCGAGATCGAGAGGTTGTTGTTGTTATTGGCCGAGTTCGGGTCGGGCGTGATGCTCGAGCCCGCGACGGCGTGGACGATCCCGGACGGGATCTGGCAGTCGATCCGCGTCACGAGCGTGAACACCGTCGGCCCGGCCGAGGCGGACCGGGGCAGGCACGGGTTCGAGCAGGTGATGGTGCCGCTCGTGCCCACGGCGGGCGTCGTGCAGGACCAGCCGGAGGGCCCCGCGATGCCGAGCGACACGAAGTACTCGAACGTCGAGGTGAAGATGTTGAAGCTGGCGTTCTGGGCGGTCGTCCCGCCGTTGTTGTCGAGCTGGATGGTCGAGGTGAGCTGGTTCCCGGCCCGGACCGGGTTGGGGATGGCCGTCTGCGAGACCGCGAGGTCCGCCTGCGCGGGCTGGCAGTTCAGGCCGACGCCCAGCAGGTAATCGGCGCTCGGCGCCGTCGTGTTCGAGCGGACCCTCAGGTAGTAGAGCCCCGTGCTCGCGACCTGGTAGGCCAGGGCCTCGGCGGGGGGGCTGGGGGTCGTGGCCGTCAGCGTGCCGGTCGAGGGCGTGCGCGAGGTCGTCGTCGCCTGCGTGTCGTCCACGTTGACGAGTGTCGTGCCGGCCGCGTCGAACAGGGTCAGCCACCCGTTGATGTAGGTATTGTCGTAGCCCGGATCGCAGTCCATGGCGGCGAAGATCACGTCCCCCTTCTCGGCGCAGACCGAGAAGTAGTCGTCGTCCGCCGTGCTGATGGTCCCGTAGATGTAGAGCTTGCCGATGGCGTTCGCGGTGGCGATCGAGTTGTTGCCGGTGCCGCCCGGGTCGGTTTCCGTGGTCGCCTGCGAGCTCGGCGGCTCGAGAAGCGTGTAGAGCCGGTACGGTTCGGACGCGTTGCCGACATGCTGGTTGAGCCGGATGTAGGTGTTGGGCCCGGTCGTCTTCGTGCCGGCGATCGCGGGAGAGGTCGAGCCGAAGATGATCGTCCGCGTTCAGGTCGTCGAACTCCAGGGTGTCGGCCGTGGTCGTGACGCGCATGTCGAAGTCGGTGCTGTTGGCCGCGAAACCGTCGGCGAGGGCGAACACCCTCTGGTCCACGGTCGTCGTGGGGAACGCGAAGAAGTCGACGTCGGAGCCGGGGTTGATCGAGCCTTCCATCGGGCAGGCCAGGCCGTTGGCCGAGGCGGTGCCGTCGTTGGGCTCCGTCTCCTGGGTGCACGGGGTGACCTCGAGCCGGTAGTTCGACGTGGACGAGGCGCTGGTGTCGTCCACGAAGACATAGACGAGCTGGTTCGCGGCGAGCGGCTGGCAGAGCACCTCGTCGGCGCCCCTGGAGAAGAAGCTCCGGTTGGCGGCCGCGATGCAGGTGGAAACGGTCACGGGCGGGATGCCGGTCGGGCAGGTGCTTGCGAGGTAGAGGACGGCGTTGCCGAACCCGCCCGTGCTCAGGACATGGAAGGAGTAGTTGCCCGCGGCGGGGGCCGTGAAGGAGTAGACGACGTCGCGGCCGGCGGCGGTCGAAGCCGACTGGCCGACCCCGGTGAAGCAGGTCGATCCGGACAGCTGGTAGTCGTTGTTGGTGGTGCCGTCGAGCGTTCCCGGAGGCGGGAACGTTCAGGAGGACGGGGATCACCCCCGCGCAGGTGTCGTTCGGCGCCGTCAGGAACTCGCCGGCCGCGAAGGCCCCGGTCCAGGCGGCGAGACAGAGCATCCCGATCGAGACGACCCGGCGGGTCGCTGTTCCCCGGGCCCCGGGGGCGGGTGCGACGGCGTTCTGCTCGGTTGCGCGTAGGCATGGAATCTCCCTTCCCTCTCCTGGTGTGTACGAACACAGGTGCCTCCGGGGGACCGCGACATCCCCTCGCGGAGCACCATGGAGATACGCTGAACTCTGCTCACCCGTCAAGGGATGGCAGCAGGCCCGATCGGCGGCAATCCCTCCGGTGGCACGACGCTCCTGGCAGCAGTCCTCTGCGCTGGCAGCCGCCCCCCGACGAGGGCGAGAAAAGGAGGATCGTTCCAGTCCACAGGGACCGCTTGCCCGGCCGATTGCAGCGGATCACTGTCGGTCCGCGGGCCGCCAAGGCAGTGTGAAGAAAGAAAAGGGGCAGGTCCGAAGACCTGCCCCTCGAGTGACTACGTATTGAGGCGGCCGACTACGGGCAGGCGCCCGTGCTGCTCTGGTTCCTCGCTCCGGCCGTGGCGTTGCCCGCGGGACCTTCGCCCGCGCCGTTCGCGGCGCGCACCAGGTACCAGTACAGGCCTCCCGTGCCCGGGGCCTCGCTCAGGACCGGTCCCGTCGAGGTGCCGGCCACCGTGAGCCGCAGGCACGAGTCCGGATCGGCCGTGAGCAGTTTCGCGAGGTCTCCCGCGACGCCGCGGTACAGGTGGTACTCCGTGGCCGTCGCGATCGGCTCCCACTGCTGTTCCGTCTTGCTCGTCCAGATCTGCGCTGACCGGCGCGCCGTGGGCGTCGCCGGCGTGCAGTCCGTGCAGGCCCAGCCGCTCTGGACCGTCAGGATCAGCGACCACGCCGTGATGCTCCCCGTGTCGGCGCCGGCCGAGTCCACCGCCTTCAGCGTCCAGGTCCCGTTGGCCGGGATCCCGTTCAGCACGCTGAGCGGGGATTCCGGCTGGAAGGAGCCCGTGAAGGGGGCCGTGCCGCTGCCGATCGGCGTCGTGGCCGCGTCGTCGAACACGGTGCTGGTGAAGTTGTCGCCGCTCGACCCGCGCCGGGTGGAGAGCGGGACGATCGCGCCGTTCGGGCCGATGAGGGACAGCGACAGGTCCCCGTCGAAGCGTGTGCGTGATGCTGAGCTGCACGTTCACGTCGGCCACGAGGCTCGTGTCCGCGACCGGGATGACGCTGGTCACGCCCGTCGTGCTGTTGTCCGGGATCGCCTTCGGAACGTCCGTCGAGGCGATCGTCGAGGTGGAGGTCGTGAACAGGCCGACCTTCTGGGTGAAGGAGCTGTTGAAGGTCCCCTGCGCCGTCTGGATCGCGACGTTGAAGGCGATGTCCGACCCGCACGGAACCGAGGGACCCGCGACGAACCCGAAGTGGGGCGCGTTGCTGACCGTCGTCAGGCCCGACGCCACGTCGGGGAACGTCGCCGTCCCCTGGGTGATCGTCACGCCCGGCGTGGTGGTCGTCAGCGTCGCCGACACCCCGGTCAGCGTCACGGCGCCGTTGTTCCGGACCGTGAGGGGCATGGTGATGTCCTCGCCGCGGTCCACCGCGCCGTTGCCGGCTACCGGTGCCGCCCGAGGCGCAGGCGTCGGTGAACGTGTGCGAGAAGTACTGCGCCGACGGGCCGCAGACCCGGGGCTGGTACGCGAGCGAGAGCGTCCAGTTCAGGATCTGGCCCGAGTCGCCCGTCACCGAGTCGGTCGCCTTCAGCTTCCAGGCGCCCGCCGCCGAGATGCCGTTCAGGGCGCTCAGGGGCAGCTCGGGCTTGAAGGAGCCGGTGAAGGGCACGGTGCCGCTGGAGATCGGGGTCGTGGCCTGGTCGTCGAAGACGGTGTTGACGAAGTTGTCCCCGCTCGAGCCGCGCCTCGCGACCAGCGTCACCTGCGTGCCGTTCGGGCCGATCAGGTACATCGTGACGTCGCCGTCCCACGTGTGCTGGACGTTCACCGTCACGTTCACGTCCACCACCGTGTCGAGGTCCGGGACGTTGATCGTGCTGGTCACGCCCGTCGTGTTGTTGTCGGGGATGGTCACCGGCGTGTCGGTGCTCGGGAAGTCGGCGTTGGTGTTCTGCAGCGTCGTGAAGTTGTAGTAGACGCCTCCGTTGTTGTCGATCGCCACGTTGCCGAAGGCGTCCACCGACTCGACGGAGTAGTAGTACGTGTTGCACGGCGTCAGGCCCGTCAGCGGCAGGCCGTGCGTGGTGACCAGGCCCGCGTTCGACGCGGTCTGGCCCGGCGGGATCGTCAGGCCGTAGTGCACGACGCTCGTCGCCGGGTTGTTCGTCAGCCAGTTGATCTGCGCCGTCGAGCCCGCCACGTTCGAGGAGCCCACGTTCGAGATCGTCGGTCCGACGCACTGGGTCGTCGCGGTGGTGGTCACGGTGACGTTCGTGTTCCCCTGCCCGTCATCGGCGTCGAGGTACGAAACCGTGATGGTGTCCCCGTTCACGACCGACAGCACGCCGTCGCCATGGACGGCCGGCGGAGCGCCCAGCTGGACGGAACCGGTGAACCACGTGTCCTGCGGCGCGGCGAGGCGCGTCAGGGTGACGGTCTCCGGGGTGGTCTCCGTGGTGGAGTTCACGTCCACGGTGATCGTCGTCCCGGCGACGTTCGTGTCCTTCACGGTGATGCCGACCAGGCTGGTGCAGCTGTAGGCCGCCTGGTTGGTCGTCACCGAGGCGCCGCACGGCGCGGCGGGGAAGCTCAGGCTGAGCGACCAGTCCACGATCGTGCCGACGTCCGCCCCGGCGCTGTCGACGGCCTTCAGCTGCCAGTTGCCGTACGAGACGGCCCCCGCGAGCACGCTGAGCGGGCTCTCCGGCTTGAACGAGCCGGTGAAGGGGGCCACGCCGCTCGCGATCGGCGTCGTGGCGTCGTCGTCGAAGGTGGTGGCGGTGAAGTTGTCGCCGCTCGTTCCGCGCCGCGTCGCGAGCGGGATCACCGTCGCGTTCGGGGCGATGAGGGACAGCGACAGGTCGCCGTCGTACGTGTGCGTGATGTTGACCGTCACGGTGACCTTCGTGATGTAGTCGAAGAAGGGCACGGTGATGGTGCTGACGGCGCCGGCCGGCGTCGTTGTCCGGGATCGGCAGCGGCGTGTCGGTGCTGGTGTAGGTCGGATTGACGTTCTTCCCGGTCGAGAACGTGTAGTACGCGCCGGCGTTGTCGTCGGTGGCGAGGTTGCCGGCGTCGTCCTGCGAGGCGACCGAGTAGACGTAGTGCGAGCACTCGTTGAGGCCCTGGATCTTGTGCGCGTGCGAGGTGACGAGCACGCCGCTGCTGGAGGTCGATCCCGGGGGCGAGGAGAGCCCGTAGTGGACCGTGCTCGTGGCGGGCTCGTTCGTCAGCCAGTTGATGATGGCGGACTGCCCGGTCACGTTCGAGGACGAGACGTTGGAGATCACCGGCGCGACGCAGTCGATCGCCGACGTGGCGGTCACGGGGACGTTCGTGTGCCCCTGGCCGTCGTCGAGGTCGATGTAGGTGACGGTGATCGAATCGCCGGTGACGACCGACAGCGTGCCGTCGCCGTTCGCCGCGGGCGGAGGCCCGAGAGCGATGCTGCCCACGAAGGTGTTCTCGTTGGGCGTCGGGAGCGGAAGGAGCGTCACCGTCTCGGGCGTCGTCTCCGTCGTGGAGACGATCGTGACGGTCTGGCTCGTGTTCCCGATCAGGTTGTCGTCCTTCACGGTGATCGTGACGATGTCGTCGCAGATGTAGGTGTTCGCGTCGAACTTGACGGTCCCGTTGAACTGCTGGGTGGCGCAGTTCGGCAGGTTGCCGCCGGCCTGCAGGTCGCTGACGATGAAGTCCATCGGCACGCCGCGGTTCGGGCAGGCGCCGCCGCCGGCGTTGCAGTGGTGGATCGCCAGGACCTTGTTCTCGGTGTAGTCGATGACGGGCGATCCCGAGGATCCGCCCTGCGTGTCCGCCCAGTAGGAGATGTCGAGCGGGCCGCCGGTCCCCTGGCACTGCTCGTAGTCGAGGGTCGCGACCGCGCAGAACCCGGTCGGATCGTTCGGGCTGTCGGAGGTCACCGCGATCCGCTTGCCCCATCCGGCGGGGTGGCCGGGCAGGTAGAAGCGCTCGCCGATGGCAGGCGGCGTTGTCTTGCAGCTTCAGGTAGCCGTAGACGTCCGACGGCTTCTGACCCGCGTGCTGGGGAAGCAGGACCACGGTGTAGTCCGCGTTGTAGTTCGTGGTGACGAAGGTGCCCGAGGTCCCCGCGTCCCAGATCGTGCCGGGGCAGTACGGGCTGGTCGTGCAATCGGTCGCGCAGGTGGCCCCTTCGGCCATGAACTCGAAGTCGGCGCTGTCCACGCCGGACTGCGCGGAGATGCAGTGGTTGTTCGTCATCACGTGCCCGTCGCAGCCGAAGAGCCACGCGGTGCACAGGGCGCTGCCGCCCGACAGCAGGCGCGCGACGGCGCGCGAGTTGTCGTAGATGGCGGGCTCGGTGCTCTGGTAGCAGATGGCGTTCAGCGTGTTGTCCGACGCCGCAGATCCCCTCGGTCGCGCCCTGGGGGAAGCGCCAGGGGGCCGGGTAGCCGTGGGCGTAGGCGTCGACGATGTAGCCGAATCCCGGCTCCTCGCCGTTGGCGTAGTAGGTGATCAGCGCGGTGTCCCCGGGGACGTGCGCCGCCCAGAAGGGGCTGCAGGTCTTCGACCGGCCGCACCCCGTGTAGGAATAGGCGAACTTCCCGTCCGGGGTCGAGATCGTGACCTTCTCCCCCGGGGCGAGCTCCATCTTCGCGAAGTGAACGGCGATGTAGGTCGCCTTCTCCCACCTCAGCGTGTCCTGCCAGGCAGGATCGCCCCGCCCGGCGGCCGGAGCCGGGTGCGGCGTCTGAACCGCGACCATCGTCTCGTCGCCGACCTTGGTCGTGTACCTGGCGTCCTGCGCCAGCGCGGCCGTGGCGATCATGAGACCAAGAACGAGTATCAGAATCCTTTTCATGTTCCCCCCTTGCAACACCTTCAATTCTCAGGACCAACGATGCGACGTCAGAATGCAAACCTCCCTTCCTGGGACGCGTCTCGCCTTTCCCGGTGATATCGGTACGTGATGGTTTATGGAATCAACCCGTCGATAGGCGTGCTTCTCCTGTTGTCTGTCACCCTGCCTGTGGTTCCCTGCGGACGTCGAGCGGCATTCGCCACCTTCCGGCCTGCCCCCCCTCATGGGCAGGTCCTCCCTGTCCTCGGGGTCCCCGAGGAATTCGCGCCTAGATTACTCCCACAGGCGTTCCGGGAGCGAACAAGGTACACGCGCCCCGTGCCGGCGGGCGGAGGGGGGTCGGGGTCGCTCGCCGCGCGGGCCGTCAGGCCGGTCGCGAGGCAGACGACCGCGGCCCCCGAGAAATCGGACGGGCTCGGGCTCCTCAGGACGTCGTAGAGGAGGGCCGTCCCCCCCGGCTCGGCCGGCGCGTCCCACGCGAGGGCCGTCGGTCCCCTGCCCGAGAGGAGCAGGCCCGGCGCCGGGCCCGGCACGGCCCAGGCCGCGCCGTTCGCCGGGGCGCAGTCGGAAGCGTCGGGAACACCGTCCGCGTCGGCGTCCCCCGCGAGGCAGTCGAGGCCGATCGAGAGCAGGTAATCCCCCGCCAGCACGCTGGAGGGGGGCGTGGTCGTGGAGGGAGAGCTGATCGAGACGCGGGCGTACCAGGAGCCCGTCTCGGGCGCCCGGAAGACGATCGCCTCCCCCGGCGAGTACGGCGTGGCCGCCGTGAGCGAGCCGGCGCCCGGAGGTCGTGGACGAGGTCCAGCCCTGGGTCGCGGTATCGTTGACGTAGACCAGGGTGTTGCCCGCGCTGTCGAGCAGCTCGAGCGCGGCGTCGATCGGCGTACTGTCGCGCAGCGGATCCCCGTCCAGGCCCAGGACGATCACCGTACCCGGCCCGGGCCGTGAAGCGATACAGGTCCACGTCGGCCGAGGGGGCCGGCCCCGCCAGCGAGCCGAGGAAGTAGTTGCACCCCTGCCGCGGACGCCGTCCCGGGCGTGTCGTTCGGCTCGCTCTCCGCGGCCGCGGACGCCAGGGCCGGCTGCACGACCTCGTAGAGACGGTACGGCTCGGCGGTCGCCGTGCCCGAGAAGTTGTTGATCCGGATGAAGGCGGGTCCCGCGGCGAGCGGGGTCCCGGCGATGTTGGGCGAGAGGCTCCCGAACGGGGCGAAGTTGTTGTCGTCGTCGAACTCCTGGGTGTCGGCGCTCGTGGTGATCCGCATCTGCTGGTCGGCGTCGTTCGCCGCCGCGCCGTCGGAGACGGCAAAGACCCGCCGCCCCGCGCCCGGCGTCCCGAGCGCGAAGAAATCGGCGTCGCCGGCGGGGGTGACGGACCCGCTGACCGGGCACGCGACGGCCCCCGCCGTCGCGGGCGTGCCGTTCTGCTCGGTCTCGCGCACGGTCCTGTTCACCTCGATCCTGAAGAGCGAGCCGACGTTCGTCGCCGAAGCGTCGTCCACGAAGACGAAGACCTGCTGCCCGGCGGCGAGGCCGACCCCCATCACCTCCTCGGCTCCCTGCCCCGGGCTGCGGTTCGCCGCCCCGAGGCACGGCGGGTTCGCGATCGTGGCGGGAGGCGGATCGGATGGGCAGGAGGAGGCGACGTAGAGAATCGGGTTCTGCGCCGCGGCGTAGCCCGACACGCGGAACGAGTAGCAGACCGGCCGCGGGGGCGACGAAGGAGTAGACGACGTCGCGGCCCGGCGCCGCGGAAACCGTCTGCCCGATCGGCTGGGGAGCGGAGGGAAGCGTGTAGCAGGAGGGGAAGGTCGTCGAGAGCTGGTAGTCGTTCGTCGCGAACTGGGTCCAGCCGGTCAGCGGCCTGTCGAGGGACAGGGCCGGGACCGCGCCGCCGCACGCGTCGTTCGCGGGGGCGACCGCGCGCGCGACGCGCAGCTGCACCGTCGTGAGCCCGGGAACGATGGCCGCGGCGCCGACCCCCGCGTAGCGGCCGACGACGACGTAGTAGAGCGACCCCGCCGTCAGCGCCACGGAGACCGTGGACTGCTTCCCCGAGGCGACCCCGCTGCGCCCCGGCATGGAGGGCACGCAGAGCGTGTCGTCGTCGCTGCACGAGACGACCGGGCCGACGCCCCCGCACCCGCTCCCCGCCTGGAAGACCGCGAGCACGGTGTCGGGCAGGGAGGTGCCGATGGCGCCTCCGGACCAGCAGGTCGTGATCGTGTAGGTGCCCGTGACGGGCGCCGTGAACGTGTACCAGGCGGTCCGGTCCACCGTGGCGCAGGAGGCGGGATCGCCCGAGGCGGTGGCATCCACGATGTCCACGGGGGCCGTGAAGACCGGGAAGGCGACGTTCGGGATCGCGATCGCGCCGGCGCAGGAGTCGTTCGAGGGGGGCGCGAGAAGCGCGGCGTCCTCGACCCCTTCCGCGACCGCGGCTGCGATCGGGCTCGCAGCGCCGCGCCCATCCACCGGAAGGAGGCTCCCGCGGCTCCCATCGGCCTGCAGAGCGCGCCCGCCCTCCCACCCGGCCGGCGCAGCGCCCTCCCCGCCCCCGTCGGCCGAGGGAGAGTCCACGCGGCCGGCCTGCTCCTTGGGTGAAGCGATGCCGCTCACCTGCAGCGTGAATTCCATCGGCCAGGCTGCACCCGCGTCGTCGAGGAGGATCGCCAGGCGGCTCCCCTGCCCTTCGGGAGCGTCCACGATCCGGAGCTTCGCTCCACACTCGCGCCCGACGGCGTCCGTCGCGGAGAGGAGCGCCGCGCGGAGGACCGGTCCGTCCGTCCCGCTCCAGAGCGTGAGGGAGGGGCCATCGTCGGAGAGCGTGGCGGCCAGTTCGCCCCGCAGCGAAAACTCGACCGCCAGCGGGCCCGGCGCGCCCCCGTCCGGCCGCGCGCCGGCCTCTTCCGCGGCGGGCGGAGCCTGCTCGATCAGAAACCGCAGCTCGAGCGCGCCGGCGGCGCGCGAGGCCGTCAGGACGAGCGGACCGAAGTCGTACCGGGCTCGCGAACCATCCCTGTACGGCACCGCGCCTTCGAGCGCGGCAGTTGCTCCGTCGCGTCCCCACGCCGCCGGAGCGAAGGACACGCGCCACCCGGACCCCGGACGCAGCCCCTGCGACAGGGAAACCGCATCGTCCTCGAACTCGAGCGCAGGCTCTCCGCCCCTGCCCGGCGATTCCGCCGACTGCGGACGCTCCGGCCCCGCGTCCGGAGGCGCGGCGACGGTCGCAGGGGCGGGCCCACCGGCCCACGGCAGGAGCACCGCCGCCGCCGCGATGGGAAGTCCGCGCCGGCCGATCGTCCGCAGTGCGCCGCGCGCGTGGGCGAGCCACCCGGCACACGCCCCCGCAAGGGGGGTCCTCGTGGCGACGTACCTGTGACGACAGCTCTTCAGCTGGGCGCCTCTTCTCCCCGGATGGCCGGTCCCACGCGCCACCCCGGCATCACAGGACCGTCCGCTCCCTTCCGAGAAGGCGCGGTCCGTCGAACCGATCCCGCCCGGCGCGCCGTGGAGACACTCCGGGAGCGCGTCGAACGTGTCAGTTTTCTTACGGTGGCGGGCAGGTCCTGTCAAGGGGAAAGCAGGCGCGGCACAGGGGCCCGGGCTGGCGCGCGGGCGATGCCGGCAACTCGTTGCACCCATGGAGGTTGGGGCGACCTCCTCCGCCCGTGAAGAAGCCGGTTGACGGATCGGGGGGCATGGGTCCTAATTGAATGGGAGCAGGCGAGCATGGAAGTGCGGAAGATCGGGGACGGGTTGTGGAGATGGACCGCCCCGCATCCGGGCTGGAATCCCTCCAAGGGAGGGCCCGGAGGCTGGGAGCAGTTGGTCGGCTGCGTCTACTTCGAGGCCCTCCCCACCGCCGTGGTGCTGATCGACCCGCTCGTCCCGCCCGAGGGAACCGCGGACCACGCGAGGTTCTGGCGCGCCCTCGACGGGGACGTCGAGCGCTGCGGAACCTCCGTCGTGATCCTGCTCGCGAACGAGTACCATTCCCGCAGCGCCCAGACGATCCACGATCGCTACGCCAATCGGTTCGGCGCCTCCATCCACGCGGACGTGGGGGCGATCGCGGGTCTTCCCTGCCGCTCCGTGCGGCCGCTCAGGGGCGATGCGCCACTGCCGGGAGGGATCAGGGCGTTCCCGATCCCGAGCCTGTCGGCCGGCGAGGTGGCGATCTTCATCCCGGGGCACGAAGCGCTCGTGTTCGCGGACGCGGTGCTGGGCGTCCCGGGAGGCGGCGTGCGGCTCGCCCCCGAGTCCTGGGCCGGCGAAAGCCCGCTGGCGAAGGAGCGGTACAGGCGCGAATTCCGTCCGACTTCGAGACGCCTCCTCGAGCTGCCGGTCGAGACGCTGCTGGTCTCCCACGGCGAGCCGGTTCTCAGCGGGGGGCGCCGGGCCCTCGAGGAAGCCCTCGAAGCGCCCGGCTGGGGCGATAGCCCCGCTCCGACGAGCCGGCTCCGCGCCCCCGCCGGCGCACCCTGCCCCGACCGAGGCATCCGCCCGGCGCAGCGGGACAATCCTGTGGAACAATAGCCGTTTTGTGCCCGACCACCGTTCGCAGGCAGGACGGGGCGGCGGGCCCAGGACGGAGCAGGCCTGATGACCAAGCGAACACGGACCACCGCGTCCCGCCCGCGCGCCCGGACCCGCGAGCGGGTGATCGCCGGGCCCGGACCCACGGGCCTTCCTCCGGCGGCTCGAGCGCATCAAGGCCGAATTCGGTCCCGACCCCGCCGCCACGAAGCTCGCCCTGCTGCGCGCGCTCGGTGCGCCGGGCCCTGCCGAACGCCTCCCAGGTCCGGCGGCTGCACGAGATCCTCTGCTTCCTGCGCGCCTACCCCGACAATTCCGTCCTTCTCGCCCGCGTGGAGATGATGCTCGCCTCGTTCGCCCGCCGCGCCGATCTCGCCGCGCACCGCGAGTCCCTCGCCGACAGCGGCATCGCCGGCACACCGATCCGCTTCCGGTTCTTCGCGCCGGCGGCCCTGTGGCTCGCCCGGCGCTGGGGGGCCAGGATCACGATCGAATGGGACCGCTTCGAGAACCGCGAGCTGCTCGAGCGCTGGATCCCGCTCCTCGCCCTCTACAGCGAGACACCCGGGATCGACGAGTACGCCTACGACGCCCGCGAATGGATCGAGCTGATGAAGGGGCCGGGCGAAACGGACGCCGCGTTCCTCGCCCGCAGGATCGCCGCGCTGCCCGCCGGCCCCTTCGTCCGCGAGAAGCTCTACGACGAGCTCGACCCGCCCCTGCGGCTCGAGCCCGGTCCGGACACGCCTTCCCGGACGGCGGCCAGGCACGTCCCGATGCCGGTCGTTTTCCAGACGGGCCCCCTGGCGCGCTCGCGGCCCGACCTTCGCGAGGAGATCCTCCGTCCCCCGGTCTCCGTCCGGGCCGCCTCGCCCCGCGAGGCCGGGCGGCTGATCGACCTCGCACGCGAGGCGATGGTGACGCGCGAGAGGGACCTCGACGTGTTCTCCTACGGCAACCCGCGCGACGTGCGGCTGGTCGACTGCGGGGGCGGGCTCCAGTTCGCCTGCATCGGGATGCTCCCGGAGCGGCGGCTCCTCCTCGAATCGGTCTACGGGTTCCTCACGCTCAGGAACGGCGTGCCGATCGGCTACGTCCTCAGCGGCTCGCTGTTCCGCTCCGCCGAGGTCGCCTACAACGTCTTCGACACCTTCCGCGGGGCCGAGGCCGCGGCGGTCTACGCGCGGGTCCTCGCGATGATGCGGCACCTGTTCGGAGCCGACACCTTCACGATCGACCCCTACCAGCTCGGGCGCGGCAATCCCGAGGCCCTGCTCTCCGGCGCCTGGTGGTTCTACCAGAAGCTGGGGTTCCGCCCGCGCGACAGGGCGACGCTGCGCCTCATGAACGGCGAGGAGTCGACGGATGCGCAGGAGCCCGGGCCACCGGTCGAGCCTCCCGGTCCTCGAGCGGCTTGCCTCCACGAACCTCTTCTGGTCCTCCGGCCCGCCGCGGGCCGATGCCCTGGGGAGCCTCTCCCTGCCGGACGTCGGGCTGAAGATCACGCGCTATCTCGCGCGGCGGTTCGGAGCGGACCGGGAGGGCGCGCTGAGGTCGTGCCCGGCCGAGGCGGCCCGCCGCGCCGGGCTGCGCGTCGCTGCGCCGGATTCACGCGGGACGAGCGCGAGGCCTGGGCGCGCTGGAGCCCGCTGATCCTGATCCTCCCCGGCCTCGAATCCTGGAGCGCCGCCGAGCGGCGGGCCCTCGTCGAGGTCGTGCGCGCCAAGGGCGGGCCCCGGGAGAGCGACTTCATCGCCCGGTTCGACCGCCACCCGAAGCTGATGCGGGCGGTCGCGAGCCCTTGCCCGGGAGAGCGGCGCCTGAAGCGCGGCGCGCCCGATCCTTCCCGCCGGGATGCCCCTGCGGGCGGGTGACTATAGAATGACAGTACCGGGTCAGTAACGGGACCGAACGGAGGGGCATTGGAGTACCACCCGCCGAACATCCAGACGCGGGCGGCTCTCGACGAGCTGCAGCAGTACCTCTCCGACCACCTCGCGCCGCTGATGGTCGCGGACTCGCTCGGCCTGCTCCTCGAGCGCCCGCCGCAGCTCGTGGCGGTCCAGATCCAGGCGTGGACCGCGGCCCAGGTCCGGTTCCACCGCTCGGCGGTGCCGATCTCGAGCTACCTCTACCACGCCCTGAAGAAGATCCACGTCATGGGCGAGTTCAAGCTGGTCCCCCGCGAGCCCCTCGCGAAGTACCTCGAGGAGCTCTCCCAGCTGATCGTCGAGCACTACTGCCCGGAGGAAGAGCGCGCGCTGCTTGAGGGAGAACCTCGCCCTGCTCGGCCAGGCCGACACCTCGATCGCCTCCACCGTCCAGGCCCTGCACTGGCCCGGCGAGGGGGCCCCGCCGCAGCCGGGATCGGCGGCGGGGGCGGCGCGGCGGCGGGGCCCGGCCCGGTGCTCTCCGATGAGGCCGCGAAGGGGTTGAGGCGATTCTCCATCATGCTCGAATCGCTCGCGCGGATGCCCCAGGCGCCCGGCCCTCTCGGCGGCGTCGATCCCGGAGAGCCAGGGGAACCTGATCTCGCAGGTCCTGACGACTGCCGCCGTCTCCTCGCAGAGCGACAGCGAGCTGCGCCAGTACCTCGCGCGCCTTCGCGACGTCGGGATGGAGCCCCGGACCGACGAGGTCTTCCGGGTCCTGGCCCGGAGCCTGCCGGGCTGGGGGATCGTCGCGCCGCCCGCCGCCGCCACCGGCGCCGCCGCCGCGCCGGGACGGGCGCCCGCGGTGACGGTCCGCTGGAGGCGATGCACAAGCTGATCACGCTCAGCGAGGATCCCGAGGAGGGGGCCACCCGCTTCGCCCTCATGATGCAGGCCGCCATCGAGCAGTTCAACCAGGGCGCGCTCGGCGCGGCCGTGGCGATGTTCGACCTGGCGCAGCGGATCCTGGACGAGAAGAAGATCAACCCCGGGGTCCTCAAGGGGATCCTGCACCGCGCCCACGAAACCCTCGACCCGGGGCGCCTCGCGAAGCTCGCCGAGAAGCCCGACAAGCACACCTTCCTGCGCAGGGTCCTGGCGTTCTTCCCCGACCTGACGCCGGAGGGGCTCCTCGACCAGCTCGAGCGCGAGCCGAGGCGCGAGCGCCGCCGCCTTCTTCTCGCGCTGCTCGAAGTGCACGGCGAGCCCGCGCGCGCCGCCGCCTACCAGGACCTCAGGGCGGCCCTCGGCCGGGGACCGCCCGGACCTGAGCCCGTATCACGTGCGCAACCTCATCTACCTGCTGCGCCGGATCCCGCGCCCCCCGAACAGCCGTTCGAGGAGGAGCTCGACTCGGTCGTCCGCATGACCGGGCGCGAGTACGCCCCGATCGTCCGCAAGGAAGCCCTCGCGCTGCTCGGCCACATGAAGCACGAGCGCGCGGAGCACACGCTGATCGCGCGGGCGCGCGAGTTCGAGGAGCTCCTGCTCCGGCCGGGCGAGACTCCATCGACCGCGGCGGAGCTGGTCCTGCTCCTCGACCGCGCCATCTACGCGCTCGCGCGCTACGGCACCCAGCGCTGCCTGGCGCGCCGTCGTGGACCACGCCCTGAAGGGGCAGCCGCAGCTCGGCGATCCGCTCGCGCGCATCGCGCACCTGTCGGCGCTCGACCTGTCCGAGGACAAGGAGACCGTGGCGCGGCTGCTCAAGGCCCTGCGCGACCAGCTTCCCCTCCGGGTGCTCGGCTTCGCCATCCCGCGCCGGCACGAAGCGGCCGTCCACCTGATCCGGGCGCTCTCCGGCACGCCGGCCCCCGCCGTCCACCACGCCTTCGACGAGCTCGTTCGCCGCTTCCCCGACACCGAGTTCGCCGACGCGGCCTCGAAGGCGCTCGCCTCGTTCGGCGCCTCGGCCCGGCCGCCCGAGCAGGCGGCCACGACCCTTTCCGGCGACCTCGAGCTCTTCGGCCTCCCGAACCTCCTCCAGAGCCTCGCCGAATCCGAGGTGAGCGGCGTTCTCATGCTGACCGATACCAACGGCGAGCCGGTCGGGACCCTCAACTTCGAGGGGGGGAGGCTGCGCGACTGCCACGTGGGGGCCCTTCACGGAGAGGCGGCGGTCTACCAGCTCTTCGAGAATCCGAAGCCGGGGAGCTTCGTCCTGCGCAGCCGGAGGGACGGCGCCAGCGACGCCGAGCTCACCCAGCCCCCGATGGAAGTGCTCCCGGTCATCCTCGAGGCGGTGCGCCGGCACGACGAGCTGCGCAAGTCCCGGGCGATCGTCCCGGACGAGCGTCTCCCTCAAGCCGACCGGGATCAAGCCCACGCGGCTGCCGGAGGAGAAGGACACCAACTTCCTGCGGGTCCTGTGGGCCCGGGCGGCGGCAGGCGCCACGCCCGAGCAGTGCGAGGGGAGCGTCACCGCCGATTCGTACCGGGTCCGCGCCCTCCTCGCCCACTGGGTCGAGGAAGGGTCCCTGCAGGCGCGCTGACTAGCGGAGGGGAACCCGGACGAGCGCCGTCGCCTCGGCGGCGTTGCCCGAAGGCGTCCACCGCGCGGTAGGTGACCGAGTAGACCCGGCCCTCGCCATGCGCCGCCCTCGTGGCGCGCAGCGAGAACTCCCGGTCGTCGGTGCCGGGCAGGAAACCCTGGATGTCGCCGGAGCGCCCTCGCCGGCCGCGGCCCGTGCCGGTCTCGTTGCAGGAGATGGAGACGAGGGTGACGCGGGGTCAGGATCGCAGGCGTCCGCGACCCCGATGACGGCGGTCACGGGCACGAGCCGGTGGTCGGGTGGCCAGAGAATGTCGGGCGAGAGCGAGACCGACAGGACCGGAGGCTCCGTGTCCCGCGCGGAAAACACGCACATCCCCGTTTCCGGGTCGCACGCGTCCGCGGTGCAGCCGTTGCCGTCGTCGCAGACGACGGGCGGGTGGACGCAGGCGCCGCTCGCGGGATCGCAGGAATCGGTCGTGCAGGGGTCGCCGTCCCCGCACGGCCTCGGCTCGTGGGCGCACCCTGAGGCGGGATCGCACGAATCGCTCGTGCAGGGGTCGCCGTCGTCGCAGGCGAGCGGGGAGAACACGCAGCCCGCCTGCGGGTCACAGCCGTCCGCCGTGCACGGATCCCCGTCCTCGCAGCGGAGCTCCTTGTGACGGCAGGGGTCCTCTCCCGGGGGCGCGGAGCGCTCGCAGGCGTCCTCGGTGCAGACGTTGCCGTCATCGCAGTCCGGGCAGAGCCGCAGCAGGCCGACGCTGGAGCTGTCGAGCGGCGTCATGGACCGGGTCAGGCACACGGCGTCGTTCAGGGACGCCAGAATGCCGGCCGCCTGCCCCAGCCGCCCTTCCTCTTCCAGCGGGCCCGGGGCGTCGTCGGCCAGCCGCACATCGAAGCTCACCGAGCAGAACTGCGGCTCGCGCGGGGGGATCGTGAACGACTTGTCCGCCGTCAGGATGAGGTCGTTGGGGAGGAACGTGCCCGGTTCGAGGTTCGCGGCCCACACGACCGGGCAGGTGGTCTTGAGGTTCCCCGCGTAGCCGGCGAAAAGCCCGGCGTCGGAGCAGGGCATGCCGGGGAATCCCTCGCAGTCGAGCATGAAGCGGACGCGGTACACCTCCACGCCGAGCCCCCCCTGGACCGAGCCGGTCCAGAAGGTGATCCTGACGCCGACCGTGTCGCCGAAGGCCGCCCAGGGCGTCGCGTCTGGATACGTGAGATCGACCCCACCGTTGCAGGAATCGAGCTCGGCTTCCCCGGCCTTCACCAGGGCGCGCGAAAGCTCCACCGCCCCCGACGCTCTGCCTGTCTGCGCGCCGGCCCCCCCGGAGGATGCGAGCAGCATCGCGCACAACACGACGCCGAGGCCGGTCTTTCTCAGGATCTGAGCCCGCATATCGCCTTCCTGCTTTCCACGTGTGCTGCGGTTGATAGAAGTGTCCCGCGCTTCGCGCAGGAAAGCAAGAGCGCCAGGGGGCTTCACTGGGCCGCGCGCCTCGCGCAGGAAGCAAGATCCCCAGTGAGCTTCACCGGACCGCCCGCCGCGGGGGCCGGCGCGCCGGACGCGTTACTGGACGTACCCGAGGCTCTTGAGCTCGCGGATGATCTCTTCCGGGACCCCCTCCCCCGCCCGCTTGTTCGCCCGGGCCTCGAAGGAGGCCACTTCCTTCAGGAGCCGGCCCTTGAGCTCGTGGGCGAGCTCCGGATGCCCTTCGATGACGTTTTCCATCTCGGGGCGGTCCCGCTGCATGTCGTACAGCTCGTCCTTCCCCTCGGTCAGGTGGACGAACTTCCACGCGAGGCCGGTGAGGCTGTACTTCAGTCCCGGCTCCCAGCCCCGCTCCCGGTTGACCCGCTCCGCCAGCAGGTACCGCTCCCCGGCGGCTCCCGCCCCGGGCGGCGCCATAAGGTCGATCCCCTCGAACTGCGCCCGTTCCTCGGCGGTGAGCGGGAGGATGCCGGCCGCGGCCAGGGTCGGCAGGACGTCCATCAGGCTCCCGAGAAGGGTCTTCCGGGCGGGGGCGATCTTCATCGAATCCGGGAACCGGATGATGAGCGGCACGAAGAGCTGCTCGTTGTAGATGTGGCCGTGCCCCATCCAGTCGTGCTGCCCGAGCCCCTCGCCGTGGTCCCCCGCGACGACGATCACGACGCGGTCGTAGAGGCCCCGCTCGCGGAGCTTCTCGAGGACGCGGCCCAGCTGTTCGTCCACGTGGAGCACTTCACCGTCGTAGAGGTTCTGCGTTTCCCGGACGCGCGGGCTCGCCGGCTCAGGGAACCGGTTCGCGGCGAGGAAGGCGTCGAGTCCCGGCTCGTCCCTGAAGACCCGGTACCTCTCGGGGGGCGAGTACGGCTCGTGCGGATCGAAGTAGTGAATCCAGAGGAAGAAAGGCTCGTCCGAGTCCCGGTCGAGCCAGCGCAGGGCCCGCTCGGTCGTCCCGGTCGCGTCGCGCTCCTTCCCCTTCGGCTCCTCGAAGACCGTGAAGCCCGCGTCCAGGCCGGAGGAGCGTTTCACCGGCGTAGCGCTGACGAAGGCGGCGTTCGTGAACCCCTTTCCGGAGAGCATCTCGGCGATCGTCCGCAGGCCCTCGTGCGAGGAGAATCGCCGTTCGAGCTGCTCGAAGTTCCCCTTGATCCCGTGCTGGAGGGGGTGGGTCGAGGTCAGCAGCGACACGTGCGCGGGAAGGGTCGTCGCCATCGGCGTCAGGACGTTCTCGAACAGGACCGATTCCGCGGCCAGCCGGTCGATCGCCGGGGTTGTCCTGCGGTAGTACCCGTAGCAGGACAGGTGGTCCGCCCGCATCGTGTCGATCGTGATGAGGACGATCGACGTTTTCTCCGAGCGCCGCGGCCCGGCGCAGCCCGGCGCGAGCAGCGCCGCCGCGGCGAGCGCAGCCAGCAGGGCGGCGGCCAGCGCCGCCCGCTGACGGCCGGCGCGGTCCTTGCGGCCGTGGCACTGCTTGTCCGACGGGGCCACCGCTGTGGGGTCTGTTCCGGACATGGGCGTGAAACCTACACCCGGGGGCGCCCGCACCGCAACCGGGCAGGCCCGGACGCCGTTCACGGCCGCTCACGATCCCGGAAAACCCGCTTGGGCGCGCCACGTATAACGTAGGCGTGGTCAGAGGCGATTCCAGCTCCAGGCCCCCCACGCCCGATCGGACCGTGCGGGTGAGTCCGACCGCCCCCAGCACCTTCCGTGGCGCGCGCGCGCCAGGCACCCCGAAAGCGCCGCGCAGCGAGAAGGCACCGGCACCGCTCGGCGTGCGCCGACCGCGCGCGGCCGAAGCGCGCCTCGTCCTTGCCCTGGCTCTCGGCCTTGGGGCATTCGCGCCGATCCATGGCCCGGCCTCCCTCGCGCGGGCCGCCGAGTCCGAGCCGTCCCACGACGCCGCGATGGCGCATGACGCCGGCCGGACCCTCGCCGCGGCGCAAGACACGGGCCGGCCTCCCGCCGCGCCGCCAGACCCCCTCCGTCCTCTCGCCCTGGCGCGCGCCGAAGCCCGCGGGCCCGGCCGCCCCCTGTGGAGGCGGTGGGTCGACCTCGACGGGGACGGGCGCCTCGACCTGATCGTCCTTTCGGGGACCTCGAGCGCCCCCGCCCCCTCGGGCGGCGACCAGGTGGCCGACCTCGTCGCCTACATGCGCGTGACCCCCGATTTTCTCGACCGGCGCCAGCTCCTCCTCTACCGCCAGACCCCGGAGGGACTGGTCCGCTGGGGGGAGCCTCTGCCGTTGACCGGCGACACGGCGGCCGTCGACGTGGCGGACATAGACGGCGATGGACGGGAGGAGATCCTCTACGCGGCCGGCTTCGCGACCTACGCGTTTTCGCGGCCGGAGGGGGCAGCGACCTTCGGTCCCGAGGCGAAGCTCCTCGCGCGGAGCCCTCTCCTCGTGGGCCATACCCGCGCCTTCGTGCCGAAGGCGCGGCTCGCCGCGACGCTCGCCCCCGGGCTGAGCGGGGAGCTGCTGCTTCCGACTCCCGCCGGGATCGAGGTCCGCCTCCGGAAGAAGGAGGGGGGCTACGAAGGCGAACCCGACGCCGTCATCCGCAATCCCCTTCGGACGGTTCGCTTCGCCCGCGACCAGGTGCGCCTCGACGAGCCGGTGGCCGACCTGACGGACGCCGACGGCGACGGAACCCTCGACCTTCTCTTCGTGCGCGGGGGCGCCCTGGCCCTGGTGCGCGGGCTCGGCGGGGGGCGCTTCGAGCGCGAGCCGCTGCGAAGAAGCCTCCCGGGGGAGACGGCACAACCGGAGGGGGACGAGGGCGGAGGGTGAGGATCCCGGCTCGGACCGGCAGGAAGGGTCCGGCATCTTCGCCAACAGCCGGACGAGCCTTGCGGACATCAACGGGGACGGGCGCCTGGATTACCTCCGCAACGGCGACGGGCAGGCCGGTGCCGGGCAGGAGGGGGCCGGGCAGGAGGGGGCTGGCGGGCCTCCCGGCAGCGGGGAGAAGAAGCCGGAGAAGAAGAAGGAGAGCAGCAAGGAGGAGGAAGACGAGGCGGGAGAAACCCGGGTCCTGATCCACCTTGGGCGGGCCGGCTTCGGGTTCGAGCAGAAGCCGGACACGATCGTGCGGATCCCCGAGAAGGAAAAGATCGGGGGAGCGGTCGCCCGTCCCCTCCGGATCGACGGCGACAGCCGCGCCGACCTGCTGGTGACCCGCTTCTCCGTGGGGTTCTTCCAGCTCGCACGCGTCATGATGACCAAGAAGATCTCCATCAAGATCCAGTTCGAGTCGATGCTCCAGCGCCCGGACGGATCGTTCGCGCCGTCCCGGGGGACGCCGTTCGAGACGAAGCTCACGATCGACCTGAAGCGCGGCATCGACAGCTCGCCGACGGCGCTGCGGGGCGACTACAACGGGGACGGGATCACCGACCTCATCGAGTTCACCGACCGCCCGGCGGCGCTCATCCACCTGACGACCCCGGAGGGGGAATTCCCCGCCAGGGCGGCGCTGAGCGTTCCCCTTCCCCGCTCTCCCGGCGACAGCGCCCTGCTCGACATCGAGGACCTCGACGGGGACGGGCGGTCAGACATCGCCTTCTTCAGTCCCGACGGGGACGGCTTCGTCATGACCCTCCTGAGGTCGAAGCCGTGAGCCGCCGGGCGGGCAGCCGGGCGATTGTCCTGGTCGCGGGGCTGCTCGCCGCGGCCGGCGCCGCCCGCGCGGCCGAGGTCGCGCTCCCGGAGCGGGCCGGCGGGCTCGTCTTCGTGGATCTCGACGGGGACGGACGCGCGGAGCCGGTGGTCCTGTACGGGGGCGAGGCCGGGTGCCTGCTGGCGACGATCGCCGAGCCGAAGGGCGAAGCGCGCCTCGAGCCGCTCGCGATCCCCGGAGTCGGGCGCGCGATCGCCCCGCTGCTCGCCGACGCCGACGGGGACGGGACCGTGGACCTGGTCTGCGTGTCGGAGGGGGGTCTCGCGCTGCGCCGCGGCCTCGGCGCAGGATCGTTCGCTCCCGGCAGTGCTTCGATCGCCCGCGCCGGCGACCTGCTCCTTCCCTCCCGCGGCTGCCTGTCCGCCCCGCTCATCCTCTTCGATGTCCAGGGAGACACCGCCCCCGAGCTTCTCGCGCCGGTCCTCGGCGGCGTTCGCGCGATCGCGGTCCCGGCCGCGGCGCCCGCCCCCGGCGCGGTCTCCCCTCCGCAGGAAGTGGAGTTGATGGTCGAGCCGAAGCTCCTCTCCGGCGACCGGTCGATCTCCTTCGCCTCGGCCCTGCCGTCCGTGCTCGAAACGCCCGCAGGACGCATTCTCGTGCTCGGTCCCGTGATCGCCGGCAGCGCTTCGCGCCTCGACTTCGCCTGGTGGAGCCGCCGGAAGGAGGACGGCGCCCTGGCCGGGCACCGCTCCGTCTTCGTGCTGCCTCCCGACGAGGTCGCGGTCCTCGGCCACCTGTTCGATGCCGAGGGGGACGGCCGGCCCGAGTTCGCCGTCCTGACGATGCCCGCGCACCTGAAGAGCTTCTTCGGCGAGTACCGCCTGCATCTCTTCCGGGCGGGCGACCGGGCCGACGCGCCGACCCAGCCCTTCTACACGGCTCCCACCAACCTCAACTACTGGCAGCTCCCCGTGATCACCCACCGGACCACGGCGGGGGGCACGGACCTGCTCCTCGCGTTCTACCGCGGCCTGCTGAAGGCGCGGCTCAACGTCGAGGTGTTCGCCGCGAACGGTTCGGGGTCCTTCGAGCCGCGGCCGCGCGACTTCGAGGTCGGAACGAGCGAGGAGGCCGAGCGCGACTTCCTGCAGTGGGCCGACGTGGACGGGGACGGGATCGAGGACCTGGCCGTGAGCGACGACGCGGGCCTGCAGGTCTACCGGGGGCGTCCCGATCGGGAGCGGCCGGTCGAGAACGCGCCCGCCTGGAGCGCGGCGTCGATCCAGCCGCACGGGGCCGGCATCTCGCTCTCGATCTCGAGCGACGGCCGCATGGGCGTTTCGTCCGGGCCCGGGTCCGGCACGGTCTTCCGGGACCTGGACGGGGACGGCCTGGCCGAGGTCCTCTGGCTCTCCCCCTCCGGCAAGCCGGCCCTCAGGATCCGTGTTCTGACCCCGGCGAAAGCGGCCTCCGGGAAGAAGTAGGAAGAACAGGAGGTTCCGCCGCGCCCGGGCGGGAATGCCCGGCGCGGGATCAGCCGAGCTCCTCGAGCGCCTCGCGCAGCCGATCGAGCTCCTCCACCGTGTTGTAGTGCAGGAGGCCGACCCGCACCAGGCCCTGGGGCTCGAGCCCGAGGGCCTCGGTCAGGGCGAGAGCGTAGAAGTTCCCGTCCCAGACGAAGATCCCGCGCCGGGCGAGGTGCGCGGCCACCTCGCGCGGGGTGCGTGAGGCGTGCGTGAACGAGAAGGTCGGCGCCCGCTCATCGAGGCGGCCCGGGTCGGCGATCCCGCGCAGGCGGACCTGCTCCAGTCCGCAGAGCAGCTCGAGCGCCCGCCCGGAGAGGCCCCGTTCGTAGGCCCGGATCGCCACGAAGGCCGCCTCGAGCGCTTCGCGCCGCGTCGCTGCCGGGCCCAGGCGCTCGCGGCCGATGTCGGCGAGGTACTCGATCGCCTCGAGCGTTCCCGCGATCCCCTCGTGGTTCAGCGTGCCGGTCTCCCAGCGGTGCGGCAGCTCGTTCGCCGAGGGGCGCAGCTTGTAGGCGGGGAGGGATTCGAGCAGGGACCGGCGGCCGTAGAGGATGCCGACATGCGGGCCGAAGAACTTGTAGGCCGAGCAGGCGAGGAAATCGCAGTCCCACCGCCCGACCTCGGGCAGGGCGTGGGGCGCGTAGTGCACGGCGTCGAGGAAGACCTGCGCCCCGGCGGCGTGCGCCATCGCCACGATCTCGCGCACGGGGTTGATCGTCCCGACCGCGTTCGAGGCGCACCCCAGGGCCAGCAAGCGCGTGCGCGGCCCCAGCAGCCGGCGCAGCTGTTCGAGGTCGAGCGTGCAGTCGGAGGGGCGGATCCCGACCTGCCTGACCGTCGCCCCCGCGTCGCGGGCCGCCTGGATCCAGGGCGTGACGTTGGCGTCGTGGTCGAGGCGCGTGACGAGGATCTCGTCCCCGGCCTTCCAGGTCCGCGACAGCGCGCGCGCCAGCGCCAGCGTGAGCGTCGTCATGTTCGCGCCGAAGACGACGCAGCCCGGGTCGCCCGCGCCCACGAAATCGGCCGCCGCGCGGTGCGCCTCCTCGAGCAGGGCATCGCTCTCGACGCTCGTCGCGAACACCCCGCCCGAGTTCGCGTTGGTGGCGGCCATGCAGCGGCCGACCGCCTCGATCACGCGGAGCGGGACCTGGCTGCCGCCCGGGCCGTCGAAGTAGACGGCGGGCGCCCGTCGACCCGGCGCGCGAGGGCCGGGAACTGCGCCCGGATGCGGCCGACATCGAAGCCTCCGGACATCTCCCCTCCCCCCGGTCCCTCCGATGGACCGGTCCTGGTGGCGCTGGCGATTGTGCACCGGATGGCGCGCATTCCCCGGCTCCACGGCCGGGGCCGCACGGGTTCAGCGCGGGTAGCAGGAGAATTACTGCCCGTAATGGCCCCAGGGGCTTTCCCCGCGCGGGCTCACTCCGGTGATGAGGTAGTAGTAGAGGGCGCCCGCGGACGCGTCCTCGAACCGGGTGTCGGTCGGGTTCGGAGTCGAACGGGGTCACGTTCGAGAACGACGCGGCGGCGCTCGCGCTCGAGGCGCGGTAGACCTTGTAGGAATTCAGGCCGGGATAGGGCCACCAGTCCACGACGACCTTGCCGGCCGACTTCGTCACGGACCTGAGGCTCATCTCCGGAGGGCGCGCCTCCAGGGGACGGCCGCAGACCTCGAGGGACCAGGAATTGAGCGTGCCCGTGTTGACGGGAATGGTGTCGGTGACCTTCATCGTCCAGGTCCCGGACGAGCTCTCGCCCGCGAAGCGGGACAGCGGCTCGGCCGGCGTGATCTGCGAGTCGTACCAGCCGATGACGTTGTCGGCCGACCCTCCCGTGTGGTTGTGCAGGGTCACGGGCGTCCCCGCCGGGGAGGTGACGGCGATCGTCAGGTCCCCGATGTAGGGATGCGTCACGTTCGCGTAGGCGTTCACTTCGTCGATTTCCATCGACGCGGGGAACGACGACGTTCAGGCTCGCGCTCGCGCGGTCGGGGATCGCGACCGCCGCCCCGGTCGAGGCGACCGTCGTGCACGTGCGGGCTCCCGCGGGCACGAAGAACGGGTCGGTCGTGCCCGTCTTGCTCGATGCGCTCCAGCGGACCACGAAGCCGATCTTGCTGCCGGCCGGCGTCAGAGGGGACAGGGAGACGTTGAAATAGGGCGAGAGGCACTGCGCGCTCGCCCCGACCGCGATGGCCGGCCAGGCGGCCGAGGCGCGATTGACGGTGGCGTACTGGCCGATCGGGACGAGGGACCCGGTGACATTCGACGCGTACCCGCCGAGGTTGCGCAGGATCACGGAGAAGTCGGTGGTCTCCCCGGGGTCGAGGAAGGTGTTCCCGCCCGCGCCGTCGAGGACGCGGAAGTTCGAGGGCTGCAGGTTGATCGTGCTGGGCTGAAGGGCGACGTCGCGGCGCGTCGCGGGACCGCCCGGAACGACGACGACGTTGTTCAGGACGGCCGTCACGTGCCCCGCCGCCGAGACCTCGATCGTGTAGGTGCCGGGAAGGAGGATCCGGTGGTAGTCCCCGGCGTCAGGGTCGCCGTAGGTCGGCTGCGCGTTGCCCGCGACCTTGATCGTGGCCTTCAGGGGCGCCCCGGTGACGGCGTCGGTCACGACGCCGCGCACCCCCTCCTGGGCCCTCTCGAAGTAGGACAGCATCGACTCGAGGTTCTCGCTCCAGTAGCTCGGCAGGGCGGAGGCGGCGGGCCACTTGGTGCCGAGCTCCATCGTGATGTCCCACGTTCCCCGGTAGACGTAGTTCCAGTCCTGCATGCCGCCGGTGACGGTGTACCAGTCGGCCCCGTTGCAGATGCCGTTCCAGAACGAGGCGTCCGAGTTGCTGGCGAACATGGAGGGATTGTGGTCGGCGTAGGTCCTCGCGAGCGAGACGAGCGGAACGTCGTCGGGGCAGGCGCTGTAGATCGACTGGCCCGCGGGCTGCCCGTCGAACGGGTAGTTCGCCACAAGCGACGCCGCCGTGGAAATTGGCGGAGAGGTTCACCGAGTGGACGAACCCCCAGTTCATGACCGCCTGCACCTCGGCCGGCCGGCCGGTCGGCGTGTCGTTCGGATCGGCGAACTGGTCCGGGAAGCTCCGGTTCAGGTCCGAGCCGCTCGCGTTGTAGCGCTGGCTCAGCTCCGTGCCGTCCGGGTTCATGGAGGGCAGGATCCAGATCTCGGTGTTGTTGACGAGCGCGGTGGCGCGCGGGTCGGTGCCGTAGCCGTCCAGAAGGTAGTGAATCAGCCCGATGCTGATCTCCTTGCCGACCACCTCGTCGCCGTGAATGGCGGCGATGTAGCGGACCGCGGGCTCGTCCTCGCTGATCCCCGGGTTGTCCGAGATCTTCATCATCCAGAGCTCGCGCCCCTGCACCGACTGGCCGAGGCTCTCGAGGCGCGTGAGATCGGGTCGCGCGGCGGCGATCGACTGCAGCTCGGAGGTGAGCGTCGCGTAGGTGTGGTAGGCGGCCGGGATCGAGCCGGGAGCGGACGGCAGGAGGCCCTGTCCCGGCGGGCCGGCCTGCGCGGCCGCGGCCTTCTCCCGCTCCGCTTCCAGCCTCGCCTCGTCGGGGATCCGCTGGACCAGGAAGCCGAGGGCCGCGAGCTTGTCCAGCTCCTCGTCGAGGACGTAGCAGCGCGCGCGGTCGAAGTAGACCGCGTCGATGTCGATGTCGAGCAGGTGCAGCGTCTTGAGATCCTCGAGCCGGTTCTGCAGGAGGATCTCGACCGGGAAGACCGTCCCCGGCTCTCCCCTGCCGGCGGCCGAGGCCGCGGGCGCGAGGGCGGCGAGCGCGACGGCCGCGACGCGCGGCGGCGAGGGCCAGGCCTCGCGAGCATGGCGGGGAGCGGGCGGCGTCGCGGCGGACGGCGCGGGCCGGTCGCGGTCATTCGAGTCTCCCGGGGCCAGGGAACCGTAGATTAGTACGCTGACGGACCGGTCGAGTCAATGCGGGGGGCGCCGTGGGCCGTCAACCCGGCGCGCCCGGCGGAGGCGTTCCCGGGGGGGTTTCCTGGCGGCGCCTGTCGTTTGCTACCCTCGGCTCGTCCTTCCGGGAGGAGCCTCCATGCCACAGACCCCGCACGTCGAGCGTCATTTCACCTCGGGCGAGGCCGTCCGCGACATCGTGATCGGCATGTCGGACGGGCTGACCGTGCCGTTCGCCCTCGCGGCGGGCCTTTCCGGCGCCGTCGCCTCGACCCACATCGTCGTCACCGCCGGCCTCGCGGAGGTCGCCGCGGGCGCCATCGCCATGGGGCTCGGCGGCTACCTCGCCGCCCGCAGCGACGCCGACCATTACCGGAGCGAGCGGAAGCGCGAGGAACTGGAGATCGCCACCCTGCCGGAGGTCGAAGCGCAGGAGATCGAGAAGATCTTCGAATCCTACGGCCTCGAGCCGGCCGAGATCGATCCCGTGGTGCAGGCCCTGCGGCGCAAGCCCTCGCTCTGGGCGGAGTTCATGATGAGGTTCGAGCTCGGCCTCGAGAAGCCGGATCCGCGCCGGGCCATTCGGAGCGCGTTCACCATCGCCGGGGCCTACATCGCCGGAGGGCTCATCCCCCTGCTCCCGTACATGCTCGCGGGGGAGATCGGAGGCGCGCTGAAGCTCTCGGTCGGCTTCACGGCGCTGGCGCTCGCGGTCTTCGGCTTCGTGAAGGGGCGATTCACGGGCGCCCCCGCGGTCCGCAGCGCGCTCCAGACGCTGCTGATCGGCGGGCTCGCCGCGGGCGCGGCCTTCGATCGCGCGGGCGATCGGCTGACGGCCGACAGCGTGACTGGCTCTGCCGGCAGGGGCTGACCGCCCCGCCAGGGGACGGCCCGTCCTTCCGCGCGCCCGCTACTCCCGGACCTCGAAGGCGCCCTGCGCCGAGGCCGTCTGCCCCGTCGCGTCGGTCACCTTGATCTCGATGCGATAGCTCCCCTCGGGCCACCGTGCGAGCGGGAAGCTCCACCCCTGCACGGCCTCGGAGCGGTCCTCGTAGACGACCGGCTCGCCGATCTTCACGGGGTCGGCGCTGTCCCGGCTCCTACCCGGTAGAACTGGTACGCGACGCTGAAGCGCCCCTGCCCGTCCGGCCCGTCGAGCCCGTACACCTCGTAGTAGATGCCGAACTGCTCGGTGCGGCGGAAGACGGCCGATGCCCGCGATTTCACGCCGAGCCGCCCCTCGGCCTGCGACAGCGAGGATGCGATCACGACGCTCGAAAGCGCGAGCCGGCCGGCCGCGAGGTCGGGCACGTCCAGGTCGCAGACGGTCCGGCCCGCCCGGCCGCTCAGCTCGTCCTCGATGCCGATCGTCACCCGGTAGCGCCCGGGCGGGACCGCCAGGCCGGTCCACGCGGACGACCTGGCCGCCCGGCTCGATCCCGGTGGCCAGGTCCAGCTCCGCCGGGCGCGCGTCGTTCGTGGCGTAATAGGGACGCTCGGAGTCGCCCGCGGGGGCAAGGCTCGTGTAGACCCGCAGGTTCGTGATGCCCGTCGTCCGCTTTCCGTACAGGTCCTTCGCGTCGACGAGGCACCCGACGTTCACGAACGTGGCGCCGTCCGAAGCGCGGAAGAACTCGAACCTCGGCGTTGCGGCGAACGCCGGGACGAACTGGCGCGTGGTCACGACGGCGAGGACCGCCTCGGCCGTCGATGCGACGGTCTCCTCGAGCCCCAGGTCCCAGCGCGCCAGGACCGACGTGTCGAGCCCCGGCGCGATCTCCGCCAGCCCCGCGGCGTCGAAGCGGCTGACATTCGAGGGAGAGATGTCGCCCGCGAAGGTCATGCCGTAGAGGGCCGGGTTGCTGCTCAGCTTCCAGTCCATCGAGGTGTCCCGCTCGAAGGCCACCCAGAACTCGGGATCGGTGAGCGGCGAGAACTGCCTGGCGATAGAGCCACCGCTCCACGTCGCGCCGGTAGCGGCTGTCGCCCCCGGCGCCGAGGCTCGCCGTGCTGTGCGTGACCTCCTCGGGAGCGCCCAGGAGGATGAAGATCTTCCCCCGATCGGTCTTCCACCCGGGGATGGTCGAATCGCGGAATCGCAGGTTCGCATCGAGCACCCTCTGCCAGAAGGTGCGCCGGAACTCGTTCTCGATCGTGCCGGGGCTCGGGTCCCTTTTCGCCCAGAATTCCGTGATGAACCGCTCCAGCTCGGGAACGGTCCGGAGCTGGCGCACCGCCTCGTCTTCCTTCCAGCTCATGATGTAGCGCACCGGACCGTCCTTCCAGCGCTTGATGACCTCCTGCACGCTGAGCCTGGGCCCCTGCCGGGGCCTGGGTCGCCGCGGCGTCCCGGACGGGTCCTCGGCCGGCATCGCGGCCGGCGCGAGAAACGGGATGAGGACGGCGGCGAGAAGCGAAAGCGCGGGTCTGCCCATGAGCCCTCCCTGCGCGGGGGGCGTCCCCGGGCCCGCCCGCCCGCAACTCTCACTATACGCCCCCGCGACTGCTCCCGCAATCCGGAAAGGCCCGAGGGCGCGGCAAGGACAGCAGCGCGGGGCGCCCCGCTGGGGTCAGACCCCGGGCATCGCCCGTCTTCAGCGGCCTGAGCAGGAGCAGCAGGACGCACGCCATGACGAGCGCCATCGCCCCGAGCAGCGCGAAGAAGGTCGAGTGGAGCCACCGGTCCCAGAACACGCCGATCATGGTGAGCTTGTTCCCGATCGCCGTGGCCACGAACCAGCCCCCCATCATGACGCCGCGCACGCGCAGGGGCGCCACCTTCGACACCAGGGACAGGCCCATCGGCGAGAGCATCAGCTCGCCGAGCGTCACGACGGCGTAGGACACGATCAGCCAGGCCGGGGAAACCTTGAACGCGTAGGGGTCGCCGCCCGCCGCCCGGGCCTCGCCCGTCTTCGCCGCCGCGTAGAGGATGAAGAAGGACAGGCCCGTCAGCGTCATGCCGATCGTCATCTTGGCGGGCGTCGAGGGCTCCAGCCCGCGGCGGTCGAGCCACTTCCAGAACCAGACGAGGGGGAACGTCAGCGACACGACCCAGAACGGGTTGATGGCGTTCGAGATGGTCCCGGACACGTTCCAGTCGGTGTTCCGGTCCGCCCAGTAGGTGAGCGTCGAGCCGTTCTGGTGGAAGACCATCCAGAACACGATCACGATCAGGTAGATGACGACGAGGGCGGTGATCCTCCTCCACTCGGGCACCGCCTCCATGGCGCCCGCGGCGCGCCGGGCGGCGCCGTGCGCGCCGGACGCGGGAGTCCGGCCCGCCGTCCGGCGACACGGCATGGGGGGCGGAGGCCGCGAGGGCGCCGGCGCGGGCCGGAACGGGTACGGATGCGGCCACGGGCGGAGCGGCTCCGCGGCGATCGGGGTCCTCCACCAGCCGCTTGAAGCGCCAGAGGATGCCGACCGAGATCACCATCCCGAAGGCCGCCACGGCGAACGCGGGGTGGTTGCCGAACCGGTTCTTCACGACCTCCATGACCACCGGCGCCAGGAAGGCGCCGATGTTGATGCCCATGTAGAAGATGTTGTACGCGCGGTCCTTCAGGTGGCTCCCCTCCGGGTACAGGTTGCCGACCATGGTCGAGACGTTGGGCTTGAACAGGCCGTTGCCGACGACGAGGCAGGTCAGCGCCACGTACACGACCGGGAGCGAGCGGAACGAGAGGAGCAGGTGCCCGGCCATGAAGAACAGGCCGCCGATCATGACCGAGCGCCGGTAGCCGAGCTTGCGGTCGGCGAGCCAGCCTCCGATGAGGGGGCTCGCGTAGACGAACATCAGGTAGTTGGAGTACAGGCGCGTCGCCGACTCCACGGACCAGCCGAACCCTTCGGCCGGGTTCTGCAGGTAGAGCGTGAACAGCGACAGCATCGAGTAGAAGCTGAAGCGCTCCCACATCTCGGTGGCGAACAGGACGTACAGCCCCCGGGGATGCTTGTCCGCCGCCGGGGCTTCTGCCCGCCCCGTCGCCGCGCCTTCGCCGCGCGCCGTGCTCGTCATGCTGCCTCCTCCATGGGGCCCATCCCCGCGGCGGCATCATGGCGAGAGCCGGCCGTGCGGGCTGCCGCTGCGATTCGGGCCCGCGTCTGAGGCGGACCCGGGTTCGATCCGGGCAGGCCACCCTGGAATCCCGGCCCCCCGGAACGTCCGCTCATTCTAAGCGAGCGCCGGTTCGGGCAAGCGTGCCCGCCCCGGTATACTTCCCTCCTCCGGTCCGGCGCACCAGTTTCGGTCTTCCCGCACGCCGCGGGAGAGGAGTCCTCCGATGAAGCGGATTCTGCCAGCCCTCACGCTCGTCACCCTGGCCGCCAGCATCGCCGCGGGCGCCCTCCTCCTCGCAGGGCGGAGCCCGGCCCTCGCCCAGCCCGGGGAGGCGGGCGGCCCGGGCGGCGCGGCGCCCGGCTCGTCGGTCGCCTCCCTGCGCTCCGACGCCGAGAAGCTCAGCCTCAGGCAGGCGGAAATGGGCTGGAAGACCTGGGTCTTCGGCGAGCCGAGCGAGCAGGCCTCGCTCTACCGCGAGTACGCCCACCTCTTCACGAAGGACTCGATCGCGAAGGTCCGCGCCGCGTTCGAGGCCGAGAAGGACCCGGAGCAGAAGCGGGCGCTCGGCTACTTCCTGCGCTACCTCGAGACCGAGTACATCGGCAACCAGACGGCCGAGTTCCTCGACATGGCCGACGACCTCGAGGCCAACGAGGTCGTCTTCGTGAACGGAAAGCAGGCCCCGTACCGCAACCTGTCCGGCATCATCGCCAACGAGCCGGACCGCAAGCGCCGGGCCGAGTACGCGAACGAGGAGTACCGCGTGTTCCGGCTGCTGAACGCCGTCGTCCTGAAGCGGTACTTCGACGCCAGCCACCGCCTGGCGAAGGAGCTGGGATACAAGGACTACCTCGACCTCGCCGCCTCCTTCCGGATGCTCGACATCGAGTCGCTGCGCGCCACGGCGGAGGCGTTCCTGGCGCGGTCGGAGGAGGCCTACCTCAAACTCTTCGACGAGGTCAGCCCGATCCCGCGCAGCGAGGTTCGCCGCAGCGACATGGGACGGCTCCTGGCGAACAAGGAGTTCGACGCCTGGTTCACGGCGGAGGGGCTGCTGCCGGCCGCCTACGCGACCTTCGACGGCATGGACCTCGGCGCCACGGCGCGCGGGAAGGTCCAGGTCAACGCCGAGCCGCTCCCGAAGAAGAACCCGCGGGCCGTCTGCTTCCCGGTCCGCGTCCCCCGCGACGTGCGGCTGTCCATCAAGCCGCTCGGCGGGAGCGACGATTACAGCGGCCTGTTCCACGAGTTCGGCCACGCGCTCGAGTACGCGAGCGCGAAGACCACGGTGTGGGAGTTCCAGCAGCTCGGTACGCAGGCGCCCACCGAAGGATACGCGTACATGATGGAATCGCTTCCCGAGCGCGAGGCATGGCTCGTGAAGCGGACGAAGATGCCGCCCGAGGCCCGCAGGTCGTACCACCGCCGGGTGATGTTCTCGAAGCTCTACATGGCGCGCCGCTACAGCGCCAAGGTCCTTTACGAGATCGAATTCCACCGGGGCGCGGCCGACCCGGAGAAGCGCTACCAGTTCTGGCTGAGCAGGGCGTACGGCTTCCGCCTCAACGACCAGGAGGCGAGCCGCTACCTGACCGATCTCGACCCGTTCCTCTACGCCGCCGACTACCTCCAGGCCTTCTACCTGGAGGCGATGCTCGATTCCTACCTGTCCGCGCACTACGGCAAGGCCTGGTGGGAGAACAAGGAGGCCGGCGCGTTCCTCGCCGGCCTCTGGCAGGACGCCAACCGCATGACCGCGCCCGAGATCGCCGCGAAGATGGGCTTCACCGGCTACGATCCGAAGACGCTGCTGGACTACGTGACGAAGGAGTAGGGCCCGTCAGGGCGCGTGCCCCGCGGGGGCCGCGCGCCCGGGCCCGCTCCCGGTCACGCGGGACGGATGAGTGCGGCTCCCCTCCCGGTCCGCGCCTGGCCCCCCTCCCCGCGGCGCTACTCCCCGGCCGGCGGGGTCAGGACGTAGTCGTCGACCATGAGCACGGTCCCCTTCGTGAAGAGGCCGACATCCCCGCCCGTGTTGGCCGCGAACGATCCGTTCAGCGTCCAGGTCCTGGCCGGGTCCTCTTCGTCGGTCAGCAGGGCCGAGGCGGCGCCATCGGATCCCAGGGTCAGCTCGAGCGCGTGCCAGTGCTTCTTCGAGAAACCCTTCAGCTTCACCGCGGCGACCACCCGGGCGGTGTCTCCGTCGTAGTCCCCGTTCTGGACGAGCTGCAGGTACCAGCCGGTCGCTTTCTGCTTCAGGCGCACCATGCGGTAGTGGTCCTTGTCGGTCGAGTCGAAGAAGACGTTCGCGTTCGCCAGCGATGAGGCCGCTCCGACCTTCAACCTGACGGAGATCGTCCCCGAGGCGAACGGGTAGTTCAGGATCGACTCGGGCCGGACGAGCACGGTGGCCATCGGCGCCGTGGAGGACTTGAGAAGGTTGCCGTCCGGGTACCCCGCGGGGGTGGCGACCTTCCAGGAGCCGTTCTTGAGGTCCCAGTGCGGATCCGTCTCCCCCGGGGTCCCGTCCGAGAAATCGTCGGAGAAGACAGCGATTCGGGCGCCATCGTCGTGTCGGAGGTCGCGAACCCGGCGGTCACGCAGTTCATGCAGACGCTGTTGTCCATGCTGAACCGGACGCCGTAGTTCGCCTGCGAACCCTCGACCCAGTCGCGGTAAAGATCCGTGATGTCGAAGCTGACCCATCTCCAGTCGTTCACCGCCCAGACGCCCGCCACCCCGGAGATCGTCACCTGGGTCTCCGGCGTGTCGTCCGCGGTGGGCTGGCTGTACCCGGACAGCGTCATCTCGTTCCAGTCGGAGGTCACGCGCCGGACCGCCATAGAGAGGATCCGCCTCCCAGGGCCAGCCGCAGGTCCCGGAGTGGTGCACCCATACATACACGGTGATCCGCGCGCTCTCGATGTTGCTGACAGGCATGCCGTCGAGAGCGAACCGCAGGTAGGCGTTGCCGACGATCCCATTGCAGTCGCTCGTGTAGATCCCCGCGAGGCCGTTGTCGCCGAAGATCAGGGAACCCTCCGGAAGGTAGCCGAAGGTGTCCATCCCGGCGCTCGCCGTCCCGAGATCGGTGCCGTCGTTCAGACCCGCCGCGGGCTGCAGCACGAACGGCACGGGGTTACCCGTGACGAAGACCTCCAGTTTCGGGCGGAAGGGCGAGAGCGCCGCCAGCGAAGGGAACTGCGCGGCGGCGAGGAGGAGAACGGCGAGAACGGCGGCTGCGCGGACGAGCGGCTTCATGCAGGGACTCCTTTCGCGACGATGCGTCGTTTCCCGGAGCCGCGGCCGCCCTCGTTCCCCCGCCGGGCGCCGGACTTCTCCTGTGGAGCGCCGCCCTGGCCTGGACCAGGCGCAACCCGCGCCCAGCATCCCATCCCCGGGAGAAAATGTAGGTCCCGCGCGCCGCGAAGGCACGCGGCGACCCGGATGGAAGGGGCGGCGGCATTGGGCCGGACGGCGCCCATTGCATTGCAGGGGGTACGGGCGCAGAATCCGGTCAAAGGGGTGCCCGCCCGCTTTCTGCCGGCGCGGGGGTCAGTTCGGAGGGTGAGCGACGAGCGGGCGGAGCCCCGGGTCAGGAGGGGGTGCATCATGACCGCCGCGATCCGGTTCCGGATGTCCGTGTTCGTTTCTCTCTTCCTTGCTGGTCTGCTTGCCCTGTTCCCCGCGCAGCCGCTGCTCGCGTCGGATGATCCGGCCGTCCCCGGGGATGAGCGCCCGATCCTTCTCATTCCCCCGGACGGGATGGACTTCCTCGCCTGGCAGGCCGAGCTGCGCGCGGCCGGCATCGTGCTGAGGCACGCCTTTCCGCCCGCAGGGGGACTGGCGTTCCCGGACGGGGTGCCATCGGCCGTCGAACTGGACGGAGTGACGCCGCCCGGTACCCTGATCTTCCCGGACCCGCCCGAGGGGAAGGACGCGGAGCGGCTCCAGGAAACGACTCGAAGGGACGCTGCTCTGGCGCGCCCACCGGGCGCTGGCGGGCGTCGATTCGCTCCTGCCTCCCCCGGGCCTGCCGCCGGGCCAGCCGCTCGTGGACGATTCGCCGGCGCCCCCGATCGAGGAGCGGGAGGCCGCGTGCGACGCGTTCTCGCTCTACCGCACGACCTCGGAATACATGCTGGGCGCCGTGACCGTGAACGTCATCCTGCCCGAAAGCACGGGGATGGGCACGGAGAACTGGAGCACGACTCTCGAATCGCAGGTCAGCAACGAGATCGTCGAGGGCCTGAACAACCTGACCTCCTACTGCACGGCGACGGCTTCCCTGCGTCCCTCGTGGACCTATCACTACTTCCTGGGCCGGACCGACAGCCGCGCGCGGGTCGCGGTCGAGCCGATCTCGAACCCCCACCCCACCGACACGAACCCCCAATGGGTCAACACGATCTACAACGCCCTCGGCTACAGCGCCGACAGCACCATGTGGGACAAGGGGCGGCACTTCAACGGCGATCAGAGGGCGGCCGACGGGACCGACTGGGCCTTCACCATCTTCGTGGCCAACAGCAGACGTCGACATCGACGGCCTTTTCTCGGACATGCTGGTCCGCGTAGGCTACAACGGCGGTCCCCACGCGATCATGACGTACGACAACGGCTCCTGGGGGTACGGTCTTATGAACGAGGTCCTGCGCCACGAGGCGAGCCACGTCTTCTACACGCTGGACGAGTACGCCACGTCGACCTGCACCTGCACCCAGACCAGCGGCTACGTCCGGTACACGAACACCAACTGCCAAGAAGACCTGTCCCCTGAACGTCTCCTGCCTGATGCGCGACAACAGCGCTGCCGTCTGCAGCAGCACCCGCGGGATGCTCGGCTGGCAGGACGCCGACAGCGATACCGTGCCGGACCCGGTGGACATCCTCCCCGAAACGGCCCTGACCGCCTACTTTCCCAACCCCACCTCGAACCAGGTGCTCACCTACACGGGCACGGCCACGATCCAGGCCCTGACCAACCAGAACATCTACCACTACCGGTGCGACATCAATATCCTCGACGTCGCGGCGGTACAGTGGCGCGTGGACGGCGGGACGTGGGCGAACGCCTCTCCGGTGGACGGGGCCTTCAACAGCAAGACGGAGTCGTACACGTTCACGACCCCCACGCTCGCGGCCGGCCCCCACACCATCCAGACGCGAACGGTCGACTCGCTCGGCCAGGTCGACGCCACACCCGCCCAGGATAACGTCACGGTCGTCCTGATCGGCCCGCCGGGGGTGCCGAGCGGCCGCTCGGGAACGCCGATGCGGGCCTGGAAGCTCGACCCGGCGGGCTCGATGATCGCGATGCAATGGGATGTCAGCACCTGCTCCCCCATCAGCCACAACCTCCTCTGGGGGCAGGGCAACCAGCTGCCGACGGCCCCGGGGCTGACCTACCAGCTCTCCGGCGCCTGGTGCTATTTCAGCTCGACCGGTTTCTTCCAGTGGAACGGCACCCCGACGCCGACGCCGGGTCCGAAGCCGCTCGTCTGGTGGCTGATCGTCGCGAACAACGGCGGAGGGATCGAGGGCTCCTTCGGCACGGACAGCTTCGGGAACGAGCGGAACAGCGGGGGGCCGGGCGGCTCCTCGATGTACTGCGCGCAGACCAAGCTGACGAACAACCCCTGCGGGCCGTGAGCCTGCGCCCCGGGGCGGGGGGTATTCCAATCGAACCGGTCGCCGCGGACCGGACCGCGACTACGGGCAGGAGCCCGACAGGTCCTGCGGCCGGTCGCAGGCGCCGATGCCGGCTCGCTTCGGGGCGCTCCGCCTGGATCGTCCCGTTCCAGGAAAGGCCGTAGGACCCTTCCCTCGTCCCCGTCTGGCCGACCAGGACGAAGTAGATGAGGCCGCCGGGAGGCGGCGTCCCGGGATCGAACGAGGCGAGCCCCGTGTTCCCGAGCCCGCAGGCGGCGCCCGTCCAGTGCAGCGAGCCCGCGATCGGGCCCGTTCCCCAGTAGGCCGCGTTGTCGAGCGCGCCGCAGCCCGGCGTGTAGGCGACGCGCACCGCGCCCCCGCTGCCCGTCTTCGAGCAGGTCATCGCGCGCCCGGCGGGGCTGACCTCCTTCGGGTTCGAGGCCGCGCCGCCGCGCAGGGGCCCGGGGATCAGGACGTTCGTCACGGCGATGTCGTCGATCCACCAGCCTTTTCCCTGCACGGACGCGTCGGAGGAAAGGCTCCAGCGGAGCTTCACCTGCCGCCCGCCGTAGGCCGACAGCGATCCGCTGTAGGGCGAGGCCGCGTACGCGGGGGTCGTCACCGTCAGGGAGAAGGCCGTCCCCGCTCCGCCCGTCGCGAACCCGCAGGCGTTGCCCGAGTTCGTGAGCGTGTTCGGGTAGTTGACCGTCGTCAGCTTCGTCCAGTTCGTGAAGGTCGGATCGGTCGCGATCTCGACGACGCCCGCGTCCCAGTTGGTCTCGAGGTCGTACTTCGACTGGAACGTGAGGACCGCGTTCGCGCCGAGCTCGAGGACCGGCGTCGTGAGCGGCGCGCAGATGTTCGCCGCGTAGGTCCCGGTCGCGTACACCTTCGGCGCCGTCTTCCCTCCCGTCGCCAGGACGGTCCAGGGGGCCGTGAGGGCGAGCCTGGCCGCGCCGGTGTCGCCCGCGTCGTCGGTCCAGGTGCCCAGGGCCGAGGGACCGGTCGGGATGCCGCCGACCGTCACGCTGTTCCCGTCGTCGGCGCCGCTCGCGGCGTCCACGCTCCGGACGATGTAGTAGTAGGCCGCTCCGGTCGCGAGGGAGGCGTGGTCGGTCCACGACGTGCCCGACAGGCCGCTCGCGACCAGGTTCGCGGCCGAGGGGGTGAACGACGGGGTCGTGGCCCGATGGACGCGGTACGTCACCGCCCCGCCGCAGCGCGGGGCGGCCGGCGGCCAGGAGAGCGCGAGCGCGCAGGTCGTACCGGCGCCGTTCGCGACCGAGGACAGGCCGGCGAACGCGGGGCCGATCGTGCACGGGCCGGTGGTCGCCGCGCTCACCTCCGCCGAGTCGGGCGATTCGCAGGCATTGAAGGCCCGGACGACGTAGTAGTACGTCACGCCGCCCGAAACGGGGTTGTCCTGCCACGATGTCCCGGGGGCCGCGACGGCGGCGACCTGCGCGTAGGGCCCCCCCTGCGACAGCGAGCGGAGGATCCGGTACTCGGTCGCCCCGCTCACCGGGCTCCAGGAAAGGTTGATCCGGTTGTCGCCCCCCGCCGTTGCCAGCGGGCTCGGAGGCGCCGCGGGATGCGTCAGCGCCACGTCGAGGGTGTACGGCCCCGCGCCGACGGAGACAGTGTGCGTCTGGCTGCAGTACCCGGGCATGGAGAAGGTGACGTGGGAGAGGGTGCTGGCGTCCACCAGCCAGTTGTAGAGCCCGCGCGGATCGGCCGTGCGGGGGGATTCCCCGTGGGTGAACGTCACTTCCTGGACGCTCACCTGCGCCGCGAGCGGCTGGCCGGTCAGCGCGTCGGTGATCCTGCCCCGGATCTGGGGGGCCGTGAGGGTCTGATCCAGGAAGAACTGCCAGGCCGTCCTCTGTCTCTGAACGGTGATGTTGCGCCAGGTCGCGTAGTCGGGCTGGAAGCCGGAGGCGTTGACCTCGATGACGTACGAGTAGGTCCCGTACCGGGCGTACTCGGTGTCGACGCTGCCGCCGTCCGCGGTGTAGATCGTCGACCAGATCGGGCCCGTCAGCCACGCTCCCGCCGTGCCGTTGTCCTTGACGAGGATCATGTCGAGCGCCTGCGCGATCCCGTCCATGACGGCCATCTCGTCGGGATCGCTGCACCCGTACGAGTACATCAGGTACTCGCCGTAGGAGTGGTAGGAGAGGCCGAAGAAGGCATGGACGTCCGAGAAGAACTGCTTCATCCCCTGCGTCTCGGGCTCGGAGGCGGGCGAAGCGCCGCGGAAGGTATCGCTCGTGCAGGAGGCGCTCGACCCGTTGCAGGCGCCCCAGGCGACGTCGTAGTTGCGGTTCAGGTCCACGGGGCAGCCGGGGTGGCGGTTCCGCCGCCAGGAGTTGTCCGAGGAGAAGACCCAGGCGGCGCCGTCGGGATTGACGACGGGCACGATCCAGATCTCGATGTTGTCGACCCAGTTGCGGACCTGCGAGTCGGTCGCGTACCGGGAGGTCAGGTAGTCGATCATGTCCTTCGCGATCTCGGCCGTCATCACCTCGCGGGCGTGGTGCTGGGCGTCGAGCGCGAACCGGGGCCTGTTGTTGGGCTGGTCCACGTCCCGGGTGATCTTCATGGCGTAGATCGCGTGACCGTCGAACAGGCCGCTCTTCACCAGGACCTTCTTCGCGAGGGTCGGGAAGGCGGCCTGGACCTGGTCCATGAAGACCGACATCTCCGCGGGGTCGGTGTAGTCGGACAGGGCGAGCGGCGACTGGTCGAGCGGATGGCTGGCCTCGCGGACGACGTACGAATACCCGAGCGCCGTCAGCGTCTCGAGCTCGCGCGCGGTGGCCACAAGGCCGGCGACGCCCGCGCCCGCCTCGAAGCCCGCGATGTCGAATCCCATCGCGGAGAGCTTGCGAAGGTCCGCCGCCCCGACGCGCGGGACGTCCACGAAGTAGCGGACGGACGGGTCGCCGGGCGCCGCGGCGGCGCCTGGATCCGCCCCCTTGGTCGAGGGCAGGGACGCGGCATCAGGGGCGCCGGCGCTGGTATCCGTTTCTGAGTTCACGGCAACCCCGCCGTTCGCGGCAGGCGGTGTCGCGGACGGGGCGGAGGCAAGGGCGGCGCCCGCGCCCCCCTGCAGGATGCAGAGAATGATCGCGAGGAGAACGAACACAAGGATGGGGCTCGGGCGAGGGGCGTGGGTCGGGGGCATGCCTGGTCTCCGTGTCGGTGGTCCGGTCAGCCGGAACAGCTCGCTCCCCCAGCGCCGCGGCTGCGGATTGTAGCGCGGATGGGGGCGGGCCGTCAGGCGGCGGAGCGGAGCGCCTCGACGGGCTCCATCCGGGAGGCCTTCAGCGCCGGGTAGACGCCGTACAGCGCGCCGAGGACGACCGCGATCCCGGCGGCCGTCAGCAGGCCCTGCATGTTGATCGGCAGGCCGGAGGAGAAGAACCGCGACACGAACTTGATGAGCGCCACGCCGAGCCCCGCCCCGACCAGGCCCCCGATGACCGACAGGAACACGGACTCGAGCAGGAACTGCAGGAAGATCTCCGCGTCGGTGGCCCCGATCGCCTTGCGCAGGCCGATCTCGTAGAGCCGCTCGCCGATCGAGATCAGCATCACCGACAGCAGCCCGATCCCGCCCACGAGCAGGGAGATCCCGGCGATCGAGCCGAGCACGATCCGCCAGTTGAGGACGATCTGGCGGACCTGGACGCGCGCCCGCAGGATCTCCTCGGCGATGTTCTCGACGCGGAAGTCCTGCGCGCCCCGGTGCGCGGTCGTCAGCGAGGCGATCACCTCGGCCTTGAGGTCGCCGAGCTTCTCCACCTGGCGCGTCTTGACCGCCAGGAAGGAGAGGGGCGAATCCTCGCCCGCGTAGTACTTCCGCATCGTGCTCAGGGGGACGTACAGCCCCTCCATCTCCTCCGCGAAGTCGTCCTCGTCGAAGAACTGGTTGCCGAGCTTGGGACCCGACGCCGACGACCTTGAATTCCTTGCCCGCGATCTGGATCGACTTCCCCAGCGGGTCCTCCGTCCCGAACAGGCGCGCGGTCAGCCGGTGCCCGAGCACGCAGACCGGCGCGTAGGACCGCTCGTCCCCCTCCGTGATGAAGCGCCCCACCGCCGCCTTCCGCCCCCGCACCTCGGAGAAGGCGGGGGTCACGCCCATGATCCGCGCCTTGCGCTCGACCCCGCCGCGGCGGACCATCGCCTCGTCGTAGAGCGCCGGGGCCACGGCGTCCACGAGCCTGCGCCGCGCCAGCAGGACCTGCGCGTCCCCCGGCTGGAGCCCCTTGGAGCGCGTGAAGATCGACTGCTCCCGCAGGTCGCGCGCCTCGCGGTCCTGCACGTACATGACCCCGTCGAACCCCAGATCGGTGAACCCCTGCGACACGGCCGCGACGACGCCGTCGAGCAGGGAGGTCATCACCGTGATGGAGAGCGTCCCGAGGATGATGCCGAGCAGGGTCAGCGCGGAGCGCAGCTTGTGGCCGCGGATCTCGACGAACACCGTCCGGACGATCTCGCCGAGGTTCATTCGTACCTCAGGGCCTCGACCGGGTTCAGGCGGGCCGCCTTCACGGCCGGGTAGAGGCCGAAGAACAGGCCCGTCCCGACCGAGGCGAGGACGGAGATGAGCGCCATCTTGGCCGTGATGACCGTCGGCCGTCCCAGCAGGAGGGTGATCCCCTGCGCGAAGCCGACGCCGAGCGCGAGCCCGACGGCCCCGCCGATCGAGGTCACGAGGATCGCCTCGACCAGGAACTGCACGGCGATGTCGGTCCCGTGCGCGCCGATCGCCTTGCGGACGCCGACCTCGCGGATCCGCTCCCGGAACGACGCCAGCATGATGTTCATGATCACGATCCCGCCGACGAAGAGCGCGACGATGCCGCTGACCAGGAAGGTCACGTCCAGGACCCGGCCCTGCTCCTCGCGCTGCGCCAGCCGCTCGGACCGGTTGAACACCTCGAAGTCCGGGACGCCCCCGTGGCGGCGCAGCATGAGGCCCTTGATCGCCTCCGCCGCCTTGGGGTTGTTCGCGACCTTGTCCACGACCACGTTGATGAAGGTGACCTTCTTGTCCGTGTCGCCCGTGAAGCGGGAGTAGAGCGAGGTCAGCGGGATGATGGTCAGGCGGTTCATCCACTCCAGGGCGTTGTGCTCGTTCCCCTCGCCGAAGAAGAACTCCTTGCGCCTCATGACGCCGACGACGGTGAACCCCGTGTCGCCGATGAACAGCGTCTTGCCGAGCGGCTCCTCGTTGCCGAAGTAGGTCCGCGCCGCCGTGTCTCCCAGGACCACGACGCGCGAGCCCGCGCGCATGTCGTCCTCGGTGATGAAGCGCCCCTGCGCCGGGTAGAACTTGTAGACGGCGGTGTAGTCCGGCGTCCCGCCCAGGATGTCCCGCCTCTTGTGGAAATCCCCGTGGCTGATCATCTGCTCCGTGTAGGCGATCGGGTCGACGAGCCGCGCCCACGGGACCTCGGCCTTGATCGCCTGCGCGTCCTCCCAGGTCAGGCCGTTCGACGCGAGCTGCTTCGCGGTGACGACCGTTTCCTTGGGGGGCTTGTTCACGACCAGGAGCTTCGTCAGCCCCCCGAACTCGGCGAAGAAGGCAAGGGCCTGCCGGCGTCCGGCGTCCACGAGTCCCTGGACGGCGACGAGCGAAGCGACGCCCAGGACGACGCCGAGCGTCTGCAGGAACGTCCGCAGCTTGTGCGTGCGGACGTCCGTCAGCCCGTCGATCACCGACTCGCGGAGGTTCACGCCGCCGCCTCGCCGCCCTCGACGAGCCCGTCGACGATCCTGACGATCCGCCGCGCGTGCGCCGCGATCTGCGCGTCGTGGGTCACGAGGATCACCGTGTGCCCGTCCGCGTGAAGGGCGTCGAAGATCCCGAGGATCTCCTGCCCGGTGCGGGTGTCGAGGTTTCCCGTCGGCTCGTCCGCGAGGACGATCGCGGGCGCGTTCACGAGCGCCCGCGCGATGGCGACGCGCTGGCGCTGGCCTCCCGAGAGCTGCGCCGGGAAGCTCTTCGCCCGCTCCGCGAGCCCCACCCTGCGCAGCGCCTCCATCGCGCGCTCGCGCCGCTCGCGCCGGCCGAAGCCCGCGTACAGGAGCGGCAGCTCGACGTTGCGCGCGACCGAGGCGCGCGGCAGCAGGTTGAACGACTGGAAGACGAACCCGACCTTGCGGTTGCGGATCCGCGCGAGCGCCCGGGACGACATGCCCGACACGGGCGTCCCGTCCAGGTAGTACTCCCCCTGCGTCGGCACGTCGAGGCAGCCGAGGATGTGCATCAGGGTCGACTTGCCCGACCCCGAGGGCCCCATGATCGCGATGTAGCCCCCGGGCTCGATCGAGAGGTCGATGCCCGCGCAGGGCGTACACCGCGTTCTCGCCCGAATCGTAGACCTTGTGGACCTCGTCGAGGCGGATGATCCGCCCGTCCGCCGGACCCTCCCCCATCGTCATTCCTCCTCGATCTGGCGCGGCCGGGTCGGGTCCTCGAGAGCGACCTCCGTCCCGCCCGCGACGCCGTCGAGGATCTGGGCCCGCTCGAGGCTCGCCAGGCCGACCTTCACGGGCTTTTCCTCGAAGTAGCGCTGCCAGACGTCGGAGATGTCGTACTTCCCCGACTTCGTCTTGCGCGGCTCCTTCTCGCCCGGCTTCGGGTCCGTGAAGGCCGACCGGAGCGTGTACACCACGTCGCGGTCGTTCTTCTTGAAGATCGCCTCGACGGGCACCGACATGACCTTCGCGACCTTGTCGCCGCGGATGTCGATGTTGGCGGTCATGCCCGCGCGGAAATCCGTGATCTGCTCCTTCAGCGTCACCTCGATGTCGAAGACCTTGATCTTGTCCTTCAGGCGGGCCGCCGGCGAGATGTGGGTGACCGTCCCGTCGAACCTCCTGTAGGGGAACGCGTCCACGCTGATGACGACGGGCATGCCGAGCTTCACGCGGCCGATGTCCACCTCGTTGATCGAGGCCTTGATGAGCATCGAGCCCACGTCCGCCACGGTGTAGAGGGCCGTGCCCTCGTTGAACGACGACACGCCCGAGGTCACCGTCTGGCCGACCTCGACGTTCTTCTTGATGACGAACCCGTCCATCGGGGAGACGATGTTCACCCGCTGCGTCGTCGAGATCTGCCCCTCGAGGGGAATGCCGCTCTCCTCGACGATCCGCATGCGGGTCTTCGCCGATGCGAGGTCCTCCGTCGTCGTGTCGAGCTTCACCTTGAAGTTCTTGAACTCCACGTCCGAGAGGTACCCCTCCTCGTGGAGGCGCTGGTTCGTCTCGAAGTCGCGCCTCGCGTCCGCGGCCCGGATCTCGGCCATGTTCATCTCGGACTTGACCTGGGAGAGGGTCTGCGCCTGGTTCACGTCGGGCTCGACCTTCGCGAGGACCTGCCCGCGCACCACCTTGTCCCCCTCGCGCCCGAGCAGCTCGGTGACCTTGCCCGACAGGCTCGACTTGACGTCCACCTTCACCAGGGGCTCGATCGTGCCGACCTCGTTGACGCTCACCTGGATGTCCGCGATCTCGGACTTCCCGATGCGCAGGTCGAACTCGTCGGTCGAGATCCCGCGCTTGGCGCGGGCCTGGCTGCTGCGGCTGTACAGGACGATGCCGCCGATGCTGCCCCCGACGACGATCAGGGTCAGGAGGATCCAGAGCCAGCGGCGCCTGCGCCGCCTGGGGGTGGGAATCCGGTCGTTCATGGTGGTGAAGCCTCCGGCGTCGGGGTCCGAGGTCCGGGGAGTCCCGCCCGCTGCAGGACATCCTCCGGCCGCGCCCTCGCCCGGCCGCCTGACCCGTTATACGTCGCTGACCCTGCAAAGGTTGCGCGGCCGGGCCCCGGTTGCCCGCGCTCGCCCCCTGCGCCGAGAATGGCGCGCGTGCGAGCGCCAGGCCGGGCGGCCGCCAGGCACTGACCTCCGCGAGTGCCAGGATGGAGGAGATCCCATGACAGTCAGGAGTCGAGTCGTTGGCGTCGCCGGTCCGGGTGGTCCCCTTCGCTTGTCCGCTGCGCCGCCGCTTCCTGCGCGCGGGCTTCCTGCGCGCGGGCATCCCGCGCCTGCGCGCTCGCTCGCGCGGTCGTGATCTTCAGCCGGCGCGGCCCTCGTCTTTCCGCTTCTTTCCGAGGCTCCGGCGATCGGGGCGGAGACGGCCCCGGCCCCGCCCTCTCCCTCGGTCGTCGGCAACTGGTCCGGGACGATCGAGGCGAGCGGCGCCCGGCTGCGGTGCGCCCTTCACGTCGCGGCCGGCCCCGATGGGAGCCTCAAGGCCACATTCGACAGCCTCGACCAGGGCGCCATGGGAATCCCCGTGGACAAGGTGACCTTCCGGGAGGGAGCCCTCAACATCGATTTCCAGTCGATCGGCGCCCGCTACGAGGGAAAGCTGAACAAGGACGGGACGGAGCTCGCCGGGACCTGGACGCAGGGTCCCGGGCCGCTCCCCCTGACCTTCAGGCGCGAGGGCGCCCCCGTGAGTCCCGGATCCGGCGCCGCGACGAAGAGCGGAGCCGGCGGCCGGAGGCAGAAGGAAGGAAGCCCCGGAGAGAAGGAAGCCTCGAGGGCGGGCCCCTCCGACCCGATCAAGGAAATCTGGATCGGGTTTCTCGAGACCTCCGGCGTCAAGCTCCGCATCGTCGTTCACCTCGTCCGCGGCGCCGACGGCGTTCTCACGGCCACGGTCGACAGCCCGGACCAGGGGGCGAAGGGGATCCCCGTCGCCCGCGCGGTGTACAAGGACCGAAGGCTGATCCTCGAGCTTCCCGCCGTCGCGGCCCGCTACGAGGGGACCATGGACGAGGCGGGGACTCGGCTCACCGGCCAGTGGACGCAGCGCGGCGTTTCCCTGCCCTCTTGCGCTGACCCCGACCGATGCCGCCCCGAAGGTCAGCCGACCGCAGGAGCCCACGCGCCCGCTTCCCTACCTCGAGGAGGAAGTCGCGTACGCGAGCCTCGCCCCCGGCGTGAAGCTGGCCGGGACGCTCACGATGCCCAGGTCGGGGGCCCCCTTCCCCGCGGTCCTCCTGATCACGGGCTCGGGGCCGAAGATCGAGACGAGACCGTGTTCGGCCACAAGCCGTTCTTCGTTCTCTCCGATCACCTGACGCGCCAGGGAATCGCGGTCCTGCGCGTGGACGACCGGGGCGTGGGCGGATCCTCGGCGGGCCCCGCGGGGGCGACCACGGACGATCTCGTCGAAGACGTGCTCGCGGGGGTCGCGTTCCTCAAGTCCCGTCCAGGCATCGACGCCGCGCGGATCGGGTTGATCGGGCACAGCGAGGGAGGACTGATCGCCCCGCTCGCCTCTGTCCGCTCCAGGGGAATCGCCTTCCTTGTTCTGCTGGGGGCTCCCGGTCTGCCCGGGGAGCAGATCGTGCTCGCGCAGAGCGCGCTGCTCCTGAAGGCCGACGGCGCCGGTGCGGAGCAGATCGCCGCCGCCCGCGCGATCAACACCCGCGTCTTCGGCATCGTCAAGGAGGAGAAGGACCCGGCCGCGGCGGAGAAGCGGATCCGCCAGGAGCTCGCCTCGGTCCCCGGCATGGCGCCGGGCGAGGTCGACGCTCAGGTGCGGGCCGTCCTCTCGCCCTGGTTCCGCTTCTTCCTGACCTACGACCCGCGCCCGACCCTGGCCCGCGTGACGGCGCCCGTCCTTGCGCTGTGGGGCGAACGCGACCTTCAGGTCCCCGCCCGTGAAAATCTCGATGCGGTCCGGGATGCCCTCGACAAGGCGGGGCACAAGAACCACACCCTGAGGGTGCTGCCCGGACTCAATCACCTCTTTCAGGCATGCACGACGGGGGCCGTCGGCGAGTACGCCGCGATCGAGCAGACGTTCTCCCCCGGCGCCCTCGACACGATCTCCGGCTGGATCCTCGCGCAGGGCCGCCCGCGGCCTGCCTGAGTCCGGGCGCGAGCCAGCCGTCCTTCCCGCTGCCGTCCCGCGCCGCGCTGTCCTGCGCCGCGCTGTCCTGCGCCGTGCCGTGCTGCGCCGTGCCGTCCGTGATGCCGTCCGGCTGCCGTCCGTGCCGCGCTGTCCCGCGCCGGCGCTGTCCTGCGCGCTGCTGCCGCTCCTACGCGACGTCCCCGGCCGGCTCCTCCTCCACGGCGAGGCGCTTCAGGTCGCCCCGCAGCCGGACCCGGACCCTCAGGAGGAGAAAGACCGCCACGCAGCCGAGCGCCGCGACGAGGCCCCACCAGAGTCCCTGCGCCCCCATGTGGGCCCGGAAGCCGAGCCAGGCGCTCAGCGGGATCCCGAGAAGCCAGAACCCGAGGATGTTCACCATCATCGGCGTCTTCGTGTCACCCACGCCGCGCATGATGCCGATCGAGACCACCTGGAGCCCGTCGAAGACCTGGAAGAACCCGGCGATCGGGATGAGCGTGGCCGCCAGGGCCGCCACCGATTCCTCGCCCGTGTACAGGCGCGCCAGCGGGCCGGGAGCCAGCAGGAACAGGGCCATGCACAGGCTCATGAACCCCGCGCCCATGACGATCGCGAGAGCCGCGGCGCGGCGCGCCCCGTCCGGATCGCCCCGCCCCACCGCGTGCCCCACCCGGACCGCGGCCGCGGCCGAAACCCCGAGCGGCACCATGAACGTCACGGAGGCCAGGTTCAGCGCGATCTGATGCCCCGCGATCTCGCGGGTCCCCAGCCAGCCCATGAAGAGCGCGATCAGGGAGAACGCGCTGATCTCGAGGAAATACTGCGCGCCGATCGGCAGGCCGATCCGGAACATCCGCACGAGCGGGGCCACGGCGAGCGCTTCGCGCCGGAGCGGCACGAGCGACGGGCCGAGCCATTTCCAGCCCAGCACGAGCAGCCCGATCGCCATCAGCCAGCGGCTGAGGCTCGTCGCCACCGCGGCGCCGATCGGCCCCCAGGCCGGAAACCCGAGCCGCCCGTAGATCAGGATCCAGTTGAAGAAGATGTTGGCGACGTTCGCGCCGAGGATCGTCGCGATGATCGGACCGGTCCGGTGCATCGCCTGCAGGCTCTGGCGCAGCACGACGAACGCGAAGACCGGGAGCATCCCCGGTATCAGGGCCAGCACGTACCCGGTGGCGTCGGGGACGATCGAGGCAGGCTGGCCGAGCAGGCGCAGGACGGGCCCCGCGGGGAGCAGCGCGATCGAGCATGGGACCGTGAGGATCGCGGCGATGACCATGCCCGCGCTGGATGCTCCGGGAGACGGCGAGGTCGTCCCCCGCCCCGACCGCCTGCGCCACCAGCGGGTCGAGCGCCATCAGGATGCCCCACCCGAAAATCGAGACGCCGAGCGCGTACAGGCCCCCCACCGCCACCGCCGCGAGCGCCTCGGCCGAGACGCGCCCCACCATCACGGTGTCGGCGACCCCCATCCCCATCATGCCGAGCTGCACGACGACCACCGGGACCGCGAGGGTCCAGAGCGAGGTCGCTTCCGTGCGCCAGGTGGATTGCAGGATCTTCATGGTCCGATCGGCACCGGGCGGAGTTGTAGCACGAGCGCGCATCTCCCGGTTATCCCGTTCCGCGCCGGCGAGCCGCTCCGGTCCCCGGGTACCCGGGCGGCTGAGTTTGCCCGATCAGCGTTTGGCCCGGTTCGCCGGAACACGCAGCGATTCCCGGATGACCGACCCGTCGGGATTCCCGGATGCCCAACCCGCGGAGATCGCCGCGTGCGGGGCGCGCCCGGTGCACGATTTCACGGGCTGCCTCCCCCCTCGCTGGAGACCCTATAGGCGAACGGCCTGGAAACAATAGCGGGCGATCGGTGCTCCGGAGCCGAACTCGATGATGTTCCCCGCGCAGTCGCCCGCACGATCCCGCAACCCCTTCTCGCGGAGGATCAAGGTCGCCAGGTCGCGCGGCTCGATGAAGCCGCCGACGGCGCCTTGCGGATGAAGGCCGGCTAAGCGGCGCCCCTCGGATATGGTCACGAGGTTTCTCAGCGTCGCGAAGGGGCGCTCCGGGTGACCATGTCAGGAGAATCGCCGGCGGACGTCTGCAAGAGCGGGAGTCGGCGCTTGCGACGTGGCCGCCTGAGAAGGAGCAATGGGATGACCGCAATCCGGAGCTCGCAGGAAAGCGCCGCCAGCACCAGCGACATCGCGGCAGGGATGGTGGAACGCCTGTTCCAGAGCCAGAGCGCCAGGAGTGAGAGGCGTGGCGGCGAACGGGCGGGGCACGAATGGATGGGGATCGCGCTCCCGGGCGGCTTGGCTGGGGACGGCGTTTCATGGGTGAAACGGTATGAGGCGGCGGGCCTTTTATGTTCGCTCTATTTTCGCTAGCATGGCGCCGTGGGAATGGAAAGCGTCATGGGGAGGACGGAATCAGCGGCCCCCGGCACCGGGGGGCGGGATCACAGCCCCCCAAGATGCCTCTCCCCGGCGCAAGGCCATTCGCCAATGGTGCCGGAAGCCCGGTCGAATTCGGACTGTGGCACTCTCCCCCACGCCGCAACTATCTGAACCGACCGTACACCCTGGAGCGCGACCAGTACTGCGCGCTTCTGAAGTCCGGCCGGGATCCCGCCCTGATCGCCGATCGTCTGGCCCGGGCTCTTGCGGAGGCCCGGCACATCCCTGACGATCCCGATGGCCAGTGCCGCGAGACGGTTCGTCGAGGGGAAGGATTGGTTGGGGTTCGGGTACGCCCGGCTCGAAGATCACTCGCGGGAGCGTTTCGGAAGGTGCGGGAGATGGGTGCGGGACTTGAAGACTCTCGCGGAAGTCGCCGAGCGATCCCCTGCCCTCTCCGATGCTGTCAGTGGAGCCGATGGGGGTGATCCGATCGGTTCAGTGAGTGCGCTCGCCATCGGCAAGATCGCCACTCCGGAGAGCAGTCACGAGTGGGTGGCGCTGGCGAGGCGAGTCTCGGTCCGGAAGCTGCGCGACGAGATTCGCCGGGCGGCTGAAGCGGGGGTGGCATGGCCACTGGATGACGACGGGCAGCAGACAGGCGAAGGAGACTGGAGGGGCCGGCTCGGCAAGGGGACGGGGAGTGAGCAGGCGGGTGGAGGCTCAGGCTCGGCGGCGCCGGGCAAAGAGCTGACAGGGAACGCGCGCGCGGCCGGCGTGCGCGAGCGGCAGGCCTGCGTCGCAAAGGAAGGCGATGCGCACGACGCCTCCACTGCCCCGGTGGACTCCCTTTCGTCGCTCGCCGATGAAATAGTGACGGCCGATGAGCGGCGCTTGATCCGCTTCGGCGTTCCATCCCCGGTGCGAGCCGCGGTCGAAGAGGCGCACGACCTGCATCGCGCGATCTGCGGAGGGGAAACGAGCACCGAGGAGTTCGTCGAGGCGATCGTTGCCGATTCCTTCGCCGGCCCCATCGATATTCCCGTTGATGATGAGCGGCCGCGGGAAAGGTCGCCTCTGGCGACGCGAGAGAGATCTCTCGAAGAGGAATCGCATGGCTGGATGGTCCTGCAGGACCCGAGGTTCCCCCAGGCAGAACTTGCCGGGGCAGCAGCAACGCTGCGCGAGGCGGCGCGACTGTGCCGGCAATCCGAGGTCGGCACGCGCGATCCGGATCGCTCTTATCCGTTCCCTGATCCGTGTCGAGGACGAGATCGACGGGCGCCTTGGCGAGCTGCTGGCGCAGATGGGTGAGACCGGCGTGTGGAGAGGTCTGCGGTTCTCCGGTGTCGGCCACTACGCCGAGGAACGGCTCGGAATCTCTCGCACCCAGGCACAGCTCCGCGTCCGCCTGGCTCGCGAGATCCGGTGGAGACCGCTCGTTCGCGAGGCTCTTGATGAAGGGAGGCTGGGGCGGGAAGCAGCCTCGCTCGTGGTCCGGGCTCTGCGACCGGCGCGGACTAGCGATGCAATCGAGAAGGCCTGGATCGAGCACGCGGCGGAGATCACCGTGAAGCGCTTGCGCGATGAGCTGCAGTTCATCGGCCGTGAGCGCGCGCTTCGCCCGGAGGTGGCTGTCACGCAGCCGGTGGACGATGAAACGTGGCGCGCCTCGCGCGCGCGCAGGCCCGGGCAGTCGATCGAGCGGATCGCCATGCTCGGCCGCGCGGCGCAGACCTATCCCGAGGCAACGGAGACTCTCCGCCTCAGCCTGTCGCCCGAGCTGGCGGCAATGATGATCGGTGCGGTCAGATTTCACTGCCAGAGGCTCGAGAGTTCTTGCCGCGAGGAGAGATTGGAGCAGCGATCCGAGGGGGCCTTCTCGAGAGCCAGTGACGCCCCTGGTTCGCTCCTGGCCGCACGGATGTTTTCCAGGCGTTCCGGCCGGGTGCCGGAATGGGTCGGCCTCCTGGCCTTGATCGAGGAGTTCGTCGCGACCTGGGACGATCCGCGCCAGGCGCCGCGCCGGGCCGGGGACAGGATCTACAGCCGCGATGGGTGGCGATGCTCGGCCCCGGCGTGCACTTCGAGGCGGAATCTGGAGGAGCACCACATCGTCTATCGCTCGGGAGGCGGCTCGAACAAACCCTCGAACCTGGTCACCCTGTGCCGGTTCCACCACCAGCATGGGGAGCATGGCGACCTGCTGCGCTGCCGCGGCCGCGCCCCCCTGGGGATCCTGTGGTGGATGGGACGCGGGGGGAAAGGGGGATTCTTCAGGAACGAACGCCTGACACGGGGGAATCCAGCGTGGGGCATCCTCGAGCCGCTGTTCGCCCGGCAGGTCAGTCCCGAAACATCGAATCAGACCGACCGGGCCGCGGTTTCGGAGGGAATTGAATAATCTGCATCAGGCAGGGATGGGGTGGGTGGTGGGATTCGAACCCACGACAACCTGATCCACAGTCAGGGGATCTACCGCTGATCTACACCCACCGTACGAGGGCAGTTACTTTACGCCAAAAAGGGACCGATCGCTACGCCCTCCTGCATATGGTACGCCCGGCAGGATTTGAACCTGCAACCCTCGGCTTAGAAGGCCGATGCTCTATCCGGTTGAGCTACGGGCGCCCGCGCGTATGTTACAGCACCGGCGAAGGCCGCCGGAAGCGGGTCTGGATGACCGTACCTCTAGGCGTCGCGCTCCAGTTCGAGGTTCCCGTCGACGAACTTCGCGGTGAAGCGGAACTGGTGGATCTTCCAGCCGGTGGCCGTCCGCCGCAGGCCGAAGTCATAGCTCCCGGCGAAGACGCGGGTGTTCCGCCCCGACTTCGTCCGCCTGAAGTGGTGCGCGATCCCGTAGCAGAACGCCGTCGCCTCGTCGCCCGTCACGCGCACCAGGTGGTTTCCCGCCAGGTGGTGGACCGCCTCGATGGGGGCGAGGCCCGTCCTCCAGCCGTCGGCGATCTGCCCCGGGTTGAGACGCGCCGGGGCGCCGCCCGCGAGGGAGGTCATGTCGAACTCGACCTCGTCCGCGAAGCAGGCCTCGACCGCGGGCCAGTCCTTCCTGTCCGTCCTGATGAACAACTCGTTGACGGCCGCGATGATCTCGCGCTCGTCGAGCAGCAGCTTGACGATCTCATCCATTCAACGCCTCCCCCGTCCCCCGCCGAAGAGCTGCGCGTCGAGGGAGAGCTTCCCAGGACCCGCCAGCAGGATGAGGAACGCGACGGCGAGATAGACAAGGGCCAGTTCGTAGGATTTCTCCCCGACAAACGGCGAGCCCATCTCCAGGTGAACCCGCACCGCGACCGCCATCGTGCAGAGGATCCCGAACGAGGCGAGCGGCGTGAGCAGGCCGATGACCCAGGCCAGTCCCCCGCCGAACTCCGACAGCGCCGCCAGGGCCTGCAGCCAGCCGGGGTAGTCGCTCTTCGGCCCCATCCAGCTCAGGGGATGCTGGATCTTGCCCCAGCCGTGGAACATGAACGCGACGCCGACGACGATCCGAAGGACCGCCAGGCCGAGGGCGGCGCGCCCTCCGAGGAAATCGGGAAAGAAGAACCTCTTCATGCGGCGCTCCTCAGGACAGGTGAAACTCCACGCTCCGGGCTCACCTCTATCTGTCTCTTCTGTGACTCTGGTTCGGAGTGGCGTGCCCGAAAGGATTCGAACCTTCGACCTTCAGCTCCGGAGGCTGACGCTCTATCCAGCTGAGCTACGGGCACGCATGGCTTGCGGGTCGGTCGTGAGCAGTGTCCCCTTTTCCGGCTCCCGATTCAAGAGCCTGGTCGGGGCGAGAGGATTCGAACCTCCGACCCCCTGCTCCCAAAGCAGGTGCGCTACCAGGCTGCGCCACGCCCCGACATCGGGACTGCGTCACGGGCCGACTCCGAGCCGCGAATTCTAGGAGCGGCCCCCACCCCTGTCAAGGAACCGCGACCGCGGTCGCGCATCCGCTCGTTCACGTCGCCGCGGTCTTGAAGTTGATCTTGATGTCCGTGCCGAGCCGGCGCCCGTCGGTGAAGAGAAGGCCTCCCGAGCCCGAAAGAACCCGGACGCGGTACTGGTGGAGCGGCTTCAGGGCGACCGTCGGCGTCAGCGTGACGGTGGTCCCGTCCAGGCCCAGGGTCACGGAAGACAGGGAGACGATCCCGCCCCGCCGTGGTGTCCTTGAGCATGAAGGTGACGTCGTTGACCCGCGCGGGATCGAGCGCCCACTTGAAGCTGAGCGCGGGCGTGACCGTCGTCGGGACGCCGGTCGCCCCCGCCGTCGGGTCCGAGCCGGCGAGGGCCGTCTCCGTCGTGAAGGTCGAGGAGAAGTCCTTGCCCGGGACCGAGCCGTCGCGCGACTGGATCCCCGTCGAGCCTCCCCTGGCGACGATCTTGTACTCCGTGTTCGGATTGAGCAGGCCGGCCGCGGTGATGGTCACGATCTCCCCGCAGGTGCACAGCGCGGGTGAGCCCGCGGCCTGCGTGATGACCTTGTCCCCCTTCTTCAGCTTGACCGTCGAGGTCGAAACCGACGCGGCTTCGAGCGGCACGTTGAAGACGAGGACCGGCGCCACGCTCACCGACACGCCCTTTGCGCCCTGCGCGGGATCGACCGAGGTCACCTTCGGGGGGATGGCGGTTGCCTCGAGCGTCGTGAACTGCGCGGGGGCCAGGGACGGATCGGACCAGGGGGACCAGAGTCCCCCGATGTCCTGGTAGCGCACGCGGGCCTGGTAGTCAGTGCTCGCGGCGAGCCCCCCCGCCTGGATCGAGAGGAGGTCCGCCGTGGTCCGCCCGCTGTCGTAGACGGGATGGGTGAAATCGCCCGATGCCTCGTCCACCTGCCACTGGCTCGCCTTCTGCGTGTCGCCCGCGTCGGGATCGCTGAACGCGCTGCCGCGAAGGACGGCGGAGCGGCCGGTGACCTGCCCCACGGACACGATCGCGGGCTGGAAGGGCGGATCGTTGCCCAGCGTGGTCACCGCCTGGTACGCCCCCATGTCGCAGTGCCCGTCGAGCGGAACGGTCCCGCACTTCGCGTCGTCCCCCGCGTTGATGGCCGGGGAGAGCTCCAGCAGCAGGTAGTACGGGTCCGGCCGCGGGGTCACCGCCTGGAACTTCGGGTCGTCGAAGATGTCGCTCCCGACCAGCGTGTAGCCGTAGCCGAGGCCGGAGAGATCGTAGTTGCGATAGTTCGAGAAGAGATCGTTGTAGCCGAGCTGGGTGTTGAGGCACCCGCTGACCAGCGCGACGGCGGCGGAGCAGCCGGCGATGATGTTGTTGCGGACCTGCGTGGCGGAGCACATCTCGCACCGCACGCCGGTCCCGATCGTGTCCGTGCACTCGATCGTGTTGTTGAGGAGCCGGTCCTGCTCGACCAGGTCGCCGCCCGAAGTGTTGTCCACCAGGTTGATGGCCGAGGCCGGCGGGCGGAAGAAGACGTTGTTGGTGAAGGTCCACTTCGCGGATTCGTTGACCTGGACGAGGTCGGTGGAGCCGTCGGGCAGCGACCCTTCCTCGAGGTAGTTGCCGTCCATGGTCCAGATGCTGGTCCGCAGCGCGTAGACCCCGATCCAGGGATGGTTGTCCCTGGCGTGGATGATCCAGTTGTCGAGGATGGCGCCTCCCTGGTCGACGGGCGAGGTCTCGTCCGATCCCACGGCGATGGCCACGGGCTGGGTGCTCTCGATCCGGCTCTCCGCGACGGTGTTGTTCGAGCAGGTCGTGCACCAGATGGCGATCTCGGCGTGCGGGCCGGAGAAATTCAGCAGCGACGATTCCGTGACGCTCAGGGACTTGAGGATGTTGAAGCTCGCCGGGTAGTCCACGCCGGGCGACCCGATGACCACGGCGGCGGCCGCGAACGGCAGACCGGCGGTCGTCGTCGCCGTGAAGCGCCGGAAGGTGATCCCCTCGATGGTCACGAAGCAGGTGCCCCAGATCGTGACGCCCGTGCTGATCGTGTTTCCCCCGTCGAAGACGACGCTGCCGAAGCCCAGGAGGACCGTCACGTCGCCCGTGCCGGCGTTGGGGACGGCGAGGTCGGGCTTGCCGTCGAGGTCGAAGTCGGCCGCGGCGATCGACTGGGGGTTCGTTCCGCGTGCCGACAGGGCTCCCGATGGCCTGGGTGAAACGCCCCGCTCCGTTGCCGAGCAGGATCGTCACCTCGTTCGAGCCCGAGTCCACGACGGCCAGGTCGGGCTTCCCGTCGAGACTGAAGTCCCTCGACACGATCGCCCAGGGATGGCTGCCCGCGGCGACCGGCGAACCCGGCGCCGCCGCGAATCCGCCCGCGCCATCGCCCAGCAGGACCGTGACGTCGTCGGAGTTCGAGTTCGCGACGGCGAGGTCGCCGGTGCCGTCGAGGTTGAAGTCCCCGGCGGCGATCGAGCGCGGGCCCGTCCCCACGGTCACGGGTGAGCCCGGGGCCGGCGCGAGACCGCCCGCGCCGTTGCCCAGCAGGATCGTCACGTTGTTCGAGGCCGTGTTCGCCACCGCGAGATCGGCAGTGCCGTCGTTGTCGAAGTCCGCGATGGCGACGGCGCGCGGGGTCGGTCCCACGGTGACGGGCGAGCCCGCCGCCTTGGCGAAGCCGCCGGAGCCGTTGCCCAGCAGGACGGTCACCGTGCCGGCGGCGCGGCTCGACACGACCAGGTCGGCCTTGCCGTCCTGGTTGAAGTCGCCCGTTGCGATCGAGGCAGGAGTCCCTCCCACGCTCACGGGCGATCCGGGGGCCGCGCTGAAACCGCCCGCGCCGTTGCCCAGCAGGACGGTCACGTCGTTCGAGATCGCGTTCGCGACGGCGAGGTCGGCCTTGTTGTCGGCGTTGAAGTCGGCCGTGGCGACGGCGGCGGGAGAGGTCCCCGGCCGCGACTGGGAGAGCTCGCCGCCGCGCTGAAGGAACCGCCCCCGATGCCGAGCAGGACGGTCACGTTGTTGTTGGAGGCATTGGCCACGGCCAGGTCGGGCTTGCCGTCCCGGTTGAAATCGGCCGCGGTCGACGGCCGAGGGGGCCGATCCCGACGCTCACGCCCGATCCCGGGCTCGCCCGGAACTCGCCGAGGCTGTCGTTCGCCGCCTTGATCGTGAGCCGCGTGCCCTCGGAGATCCAGGTCGGTCCGCTGGTTGATCCCCAGGATGCTGGTGTTTCCCTGCACGGTCGTGCCGGCCGTCGAGTAGGTGCCGGCGTGCAGGAGCACCGTGTCGCCCCCGCCGGCCGCGTTGGCCCCCTTCTGGGGCGTCCGGAAGGCGCACGCGCGCGGGGTCGTCCCGGTGCCCGGGTCGGCGGCGTTCACGAGACCGCTGCAGGAATCGTTGCTGCCGTCGGGACGGACGTGCCAGGTGACGCCCGGCTCGGACGCGAGCGCCGGCGCGAATCAGCAGCGCGGCGGCGGCCAGAACGGACAGCAGGATCGCCGATTTCATTTTCGTACCCATGTTCTCCCAGCCCTCCGCTTGAAGCACTGTTCCAGCATAGCGCAGGTGACCGCGCCCCCGCGACGACCGCGGGCCGGTGAAGCGCCCCGTCCCATGAGCCGGGCCGCCCGTCTCCCACCGCTGCGTCAGAGGGCACCGCGCTGTCGCGGGCCGGCGCTCCCTCGACCGCTACATCAGGGGCACCCGCGTCGCGGCCCCGGTGCACCCTCACCGCTTCTTCAGGGGCACCGCGCTCCGGCGGTCCACGAGGTAGTCCCCGCTGGTGATCCGCCGCCACCAGGATCTCGTGGGCGCGGTACCAGGCGATCGTCCCGGAGAGCCCCTGCTCGAAGTCGTGGGCCGGGGCCCAGCCGAGCTGCCGCCCGGAGCTTCCCTTCCCCGACGGCGTAGCGGCGGTCGTGCCCTCGCCGGTCGGCCACGTGCTCGAGCCGCCCGGCGGGCTGCCCCGTTTCCTCGAGGATTCTCCGCGCGACGTCGATGTTGGCCCGCTCGGCCCCCCCGCCGATGTTGTAGATCTCCCCGGGCGGCCCCGCGCTCGAGCACGGCGAGCACGGCGCGGCAGTGGTCCTCGACGTGGATCCAGTCCCGCACGTAGAGGCCGTCGCCGTAGATCGGCAGCCTCTCCCCCGCGAGCGCGCGCAGGATCATCAGCGGGATGAACTTCTCCGGGAACTGGTAGGGGCCGTAGTTGTTCGAGCAGCGCGTGACGACGGCCGGCGAGCCCGTAGGTGCGCACGAAGGAGCGCACCAGGAGATCGGCCCCCGCCTTGCTCGCGGCGTAGGGCGAGTTCGGGGCCAGCGGGTCGGTCTCGAGGAACTGGCGCGGCTCGTCGAGCTCGAGGGCTCCGTAGACCTCGTCCGTGGAGATCTGGACGAACCGGCACCCGTCGATCCGGCGCGCCGCCTCGAGCAGGGTGAGCGTGCCGACGACGTTCGTCCGGATGAACGGCGCCGCCCCTTCGATGCTGCGGTCCACGTGGGACTCGGCGGCGAAGTTCACGATCGCGTCGATCCCCCGGGCCACCGCGCCCCGACCGCCGCCGGGTCGGCGATGTCGCCCCTCACGAATGCGTAGCGCGGGTCCCCCGCCACGTCGGCGAGGTTCTCGGGGTTTCCGGCGTAGGTCAGGAGGTCGAGGTTCACGACCGTCCAGCCGGGCCGCTCGGCCAGGACGAGACGGACGAAGTTCGATCCGATGAAGCCGCACCCGCCCGTCACGAGCAGTCTCACAGGGAAGCCTCCGCTCTCGGCCGGGTCATCGGGTCCGGCCTGTCCCGGTCAGTAGTCCTTCCGGTCCCAGTCGTAGGGGATCTCGGAGATGTGCGGATCGAGGCGGTACTCGTCGGGATCCTTGTAGTCGTACGGCTCGGTGGGGCAGTTGATGACGATCGTCTCCTGCACGTCGATCCCCTTGAAGCCGTGCAGCACGAGCGGGGGAACCGAGATCAGCACCGGGTTGATGCTCGCCCAGGAAGAACTCGTTGATCTCGTCCTTCGTCTCCGAATCCTCGCGCTGGTCCACCAGCACCAGCTTCAGCATCCCCTTGACCACGGCGAAGTGGTCCCACTGGACCTTGTGGTAGTGCCAGCCCTTGACCACGCCCGGGTAGGCCGTCGTCATGTAGAGCTGGCCGAATTTCTTGAAGACGGGCTCGTCGCTGCGGAGGATCTCCATCAGGCGGCCGCGCTCGTCGGGGATCACCTTGAGCTGCTTCACCTCGACGCCGGCGATCAGTCGCGCCATTCCCCGTTCCTTCCTTTCCTTCGGATCAATCGGGGCGGTTCGCGCCGCCCTCCTGGACGAGGTTGGCCGCGCGGTGGATCGATTCGATGGTCCCGGCGTCGGTCCACCAGCCGTCGAGGAAGTCGTACGTCATCTCCCCGCGCGCGATGTAGGCGTTGTTGACGTCGGTGATCTCCAGCTCGCCGCGCCCCGAGGGCTTCAGGGTGCGCACGATGTCGAACACGCGCCCGTCGTAGAAGTAGATGCCCGTGACCGCGTAGTTGCTCCGGGGGTTCTGCGGCTTCTCCTCGATCCCGACGACCCGGCCGTCGCGAAGCTCCGCCACGCCGAAGCGGCGCGCCTCGTTCGTCTCCTTGAGGATGATCTTCGCCCCGGACGGCTGCGCGCGGAACGCGTCCGCCGCGCGGCGGACGTTCTTCTCGATGATGTTGTCGCCCAGGATGACGCAGACCTTCCCGCCGTCGGCGAAGTACTCCGCGAGCGAAAGGGCCGCCGCGATGCCGCCCTCCCCCTCCTGGTACGTGTAGTCGATGTGCTGAAGGCCGAACTCCCGGCCGTTGCCGAGCAGGCGCAGGAACTCGCCCGCCGTCGTGCCGCCCGTGACGAGCAGGATGTCCTTGATCCCGATGTTGATCAGGGCCTGGATCGGGTAGTAGATCATCGGGCGGTCGTAGACCGGCAGCAGGTGCTTGTTCGTGATCTTGGTGAGCGGCAGGAGCCTGGTGCCGAGCCCGCCCGCGAGAACGATCCCTTTCATCGCGCTAGAAACTAATCCCCGGGCGCCGCAAAGTCAACGCCCGCCGCGACTTAGGGAATCCGCGCCGTCATCTGAGATAATGCCCTCCCATGCGAATCGGACTCTTCGGCTTCCCCAAGGTCGGCAAAACCACCCTCTTCAACACCCTCACCGGTTCCTCGGTCCCGACCGAGGCCTACGCGGCCGGCAAGCCCGAGACGCACGTGGGGGTCGCCCAGGTCCCCGACGCCCGCCTCACGCGGCTGTCGGGCATGTTCAAGCCGAAGAAGACCACGCACGCCAAGGTCGAGTATCTCGACATCGTGGGGGTCGAGAAGGGGGACGCCGCGGGCGGCGAGACCTTCCTGACCGACCTCAAGAACGTGGACGCGCTCCTGCACGTGGTCCGGGCCTTCGAGGACCCGAACCTGCCCCATTCCCAGGGCCCGATCGACGCGAAGCGCGACGTCGAGACCATGGAGACGGAGCTGATCCTCGCCGACCACACCATCGTCAGCCGGAGGATCGAGCGGCTGGAGGCGAGCATCAAGAAGACGGGCCGCGACGAGGAGAAGAAGGAGCTCGAGGCCCTCAAGCACTGCCTCGCGGCGCTGGAGAAGGAGACACCCCTGCGGGAGGTCACCCTCTCGGAGGAGGACGCGCGGCGGCTCCGCGGGTTCACGTTCCTGTCGGCCAAGCCCCTGCTCGTCGTCCTGAACCTCTCCGAATCGGACGCGGGGAAGATCCCCACGGCGGTGAAGGACGCGGGGCTCGAGCCGTTCGCCGCGCGCCCCTCGGTCGCCGTCGTTCCCGTCTCGGCGAAGATCGAGATGGAGATCGCCCGCCTCGGCGCCGAGGACGCCGTCGCCTTCATGAAGGACCTCGGGATCGAGGAGCCGGCCCTCGACCGGGTCATCCGCACCTCCTATGCGTTCCTCGGCCTCATCTCCTTCTTCACCGTCGGCGAGGACGAGTGCCGCGCCTGGACGATCCGCCGCGGCACGCACGCCCAGAAGGCGGCCGGGGCGGTCCACTCGGACATCGAGCGCGGCTTCATCCGCGCCGAGACGATCGCCTACGAGGAGCTGGTCGCGGCCGGCTCGTGGAACCAGGCCAAGGAGAAGGGGCGCCTGCGCCTCGAAGGCAAGGAGTACGTCGTCCTCGACGGCGACGTGGTTCATTTCCGCTTCAACGTCTGAGCGACGGCGCGGCAGCGCGTCTTTCGGCCCCGATGCGCTAGCATGGCCGACCGCGGTCCGGGCGCGCGGCGGCGCCGCGCCGGCACGGCAGCATCGAAGGAGGCGCACCTGAAGACGCCGGACACCATCCGAAGGAAGATCCACCGCCTCGTTTCCGAGCACCTCGAGGCGACCCGCGTCCGCCCCGAGCCCGCGCTCCCTGCCGCTCACCGCCGGGGGGTTCGGCGCCGCCGAGGTGAACGAGGCGATCGATTCGCTGCTCGCCCTCAGGACCACGATGGGCGCCAAGGTGGCCCGCTTCGAGTCGGCCTGGACCGCGTACCAGCGGTCGGCCGGCTCGATCATGGTCAACTCGGGCTCCTCGGCGAACCTCGTGGCGGTGGCGGCGCTGCTCGACCCCACCGGCCCGCGCCTGCTGCGGCCCGGGGACGAGGTGATCGTCCCGGCCGTCACCTGGTCCACGACGATCTTCCCCCTCCAGCAGCTCGGCCTCGTGCCCGTGCTCGTGGACGTCGACCCGGAGACGCTCGACCTGACTCCCGAGGGGGTCGAGAAGGCGCTGTCGCCGAAGACGCGCGCCATCATGCCGGTGCACCTCCTCGGCAACCCCTGCCCGATGACCGAGCTCATGGCGATCGCGCGCCGGCGCGGGCTCGCCGTCATCGAGGACTGCTGCGAGGCGCACGGCGCAAAGGTCGGTGCGCGCCTGGTCGGCTCGTTCGGGGACCTGGGGACCTTCAGCTTCTTCTGGTCGCACCACATCACCACCATGGAAGGCGGCATGATCACCGCCCGCCGGCGCGCCCTGCTGCCGATCCTGGTCAGCCAGCGCGCCCACGGCTGGGTCCGGGGGCGCAGCGACGAGAAGGCCCTGCGCCGCCGGCACGCGGACATCGACCCGAGGTTCCTGTTCGTGACGACCGGATTCAACGTCCGCCCCACCGAGCTGAACGCCGCCTTCGGCCTGCACCAGCTCCCCCGACTCGAGGCGTTCATCGCCGCGCGGCGGGTGAACCACCATCGCTGGCTCGAGGCCCTCGCCCCCTACGAAGATCTCTTCGTCTTCCAGCAGGAGAGGCGCGGCACCCGCCACAGCGCCTTCGGGTTCTCGATCCTGATCCGCCCGCGCGCGCCGTTCGACCGGGCCGAGCTGATGCGGTTCCTCGAGGCGCGCGGGGTGGAGACCCGGCCCATCGCGGGATCGAACATGGCGCGCCAGCCCGGCCTGAGGCTCTGGCCGCACCGCCTCGGGTCGCGACGCCTGCCCGGCGCGGACTGGGTCCACGAGCGGGGGCTCTTCGTCGGCAACCACGCGGACGTCACCGGCGAGCAGCGCGAGCACTTCGTGCGCGTCGTGAAGGCGTTCGTGGACCGCCGCGGCGCCACGCCCCGGCCGGAGGCGGTAGAGCAGCCCGACCGCAGGCGGGCTCGCGGTCACCCGCGGCTCTCGGTCCCGAGCATTGGCCAGGGCGGCGTTACGCCGGCGGTTTCTCTCAGGATGAGCAGGGGCCGCGGTGGGCGCCTGCCCTTCTCAGGTCATCCGGACGGGCAGGACGGTCATCGGGATGCCGTCCATCTGCAGGCGGCGCTGCACGCTGAAGGCGGTCTCGTTGTGCAGGAGGCGCTGGTACCAGCGCTCCTCGCGGAAGATCAGCTTCCCGGCGAAGAACACGGCGCGGTGGTACTTGCGGCTGATCTCGCGGCAGAGCCTCTCGGCCTCGGACACCGCCTCCGTGCCGACCGCCATCTCGTAGCGCGCCGGCCAGCGCAGCTTCTGGGCGAGCTCCACGTACCTCTTCAGATCGGCCTCGACCTTGCTCGACAGGTCGTTGACCCCGTCCACGCCCTTGAAGTTCCCGGTGTCGATCACGGCGACCGACACGAAGACGACGTTGTGGAAGTAGTTCGCGAAGAACCTCTGGACGCTCAGCAGCGAGTGAATGCCGAGGCCCCCGTACGATCCGACCAGCAGCACCGCGGTCGGCTTCGAGGGATCGAAGGCCGGGAGGGGCTTCGGATCCTCGGGGATCGGCAGCGCTCCGAAATCCGCCTCCAGCTGGGCCAGAACCCGGTAGGTCCTGTTGTAGTGCCGCTTGACCAGGAGGCAGACGAGGACGGCCGAGCCGGTCAGCACGATCGTGACCCAGCCGCCGAGCTCGAACTTCTCGACGACCGTGATGATCAGGATCGACACGCACAGCGCCAGGCCCACGACGTGGATCGCCAGGTTGCGCCTCCATGTCCCGCCCTGGCTGCGGATCTGGATCCAGTGGCGGCACATCGACAGCTGGGACAGGGAGAAGGTCACGAACACGTTGATGCTGTACATGACGACGAGGTGCGTCACGTTCCCGCGCGCATAGAGGAGCATGGCGGCCGCCCCGCCCCCCATCAGCAGCACCCCGTCCCGCATCGCCAGACGCTCGGAGAGGGCCGCGAACCGGTGCGGGAGCCAGGAGTCGACCGCCATGTTCGACATGACGCCCGGGCCGCCCGTGAACCCCGTCTGCGCGGCGACGAACAGCAGGATCGCCTCGCTCGTCAGCGTCAGGATGACGAACAGGTAGCCGACCGGGATCGATCCGAGCGTCACGTTCGCCGAGAACGCCTCGATCAGGACGGCGTTCATCGTCTTCCCCTGGACCGGCTCGACGTCGAACAGCAGGTAGCAGACGATGATCCCGCCCGCCGTGAACGCCAGCGACGCGGCCATGTAGAGCATCGTGCGCTTGCCCGTGGGCACGCGCGGCTCCTTCATGATGCCGATCCCGTTCGAGACGGCCTCGATGCCGGTGTAGGTGCCGGCCCCCATCGAGTAGGCGCGGATGAAGATCAGGAAGAGGCCCCACAGCCCGAACGTCGTGAGGCCGGCCGTCAGGCCGCTGTGGACCTCCATCGCGACAGCGGGAATGCGGTCGAAGTGCGTGAGGAACCCGCCCAGGATCAGGACCAGGTGCGTCACCACGAACAGGATGAAGAACGGCAGCAGGGCCTGGACCGACTCCTTGACGCCGCGGATGTTCATGACCATCAGGATCAGGATGATCGTGAACTCCACGGGGAGCTTCAGGAACTGCAGGTGCAGGGGAAGGTACGAGAAGACCGCGTCGCCGCCGCTCGCGATCGACACGGCGATCGTCAGGACGTAGTCGATGACGAGCGCCGTCCCGGCCACCACGCCCGGCCCGGCGCCCAGGAACTTCGAGGTGACGGCGTAGCCGCCGCCCCCGAACGGGAACTGTTCGATGATCTTCGAATAGGCGAAGGAGATGACGGCGATCGTGAAGGCGGTCGCCAGCGCGAGGAAGATCGCGAGGTAGGTGTGCTCGCCGAGCGCGCGGAACGCCTCGTCCGGGCCGTAGGAGGACGAGGACAGCCCGTCCGCCCCCAGCCCGACCCAGGCGAGGAAGGCGCCCAGCGTGACCTTGTGGAACAGGCCGGGGTCGCGCAGCGCGAGCGGCTTGCCGAAGATGGCGTGCTTGAGGCGGCCCCAGAGCCCCCTCGGCGGGGGCGGCGGGACCTGCGGGGCGGCGGGCGGGACTCTCCCCCGGGCCACGGGCGTCATCGGTGGACACGGAGGGGAATTATTACCTCCCCGGGGGGCAAAGTCACCCCCGCGCCCGCCGTCAGACGCGGGCCGGGAGGATCGTCATGGGGATGCCGTCCATCTGCAGGCGGCGCTGGACGCTGAAGGCGGTCTCGTTGTGCAGGAACATCTGGTACCAGCGCTCCCTGCGGAAGATCAGCTTCCCCGCGAAGAAGACCACGGGATGGTACTTGCGGCTCAGGGCGCGGCACAGCGCCTCGGCCTCCGACACCGCCTCGGTCCCGAGCGCGAGCTCGCACCGCGCGGGCCAGTTCAGCTTCCGGGCGAACTGCCACGTACTTCCGCAGGTCCTCGTCGACCTTCGCCTGCAGGTCGCGGACGCCGTCCACCCCCTTGAAGTTCCCCGAATCCAGCACGCCGACCGAAACGAACACGACGTTGTGGAAGTACTTCGGGAAGAAGCGGTAGATGCTCAGCAGCGAGTGGATTCCCAGTCCCCCGTAGGAGCCCACGAGCAGCACGGCGGTCGGCTTCTTCGGATCGAACTCGGGGACCGGCGCCGAGGGGTCGGGGGACGCCATCAGCTCCACGAGATGCTCGAGCTTCGCGAGGGCCCCGTAGGTCTTGCGGTAGTGGCGCTTGGTGAGCGCGCACACCGCGACCGCCGCGCCCGTCAGGGCGATCGTCACCCAGCCGCCGAGCTCGAACTTCTCGACGACCGTGACCACCAGGATCGAGACGCAGAGCACGAGGCCCACCGCGTGGATCCCGATGTTCCGCTTCCAGGGCGCCTCCCCTCCCCTGACCTGGAGCCAGTGCCTCACCATGGCGAGCTGGGACAGGGAGAAGGTGACGAAGACGTTGATGCTGTACATCACGACCAGGTGCGTGACGTTCCCGCCCGTGTACGCGAGCAGGACGATGGCGCCCCCGCCCATGAGGAGGATTCCGTCGCGCATCGTCAGGCGCTCGGAGAGGGCCGCGAACCGGTGGGGCAGCCAGGAGTCGTTCGCCATGTTCGCCATGACGCGCGGTCCGTCCGTGAAGCCCGCCTGCGCCGCCACGAACAGCAGGATGGCCTCGCTCGTCAGGGTCAGGATCACGAACAGGTAGCCGATCGGGATCCCCGCGAGCCGCCAGTCCCCGGCGAACGCCGCGATCAGGACCGCGTTCATCGTCTTCCCCTCGACCGGCCGGACCCCGAAGAGCAGGTAGCAGACGATGATCCCGCCCGCCGTGAACGCCAGCGACGCGGCCATGTAGGCCATCGTCCGCTTGCCCGTCGGGATCCGGGGCTCGCGCATGATCCCGATGCCGTTCGAGACCGCCTCGATGCCGGTGTAGGTCCCGGCGCCCATCGAGTACGCCCGGATGAACAGGAGGAACATGCCCCAGGCGCCGAGCGTCCCGAGCCCCATCCGGAACCCGCCGTGCAGCTCGCTGGCGACCTCGGGGACGCGGTCGAGGTGCGACGCGATCCCGCCGACGATGAGGATCAGGTGGGTCGCCACGAAGAGGACGAAGAACGGCAGGAGCGTCCTGACGGACTCCTTCACCCCGCGAAGGTTCAGGACCATCAGGATGACGATCACCGCGAACTCGACCGGCAGCTTGAGAGGCTGGTAGCGGAGCGGCAGGTAGGAGAAGACGGCCTCCCCCCCGCTCGCGATCGAGACCGCGATGGTCAGGACGTAGTCGATGACGAGCGCGGTGCCCGAGACGACCCCCGCCGAAGGGCCCAGGAACTTGGACGCGACCGCGTAGCCGCCCCCGCCGAGCGGGAACTGCTCGATGATCTTGGTGTAGGCGAACGAGATGATCGCGATGGTGAGCGCGGTGGCCGACGGCGAGCAGCACCGCGAGGTAGGTGTGCTCGCCGAGCGCGCGGAACGCTTCGTCCGGCCCGTAGGAGGACGAGGAGAGCCCGTCGGCTCCCAGGCCGACCCACGCGAGGAACGCGCCGAGCGAGATGCGATGGAAGAGACCCGGATCGCCCAGCTCCAGCGGCCTGCCGAAGAGCGCCCGCTTGACCTGGCCGGGGATCGCGGTGAGGCGCGATTCAGCGGGCGGCGCGGAACCGGGCGGGGGGGTTGGCGGCGCGGATCCGCCGGCGGGGCCGGCGGGCCCGGTAGGCTTCTCCCCCTCCGGGTCGGGGACTCCAGGATCGGACACGGGGCCGGATTATCCTCTCGGGCCCTGGCGAATGTCACGCCGCGGGCCAGGACGCGGAGTCGGCGCCTTCTCAGCCCGCCGCCCGCCAGAACCCGGTGTCCGGGTCTTCTCAGCCCGCCGCGGCCTCGAGGGCGCCCGCGAGGAGCTCGTCCTCGGCCGGGTCCACCGTGCGCAGGTCCACGAGGAGCCTCCCTTCGGCAATCCGGGCGATCACGGGCGGGTCGTGGCGGCGGAGCGCCTCCTCGAACGCCGACACCCCCCTCTCGCGGGGGCGGAGCGAGAGCAGGCGGGTCGGGATGTCCCACATGGGGGCGGCGCCGCCGCCCACCCGCGAGGAGCCGTTCGTCAGCTCGACCTCCAGGCGGGCCCCCCGCGCCGCCAGCCGGGCCGCGATCGCCTCCGCGCGCGCTTCGAGCTCGTCCCGCCCGCGCAGGAGCATCTCGAGGACGGGGACCGACCGTCCGGCCCGCCCCGCCGCGTGCTCGGCCAGGGTCCAGGCCAGGCCCGCGATCCGCGTCTTGTCGATCCTGAGGGCCCTCGCCAGCGGGTTCTTCGCGCAGCGGGCGACGAGCGCGGGCTCGCCCACGATCAGGCCCGCCTGCGGACCGCCCAGCAGCTTGTCGCCGCTGAAGGTCACCAGGTCCGCACCCGCCGCGAGAAGCTCGCCCACGCCGGGCTCGCCGGTGAGCCCCGTCTCCCCCGCCGCGAGAATGCTCCCGCTCCCCTGGTCCACCATCACCGGGATCCCCTTCTCCCGGCCGAGGGCCGAGAGCTGCTCGAGCGGCGTCTCCTCCACGAACCCCACGATCCGGTAGTTGCTCGTGTGGACCTTGATCAGGAGGCCGGTCCGGTCCGTGATCGCGGAGCGATAGTCGGCGATCCGGGTCCGGTTGGTCGTGCCGACCTCGCGCAGGTGCGCGCCCGCCTTCGCCATCACCTCGGGGATCCGGAACGAGCCGCCGATCTCCACCAGCTCCCCGCGCGAGATCACGACCTCCTTCCCCTCGGCCAGCGTGTTCAGCGCCAGCAGGACGGCGGCCGCGTTGTTGTTGACGGCGAGCAGCCCGCGCCCCGGGAACAGCGCCGCGGCGGCGGCCTGCAGGTGGACGGTCCGCGATCCGCGCTGCCCGGTGCCGAGGTCGTACTCGACGGTGCTGTAGGAGGCCCCTGCCTGGGCCATCGCATCGAGGGCGCCCCCGGGAAGAGGGGCCCGGCCGAGGTTCGTGTGGACGATCACGCCCGTCGCGTTGATGACCCGGCGCAGCAGGGGGAGGCTGTGGAGGGTCCGGGCGCGATCGCGGAGCCGGCCGGCGATCCCCTCGAGCGCGGCGGCGATCCCGTCCTGCCCCACCGAGCGGTCCAGCACCCCCGCGCGGACCCTGCCCAGCTCCTCGCGGACCCAGGCGGCCAGCAGGGCCGGGCCCACCTCGGCGGCCAGCGCCGAGATGGCGGGGGCGCGGAGAAGCTCGTCAACCGCGGGAATGGATCGCAACAGGGCGTTTTTCTCGGTCATGGGATGGTCTCGTCGCGAGGCGGCGGCCCCCTGCGCCGGCCGCGCCGGCCGGGGCCACCGGCAGATTGGAGCATAGCGCCCGGGAGGCGTCAAAACCGCCCGGTTTGAAATAACCGCGGAGGACCGATATATTTTGACTGAAGGAATCCATGACGATCGAGGAAGCCATCGCGCAGCTCGAAGTGGACATCAAGCGGCTCAAGGTCCACTACGACATGTTCTTCTCCGGCGCGATGCAGCGCCAGCCCTACGAGCTGCGCAAGCAGGTGGACACGCTGATCCGGACCTTCAGCAACACGCCGATCCGCAAGTACCACCATCGCTTCATGCTCAACACGCTGGTGGGCCGGTACAATACCCTGTGCGAGCTCTGGGGCAAGCAGCTCCGCGCGACGGAGGAGGGGGGCCGCTCCGCCGCCGTCTCGACGATCCTGAACCGGCAGCACGCCCCGCCCCCCAGGCGCGCGCAGGAAAGTGAAGAGCTCTGCTTCTCCGTGAACGTCCGCAACCCGGAGGCGGAGCCCGACGCCATGCGCAGGCTCTACGAGCAGTACCTCGAGGCGCGGCACACGGAGCAGGGCCGGCCCCAGATCAAGATCGAGAGCTTCATGAAGCAGATCATCCGTCAGGCCGAGAGCCTCAAGGAGGCCTCCGGCTGCGAGACGATCGAGTTCCGGATTCTCCGCAAGGGAGAGAGCGTCTCCCTCAAGGCCCGAGCGGGCAAATAACGATAGGAGCCGAAATGGCGAGCATGCGCCTGCCGCTGTCCTCACTGGTCGTTCTGGTCTGCCTGGTCGCCCTTCCGGTGCAGGCGCAGACCGCGCCCGCGCCGCCGGCTCCCGCGCCCGCGCCGCCCGCTGCCCAGACCCCGGCCCCCGCGCCCTCCCAGCCCGCGCCCGCGCCGCCCGCTGCCCAGACCCCGGCCCCCGCGCCTTCCCAGCCGGCTCCTGCGCCTCCCCCGGGGCAGGCGCCCGCGCCCGCGCCGGCGCAGCGCGTCCGCGAATCCCCCGGCGCCCGCTCAGGGCGCCCCGGCCCCGCGGCCCCGGCCGTCCAGGGCTCGGCTCCTCCCGCTGCCCCGCCCGCGACGGCCACCTCGCCCGCCGCGCCGGCTCCCGCTCAGGGCGCCGTCCCGCCCGGCCAGGCGGCCCAGCCGCAGGGCTCTGCGGCCGCTGCTCCCGCCGCGCCGCCGGCCGGTGCTCACAGCGCCCCGGTGAACGCCCCGCGCCGGCAGGACAGCCGCAGGCGCCCGCCGCTCAGCAGGCGGCCCCCGGCAAGGCTCCCAAGGCTCCGCCGGCCGCCCCGCCTCCCCCGCCCGCCCCGCCCGAGCCCCAGCTTTCGCCCGCGGAAGCGAGCGGACTGCTGCTCGGCGGGATTCCGATCACCGCCGAAGGGGCCCGCTGGACCGACGTGGGACAGGAGGAGCTGAAACAGCACCACTTCCAGGAGGCGACCGCCGCCTTCTCCGAGGCCACCGTCACCGACAAGGGCCACCCGGTCGTATGGAGCAATCTCGGGACCGCCTGGCTGTCGAGCGGCCGCCCCGACAAGGCCCTGAGCGCGTTCAAGCACGCGCTTCACCTCGACCCCAACTTACGCGCTCGCCCATTACAACCTGGGCGCCTCGTACGACCAGATCCACGATTACGAGAACGCCGTCACCTCCTACGCCCGCGCCCTCGAGCTCGATCCCGCGCTCGCCGACCCCGCGGTCAACCCCTCCATCGTCAACAACAAGCACATGGCCGCCGTGCACACGCTCCTGTATCAGAAGCAGATCGGCGCCCTCGGCGCCGCGATGCCCACGGTGACGAAGGCGGACGACGAAGAGGCCGGCGGCGGCCGCGACTAGCCGCCCCTCCTGCGCGTGAATTGACACCCCTTCCGGGCGGCCCCTAGAATCCGCCCATGCGCCCACAGCGGTGGATTGCCTGCGCGGCGATCGTGCTCGCCACGCCGGGCCTCACGACCGCGTTCGACGAGGACGGCCGCTCGAAGGTCGCCGTTGACGCGCTGAGGCTCGCCCCGCCGGCGCTGGCGCGCCAGCTCGCGCGCAACCGCGAGGCGCTCGCGAAGGGCGCGTCGGCCAGGCCCCCCGCCACGGTGGAGGCCGCCGTGCACCAGCTCGACGAGGATGTCGCCGGCGCCGTCGCGATGATCAACGGCCACAAGAAGTTCCGGAAGATCGCGGAGGCGCTCGGGCGGATCGCCGGAACGATCAGCGCCCTGAACAACCCCCTCTGGGACGGCCCCGGCAAGCCCGCGCGCGCGGACGCCGACAAGTTCGCCGACTTCTTCCGCGAGAGGATGGACCGCTTCCCTCTCGTGTTCGACGGCTGGGAAGGGGTCGCGCCGGGACCCGCGGGCCTCACCGACTTCGCCTCGCGGATCCGCGCGCGCTACGCGCACGACCGCGAGCTGCTGGCCCTTGCCTATCACCCGCCGGACGGCGGGCCGATCCTGCCGTCCGACTTCGACGACCGCTCCGTGCCGTTCGCCATCGCGTCGCTCGCCTATTCGCACGCGGTGAACGACACGGCGCAGGTCTGGATCCACATCTGGCGGCAGGCCAACGGGGACCTCACCGGGACCCCCTACCTGGCCTCCGCACGAGGGAGCAAACCGTGAAGAAGAGGAAAACCGCCCAGGGCGCCGCCCCGGCCCTCGTTCGCGCCGCCGGCGCCGCGCCCGCACGACCCCGCCGCAAGAGCGCCCCGGCTCCCGCGCCACCGAAGAAGTCGACGAAGCTGAAGGCGGTTCCCACGCGCAAGGACGCGCCGAAGGCCGCCCGGAAGAAGCCGGTCGCTCCCCTGCCCGAGCAGAGGATCAACCGCGCGCTCCTCTCGGTCTACGACAAGGACGGGATCATCGAGTTCGCCCGGGGCCTGGTGGCGATGGGGATCGAGATCATCTCCACCGGGGGAACCGCGCGGTTCCTTCTCGACAACGGCATTCCCGTGACCCGCATCGCGAAGTACACGGGCTTTCCGGAGATGCTCGACGGGCGCGTGAAGACCCTCCATCCGAAGATCCACGCGGGGATCATGGCCGTGCGCGAGAACCCCAAGCACATGGCCGACCTCCTGCGCGCGGGGATCAAGCCGATCGACCTGGTGGTGGTGAACCTCTACCCGTTCGAGAAGACCACGGCGATGCCGGGGATCGGCTTCGACGAGATCGTCGAGATGATCGACGTCGGGGGGCCGACCATGGTCCGCGCGGGGGCGAAGAACTTCCGCTCGGTCGCCGTGGTCGTCGAGCCGCTCGACTACCGGCGGGCCCTGGCCGAGATCACCGAGACCGGGGCCCTGTCCGAGCCGTTCCGGTTCGAGCTGGCCAAGAAGGCGTTCCGTCACGTGGCCTCCTACGACACGGCGATCTTCGCGTACCTCTCGCGGCTCCAGCCCGACGGCACGCTCTCGGCCGAGGCGAAGCAGTCCCCGTTCCCCGAGCGGCTCGACCTGGAGTTCCTCAAGATCCAGGACCTGCGCTACGGCGAGAACCCGCACCAGGCGGCCGGCTTCTACCGCGAGCTGGCCGGCACCGGCCCCTCGATCGCGTCGGCCCTGAAGCTCCAGGGGAAGGAGCTCTCGTTCAACAACATCGTCGACCTCGATTCGGCCCTCGCGCTCGTTGGCGAGTTCACCTCCCCTGCCTGCTCGATCATCAAGCACAACAATCCCTGCGGGGTCGGAACCGGCGAGACGGCCGCGGACGCGTACGGCAAGGCGCTCGAAACCGATCCCGTCTCCGCGTACGGAGGCGTCATCGGCTTCAACGTTCCCGTGGACCGCCCGGCGGCCGAGGCGCTGGCGGGCCAGTTCGTGGAGGCGATCGTCGCTCCATCCTTCCACGCCGATGCGCTCCAGCTGCTCGCGTCGAAGAAGAACCTGCGTCTTCTCGAGACGGGCTCCCTGAGCGACTACCGTCCGGCGGGCTTCGATCTGAAGCGGGTGAACGGCGGGATCCTCGCCCAGGATTGGGACAGGGGCGACGCGGCGCCGCAGGATTTCCGGGTCGTCACGAAGCGCGCTCCGACCCCCGAGGAGCTGTCCGCGCTGCGCTTCGCCTGGAAGGTGGCGAAGCACGTCAGGTCCAACGCGATCGTCTACACCCTCAAGGACCGGACCGTCGGCGTCGGCGCCGGGCAGATGAGCCGGCTCGACTCGGCCAAGATCGGCGCGGACAAGGCGCGCCGGCCGCTCGCGGGCTGCGTCGTGGCGTCCGACGCATTCTTCCCGTTCCGGGACGGCGTGGACGAGGTGGCGAAGCACGGCATCACGGCCCTGATCCAGCCGGGCGGCTCGATCCGCGACGCGGACGTCATCGCCGCCGCGGACGATCACAACATGGCGATGATCTTCACGGGGTACCGCCACTTCCGGCACTGACGGCGGAAGGCGGGACGCCGGCGCGGGGGTCGCGCTGGCCGCGTACCGGGTCAGTTCCCCGGTACGGGCGCTTCTGCAGCTGGTTGACGAACCGCAGGTAGTCGGTGTCCTTCCCCCTCGACATGTATCCCTGGGCGAAGTTCCTGAGCCGGCGCGCCTCGGCGTCCGCCGGATCGACCTGGAGCACCTCGCCGAGGCACCGGATCGCCTCGGTGCAGTTGCCCCCTTCGAGGTAGCCGACCGCATCGTTGAACCAGGCGTCCGCCTTCAGCTTCTCCACGTCCCCCTTCTGCAGCTCGGGCGGGAGCCTGTAGAGCATCCGCAGCGCATCCTCGTACCGCTCCTGCTGGAAGGCCGAGCGGATCCCGTCGAAGGCCTCGGTGCGCTTCTCGCGCGTCGTGATGAGGCTCTGCACGGACTCGAGGAGCGCCGAGCGACCGGCCATCCGAGGGGTTCGCCCGGACCACGTCGAGCAGCACCACCCGCGCCTCGTCGAGCCTGCCCGCGCCGACCAGCTCGCGCGCCGCGGTGTAGGTTCTCGGGTAGCCGGCCGCGAGCTCGACCGGCTTCGCGGCCCGGGCCGCCGGGCTCTTCGGGGCGGCCTTGCCGGTCCTTCCACCCGCTCCGCCCTGCCGGCCGCCTTCTGGGGCCGCGCGTCGGCCGCCTGGGCGGGCTTCAGGTCCTGCGGACTGCCTCCGCCTGCGAGCCTGTTCATCATCAGGATCGCCGCCGAACGACACGATCGCCATCCCGGCCGCGAGCGCGCCATAGACGTAGAGGCGCTTCTTCGACGGCAGCTCCACCTTCGTCCGGGGTCTCGGGCGGCGCGGCTGCGCGCCGGGCTCGACGATCCCGTCCTCGTCTTCCTGGGCGTGCGCCAGGGGCTTCGGCGTGAGCGGCTCGTGCGGCCGGGCCGCATGGGACGGCTCCGGAGGATGGGGCGGCGCGGGCGGATGGGGCGCTTTCTGCGGCGTCGCTTCGGCTCCCCGGCCGGGCGCAGCGGCGGGCGCCGGGACGGCGGCCTTCGCCTTCTGCTCCTTCGTCCGGGCGATCCGCTCCAGGCTCTCCCGCGCCTCGGTGTGCGACGGATGGGTCCCCAGGACCTGGCGGCACAGCTGCTCCGCCCCCACGAGGTCTCCCGCATCGAGCTTTCGATGCACCTCGTCCATCAGCTCTTCGGCCCTGCGATCGGCCGCCTGCTGGAGGCGGCGCGCCTCGTCGATCAGCTCCTGCGCGCCCTGGGCGTCGGGATCCACGGCGAAGGCCCGCGCGGCCGACTCGATGGCGTCCGTGTAGCGGCCGGCGCCCAGGAATCGCCGCGATTCCTCGAGCAGCTGCGCGATCCGCTCCCCGCGTCCCCGCCCGTCCGCGGCGGGAGCCGCGGCCCCCTGCAGAGCCTGCGCCGGAAGGTCCGGCGAGCGCTCGTCGACGAAGGCCGCAAAATCGTCGTCGAAGGAAAGATCCTGCGCGATCGGCTCGGCAGGTCCCGTTTCCGGAGCGGCGGTCTCCCGCCGCAGGACGCGAGGCGCGCCGCAGGCGGGGGCCGGGCTCTCCGGGGGAGCGTCGAAGGAGAGGTCCAGGTCCGCCGCGGCGGGGGATCCGAAGCTCTCGCCGATCTCCGCCTCGAGCTCCGCGAAGGAGCTGTCCTCGAACCCGGGCGCATCGGTCGCGCCACCCGACTGCCAGCCCTCCGGCGTCGGGACCGCATCCCCGGTCCGGTCGAGGCGTGAGCGAGGTGAGAGCTTCCTCGGGCGCCTCGAAGATCGAGCCGTGGCCCGGCCTCGGGAGCGGTCACGAATCCCTTGTCCGCGGGTGAAGAGGCGCCTGGACTCTCCGGGGCCGGCGCCTCGGGCGGGGCCGCCGCGAGCGACTGGCCCATCGCCTCGATCTCTCCCTCGAGACCGGAGCTGAAATCCTCGTCGTGCGAACGGTTCGTCGAGCGTGAACGGCTCTTCCGCCGCCTCGGGCGGGCGGCCGCGGAGGCGTACCGCCGGCGGCGCCGCGGGTTCCTCCACCGCCATCGCGGGCGGGAGCGGGCCGCCGGGGGGCGCCGCGGCCGGCGGGGCCGTGGGCGAGATCAAAGGCCGGCTTCCTCGACCACTTCGTCCGTCAGCTCTTCCGGCTGCTCCGCGGCGCGGGGTGCGCGGGGCGCCATCCGGACGGCGCCGGGCGCCGCCGCCGGCGGGGCGCCGGCCCGTTCTTCCGCGCGCTTCTGAGGGCACGCGCGCCGGGGTGGTCGGGATCGAGCGACAGGATCGAGGCGCAGGCGGCCCGCGCGGCTTCCCGGTCGCCCGCCACCAGCGCGGCCTCTGCCGCGGGCGAGCTCGCCAGCGATGAACGGCTCGGCCTCGACCTTCTCGAGGGCGCGACAGCAGCAGAGTGCTTTCGCCGCGGCCTCGCCCGGATGGGCGCGCTCGTGCGCTTTCGCGGCGTCGAGCGCTTCGCGATAGCGCCCGGACCTGAGAAGGGCTTCGATCTCGGAGGGTTCCATCACGTCGGATCCGTTCTCCGGCGAGTCCCGGCAGGCTCCCCGGACCTGCGGGCGGGATTGCCTGGTGAGCGCTCCGAGAAGCTGCACGCCCTCGAGCGCGCGGGCTTCCCCTGGAGCCGCCTGCAGGATCTCCTCCCAGGCGTCCCTGGCCTCATCATAACGGCCCTGGACGTAACAACCGACAGCCCGGTCGTGAAGTCGCTCGATTTCCTGAGTGTTCATGCCCGCGCCAGGCGCTCCTCCTATCCTTCTTTCAATATAGGAATCGCAGGAGGGCGCGCAACTTGCTGCAACGGCGGGCAGCCGGGCGAGGGTCCCGGCGGGGATGGCGCGGGAAACGGCGGGAGGTCGCAGCGGGGGATCGGCGCCCGGCCCCTCGGGGTGCGGGCGCCCCGGTCCAGAGCCTCTAGCTGCGGCCGCCCCGGTTCAGGTCCTCGAGATGCTTCTCCATCTCGGGGAGCTTCTCGAAGGCGGGGTTGAGCCGCTTCATCCTGTCGATGGCTCTCCTTCGCGAGGGGCGCGTCCTTCTGGGCCACCGCCAGGTAGAAGAGGTTGGCCGCCGACTGCCAGTGCTCCGGGTAGCGCTCCTGGACCTCTTTCAGGAGCGCGAGCGCCTTGGGGAGCTGCTGCTGGAACATGTAGCAGTTGGCGAGGTCCGTCAGGAGGTTCGGGTCGGCGCGGTCGATCGCCGCCGCCCTCTCGTAGAGCGAAGCCGCCTGCTCGAACTTGCTGGCGTCGTAGTAGAGGTTTCCCAGATCGATCGAGGGCCGGCCGGTTCTTCGGGTCCTGCTCGATCGTCTTCTTCAGGCTCGGCGATCCGGCCGAAGACGCCTCCATCGAGCCGCTGCCGGGGTCCATCCCCGCGGGCGGCATGCCCCCCGCCATCTGCGGGGTGGCTTCCGCCGCGCGGCGTCTGCGCGGCTCCCCCGCCGGCCGCGGCATGGTTGGGCCCGCCCTGGAAGACGCACGAACCGAGGAGAAGACCCGAGGCGAGTCCGAACGCGACCCCTCCGAGAATCCCCCCGAACAGGTGGCTCAGCTTGATGTCCATGGGGCCGGGCAGACTACCTCAATCCCGCCCGTTCGGCCACCCCGTCGTTCGCCTCGATCGGGGCGAGCCGTTAGAATGGTTGGCTGTGCGCGCGAAAGAGAGCCTCTACGGACTGGATGCGGCGGCGATCGCCCGCCGGCTGGAGCCGCTCGGCGCCAAGCCGTATGCCCCGCGGCAGGTCTCCACGTGGCTGTACCGGCGCGGAGCGCGCGATTTCTCCGAGATGACCGACCTGGGCGCCGCCCTGCGCGCGCCGGATGGCGGAGGAGTTCGCCATTCTCCGCCCCTCGATCGCCTCGCGCGTGCAATCGCTCGACGGCACGGTCCGCTATCTCATCGATCTGCCCGGCGGGCGGGCAGGTCGAATCGGTCGCGATCCCCGAGCGGGGCCGGATGACCTTCTGCATCTCCTCTCAGGTCGGCTGCGCCCTGGGGTGCACGTTCTGCATGACGGCGAAGCTCGGCCTGAAGCGGCACCTTTCGCCGGGGGAGATCGTCGGGCAGGTGCACGCCCTGATGGACGACTGGAAGCTCGAGCCGAACAGGTTCAACACCGTCTTCATGGGGATGGGAGAGCCCCTGCACAACTACGAGGGGGTCGTCGTCGCCCTGCGCGCCCTGATCGGGAGCGACGGGTTCGCGATCGGAGGCAAGCGGATCACGGTCTCGACCGCCGGGATGGCGCCCGAGATCGAGCGGCTGGCGGGGGAGGGGCTCCGCATCCGCCTCGCGGTCTCCCTGACCGCCACGACCGACGAGCTGCGCTCGCGATTGCTCCCCATCAACCGCCGCTACCCGATCGCGCGCCTCATCGAGGCCTGCCGGGCCTGGGAGCGCGGAACAGGCGAGCGCGTGTTCCTCGAGTACGTCCTGCTCGCCGGCGAGAACGACTCGCCCGCAGGACGCCGCCCGCCTCGCGCGCCTCGCCCGGGGGGTGGCCGACCGCATCAATCTCATTCCGTTCAATGAAACCCCACTGCTGCCGCATCGCGCCGCGCCGTTCTCCGCGCTCACGGAGTTCCGCGACCTGGTCGCCGCCCGGGGCCTGCGGGTCTCGGTCCGGCGGAGCCGGGGGCGCGACATCGAGGGGGCGTGCGGCATGCTCGCCTTCGGGGCGGTGGCCGCCGGCGGGGCCGGCTTCGCAGGGACGCGCGTCGTCCGGGAGGAGCGCATGATCGACTTGAAGGGCCAGGTTGCCGTGGTGACGGGGGGCTCGCGCGGGATCGGACGCTCGACCGTGATTCATCTCGCGAGGGCCGGGGCGAAGGTGGTCTTCTCGTACCTCTCCGACCTTCCCGCGGCGCAGTCGGCCGAGGCGGAGGCCGCGAAGGCCGGAGGCGAGGCCTTCAAGGTCGCCGCCGACATCTCGCGGCGCGAGGAGGCGGAATCGCTCGTCGAGGAGGCGCAGGCGCGCTTCGGCTCGATCGACATCCTCGTCAACAACGCCGGGGTCTGGAACGCCGACCCGATCCCGATCGAGGAGATGACCGACGACGAGTGGGACCGGATGTTCGCGATCAACCTCAAGGGGATGTTCACGACGATCCGGGCCGCCGTGCCCGGGATGAAGGCGCGCCGCCGCGGGCGGATCATCAACGTCGGCTCGACGGCGGGCCAGCGCGGCGAAGCGTTCCACGCCCACTACGCCGCGACGAAGGCCGCGGTCCTCGGCCTGACGAAGTCGCTCGCCGCCGAGCTGGGCCCCTGGGGAATCCTCGTCAACACCGTGGCCCCCGGGTGGGTCGACACCGACATGTCGGCGGCGCCCCTCGGCGGCCCCGACCGGGAGAGGATCGACCAGACGATCGTGCTGCGCCGGCCCGGCACGGCCGACGAGCTCGCGGGCGCGATCCTGTTCCTCGCCTCTCCCCTGTCCAACTACATGACCGGCTCCACGGTCAGCGTGAACGGAGGCTCCGTCCTGTGCGTGTGAATCCGGCCCCCCCATCCGAACGACCTGTTCCGGCCCGGCCGGGCTCGCGGGCGCGCCCGCGAAGCCCGCGCTCCTCGTCCTGCTCGCGGCCGCCTTCCTCGCCGCCGCGGCGGGTCCCGCCCTCGCGAAGGGGGACGAAACCCAGCAGGCGATCTACCGCGCCCGCGACCGGGTCTTTCCCGCGCTGGTGCACATCGAGCCGATCCTCGAGGTCTACCGCGCCGGCGCCAAGGAGCGCATGGCGGTGACGGGCTCGGGCGTGATCTTCTCGTCCGAGGGGTACGTCGTCACGAACAACCACGTCGTCGAGCGCGCCGAGCGGGTCACCTGCTACCTCGAGGACCAGCAGGAGGTCCCGGCCACCGTGGTCGGCCGCGATCCGGAGACGGACGTCGCGGTCATCCGGCTCGACCTGTCGCACGTGAAGGGGAAGATCCCGTTCGCCGAGCTGGGCGACTCCTCCACCGTCCAGGTCGGCGAGCACGTCATGGCGATGGGCTCGCCGCTGGGGCTCGCGCGGTCGGTCTCGTTCGGCGTCGTCTCCAGCGTCAACCGCTACCTCCCCGACGACCAGATGCCCGCCGGGGCCGCGACCGGCCTCTACAACACCTGGATCCAGACCGACGCGGCGATCAACCCCGGCAACAGCGGCGGGCCGCTCGTCGATCTCGAAGGGCGGGTCGTGGGGATCAACTCCCGCGCCGTTCCGATCTTCGGCGAGAACGTCGGTTTCGCGATCCCGATCAACATCGTCAAGGAGGTCGCCAAGTCGCTGATCGCGAAGGGCTCGGTGCAGAGGTCGTGGATCGGCGCCTACTGGCAGCCGCTCAAGGTCCTGCCGAACTACCTCGACATGAGCGACAAGCGCGGCGTCGTCGTGGGCGGCGTGGATCCCGGCTCGCCGGCGGAGAAGGCGGGGCTGCAGGTCGGGGACCTGGTCGTGTCCTACAACGGCCGTCCCGTCACCGTCCGCTACGAAGAGGAGCTCCCGGCCTTCCGCAAGACCGAGGCCGACACCCCGATCGGCTCGCGCGTTCCGCTGACCGTCTCGCGGCGCGGGGAGACGCTCCGCCTCGCCCTCGTGACGGTCAACCGCACGACGGAGGAATCCGAGGACTACGAGTGCCGGGAGTGGGGCTTCACGGTCCGCGCGCTCAACGACGAGATCGCCCGCGTGCACAACCTCGACATCACCCGGGGGGTCATCGTGACCGGCGTCAAGCGCGGCTCGTTCGCGGCGGACGCCGAGATCGCCGCGGGCGACATCATCATGAGAATCGAGAAGGCCGAGCCGAAGGACCTCAAGTCCTTCGAGGGCCAGTACGAGGAGCTGGTCGCGGCGAAGACCGCCCGGATCCTCTTCGTGACGAAGCGCGGGCAGGTCCTGCACTTCCATGTCCTCAAGCCGAGCTACGAGCCCGCCTCTCCGCGGTCGATCGGGATCGGCGAGGAGGAGGAAGAGAATCCCGAGGGGGGTCCCGGCGACGAAGAAGGTCCCGGGAGCGGCCCCGAGGGCCCGGATTCCGGCGGCATGTGAGCCGGCGGGCCCTCTCGCGTCCGCCGGTTCCGCGCGAAGCACACTGACAGGAATGGAGATTCGATCCATGCACCAAGCCCCGCCACGCCGCTTCCCCGGGCCCGCGCCGCGCGCGATCGCGCTCGCCGCCGCCGCGCCCGTCCTGCTTGCCGCTCTCCTTTTCGCCGCCCCTCCCGCCCGGGCCGACAAGAGCGTGCCGTACGCGGCGATCCTGGACGGCCCCGGCAAGTCGGTCGTCGCCGTCCGCTACCAGCTCCGGCCCAAGGAGCGCCCGAAGGGGGGCGAGGGGCCCAAGACCCGCAAGATCACCGCCGGGATCGTGGCGGGACCCGCGGGCCAGGTCGTGATCAACGCCTCGGCTTTCCCCGACCCCGACGATGGCCCCGACGTCATCGAGCCGTTCGACTTCAAGATCGTCACCGAGGACGGGCGCGAGGTGGAGGCCGAGGTCGCGGGCCTCGCGCGCGACGTGAACCTGGCGTTCCTTCGCGCGAAGGACCCGGCCGCGCTCAAGGTGCCGCCGGTCAGCTTCGACGGCGCGCCGGCCGTGGCGATCGGGGACGAGGTCTTCGTCGTGGGGCTTCTCAGCGAGCCGTACGCGTTCGGCCACGTCGCCTATCGCGCCCACCTGAACGGCCGGGCGGCGGCCAAGCAGCTCTTCTCGCTCGACGCGACGCTCCCGGACCTCTGTGCCGGCGGCCTGGTGACGCGCACGGACGGCCGGCCCGTCGGGATCCTGGGCGTGGACATGCTCCCCGAGTCCTGGGACGGGAACGAGGCGGGGAACCTCCTCTCGCTGTTCGGATCGGCCAACCTCGGCCGGCGTCCCGGCTACCTGATGCTCTTTCCCGCCGGCCTGTTCGCGGCGCAGGTCGCCTCGCCTCCCCCGCTGCCCTCCGAGAAGGAGGACGACAAGAAGGGCTGGCTCGGGATCACCATGCAGCCGCTGAGCCGCGACCTGGCCGAGTACTGGAACATCGACGCCCCGGGGGGCGTGATCCTGGGCGCCGTGCTCCCGGGCTCTCCCGCCGCCGAGGCCGGCCTGCAGCCGGGCGATGTCATCATCAGCGTCGACGGTGAGCCGCTGCCCGTCCGCGAGAACCGCGACCTGACGATCGTGCAGAAGCGGATCCGGCGCGCGGGCGCGGGACGCGCGGTCCCGCTGGCCGTCTGGCGCGGCGGCGAGGTGCGGGACGTGTCGGTGAAGCTGTCCGCCTCACCGACCACGATCCTGACAGCCGAGGAGTACGAGAACGACTCGTTCGGGCTGACGGTCCGCGAGCTGACCTACGACCTCATCCAGGCGATGAACCTCTCGGCCGACACGCGCGGCGTCGTGGTCAGCAAGACCGAGCGGGCCGGCTGGGCCGAGGTGGCCGGCATCGGCCGGGGCGACATCGTCCAGAAGGTGGACGGGAGCGAGATCAGCGACCTGGCCTCGTTCAAGGCGGCCCTGGAGAAGGCGCGGGCGGACCGCACGTCCGAGTCGCTCTTCCTCGTGATGCGCGCCTACAAGACGCGCTTCGTCCGCGTTCAGACCGACTGGAAGTAGATCCGCGAGGAGCCACGATGTCCGCATCCCGAGAGCCCCTTCTCGTCGAGCGCGACGGGGGAATCCTGCGCCTGGTCCTCAACCGGCCCCGGCGGTTCAACGCGCTCGATGCCGGCATGATCGACGCCCTCGAGGCCACGCTCCGGACGCACGCGCCCGATGACGGCGTGCGCGCCCTCGTCCTGTCGGGCAGCGGCCGGGCCTTCTGCTTCGGGGCCGATCTCGCGGGCCTGCCGCGCGGCGGCGGAGCGCACCCACACCCTGGAGGCGCTCCTTCCGCGGTTCCAGACGCTCATCGTCCGGCTGGCCCACTTCCCCGCCCCGACGATCGCCGCGATCGGGGGCTTCGCGACGGGGGCCGGGCTCGACCTGGCGCTCGCCTGCGACCTGCGGATCGCCGCCTCGAAGTCGAAGCTCGGCGTCGCGTTCCCGAAGATGGGGCTCGTGCCGGACGGGGGGGGCACCTGGCGCCTGCCACGCCTCGTGGGCCTTTCGCGGGCCTTCGAGCTTCTCTACGCGGATCAGGCCCTGAGCGCCGAGCGCGCCGCCGAGCTCGGCCTCGTGAACCGCGTCGTGGAGGCCGGCTCGCTCGACGCCGAGGCCATGGCGACGGCCCGGGGGATCGCGGCCCTGCCCGCCGGCGCGCTGCGGGCGGCCAAGAAGCTCTATCTCGAGAACCTCAACCGCGACCTGGAAGGGGCGCTCGCCGCGGAGGCGATGGAGCAGTCGACCCGCTTCCGCTCCGCGGAGTTCTCCGCGGCGCTCGGCGCGCTCGAGCGGAAGACGCCCCCGAAGAGCCGGGACCAGTAGGCGTCCGGGGGGACTGCCGGCGGAGAGCCGGGACCGTTTGACGCTCGGGGGGACCGCCGGCTCCCCGCGGAGACTGCCGGGAGGAAGGCCTAGGCTCCGGCCGCCCGCTTTTCGAGGTGGCGCCGCAGGGCCTCGGCGTAGGCGGAGGTCAGGTCGCGCGTCTGCTCCTGGACCTCGATGCGATGCAGGAGCCTGTCCGGCCCCATGGAAGCGTCGGATTCCGGGGCGGCGGGCGGAGCGCCCGTCCGTCCGGCCGCCTCCGGGGTCCCGGGCAGGCCGGGCGCGGGGGCGATCCCGGCGGCGCGGCCCTTCAGCTCGTCGACCGCCTTCGTGAGCAGCGCGAGCTGATCCCGGCACCGCTCGCAGCTCCAGGCCCAGCTCCTCGGGAGACTGGTCCGGCCAGGCGGCCGCTTTCGTCAGCAGGCGGTCCCTGTACGCTTCCAGCTCGGGGAGGATTCTCAAACGCCCTGGAGGCTGGCCAGGAAGGCGGCGTTGCTCGGGTACTTCTCCAGGCGCGTGAGCAGCAGCTGCATCGCCTCGACCGCTCCGAGACCGGCCAGCGCCCGGCGCAGGGCCCGCACCTTCGGCAGCTCCTCGGGCGCGTAGATCTTCTCTTCCTTGCGGGTCCCCGACTTGGAGATGTCCACGCAGGGGAAGATGCGGCGGTCGAAGAGGGTCCGGTCGAGGACGATCTCCGTGTTCCCGGTTCCCTTGAACTCCTGGAAGATCACCTCGTCCATCCTCGATCCGGTGTCCACCAGGGCCGTGGCGATGATCGTGAGACTGCCGCCGTGCTCGATGTTGCGCGCGGCCCCGAAGAACCGGCGCGGCTTCTCCATCGTCCGCGAGTCGATGCCGCCCGAGAGGATCTTGCCGCTCCCGCGCATCTCGGTGTTGTACGCGCGGGACAGCCGGGTGATCGAGTCGAGCAGGACGATGACGTCGCGCCCCGCCTCCACGAACCGCTTCGCGCGCTCGAGGACGATCTCGGCGACGGACACGTGGTTCGACGTCAGCTCGTCCATCGAGGAGGCGATGACTTCCCCGCGGACGTTGCGCCGCATGTCGGTCACCTCCTCGGGCCGCTCGTCGATCAGCAGCACGATGAGGTGGATCTCCGGGTGGTTCGTGGTCACGCTGTGCGCGACCTGCTGCAGGAGCACCGTCTTGCCCGCCTTCGGCGGCGCGACGATCAGGCAGCGCTGGCCCTTGCCGATCGGGGTGACGAGGTCGAGGACCCGCATCGAGAGGCTGTCGGAGTAGATGACGTTCTCCGTCGTGCACTCGAGCCGGATCCGCTGGGTGGGGTCGATCGACGTCAGGTCCGCGTACGGCTTGCGCGCGAGGAAATCGTCCGGCGGAAGGCCGTTGATCGTTTCGATCGCCTGGAGGTTGAGACGGGACTTGCGGTCGCCTCCCACCCTGGCGGTGCCGGCGATCTCCATCCCCTCCTTCAGCCTCCACTGCCGCACGAGGTTCTGGGGGACGAACGGGTCCAGCGGGTGGGCGAGGTAGTTGCGCGAGGTGGCCCGCAGCCACCCGTTGCCGTCGGGAACGACCTCGAGCACCCCGACCACCGGCGTCTGCGTGATCGCGGGCACCGGGGCCCCGCCGGCCACCGCGACGGCGGATGCATCCCCGTCCACAGCCGCTTCGGCCGTCTGCGCCGCCGCGCCTTCCTGCTGGTTCACTGCCTGGCCCCCTCGCCCGCGTCCGCGTCTACGCCTGTAATGTCTTCTCAATTCGGTGCTGGTCCTTGCGGAGAGGTCTGCGCGCGCTCGATGGCGGTCCCGTCCAGCGACGGGAGCAAACGTGAACGACGTCGGCCTGCGCTCGACCTGTTTGAACTGTCCCTACGGGAACGACTCCTTCTCGCCGCTTCGTGCGCCGCGAGCCCGGTCCTGTCGATTGCCCGCCTCATACCGGCGACGCGCCTGCACGGATCCTCTCGACCAGGTGCTCGCGACTCTCTTGAAACCGGCGGCCGGCCCTTGCCTTGCGGCAGCTGCTCAACCCGCCGTCCCGTGGCCGGATGACGACCGGAACGGCTCCATCCCCCTTCCCACTCACCCCCACACCCACGGGCACGTTACGACCGATCGAGCCCCGCGTCAAGCCCCCGCCCCATTCTTCCCCGGCCGGGCGTCCACTCCGGCGGACGCGGACGGCCTTAGCAGCGGACGCCACGCCCGAGCCCCGAGGCCCGCAGCCGCGCCGGTCCCCGAGAAACCTCGCGGGGCGTGGCTTTCGCCCCTCCCCGCGCGGTGGCATCGCCGTTGCACTATCGGTGGTCCGAGCCGAGACGGCAACGGACCGGGCGGCTCAGTTGAGCGAGCTGAGGTTCAACCCGTCCCCCCTCTTCTCGCCACCGGCGGAGGATCGTCCTCTGCCGGTTTTCTTTTCCTACGATTTCTTCAGGACGAGCGGACCATACAGGCCGCTGAACAGCTCGTCGAGCAGCTTGAGGCGCGCCTGGCGATCCGCGGCGGGCCAGTCCCCCCTCGGAACCGCGAGCCGCAGCGTCCCCTTCCAGACGCCGCTCTCCTCGGTCCACTTCTGCTCATACGCCAGCCACGGCTGGTTTTCCGCCCGGGGGGCCGGAGGCGTCCAGCTCCATCCTGGAGGCAGCGCGAGGGAGACCGCGACCTCCACGCGGTAGGCCCGGCCGTTCGTGTTCCGCTTGGCGTCCCAGGGCGGCGCGAGCTCGATCCTGTCCTCCTCGCGCGTGGGGGTCCTGGGACGGAAGCCGTTGGGTATGCCCGCGAGCATCACCGGCAGGGCCAGGGGGTTCGGGCACACCGTCGTCGTGGCCATCTCCTGGAGGCTCTTCGGCGCGTCGAACGTCAGCGCGAGGCGCATCACGTCCCCGCCCGAATCTCCCGCCCGCGTCAGCTTGTGGTCCACGAGCACGGCCTGCGTGACCTGCTCGGAGAGCGTCTCGCGGATCTGCTTCTTGATGTCGTCCTGGCTGAAGATCCGCGCGAGGCGCCTGATGAGCCCGCACCGCCCGTTGTCCGTGAGCTGCAGGTCGACCCTCTCGGTCCCCCCCTGGTCCACGCTGACCCGCGCCACGATCGAGACCTTCTCCTCCGAGGGGTCGCTCGTCCTGATGACGAAGACCGGGTCCGGGGCGGCGCCGATGTAGAGGGCCGGCACCCCCTCGTAACCCGGAAGCGGCGCGCCGAACGCGGCCGTCTGCAGGACGGGGTCGAACAGGACCCATCCCTTCACGGGCCCCTCGGTCAGCGTCGCGGGAATCGGCCCGGCGTCCGCCGGGAGATGAACGGCCAGGATCACATGGTTGAAGTAGGTGGTCGGCGGGATCTTTCCCCAGGAGAAATACCGTTCCTCCGCCCGCAGCACGACCGGCGCGCTCTCGATCCCCTGGGCGCGCAGCATCGCCTGCATGAGCATCACCTTCCCCTTGCAGTCGGCCTTCATCGAGCGCAGCGTTTCCCCGGGCTCGATCGGGATCCACGCCAGGGCCCCGTTCTCGTTCGAGTCGTCGTAGCGGACCGCCTGCTGCACGAAGTTCCCGAGGCGGCGCGCCTTGTCGACCGCGTCCGTCGCCCCCTGCGCGAGCTCCTCCGACTTCGCCCGGACCTGGGGACTGTCCACGGTCTTGCAGCCCTCGTCCCAGGCCTTCCGGTAGTTCTTCGCGAACTCCGCGAACGACTCGCCCGGCCCTCCTGCGTGGGCGATGAGCGTCGGGTACAGCGAGGACGCGGCAGGCTGGTAGACGAGCCCGGAGAGGGTCCGGCCCCAGGCCGGCACGGCGGTCACCTTCCAGCCGGACTCGCCGAGGGGGCTGAACCCCGCCGGCGGGGGGCCGTCGCCCGGGACGATCAGCTCGAGCCGCAGGCCGCGCTGCGCGGAGGCGGGCTCGACGAAGAAGTGCTCCTCCACGGCCGGCGCGGTCCGCAGGATCTGCACCGGGCACCACGGGAACCAGCGAGAGCTTGTCGGTCAGCGTGTATTCGAAGACGACGCGGTTGTGCGGCGCCACCTTCTCGGCGCTCGTCACCGTGGAATTGCTCCCGCCGTTGTCAGCGGCCGTCACGGCGCCCCTGGTGAGCTTGATGGCCTGCCAGTGGTAGGCGCGCTCCACGTTGAGCGCCATGTCCTTCAGCTCCTGCTGGCCTTCGTCGAAGCCGAGCTGGAACGAGAACCCCTCCTCCTTCTCCGTCATGTTCTCGTAGATGTAGCGGTCGCGCTGTTCGATGAACCCATCGCCCACCAGCGCCAGCTCCATCTCGCGGTAGACGATGACCCAGGTGTCGTTCTTCGCGATGAAGCCGCCGACCGGCAGGCGGCGCCTTCAGGTGCGGCTTGGCCCAGTCGGGCGTTCCGAATGCCGCGCAGGGCCTGGCCACTCCCGCGAGGAGGGCCGCGATCGCGAGCGCGCCCAGCCCGCGCGCAGTTGCTCTCTTCATGGCCGCCTCCGCTACTCCAGCTCTTTCTGCGCGGTCATCGTGACGATGCACCGGTCGGCGCCGGCGCGGGCGAGCTCGGCGAGATAGCCGCGCCAGGCGGCGTAGCGGTCCCCTCCCACCACGATCGGCTCCTCGTACTCCAGCCGCGCGTGGACGGACAGGGTCCCGCCCGCCTTCTCGGCCTGGGTCACGACCATCCGGCCCTTGATTCCCTCGGGCCCGGTGAACTCGCGCGGCTTCGGCAGGTCCACGATCGTGGCGCCGGGGGGAGGCTGACATCCCCCTCGATCACGACCCGCCCCCCCGCGCTGTTCCAGATCGGGAGCCGCCGGGACGACTCCGAGTACGGGTCCGCGAACCCGCCAGGGGGGGCATCGCGAACAGGACCCACGTCCCGCCCGTCTGCTGCGCCATCCCCTTTCCGTTCGCGGTCGCCGTGAGCTCCATCGGCTGCTCGGAATCCTTCGGGAACGAAGAGACGGCGAAGTTCTCCATGCGGAGCTTCGCCCCGGGAACGGCCATCTCCTCCTCGATGGAGTCGTCGAGCGCCTTCTTGAGCTCGGTCTCCGTCGGCGGGTTCTTCGCGTCCCTGGCGGGGTGCGACTTCCTGAAATCCTTGTACAGGTACCACGCCCGGAAGTCGCGCGCCGGGGAGCCGGTCTCGGCCAGGGCCAGCTTCCCGCTCACGTCCCCCGCGTTGTCGAGCGTGAGGTCGTAGCGCCAGGTGCGCGAGTCGGCCTCGGGCGGGTTCGTCGCCGTGTAGGTCGCCCGCATCTCGTCCTCGCCGTTCAGGTAGATCGCGACGGAGTCCTGGTTGACGTCCGGCAGGCAGCCGAATGGCAGGGTCAGCTCGCCCGGCATGAGGGCGAGCGGCTTCTTCCCCGGCATGTCCACGAGGGTCACGGTGTCGAAGGCGTAGAGGTTCCCGTTGCGGATGTAGGGCGAGTAGCGCAGACGGTAGCGGTTCGCCACCAGCCCGTCCCAGTGGGCGATCCCCGCGCGGTCGAGGAGGTAGGAGAACAACAGGGTCCCCTCGTACCGGTATCTCATCCCCCGCTTCATCACGTCGCCGAGGTTCTCGACCGACTCGGCGTCGGGGTTGTAGACCACGCTCGCCTGGGCGAGGCGGTAGAGCGCCCTGACGCGGTCCTCGAGGGGCATGCCGGCCGGCGCGGCGGCGTCCACGTCGAGGTCCTTGGCCCGCCCCGGCTTCGAGACCCATCGCTTGTTCGTCTTGGCATCCCCCTTCAGGTACTCGACCCACCAGGTGCGGGCCGGGCCCTCCTCGGGGAGCGGCTCCGTCACGCGCCCGCGCGCGTCGATGGTCTGGGCCCTGCGGATGGAGCTGTTCTTCTTGCCCCCGTCGGTCTCGATGTTGGACAGGTCGACGTAGCCCAGGATGAGAGGGCGGTTGTGAACGTCGGGGGGATCGTGCGGCTCGGATTTCACGGGGGTGAACGGCCCCATGTGCACTCTGGGCAACCCGTTGCCTGCCATCTCGATGCGGCTCGCCCCCTGCCCGTCCCCCAGCGTCAGGATCGACCAGCTCTTCCCGGGGATCCCGCCCCTGAGCACGATCTCGAAATCGGAGTCCATCGAGGGAGTCTCTTCGTACGTCATCATCTGGACGAAGGAGATCGGCGCCGAGGGACTGTAGTCCTCGGTCGTCTTGTAGTGCAGCTCGAGGAACGAGCCCTTCGCGGGCGCCGGGAAGTTCACGGTGGCGAGGCTCGTGAGCGCGCTCTTGGAGCGGAACTTCTTGACGTCCACCTTCTTGATGTCCTTGTCGGGATCTGCCTGGGTGACACGTCCGTCGGCCGCGACCGTGCGCCCTTCTACCCTGTCGATGGTGGCGCGCTCGTCCTCGTTGATGCGGACGGTCGCGCGCGTCGCTCCTTCCTCGTTGACCACGAGGAAGCGGATGAACTCCTCGCGCTTGATGAATCCGCCCGTGGGAGGGCCTCCGTAGCTCTGGACCTCCAGCCAGCACCTGCGGGTGACGATGATGAGCCCCGAGTCCGTCTTCATGGCCATGGCGCGCTGGACCTGGTCCGCCGGCGGGGGCGCGGGCCACTCGTAGGGAGCGTTGGCGTCGGGAACGCGCGCCAGCGCGGGGGCTGAGAGCAGCAGGGCGAGGATGAGCGGGGTCCTGAGCATGGGTTCCCCCAATGTTTCCGGATTATAGGCACGCCCCCGCGCGATCCCCCAGCGGGTCCCGTCACCCGGCGACCGGCCAACGGTTCCCGTGGGGGTGTCATCGGGCGTGCCGTTCGGCCTGGGGCCCTCCTGCTTCGCCGCAGCGGGGAGGCCGCGGTGCGCTATTGCGGGGTGACGTCGGGCGTGCCGTTCGGCCTGGGGGCGTCCTGCTTCGCCGCGGGGGGCGCCGGGGAGACGGCTGGCGCCGGCTTCGGGCCGCCCGGGGCGGGCCCGGAAGACTCCCGCGGGGCGGGCGCGGCCGGCCCTCCCGGCCCCTTCCCTTCGACCGGTCCGCCAGCCCCGTCCTGCGGGGCCGGGGGCGGAGCCTGCTGCGCTTCGAGCGCGGCGGCGCGAAGGTCGAGGATCGCGGCCTCCACGGCGTCGCGCACCGGCATCGGCAGGCGCGAGGCGGCCGCCCGCTCCAGCGGGGCGAGCGCCGCCGGGTCGCGGGCCGCCCGCAGCGCGGCGACCGCCGCGAGCTGGTCCTCCGGGGTGCCCGCCTCGAAGACCCGCAGGAGCTGCGGCACCGCGCCCGGGTCCGGCCGGCGGGCGAGTGACTCGAGAGCGATCGCGCGCGTCTCGCGATCGGCATCGAGAAGCGCGCGCGCGAGCGCCCCGGGAGGAGGGGCGGGGGCGGAGGCGAGGCATCGGACGGACGCGCGCCGCGTCGGCGGTTCGGGATCGGATGCGAGCGCGACCACGGGATCGAGCGCGCCCGCCTCGGGGATCGCGCACAGCGCCTTCACGACCGCGACCCGGACCCTCGGATCGGGATCCGTGGCCAGCGGGGAGATCGCGGCGAGCGCTCCCGGGGCCTGCGAGTCGCCGATCGCCCAGACGGCGAGAGCGCGGACATCGGGATCGCCGTCGGAGAGAAACGGCGCTTCGAGCTCGAGCGTCCTGTCGGGCGCGAGGCGCGAGCGCCGCAGGACTTCCTCCAGCTTCGCCTGGCGGGTCTGCTCGCAGGCGGTGAAGAGGAGAAGAAGCCCTCCGAGAATGGCGCAGAGCGCCGGCCGCGATGGCGCTCCCCCGCGACGGCTCTTCCTTCCGCCCGCTCTGCGCGCTTCATCTTCCTCTCCTCGGGCGGGCATCCCACGATGGGACGAGCCGGCCGGACGGGGTCACGACCGCGCCGCGCATGCCGCGCCGCAGGACCGCGCGGGCCCGGGCGACGGCGCCCGGAAGCGGGTCGCCGAGCGCGAGGCGCGCCGCGATCGCCGAGGCGAGATGGCATCCGAGCCCGTGCCACCGGCCCGCGATCCGCTCGCGCGAGCGGAACCAGCGCGCGCACCGCCCGTCCCACAGAAGGTCCGCGGGAAGCTCCGCCAGGTGCCCCCCCTTGATCAGGACGGCGGCCGGTCCGAGCGCGGCGAGAGCGCGCGCCGCGCGCTCCATGTCGCGGGGCCCGGAGATCGTGACGCCCGAGAGCAGCTCCGCCTCCATCCGGTTCGGCGTCACGAGCGCCGCGAGGGGAAGCAGCTCGCGGATCGCCGCGCGGCGGGCGTCCGGCGGGACCAGCCGCGCGCCCGTGCCCGATTCGAAGACCGGGTCGACCACGAGGGGGCCGCGCTTCGAGCGCCGCAGCCATGCGCCGAGCTCAGCGACGGAGGCCGGGCTCGCGATGAGCCCCGTTTTCACGGCGCCGAACCGGACTTCCGCGGCGAGCGCGAGGAGCTGCTCGCGCACCCAGCCGCGAGGCACGGCGCGGACGGCGTGGACGCGCCCCGAGCCCTGCGCCGTCAGCGCCCCGAGAACGGCGAGCGCCTCGCCTCCCGCCGCGCGCGCGGCGCGAAGATCGGCGAGGATCCCCGCCCCGCCCGAAGGATCGAGCCCGCCCACGCAGAGCACCGGCCGCCGATCCGTTCCGGATCGTCTCCCTGTCCTCGCGGCGCTCATCGGGCGCCCCCGGGCTCCGGAGCGCGGTCGAGGCGCGCGAGGGCGGCCGCGAGGTCGCGTACGGCCTGCGCGGGGTCGTCCGCGGCGAGGATCGACGAGATCGCCGCGACTCCCGAGAGCTTCGCCCCGCGCAGGAGCTCGATCCGCGCGGCGGTGATCCCTCCGAGCGCCAGCACGGGAACGGCGGACTCTTCGCAGGCCCGGACGAGCGCGCCGACCCCCACGGGAGGACCGTACACGGCCTTCGAGGGGGTCTCGAACACCGGGCCGAATGTCGCCTCGTCGGCCCCCGCCCCCCCCGCCGCGCGCAGTTCTTCGAGCGAGTGCGTGGAGGCGCCGATCCGGAGCCGCCCGCCCGCGATCCGCCTGGCGTCGGCGACGGGGATCGCCGCCACGCCGAGGTGAACGCCGTCCGCGCCGGCGGCGAGCGCGACATCCACCCGATCGTTCACGATCACCCGCACGCCGAGAGGCCGGCACCGGGTCACGGCGCCGCGCGCCATCGCGAACAGCGGACCGCCCGGCAGGTCCTTCTCCCGGATCATCAGGTCGGTCAGCCCCGCCTCCGCGGCGGCCGGCAGGAAGGGCCAGAGCGCGTCGAGCGGGCGCACCCGGCGGTCGCTGATCAGGAGGATCCTCACGGGCGCACCCGGGGAGGCTCGCCCCCGGCGGCCCGCTCGTCTTCGAGCAGGTCGAGGCTCAGGAGCCGCGCGAGCGCCGTCAGCACGAAGGCGGCGCCGAACCCGGCGACGGCGCCCCTCACCCCCCCCGACTGCAGCCACCAGAGCGAGCCGTCCAGCCGCCACACGAACCAGTTCTCCCGCCAGAGGCGCGACCAGGGAGCGAAAAGAAGCGTCAGCCCGAGGAGCAGCTCGTAGACCGTCAGCGGCCGCGCGCATGCGGCCAGTGTAGCACCGAGCAACGGGCCTCCCGCGGCGCTCCGGCGCGGGCGCGGGGGCCGGTCCGGGGCCGCGCGGCGCTCTGCTATCATCCGGTCATCATGAGAGTTCCGCTGATCGATCTGCGCGCCCAGTACGAGACCATCCGGAGCGACGTCGAGGCGGTGATCCGCCGCATTTTCGAATCCCAGAGGTTCGTCCTCGGTCCCGAGGGGGAGGCTCTCGAGGCCGGGATCGCGAAGCTCTCGGGCTCGAAGCATGCGATCGGATGCGCCTCGGGCTCGGACGCGATCATGCTCGCGATCGCCGCCGTCATGGAGGCGCGAGGGGTCCGCCCGTTCGCTCCCTACCTTGGCTCCGCCGGGCGCCGGGACGGGTCTTCGCCGGGCATGAAGGCGAGCGACCTGCCCGAGGTCGTGACCGTGCCCTTCACGTTCTTCGCGAGCGCCGGGAGCGTGGTGCACGCGGGCGCGGTCCCCCGTTTCGTCGACATCGAGCCGGAGGCCTACGGCATGGATGCCGGCGCGGTCCCCGGCGCGATCACCGCGCGGACCGTCGCGGTCCTGCCCGTGCACCTGTTCGGCCAGCCCTGCGACCTCGCGGAGGTGCTGCGGGCCTCGGGGAGCGTTCCCGTGATCGAGGACAACGCGCAGGCGATCGGGGCCATGTACGGGCCGCCCGGGCGCAGGCGCGGGGCCGGCTCGATCGGCCTCGCCGGCAGCCTGTCGTTCTTCCCGACGAAGAACCTCGGCGCCGCGGGGGACGCGGGGATGGTCCTCACCGACGACGACCTCCTCGCGGAGCGGCTTCGCAAGATCCGGGTCCACGGCGGGCAGCAGATGTACCACCACGAAACGGTCGGGTGGAACAGCCGCCTGGACGAGCTGCAGGCCGGCGTCCTCAACGTGAAGCTGTCCCGCCTCGAGTCGTGGTCGCAGGCGAGGCGCGAGCACGCGGGGCGTTACGACGCGCTGCTCGCCGAGGCGGGACTCGTTTCGCGCGGCCTCGTGCTTCCCCCCGTGCGCAAGCCGGACCGCACCCACATCTTCCACCAGTACGTCGTCCGCGTGCCCGGGGATGGCTCCGGGCGCGACCGCGACGGCCTGCGACAGCGCCTCACCGGGGCCGGGATCGGCTCGGGGGTCTACTACCCCGTGCCCCTGCACCTGCAGGACTGTTTCCGCGAGCTCGGCTACGCGCGCGGGGATTTCCCCGTTTCGGAGAAGGCCGCCGGCGAGGTGCTCGCCCTGCCTGTCTACCCCGAGCTCTCGGCCGACCAGCAGGCGCTCGTGGTGCGCGAGATCGCCTCGTATTTCGGGCTGGCGTGACGCTTCGCATCCTTCACCTGAATTTCCACCGCGGCTGGGGCGGGCAGCCATCCCGGATCCTGATGGGCTCGCGCGAGCTGGCGAGGCGCGGGCACGCGGTCGCGATCGCCGCCCCCGGGGACGGCGTCCTCGCGAAGCGCGCGCGCGACGCCGGGCTCGAGGTCTTCGGAGATTTCGGGTTCCACAAGCCGAAGCGCCTCCTGTCGCTCTCGCGCGACGTGCGGGAGCTGCGGCGCGTCATCCGCGCCTTCCGCCCGCAGGTCCTGCACTCCCACGGGTCGCAGGACACCTGGACGACCGTCCTCGCGAACCGGTTCGGGGGCCCGCACCTGCCCCACGTCCTCACCCGGCACAACTCGAAGCGGGTCTCGTGCAACGCCGCGAACCGGTACCTCTACGGACGGGCGCTCGACCTGCTGGTCGTCGTGAGCGCGGGTGTCCTCGAGCGGTACGACGAGTTCGTCCGCCGCGGCCTGCTCGACCCCGCCCGGATCCCGATCATCCCCTCCTCGATCGACTTCGCGCGCTACGATGCGCCGCTCGACGGGGGCAAGGATCCGCCGCGAGTCGGGGGCCGGGGCCGGAGAGCCCATCATCGGCTCCGTCGGCCGCCTGGTGCGGGACAAGGGGCAGCACGTGCTGCTGCGTGCCTTCGCCGCGGTCCGCGCCGCGCGCCCGGGGGCGCGATTGCTGCTCGTCGGGACGGGCACCGAGGAGGAGTCCCTCAGGCGCCTCGCGGACGGGCTCGGGATCGCGGACGCGGTCCGCTTCCTCGGCTTCCGCAACGACGTGCCGGAGATCACCGCCGCGCTCGACGTGGCGGTCCTCGCCTCGATCGACTGCGACGCGTCTCCCGCGGTCGTCAAGGAGGCGATGTACCTCGAGAAACCCGTCGTGGTGACCGACATCGGGGGCCTGAGGGAGATGGTCCAGGACGGCGTGACGGGGCGGGTCGTCCCCCCGGGCGATCCGGGCGCGCTCGCGGCCGCGATCCTTGCCCTGCTCGACGACCCGCAGGGGGCCCGCGCGATGGCGGCCCGAGCGCGCGAGGTCGTGCGCGCGAAGTACACCGTCACGGCCATGGTCGACGCCTACGAGCGCGCCTACCGTTCCCTGCTGCAGGCCGCGCCGCCTGAAGAGGGCCCCTAGCGGAACAGGCCGGGAGGCCTGCTCCACGCCGGCGTCAGCGGGGGCCGGCTGGCGACGTGGAGGATCCCGTAGGCGACGGCCCTCCGCCCGTGACATTCACGAGCGTGTCGACGAGCTGGTCCACGGCAGCGCCCGACGTGACGACGGTGTGGTCGGCCGCGCGGTAGAGCGGCTCGCGGCGCGCCAGCAGCTCGCGCAGCTGCGCCATCGCGAGCGGATCGTTCGCCATCGGGCGGTGGTCTCCCTGGGAGAGGACGCGGTCCCAGTGCTCCTCGGGGGTCGCCTTCAGCCAGATCGTGACGGCCGACCGCCTCAGGAGCCCGAAATTCTCCGCGTCGGTCACGATGCTGCCTCCCGTCGCCAGGACGGCGCTGCTCGCCTTTCGCGATCAGGGCCTGGAGCGCTTCCTTCTCCCACCGGCGGTAGGCCCCCTCCCCGTGCAGCTCGAAGATCTCGGCCAGCGACAGACCCGCCGCCTCCTCGATCCGCCCGTCGAGCTCGACGAAGCCGACGCCGAGCCGCTGCGCGAGCGCGCGGCCGACCGTGCTCTTCCCCGCCCCGCGAAGCCCGAGCAATGCGACGAGCGGGGGGGGCGTGGCCCCCGCGAGGAGCGCCGCCGGGGTGGTGCCGAGCGCCGAGGCGATCCAGGCGAGGCTGACGATCGAGGGGTTTCCTTTCCCACCCTCGACCTGGGCGAGAAACCGCTCGGAGAGCCCCACCTGGGAAGCGAATTCCCTGCGGCTCCAGCCCTTTTCCGCGCGCAGGGCGCGCACCATGGCTCCCAGCGAAGCAAGCAGCGAGGACCCGTGGGCCTGCATGGATGATTTGTTCATGGTGACATGAACTATACTGCATCTATTTATCATAAAACAAGCACATTTGTCACTTATAGTGCTTGATCATCATGGATCAGATACGGTACGCTTTTCCCATGACCGACTTCCAGACTGACCCGAGCCGTTACGCGCACTGGCAGCTCACGATCGACGGGCCGGTCGCGCGGCTGAACATGAACGTCGATCCCGAGAGGACCTTCCGGCCGGGGTACAAGCTGAAGCTCAACTCCTACGACCTCGGCGTGGACATCGAGCTGGCCGACGCGGTTCAGCGCCTTCGATTCGAGCACCCCGGCGTCAAGGTGGTGATCATCGGAAGCGCGAACCCGCGCGTCTTCTGCGCCGGCGCGAACATCAACATGCTCGGCCTCTCCTCGCACCCCTTCAAGGTGAACTTCTGCAAGTACACGAACGAGACGCGCTGCGCGATCGAGGACGCGACCGCGAACTCCGGTCAGACCTACATCGCCGCCCTCGGCGGCACCGCCTCCGGCGGCGGCTACGAGCTCGCCGCGGCCTGCGCGGAGATCTACCTGCTCGATGACGGCAACTCGGCCGTGTCCCTGCCCGAGGTCCCGCTCCTCGGCGTGCTGCCGGGGACGGGCGGGCTCACGCGCCTGGTGGACAAGCGGAAGATCCGGCGCGATCACGCCGACATCTTCTCGACGCTCGCCGAGGGGCTGAAGGCCCGCAAGGCGAAGGAGTGGAACCTGATCGACGGCGCCTTCCCGCGCAGCCGCTTCGAGGAGGAGATCGCGAAGCGGGCCGCGCAGCTCGCGGCCGCCCCCTCCCCCAAGGACGGCGCCAGGGGGATCGTCCTGCCGCCGATCGTCCCGCGTATCACCCGGTCCCGCTCCCAGCCCGGTCCCGCCGCGCCGCGTGACGCGGCCAGCGGGATCGGCTCGGGGCGGGGGGGGGATGGGAGCCGCCCCGGCCCCCCCGGGGACGAAGCCGGCCTCTGCATCGGCAGTAGGGCGCGAAGATGATCCCGCGAGTGCCCTTGTGATCCTCGAGTACGAGCACGTGACCCTCGTCTGCGACCGCGCCAGGCGGCTCGCCACGCTGACCGTCCGCGCACCCGAAGGTCCGCAGCCGGAGACCGTCGGCGCCATCCACGAGGCGGGGGCCGGCTTCTGGGCGCTCGCCGCCTTCCGCGAGCTGGACGACGCGCTCTGCCGCCTGCGCCTCGACGAGGAGGAGATCGGCCTCGTGCTGCTCAAGACCGCCCCGGCGCGGCGGGGCACGAGTGACCGGGAGCCTCCGCGCCCGACTCCGCCCGCGTGTCGCAGGCGTCCGGAGGCGCGCCTGCGGCGGATTCCTCCTCCGAGCACCGGCGCCGGGACCGTCGAGAGCGCGCTGCTCCTCGCTCCTGAAGCTCGACCAGGCGCTCGCCGCCAATCGATCGGACTGGCTCGTGAACGAGATCGTGCTCTACATGGCCCGCGTCCTGCGCCGCCTCGACCTCACGGCGAAGAGCCTCTTCGCCGTCGTCGAGCCGGGCTCCTGCTTCGCCGGCCCGCTCCTGGAGCTCGCCCTCGCCGCCGACCGGATCTACATGAAGAACGACGCGGCCAGCCCGGCGTTCCTGCAGATCGGCGCCCTGTCCGGCGGGCACCTGCCGATGCCGCACGGCCTGACGCGCCTTCAGTCGCGCTTTCTCGCCGACCCCGCGCGCGCCGAGGATCTCTCGAACGACCGGACCCGCTTCGACGCCCCGGCCGCCCTCGCGGCGGGCCTCGTCACCGTCGCCCCCGACGAGCTCGACTGGGACGACGAGCTGCGCCTCGCGGTCGAGGAGCGCCTGTCGCTCTCGCCCGACGCCCTGACCGGCATGGAGGCCTCGCTCCGCTTCGGCGGGCCCGAGACCGCCGACAGCAAGATCTACGGGCGGCTCTCCGCGTGGCAGAATTGGATCTTCATCCGCCCCAACGCGACCGGCGAGCACGGCGCGCTGAAGCTGTACGGTCAGCCCGAACGCCCCAAGTTCGACTGGAGGAGGACCTAGTGAACGTCGACCTGCAGGCCAGGATCCCGAACAACGTCAACCTCGCCGACGACCCGGTCCTCAAGCGCGCGCTGGAGCACTGGCAGCCGCACTACCTCGAGTGGTGGCGCGACATGGGGCCATCCGACTTCCGGGAGGACCAGATCTACCTGCGCACCGCGATCGGCGTGGGCAAGGGGGGCTGGGCCCACTTCGACTACGTGAAGATGCCCGACTACCGCTGGGGGATCTTCCTCGCCGAGCCCGAGCCCGACAAGACGATCCCCTTCGGCGACGTCGCGGGCCAGCCGGTCTGGCAGATCCTGCCCGGCGAGCTGCGCAACCGCACGCGCCGGCTCGTCGTGACCCAGGCCGACACCGAGCCTGCCTCGGTCGAGCAGCAGCGCCTGCTCGGGCACACGGCCCCCTCGCTCTACGATCTGCGGAACCTGTTCCAGGTGAACGTCGAGGAGGGGCGCCATCTCTGGGCCATGGTCTACATCCTCCACAAGTACTTCGGCTCGGACGGGCGCGACGAGGCGGAGGACCTCCTGCGCCGCCGCTCCGGGAATCCCGACAATCCCCGGATCCTGCAGGCGTTCAACAAGCCGGTCTGCGACTGGCTGACCTTCTTCTGCTTCACCGCGTTCACGGACCGCGACGGCAAGTACCAGCTCGCCGCCCTCGCCGAGAGCGGCTTCGATCCGCTCGCGCGCACCACCCAGTTCATGCTCACGGAGGAGGCTCATCACCTGTCCGTCGGCGAGAACGGCGTGGGGCGCGTGATCCAGCGCACGGCCGAGCTCATGAAGGCGGGGACCGACCCGCGCAAGGTCGGCGCGATCCCGCTCGAGATCATCCAGAAGTACGTGAACGAGTGGGCGAGCGCCAGCCACGACCTGTTCGGCGGCGAGGACTCCTCGAACGCGGCCGAGTCGTTCGCCAGCGGCCTGAAGGGCCGGTACCGCGAAGGGGACGGCATCTACAAGGACCCGAAGGCCCTCGACCAGATCTACGAGACCCAGGCGGTCGAGAACGGCCGGCTGGTGAAGGTCGAGATCCCCCTGCGCCGCGCCATGAACGCCCTGCTGCTCGACTCCTACCACGCGGACTGCACGCGGATCGTCGCCCGCTGGAACAAGACCCTCGAGAGCCACGGGCTGACCGAGCGGATCACCCTGCCGGTCCTGCGGTTCAACAGGAAGATCGGGATCTGCGCCGACCAGCCGTTCGACCCCAGGGGAACCTGCTCTCCCGCGAGGAGTACGAGCGCGGGCGCGCCCGCTGGCTCCCGTCGAAAGAGGACTACGATTACGTGAACTCGTGCATGGTTCGCGTGCGCGAGCGCGGCAGGTTCGCGAACTGGATCGCGCCGCCCCACCAGGGGATCAACGGGCAGCCGATCGAGTTCGAGTACGTGCAGTTTCATTGAGGGGCGCCATGAGCGGGACTCGACCCGGCCGCCTGGCGCACGGATCCACGCGGCGGGCTTCATCGGCGGGCGGCGCACGCGGGCGCGCCCCCGGGGAGACACGCATGACCGATCAGCCGACGCGCCTCGTCTACGTCTGCGAGGGAGGCGACTGCAGCGAGAAGGGGTCCGTGGAAGTCTACGAGGACCTGAAGGCGACGCTGCACGAGCGGGACACCGAGGGCCGGAACAAGCTCCGCAAGTACCCCTGCTTCGGCGGGTGCGCCCACGGGATCAACGTCGTGGTCTTCCCCGACCGTCTCTTCTACAGCGAGGTGACGGCCGACGACCTGCCCGAGATCGTGGATCACCTGCTCGGGACAGGCCCGCCCGTCTCGCGCCTCACGGGCAAGGTGGAGAAGGACGTCGAGCAGATCACGTGGGACCTGCTCACGACCGGGTTCTAGCCGCCCGGGAGCCATGCTTCGCGCCGGCCGGCAGGGGCGGCCCCCGCCGGGGGGGCGGGGCCGGTGGCCCAGGGGCCCCGCGGCAGGATCCCGCGCCTCTCGAGATGGGTTAGGATGCGCGCATGACGAACGTCGTGCTGACGCGCCCGCCGGGCTCGGGCGCGGAAACGCTCGAGGAGTACGAGGCAGCCGGGGGCTGGCGGGCCCTGCGCGGCGCCGTGACGAACCTCTCCCAGGCCGAGCTCGTCGACCTCGTTTCCCGCTCCGGACTGCGCGGCAAGGGCGGGGCGGGGTTCCCCACGGGGGCGAAGTGGGAGCTCGCGCGGGCCAGCCTCGAAGCGCCCAAGTACGTCGTCGCCAACGGCGGCGAGCACGAGCCCGGCTCCCTCAAGGACAAGCTGATCCTCTCGAACTACCCCCACAAGGTCCTGGAGGGGATCGCGCTGTGCGCCTACGCCACGGGCGCCTCGACGGCGTGGCTCTACCTGATCGAGGACATGCCCGAGGCCGAGCGCGCCGCCCGGCAGGCGATCGCCGAGGCGCAGGAGGCCGGCCATCTCGGCGAGCGGATCCACGGTTCGACCTTCAGCCTCGAGATCCGGATCGCCACCGCTCCGGCGACCTACGTCGCCGGCGAGGAGACGGCCGCCCTGGAGACGATCGAGGGTCGCAGGCCGTGGCCGCGCCGGAAGCCGCCGTACCCGGGCCAGTCCGGCCTGTTCGGGCAGCCGACCACGGTCAACAACGTCGAGACGCTCGCGCACGTCCCGGCGATCGTGCGCCACGGGGCCGAGTGGTACCGCAGCCTCGGCGTCGAGGAGGCCGCCGGCACGATGCTCTTCACCCTCGACGAGCGCTTCCGCCGGCCCGGCGTCTACGAGCTGCCCTTCGGCGAGACCCTGCGCTACCTCATCGAGGACATCGGCGGCGGGCCGAAGAGCGGCCGGCCGATCCGCGCGATTCAGCCCGCCATCTCGTCCGCGTTCCTGCCGGCCGACCTGCTCGACCTTCCCCTCACCTACCGCGATCTGAAGAACGCGGGGTCGAGCCTCGGGTGCGGCAGCGTCAGCGTCGTCGAGCACGGCGAGTGCGTGGTCGAGCGGCTCGCCGCGATCTCCGAGTTCTTCATGCGCGAGCAGTGCGGCCAATGCCCCCCGTGCCGCATGGAGACGGGCACGCTCGCGGCCGTGATGAAGCAGGTCCGGGACGGGCAGGCGGGCGATTACGCCGCCCAGATCGACCGGATCACGACCTTCACGCGCGGCAAGGGGTTCTGCAGCCTGATCGAGATGGCGGCCGCGCCGGTGCTGAGCGCGCTGCGCCTCTTCCCCGGAGATTTCGCCCACCACGCCGCCCACGGGCGCTGCCCTCCGGCCGTCCAGGCCGCGGCCGGCTAGGCGTGCGCGAGGCGCCGGCCCAGCTCCTGGATCCGGTCCATCTGGTCCTTGAGCTCGGGCGCGTACTCGCGCGGGACGCACTCGCCGCAGATCTCGCCGGCAAGCCGGCTCATCGCGCGCAGGTTGTCGCGCAGGAGCCGGGAGCCCCCGCCGGAGCCGCGGAGTTTCCCGTCGAGCTCCACGAACTCCCGCATGCAGGCCGCGAGGTTCGCGAGGAGCGACTGCATCACCGCCTCATCGGGGACCTGCTGGGGACGGTAGAGCAGGTCGTGGATCGCTCGCAGCTCCCCCGTGAAGACCATCGCGGAGCTCTCGAGGAGCGGCAGCAGGCGCGCGCCGGGCACCTTCGCCTCCGCGCAGGCCCCCGCGATCGAGTGCAGCTCGGAGAGCACGAGGTGCAGGTTCGTCCTCACGCGCCCCAGGCGCGTCTCGAACGACATGCGGTGGATCTCCTCGGTCAGCTCCTCCTGCCGGCGGGAGACCAGCTTCGAGATCACGCATCCGAAGATGAGCAGCCCCGCCATCGCCTCGACGATGGCGGCGGCCCGGATCCACCCGCGCGGGACGACGTCCCCGAAGCCGACCGACGTCGCGGTCACGAAGCTGAAGTAGATCGATTCCGCGAGCCCCTCGGCCGTGGTCCTGACAGGCGCGCCGAGATCCACAAGGCCCGCCGACGCCGCCGGCCCCCGTGAGCCAGTAGACCACGCCGAAGCCGAGGACCATGGCGAGCCAGCTCCCGAGAAGGGCGCCGAACGAGCTGCGGGCGGCGAACTCGAAGCCCGCGTCGAGAATCCGCCCGGGCACCCGGACGGCGCCCCGCGCGGCCGTCGTTCGTCCGGCGTGAGCGGCCGCTGCGGGGGGGCGCGGCGCGACCGCGCTCCACGATCCCCCCGGAGGGGCCGGCCTGGCTGTCGAGGCCGCGTCCGAAGATGGGGAATCCGCTCCGGCGCGGACGGAGGGCCGGTCTCGACCGCCCCGCCCTCTTCGCGCCAGAGCGCGATTCCTCCCGCGTAGTGCCGCACGCTCGGATAGCCGAGCTCGTTCAGCAGGCCGACCGCCTGCGCTCCGAGCGGTCAGGTGGGCCCGCCGCAATAGACCGCGATCTCCTGTCTCTCGTCGGGCAGCACCTCCCGCGCCCGCGCGGGGATGTCGGCCAGGGGCAGATTCCGCGATCCGGGGATGCGCGCCTCCTCGAACGCTTCGCGCGGCAGAACGTTGACGATCGCGAGGGAGGGATCCCCCAGGCGGGCGACGCAGCTCCTCGCGGGAGATCTCCGACGCCCCGTGAGTCGATCCGCTCGCCGCCCGCCTCGCTCATCGCCGACTCATTCTACGACGCAAAAAAAGAAACGCGGCCTTGCGGCCGCGTCGAGTGTGCGCCAGGGGGAAGAGTGCAATCTCAGTGATCGGTCTTGCTGATCCGGGCCACGCGCGCCGGCCTGGGGGCCGTCGAGGGCTTCTTCGAGGGAGACTGGATCCGCTTCCAGTCACGGATCGCGTTGCGGAGCTTCGACTTCGCGTGGACCTCGATCTGGCGGACCCGCTCGCGGCTGATGCCGAGCTTGCGGCCGATCTCGCTCAGCGTCAGCGAGGGCTTGCCGTTCATGCCGAACCGGTCGCGGATGATCCCGCGCTCGGTCTCGGTGAGCACGGCCATCGCCCGGCGGACGAGCACGTCGTCCTCGTCGTGGAGCATCTTCGACTCGGAATCGACCGCCGAGCTGTCGGCGATCAGCTCGCCGAGGGCGCGGTCGCTGTCGGGGGCGCACGGGTCCTCGAGGGAGACCTCGCGCGGGTTCGTGCGCAGAAGCTCTCCGAGGTCGGCCACGATGCCCGTCAGGTGCAGCGCCAGCTCCTGCCGGTCGGGGCTGCGGCCCAGCGAGCCGACCAGCTCCTGCTCGGCCTCGCGGACCTGGCGCATCTTCTTGCGCCGGTAGGAGGGGACCCGCACGACGGTGGCATGGTCCGTAACCGCCTTCAGGATCGCCTTGCGGATCCACCAGACGGCGTAGGTGATGAAGCGGACGCCGCGCGCCGGGTCATAGCGCTGGGCCGCCTCGAGAAGGCCGAGGTTCCCTTCGTTGATCAGGTCCTCGAACGGGATGCCGAGGCCCCGGTACTCGCTCGCCACGGTGATGACGAACCCGAGGTTGCTCGTGATGAGAAGGTTCTTGTCCTCCGGACGGCATTTCTTGAGACGAGATGTCAGCTCGGCTTCCTGCTCGCGCGACAGGGGGGGAGTTTCGCGGATATCAGAGAAGTACCGGCTCAGTTCCATCAGTTGTTTTGCCTCCGAAGCGGCAGCAGCGCTGCCAGGGATGACTGCTGTTCACGGCCTCCGTTGCGGCGGTACCAACCGCAAGGAGCGTGCCCGCCGGCGGGCCGCGCCGGTGCCTCCCTCGAATAGCGCGCCCCGCCTGCGTTTTCCGGGCCCCGGGCGAGCACGCGAGGCGCGAAGTGACACGTTTGGGTCGTTCGCCAGCGTCCGCATCGGTCCCCGGTGGCCGAATTCGGCCGCGCAGGCCCGGAGCCGCAGACGCCTTCCCCCGATTCGGTCCCGGATCGGAAGCAAATGACCGGATCGGTTGGCCGTGATGCTCAGATCAGATCTTTCGACCGGAACAGCGAGAAATAGCGGTACTTTTCCAGCCTCTCCGTCCCGCCTTCCTCACGGTCGATGATCGCCACGATCGCCCCGACCTTCGCCCCGGCCTCCTCCACCGCGCCGATCGCCTCGAGCGTCGAGCCCCCGGTGGTCACGACGTCCTCGACGATCAGGACCTCCTGCCCCTCGGGGAGCCATCCTTCGACACGCCGGCCGGTCCCGTGCTCCTTCGCGCCCTTCCTGACCAGGAACGCCGGGATCGGACGGCCCTGCTGCCAGCTCAGCACGGAGACCGCCGTGGCGATCGGATCGGCGCCCATCGTGAGGCCACCGACGGCGGCGGGCTTCAGCCCTTCGCGCTCGAGCAGTCCGAGGATGCAGGTCCCGACGAGGTTCGCCCCCTCGGCGTCGAGCGTGGTCCTGCGGCAATCGATGTAGTAGTTGCTGATCCGCCCCGAGGCCAGCTTGAAGGTCCCCCTGAGGACGGAGCGTTCCTTGAGGACCTCGCAGAGCCTGGACATCGCGGCCCCGGTCACGACGGTTCTGGTTTCGTTCATTCTGGGTTCTCCGATGGTAACAGGAGGCCGCCGGGACGTCGAGCCCGCGGTCCCCGGAAAGTCCCGCCCCGCCTAGTTCTCCAGCCGCCGGAGCCGCTCACGGACCGAATCGCGTCTCGCGGCATCCCCCTTCCACCGGGCCAGGAACGCCCGGTACTCCGCCGCCGCCTCCTGGCGCCGGCCCAGCTTCTCGAGGACGACGGCGCGATCGTAGTGCCCCTCGGCCCTGCCGGGATCGAGCGCGACGACGCGGTCGAACTTCTCGAGAGCCCCCGCGCCGTCCCCCGCCCGGGCGAGGGCGATGCCGAGCTGCTCGAGGGCGGTCACGTTGTCGGGCTCGAGGCGGACTGCGGCCTCGAGCTCGACCCTGGCTTCCGGGACCGCCCCGCGCGCCAGCCGCAGCCGGCCGAGCGCCACGCGCGCAGGGACCGACTCCGGGTCCAGGGCCACGGCCCTGGCGTAGGCGCTTTCCGCCTCCTGCGGCCGGCGGGCCCCTTCCAGGGCGAGGCCGAGGTTGTACTCCAGCCCGGGCTCCTCCGGGCGCTGCGCGATCGCCTCCCGGAAAGAGGCGATCGCCTCCTCCTGCCGGCCGAGCCGCGCCAGGGCGGCTCCGAGGACCGACCGGCTCTCGGCGTTCCGGTCGTTGAGGCGGAGCGCTTCCCGGGCTTCCGCGACTGCCTGTGCGTACTCCCCCTTGGCGTAGTGCCCTTCCGCCAGGCGGCGGCGGATCTCGTAATCGCCGGGATCGACCGACTTCGCGCGCTCGAGCGCCGCCATCGCCCCGTCCAGTTCGCCCCGCTCCATCAGCGCCTGGCCGAGCAGCCCGAGAGCAGCCACGCTCGGCGGACCCGCGGCGACGAGCCGCTGCAGCTCCGCGATCCCCTCAGCCCCTTTTCCACCGCGCAGGAGCTCCTTCGCCTTCTCGATCCCCTCGAAGAACGGGAGCATCTCGCGCGGATCGGGCCCCGTCTCCCCCGCCGGCTGCGTGACGGAGGAGGACGACACGTAGCCGAGCGCGAGCAGCTTCTCGCGGGCTTCGACCGAAAGATCGGGGTTCTCCGCGCCCGACCGCCGCGAGCCCGGCGGAGGCGCGGAGCGCCTCGTCGAGCCTCGAGGCGAGAGGGCGCGGGTCGGCCGAGCCGGCCGCAACGAGATCGTGCTGCTCCGTCGGATCGGCGGCCAGATCGTACAGCTCCGTCCCGACCGCCCTCACGAGCTTCAGCGACCCCTCGCGGTAGCCGTGCATCCCCGCCCAGCCGAAGGAGAAGTGCGGCATGAGGTTCTCGAACGAGTACCCGATGGCGCCCCCGGCGGCTGCGCCCGCCCGGGGCCCGGCCGGGGAGTTGGGTGGGGACCCCGGCATGGCGCCGGTGGGGGTGTCTGCCGGGGAGGCGGCGGGAAGACCGCGGGTGTCGGCAGGGGAACCGGCCTGCAGAGCCAGCGGGCCGATCAACGGGGGGCCCCCCGGGGAACCCCGGCAGAACCCGCCCTTCCATCCGCGGGCCTCCCTTCACGCCGAGCGCCGAGAGGATCGAAGGAGCGATGTCCACGAGACCGACCGCTTCGGCGACCCGGAGCCCGGAGCCATGGTTCCCGGGGGCCGTTCGCCCGCCCCCTCCCGGCGGGCGGACGATCAGGGGGACATGCAGGGTGGACTGGTACAGAAGAAGGCCGTGAGTGCTTTCGCCGTGCTCGCCGAGCCCCTCGCCGTGATCGGAAGTGACGATCACCAGGGCCCGATCGAGGATCCCCGACTCGCGCAGGCGGGCGAAGAACCGGCCCAGCTCCGCGTCCACGTAGGCGATCTCCCCGTCGTACGGGCGCGCGGAGAAGGAGGCGTCGTACGGCGGCGGAGGCTCGTACGGCGCGTGCGGATCGAACAGGTGCGCCCAGAGAAAGAACCGGCCGGCCCGGTGGGACACGGCCCAGTCGGCGGCGCGCGCCAGGACCTCCCCGGCGCGCCGCTCCTGGAAGTAGAACTTCCGGCCGCCGGCCCCGCGCGGCATCGTGTCGTCGTAGGTGGCGAACCCCTGGTCGAGACCGAACTCGTGGTGCAGAACGAACGACCCGACGAACGCCCCGGTGGCGAACCCCTCCCGGGAGAGGACCTCCGCGACGGTCTCCACCTCCGGCGGCAGCCGGAACGTGCCGTTCGTGCGCACGCCGTGCCCGGCCGGGGTGAGGCCCGTCATGATCGTCGCGTGCGAGACGAGCGTGATCGGCGCCGCTGCGATCGTGTCCTCGTAGACGAGCGACTCTCCTGCGAGGGCGTCGAGGACCGGGGTCCTCGCGGCGCGCGCTCCATAGCAGCCGAGGTGATCGGCGCGCAGGGTGTCGATCGTCACGAGGACGACCTGCTCCGGCGCGCGGAACGGCCGGCGCTCCCCTTCCCGCTCTCCGCACCCCGCCGCCGCCAGCGCGAGGAGGGCCGCGAGGAGCACCGCGGGCCGCCCGGGACCGGACCACCCGCCCCGCCGCGTGTTCGAGGCCGGAATCACCGGAGGATTATAAGGCGGGCCCGACGGTCCCCGCGCCCGGCATGCGCATGATCAGCCGCGAGGCGCCGCGAGACTCACCCGGCCCGCGCATGATCAGCCGCGAGGCGCCCCGGCGCCTCGCCGGCTGAATCGGCGCCAGAACCATTTTTCTTAATTTTGGCGCAGCACTTGCCTTGCCCGATCGACACCTATAGAATTCGCTCCCGATACCAAGGGAGGTCACCATGCGGTCCTTCGGGCGCTACCAGAAAGTCCTCGCGATGTTCCTGGCCTTCGCGATCGGAAGCTTCGGGCTTCCGGTGTTCGCGAGTCCCGCGCCGGCGATCCTGTCCGGCAAGATCCTCCGGACCGGCACGGGCGATCCCGTCCAGGGCGCGGTTGTGAAGCTGAACCACCGCTCCGAGGGAAAGATCTACTCGAGCACCCAGGCTGACGCGCAGGGGGCCTACTCCCTGTCCGACATTCCGGCCGGCACCTACGATCTCGCGATCGAGACCGACGGCGGCCTGTTCCTCGTGAACGCCCCCGTATCCCTCACCTCGGGCGAAAAGCGCGAGGCGAGCTTCTCCCTCCAGCCGAAGAAGGGCGCTGCCGAGGGCGAAACCGGCGGCACCGCCGGCAAGGAGCCTGCCGCCGCGGACACGAAGGACAGCAAGAAGAAGGCGGCGACGCCCTGGTACCGCTCCGGCTGGTTCGGCACCGCGGTCGTGGTCGGGTCCGCCGTGATCCTGGGCGCCGTTCTCAGCTCGAACGACAACGACGAGCCCGCTGTCGCCAGCCCCTCCGGGAATTGATTTTTGCGCGCCGGCACGGCATCCTCCCGTGCCGGCGCCCATTTTCCCGGCTCCCCACAGAGTTCCCTGCCCTGACGGATCCCTCTGCTTCTCGGGACGTGCGTACACGTTGGGTGCCCCAGTCAGCGGACGCACGAAGATGGCTCAGTTGCGGACCCGCCTCCGGCTGGCACTTCTGATCCTTTCGGCGTCCCTCGCGGGCCAGCGAGCGGCGGCGACGGTTCGCATCGAGTTCACGCCGCCTGACACGACGAGCTGGTACGGGTGGCGTTCGCTCCGATTCCAGCCCGCCTACGCGCTCAAGGACGTCGGGTACGACTCGAACATCTTCCTCTCGAGCGATCACACCAACCCTGTGGGCGACTTCACGGCAACCGTCGGCGCCGCAGGGCGGGGACTACTCCAGTTCGGCAGGGGCGGGTTCCTGACGTTCAAGGGAGGAGTCGACTACGTCTGGTTCGATCAGTACGCCAGCCAGAGCCATTTCAACTATGTATTCGGCGTCAAGGGCAACCTCTCGCTCGGAGATTTGCGTGCCTTCGGCGAAGCGGAGTATCAGAAGCACGACGAACGGCCCAGCAACGAAATCGACCAGAGGACGCGCAGAGTCAACGAGCTCGTCCGTGGAGGGTTCGGCTACGAGTACTCCTCCGTCACAGCGGTCGACCTCATCTTCGCGCACGAGCGGATCAGGTACACGGACAAGGACTTCCTGAACGTTTACTCCTGCCTTCTGTCCCCCGAATTCCCCTATCCCGACTGCCCCACCTATACGATTGGGGACCTGCTCGATCACGTGGAAAGGTCGTTGACCCTCCGCTTCGTCCACATGCTCACCGGGCGGACCCAGATCGTGGCCGACCTCTCCGACCGCCGCTACGACTTCACCGGGCCCATGCCCGACCCCGCCATCTACGAGACGGTCCCGATCGTCGGCCCGATCCGGAACACCGTCGAACAGAGGGCCATGGCAGGGCTCGATTTTCTCCCCGGCGGCAAGCTCTTCGGGAAACTGAGGGTGGGCATGACGAATTTCAGCCCCGAGGTTCTCGTCGACCAGCAGACCCGGCAGGCGGTATGGGAAATCGACCTCTCCTGGCGCCCCACCAACCGTCTACTCTTCGAGGGGGCGTTCGACAAGAACTTCTACTTTTCGGTCTATGGGGCGAATGCCTACTACCAGCAGAACCACAAGGCGCTACAATGCATTGTTTACCTCAACCGATTCCTTGGGGTCGAAGGCGCCTATGAGAGCTTCCTGCTTCGCTATCCGGTTCCCGACCCGTCGACCCAGGCTTCTTCCGACGGCTCCCGGAACGATATCATCCGGATTCTCCGGGCAGGCCTGCGCACGAAGCTCAAGGGACGTACGGTGATGACCCTGCGAGTGGCGCAGCGTCGCCGCACCAGCACCGTGCCCGGACTGAACGATCGGGATCTCCTGGTGACAACGGGCGTGGAGACCATTTTCTGATGACCCGCGCAATCCTCCTTCTGACCGCCGTCCTTCTGCTGCCCGCCCCGGCCGGACGAACGGCAGCCTTCGCCGGCGCCGCACCTTCTCCCGCCGACGGCGGTCCGGCCTCCGGCCAGGCCGAAATGATCCCCCCCCCATCCAGCATCGAGGTGCTTGGGCCCAACGATCTGCTCGAGATCGCCGTGTTCGACGTCGAGCAGTTCAGCCGGACGGTCCGGGTAGCCGACGACGGCACGATCACCCTTCCGTTCGTAGGACGCATCGAGGTCGGCGGCATGACCCGGGTGGCGCTCGAACAGAGGATTGCGGCCCTTCTCAACGACAAGTACGTGCAGGACCCCCAGGTCTCGGTCTTTGTGAAGGAGTACAACAGCCGGAAGATCTCTGTGGGCGGCGCCGTCAAGAACCCGTCCACGTTCGAGCTGCTCGGCCGCAAGACGCTGCTCGACGTCGTGGCCGAGGCGGGCGGGTTCACGGAGGATGTCGGACGCACAGTGTACGTCGTCCGCCACCTGCCCGGTGGCTCCACGGACAGAATCGCCATCCAACTCGAAGAGCTGATCTACCGCGGCGACCCCTCCTCGAACATCCTCATCCAGCCGGGCGACGTCGTGTACGCGCCGATCGAGAAGAAGGTGACGGTCTACGTCAACGGCGCGGTGAAGAGCCCCGGCGGCTACGACTTCAAGTACGGCGACCAGATCACGGTCCTCAGGGCCATCACCAAGGCTGGAGGACTGACCGAGCGCGCGGCGGAAGGCAAAGTGCAGGTCCTTCGCCATAATCCCGACGGCAGCCAACTGGTTATCCCCGTCGATCTGCGGAAGGTCCGCAGCGGAAAAATCACCGATCCCGTTCTCCAGGAGGAGGACGTTGTGGACGTACCCGAGGCTTTCTTCTGATGAGAGAATCCGACGCGCCGATCCCCGCTCCTGCGGAAACGCATCTCGTTGAGTACTGGCACTTGCTCCTCCGTCGCCGGTGGGTCGTGCTTGCGTGCGCCGTCCTGGGCCTAACCGTCGCGGGAATCCTGACCCTCTCGACCGCCCCCACCTACCGTGCGGGAGCCACCGTCCAGATCGAGAGGGCCGACCCGAACATCATGAAATTCCAGGACGTCATGACATTTGACCCGTCATACCTCTCCTACCAGGACTACTACCAGACCCAGTACAAGCTCATCGCGAGCCGCGCCGTGGCGGAGAAGGTGGTTCGAACGCTCGGCCTCGATTCAGACCCGGCATTCCTCCTGTCCCGCTCCCCCAGCCTGGTTTCACGTTTCTGGACCGGGCTCACGAAGCCGCTTTCGCGCGCCAGGAAGAGCCCGGCGGCGACCTCGAGCGACCCCGTGCAGAGATCCGCAGAAGCTGTCCTTGGCCGTCTCAAGGTCGAGCCGGTCCGCAACACCCACCTCGTCCAGATCAGACTACGAAGCGGAGTCCCCGGAAATCGCCGCGAGGGTGGCCAACGGCATCGCCGAAGCCTTCATTTCCTTCGGCATGGAGACCCGGGTCGGGACCAGCGAGAACGCCGGAGACTTCCTGGGCAAGCAGATCACGACTCTCCGAGCGGAGGTCGCTGACCTCGAGCACGCGGCTCAGAAATACGGCGAGAGCAAGGAGATCATCCCGACCTCGGGCCAGTCGAACACGGCGTTGTCCGCCCTCGAGGACTTCCAGCGCGCCTTCACAGCCGCCCAGGCCGAGCGGGCGGAGAAGGAAGCGGCATTCACCGCTCTTCGCGCCGCCCCCGATACGGCAGTCCCCCAAGTCCAGTCCAGCCCGCTGATCCAGGAGCTGACCACGCAGGTCGCGTCGCTGGAGCGCGAGCAGGCCGAGCTCGCGCGGAAGTTCAAGCCGGGCTGGCCCGCGCTGGCTGGGGTGTCCACAAAGCTCGAGCAGGCCCGGGACCGGCTTCGGACCCAGATCGTCGGCATCGCCAGCGGGGCGCGCCAGGAGACGGAGACGGCTTTCCGTCAGGCCGTCGAGCGGGAGAGGAATCTGGCCGTCCTCCTGACCCAACAGAAACAGGCCGTGCTGAAGCTCTCCACGGACTCCATCGAATACACGAACCTCCGGAGCGAGATCACGAAGAAGCGGGAGACTCTCGACCAGCTTCTCAAGCGCCAGAGCGAGATCTCCCTCTCGTCCCACATGCGCGACGCGCGCCAGAGCAGCACCCGGGTCATCGACGTCGCCCAGATCCCCCGCACCGTGTATCGCCCGAACGGAAAGATGAACATGTTCCTCGGCCTGCTGGCCGGGCTCGGCCTCGGCGTCGTCCTCGCGTTCGGGATCGAGTTCCTCGACAACACCGTCAAGTCCCCAGAGGAGTTGGCCGCGCACACGGGCTACGCCACCATCGGCGTCATCCCAGAACATCGGCCGGCCGGGCCCCGGGCGCTGCGCAAGGACTCGGGCCAGGCAGCCACCGACCCCTCCATGGCGTTCGGAATCCATCTTGACCCTCACTCGCAGATCTCCGAGGCCTACAAAGACCTGCGCACGGCGACGATGCTCGCCTCGCCGGACCAGCCACCGCGGACGATCATGGTGACCTCGTGCCTGCCGCAGGAAGGAAAGTCCCAGACCAGCCTCAACCTTGCCATCGCCCTGGCCCAGACCGGCAAGCGCGTTCTGCTCGTGGATTCCGACCTCAGGCGGCCGCGCCTTCACAAGGCCCTCGGGCTCGACAACGACAGGGGCCTCTCGACGTTCCTGAGCGGGAACGCCCCGGTCGAGCAGCTGATCCAGTCAACCTTGATCCCTCACCTGCACGCCCTGACGAGCGGGCCGATTCCGCCGAACCCCTCCGAGCTGCTGGCGTCGCGCGCCTTCCTAACCCTCGCCCAGGCGTTCGCCGAGGCCGGCTCGTTCGACCATCTCATCTTCGACTCCCCACCGCTCCTCTCGGTTGCGGATTCGGTCGTGATCGCCAACGTGGTGGACGGCTCGATCCTGGTCGTCTACTGCGGGAAGACCCCACGCGAGGCGCTCGCGCGCGGAGCCGGGAAACTCCGGCAAGGGGGGGCCAAGGTCCTCGGCGCGGTCCTGAACGGCGTGCCGGGTGGTGATCACTCCCTCTACTACTACCGCTACCAGGGGAGCGAGGAGAAAGAGGCCGGCCCGAGCCGCCGGGCCGGCTCGTCGGCGTGACGACGGACGCTGCGCGTCGTCCCGGCGCCTTCGCGCCTTCACCCGCTTTTCGTCCCGACGCGCTGACCGCGCTCGCGCTCGCGCTCGGAGCGCTTGTCCTGCTCGCCCCGCTTCCGCTCGGATCCGTCCACCAGGGAGCCGTCTTCCTCCTCGCCGCATGGGCGGCGCTCATCGGATGGCTTTGCCTGGCCCTGCGGCACGAGGCGTCATTCCCTTTCGGCCGCGGCGCGCTTGCCGTGCCCGCGCTCCTGGCCGGGATTGTGCTCCTTCAGACCGTCCCCCTGCCGGGATGGGCTGCGAGAGTTCTCTCCCCTTCTTCCGTCGCCCTTCGCGGGGGGATCCCTTGGACGGAAGCGGCCGCATGGTACCCGGCGTCGGTGCATCCCGAAGCGACCCTTGCCGCGGCCGCCCGCCTCGGAGAGTACGCCGTCATCTTCTTCGCAGCCGCTGCCCTCGCTGCCCACAGGAGGTCCCATCGCCACCTTCTCGCCGCCGTTTTCGCCGCCGGCATCTTCCAAGCCGCCTACGGAATGGTCGAGTACCTGAGGGGGAGCCAGTGGATCCTCTGGACGGTCCCCCGGAGTTTCACCGACGTGGCGACGGGCACGTACGTGAACCGCAACCACTACGCCGGAGCGCTGGAGCTCCCGCTGTTTCTGGGCCTGGGATTCTTCCTGGCTCGGAGAACTCCCGCCGGGGCCCCTGCACCCGCGCGGGGATGGAGGGCCCGCCTCGCGCACTCTCTCGAGAGGCCCGGCGGACCCACCGTCGCGCTCGGCATGCTGACCGCCATTGTTGCGATGGGACTGGTGCTCTCCTTTTCCCGGAGCGGAATCGCGGCCTCCGCGGTCACGGCAGGAGCCCTGCTGGCTCTAGGTGAATCGCGGAAGGGGAAGCGCGCGCGGGCCGCGGTACTGGGCGTTTCCTGGGCCGCCGTGGCTCTCTTTTCGGTCCTCATTCTCTGGACACGCCCCGCGGTCCTTTCCGGCCCCCCCTCTGGACCGGGAAGCGCAGAGAGCCGCCTTCTGGTGTGGCGCGATTCGCTCAGGATCGTGCGCGACTACCCGGTCCTGGGCACGGGGCTCGGCACGTTCGAGGACATCTATCCCGCCTACCAGGATGGGCGCCTCCAGATGATCTTCGATCACGCTCACAACGACTACCTGCAGGCTCTCGTCGAAGGCGGGTTCCTGGGGGCAGCCGCGGCGGTCTTCCTGGCGGCGCTGTTCTTCGCTGGCGTGGCGAGGCGTTTCAGGCGTTCCGACGAACCAGGCGATCCCCTTCTTGCAGGAGCGGCAGCCGGGTTGGTCTGCCTGCTCCTGCACGAGTTCACCGATTTCAACCTGCGAATCCCGGCGAACGCGCTGATGTTCTTCACGGTCGCCGGAGCCCTTTGGGGCGGATTACGGTCGACCACGGAGGAGCCACGCACGGGCCGTCTCCACATCGCGGTGCCCGGCCGGGGCGAGGTGCCGCCCCGGCGCGGCCGGGCGTCACGGCTCGCCTTTCTCCTCATCGTGGCGCTCGCGACGTGCGGCGCGGGCTTCGCGTGGGCCGACCTTTGCGGAAACCTCCTCATGGCCCAGTACCGCGAAGCGGCCCCCCGTGAGCTGGGTGCGGACGATCCGGCGTCCCGCGCGGCGCGGATCCGTATCCTCGAGCGGGCCGCCTCCTGGCGCAGCGTGACCGCAGAAGCCCGCACCGCGATCGCGTTGGAGGTGCTCGCCCGCGCCGTCGGGACGGCGGCGGGCGGGACCGCCCCCGAGGGCGAACGGTGGGAGCTCGAGCGCGACCTGCGACGGGCCGCAGGCGAGGTCTCGTCAGCTCTCGTCCAGGCTCCGACCGATACGCGGGCCTGGATGGCGGGATACCAAGTGGTCTCGTCCTCACGCCTGATCGGGAAGCTCGACGGCCTTCAGGGCCTGCCCGGGGGGACTCCTGTGCCCGGGGGATTGGAATCCGCGTTCCTTCGGGGAATCATCCAAACCCATCCGAACGGAGGCGCTGCAGCGACATCGCTCGCGTTGGTCATGCTCTCGGTCGGCGACCGCCAGGGAGCCTTCGAGCAGTTCCGGCGCGCAGCAAGCATGCCAAACGCCAATCTGCTCCGGATCGCCTCTTCGCTCCTCGATGCCGGGTTTCCCCCGGACGACATCGCGGAGATTCTCCCGGCGAGCTTCCCGGAGCAGTATGACCTGGGCCTACTCCTCCGCGACCGGGGTTGGCCTGAGCAGGCCGAGAAGACCCTTCTTCGCGCGGCCGGCTATGCGCCGACACGTGTCCCCGCATGGCTGTCGCTGTGCCATCTCGCGGAGAGCCAGGGCCGCCACAATGAGGCCCTGGGCTATGCGGCGAAGCCGGAGCCTGACCTGGCAGACGCTGACCCGGCGATTCGGGCGGATATCCACTACTGCGCGGCTCTCGCAGCCCGCAGTCTCTCGTGGACCGTGGAGGCGCTCCAGTACGCACGTCGCGCTCTCGAGGAGAACCCGCGGCTCTCTGCGGCACGCCTTCTTAGCGGCTCCCTGCTCCTGGAATCGGGCGATTCGGCCGGCGCCGTGCGGGAGTGGCGCTCGCTGCTCGACACGGAGATCCAGGATCCGTACGTGGCGGAGCGGAAGGGTCTGCTCCATCGGCTGACGGGGCAGGCCCTCGAACAGCTCGGCCTGCGGGAGCAGGCTGTCGAGCAGTACCTCGACGCTCTCCAAGCCTCTCCCGAGGATCAGCCTTCACGGGAGGCGCTGGCCCGGCTCTCGGGTCGCCGGGCGGGAGGTGTGGAGGCAGGCGGGAGCGGTGGCGCCCGGCCTAGTCCTCGTTGACCGCCCGGAGGAGCCTCCCGGGCGAGTTGCGCTCTATCCAGACCGGCGCTGGTCTGTAGCTCGGCACGAGGCGCTCGAGGACCTGCACGACACGGACCGGGTCCTCGCTCTCCGCCGCGGCAGCCAGGTGACCCACGGCCTCCTCGAGGTCTTCGGAGGGAGATGGACACTCCGTCGCGAAGATCTTCAGGTTCACGCGGTGGGTCCGCTCCTCGTCCTCGGTCATCAGCTCCTCGGACAGTTTTTCGCCGGGTCTGAGCCCCGTATACTCGATCGGAATATCGACGTCAGGGACGAACCCCATCATCGTGATCATCTGCCGGGCGAGGTCCGCGATCCGGATCTGCTCTCCCATGTCGAGGACGTACAGCTCGCTATGGTCACCATAGGCGGCGCGCAGCACCAGCGCGACGGCCTCGGAGACGGTCATGAAATAGCGTCGGACGTCGGGGTGCGTGACGCTGACGGGCCCTCCGGCCCGGATCTGTTCCTGGAAGAGCGGGACGACCGAGCCCGCGGAACCGAGGACGTTGCCGAACCGCACGGCGCAGAACCTCGTGCGCGATCGCCGCGCCAGGAGCCGGACCAGTTCCTCCCCGACCCTCTTGCTCGCCCCCATCACGCTTGTCGGGCGGACCGCCTTGTCGGTGGAAACATAGACGAACCTCTCCGCCTTAAAAACGTCGGCGGCACGAGCGACGTTCTGTGTTCCCACGATGTTGTTCTTCACCGCCTCGCACGGCGCGCTCTCCATAAGCGGGACATGCTTGTGGGCGGCGGCGTGGAAGACATCGTGCGGCCCGTGGAGCTCGAACAGGGACTCGATCCGGCCCGGGTCGCGGATGTCGGCGACCTCGACGAAGATCTCCGTTGGCGGGAACTCCCTCTGCAGCCTGCGACTCAGCAGGTAGAGCCCGTTCTCGTTCAGATCGACCATGACGAGCCGGCGCAGCCCCGCGCGCAGGAGTTGCCGGCAGATCTCGCTCCCGATCGAGCCGGCGGCGCCGGTCACCAGGGCCGTCCGGCTCTCCAGGGAGACCCGCGCGGGGTCGGCCTCGAAATGGACCTGGTCGCGCATGAGCAGGTCCTCGGGGACGAGGTCCTCCATGACCGCGGACGCGGGCCGGTCCTGGAAGTAGGCGAAGGAAACGGGGAGGATCTTGAACCGGAGCTTGGTGTCCGCGCAGAGGGTCAGGATCTCGCGCACCCGTCGCCCCTCGAGCCTGGCGATCGCGATGAGCACCTGCTCCACATCCAGGCTCCGCGCCAGGGCGGGCAGCTCCCCGATGGCTCCGAGGACGCGCCTTCCGCAGAGGATCATGCCCTGCTTGGAGCGATCGTCATCTACGAACCCGACGACCTGGTAGTTGTGGCCGCCCGAGCGCTGCAGGTCCCGCATGAGCATTTCGCCCGCGGAACCGGCCCCGACGATCAGCGTCCGGACGGCTTCCTTGCGCCTCGTTCGCACCCAGTCTTTCGCATACAGCCCGGCGAGCCGTGGCAGGAATCGGATCCCTGCCATGAAGGAGGTCGACAGGAGCATTTCAAGGACGACGACCGATCGGGGCGTCCCGGGAACCTGCACGAGGTAGAGGATTCCCAGGAGCAGCCCCGTCCCGGAGAGTCCGGCAATGCCAATCCTCGCGCCATCGGACAGGCCCGAGTAGCGGAAAGACCAACGGTGGATCCCGAGGAGGAGGTTCGCGAGGACCCGGCACCCGGCGAAAGTCAGCGTGAGGGGATAGAGGGTCTGGAGATACGGCTCGCTGATGTGCCCTTCGAAGCGCAGCAGCATCGCCGCCTGGAAACAGACCGCCGCGATCGCGGCATCGACGACGAGCAGCGCGAACCTGTGCACCCCAGGGTTCGCGACGAACCCCGCCAGCCACCCCCTGACCCGATCAGCAGCGGCCACGGCCCTCCCCCGCGGCGCTCTCCAGCGCCGCCACGACGCGGTCAATCTGTCCCTCCGACAGCCTGCCGTGGAACGGCAGAGCGAGCGTCCTGCGGGCGATCGATTCCGTCACCTTCAGAAGGCCGGATTGTACGCCGGGACGATTCAAGATGTAAGGCTGCAGGTGCACCGGGGTGAAGTACGCGCGCGACGGAACTCCCTGCTCCTCCATCGAGCGCATCACGCGGTCCCTGTCCAGTTCCTCCGCGAGGGTCACGACGTAAACGAACCAGCTCATGCGCACGTGGGGGCGAGCGACGGGAGGCGTGACCCACGTGAGCCCGCTCAGCCGCTCCGTGTACATCATGGCGACCTTCGCGCGCTTCTCCAGGTGCCCCTCGAGCCGCCGCAGTTGCGAAACGCCAAGGGCGGCGCTCATCTCGTCCATGCGGTAGTTGTAGCCGAGCCGCTCGTGCTCAAGCCATCCGCCCATCTTCCCGCGGCCCTGGTTGCGGAGGCTTCTGCACTGCTCCGCCAGCGGGCCATCGTCGGTGACGATCATCCCGCCCTCTCCGGTCGTGATCTGCTTGTTGGGATAGAACGCGAACGAGGCGCCACGGCCGAACCCGCCGATCCTCCGCCCGCGGTACTCGGCGCCCAGAGCTTCGCAGGAGTCGTCGATCACGGCAAGCCCGTGCTTCGCCGCGACGGGGAGCAGTTCGTCCCACTCGACCGGGTGCCCGAACACGTCCACCGCCATCACGGCCTTCGTGCGCGCCGTGATGCGGCTTTCGAGATCCCGCGCGTCGAGGTTGTACACATCCGGCTCGATGTCCACAAAAACGGGCGTGGCCCCTTCGTACAGGATAGCGTTCACGCTGGCGGCGAACGTGAAGGACGGAACGAGGACCTCATCTCCCGGCCCGAGCCCGAGCCCCTTCACAAGAAGGTGCAGCGCCGCCGTCCCGGAGCTGACCGCAACCGCGTGGCTGGTTCCGGCGTGGGCGGCCATCGCGCTCTCGAATTCCTCCTGCTTCGGTCCCAGAGCGAGCCGGCCAGAACGGAGGACCTCCACAACGCTCTGAATGTCCGCCTCGTCGAGATCCGCTGAAGACATCGGTATTTCTTCCCGCGCCACATTCATCCTCTACCTAGAGCGCCGCCTCGCCGGCACGCCGACCAGCGTCCGGCGACCCGGCGTGTCGCCGACGACAGCGGCCCCCGCACCGATGGTCGTCCAGGGGCCGATCGAAACCCCGGGGATAACACACGATCCGATGCCGACGAGCGTACCTTCGCCCACGCTGACTCCGCCTGCGATGCTCACGCCGGGGGCCACGTGCACCAGGTCCCCCACCACGCAGTCATGGTCGATCCTCGCCCCCGTATTCACGATGACGTGAGCGCCGATCGTCGTGTCGGGCTGGATGACGGCTCCCGCGAAGACCACCGTTCCGGGACCGAGGCGGACTGACGGATGCACGAACGCCCGCGGGTGAGCGGCGGTGAGCCACCGGAGGGAGGGATGTCTCCGCGCGAGTTCTCCTCTCGCCGCGTTGTTCCCAACCGCGATGACAGCCAGCGCTCCATCGATTTCGCCCGCCCGCTCGGTACCCCCCGCGATCCTGATTCCGAGCACCGAGGCCCCGGTGCGGGACGGATCGTCGTCGAAAACGGCTGCCACGTCGAAGCCGCAGGCCTGCAGCGTGGCTACGACGACCTTGGCGTGGCCCCCCGCCCCGAGGACGACTGCCCGTTCCCGCGCGCTCATTCCCTCTCTCCCGCGCCGCGGACGGATCGGACTTCCTGCCCGCAGAACCGCGGCGGCACCTCTCCCGGGGCCCGGCGCGCCCACGGGCAAACAAGGCTCGATCCGGTCCCGGGACGCGGTTTTCGAAGCATGCGCGGAAGATACCACACGTCCAAACCGGGCCTAACCAGAGGGCACCTGGACTTGGCGCGCGCGGCTGGGCCATAGTTCTCGACGCCCGCCGGCCTGCCGGCGGGCGCCTGAAATGACTGCGAGAATACTGATCGTGTCTTGCGGCTTCGCGCCGGCGTTCCACCCGAACGCGCACCGCGCGACGCACCTTGCGCGCTGCCTCGCGGAGGCCGGCGCGGAAGTGGTGGTTCTGACCCTGACGGAGGAGGATCTCCTCGCGTCCGCGCCATACGACGCCGGGCTCGCCGCCGCGGTTCCGCCGCAGGCGCGCATCCTCCGCGTGGACGCGGGTCCCCTGCGCCGGCGCCTCAGGGGCGCGCGCGATCCCCGCGCCCTCCTCCGACGCGGCAGGCGCAGCCCCCTCCTGTCCAGCCTTCTCGTCCCCGATGCTTACGCCGACTGCATCCCCGGGCTGATTCGCGCCGGCCGGACCGAAGCGCACCGGTTCCGGCCCCACGTGGTTGTCTCGATCGCCTACCCGTGGAGCTGCCATTACGTGGGCTCGGCCCTGTCGCGCGCTTCCGGGGCACGGTGGATCGCCGAGTTCGGCGATCCCTGGGCCAACAGCCCGGCGACCGACCTCAATCTCCACCCACTCAGGCGCGCCCTCGACGGGGCGCTCGAGCGGCGCCTCGTGCGCCGGATGGATCGGATCGTCGTCACGACCGAGGCGACGCGGGAGCTCTACACGGAGCGCTACCCCTTTCTTCAGGAGCGCATTCACGTCGTCCGCTACGGATACGACGATGCCCAACCGGGCGACCACGATCTCTCGCCTCCGGCCCGCCCCCGCGAAGCGGGAGACCGCAGGCTCTGGATCGTGCATACAGGGAGGATCTACCCGGGGGCGCGGTCTCTGTCCCATTTCCTCCGGGCGCTAGGGGGGCTTGCAAGGGAAAGACCCGGCCTCGACGGGCGACTCGCTCTCCGCCTGGTGGGCGAGGTGGACGAGGAGACCACGCGGAGCATCCGCTCAAGCGGCCTCGAGGAACTGACCGTTCTCGTGCCCTGGGTTCCGGCGACGCAGGCCCGCGCGTGGCAGGAGGCCGCCGATTGGCTCCTCCTCCCCGGCAACTACGCTGGCGTGCAAGTTCCCTCCAAGCTTTACGAGTACTTCCGCGCGAAGAAACCGATCCTCTACCTTTCCGAGGCAGGTCAGGACGAGGCCGCGCGCCTCATCGCCGGAGTGAAGGCAGGCTGGACAGTGCTCAACGACGAACCGTCGATCGCCCGGCACCTCCGGGAGTTCCTTGACGGGGCTCTTTCGGCTCCCGGCTATGACGGGGAAATCCCCGTCACCGCCTTCTCCGTCTCCGCCGCCCTGGACAGTTACGCGAGGCTGATCCTCGAGACCGGCAGGGGCGGCCCATGCTCGGATTCCCTCCGGGGGGAAACGGGCCGGGGTCCGGATCCTCCCGCCCAGGCCTGATCGACCGGTGCGGCGCCCGGCCGCGCGGCCGAAGGCCGGATCTGCGGCCCACGGTCTGGCCCGGCCCGTCGCAGACCTGATATCGTATCGCTCTCGTGGCACGATCCCAGAATTCGGCGCCGGCCGGGGCTCCGGACGGTGGCGGCGGCCCGCACGCGGGGAACGACCCCTCATCGCCCTCGCGGACTGGCGCCCCGGGCCCCGCACGGCCCCCCATCAAGCTCCTCTACGTCACGAGCATTCCCTTGACCCAATGGATCTTCCTGGTCGGACAGAACCGGTTCATGCAGGAGCGCGGATTCGAGGTGCACGCCGTCGCTTCTCCGGGACCGCTGCTCGACGCTCTGGCGCGGCGGGACGGGGTCCTCATCCACCCCGTCTCGATACCGCGCCGCTTCGCTCCGTTGCGCGACCTGGCGGCGCTCGGCAGGCTGACCGCCCTTTTCCGGCAGATCCAGCCGGACATCGTGCAGGCTGGGACGCCGAAGGCTTCGCTCCTCGGCGCCCTCGCCGCGTTTCTCGCCCGGGTCCCAGCGCGGATCTTCCACTGGCACGGGAGCATCACCGAGGGAGTCCGGGGCATTCGCCGTGCGATCTTCGGCCTGGTCGAACGCGTGACGGCCGCCCTTTGCCACGATGTCCTGTGCGTATCCCCTTCGCTCCTGAGCTACGCGCGCTCGCGCAGGCTCCTGCCCGCTGACCGAGGAACGGTCCTCCTCCAGGGCATGTGCAACGGCATCGACATCACGAGGTTCGATCCCACCCGCCCCGGGATCGTGCCGGCGAGCGAGGCCCTCGCGCGCTCCATGGGGCTCCCCGCGGAGCCGATCGTGATCGGGTTCGTCGGACGCCTCACCCGCCGCAAGGGGATCGAAGACCTGGCGTCGGCGTGGTCTGTTCTCCGCGAGGAATGTGCCGGAGCTTTCCTCCTGCTGGTGGGGGACTGGGAAGAGGAGGACCCCGTGTCGCCCTCCGTCAGGGCGGCTCTCGAGCGAGATCCCCGGGTGCGTATCCCCGGTCCGGTCGAGGATGTGGTCCCCTACTACCGGCTCATGTCGGTCCTCGTTCTTCCGAGCCTCAGGGAAGGATTCCCGACCGCCCCGATGGAGGCGGCCGCGATGGGTGTTCCGACCGTCGCCTACCGCGTCACGGGATCGACTGATGCCGTCCTCGACGGCGCGACCGGGCGGCTCGTTCCTGTCGGGGAGATCCGGGAGTTCGCTTCCGCGATCCGCGCCTATGTTCTCGATCCTGGAACGAGGGAGCGACATGGCGCGGCCGCCCGGCAGCGGGTCCTGGAGGATTTCCGACAGGAGGAGATCTGGGAGGCGACCTACCGGCACTACCTCGGGCTCCTCGGCAGACGAGGACTGCCCCTCCCCTTCCACGAGGAAGGCTCCCCGGCCGGCCGCCAGATCGAGCCTCCTCCGGGCCCCCAGGGGGGGCCTGCCGGCGGCCGCCCGGACCGCGATGGGACGGGCGAACCGTGAAACGGACGATGGATATCGTTCTGAGTCTGCTCGCCCTCGCGCTTCTTTCGCCGGCCCTGGCATTGATCGCCGTGGTCGTGGCGCTCGGGCTCGGCAGACCCATTCTCTTCCGGCAGGTGCGGATCGGGAGGAACGGGAAGCGGTTCGTGATCCTCAAGTTCAGGTCGATGGCAGAGCTTCGTGAGAAGGGGGGCGGCCTGCTCGCCGACGGCGAACGGCTGACGCGGCTCGGCCGGTTTCTCCGCTCCACCAGCCTCGACGAACTCCCCGAGTTCGTGAACGTTCTCAAGGGGGATATGAGCCTCGTCGGCCCCAGACCGCTGCTGCCCGAGTACCTTCCGCTTTACAGCGCCGAGCAGGCCCGCCGCCACGAAGTCCGACCCGGCATCACGGGGTGGGCCCAGGTGAACGGACGCAACGTCCTGTCCTGGGAGGAGAAGTTCCGCCTCGATGTCTGGTACGTCGACCACCGGAGCCTGCGGCTCGACCTCGCGATCCTGGCGAAGACGTTCCTGCTCGTCGCCGCGCGGAGAGGAATCTCGGCGGACGGCAGCGCGACCATGCCGGTCTTTACGGGCAGCAGGAAGGAGGATCCGTGAGCGCGCGTGGAGAATCGCACGGCCCTCCCGGCGCGCCCACGCGGAGCCTTGCCTGGTGGCGCGACCCGGCGACGACGGTCTGGATCCTCTCCCCCGCAGCGAACGCGTTCATCGGCCTGCTCGGGCTGTTGACTGCCACCATGCTGGCAAGGGCGCTCGGCCCGGAGGCGCGCGGGATCCTGGCCGAGGCCATGCTCTGGCCCACCCTCGTTCTGACAGCCGGCTCGATCGCGAACCTGCAGACAATCGTTTACTTCTGGTCCAAGGCCCGCACGGAAGGGACGACCCCGAGCGTGCTGGGCGTCAGCCTGGCTCTGGCCGCCGTCCTGACCGTCGCGCTCGTGCCCGCGGCGGTGATCGTGAACTATGCCGTGCTGGGCTCGTCGGGCAAGGCCGAGCTACGCGCTCGCCAATCTCTTCATCCTGAGCATCCCCCTCGCCCTCTTCTCCTTCACCTTCCTCTCCCCCTTCCTCGCCGAGGACCGGGCGGGCGCCTACTGGATCCTGCGCATCACGGCGCCCGCCCTCTGCCTGATCGGCATTTCGATCCTTGCGGTTCGGCGGGACGCCGAACTCAGGCACTACCTCTTCGTCATTCTCGGCGCCTCCGTGGTTCAGGTCCTGGGGGGCCTTTCGCTGGCATCGGCGCTGCTCCTGAGGCGCCCCTCGTGGGACGCCCCTCTCTTCCTGAAGACCCTCGGGTTCGGTCTGCGGACGAACCTCACCACTCTCCCCTACCAGATCAACCTCCGGATCGACCAGTTTTTCGTATCCGGGCTTCTCTCCCCCTCCGACCTTGGCCAGTACACGGTCGCCTTCACCTGGTCGTCCGTTCTTTCGTTCATCGGCGGGGGACTCTCCGTGGCCGTGCTCGCACGTGCGACGCAGGTATCCTCCGCCGACACCAGCGCGATGAAGGCCCTCTTCCGGCGGTTTCGCCTCGTCTGCGCCGGCCTCGTCGTCATGGGGGCCCTGGCCGCGGTTCTGACTCCCGCGCTGCTGCCGGCAGTCTTCGGAGAGGCCTTCCGACCGGCAGTCCGGCCGGCCGTGATCCTCACCATCGCGGCGGTCTTCCTCAACATCGGACTCAACCTCCACGAACTGCTGCGCGGCTTCGGCCACCCTGGCCTCGGGATGCGAGCGGAGATTTCAGGCCTGGCGGCTGGTGCCATCCTGCTGCCGGGTGCGATCCGCCTGGGAGGCCTGACCGGAGCCGCCGCGGTCTCGCTGGCCGCGCATGCCGGGGTTCTCGCTCTTCTCTGGGTCCTGGCCCACAGGAAGCTCCGCGTCCCGAGGGCCTGGTGGTTCGACCTGAAGAGCGCGGTATCCCCGGATGTCCTCGGGCAATGAATTCTGCGCCGCGGTCCCATGGGCGGCCCTGACCAGCGCGCCCGCGTGCTAAAGTGAAGGCCGTGAAGCAGCCACGAACCTGCGAGCCCGCGGCGTGAAACAGACCGCGCCCCCGAGCGCGGGGGGCGCCGGTCGCGGCGCCTCGCACGTTCCCCTCGTAGCGCTGCTCGGGATCGCCTACTTCGCGGCCCTCATCGTCCTCAACCCCTTCTCGTACGACTCGCTCGCAGTCGTCGTTTCTCTCTTTGTCCTGCTCCCCGCCGGGCTGATCCTCTATGGCTACGAGCTCGTTACGCAGCCGTTCGACGCCATCGACCCGATCCACGTGCTGACGCTCTTCTTGCTGACGCTCTTCATCGGAGACCTGTTCCTGAACCCCGGCACGAGCCCCGTTCTGTACTCCGACGACGAAATGGCTTTCTGCGTCGCCTGTCTATCGCTCGTGGTCCTGCAGCTGTCGTACAGGACGGCGTGGATCCCCGCGGTCGCCCGCCGGCTGCCGGTGCCGCAGCTTCTCCGTTACGTACCGACGGGGCGCGAGTGGTGGATGGTCCTCTTGCTATGGACCGTCACCTTCGTCTTCCGCCTTCACTTCTTCCTCGGGCGCGGCTTCGGAACGGCCTTTTCGCTCTCCCCAACCGCCGAGGGATACGCGAACATCGTCCTGCTCGTCGGGCAGATGGGCGCCGTCCTGTTGCTGATCGCCTTCGACCTGCTTCTTCGTTCGAGATCCTCCAGGAGCCGGGTGGCCGTGTTCCTCGCCGCATCGGCCCTCGAGGTCGCGGTGACCTCGGTGGCCGGATGGAAGAGCTCCCGATGTTCCTCGTCCTCGCCCTCTTTCTCTACATCCATCATCGGACGACCGACCTGCGGAAGGCCGCGGCGGCGCTGCTCCTCCTCGCGGTGCTCCTGGTCCCCCTTCTCTTCGTCGTCTTCCAGATCGTCGACACCTACCGCGTGCGCCCGGGCTACGTCGACCCATCCGTGGGCGATCTCCTGGACACAGCGCGATCCATGGACTACGGAGCATCGGGTAAGGACTCGACGCGGTTCGTTCGCCGTCTGGCCCTGGGATCGATGCTCAGCACGGCCGTCGGCGCCGTGGATTCCGGCCTCATCGACTCGCAGAACGGCCGGACACTGTGGCCCGCCTTCGTCTGGTTCGTGCCCCGGGCCTTCTGGCGCGACAAGCCGACGCTCAGCACCGGCGGGTGGTTCGCCCACGACGCCCTGGGCTGGGCCCCGGACGCCGGCGAGGCGGCCATCACGCTGCCGGGGGATCTTTACATCAACTTCGGGATCTCTGCCGTCCTGGTGGGGATGTTCCTGTACGGCTCGATGCTGAGGCTGGCCCACCTCTACCTTGTGGGGCGCCGTGATCCGGGCGCCGGCCTGTGGGTCCACATCCCGATCTTCCTCTGCATGGTTCTCGGGTTCGAGCGGAACTTCGCCGCCATATTCGGCAGAACGTGCCAGTACCTGCTGATGACGCTGGTGGCCATCTGGATCATCGAGCGTTTCTCCGATGCGCGACTCCTCAGGCGCCCGGGTTCCTCTTGGGCCAGGACGTGATCGCCGTCTGTCAACCGTTCTCGAGGACGGCCCGCTTTCATCTCTCCTTTGACCGCTCCCTGCTCACGGCCATCTCCGCTGCAGTGCAGGAAGAGGAGATCCTCTACATCTCCGACGGAGAGAACCTCGCCCGGATGCAGAGCGTCCTCGTCCCCACCCCCCGAACGTGCGGTTTCAGGCCGCGGGCCGCACCGAGGATGGAGCCCGGCGGCTGCAGTTGAGAGCCCGGCTCTGGGCGAGCCTCGGCGCCTGCCGCGAGAGCGCCCGGCAGGCGGGGGCGCGGATGATCGTCCATCTGGCCTTTGATACGCCGACAGCCGCTCTGCACCTTCTCCGCAGCGCCTCCGTGCCGGAGTGCTTCTTCGTGCACAACAATTTTCAGAGGTCCAGGAGCTCCCGTTTCGAAAAGGCCTGCCTCCAGTGGATCTCCCGCAGGGCCGCCCGCCTTCTTTTCCTGGAGGAGCCGGTGGCGCGGGCCGCCGCGGATGCTCTTTCCCTCGTCCCAGGCCGCTGGGCGGTCATCCCTCACCCCGTTCCCGAGCCTTCCATCCCCATCGATCCGCCGTCGACCGTCACGGCGTTGGGGCCGGAGATCGTCATGGCCGGGATCCTCACCCAGTCGAAGGGGCTGGCCACACTCACCGAGGCCGCATCCATCCTTCGCAGCGAGAGCCCTGGGACCCTGCGGGCGCTGCCAATCCGGGTCGTGGGTGAGCGCCTCTCGGGGCCCGATCCGGGCAGGTACTGGGAGCTCATTGACTATAGGCCGACGCCCTTAACCGACCAGGAGCTGGACGCCACGATCGTCAGCAGCCGTTTCATCGTGCTTCCGTACGAGCCGGCTGCGTACGCGTTCGTGACCCCCGGCACCCTGTACCGGGCCCTCGCTCTCGGCCGCCCCGTCATTGCCCGGGAGCCTCCCTCGATCGCCTCTCTCGCGGCGCGGTCCCCATCGCCGGTGCTGACGTTCAGCGAGCCCCGCCAGCTCGCCCGCCTGATGATCCGGCTGGCCTCCATGGACTCTGCCGAGTACGCACTGCTGTGCGCATCGGCCCTGCGGCTCGCCCGCGAGAGGCTCCCAGCCTCGCTCGCTCCCGCTGTGATGAAGGCCCTCGGACTCGAGGCCGTCCCGGGCTGGTCTCGATCACACGGCGGCCAGACCCAGCGGCCCTGACGGCAGCGTCCACCGACGGCGATTCGCGCGCCCTCCCGTCGTGCCGCAGCCGCCGCTCGTGTACAATGCGCCGGATGCTGGAGAATCGTAAACTGGGGTCATTCCGCTGGGCCCTGTCAGCCGTGGTCCTGTTCTCGACGGCGCTTGGCGCCTCCGCGACACCTGCCCTGGCGGCGCCTCCCGAAGCCGCGCCCGCGCCCGTCGCGGCGGCTTCCCCGCCGACCCCGCCGCCCACCGAGGCGCCCGCACCGGCTCCGGCCGCTCCCCCGGCAGCCTCTCCCGCTGCAAGGCCGGGGGCGGCTGCGCCGGAGTCGGCCCCTGCTGCGACGACCGCCGCCGCGCAGGGCGCCGTGGCGTGGCCCGAGGGGACCGGGAGGATCGAGGGACGGATCCTGATGCCCGACGGCAAGACGCCCGCTGCCGGCGCCGTGCTGACGGCGATCCACCTGGTCTCGGGGCGCACCTTCCCCGCCGGGCCGACCTCGGAAAGCGGCTCGTACCGGATCGATAATCTCCCGTACGGCTACTTCGAGTTCGCCGTCGAATCGGGGGGGACGCTCTTCGCCGTGACGCGCCCGCTCGACCTGCCGCCCGGCCTCGCGAAGACGATGGAGGTGCGCCTCAGCGACGGGGGCCCGCCGCCCGCCGGTACCGAAAACCTCGAGAACGGGCTCGTGCTGACGGGTTTCGACCGGAGGGCGACCGCGGTGGCGGTCCCCCTCGGCTCCGACAAGGACTCCTCGCGGTGGACAAAGAAGAAGACCGCCTTCATCGGCGGTGCCGCCCTGCTCGCCCTGCTCCTGCTGCAGTGATCCGCAGCCGGGCGCGGAGGGGGCTCAGGCCCCTCTGATCAGCTTCCAGATCGTGTCGACTTCCAGGGCCCCGCGCTCCTTGCAGGACGCGCACTCGGGGAAGGTCCCGCCCTGCTCCAGCGTCACCCGGCTCGCGCGGGATCGCGCGACGCAGGTCGTGCACTCGTAGCCGCCGCTCGCGCGGCAGATCTCGCCCGGCTTGAAATCTCCGTGAACCATCGTAGGCATGCCCCGGAGTCTACGGGCCTGCGGGGGCGGAGTCAAAGCGCCGCAGCAGCTCCGCCTCCCGCGCCCGGTCGAGCCCGGCCCTGCGCTCCGCGCCCGCCGGGCGCGCGCGATCCCAGGCGAGCGTGTCGCGGACCGTTTCGTCCAGCGGCCGGGCCGCCAGGCCGGCCGCGAAGGCGCGGCGGCAGTCGATCCGCTCCAGGCCGACCATAGACGGGTCCTCGTCCACCGGGATCCAGAGCGGCAGCTCGGTCCAGGGCTTCACCCCGGCTTCGAGGAGGTCCCGCTCCCGGACCCAGACGGGTCGCGTTCCTTCCGGCGCCTCGCGCAGGCAGGCGGCCACCAGGCGGCCCATCGTGAGCGGCGACTCCGGGCCCGTCGCGTTGAAGACCCCGGTCCGCCCTTCCTCGGTCACGGTCAGCATCCACGCGGCGAGGTCCCGCCCGTCGATGAACTGGATTTCCCGCTCGGCCCGGCCCGGCACGAGGACCGCTCCCCCCGTGGCGAACCGCGACGGCCAGTAGGTGAACCGGTCGGTGGGGTCGTGGGGGCCGACGATCAGGCCGGGCCGGATCACGAGAGCCCGCCCCGGCAGCGCCGCCTCGAGCACTTTTTCGGCCTCCGCCTTCATCCCCCCGTAGAGCTCTCCGAACCGGGGCCGCTCAGCGGGGTTCTCGCGATCGAGCCGCTCGGCCTCGCGCAGCTCCTCGGCCGTGAGCGTGCAGACGGGCGCGGTTTCGTCCATGCCGGCGGTGGAGAAGTCCCTGTACACGGAGACCGTCGAGGTGAACGTGTAGAGGTCGACCGAGCCGGCGAGCGCGCGGGCAGCGGCCGACACTTCGCCCGGCGTGTACCCCGAGGTGTCGATCACGGCGTCCCATCGCCGCCCCCGCAGGGCCCCGAGGCTCCCCTTCCGGTCTCCCTCGATCCGCTCCACTGCCGGGAACAGCCCGGAGCCTTGCCGGCCCCTGTTCAGCAGCGTGAGGCGGTGCCCGCGCCGCAGGGCCTCTTCCGCGAGATGGCGCCCCAGGAAAACCGTGCCGCCGAGAATCAACAGGTCCATGCTCGTCCTCCGCACCGTCCTTGCGCCGCTGGGCCGCCGACATCGGCCACGCGGAACCCCTCTATGTCGGACCAGGCGGACGGCTGCACCATCGTCGGACCTTCGCGCGCCTGCGTCAACGGGGCTCCCTGCCCCCGGACCGCCGCCTGCCACAGGGTTGCCGCTTACGAATCTGCAACCTAGTTTACTCACTGACATTTGTCCGGATTTTGTCGGGCGGACTCATCGCCGGCTGGAGAAGGGACATGTACCTTCAGGCACAGAAGAGCCTCGCGGCCCTGATCTGCCTCGCCGCGTTCGCGCAGGCGTCCGGCCGAGGAGTGCGCCGACCCCGGCACGGCCAGCCGTCCGCCGCCGCCCACGGCCGGGGGGCGACGAGATGATCCTCTTCGAGTCGATTCCTTCCGTTTATGGGGCGTCCAAGTACGAGCAGAGCGCGAACGAGGCGCCTGCCTCGGTCACGATCGTCACGGCGGAGGAAATCCGGAAGTACGGCTATCGGACCATCGGTGAAATCCTTCGCAGCGTCCGGGGCTTCTACACGACCTACGATCGCAACTACACGTACCTGGGCGTCCGTGGCTTCAGCCGTCCCGGGGACTACAACACGCGCGTCCTCATGCTCGATGGACGGCCACCGCATGAACGAGCAGGTGTACGATGCAGCGTATTTCGGCACCGAGGCCCCGATCGACGTGGATCTCATCGAGCGGGTCGAGGTCATCCAGGGGCCCGAGCTCCTCGCTCTACGGCACGAACGCCTTCCTGGCCGTCGTCAACATCGTCACCAGGAGCGGAAACAACCTGAAGGGGGCGGAGCTGTCCGCCGAGGCCGCGAGCTTCCACACGTCGAAAGGGCGGGCCTCGTACGGCAACTCGTTCGGCAACGGCGTCGAGTTGCTGGCTGTCCGCATCGACCTATCACAGCCGCGGCCAGGACCTCTACTTCGAAGGGTTACGATTCCCCGCCCCGCTCGGACGGGGTGGCCAAGGGCGCCGATGGGGACGATTACTGGAACGCCCTCGCCAAGGCTCCGTTGGGCGGCTTCTCCCTCGAAGGGATCTTCGCGTCGCGGGAGAAGGGCATCCCGACAGGCTCATACGGAACGACCTTCGGGGATCCCCGCACGCGGACCTGCGACAGCCGCAGGGCGCGTCATCCTCGGGTTCGAGCGGGAGCTCGACGACCGATGCAGGTCTCCGCGAACCTCTCCTACGACTCCTACCGCTACGAGGGCGACTACGCCTACCCCTCCAGCTTCTTCAAGGACAACGGCGCTGCCGACTGGTGGACGATCGAGGCCCAGACCGTCAGCCGCACCTCCCCAAGCAGACGATCGTCGGCGGGTTCGAGTACAGGAAGAACCTGCGCCAGGACCAGAGCGCCTGGGACGTCGATCCCTACAGGCGCTACCTGCTGGATCGAGCGCCGACTCCTCGTCCTGGGCCGTGTTCCTGCAGGACGAGTGGCGGGTCCTGCCCGATCTCATCGTGACCGGGGGCGTCCGATACGACAACTACGATTCCTTCGGCGGGACCGTGAACCCCCGACTTGCGATCATCTGGGCGCGCAGAAGCAGACGACGCTGAAATTCATCTATGGGCGCGCCTTCCGCGCCCCCAATTCCTACGAAGCTGTACTACAACGACGGGGGGATCTCCCAGAAGGCGAACCCGGACCTCACCCCGGAGACGATCCAGAATATCGAGCTCGAAGCCAGCCATCTCTTCCAGCCGGACCTGCGCGGGGTTCTGTACGCCTTCCGCTACCGGTGGGCGACATCATCACCCAGGTCGATCGATCCGGCCGACGGGCTCCTCGTCTTCCGGAATCTCGACAACTCGAGCACCTTCGGGATCGAGGCCGAGCTCGAAGGGAAGGTCGGAGGACTCGTCCAGGGCCGGGTCAGCTACGCCTGGCAGCGGACCGACGAACCGGAATCCAGCGAAGCGCCCGTGAACTCCCCCGCACAGCTCGCCAGGCTGAATGTTTCCCTTCCCCTGGCGGATGCGTGGCTCACGGCCGCCGCCGAAGTCCAGTACACGAGCGACCGGCGGGCGTTCGGTGGGAGCCGTGGCGCAGGCCGCGACGGTCCTGAACCTGACGATGTCCGGGAAGGTCACGAAACAGGTCCTTTCCTGGAGCGCGAGCGTCTACAACCTGTTCGACAGGCATACGCAGACCCGGCCGGCGCCGACAACTCCAAGCAGTCCCTCATTCCGCAGGACGGGCGGAGCCTTCAGGCTTCAGCTGAGGGCCGCGTTCTGAAGCCATGGCGGAGCCCGTGACCAGGCGGCGGTCCCGAGGGGATCCTGCTCTTCGCCGCGCTCCTGGCGATGGCGGCATCCAGCACGGCCGCCGCGCCCGCAGCGGCGCGTTGCCGGGTCCTCCTGAGCCAGGACGTGGACGCCTACCGCGAGGCCCTCGAGCGGGCTGAAGCGGGTCCTCCAGCGGGACGTACCCGGAGCGTCCGGTCGAGGTCGAGGAGCTGCACGGCGACGCGGCGGCGGCAGCGGCCGCGGTGGGGAAGGCCAGGACGGATGGAGTTTCTCTCGTCGTCGCGTTCGGTTCGCTGGCTGCCGAGCAGGCAGCCCGCGAGGTCACGGACATTCCGATCGTCGCCGGACTCGTCCTGAACGCTTCCGAGCTCGGGCGGAGCCCGAACGTGACCGGTGTCGTGCTCGAGTTCCCGGTCGAGACCGAAATCAAGTGGATCCAGCGATTCCTCGGCGGACAACAGGCGGATCGGAGTGCTTCTCAGTCCCTCCGGGAACGAGGAGCGGGTCCGCGCCGCCGAGAGGGCAGCGCAGGCGGCCGGGCTCTCGATCCAGACCCGCCGGGTCGAATCGCCTCGGGACCTCCCCGCCAGCCTCGCCAGCCTCGAGGGTAGGGCCGACGTCCTCTGGGGCATGACCGACCCCATCGTGCTGAACCCCCAGACAGCGAAGCCTGTCCTGTTGTTCTCCCTCCGCAATCGGATTCCGTTCATCGGCCTGTCGGCAACGTGGGTGAAGGCGGGCGCCTTGTACGCCCTGGACAGGGATTACGCCGACATCGGAGCCCAGTGCGGAGAAGTCGCGGTGCAGGTCCTCAAGGGACGCAGCCCCGCATCGCTTCCGCTCGTCTTCACCGCGAAAACTGATCTACTCCGTCAACCTCAGGACGGCCAGGGAACTCAAGATCAGCCTCGACAAGAAGCTGATCCAGGGCGCCCGGGACGTCGTGGAATAGGACGATCGACAATGGCTCAAGGCCGACGATTCGGACTGACAGCCCGGTTCAACATCCTGGTCGTGGGGGCGATCCTGGCGACCGCGCTCGGGACAGGCGCCCTGACCCTTTTGAAGGAGGAGCAGAACCGGGTCCACGACCAGCTCGCGGACGGAACCGCGCTGGCCGGCATGGTGGCCCGCAACAGCGAGTACGCGATCTACACGGAGAGCCAGGACGAGCTGGCCCGGGTCATCGAAGGGCTCAAGGCCCACCCGGCCGTTGCGTACGTACGGTTCGCCGACGGGAAGGGCCGGACGCTGATGGAGCGGGGCCTGCGCGAGGACCTGACCCCGCCTCCGCTCGCGCAGCACAGCGAGGGGGCTCAGGGGACGAAGGCGACATGGGCCGAGCTCGGCGCCGGTCCGTTCCGGAGCGCGCTATCTGGATTTCGTGGTCCCGGTGCATGGGCACGAAGGAAAAGGACGCGTCCGGGCTGTTCCTCGATCCCGCCGCGGGCCCGGCCCCCGCCATGCTCGGCTTCGTTCAACTGGGCCTCAGCCAGGACGAGGCGAGGCTGCGACGGAGCCGGTTCCTGCTGCAGGCGCACATCTCGGCCGCCGTCATCGTGCTTCTCGGCGTCATCGCCACCATGCTTCTCGTCCGCCACATCACCTCGCCGATCCGGGCCCTCGTCCGCGCCACCCGGTCCGTCGCCGCCGGCAAGCTCGACGATCCGATCGAGATCCGGACCAACGACGAACTCGGAGACCTCGCCGGCTCTTTCGAAGTCATGGTCCGACGGCTCCGCGAGTACCGGGGCGAGGTCGAGAGCTATCAGCGGCATCTCGAGGAGAAGGTCGAGCAGCGAACCCACGATCTCGAGCAGGCCAAGGAGCACGCCCTGGCGTCTGGCGCGGCAGGCCGAGGAGGCCAGCCGGGCCAAGTCGCAGTTCCTCGCCAACATGAGCCACGAGATCCGCACCCCGATGAACGGCGTCATCGGCATGACCGAGCTGCTTCTCGAGACCGAGCTCTCCCCGCAAGCAGCGTCGCTTCGCCGACACCGTCAGGACCTCCGCGGACTCCCTGCTCGGCCTCATCAACGACATCCTCGATTTCTCCAAGATCGAGGCCGGCAGGCTCGAGCTCGAGGAGATCGACCTGGACCTGCGTCAGACCGTGGACGATGTCTGCGAGCTGCTCGCGGAGCGGGCGCATCGCAAGGGGCTCGAGCTGGCCTGCTTCATCGATGACCGGGTCTGCACCGAGTTGCGCGGCGACGCGGGCCGCCTTCGCCAGATCCTGCTCAACCTGGTCTCGAACGCGGTCAAGTTCACCGAGCGGGGCGAGGTCGTGCTGGGCGTGACGACCCTCGGCCAGAGTGACGCCGACACGCTGCTCCGGTTCGAGGTGCGGGACACCGGCATCGGGATCGTCCGCGAGGTCAAGGACAGGATCTTCGACGCGTTCACCCAGGCGGACGGGTCGATGACCCGCCGCTACGGGGGAACCGGGCTGGGCCTCGCCATCGCCCGCCAGCTCGTCGAGATGATGGGTGGCGCGCATCGGAGTCGAGAGCGATCCCGGTCGCGGCTCGACTTTCTGGTTCACCGCGCGTCTCCGCAGGCAACCGAGCAGCTCCGCCCAGCTCCCGCGCGGCGGTGGGACCTGCAGGATCTCCGAGTGCTCATCGTGGACGACAACACGACCAACCGCGAGATCCTGCAGCACCAGGTCCGATCCTGGGGGATGAAGGACGTTTCCGCCGAGGACGGGTTCCAGGCGTTGAAGATCATGCGCTCGGCCGAGTCGGAGGGAACGCAGGTCGATATCGCCATCCTCGACATGATGATGCCCGGGATGGACGGCCTGGAACTTGCCCAGTCCATCAAGCACGATCCCGCCCTGTCACACGTGCGCCTTGTGCTCCTGACCTCCGTGGGCCTTCGCGGCGACGCCGCCGAGGCCCGCCGCTGCGGCGTCGACGCCTACCTCGGTAAACCTGCCCGGCAATCCGAGCTCTACGACTGCCTCGCCACGGTGATGGGCAGGACCGGGGCCGGGCAGCCCCTCGTGACCAAGTACACGCTCGCGGGGTCGCGTCCGGAGCTGGGGACGAGGATCCTCCTCGCCGAGGACAACCCCGTCAACCGCGAGGTGGCGTCCAGCCTGCTCGAGTCGCTCGGGTACCAACACGTCGTCAGCGCGTGCGACGGAAGAGAGGTGATCGAGGCGCTCGAGCGCGCGACCTACGACATCATTCTCATGGACTGCCAGATGCCGATCATGGACGGCTTCGAAGCGACCGCGGAGATCCGCCGCCGCGAGCAGGTACGTCCCGAAGGCCACCGGATTGCCATAATCGCGCTCACCGCCAACGCCATGGCCGGGGACCGCGAGAGGTGCCTGGCAGCGGGAATGGACGACTACCTGCCCAAGCCGCTGCGCCGGGAGGAACTGAAGGCAGCCCTCGAACGGCACAGCGTCCAGCCTTCCGTTCCGGCCCAGGGGCTTGAGCCTCGCGCAGAGGCTCCCGCCCCGTCCGGGCCGGTGCAAGAGCCCGGCGGAGCCGCCGCACCGCCCAATCCATCTCCCTGGCCGCCCGGCGAAGCGCCCCTCGATCCAAAGACGCTCGACGGACTTCGTGAGCTGCAGCGGAAGGGAGCGCCGAGCCTCCTGGCCAAGCTCATCCGTCTGTACCTGCAGAGCGCTCCCGCCCTCATCGAGGAGCTCCGCAGTTCGATCGAGCGTCGGGATCCGGAAGCGCTGCGGAACGCGGCGCATAGCCTGAAGTCGAGCAGCGCAAACATCGGCGCGCTCCGCCTCTCCGCCCTCTGCAAGGAGGTCGAGAGGCTCGGCCGTGACAAGACCATTGGCGACGCTGACGAACGGCTCGCAACGATCCGAACCGAGTTCGAGAGAGTCGAGCAGGCGCTGGAGCGCGAGCGTGGGGAAGCACGGGCGTGAACCGGAATCACGCGCACCCTGCTCCGGCATTGGTCCTGATCGCGGACGACGACGAGGGCAGTCGTCTCATCCTGTCGGAAGGCCTGAAACAGGCGGGATTCTCCGTTCTCGAGGCGGCGAACGGCTCCGAAGCGGTTTCCGCGTTCTCCGAACACCGACCGCAGATCGTGCTGATGGACGTCATCATGCCTACCATGGGCGGGTTCGAGGCCTGCGCCGCCATCCGCGCGCTCCCGGGGGGACAGGACACCCCGGTGCTCATGCTGACCGGCCTCGACGACATCGATTCCATCAACCAGGCGTACGAAGCCGGCGCCACCGACTTCGCCACCAAGCCGGTTCCCTGGGCGGTTCTCGTCCACAGGGTCCGGTACATGCTGCGGGCGAGGCGCGCGATTGACGATCTGCGTGACAGCGAGACCAGGCTTGCCGCCGCACAGCGGATCGCACGCCTGGGCAATTGGGAGCAAGACCTCGCGTCCGGCGAACTCGTCCTTTCGGAGGAAGCTCGCAAGCTCCTTGACGTCGAGGAGTCGTCGTTCCCCGGAGGGTTCGTCGAGCTCTCTCCAGGGTGCACGAAGAGGACCGCGAGCCCGTTGCCCGGGCCGCGGAAGAGTCCCGCCACGCGGGACCGTTCCCCAGCATCGACTTCAGGGTCATGCTGCGGGACGGGTCCGCGCGCTACATCCACCTGCAGGCCGCGATCGTCCCTCCGCGGGACGATCGAGCGGCCTGCCTCGCAGGGACCTTCCAGGACATTTCGGAGCGAACGCTGGCGGAGGAGCGGGTTCGGTTCCTCGCGCACTACGACGAGCTCGACGCACCTTCCGAATCGGATTCTGTTCGTGGACCGCCTGAAACTGGCGCTGGTCAGCGCCCGGCGCGAGAACCGGGTGGTCGCCACCTTGTTCCTCGACCTGGACCGCTTCAAGCGGATCAACGACACCCTCGGACACAGCGCCGGCGACGCCCTCCTCGCGCAGGTCGCAGAGCGGCTGCGGATGTGCGTTCGCCAGGGGGACACTTTGGGTCGAGGAGGAGATTCCGCCGGGGCGGGGGGAACCATCGCACGGTTCGGGGGCGACGAATTCATTCTCGTCCTGCCCGATCTGAAGCGAGGGGTCGACGCGGCGAGGGTGGCGCGCCGGAGTCTCGAGGCGCTTCGCGCCCCGTTCACCCTCGAGCGGCACGAAGTGTCCGTGAGCGGCAGCATCGGCATCAGTCTCTTCCCCGGCGACGGAGAGGACGTCGAAACACTCCTCAAGAATGCCGACACCGCCATGTACCACGCCAAGGAGGCTGGCCGCGGCCGCTACCAGTTCTACACGGAGTCCATGAATGCTGCCGCCTTTCAGCGTCTCTCCATGGAGAACAGCCTCCGCAAGGCCATCGAGCGCGAGGAATTCGAGCTGCACTACCAGATGCAGGTGGACGCGCGCGATGGGCGCCTCGTGGGCGCGGAAGCGCTGATCCGCTGGCGGCATCCCGATCTGGGCATCGTGCCGCCGGCCGACTTCATCTCACTGGCTGAGGAGACCGGTCTGATCGTACCGATCGGAGAGTGGGTGATCAGGGCAGCATGCCTGCAGGCCGGAGCCTGGGCAGCCGCCGGCTACTCTCCTCCCCCTGTCGCCGTCAATGTATCCGGCGTGCAATTCTGGCAGAAGGAGTTCCGCCCGTGCGTCGAGGCGGCCTTGTCAGCCTGCCGGCATAGCGCCGTGCGCGCTCGCGCTCGAGATCACCGAAAGCGTCCTCATGCGCGCGGCCGACGAGACCGCGAGCACCCTGAAGGACCTCAAGGCGATGGGGTTGCGGATTTCCATCGATGATTTCGGGACAGGCTACTCCTCGCTCGCCTATCTCCGCCGGTTTCCCATAGACACGCTGAAGATCGACCGCTCGTTCATCAGGAACATCGCCGAGGTCCCCGACGATGCGGCCCTTGCAGGCGCGATCCTGGCGGTGGCGCGCAGCCTCAAACTGCATGCCATCGCCGAGGGGGTCGAGACCCGCGAGCAGCTCAACGTCCTGCTCGGCCAGGGATGCAACCTGGTGCAGGGGTTCCTGTTCGGCAAGCCTGTGCCGGCATCATCGTTCGAGGCGTACCTCCGGATGCACGCGGCCGGGAATCGGATCGAACCGTTGGCGGCGCTCGAAGCCATGGGAATCACCGCCCCGGACCATCAGCCCCTGTGATCCCGGTACCCCTCCCCTGCCACGGCTCGCAGCAGCATCCGGGCCAGGGCCGGCCGTAGAACGGGTTCGGCCTCGCCACGCGTCAGGAACCCTTGCGGCACCCGGCGCCTGCCGGTTGCCGCCGAGGCGGACCGATTCCCATCCACCCCGGAGCCTGCACGCGATCCGGACGCGAGCCGAACCATCGCCGCGAAATTCCTTGTCACCTCGCCCGGAGCGGAGGATACTCTGCTGAACTCCCCGCGGGGCGGGGCTTTTCGGGGGCAGGCGGGCTGACAGGGGCGCTGCGCGGTCGGCGTCAGGGAGGTTGCATGCACCGGTCCATCAGGGTTCTCAGCCTAGTCGCCATCCTCTCCCTCGCAACGGCCGTCGCTTCCGCCCAGTGGTCCGCGGATCCCGCGCAGAACCTCGGCGTGGCCGTCCGCGCCGGTGAGCAGGTGATTCCCAAGATCGCGGCCGCGCCCGACGGGGGGGCCTACGTTGGCTGGTTCGACAATTCCTCGGGAGAATACGAGGTCTACCTGCAGCGGCTCGATCCGAACGGCTCGGAGAAGTGGCCCCACAACGGCATCCTCGTCAGCAACCACGCGCAGGACACCTCGCTCGTCGACTGGGACCTGATCGCCGATTCGTCCGGCAACGCCGTGCTGGTCTTCACCGACCTCCGCTCGGGGGGGGACCTCGACGTCTACGCCTACCGGATCGCGCCCGACGGCACCTTTCTGTGGGGCCCTGACGGCGTGGCGCTCTCCGCCAACGACGACTACGAGCCCTCGCCGCGGGTCACCGAAACCTCCGACGGGAAGTTCGTCTTCGTCTGGCCGCGGCTGCCGAGCACCGGCACCGGCTCGCTCGTGATCCAGAAGCTCGACGCCGCGGGCACGCCGCAGTACGGTCCCACCGGCATCACCATCACGGGCGCGACCAACGAGAAGCCCGCCTTCCAGAGCATCGTCCCTGCCGAGCAGGGCGGCTTCATCGTCGCCTACGTCCGCGACATTCGCACCTTTACGAGCCCACGGCACATCCGGGCCCAGAAGTTCTCCGCGACGGGCGATCCCGCGTGGGGCGCGAGCCCGGTGGTCGTCTACGACGCTGCGTCCGTGCCGATCGCCTACTGGCCCGAGATGGTCTCCGACGGCGGCGGCGGAGCCGTCATCGGGTGGCACCGCTCGGCGAGCAACATGTTCAGCGCGTTCGTCCAGCACCTGGCCTCGAACGGCGTCGAGCTGTTCCCTCACAACGGAGTCGAGCTCTCGACCAACGCCTCCGTGCACAAGATCGCCCCCTGCCTGGCCTGGCAGGGCGCGACCGGCGAGATCCTCGCGTTCTGGAACGAGCGCAGTCCGAACCAGGACCGCTGGGGGATCGTCGGCCAGAAGGTCTCCGCGGCCGGTCAGCGGACCTGGACCGACAGCGGCGCGACCCTGCTGCCGGTCAACACGACCGAGAAGTCCTCGCCCCGCTGCGTGCCGTTCGCGGACGGCGCGCTCGTCTTCGTGTTCGACCATCCCACGGGCTCCGTGATCGATTCGCGCGTCGTGGCGATGCGGGTGGACGGCGCGGGCGCCCAGCAGTGGCCGACGGTGCCCCTTCCCGCCTGCTCGGTCCTCAGCGGGAAGGACAAGCTCGACCTGGACCTCTCCGGCCGGCAGGTGGTGCTCGCCTGGGAGGATGAGCGCACGGACGCAGGCGATGTGTACGCGCAGAACATCCTCGGCGCGGGCGGAGCGTTGGGGCTCGTGATCCCCGGCGAGGTCTCGCCGCCCGGCGCGAAGGCTCCCCTTCGCTTTCTCAACGCGACCAGCCTCGCGTGGGAGCCGGGGCCGGCCAGCGGCTCGGCCGTCTTCAACCTCTACAGGGGGGGCTTCACCACCCTCGGGACCGGCCCGATCGGCGCCTGCGCCCAGAGCGGGGTCTCCTCGCCGGCAGCCTCCGACACCGCCGTGCCGTCCACGGGGGACGGCTATTTCTATCTCGTCACCGGAGAGAACCTGGCCGGAGAAGGACCGATGGGCCAGGACAGCCGGGGGGCTCCCCGGGTGCCGGCCTCCGCCTGTCCCTGACCGCGACCGTCCCGCACCCTGTGAGCCGGCAGTGGGATGATGGCGACGGCGACAATCCGGCGGAGGACCCGGCCCGTGGTCATCGCGCGGGGGGCGCTGTCTTCATGAAATCGAGGATCCTGCCGGCCAGCGCGTCGTAGTCCCCTCCGAAGTGATGCCCGCCCGCGAGCTGGGGCGCGGACAAGGCCGGCCCCCCTTCCTCCCGCGCAGCCGGAGTCCTCTTCTCCCGCCGGCTCGATGCAGAGCACGGGCTGCTCCCCTGCGGAGGCGAGCGCTTCGCGCACCGACCAGGCGCTCGGTCCGGCATCGGAGCGGAGCCAGTCGAGGGGGCTCACCTCGAACGAGGCCCAGGAGCCGGGAGCGAGCAGCACCTGCCCCGCGATCCGCGAGAGCGGGGCGGGGCGGTCGGGGAGGCGGGATGCGAGGGTGACGGGCACGACCTCGGCCCCGAAGGAATATCCCCCGGCGAAGACCCGCACGCTCCCGGGAATCGCCTCCACGAGGCGGGCGAGGTCCGCGCGGAACTCCCCGGGTGTCCGAGCCTGCCAGAAGTAGCGCAGGGTGTTCCATCCGACGACGGCGATCCCGCGGGCCGCGAGACGCGAGGCCACCTGCCTGTCGATGTCGGCCCATCCCCCGTCGCCCGACACGAAGACCACGGCCTCCTTCGCCGCTTCCGGCCACTCGATCACGAGCGGCAGACCCAGCGCCTCGAGCCGCCGGCGGATCCGCTCCGGCGAAGCGGGGGCGGACGGTTCCCCCGCCGCGCGCGCATCGCTCGCCGGCCCGGCCGCGCCCGCATCGCTCTCCCGCCCCTCCGGGCGCGCCTCGGGCTCCCAGGCGCCCACGCTCTCCATCAGGGACCCGACCGCGCCGTCGAACGCCTCCCCCCAATGGCGCGGGACGGAGAACCCGTGACCGACCCCGGGGAGCGCCACGAGCCGGGCCTGGGGGACCTTCGCGACGAACGCCCCCGTGCTCTTCGGATCGCAGACCTGGTCCACATCCCCCTGCAGCGCCGTCCAGCGCATGGCGCCCGGGCGCGCCGCCGGCGCGAGGTCGCCCCGCGGCGGCAGGAGGCTCAGGCGCTTCTTCGGATCCCAGGACGGCTTCCAGCTCCCCCGCGCGCAGAGCGGGCGCGCCACCTCGAGATCGGGGCAGAACCCCAGGCTCACGGCGCCCGCGAACGTCGTGTCCGGCGCCTGGGCCAGGGCCCCGTAGACGACCGTCGCCCCCGACGAGTAGCCGACGAGGATCGGTGCGAGATAGCGTGGCAGCCTGAGCGTCTTCTCCGCGGCCTGCGCGATCGACTCGAGCTCGGCCGCGGGATACCAGCACGCGCCCGGGTTCTTCTCGGCCAGCTTCTGCCAGGCGGGCATCGAAATGCCGACGACGATCCCCCTCGGCGCGATCCGCCTCGCCATGTCCACGACGCCGAGCTCCCAGCCGCCGTCCCCGGAGACGAACAGCACCACCCCCCGCGCCTTCTGGATCGGTTCGGGACGGTAGACGGGGACCTTTCCGAGCAGGGGCACGCTGATCAGCTCCTCGGCGGTGCCGGGCGGCGCGGGGGTCGTCACGACCTTGCTCGAGCGGGAGGGCGGGGGCTGCGGACCCTTCCCGGCCGCGCCCGCGGAGCCGGCCGCCGGACGGCCGCCCGCGGCGCCGCCGAGCAAGAGGAGAACCGCGGCGAGCGCGATTGCGGCCCCCGGAGCGGAGGGAGCGCCCGCCCGCCGCGCCGGGGGTCCGCCCCTTCAGGCGGCCGGACGCCTTGCGGGCAGGAGAAGGGCTCTCCATCCGCCGGAAATCAGCACGGTGACGTTCGCGATCGCAACGGGCCATTGCCAGGGGCTCGGGTAGGCCATGTAGCGGGGTTCCCATACCGGGTCGAATTTCTCCTTGTAGCGCCGCAGCCCCTGGTAGTTGTACCAGTGCTCGCCGTGGCGGAAGAGCAGGCGCGCGAGCCTCTCGAACGGCCTGGCGCGGCGGTCTTCGCCGACGGCCGAGAGCGGCGCCATCCCGAGGTTGAAGCGGCTGAAGCCGCGCTCCTTCGCGTGGAGCATCAGCCGCACGAACAGGTAATCCATGACGTTGTCGCCGCGGTACCGCATCAGGTCGAACGACAGCTCGCCGCCCCCCGCCCCTTCGAGGATGTTGGCGAAGGCCGCGATCCGCCCCTGGCCGTCCCGCACGACCGCGCAGGGAAATCGCCGGAGGTAGGCCTCGTCGAATCGCCCGATCGAGAACCACTTTTCGCTCGCCCCTTTCGCCGCAAGCCAGGCGTCGGAGACCTCGCGAAGCTCCGGCAGGAGCGCCTCGATCGCCGCGCCCTCCACGAGCTCGAACCGGCCGCCCGCCTTCTCCACCCGGTTCACGGAGCTGCGCAGCCCTTTCGCCTTGTTCCCCTTCAGGTCGAACCGCCCCAGGTCGACGATCCCCTCCTCGCCCAGCTTGAAGAAGCTGAAACCGAGATCGTGGGCCGCCGGAAGCAGGGCGGGCGTGATCTGGTAGAGGACCGCATCGCGGTCCTGCTCCGCGGCGAAGTCCAGGAAGGCGGCCAGGAACTCCCGCTCCTTCCCCCCGGGGCAGACAGGCTCCGAGAAGGCGACGAGAAACGGCCCGACCGTCCTGTAGGCCATGAACCCCGCGGGCGCGGGCCGGAAGACCGACTTGTCCCCGACGGCGACGAGCAGCGGGTTCGTGCTCCGCCCGAGCGAGCGCGCCTCGTCCACGGCGCGCGCGATCTCCTCCGGGGCCGGCAGGCGGTCCCGCGACCGCGCCCTCTGCGCGAGCAGGGCCACCAGGAGAACGGCGATCGAGACCAGGACGAACAGGGCCCTCATGAACCGCGTGTCCTGCGCGAAGGGGGCGAAGGTGGTGAGCGCCGCGCCCGGCGCGGGCAGGGCCGCGAACGAGCCGACGCCGATCGCGACGAACAGCACGATCGCGAAGACGCCCACGGGGAGCGCGAATTCGAGGGAGGCGTGCATCGACCCCTTCCGCTCGAACGCGCGCCGGAACACGACCAGGCAGGCGGCCGCGACCAGCGCCAGGAGCGCCTCCTCGTAATCGAGCCCCTTGAGGAAGGTCGCCAGCGCGCCCCCGAAGAAGAGGGCGAGCGCGATCCGGTGGCTCGACCGGTACCCCCGCATCAGCCCGCGCGCGACGATCAGCATCAGGAATCCGAGCACGACGGACGCGCCGTGGGAGATCTCGACGACGGCGAGCGGGACCGTGCGGTTGAGGAAGGCCGCCCGGTCCGCGAGGGACGGGGTCGCCGCGCTGGCGAGCAGAACGACCCCGCACAGGAACGTGTAGCTCGCGATGACCGAGCGCAGGAGCCAACCGAATCGCGGTCCGGTCCGGACCATGTGCCCCGCCAGCGTCAGCGTCGCGAACAGCCACGGGAGGACGTAGTAGACGCAGCGGTACAGGAGCAACCCGGCAAGGATCCGGTCGTGGCCTCCGGCCGCCCCCGCCAGGGTGAGGATCCAGACCGCGTCCGCCGTGCCGAGTCCGCCCGGGATGAAGCTGACCATGCCGGCGAGCTGCCCGAGGAAGAACGCCCGGAGGGTAAGGGTCGCCGGGATTCCGCCGTGAAAGCCGCTCACGGCCAGATGGAAGACCACCCACGCCAGGAGCCAGTCGACCAGCGAGACGGCCGCGAGCGCCGCCGCCCGTCCCTTCCCGCCCCAGGCCAGGCTCCGGGTCCACCGCAGGCGCGGCAGGCTGGCCAGGACGCCCGCGAGGAGGAAGCCGACCGGCAGGGCGAGCGCGATCCGCGCCCCGAGCGAGTCAGCGGACGCCGGCAGCGGAAGGAGCACCACGGCGCACCACGCGCACAGGCCGAGCGAGAAGGCGATGAGAATCGTCGCCGAGCGCGGAGCGGGCGCGCGGCCCCCCGACCCGGTGCGGCGCGTAGAGCCAGAAGCGCAGCCCGGGCCCCGCGAGCGGCCCGAGGGTCAGGAAATTGCTCCAGGCGAAGCTGATCAGGCCGATGCTCCACCGGACAGCCGCGCGGGGCGGGCGCGAGAGGGGGCCCAGCGCCAGCACGTCGTAGAGCCCCGCGACGGCGAGATTGAAGGCGGTCGCCGCGAGCAGCGCGAGGATCAGGCGGGGCTCCGTGGAGCGCAGCAGCCCCCGGACCATGGTCACGTCGATCCGGCGCAGCTCCTCCCATCCGACGACCGTGAGGACCGCGAGGACGATCCAGGGCCAGAAAGGGCGCAGCCTGACGAAGAGGAACGACACGAGGAACCGGCGGCCGGCATCGGCTTCCCGCGCCTCGGAGCCGGTCCCGCCGAGCGCCGGTTCCCCGGAGGGCTCGTATCCTCCCGGGGCGTCGTCCTGCGGGGAGGCCGCGGACCCGGCCGGGGGTTCATTCAGCGGGCGGTCAGGATCCAATCCATGCCCCCGGCGATCGCGGCGCGCAGCTCGGTCTCCTTCCCGACGAAGTGGTGGTTCGCGCCCGCCACCACCTCGAGCCGCTTCGGCCCGGCCGCGCCCCGGGCAAGCGCGACGGCCGCGGAGGAGCGATCCGCTTCGCCGTGCACGAACAGACGACGGGATGCCGGCGCAGTCCCTCAGCGCTGCGGCCACGGGAAAGGAGTGCTCCGTGGGATCGGAGAGTCCGAGGACTTCGAGCACCCGGAACTCCAGACTCCCCGTCTCGTCCGGCCCGACCATCACGATCCCCCGGACCCGCCCCTTCCAGCTCCCCTCCCCGGCGATCCAGGGGGCGAGGTCGGCTCCGAACGAATAGCCCGCGAGGATGATCGGTGCGCCTGCGGGGCGCCCCGCCTCCTTCAGGAGGGCCTCAGCGAACGCCCGCATGTCGGCAGAGAGGGCGCGGCGGTCGTCCTGGGGGCTCCAGAAGTACTTCATCGCGTCCACGCCTCCCACCCAGAAGCCGCGTTCCTGGAGGATTCCCGCGAGCAGCTCGTCGAAGGCGCGCCAGCCCCCCTCCCCCGACACCATCAGGATGGCGGGGCGGGGTTCGGCCCCGGCGGCGCCGGCTTCCGTGGAGGGCCCGGGCGCATGGACGCGCAGGACGAACTCCCCCCGGCTGGTGGCGACCGTGACGCTTCGGGGCAAAGCGGGGGCTGCCGGCGGGGAGGCAGGGGCTGCGGTGAAAAGGACGGCGGGCGCCGCCACCGCCAGGATCCGAAGGGCGAAACGGATCGTGCGTTTCAAGGCGAAACCAGTCTAGCACGCGGCTCCGCGGGCGGGGCGGCGGTAAGATGGTGACGATGACGACCGATCCGGGGAAACGACCCGGCGCCCCTCGCCGACAGGATGCGGCCGCGCGACCTGGACGAGCTGCTCGGACAGGAGGAGATCGTCGGCCCGGGCACGCTGCTGAGGCGCGCCATCGAGCGCGACGAGCTCGGCTCGATCATCTTCTGGGGTCCGCCGGGCTCCGGCAAGACCACCCTCGCCCGCATCATCGCCGGCCGGACCCAGGCCCGCTTCCTGCCCTTCAGCGCCGTGACCTCCGGGATCAAGGAGATCCGCGACCTGATGAAGGACGCCGAAGAGTACCGGCGGATGTTCCACCAGCGGACCATCCTCTTCATCGACGAGATCCACCGCTTCAACAAGGCCCAGCAGGACGCGTTCCTGCCCCACGTCGAGCGCGGCGAGATCGTGCTGATCGGAGCGACCACCGAGAACCCCTCCTTCGAGGTGAACTCGGCCCTCCTGTCGCGCTCGAAGGTCTACGTTCTGCGCCCCCTCGCCAAGCCGCACATCCGCGCGCTCCTCGACCGCGCGCTCGCCGACCCGCGCGGCCTCGGCGGGCGCGGCGTGATGGCCGGCGAGGAGGAGCTCGACCTGATCGCCGAATCCTCGCGCGGAGACGCCCGCGCCGCGCTCAACACGCTGGAATTCGTCGCGCTCGGCGCCCCGGACGGGCGCCTGACGCGCGAAGCCGTGCTGGACGCCCTCAGGCGCGGGGCCCCGTACTACGACAAGGCGGGGGAAGAGCATTTCAACATCATCTCCGCGCTCCACAAGAGCCTGAGGAACAGCGACCCGGACGCCGCCGTCTACTGGCTGGCGCGGATGCTCGAATCGGGCGAGGACCCGCTCTACGTGGCGCGCCGCATGGTCCGGTTCGCCAGCGAGGATGTCGGCAACGCCGACCCGCGCGCGCTCACGATCACGCTCGCCGCCCGCGACGCCGTCCACTTCCTGGGGATGCCGGAAGGGGCCGACGCCCTCGCCCAGGCCGCCGTCTACCTCGCGACCGCCCCCAAGTCGAACGCCGTGTACGTGGCCTACGAGGAGGCGAAATCGGACATCCACGCGGGGAAGACCGGCGCCGTCCCGCTCACCATCCGCAACGCACCGACCGCCCTGATGAAGGAGCTCGGGTACGGACGCGGGTACGAGTACGCGCACGATCTCCCCGAAGGGGTGGCCGACCTCGAGTGCCTGCCGGAGGAGCTGCGCGGCCGGCGCTACTACCGTCCGACCGAGAGCGGGTTCGAGAAGACGATCCGGGAGAGGATGGCCTGGTGGGAGGAAAGAAAAGCCCGGCGGCGGGCGCCGCCGGGCTCGGGTGACCGTCCTTCAGGGAAAAAGGACCGCGCCTAGACCTTCACGACCTTCTCGGCCTGCGGGCCCTTGGGGCTGTCGGCGATCTCGAACTCGACCTCCTGGCCTTCCTCGAGAGAGCGGTAACCGTCCCCCTGGATGGCGCTGAAGTGCACGAAGACGTCCTTGCCGTCTTCCCATTGGATGAAGCCGTATCCCTTGGCGCTGTTGAACCACTTGACCTTTCCTCTCGGCACTGCAGGACCTCCTTTCCGATCACCCGGCCCGCCGCGGCCCCGGGCCTTTTCCCTTCGCCTCTGCACACACCCCTCGGCGTAAGGGTCGCGCCGGTCCGGATACGGCGAATTATACGGTCGCCTCCGTAACGGTCAAGAAGGGTTTGGGCTGGTTTTCGGATCGCTGCCGGACCGGGCGGAGCGGGCTCAGAGCGGCCGCTGTAACGGCAGAAACGCGGCACAACGACGGGAGCAGCGCTGTGCGGAGCCCCGCCCCATCCTCCGGGGGCCGGGCGAATCGAGGGCCTCAGCGGCCGGTCCTGACCCCCCGGGCGACTTCCTCCGGAAGGCCACAGGCCTCGATCTCGCGCGCCGTTGCCTCGACGTCGTAGGGGATCCGCCGGAATTCCACGCTCACGCCGCCGTCGAGCTCGACGATCGTCATGCAGGCCCTGGGGTCGCCGTCCTCGGGCCGGCCGACACTGCCGGCGTTGATGAAGTGCCGGCCGTTCACGACGCGGTGGAACGGGCTGTGGGTGTGGCCGAACAGGTGCAGGTCGGCGCCCGTCCCGGACGCCAGCTCCTCGAGGACGAATTGCGGCGTGTGCGGCTCGATCGGCAGGAACAGGTCCGTCGGGCTGGCGTGGAAGAGCGACAGGCGTCGTCCGCCGACCTGGCGGTCGAGGGAAAACGGCAGGTCCTGCAGGAAATTCCTCTGCGCGTACCCGAGCCGCCCGAGCGTCCAGCGGATGGCCCGCTCGGCCGTCGCGCGCCGCGCCTCGCCGCCTCCCGCTCCCGACCAGGGCTCGCCCCAGGCCGCCCCCTGATCGAAGTTGCCGCGGACCCCCGCGATCCCGAGCCGGCGGACGGTGTCGACCGTTTCGTTGGGGCGGGGCCCGTACCCGACCAGGTCGCCCGTGTGAAGGACGAGGTCCGCCCCGGACCGTCCGGCTTCCGCCAGGACCGCCCCGAGCGCCTCGAGGTTCCCGTGAATGTCGCCGAGGACGACGATCCGCATGCGCCCTCCTTCAGGAGACCGCGACCGCCTCGTCCCTCACCTCGCCGCCCGGCTTGTCGGTGCGCTTCGGGCCGAACGGGGCGTCGCCCCAGATCGCCGCCACCAGCTCGTCGATCTCGGACACGAACTGGAACGTGAGGGCCTTCTTGACGTGCTCGGGCAGATCGCGGAGATCCTTCTCGTTCTTCGCGGGCATGATGACGCGCGTCACGCCGGCCCGCTTCGCCGCCAGGACCTTCTCCTTGATCCCGCCGACGGGCAGGACCTTCCCGCGCAGGGTGATCTCGCCGGTCATGGCGAGATCGGACGGCACCGGCCGGTTGGAGACCAGGGAGAGGATCGAGGTGAACATCGTCACGCCCGCGGAGGGCCCGTCCTTGGGGATCGCGCCCGCCGGGACGTGAATGTGGAAGTCGTTGCGCTCGAACAGGTGCTCATCGAGGCCGTATTTCTTCGCGTTCGCGCGGATGATGGAGACGGCCGCCTGGGTGGACTCCTTCATGACGTCCCCCAGGTGCCCCGTCACCTGCACCCGCCCCTTTCCGCGCATCCGGGTCGCCTCGACGAAGAGGATGTCGCCCCCGGACTGGGTCCAGGCGAGCCCGATCGCGACGCCGGACCGGTCGGTCCGCTCCGCCACCTCGCGGAAGAACTTCGCCGGGCCGAGGAACTCCTCGACCGCTGCAGGCGTGACGACCGACTGCCCCTCGGGCTTCTCCTCGACCACGCGCCGCGCGACCTTCCGGCAGATCGACGCGATCTCGCGCTCGAGGTTGCGCACCCCCGCCTCGCTCGTGTACTCGGTGATGATGCGGGCGATGGCCCCTTCCTCGAACGCGATCTGCCCGTCCTTGAGCCCGTGCTCGGCGACCTGGCGCGGCAGGAGGTGCCGCTTGGAGATCTCGAGCTTGTCCTCCTCGGAGTAGCCCGGCAGGCGCAGGACTTCCATGCGGTCCCGCAGGGCCGGCGGGATCGTGTCGAGGACGTTCGCGGTCGTGATGAAGAAGACCTGCGAGAGGTCGAACGGCACCTCGAGGTAGTGGTCCGAGAAGGCGTTGTTCTGCTCCGGGTCGAGCACCTCGAGCAGGGCGGACGAGGGGTCGCCGCGGAAGTCGGTCCCCACCTTGTCGATCTCGTCGAGGATGAAGACCGGGTTGCGGCTGCCCGCGCGCCTCAGGCCCTGGATGATCCGGCCCGGCAGCGACCCGATGTAGGTGCGGCGGTGCCCGCGGATCTCGGCCTCGTCGCGGATCCCGCCGAGCGAGATGCGGGTGAACTTCCGGCCCATCGCCCTCGCGATCGACTTGCCGAGCGAGGTCTTGCCGACGCCGGGGGGGCCGACGAGGCAGAGGATCGGGCCCTTGAGGTCCTGCTTGAGCTGGCGGACCGCCAGGTACTCGAGGATCCGCTCCTTCACGTCCTTGAGGTCGTAGTGGTCGTCGTCGAGGATGCCCCGCGCCGCCGGGACGTCGATCTTGTCCTCGGTGGTCTTGCTCCAGGGCAGCGAGACGAGCCAGTCGAGATAGGTCCGGGAGACCGTGTACTCGGCGGCCGCCGGGGGCATCTTCTTCAACCGGTCCAGCTCGCGGTCGGCGGCCTCGCGGGCCTCCTTGGTCATGCCGGACTCTTCGATCGCCTTGCGCAGCTCGTCGATCTCGACGGAGCGGTCCTCCTCCTCGCCGAGCTCCTTCTGGATCGCCTTCATCTGCTCGCGCAGGTAGAACTGCTTCTGCGAGCGGCCCACCTCGTCCATGACCTTCGACTGGATCTTGCTGCCCAGCTCGGTCACCTCGATCTCGCGCGCGACGATCTCGGTGAGCTTCTCGAGCCGCTGCCGGACCGAGGGCTCGATCAGCAGGGCCATCTTCTCCGCGACGGGGATCGGCATGGCCGAGGAGATGAGGTCGGCGAGGCGCGTCGCGTCCTCGGCCGACTGGACCATCTCGCCGAGCTCGCTGGAGAGGTTGGGATGGATCGCCACGAGGCGCTGGAACTGGTTCGTGAGGTTGCGGGACAGCGCGTCCACCTCGATGCCGGTCTCGCGGAACTCGTCCACGCGCTCGAACTCGGCCGTCAGGAACGGCGCCGTCTGAACCCAGCGCGCGACCCGGACCCGCGCGACCCCCTGGATGATCAGGTTCACGTTGTTGCCGCCGATCCGGATCGCCTTGAGGATCCGCGCGGCGGTGCCGAAGCGGAACATCCCCTCGTGGTCGGGATCGTCGACCGACGGGTCCTTCTGGCTGACGACGGCGATCGGCCTCGATTCGCGGATCGCGTCGTCGATCAGCCGCAGGGTCTTCTCCCGTCCCACGGAGATCGGCATGACCGTGTGCGGGAACAGCACGCTGTTCCGGAGGGGCAGAACGCCGAAGGTCCCGGGCAGCTCGATCGGATCCTGGGAGGCCGTGCCGGTCTCGATCTTTCGTTCCTTGGGGTCGCGCGATGTCATCGGAGAGTCTCTCCTGGCAAGGATTCTAGCAAGAAAAGCGGGGCCGGCCACCCGACCGCGCCGGGCGCCGGCCCCCGGAGGGAGTGTGGAATGAGGGGGGCACTACCGGATTTCGATCCTCTTGGGCTTCGCGGTCTCCGCCTTGGGGAGCACCACCTCGAGGACGCCGTCCTTGTAGCTGGCGCGGATCTTGTCCACGTCCACGGTGGTCGGCAGCGAGAAGGTCCTCACGAAGGTGCCGTAGTACCGCTCGGCGCGGTGCACGCTGTCCTGGTTGATCTCCTGCTCGCGGCGCTTCTCTCCCTTGAGCGTGAGGATGCCGTTCTCGACGTGGAGCTCGATGTCCTTCTGGGTCATGCCGGGGATCTCGGCCCGGAGGACGAGGTTGTCCTCCTTCTCGAAGATCTCGACGGGGGGATCCACCCGCCGTAGGTCCCTTCCTCGCGCGCGCCCCAGTACTGGGGATCGCCGAACATCCTCTCCATCCGGTCCTGCAGCGTCGCGATATCCCTGAGGGGGGTCCACCGTGTGATCGTCATTTTTGTTGCCTCCTTGTGGCAGGCTTGCGTTCGTCTTCCTGCCCGCCACTCTCCTAAGATCGCCCCCCGCCCCTGTCAAGCGCGACTTCCGCGGGAAACCCAGACGGAAAGCTCAAAGGACTGGCGTCGCTGCGCCGGCTCGCGACGCCCGCCTCGGGTAGCAGGCGCTCGCTCGTCCCGCTGAGCGTGAGGTCGCTCGCTCTCGCGGGCTCGCGAGCGATAGTCTGGTCGCACGTCCTCGCTCGCTCGCGAAGGCCCGCAGCGCGCGGCCATCGCTCGGCCTGCACGCCGGCGAGCCGAGGGAAGCAGGCAGCGCGAAGCGGGCGTCCGAACGAGCAGGCTCAGAACGCACTTGGCACCGGTTCACGCGAGTGAGGAAGCCGCGCGCTGGGATCCCGATCTTTTCGGGTCTTTGCGCGCAAAGCGGAGCGCGCCTGCTTCCCGAGGCGAAGCCGGGGGCTCGGAGCCCAGCCGGCACGCTCTGCGAGGGGCGCGCCTGCGAGGCGGCCGGGCGCACCGAGGAGGGCTCAGAGTTTCTGGTGGAAGGTGCGCGACGAGGCTGTCGGGGACGGGGCGGTAGTCGAGAGGCTCCATGTTGAAGGAGGCGCGCCCCTGCGTGAGCGACCGCAGGTTCGTCGAATAGCCGAACATCTCGGCCAGGGGCACGCTCCCGCGGACCAGCACCGCGCTCGGGGTGAACTTCGTGTCCTCCACGATCGCGCGCCGCCCGTGCAGGTTCTTCATCACCGCGCCGAGGTACTCCTCCGGCGTCCGGATCTCGAGCCGCATGATCGGCTCAGAGCACCGCCACCCTGCCGCGGCGCAGCGCGTCGCGCACGGCCGCCGACGCGGCCGCGTTGAGGGCGATCTCCGCCTGCCCCGTCTCCGCGTAGCGGGCCTTCAGGAGCACGATCCGCACGTTGATGAGCGGGTAGCCGTAGAGCCCGCCCCCCTCGGCGGCGTTCGCGAGCGATTCGAGGATCCCCGGCACGAGGCCCGAGGGGATGTCCCCTTCCCGGAGGCGGCTGACCGCCTCGGGCTTGCGCTCGGCCGGGTTCGGCTCCGCGCCGATCTCCACCTCGGCGTACAGCTGCTGGGTCCCGATCATCCGCGGCGAACTCGCCCCGCCCGCCACCGGCGCCGTGAGCGTCTCGCGGTACGACACGCGCGGCTTCCCGAAGTTCGCCTCGACGTGGAATTCGCGGATCATCCGGTTCTTGATGATGTCGAGGTGCAGCTCGCCCATCCCCGAGAGGATCGTCTGGCCGGTGTCCTCGTGCAGCGTCTGCCGCAGCGTCGGATCCTCCCGCTCGATCCGGCGCAGGACGTCGGCGAGCTTCTCCCTCTCGGCGGCCGTCTTCGGCTCCACGGACACCGACACGACCGTGTCCGGGAAGTGGATCGGCTCGTAGGCGACCGGGTGGCGCTCGTCGGTCGAGCGTGTCGCCGGTGACGCACGCCTTCAGCCCCGCGAAGGCGATGATGTCGCCCGCCTCGATCGACTCGATCGCGGTCCCCTGCTGCGCGTGCATCCTCAGGATCCTGCGGATCCGCTCCCGCTCCCCGGTCCGGGCGTTGCGGACCGCCATGCCGGACTCCAGCCGGCCCGAGTAGACGCGCGCGTAGAAGAGGTCGGTCGAGGCCGCCGCGACGATCTTGAAGATGTAGGCCGAGAACGGGGCGTCGGGACTCGGCGCGCGGCTCTCGTCCTTCCCCGTGGCGGGATCGTGCCCCTTCGCCGGGGGCACGTCGAGCGGGCGAGGGCAGGTAGTGGCACGACCGCGTCGAGCACGAGCTGCACGCCGATGTTCTTGAGCGCCGCCCCGGCGAGCACGGGCGTCAGCCTGCGCGCGATGGTCGCCTCGCGGAGCGCCCGGCGGAGCTCCGCGCCGCCGATCGGCCGCTCCTCCAGGTAGAGGTCGGACAGGAACTCGACGTGGTTGGCGAGCTCCTCGATGAGCCGGCGCCGGTGCTCCTCGGCCAGGGCGGCATGGCGCTCGGGGATCGGGAGCTTCTCGAAGTTCTCGCCGAGGCTCTCCCGGTCGTAGACCACGAACACGCGGTCGATCAGGTCGATGACCCCCTCGAGCTCCTCGCCCGCCCCGGCCGGGATCACGACGGGGACCGGGAGCAGGCCGAGCCGCTCGCGGATCTCCTCGACGCAGCCGAAGTAATCGGCGCCGAGGCGGTCGAGCTTGTTCACGAAGCAGATCCGCGGGCACGGCGTACCGGTCCGCCTGGTGCCAGACCGTCTCGCGACTGCGGCTCGACGCCCTCCACGCCGTCGAAGATCACCACGGCGCCGTCCAGCACGCGCAGCGCCCGCTCGACCTCGGCCGTGAAGTCGACGTGCCCCGGCGTGTCGATCAGGTTCAGCTCGCAGTCGTTCCAGTAGAAGGTGGTCGCCGCCGAGGAGATGGTGATCCCCCGCTCGCGCTCGTCGTCGCGGAAGTCCATGATGGCCTGGCCGTCGTGGACCTCGCCGATCCGGTGGCTCTTGCCGCTGTAGTAGAGAAACCGCTCGGTGGTCGTGGTTTTCCCGGCATCGATGTGAGCGATGATGCCCAGGTTGCGGACGCGATCGAGGGGTCTCGTGGCCATGGCTGCAGGAAGACGCGCTCCCCATCGCCCCGCGCCGACAACGGGAATCCGGGCCGGAAAGCGCGGCCCCGGGCGCGCGGGCTCAGAGCCGGGAAACTACCACGCGCCGCTCGGGATGGTCAACGAAGGCGCGGCTCAGTGATCGCAGCCGCCCGCGCGCTTCACGATCGGGATCGAGGCCGAGAAAGGGAGCCCCCGGCGGAAGCGGCCCGTGATCTGGAGCATCCCGCCCCCGTCCGGTCCGCAGAGGACCTCGCGCGGGAACAGGACCTCGCACTCGCGATAGATGTCGTGGACGGTCCCCTTGCGGGGGTCGACACGGACCTCCTCGGCCACGACCTGGCCGTTGGCCCGGACGCTTTCCCCGACGACTTCCTCGGGATCGAAGCCGGTGGGGAAGGAAAGGACGACCTTCACCTTGCCGATCCGCCCTCGACCAACCGCGCCTTCGCAAGAATCATCGTTCCCCCAACGCCTCGGTCGGACTTGAAAATCTACGCCCAACCCCGCTCGAGTTCAAGTGATCATATCTGCACAAGTGCGGAACAGGTCAACCGAGAGAATCCCTATCTCATTGACGAGCAGGTCCTCGTTCCCCCGGCCCTCCCCGGCCGGGCCGCTTACATGACGTACCGGCCCGATCCGTCGTCCTCCCCTTCGCCGTCCCCCCCCTGGCGCCGCCAGTAGTCCTCGATCGCCGCCCGGATCGACTCCTCCTCGGGGATGCGGACGTTGTGCAGGGAGGCGAGAAGGAGGACCGCCTGCCCGACCCTGGCCGGGTCGCGGGAGAGGGTCTTGCGCAGCGGCTCGAGCAGCTCGCGGGACCCGAGAAGCGCGAGCCACTCGGCGGCGTTTCCGGGCCCCAGCTCCTCGAGGAAGAAGTCGAGCTGGGAGGTGGCGAGGTCGAGTGCGTCGCGGGTCCCGAGCCTCGCGAGCAGCATGACGACCGATTCCGCGCTGTCGGGGTCGAGCGCGCCCGCCTGGATCCGCCCGCGGGCCGCGGGAACGAGCGCTTCGCCCAGCTCCCCGAGCGCCTTTTCGGCCGCCGAGTACATGTAGGAGTTGTCGTCCGCGAGGTAGTCGAGGATCTCCGGGACATGCTCCTCGGCCCTGAGCAGGCCGAGCGTTTCCAGCGCGTGCACCTTCGGGAAGAACGGACCGCGCGCCTCGAGGAGGCGCACGCAGGCCCCGATGGCGCGCGAGGGATCCGTCCCGGCCGCCTTCGCGATCGCCGTGGAGAGCCGGTCCGTGAGGAACGCCGTCTCTTCCTCGAGCAGGGCGAGCAGCGCCTCGAGGTTCCCTTCGGCCCGCTCGACCTCGATCCTGTAGTTCCGGTAGCGGACAAGCTTGATGGCCGTGGAGAGCAGGGCGATGATCACCCACTGGTGGTAGGCGGGCCCGAGCCGCTCGGCGTCAGGGCGGTGCTCCGGGCTCGTGATCGCGGCCGCGAAGGCGGCGATCCGATCGGGCAGGGTGTCTCCGGGAAGCCGTTCCACGAGCGCCGCCTTGGCGCGGATGAAGGCCTCGAGTCCGGTCTCGACGGCGATCGGGTCGCCCGTCCGCAGCCGCCCCATCAGCTCCCGCGCGACCTCGGGGGAGATCCCGCGCGCGCGCTCGGACCGCAGCGCCGCCTCGAAATCGCCCCGCACCCTTGGGGCCGCGCCGGCCTCGTCGAGCGCGGTTCGCGGCCCGGTCAGGATCTCGCAGTCGTAGGACGATTCGATCGCGCGGATCGTCTTCCTGAGGTCCATCCGCCCGTCGGGGCCGGTCCGCACGCACCAGCCGCAGTCGTCCGCCTCGAGATCGTCGGTGATCGCGCGGAAGAGGTCCCCCGCCTGCCCCAGCCCCCGCCACTGCAGGGCACGCGCGAGCTTCATCACGACGGAAGGGAACTCATCGTCCTTTGAGATCCGCAGCAGGGCCGCCAGCGCGGCCGGCTCGACCAGCAGGTCGACCCGCTTCTCGATCGTCTCGCGGACAAGCGCGGTCGCCTCCTCGTCGCCCATCCCGGCGAGCGTCTCCAGCAGGCTTCCGACCGTCGGCGCTCCCAGGCCGCCCTTCTCCAGCGCCCCCCGGGCGAGGCTCACCGCCGGGGCGTAGCCGAGCCTCACCAGGGCCTCGAAGCAGAGGGCGGGGGTCTGCCCCCCATCCGCCGGAAGGCGCGCGTGAGGATCGAGAAGTGCTCCGGCCCGCCATGAAGGCCGAGGTGCTCGGCGACCAGGTTCGGCGTCTGGTCGTGATCGTCGAGCAGCAGGATCGCGATCGCCCCGGTCGCCCGGTCGGGATAGTCGTGGATCAGGCGCTCCACGGCCCAGAAACGGACCTCGGGGTCCTCGCTCTTCACGTGGTAGGCGAGCTCGTCGTACGACCAGATTTTGTCGCTCATGGTTCGCCCGCCATTCTAACCCGGCGGGCGGTCAGGTCCCCATGATGTGGTAGCCCGCGTCCACGTAGATCGTCGTCCCGGTGATCCCGGTGGAGAGCGGGGAGAGCAGGAAGAGCGCGGTGTCGCCCACCTCGCGCGCCTCGATGTTCCTGCGCAGCGGCGAGCGCTCGCGGGCGTAGCCGATCATCTGCGTGAAGCCCGAGATGCCCCGGGCCGACAGCGTCGAGACGGGCCCGGCGGAGATGGCGTTGACGCGGATGTTCCGCTCTCCGAGCTCGTAGGCGAGCTGGCGGACGGAATGCTCGAGCGCGGCCTTCGCGCTGCCCATGACGTTGTAGTTCGGGAAGACCCGCTGGCTCGCGATGTAGGTCAGCGTGACGATGCTTCCCCCCTCCTCGGGGTTCATGAGCCGGGCGGCGCGCCCGGACAGGGCGACGAAGGAATAGGCGCTGATGTCGAGGGCCGTGCGCCAGCCCTCGCGGGAGGTCGCGTGGAAGGCCCCGTCGAGGTCCTCGCGGCGCGCGAAGGCGACCGAGTGCACCATGAAATCGAGGCGGCCGAAGCTGCGCTCGAGCTCCTCGAAGAGCGAGTCCATCTGCGCGTCGTCGGTGACGTCGCAGGGCATCACCAGCGAGCCCTCGCACTTCGCGGCGAGGCCCCGCGACGTTCTCCTCGATCCGCTCCCCCTGGTAGGTGAAGGCGAGCTGCGCCCCGGCGTCGTCCAGGGCCTCGGCGATCGCCCACGCCAGGCTGCGCTGGTTGGCGACGCCGAGGATCAATCCCCGCTTCCCGGACAGATCAATGGTGCGCATGGCGCGCATTCTGGTACGGGACCTCCCCCCGTGACAAGTGCTTTCGCTCAGGGGCGGTCGGTGCGGGTGACGGCCCGGATCGAGCTGGCCTTGAAAACCAGCCACGCCGGGCGGCCTTCCGCGAGGCCCAGGTCCCCGAGCGCGCGCCGCGTGATCCGGGCCACGAACTCGGCGCCGTGGGCGCGGACGGTGACCCACGCGCTGCCCTCCCGCTCGCGCACCGCCACGACCGTCCCCTCGAGGACGTTCTGCGCCGAGACCGGGCCGGGGGGGAAGGCGCCGAGGATGATCTCCTCCCCGCGGAGGACCACCTCGAACTCCCCGCGCGCCGGGGGGGCGTCGCGGACATCACGAGCCGCAGCCCGCCGGCCAGCTCGACCACCGCTGTCCCCTCGGCGGGGCTGGTCCCGCACAGGCGGACTGCGAACCGGTTGTCGGCGGCGTGGAGCCCGAGGGCCCCGGCCCGCGGCGTCATCCCGAGCAGCGCCTCCGAGCGGCCGGAGGCCACGCAGCGCCCCTGCTCGATGACCAGGACGTGCGGGGAGAGCGCGAGGACCTCCTCGGCGTCGTGGGTGACGTAGAGCATGGGCAGGCCGAGCTCGTCGCGCAGCCGCAGGAACAGGGGGAAGATCCGGGCGCGCAGGGAACATCGAGCGAGGCGAGGGGCTCGTCGAGGAGCAGGACGCGCGCGCCCGAGGCGATCGCACGCGCGACCGCCGCCCTCTGCCGCTCGCCTCCGGAAAGGGCCACGGCGGGGCGCTCGAGCAGGGGCTCGAGCTCGAGCAGCGCCACGGAGGCGGCCAGGCGCCGCTCCCCCTCGGGACCTCCGCGCGACAGGCCGAAGCGCACGTTCTCGCGGACCGTGAGGTGGGGGAAGAGCGACGCGTCCTGCGGCACCCAGCCGATCCAGCGGTCGCGGGCCGCGGGCTCGATTCCCCGCTCCGTGTCGAGGATCGTCCGCCCGTCCAGCACGACACGCCCCGAGGCGCCGCGGCGCACGCCCGCGATGATCTCCAGGATCGTGGACTTCCCCGAACCGGACGGCCCGAACAGCGCCGCGGCAGGAGGATCCCATTCCGCCTCGAAATCGAGGGCGAAATCCCCCGCTCGGCAGCGCAGCTCGAGCTGGTTGTAGCGGCCGCCCGGCGTCATGCGCTCTCCCCGGACCGGGGCGCGAAGCGGACCCGCCGGGATGCGACCCGGCCTGCACCGGACGGCGGCCCGGATCAGCGGCCATCGGCGGACCCTTCGACGCGAGCAGGGGCGGAGCCGGCCAGGTAGAGTCGGACAGGTAGGCGGCGCCGAAGGCGATCAGGATCGAGATCGCGGCGAGCCCGGCGGCCGCCCCCTCCGCCCGCTCTGCACGCGTCCGTAGATGCCGAGCGCGAGGGTCTCGGTCCGGCCGGGGATCGAGCCCGCGATCAGGTTCGTGGCGCCGAACTCGCCGAGGCCACGGGCGAACGAGAGGGCGAGGCCGTAGACGACGCCGCGGCGCGCCAGGGGGAGCGTCACCGTGCGGAAGACGCGCCACGGGCCGCACCCCAGCGACGCCGCCACCTGCTCGAGCCGCTCGGGGACCTCCGCGAAGGCATGCTGCGCGGCCCTCACGAGGAGGGGAAACGACATGACGCAGGAAGCCACCGCCGCCGCCTGCCAGGTGAAGAGCAGGTCGCGCCCGAAGAGAACGTGGACCGCGGAGCCGACCGGCCCCCGCCTCCCGAGAAGCAACAGCAGGAGCAGGCCGACCGCGACGGGAGGGAGCACGAGGGGGAGGTTGACGAGCGTCTGCACGAGGGTCCGGCCGCGGAACCGGCGCCGGGCCAGGAGCCAGGCCAGCCACAGGCCCGGGACGATGCTCACGGCCAGGCTCACCAGGCCGACCTTCAGCGTCAGCAGCGTGATGGACAGGGGGTCGGTCATCGCCCCGATCCGCCTCCGCCCCCGGCCGGCTCGAACCCGGCCCGCTCGAACAGCTCCCGGACCGGCCTCGTCCCCAGGAACTCCAGGAGCGCCCGCCCCTCCTGCGGCTCCGGGCCGTCCCGGAGCGCGGCCGCGAAGTAGAGGATCACGGGGATTCGCCCGCGGGCACCTCGAACGCGACGATCGCCCGCGTCGACTCGATGGCGTCGGTGCGGTAGACGAAGCCGGCGTCCACATTCCCCGACTCGACCATCGCCAGGGTGGCCCGGGCATCCTCGGGCCTCACGAGACGCGCTTCGATCGCGGAGAGCGCCCCCTTCGCGGCAAGCCAGGCGCGCGCGTAATGGCCGACCGGGACCCCGTTGTCGCACAGCGCGATCCGACGGATGGCGGCCGCGCGCAGGTCGTCGAGGCTCTTCGGCACGAAGGGGGCTCCCGCCGGGACGATCACGACCAGCCTGTTCGATGCCAGCGGCCGCCGGCTCCCGGGATCGACTCTCCCGCTCGCCTGCGCCTCGTCCATGGCCCGCTCGTCGGCCGAGATGAAAAGGTCCACCGGCGCCCCTTCGCGGAGCTGGCGGGCCAGCAGGTTCGAGGCGCCGAAGTTGAAGCGCACATCCGTCCCCGGGCGGGCCATCCTGAACTTCGCGCCGGCCTCCAGCATGACCGTCCGCAGGCTGGACGCAGCGGAAACCGTGACCGTCCGCCGCGCCGTGCCGGGCGCGGGCACCTCGCCCGAGCAGCCCGCGAGCAGGGCGAGCCCGAGCGCGAGCACGAGGAGCGGAGCCATGAAGCCGGCGCGTGCCGCCCGGGAAGGTCTCTCACGGAGGGTCATCGCGGCCCCGTTGCCGGTCCCAGGCCGCACTCGCGCGGATGGCATGTTCGGGTCCCCTCGCTCCTGCACGTTCGCCCGGAAAGAGCCGGGCCCCCGGCATTCTAACGCGCCGCGCCGGCTCCTCACCCCGCCCGTGGGCGGCCTTCCCCGTCCTCCGCTAGAATGCGCGCCCATGTCTCCCGCGAACCCGGCCTCCCCGGCGGCCCGGCAGAGCGTCCTCCGGATGGCGACGCCCCTGGTCGTTTCGTTCTGGATGCGCTCGCTCTTCACCTTCGTGGACACCATCTACGCCGCCACTCTCGGCGACGCCTCGGTGGCCGCGATCGGGCTGTCGATCCCGTTCGAGTTCCTGATGATCGCGATCTGGGTCGGGCTCTCGAACAGCCTCACCTCGCACCTCGCGCGGGCGATGGGGGCGGGCGAAGGGGAGAAGATCCGCCAGTACCTGCGCTCCACCTGGGTCATGGTGCTGGCGATCGTCCCCCTGTTCGCGGCCGTCGGCGCCGCCTGCTGGATCTTTTCGGGCTGGATCGCGCCGGAGGGGGAGGTCGCCCGCCAGTTCGCGATCTACGGCGCCGTCTGATCGGCGGCTCCGCCTTCTCCATGTTCTGGTCCATCATCCCCGACTCGATCGTCAAGGCCCACCACGACACCCGCTCCACGATGTGGGCCGGCATCTGGTCGAACGTCATCAACGTCGTCCTGAACACGATCTTCACATTCGTGTTCCACTGGGGGGTCTTCGGGATCGCCCTTTCGACCGTCGTCGGGAGGTTCGGAGGCCTCATCTACGCCGTGCGGCGGGCGCGGGCGCACGAGGCCGCCCGGGAGACCCGCGGCGCCGACCTCTCCCCCGCCACCGACCCGGCTCCCTACCGGACGATTCTCGCGCTGGCCATCCCCTCGGCCCTGACCTACGGCCTGATGGCGTTCGAGAGCGGGATCATCAACCGGCTCTTGAAGGCGCTTCCGAGCGCCACCGAGGCGATCGCCGCCTACGCGATCCAGTACAGGGTCCTTCAGTTCGTGCTGATGCCGGCGATCGCAACCGCCGCGGCCATGCTCCCCTTCGCCGCGCGCAGGTTCGGGGAGCGCGACGTGGCGGGGATCCGCAGCGGCCTCCGCCAAGCCCACCTTGCGGGGCTGGCGTACCTCGCGCTCGTCGCGCCGATCCTCTACTTGCTCTCCGGCCCGATCGCGGCTGCCCTGTCGCATTCCGCGGCGACGCGCGATTACGCCACTTTCGGCCTGAGGATCATCCCGCTCGCCTGCATCGCCTCGCTCCCGCTTTTCCTCTGCCGGCCGGTCTTCGAGGGGCTCGGGCGGGGAAGCCGGGGCTCCTGATGGCGCTCTTCCGCTACCTGATCCTGACCGCCCCCGCCGGATGGGCCGGGATGACCCTCGCCGCTCGACTGGGGTACCCGGGCCTCTACGGCCTCCTGCTCGGACTGATCGCCGCCGCGGGGCTCAGCTCGGCGCTCTTCTTCCTCTGGACCCGCCGCGTCCTGATGGGCGGGGCGGGAACCCCGGCCGGCCCCGGCCCCCTCCCGCGCCTGAGCGGGGGGTGCCGCGGTCCGCGCGGGCCGTGCTAATCTTGTGACCCTATCGGAGGATCGAACACGATGTCCAGACGAAACCGCGACACGGACTCAAGGGACACGCGCCAGCCCGAGCGGAGCTCGGGGGGCGGCGCGTTGCTCCCGCCCAGCCTGGTCCGCCTGCTGACCCTCGCCGGGGTCGGCGTCCTGATCTTCATGAACGTGCAGATCTGGAGCCAGACGAGCAGCTTCAACAAGACGATCGGTCAGCTCGATTCGCGGGTGGCCGCCCTCGGCACCAAGGTGGACAACTTCGCCGCCAAGGCGGCACAGCCGCCGCGCCAGGGTCCCGACCCGAACAAGGTGTACCCGGTGAAGACGCAGGGCTCTCCAGCCGAAGGACCCGAGAACGCTCCGGTGACCATCGCCGAGTTCTCGGATTTTCAATGACCCTTCTGCTCGAGGGTCGGTCCGACCCTTGACCAGGTTCGCAAGGTCTACGGAGACAAGGTCCGAGTCGTCTGGAAGCACCACCCCCTGCCGATGCACCAGGACGCCATGCTGGCCCATATAGCCTCCATGGCCGCCCACGAGCAGGGGAAGTTCTGGGAGTACAACAAGAAGCTGTTCTCCAGTCCGCCGAAACTCAAGAAGGACGACCTCATCGCACACGCCAAGGAGCTGGGCCTCGACCTGAACCGCTTCCAGGCCGCGATCAACGCCCAGAAGTACAAGGACGTGATCGAGGCGGATGTGAAGGAAGCCGAAACCCTGGGAGCGAACGGCACGCCCGCGTTCTTCGTCAACGGACGATTCCTGAACGGCGCCAAGCCGTACGAAGAGTTCGCGAAGATGATCAACGCCGAGCTGACCCGGCTGAACATCCCGATCCCACCGGGCGCTGCGGGGGTCGGTGGGTAGCTGAAGTTCGATCGTGAAGGCGGGAGCCCTTTCGGTTCCGGAAGGGCCCCCGCCTCTCCATCCTTCGAATCGCTGCCCACCTGCCCCGCAGACCAGAGTGATCCCGGCCCCGCGCGCGCGCGACCGCGTTTTTTCGGACGCCGCCCTTCCCGGCGGCATGGTCGTCGGGGCACCCCGCGAGGGGATGTGACCCCGGGGGAAGTATTGCCGTACGATTTCCTGGGGTGCGAGGGCGACGCAATTCCCCTGAGGATGCGGACAACCCTCATGAATCGAGCCCCCGTGAACCGACCCCGCACGAACCGGCACAGCTCCACGCGATCCCGAATGGTCCGCTCCCCCTGGAGCCGGACGCTGTCCCTCCCCCTCCTTCTGCTCGCAGTCCTCGTCCCCGCGAGCGCGGACGAGGGAATGTGGACGTTCGACAGCTTCCCCGCCGCCCAGGTCGCCGGGAAGTACGGCTTCTCGCCCGGAAAAGAGTGGCTCGATCGGGTCCGGCTCGCTTCCGCGCGGCTGGCGAACGGCTGCTCGGCGAGCTTCGTCTCCCCCGAAGGTCTGGTCCTGACCAACCACCACTGCGCGCAGGAGTGCGCGCAGGCGATCTCCACCTCCTCGAGGGACTACGACAAGACAGGGTTCAGCGCCGCGGAGGCGAGGGACGAAGCGCGCTGCCCCGGTTTCGAGGTCAACCAGCTCCTCGAGATCAGGGACGTCACAGCCGAGGTCAACGAAGCGACCAGGGGACTCGAAGGCCAGGCCTTTCTCGATGCTCAGCGTGCCGCCAGGGCGAGGCTCGAGGCCGCGTGTGCGAAGGCTGCAGACCTGCGCTGCGACCTGGTGACCCTGTACGCGGGAGGGCTCTACCACCTCTACCGGTACAGGCGCTGGCAGGATGTCAGGCTCGCCTTTGCACCCGAGCTCGCGGTCGGCTTCTTCGGGGGCGACCCGGACAACTTCAATTTCCCCCGCTACGACCTCGACTGCGCCTTGCTGCGCGTCTATGAGGACGGCATGCCGGCCCGGACAGCCGACTACTTCCGGTTCGCGGACGCCGCTCCGGTGGAGGGCGAGCTCGTCTTCGTCTCGGGCAACCCCGGCAGCACGAGCAGGCTCGACACCGTCGCCGAGCTCGAGTTCGAGCACAACCACGATCTGCCGCTCAGGATGAACTACCTCTCCGAGCAGCGCGGCATGCTGGCGGAGTATGGCAGGCGCGGAGCCGAGGAAAAGAGGACCTCGATCGACCGGCTGCTCGGCGTGGAGAACACACTGAAATCGATGCGCGGGCTGCAGAGGGCCCTGGGCGATCCGGCCCTGATGGGCCGCAAGGCGGCCGAGGAGCAGGAGCTGCGCCGACGCGTGGACGCCGACCCCGCGCTGAAGGGGATGGCCGGCGGCGCCTGGGACGCCATCGCCGGGGCGATGGAGCGCCGGCGTTCTCTGCTGATTCCCCACTGGCTGATCGAGGAGGGCAGGGATTCGACTGCGAGCTGTTCGACTTCGCGAGGACGCTCGTCCGCTCCGCCGAGGAGCTGGTCAAGCCGGCCGGAACGCGCCTGCCCGAATTCGAGGAGGCGCAGCTCCCGGCGCTCCGACAGAGACTGTTCGATCCCGCGCCCGTGCACACGGACGTCGAGATCCTCTCGTGGCCTTTGCGCTCACCAAGCTGCGCGAGGAGCTCGGCGCCGACGATCCATTCGTGCGAGGCCTGCTCGGCCCCCTCTCCCCGCGCGAGCTCGCCGAGGCGGCGGTGAAGGGAAGCCGGCTCGGCGTCGCCGGCGCGCGAAAATCGCTGTTCACCGGGGGGGCCGCCGCGATCGACGCGAGCACCGACCCCATGATCCGCCTCGCCCGCCGGGTGGACCCCGAGGCGCGGGCGCTCCGCCGAAAATACGAGGACACTGTCGCCGCGATCGTCGCAAAGAACCACGAATCGATCGCGAAGGCGCGTTTCGCGCTGTTCGGCACGGGCAGCTCCCCGGACGCGACCTTCTCCCCGCGGCTGTCCTACGGAGCCGTGCGCGGCTGGACCGAGGGGGGGCGCTCGGTGGCCCCTTTCACGACGATCGGCGGGATGTTCGAGCGAGCGACCGGACGAGAGCCGTTCGATCTGCCCAGGTCGTGGCTGAAAGCCCGACCAGGATCGATCCCGCGACACTCCTGAACTTCACAACCGACAACGACATCGTCGGAGGCAACTCCGGTTCCCCCGTCCTGGACCGCAGCGCACGGCTCGTCGGACTGGTCTTCGACGGCAACATCCATTCGCTGGCCGGCGATTACTGGTTCGACGAGAAGACGAACCGGACGGTCGCAGTGACGGGCGCTGCCATCCTCGAGGCGCTCGAGAAGATCTATGGGTCGCGGCGCCTCGCCGGGGAGCTCCGCGGCGCCTCGAAGCACTAGGGATCTCCGCCGGGCGCACCCCACGATCGGCGCACCCGGGCCCGGGAGGCCGCCTGCCCTCCCCGCCCATGCGCCAGCGAAGGAAAGGGCGCCGGTGCGGCGAATCCAGCGCCCTCGGTCTTCGCACGCTCGAAAGGACGACTTCGGGCTCGCGCCGGCGTCAGCGCTCGGGCCCGGAACCGGATCCGTCCCCGGTCCCCGGCGGCGGCGGCGCCGGCGCCGTGTGCCATTGCTCCTTCGGAACGATCTTCGGCTGTTCGGGATCCCCCTCGTAGGCCGGCGTCATGATCTGCACGCCGTACTCGTTGAACAGGTCCAGGATGTTCCGATGGAGATCCGTGTAGGTCGCGAGCATGGCGCTCGGCCGGTCGGAGTAGACGTTCAGCTCGTAGGTGACCGCGAAATCCGCAAGCTCCCTCTGGAGCACGAACGGGGGAGGCTCCTTCTTCAGACCCGGCGTCCTCTCCGCCGCGGCGAGCAGCATCGCCTCCACCTGCCGCCACGGGGTCTCGTAGCCGATACCGACGCGAGTGTGCAGGATCAGTCCCTCGGTCTTCGCCAGGGAGCTGAAGTTGACGACGTGCTCGTTGAGGATCTGCGAGTTGGGGATGATGACTTCCTCGTTCTTGGGGGTCCTGAGGCGCGTGACGAGGAGCCGCGTCTCGAGGACTTCCCCGACCTGATCCCCGATCTTCACGCGGTCCCCTTCCTTGAACGCCTTCCGGTAGGTCATGGAGTACCCGGCGACCACGTTCGAGATCGCCGACGAGGAGCCCAGCGACAGCATGACACCGAGGAACAGCGAGATCCCCTTGAACGCGGCCGAATCCGAGCCCGGCAGGTAAGGATAGGCGATGACAACCATGAAGGCGATCACCGCCATGCGGAGCAGCTTGTAGGTGGGGGTCGCCCAGTCCGGGTCGAACTTCCCCAGCACCAGCGTTCCCGCCTCGACCGCGGCGAAGAAGAGCTTCATGAGCTTGAGCAGCCAGCGGGTGACGAGCAAGAGGATCACGAGGAACGCGAGCTTCGGCAGGTAGGCCAGCACGGCGAACGCGATGGACCCGACCGGCTCGAAGACGTACGAGAGCAGATCGCGGGCGGCCGGCCGTGTCCAGGGGTAGAGGTGGAAGACGTACTCGAGATAGAGGTAGGCAGCCACAACCAGGAGAGCGAGTTGCAGACCCAGCATCGACTTCCGGACAGCCTCCCACCCCTGCTCCGCGTGGATGACCGTGAACGACCCGAGTTTGAGCGACTTGATCCTCGCGTGGTAGTGCCGGTCGAGGTGGGCGTGGAGTCGGCGGAAGACGCCCCGGAACAGCCACAGGATCAGGACGAGGAGCAGGCTCGCGACGAGCGTGTACAGTCCGCTCCGCAGGAGGCGCCTGCCCTCCCTATCGCGCCGGAATGCCTCCACCGCCTGGCGGATCCGCGCCGCGTAGGTGTTGGCGAGCAGCGCGCGGTCGACTCCCTCCAGCCTCGCGTCCGCGCTGGTCACCGTCATCACGAGCCGGTTCGCCGCGGCGATGTCGGTCCCCCACTCGGCGTCCTTCTCGGCCACCGCGTCGACACCGATCGAGCGATCGCGGGCGAGGTCCCGGATCCGCCCGGCGATCATCTCCGCGCGGACTGCCGCGGGCCGCGCCGACACGCCGCGCACGCGGAAGAGGGTCTCTCCGTCGATGATCACCGGTGCGGTCTCGACGAGCTCCTGTTCGATCTCGATCGGGACCTGCGTCCCGTCCTGCGCCGCGCCGGCAGGGCCGGAGACCGGCCACAGCGCAGAGCCGCACAGAGGAGAAACGCGAAGTGAAACTGCCTCTTCATGGGACCGATTCCTCCAGCCTTCCGCGGACCATCCCTCGGGGTCGCGAGCGGGGAACGGGTCGCACCGCTTCTCGCTCCTGCCGTCGATGAGTCACTCTCTCCCGCGTAGGACCCGCTGAGCCTAGGCTGTCCCCGCGGACCCAGTCAAGCCGGCGTACTGCGCCATCCGGAATACAATCGGCGGGGGGATCGGGGGGAAGGAAGGATGCCACCCTCCAAGAGGGCTGCACCATGACGCCACGGGGACGGTTGGCGGAAGGCTCGGGGACAGGGACTCCGATCGGTCCCGCCGCCCGATTACCTGCAGACCGACTGGGAGCGGTCGATCTCGATGCCGCCCGTCCGGTCCCGGAGGGCGATTCGACATCGTCCACGTGGGCGGTGACGAGAAAGTAGGAGGGCTCCGATGGCTGCTGCGCCGGCCCGACGGCGATCTTCATGCGGCCGGCTCCCGCGTCCTCCGCGGGCGCTGCGCACATCGGCGCCGCGGGCGAGCCTCGGCCATGGTCGTAGAGCCCCGAGCGAAGCGTCCCCAGCCGGCCCGAGTAGAGGTTGTAGCGCTGCGCGCCGGCGAGCGGGGTGAACGTCACCTCGAGCGCTCCTGCCGCTCCCTTCGCCACGCCGAGACCCTGGACCTCCGCCGGCCGCCCTTTCTCCACCCGTACAGGTCGAGCCAGGCGGCATCGAGGCCGACCTGGTAGAGGTCGTTCCCGGCTGTTCCGGCCACGGGGCCGAAGCGACGCGGATGGCGGTAGTACCCAGCCCTGGCTGCTCACGGCCGGCCAGCTGTAATCCGCGGCGCCGGCGTCGAGGACCGGATTCTTGCTGAGGGTGGCCGTCACCTCGCGCGCCGCGGCGACGTTCGGCACGGCAAGCGTCTTGATATCCGGGAAATCGGGGTTCTCCACCGGCTGGTTGGGTCCGCCGCCGCCCACGATCGGCGTGAAGAAGTTCCAGTCTGTCGGAGTGTAGGCATGCCCTGCGGGGGGCGGAACTGGCCCGTCACCGAGGCTTCGATCCGGTAGAAATCGTCGCCGACAGCGCCCGAGGTCCTGTAGCGGACCCCCGCGATCACCTTGACGATCTGGATCTCGTCGTACCAGTCCGGGAAGCCGGACAGGCGGAGCTCCTCGCTGCCGGCCCCGAGCGTGATCCAGGCCGCCTGCCCGCCGTCGGCGTCGTCGAAGGCAGCCTGCGGGTCGGAGACCGATGCGCCGCTCCTGGCCTCCCACGAGGTCGGCTGCAGGCGCCGGACACGCCGAGGAACCCGTAATCGGCCCCCTGGAGAGAGAGCCGGGAACCGGCCGCCGACGAGAGGATCACCCCGCCGTCCGCCTCCCACACCTTCTCCCGCACGATCTCGTACCCGCCGTTGTTCGGGTGAATGTTGTCCGTCTGGAAGATGTCGCGGCAGATCTTGCCGTCGAACCCGAAGCAGGCCCCTGCCTGGTTCTCGTGCGCGAATTCGGCCGCGACCTCGTTGACCGAGACTCTCCGGGCCTGGCCCCAGGCGACGTCACGCAGGATCCGGTCGAGGATCGGGATCCACTTCAGGTGGGTCACGCTCGTCTGCCGCGAATAGCAGCTGTAGGCGAGGTTGTCGTAGAGCGTATTGAGCGAGATGTCGGCGCCCGGCAGCCCGCGCCACGAGCGCGGAGATCGCCTCCTGCAGGTTCTGGCGCGCGTCGATGAGCTCGGCCACCATCTTGTTGGTCTCGGACTGCGTCGGGATCGCGGACGGCTCGACGTCGAGCAGGTCGTTCCCGACCATCGAGATCGTGACGAGCTGCGGCTGCGTCGCGAGGGCACCGGAAGACGTTGTTGTTGTTGTCGGCCGCGTCGTCCCGAGAGATCGTCCGTGTACTCCCCCTTGACGGCCGCCTGGTCGAGGGTGATCGCGGACGAGGGGCTCGCGCAGGCGATCCGGGACTGGACCTGCTTGCTGTACCAGAAGGATGAAGCGTAACCGCACGAGTTCCAATTCCAGGCGATGCTGTCCCCCATGGAGATGTACCTGAAGGCGCCTCCGCAAGGTGCGCGATCCCCTGGTCGAGCTTGCCCATGCGCGGCTGCCCGAGCGGGGCCGTGTATCCCGGCGTCGATTTCGGGAACTCGTCGAAACGCGGATTGGTGAAGCGCCATCCCGGCGGATCGTGCGGAAGAGCAGGTAGCAGCCATTTCCAGGGGCGAAGGAGAAGAGCCCGCTCTCCGGCGGTCGCCAGCCACCGGATGGGTCGCCCCGCCCGAATCCCGCGTTCCGAGCAGCTCCACGGTCACGCCGGGGAGCGCGGGCTCTCCCGCGTCTCGGATCCCGTTGCCGTTGCGGTCCTCGAAGGTGGTTGCCGGAGATCGTCTGGGCGGCCGCGCGGGGGCAAGGAGCGCCAGGACGAGAACGAGAGCGGCCGCAAGCGCATTGCGCGGGGCAGCGGGGTGCGCCGGGACCGGGCCGGCGCGCCGTGCCGGGGACGAACACCGTGCGCTCCTCAAGGTTCCCTCTCGAAGCGGCGATGGAGAGTGAACGAGCCGCGGTCCGTCTCCCCCTGGCGGAACCGCACCGTCATCTCCCCCACGAGGCTCCGGCCCTCTTCCGAGACGGCGTAGGTCTCTTCGATGTCGAGGACCAGGTCGTCGTTCGGGAAGGGCGAACCCGGTATCGGCGCGAACCTCGCTCTTCACAGCGTCGAGCGACCGCTCCACAACGGTCACCGGCAGCGGGCCCTCGTCGTTCGAGAATGCCGGCCAGGGCAGCGCCACCGCAGCGACTCCCACTCCCGCCGAGATCAGTCCCTTCGTCCCTTCCTTCCCGGTGACAAACTGGAGCCGGACGGCGCCTCCTCGAAGGCAAGGTTCGCAGAGCCTCCCGCGTAACGCTGCTCGACCAGCCGCCACGATCCATCGAGGACCCGCGGAGAGCCCCCTTCAGGGTTGCCGCCGATGCGGGAGCCCGATCGCGAGGAGGAAAAGAACCATCACCGCGCACCCAGGACGCGACAAAGGCATGGTCGATGTGGAGAGTCTTGCAAGCGCTCGTTCCTCGATCACTTATACCGTCTGGGGCTGAAGGCCAGAAAAAACTCGGCCCTCCAGGTCGCCGGCCTGCAGGCCGCCGCCGCAGCCGTGGTCGGGCCGTCGTCTCTGCAGGGCCCCGGCCGCCTTCCCGGCGAGGGACCTGGGAAGGAGCCGGACCGCGAGGGCGGCGAAGCGGGAGGAGACGGGGGATCACGATCACGGGCCCGGCCCGGAATCCCCGGAGACCCGCTCGGCGACTTCCGCACGTCCATCGGCCCGCCGCGGGAGAGCAGCGCCTTGTGCATGCCGGCCGCCTCCATGAATCCCGGGACGGTCTGCCCGGGCGCGAGGCAGGAGACCACGATGCCCGAGCCCGGAAGCTCCTCGGCGAGCGCCTCCGTGAAGTGCAGGAAGAATCCTTTCGTGGCGTAGTAGCCCGCCATGGGGGGGCCGGCCTGGACGCGGCAGTGGAGGCGACGTTCGGATTCCGCCGCGCCCCCGCTGCCCATCCCCGGCAGGAACAGCCCCGTCAGGCCGACCAGCGCCGCCACGTTACCTGCACCATGTCCAGCTCGCGGGCGAGCGGAAGCTCGGCGAAACGGGCCGCGCGCGCCGAACCCCGCGTTGTTGACAAGGAGATCCACACAGACGCCGCCCGCTCGAGCCGTCGTGGATCGCCCGCGGGGCCCCGGGGTCCGTCAGGGCCTCCTCGAGGTCACCGCGCGCGTGCCGTGCTCGCGCTCGAGCGTCCCAGAAAGGTCGCGAAAACGATACCCGTTCCGCGCGACGAGCACGGAGTGCGCCCTCAGCGGCGAGAAGGCGCGCCATCTCGAGGCCGATCCCGACGAGGCGCCGGTCATCAGGACCGTTTCATGCGGAAACCGGGGCGCGTGATCGCTTCGAGGCCAGCCTGCCCGCCCGGTGGATGCCGGCGCGCGCAGCCGGGAGAGGGTCACCGGCAGGGCAAGGGTGGCGATTCTTCCGATCGGCTCCTTGTCGTAGACCGTCCTGGACGAGTCAACTACTCCGACGGTGACCCCCGGGCAACCAACGGCCACGTCGTAACGGGCCACGTCCTGTAGAATGGCTCGCTGGACCGGGCCTCCGGCAGCCTGCCTGGTCCCGCACGAACCACTCAGGCCGACTCTCGCGCGCCATTCAGTGATCCGCCGGATCCAGGGGACGAAATAAGAAGACGCTGCCGTGCTGTTCGGCTGAGATGTCTCGCGGTGACCGCCGCGACGGCCCAGGGCGGCCTGCTCATGAACGCCGCCGGTGATGAAACCGGGGTCCAGGACAGGGAGAGCGGGGGCGGCACGACCCCGGGCGCACGGCCCGGACACCGCGGCTGAAGGGGGCGGCTCTCAGAGCGAAGGACCCCAGTCGCCCCGGCCCAGAGCCGCCGCCCCCCTTCAAGGGCCGCTCTTCTTGGGTGGGACGATGGGCTCTCCTTCGGCGACGTCGACTACGTCGAGCTGTCGCCGATGGTCGGGTATCGTTCACCCCGCTGCTCCGCAGGCGTCCAGGTGACCTACGGTACTCCAACTTCAGTTACTACGGCGAGGACCAGTCTACCGATGACTCGGGCGGAACCTGTTCGCCACGACACCTTCTGAGGAACCTCTCCGCGACCGCGGAATATGAAGACCTTCGCTACGAGTGGTATCCGTCCCCCGGCTACAGTGTGAACGACAGTTTCGAGCTTCTTCGTCGGCGGCGGCTAGCGCAGCCCATGGGAGGCAGCGCCTCGTTCCTGGTCAGCGCCTGTACAATTGTCGTACTCCGACAGGGAGCCGAGCCCGTAGGACCCCGTGGTTCTTTCGGGCCGGTCGGCGTCGGTTTTGATTCCAGCGGAACGAACAATTCCAAGGGAGGATCCCGCATGTCCCACACGTCGAAGGGCCTCGTGGCCGGCTTCCTGCTGCCCATCACGGCCTCCTGCGCCTCCACGAAGCTGATCAGCTCGTGAAGGAGCCCTCCGCAGGGCCGCTCAAGTTGAGAAGGTCTCGTCCTCGTGATGAGCAAGGATGAGTCGATGGCCGCGCCGCCGAAGACAGGTAGTGCGCCGAGATCACGAAGAACCAGGCCGTCCCCTCGTCTCTCTCTTCCTCGACGACGACCTCCGGATACTGACCGCGCCAGGCCAAGATCAAGCAGGATCGGTTCGACGGCGTCATCATGACGCGGCTCGTGGACAGGAGCCAGGAGACGACCTGGGACCCCAGCAGCTACCCCGCCCCTGATTACTCCATGTACGGGTACGCGGGTTACGGCTAGGGAATGGCCTACGATTCGGGTTACGTCCGGACCGACACGATGTCAAGATCAAACGAACATCTACTGTTCAGGACGGGAGGCCCACTGGTCCGGCTCAGCGAGAGTTTCAACCCCACGGCCCGCGGAGCTGGTGCAGGAAATCGCCGGCGCCGTCATTCAGGAGCTGAAGAGGCAGGGAATGATCCAGTAGGGGCGTGGCGGCCAGCGGGAGGCGGCGGCGGAGCGCGGAACGCCCGAAGAAGAGCCGGGTCGTTCCCTCGAGACCACCGGCAGTTTCCAGGGTCGGGTCCTGGGGCGCCGGTTCGCGGGATTCCCGGCTGCGTGAACGGGGGCCGACTTCGCAGGCGCCATCGACTTGATGTCTTCGGCGATCGCCTTGATCTCTCGGCCGAGAGCTTTTCCTTCTGGGCCGGCATCTTGTTCTTGTTTTCCGTCGTGATCTTCGCGATCGCATCGGCGCTCATCTCCTTCTGGAAGACGGATCGTGAGACTCTTCGAACCCTTCGCCATCGGCTTGGCGACGCCGTCCTTGCCGTCGCACATGGCGCACTGGCGTCGAACAGGGCCTTGCCGTCCTCGCCGGCCATGAGGGCAGGCGCGAGCGCCAGAACGAGCGCCGCGACAGACAGCGCGCAGATCAGTTTCTTCATTGGACCTTTACTCCTTCTTCCCGCAGCGGAAATCCGGAAAGCCGACCCTCCAGGAACCCGTCACGCAGTCATTCTACTCCGGCAGCTCGGGCCTGGGAAACCGTTCTGGATCAGACCCTCCCGGAGCGCAGGGCGTCGTAGGTCGCGTCTTGTACAGGTCGCCCAGCGTCGGGTAGTTGAAGCAGGCCTCGTCGAAGAGCTCCGCACCCGCTGCCGGCCAGCATCGCGACCAGGCCGATGTGGACGAGCTCGGTGGCCTGCTCGCCGATGACGTGCACGCCGAGCAGCTTCATGTCGTCGCGGCGGAACAGGAGCTTCAGGAAGCCGGTCTCGTCGCCGATGATCTGGCCGCGCGCGTTCGCCGGTAGCGGCGCGGCCCGACCACGTAGTCGACGCCCTTCTCCTTGCAGCGACTCCTCGGTCTCGCCGACCATGCTGACCTCGGGGATCGTGTAGATCCCGATGGGAAGGAGCGGGGAGACGCGCTCTTGAAGCCGAGGTCGAAGGCGTGGCACATCGCCACGCGCGCCTGCTCGGCGCTGGTCGCGGCGAGCGCCGGGAAGCCGATCACGTCGCCCGCCGCGTAGATGTGCGGCACCTCGGTCGGTAGTGCTCGTCCACCACGATCAGGCCGCGCTTGCCGGGCGTCGAGCCCGGCGGCGGCCAGGTTCGAGCTCGGCGGTGTTGCTCGTGCCGCCCGCCGCCACCAGCACGCCATCGCCGCCAGCGTCGTGCCGGAGCGAAGCGCAGCCGACCTGGCCCGGTCCGGCGGAGTCGCACGTCGCGACCGTCTCGTGCCAGTGGAAGCTGACGCCGAGGCGCTCCATCGCTGCGTCCAGGGCCCGCGACAATCGCGCATCGAGGAACGGCAGCAGGCGTCGCGTCCGTCGATGAGCGTGGACCTCGACGCCCAGCGCCGCGAAGGTGCAGGCGTACTCGGCTGCCGATGACGCCGGCGCCCATCACCGCCAGGTCCCGGGATGCCTCCGAGGTCGAGGATCTCGTCGGAGTCGTGGACGCGCTCGTCCCCGAACGGGAACTCCGGCGGGCGGAACGGCGACGAGCCGGTGGCGATCAGGATCTTCGCCGCCGCGCAGCGAAGGTCTCGCCGCCGCGGGCCGGCCACGCGGATCGTGTGCGGGTCGACGAACAGCGCGCCGCCGTGGAACACGTCGACGCCCGGCGCGCGTCGCAGCCGTGGAGTGATCCGCGCCCGCTCCTGCGCCGTGACACGGCGCTCGTGGTGCATCAGGTCGGCGATCGTCGCCTCACGCCGCAGCGAGAGATCGACCCCGTAGAGCTTCCCGCCCTCAGACCCGAGAGCGCAGCGCCGTCTCGCGCAGGGTCTTGCTCGGGATCGTGCCCGTGTTGGCCGGCGCCGCCCACGAGCGGGGCTTCTCGACAATGCGCGACCCGCCGGCCGAGGATGGCGGCCGTCACGGCCCCCTTCTCGCCGGCGGGGCCGGCGCCGATCACCACCAGGTCGAACGATTCGGCCGACACGGGACCGGGACCCTTCCGCCGCCTCTCCGGAGCGACTTCGATTTCTTCGCGACGGGGTCGAGCTTGATCGCGTTGCTCGAGTAATCGTCCACGACGAGGCCGCCCTGCGGGGCCGACCTTCAGCTTCGCCGCGGCGGCCATCGACCCGTCTCCCTTGCCGTTGCCGTCCACCTGGAGATCGATGAGCTGTGACGTCGAATCCTTCCTTGGGCTTGTCGAGCTTCCTGGGCTTGCTCGAGGAAGAACCCCGGCTTGCCCGGCCCCGAGAGTGATCAGGCGCATGCCTCCGTCCAGGCTTCGTCGCCAGGCCGAAATGCTAGGGAGCGCGCTGGCTTGCCGATCTCGACGGAGCCCGTCTCCTTCATCTTCTCGAGGGCGGCGCGGACTGAGGCCGTCCCCCCGGCCTTGGAGCGCCTTGACTCACTTCATCGCGCTCGGCCTCGGTCGACCACCGGTCGATCGTGATCGTGATCGCTCGACGGTTTTCATCGGGGCCCCTTCGGGCGTGCACGCTCGGCCGTCGCCTTGAAGACCTCTTTCCCCGTGTCCGGGGGGCGGGGCAACGGCGATGGGTGCATCGGCAGGAGGCCCTGCTGTCGGCGGCGCACGCCACGCAGAGCAGCAGGCGGCCAGGGCACAGAGCAGAGTAGCGAGAACCTGTCGTCGCACGATGGATTATCCTCCCGGGCGGGAAGGGGCCGCCCCGAGTTTGGACCCGCCGGTGGGTTCTTGAGGGGCCCGGTCGGAGAACGGATCGGGCGTCAGTGCTGTTCCCCAAGTCCTGTTCGGGCAAAAAAGCGAGGTTATGAAGGCTCATGCCGCGCGGCGGTCCCGGCGCCCGGAAAACGATCCGGTCATGGCGGCTTCGTCAAGGCCCCCCGAAGGAAAAGGCCTGACGACAGGGGTCCGATGCCTCGCTCCCGTTCGCGACCCTTGGTGGCGATCAGTGTGCCATACTGGTCTAACAGAGAGACCTGGGAGGAGGGCCCCAATGACACGCCGAACCGCGACCGTGTTTCGCCTGCACAGCTGACGTTTCTGGCCGCTCTGCTCGCCGGCAACGGCCCGGGACTCCAGGCCGCATGCCAAGGAAAAGACCAAGCCCGTCGAGGAGTTCACGGCGAACTTCGTCGACATGAGTGCCTCGGGCGACATCAGCAACCCCGCCTTCATCCGGATCGAGTCCTACTCGACGGACGACGAGGTGAAGCAGTACGCGCAGCTCCTCGGCGAAAAGGGCCAGATGGAGCTCCACCAGGCCCTGTCCAAGCTCGACAGGGGGTTCATCCGGATCGGGGGGTCGCTGGGCTACCCGATCGCCGTGGCGCGGACCAGGAAGACGGAGACCGGCCGGGTCGTGTTCCTGATCGCGAACCGCCCGTTCGAGGGAATCGCCCTGGCCCAGGGGCTTCGATCGGCCGACTACCCCTTCGGCGTCGTCGAGTTGAAGCTCGACGGCAAGAACAAGGGGGAAGGGCAGATCATCGGCGCCGCGCAGATCTCGATCTCGAATGACGGCTACGTCGAGATCAAGAGTCTCGGGACCCGGCGATGCGCCTTCTCGCCGTTGCCAAGCGGTAGTTCCGCCCGGGCGCGGACGGCGGCCGTGCACCGATCAACGGTCCGCCATCAACGGAAAAAAGGGGGCGGCGAGCCTTGGGGGGCTCGCCGCGGGGTCAGAGGGACGGACCTGCGGCGCATCGATCTGCCGGATCCCGCGCCGTCACCGGTCCGTTGGCGTCATGCTGCCTGACTTTGCTGGCCTCCCCGGCAGTCCTTTCGGCCTGCCGGAGAGGGCAGCGGGGTACCTCTGGAGTTGCGAAAGTCATGCCGATTTCACAATCGCAAGAAGACAAGCATTAATCTAACTAGAAAACAAATAACTTAGGTCTGATCTGAGTGTAGTCCGGAGCCAGCGATAGAGAGTGCGGAATCCGACGATATTTCGTCGATGCTACGAAATTTCGTCGGTGCGCGGACGCTGGATCCCAGCTTCTTCATTCGGGATTGAAGGGTGGTCGGCTTGAGCCCGAGGATCTCCGCGGCCCCGTGTCGGCCCCCACCCTCCACCCGGTGGAGTTCAGGACCTCCAGGATGTGGGCCTTCTCCACCTCCTCGAGCCGCTGACCGGGGGGGCGGGTGAAATCGGAGATCCCCGGAAGGTCGATCCTCAGGATCGATCCCGTGCTGACGATCATCGCCCGCTCGATGACGTTCCTCAGCTCCCGCACGTTCCCGGGCCAGGGATACCGCACGAGGGCGTCCATCGTCCGTTGCGGGATGCTGTCCACGTTTTTCCGCATCGCGACGCCGAACTCCTTGACGAACGCCCAGACAAGGTCGGGGATGTCGTCCTTCCGCTCGCGCAGCGGCGGGACCTGGATCGGGAAGACGCTGAGGCGATAGTAGAGGTCCTCGCGGAAGCGCCCCTCCCGGACCTCGCGCTCGAGGTCGCGGTTCGTCGCCGCGATGACCCGGACATGGACCTGGATCGTGCGCGTGCTGCCGAGCCGCTCGAACTGCCCCTCCTGCAGGACCCGCAGGAGCTTCACCTGGACCTCCGGCGGCAGGTCGCCGATCTCGTCGAGGAAGATGGTCGAGCCGTCCGCGAGCTCGAAGCGGCCCGCCTGGCGGGTCACGGCGCCGGTGTAGGCCCCCTTCTCCCGCCCGAACAGCTCGCTCTCGATCAGGCTCGGGGGCAGGGCGGCGCAGTTCACCTTCACCATGGCGCGATCCCGCCGCGGGCTCAGGTTGTGGATCGCGTGCGCCAGGAGCTCCTTGCCGGTCCCCGTCTCGCCCAGCAGCAGGACCGTGGCGTCGGTCCCGGCCACCTGCTCGACGCTGCGCAGGGCGCTCTGGATCGCCTCGCCGCGCCCGGCGATCTCGCCGTACTTGTACTCCACCTCGACCTCGCGCCTCAGGTAGCGGTTCTCCTCCTCGAGCCGGTCCTTGAGGCGCCGGATCTCGCCGAAGGCAGCCTCCAGGTCGAGCTCCGCCTGCTTGCGCTGGATCGCGTTCGCGAAGATGTCCGAGATCACCCGGATCCGCCGGACGAGGAGCTCCGGCCATGGGCGCTCGTTGCGCGTGGCTCCGATGGAGAACATGCCGATGAGGGTATTGCCCGCCATCATCGGCGCGCTGACGTGGGCGCGGGTCCCGAATTCCGTGAACTGCTTCCGCTCCTGCCAGGCTTCCTCGGGCAGGTCCGAGAGGCTGGAGAAGCTGAACGTCTCGCCGCGCATCACCTTCTCGAAGACGAAGGGAAAACTCGAAGCCTTCAGCGAGAGCGGGACCGGATCGTTGGGGTTCGACCTCCAGTAGTGCATCGCCAGGAAATCGCCGTTCTCCTCATCCCAGGCCCAGAGGATCCCCCGGTCCGCCTGCAGGAACTCGACCACGGAGCGCAGGACGGCCTCGATCTGCTGGTCCACCTCCCCGGGGGCAGGTTCACGAACCGCGCCGTCAGGTCGGAGACCAGCTCCTCGAAGCGGATCCGCTCCTGGAGGTCGAATTCGCCCGCGGACGCCGCCGGACGATCGGGGCCGTCCTGACCGCGCCCGGCTCCACCTTCTCACCCATGGCCGCTGCCGCCTCCTCGACCCCGCACGGGCCGCTTCAGGAACTGCCCGCCCGGCCCGCTCCCGGGGGCCGACATGGCGGGACCGATCTCAGCCTCTGGACAGGGAACTCTTTCAGTATGCCACCGCGCTTCCGCGCGTCCAACCGGTCCATGCTCCCGGCAAGGGGGCGTTCTCGCAGGGGGGACCGCAAGGCAATTCCGGGGCGCAGGAGGCGTCGGCGGGCGCGGGCCAGGCAGGCGGGGGGGTGGGGAAGGCTGGGCACCAGGTCGGGTCGGGGACACGAGTCCAGGCCGGTTCGGTCCGGCTGGGTCCGGTCAGGTCAGGCCGGCCGACCTGCTCCAGACCCCGAGGGTCAGGAGGGCCCAGAGGGTCCCCTCCCAGGGGCCGTGGTAGTCGTCCTGGGGGCGCTGCAGCCACCCTTCCAGGCCGGGTAGCGCCCCGCGCAGCGCCGGGGCGTCCAGGATCAGCCCCCGGACCTCGTCCCCCCGGATCTTCAGGAGGTTCCGGATCGTGCCGTAGGAGAAGCTCTTCTTCGGCATGGTCCGCAGCTCGGGCGGCAGGTGCCGGCGCCCCCAGAGCCTGAGGATCTGCTTGGTGTTCGACCGGCCGGGCGCGCGCGCGACCCGCAGCGACGGGGGGAGGCGCAGGACGAACTCCACGAGGTCGCGATCCAGCAGGGGCATCCGCAGCTCGGCCGAGGAGTCCATCGCGACCGAGTCGGCGAACGACAGGACGTTCTCGGAGAGAAAGGTCCGGAGCAGGACCTCCTGGATCCGGTCGAGGCCCGTGGCCCCCTCGGCGCACTCCCCGTAGAGGCGGTCGATGCTCTCGAGGTAGCGCGCGGGCGCACCGGCCTCCGGGGAACATCCGGACGACCTCGGCCGCGGGCAGGGGCCTGTGGATCAGGTAGCGCGCGGCGGCCGGGGCCTTTCTCATCGGGACGCGCGCGAGCGCACGGCGCCTGTCGGCCACGCTCTCCTCGCCGAAGGTGTACCGTTCGATGGCCGCGTCCATCCACGCGCCGGGCAGCCAGGCGAAGCGGCGAATCGCGGCGAGCCGGAACCGGTCCTGGCTCAGGCGGTACCCGCCGAGCACCTCGTCCCCGCCGTGCCCGCTGAGGAAGACCGTGGCGCGCGAGCGCGCCTCGCGGATCAGGAACCAGGTGGCGAGCGAGGCCCCGTCCCCGACCGGCTCCGTGAACGAGGAGAAGACCGGCACGAGCGCCTGGAACCGCTCTTCGGCCGTGATTCGCAGGTTGCACCGGATCGTTCCGTCCGGCCCTTCCGTCAGCGGCGGAGCGGCGGCGTCCCGGTCGAGGACCGGCCGGAAGGTGAACGACTGGACATCCGATCCGCCGAGCGCGAGAGCCGTCCGGACCGCGTTGCTGTCGATCCCGTCGGACAGCAGCAGCGCGACGGGAACGTCGCTGACCAGGCAGCGCCGCGCCGCCTGGACGAGCAGCGCCCCGAACTCCTCGACGAGCTCCTCGCGGCCGCGCCGGATGGGCGCTTCGCCCGGGCGCGAAGCGCGCGGGTCGTACCAGCGCGTCACCGAGACGCCGTCCCGGCCGGCCGAGAGCAGGTGCCCGGGAGGGAGCTTGAGGACGCCCCCGACGACCGTCCTGGGGCTGACGACGTAGCGCAGCGTCAGGTACTCGAAAAGCGCGGAAGGGTCGAGCGAGCGGGGCACCCAGGGGGCCCGGAGGAGCGCCGGGATGCTCGAGGCGAAGGCGAGGGCCCCGCCGGCATGGTGGTAGAAGAGCGGCTTCTCGCCGAAGCGGTCCCGCGCGAGCCAGAGACGCTGCTCGTCGCGATCGTGGATCGCGAACGCGAACTGCCCGACCAGCCGGTCGAGGGCCGCGGGACCCCACCGCTCCCAGGCCCGGAGAAGGATCTCCGTGTCGGAGCCCGACCGGAGTTCGCCGGGGCGCAGCCCCAGCTCGGCGCGCAGGTCCTTGAAGTTGTAGATCTCGCCGTTGTAGCAGACGGTGTAGCGGCCACCGGGGGAGCGCATCGGCTGGCGGCCCGCCTCGCTCAGGTCGAGGATCGCGAGGCGGCGGTGCCCGAGCGTCGCCTGGCCCTCGCGCTCGAGCCCCTCCCCGTCGGGCCCGCGCCGCCGGAGCGGCTCGAGCATGGAGGCGACCAGGGCGGTGTCGTCCTGGGGCTCCCGAAGCCGGAAAATCCCGGCGATGCCGCACATGGACGGTAACTATACCAACCGCGCGGGGGGCTGTCCCGCGAGGCTCGGCGCGCTGCGCCTCCGCCGTTCCACCCCGCCGCGATCTGCCTGCCCGAAGGGGCCCCGCGCGAACCCCGCCGATTCCAGGCAGAGAGCCGACCGACGGTCATCCCGGAATCTCTGCCTGTGACCTTACGGGATCGCCGGCGCGGGGCTTGCACTCGCGTCTTCCAGCGGGCATTCTCACCGGGAGAGGAACCGGACCATGGAGAACAACCTGCCCCAGGCCCGCACCGACGTCGCCGCCGTCCACGCCCTTCACCCTGTCCACGCTCGTGGACTACCAGCAGGGCGCGATCGTGAGCCGCATCGTCGTCAAGAAGCCGACGGGGAACGTGACCCTGTTCGCGTTCGACGCCGGCCAGGAGCTGAGCGAGCACACGGCCCCGTTCGACGCCCTCGTGAACATCCTCGAGGGCGAGGCCGAGATCATCATCTCGAAGAAGCCCCACCGGCTGACCGGGGGCCAGCTGATCCTCATGCCGGGAGGCGAGCCTCACGCCGTGAAGGCGGTCGGCCGCTTCAAGATGATGCTGACGATGATCCGGAGCTGAGGCGCGAGCCTCGCATCCTCCCCTGCAGGGGGTGGCGCGGCGGCCGGCGGCGGCTCCCCCGTCAGGCTTCCGATCGGTCTCCCGCCTCAGCGGTACCCGAAGGTCATCGCGTAGATGATCAGGCCGATGAGGCCCAGCCCGATCCCCAGCGCGATGAAGCCGAAGATCCGGAAGCCCCGCTCGGTGTTCGACGGGATCGGCTCGACGATGTAGTCGTCCAGCGTTCCCTTCGCGACCATCTCCTCGTACTCCCGCGGCTTGTCGTACTTCAGCTCCTCGAGCGGCACCCGGCCCGTGAAGATCACCGGGTCCATCGGGAACTTGTCGGGACGGAAGTGCGTGTTGAAGAAGTGGATCGTGAAGATGAATCCGACGGCGAGCAGCGCCTCGTCGCTGTGGACGATCGTCGCCACGTTGACCGACCAGCCGGGGAGGATCCGGGTGAAGATCTCGGGGAACCAGAGCACGAGCCCGGTCGAGCCGATGACCACCAGGCCCCAGGCCACCGCGAAGTAGTCGAACTTCTCCCAGTAGGTGTAGCGCCCGTAGTGCGGGCGCGGGCCGAGCCCGACGAACCAGCGGATCGACTGGAACAGCTCCTTCGCGTCGTTCCACTTGAAGAGGATCGTGTCCCTGTTGTAGACGAACCTGAAGAACGGCAGGCCCGAGTCCTTCCAGTGCCGCCGGATGTCGTAGGCGTGCATCAGCCCCACGACGCCGAGGCAGATCGCCGCGATGCGGTGCAGGGCGCCCATCGTGTCGAACCCGCCGAGAACCTTCGACATCACGACCGCCCACGCGGTGTAGGAGAACTTCAGCGTCATCCCCGTCAGGGCCAGGGTGAAGAAGCTCAGGAGCATCGTGAGGTGGAGCATCCGCTGGAAGCGGGTGAAGCGCCGGTAGAGCTTCGCGCCCTCGCGGTGGACGTTGCTCGCCCCCCAGAGGTGCCGCGTCCGCCAGAGCCGGAACAGCCAGGCGAAGGTGTGCAGGAGCGCGAAGATCAGGGTCCCGATCAGGAGGAAGGTCATCCCCCAGAAGGAATAGAAGAGCCAGGGGTACTTCTTCGAGTCGTGGTGCGTGGCGTGGGTCAGGTAGCCGGCGAACTGGCGGTGCGCCGACTTGTGGCACTGGGCGCAGGTCGTGACCAGGTTCGCGCGGCTGAGGTGCGAGCGCGGGTTGTCGGCCGGCAGGATGTCGTGCGTGCCGTGGCAGTCGTAGCACTTCGCCGCGACCGCCGAGCCGAGCCGCGAGACCTTCCCGTGGTAGGTGTCGAAGAAGGTCTCTCCCTGCTCCTTATGGCAGTTCCCGCACTGGTCCATCATGTAGAAGCGGAAATCGGTCCGGTCGGTCCGCTTGATCTGGTGGGACGAGTGGCACGACTCGCAGGTCGGCAGCTTCTGGCCCGGCTTCGCGTTGCCCGGCCAGTGGATGCTCGCCTTGAAGATCAGCTCGATCCCGCTGTGGCACCGCCCGCACGTGTCCGCCAGGCGGGCCGGGTTGACCGTGGAGCGCGGATCGGCCGGGGGCAGCTCGCCGTGCGGCGTGTGGCAGTCGGCGCAGGTGGCGGTCACGACCAGGCCGCTGTCGAGCAGCCCCTTGCCGTGGATGCTCTCCCGGTAGCTCTCGACCGGGTTCGGCATGTCGTCCTTGATCCGGATGGCGGCCTTCTGCCCCACGCGGTGGCACCGCCCGCACAGCTCGGGGACGTTGCGCGGGAAGGTCGGCGAGGAGGGCAGCTTCTTGCTCTGGGTCGCGTGCGCGCTGTGGCAATCGAGGCAGCGCGGGGCGTCGGGATCGTTCTTCGCGGCCAGCACGCCGTGGATGCTCGTCTTGTAGACGTTCACCACCTCGGCGTGGCAGATGGCGCAGTCCACCTTCTTGCCCTGGATCGTCTCGCAGGCGCGCACGTGCGAGGGCGAGGCCTGGTTGTGGCACTGCGCGCAGGCCACCTTCGCGTGGCTCGACGAGCCGTAGTGGTCCTCGTCCACGAACAGGGAGATCGACTTCCCGTCGCGGGTCATCGCCAGGTCCTTGCGGGCGTGGCAGGTGAGGCAGTCCTTGTTCGCCATCCCCTCGGGGTAGAAGACGTTGCGGATCTTGTGGGGCGAGTGGCAGTCCACGCAGACCGGGATCCGGTTGGGGGCCTCCTCCCAGAGCCGCCCCTCGATCACCTTGCGGTGCACGTCCTCGATCCGGCCGTGGCACTTCATGCAGGTCTTCGGGATGTTCGAGCGGTTGATGCTCGAGCGCGGATCGGTGTGCGGGAGGACGTCGTGGGCGGTGTGGCACGAGGTGCAGACCGCGGTCACGGTCAGGCCCTTCTTGAAGAGCCCTTCGCCGTGGTTGCTCATCGAGTAGTTTTCGAGGATCCGGTCCTGCGGGATGTCGTGCTGGAGCGAGACGGGGGTTCCCTCGTGGTGGCAGCGCCCGCACAGGATCGGGACGTTCATGGTCGCGACCGGCGATCGCGGGTCGGTGCGCGGGAGGATGTCGTGGACGCCGTGGCAGTCCGTGCAGCCCGGGGCGAGCTTGTCCCCCTTCGCGGCCTGGATCCCGTGGATGTTCCGCTTGTACTCGGTCGCTTCCTTGTCGTGGCAGGAGGAGCAGTCGACCCGGCCCACGTCCTCCTTGTGGGGGAACTCGGCGCCCGACAGGTCCTGGTGGCACATCACGCAATCGAGCTGACCGTGGATCGAGCGCGTGAACTTCTTCTCGTCGAGGTAGACGGAGATCGACTGCCTGCCCCTGGTCCCCTTCAGCGTGGGATCGGAGTGGCAGGCGAGGCAATCGTCCTTGGACTGCGCGGAGGCCGCGGGCGCGAGAGCGCAAAGCAGCAGGGCGAGCGCGAAGGCCATTCCCCTTCCGCTTCGCGGACTGATTCGGTCGAAGATCCCCCCGACCCGACTGCCGAACATGGACATCCCGCCTCCGTGGAGCCGGTTCCGCGCGCGCATCCCGTGCGCAACCGGACCGGCGTGGATCGGCCCTGACGCAAGAACCGCGCCTTCCCTTCCCCTGAGAGCCCCGATGACCAACCCGACCGAAACTCCGCGCGAATCCGGGGATTCCCCCCTTGCCTCGCCCGGCGCGATCGGGCCTGAGCGGGTGCTGCGCTAGGGTGGTCACTTCCTCCCGATCGCTCCCCTTGCGCACGATGGTGCCGCACCCTCCGAAATAATTGCGCCACAATGGACCGGCCCTTCCCACCAGGGTGCAAAGTGCGCATCACGTTCCAGCGGTGTCATCCAGCCAAGCCCCGACTGCATTCCCTCGCCCTCGCACACCCAATTCTCCCGAGCCTTGCGCCACCGGGTGTTGCGCACCTTGAGCATGGGCACGATTCTTTCTTACATATTTCTTGCTTGGGATCAGTTGCGTGCGGTTGGGACGACCCTGTTTCAGTCTGATATGATCTGGGGCCAATGAGCCGGACTAAGTTCCATTCCTGCCTTGGGTTAGGTCTGCTTCTTCTGGCCGTCCTGCTCGTTCCCGCGTCCGTCGCGATCGGGGAGGAGACCTGCGCTTCGGCGCAGTGCCACGCCAGCCTTCTCAAGGGAAAGACCGCTCATCCCCCGACGGAGTCCTGCGATTCCTGCCACGAGTCCACGGCGACGCCGCACCCGCAGAAGGGGAAGAAGACCTTCAAGCTGACGGCGGAGCCGCCGGAGCTCTGCACGACCTGCCACGATGCGTTCGGCAAGAAGGCCGATGTTCATCCTCCCGTGAAGGACGGGATGTGCACGACCTGCCACGACCCGCACTCCTCGGACCAGCCGAAACTCCTGGCGCAGCCGCTGAAGGACCTGTGCACCTCCTGCCACAGCGACAAGGGCGAGGCGAAGTTCCCCCACGGCCCGGTCTCCGCCGGCGACTGCACCGCCTGCCACGCGCCGCACGAATCCGACAACAAGGCGCTCCTCGTGAAGAAGGACGAGCGAGCTCTGCTTCGGCTGCCACCTCGACATCGAGGAGCTGCTGAAGAAGAAGGACGTCCACCCCGCGCTGTCGGGCGGCTGCACCTCGTGCCACAACCCGCACGGCGGCGATCACCCGAAGCTGCTGTCGGACGAAGGGGCGCCGCTCTGCTTCCAGTGCCACGACCAGATCGGCGAGACGGTCGGAAAGTCGCCCGTCAAGCATCCCCCCGTCACATCGGAGAAGGGGTGCGCCTCGTGCCACTCGCCGCACGCCAGCGACAACGCGAAGCTGCTGCTGGCCCCGGAGAAGGACACCTGCCTCGGCTGCCACAAGACGATCCTCACGAAGACCATGACCGTGCTTCACGGCCCGATCAAGGACGGGACCTGCACCGCCTGCCACGACCCGCACGGGGCGAAGTTCGCGAACCTCCTGGCGAAGGAGTTCCCGGCCGACGCATACGCGCCGTACACCGACACGGAGTACGAGCTCTGCTTCAGCTGCCACAAGCGGGACCTGCTCCAGTACCCCGACACCTCCTTCGCGACCGGCTTCCGGGACGGCGAGCGGAACCTCCACTACCTGCACGTCAACAACAAGGCGAAGGGGCGCTCCTGCCGGCTCTGCCACAACATGCACGGCAGCGCGAATCCCAAGCTGATCGCCGACGCCGTGCCGTTCGGGAAGTGGAGCCTGCCCCTGAAGTTCGTGAAGACCGAGACGGGCGGCGGCTGCTCGCCGGGGTGCCACAAGCCTCAGTACTACGACCGGCAGGTCCCCGGCCGGAAGCCCGAAGCGCCCAAGCCGGCGGCGGCCAAACCGAAGCCCGCGGCCGCCAAGCCCGACGCACAGCAGACGCCGGAGAAGAAGCCGGAAACGCCGAAGAGCCCGGACAAGAAATCCGGAGGCGTGCCGTCTCTTTCCGACGTGGTCAAGTAGCGGCTGCCGCTCCGGGCCAAGCCACTCCTCCGGCGCCGGGGTCGGGTGCTCTGCCCCCAACCGGCTCCGCGTCCGGGCGTCCCGCCGCCCACCGCGCCGGGAGCCACTCCCCCCACGCCGGATGCCACCACTCCTGCGCCCAGCCCGCCGGGAACACCGGCCCCCGCACCCGAGGGATCGAAGCCCGCCACACCTGCCCCGTCCAACCCCGGCAGCTAGGTCGCGCCTGCGGTCGAATCCGTTCAGGGGTAGGCCGAGTTGCTGTGCTTGACCCCGTGGCAGACGAGCGTGCAGCGCCCCGTGAAGGTCCCCCGGTCGTCGAAGATGGGGTACTGCTGCCCCTGCGCCGGCTGGACGATCGTCCTGTCGAAATTGATGAGGTGCGTGTGGGACCCCTTCAGCGGGCGGGCCCGCCTCGCCTGAATCGTTCACGCCGTGCGGGTCGTGGCAGGCCGAGCAGGGCGCCCCCGCCGCCAGGTGCCCGCTGTGCCCTCCCCCCGACGTGCTGCCCGGCTGCGGCCTCGCGGCCTTCCGGAAGCTCGTGTCGGCCAGGATCCGGTTCCTGTCGTGGCAGTGGTAGCAGAGGGCGTAGTTGTCGGAGCTCTCGGGCGTGTTGTCCGCCGTCTCGTACCGTTCCCTCAGGATGGGAGCGAAGACCGATCCGTGCGGCCCCTGGGAGACCTTCTGATCGTCGGCGTGGCAGGCCGTGCAGTAGATCAGGTCGGTCACGGTCATCGAAGGCTCGAAGGCGGACGGAATGCTCGGGACGCTCAGGTTCCGGCCCGCGGCCAGAACCGGATGGTACGAGGGGTTCGTCGTCGCGAACTCCAGCCGCTTGTTCGTGGTGGCGATGTAGCGGGGAATGTACTCCATGTCCGGCGTGTAGTCCCCGTGGCACTTGTAGCAGATCTCGTACTGGTAGGTCGACGACTGGACGGTCGCGCCGTTGCGGTCGACGCCGCTCACGGCCTGGAGCATCCCCGACACGTACGGCTCCTGTGCCGTGGCCCCGTTGACGACGTGCGGATTGTGACAGTCGGAGCAGCCCACGACCCGGGCGAATTCGGCGGAGAATCGCCGACGACCCGCGCGGGGCGCGCCGCGGCGATCGCCGGCTGGACGTGGTGGGCGGAGATCTTGCGGATCTGACCGGCGATGTCGGCCATGCCGTTGAGCAGGGCCGCGCTCCCGCCGTGCGGCCGCCGTCACGACCGCGGGCCCCGCCCCGTGGGGCGGCGCCGGCTCCGCCGAATGGCATCCCGCGCTGGTGCACGAGTAGGGATCCGGGGGGCGGGACGTGAAGTTCAGGAGCTGCGGCCCCGTCGGGGCGAAATGGGGCGTGTGGCAGACCTCGCAGCCCCACTCGTTCATCTGGGTCTAGAGTGGGCCACGTCTTCGGCGGCCTCGGCAGAATGCCGCCCACCGGCTCGGTCGAGGTCGCGTGCGCCGAGGCGGGCCACCCCGTCAGCTGGTGGCAGGTGTCGCACAGCGCGGAATAGCGGTTGTCCTTGAGCAGGAACTTCCCGTACAGGTCCTTGTGCGGGTCGTGGCAGGTGATGCAGTGAACCTCGTCGGACCCGCCGTAGACGAGGTCAGGCGGCGGCGAGGACTGGAGCTCCGGGTTGGGCAGCGCGTCGTGGTACGGGAACGACACCGGGTGGTGCCCCGACAGGTCCAGCCCGAAATCGGAAAGGCTCCCGGGCGGAAGCCGGTCGCTTCCCGCCATGGCGATGCCGCCCGGCGGGATTCACGACGGCCCCCATCGCGATCGTCCCGTCGTGGCAGCTCAGGCAGAGCTTGGTCGGTCCCGTCGGCTGGGCGAGCGGGCCGGACCTGAGCGTCGGGCTCGCGTAGACGTTGTAGACCTGGGCTTCGAGGTCCTTGTTCCAGAGGGGCGTCAGGGGCGTCGCGTTGTGGGGCGTGTGGCAGAAGATGCAGATCCGGGTCTCAGTGGCGGCCCGGATCGGCCCCGGGCCCGACAGGGACAGGTTGTGCTTCGTGTCGGCCATGTCCGCGGAGGTATGGGTCGCAATCGGCGCCGCCGGCGCCGGGGACCGTGAGGCCCGCGACCAGCGCGATGACCGGCGCCCGCGGCCGATCGCCGTGCAAGGCGATCAGGACGCGCCATGGCCGTACCCCTCGGTGATCCGGAACACCTGGATGCGCCGGTTGTAGGTGTCGCACACATAGAGTTCGTCACTCTCGCTGATGAAGACCCCGGACGGAAGCCAGAACTCGCCGAGGTCGGGGCCGCGCCTGCCGACGGTCAGGAGGAACTCCCCCCGCCGGTCGAAGAGCTGAACGTTGTCGAAGATGCTGTCCGCCACGTAGACGACGCCGTCCCTGTCCACGGCGAGCCCCTTGGGCATCGCCAGGTCGCCCGAGCCGTCGCCGTGGTGGCCGAACGACCCGAGCGGCTTGCCGTCCTCGTCGAAGATCGCGATCCGGAACGCGAGCGAGTCGGCGATGAACAGCTCGCCCGACGGGGAGCGGAAGATGTGCGTCGGGAAATTGAACGAGCCCTCCTGCTCCCCCCGCTGGCCGAAGGAGAAGGCCAGCTCGCCGTTCGTGCGCAGGGCGTGGACCCTGTGCGCGAGGGTGTCCACCAGGTAGAGCAGTTTCCGCCCGGGGCTGTAGGCCAGCCCCGTGGGACGCTGGAGCGGCTCGTTGCCCGCCGTCCGCAGGGCGAAACAGGAACACCCCGTCCGGGCCGAAGGCGAAGAGCTTCCCTGCGAGTCGGAGACATAGAGCCTGAGGGCTTCATCGAAAACCACCGCGACCGGGGAGGCGAGCTTCTCCTGCTTCGATCCGTCGAGGCGCAGGTAGGCCCTGCTCGCCGGGAGGTACAGGTGGACGCACCGGCGTCCCATGTCGGCGACCGCGATCCGTCCGTCGGCCCCGAGCGAGACGGCAACCGGCAGGACGAACGAGTTCCGATCGTCCTGCTCCTTCCCGTAGACCAGGGACTTCAGGAAGGAGCCGCCTCCCCTCTCCCGGGAGAATCCGGTGAGGGATCGCGCGTAGGTCACCTTCGCCCTGTTCGGCTGGTAGGGCCATTGCAGGGTGATGTCGGCCTGCGCCGTGCGGGGCGTCCAGTGCGTGGCGCAGGCCGGGGCAGCCAGGACCAGGGCGAGGAGAAGCCCGATCCGCTGCCAGTGCCGTCTGCTGCGACCCATCGTGATCATCCGGCGTGGTCCCGGCGCCTCCGCAGGGCGGCGCCGCTCCTCTCTAGAATAGCTGTCTCCTGATCTTGAAGAAGTAATACTGATGCGTGCGGCCGTAGGACGGACCGTTCACCGACTCGGTGTCGGAATGGTAGGCGCTGGCGCCGGCCGAGAAGTCGAGCTTGCCGACCTTCCAGGTCAGGGTGGCGTTCAGCGCGTACGCATCGTTGGTGACGAGGCCGTCGAGGTGCGACCAGGTGCCGCCCAACGAAGCCATCATTCCTCGAGGCGGCAGCTGCTTCTGCACGGTGCCGGAAAGAGATGTTGTCCGGTCGGTGTACGCCTCGGTGAGATCCTCGGAGGTCCCTTCGGGGTAGTACTTGTCGAGATAGGAGGCTGTCGCATAGACGTTGGTCGTTGCGTTGACGGGGCCGACGTACTGCCCCTGAAGTCTCCATGCCCGGTAGGGACTGACGTCCCATTCGAATCTCTGGTACTCCCCGACGGCCCTCCACGGACCCCGGAGGAAGTTCATCCCGGCCGTATAGGTCGTCGAGTCGATCGGGGTTCCCGGGAACTCGCCGGAGAGCACCTCCGAGTTGATTGTGGAGTAGCTGAAGTAGGGGGTGAGGAGATGGTCCAGCAGCTCGACGCTTGCGTTGTAGCCGAAAACGTCCGAGCGGAGCTTGAACTGCCCGCTCGTGAGCGTGTAGGAGACATAGAAATCATAGGTCCCGGGCACGGCGAAACGGGGCGGGAGCCCCAGGATCGTCACGTCGTAGGTGCCGGCGACGGGGTTCAGAATGTAGTGGACCCCTTCCTTCAGGAGGACCGGCTCGTACGGCGAGAGGGGGGACTTGAGGTACACATCGAGGGTCGCCGCCTCCGCGTTCTGCTGCCCCAGGCGGAATGTCCCCGGCACGGCCTGAGCCAGGTGCGGCTCGTCCACGATGTCTGCCCGTCCCTCGTTCTCCGTCTCGCTCCTTCCCCCGTTCACGCCTGCCATGACCCGTCCGCGGGGAATCGCCTTCGTGTAGTTGAATGCGAGCCACTGCGACACGTTCGTCGTGTCGCCGCCGGAGGAGACTCTCGAATCGCGCATCCCGCGGTAGACGGTATCGAGGCTCTGGTAGAGACGCTGGGAGAGGTCGAGTTGAACCTGCCTGCTCGTACTGGAGAGCTCGGTGTCCGACCCCCTCGGCCTGTCCTCGTTGGCACTCGTGTTGTCCAGGTACCGGTAGGAGAGGTCGGCTCTCAGCTCGCATGGAAATGTACCGCTCAGGAGCTCGTACCAGGAGAGCTGCTTGTTCGTGTAGGTGCCGCTGAGCGGGTCCTCCTGGCTCAGGTCGAAACTGTTCACGTTGGAGAACAGGCGCGCCCGCCCGAGCTCCACGACGTTACCGAGTAGGTATTCCGAGGAGTCGCCCGTCAGGCCTGACGAGTCCGTGAAGTGGGAGGGATTGAACGCAGCGTTGAACGACAGGATGTTGCCGTTGTTGTACCGCTTGAAATACTCGCCGTCCAGATTGAGCCGGTCGACGGTCGACCAGGTCGGCCCCGATTCGAGCCGGTCCTCGCCGTAGCGGGCGTTGAAGAAGTACGGCTTCCTCCGGTACCGGAAGTTGGCGCCCCACGTGGTCTCCACACTGTCATGCTGCGACGCCGACTGGTCCTTGTACAGGGGCTCGAAGCGCCTGGCGTACAGCTCGAGGTTGTAGGGGTGCTCGGGGAGGAAGAACAGCCTGGCGTCGTATTCGAAACCGGTCCCGCTTTTCCAGCCCTGGGTATCGAGATAGGTCGTCTGGTAGTTCTCCTGCTTGAGGGCGCCGCCGACCGACAGGTAGTACTGGAGGAACCGCGGGTGGTAGAAGTAGCCGCTCGAGAAGAGTGTGATTCGCTCCTTGAAGAATGTGTCCGACCACCCGAAGGACCTCGCCTCGGCGTTCGTATCGTCCTTCTCCCAGGAGGCCAGGAGGTCGAGGTAGGCGCCGTTCTCGAAGGTCCGCGGGGCGTAATCGGCCCAGGCCCCGAATGCTGACGGGGCTGCCAGACCGGCGACCGCGACGAGGACCAGGAACCCCTTCAGGCGCAATGCGGCACCCACCCCTTACTTGAGCAAGTACTTCTGGTCGGACATGTGCGCGTCGTGACAGTCCGTGCACTGGCCCTGCAGGTCCGCGTGCGCAGCGGATCCCGCCAGGGATTCACGGCTGTGGCAGTGAAAGCAGAAGGTGTCGGAATCGGACACGAGGAGGTACCGGTACCGGGATCTGTGCGGATCGTGGCAGACCAGGCAGCCGCCCGACGCCAGCGGGCCGTGGACGTACTTCCTGTCCATGCGGAGATCATGGCAGCGGAAGCAGAGCTGGTCTCGAGGCACCACGAGGGCGTTCGTCGCGCCCGCTTCGTGACAGGCGCTGCAGAGCTTCGCGGCGAAGGGACCGTGCGCGGTCCCATCCGCCTGCCGCGCGCCGGCCGACCCGGCCGCTGCGGCCTTCCCTCCCGCCTCCCCGGCGCCTTCTTCCACGAGCGGAGGAACCCCGTCGAACAGGGTCGTCAGGACCTTGTGGCGCGACACTGCGCTGCAGCCGGCCAGCAGCACGGCGCAGACGAAGGCCGACACGGCTGCCTTCCGCGCCCTCATGCCTTGCGGGAAAGCAATCGCCGTGCCGCCCGGCGGCTCACAGCGGCTGCTCTCTCTCCTGCTGGGGCTGGGGCGGCTTCTCGCCCGGCTTGTCCGGCGCCTTCTCCGCACCCTCCCCGGACTTGGGCTCCGGATTCTTCCCGGGCGCCGATCCCTGCTCCCCCGCCGGGGCGTCCTGCCCCTTCGGCTGCAGCTTCTCCAGTTCCTTCTTCCGGCGCTCCTCGATCTTCTTGAGCAGTTCCGCGTCGGTCGGGTACTTCTTCCCCTTCTGCTGCCCGTAGGCGAGGACATTGACGAGACGGGGGCCGAACTGGCTCGTGACGAGCACGAGGTAGTCGATCCGGAAATCCGGCTGCGCGTACTGCTGGAAGTACTGGATGTTGTCGTAGTCGATCGCGACCTTGGCGGGGAGCAGGAGGTTCCCCTGCGCTTCCCCGGGCCCTGCCGAAGAACATCAGCAGGCGCCCTTCCTTGTTGAAGATCTGCACGTTGTTGAAGGATGCGTCCACCGCGTACAGGAGGCCGTTGCGGTCAACGGCGATCCCCTTCGGCCGCGCGAAGTGCCCCAGGTTGTCGCCGGGCTTGCCGAACGTCGCCTTGAAGTGCCCGTCGCGGTCGAACTTCAGGATCTGGAACCTGCCGACGTCCGTCACGTACAGGTACCCTTCGCCGTCGAAGGCGATGTTCGTCGGGCGATCGAGACGCTCCGCGGGCTCCCCCTTGTCGCCGATGGTCTTGAGCACCTCGCCCGTCTCCTTGTCGAACACCCTGACGAGCCCCTTGGCCGTGTCCGCGACGTAGAGGCGGTCCTCGAACGGGACGGCGTCGACCGGCCGCCACATTCCGGGTTCGCCGTAGGCTTTCAGGTATTCGTCGTCGGGGCCGAAGGCGACGACCTGCCCGCGGACGGGATCGGCCACGAATTTCGTCCCGTCCCTGTCGATGGTGATGTTGATCGGCTGCACCAGCCGCCCCTGGCCCGCGACTCCCTTGAGCGGGCCGAAGGTCCGGGCCTTGAGATCGAAGACGAGGACCGTCGCGTTGGTGTCGCAGACATAGATCTTCCCGTCGTGGATCCCCACGCCGTAGGGCTTGTCGAGCTTGATGTCCTGCAGCTCGCCCTTGACGAACCGGTCGAACGACGACTGGGTTTCGATGTCCTTCAGGCCGCTGAACGAGGTCAGGTACTGGAGGCGGGGAAGCTCCGGGGCCGGCGGGAAGAAGACCGGCGCCTCCTTCTTCATGTGCGGGCGCGGAGCAGGCCAAGGCCACCAGCGCCAGGGCCGTGCAGGCCATCGCTCTCAGTGCTTTCTTCATCGGCAGCCTCTTCCCTCCCCCGTGAGGTCCATGGCCCTACCGTCGCGACCCGGCACTGTTCGGCGTGTCGTCGCGGAACAACCGACGGGTCATTCTACCATCGCGCCCGAGCCCGGGCCGGAGGCCTCCCACGAGGGTCCGCAAAAACAGAACGAGGGAGGAATGTTCCCATTCCTCCCTCGCCGGGATCAGACGGAAGAGGTATTCGTTACGGGGTGTTGCCGGGGTCGTCGCCCTTGTCGTGGCAGGTCAGGCACAGACGGCTGGCCTCGTCGCTTCTCCAGAGGAGACGCTCGCCGGTGTTGCCGGTGTTGTGCACGGAGTGGCAGGTGGCGCACTCCATCATCGCGCTGCCCGCACCAAAGAGGTGCTCACGGACCGTGCCGGCCGTACCGAGCTGGGCCGTATCGGCACTGTTGATCTCGGTGTCCACGGACTGCACCACGTCGTAGTCGAAGCCGATCGGGTGGTGGTTGCCGAGGTAGTTGTCCTTGCCGATCACGTAGTCGGCGCCAACGAAGCCGCCGCCGCCGCTGCGGGAGGTGGCAGGCTGCGCGGTGTTGCCGTACGAGTTCACAGCGACGCTGCCGTCATGGCAGGAAAGGCAGAGGAGCGAGGTGCTGCCGGGGGCAATCGCCGATCGGGATCGCCTGGGAGGCCTTGGGGCCGACGGTCGGCGCGCCGGGGCCGTTCTGGTACATGGTGTACGAGGCGTAATTGTCGGTCAGCGTGTGGTTCCACAGGGGCAGGTAGTCGAAAGCATCCGGAGCGTCGGGTCCAGCGCCGATCCCCGCGCCGGGGCCGTTGTTGGCCGCGCTGAGCTTGTAGGTGTTGTGCGGGGCATGGCAGAAGATGCAGATCCTGGCCTGCGCGTCCGTGGGATTGGCGGTGTAGTCCATCCCGTCGTGCGCGGTGCCGAGATCGTGGGGCGTTCCGTTGATGCCGTCGCCCGGGGTGTAGGTGCCCGAGTAACCGAAGGCGGCGGACGCAAGGAACAGGCCGAGGGCGGCGACTATCACGAACAGCGAGTATCTCTTCATGGCTCCTCCAATGGTTGGCCGGGTTCGCATTGTCTCAATCCCTTCCAGCAAGTGTGGCGGGCAGGCGGGTTGCCCCGCCTGCCCTTCGTGGTTCACTCAGCTTCAACGTTGATGGTCTTGCCGGAAGGCTTCGGCGTGACCGTGATCGATGCGGACGCTACGACGTTGGCCGTGGTGTTGTTCGGTCCCACCGTGACGAGCGTGGGGTTCGGGAACGTGTAGCCGGTCTTGGCCACGTAGATCTGGTAGGTGGCCGGCTTCAGCGAGCTCGCCGTGAAGGTCCCGGTCGCCGAGGTGTAGACCGTCTTCACGGGCACTCCCGCCTTCTTCAGCGTGACGATCGCATTCGGCACCGGGAGAACTCCGCCGGACTTGTAGACCGTGCCGCTGATGGTGAAGTAGGCCGGGCTCACGGTGTAGGTCTCGATGCTCGCCTGGCCGCGGTTGTCGATCGCCTTGTGCGTGACCGTGTAGGTTCCGGGCACAAGGTAGGTGTGCGTGTAGGGTCCGAACGGAGCCACCGTGTCGCTGGTCAGCATGCTGCCGTCGCCCCAGTTCACGGTGACCTGCCTGATGGTGCCGTCGTCGGTGGAGGTGTCGGTGAGCGTCGCGATCCACGTGTTCGGATCGAACGAGTTGGTGCTGCTGATCGCCGGCGGATAGTCGGGCGCCACAACAGTGACGTTCTTGGTCGAGGTTCCGCCGCTCTTGCCGTACTCCCTGACGGTGAGAGTGATCGTCTTCGTGCCGCCCGTGGCGTACGTGTGGCTGGCGGTCACACCCGTGCCGTCCGGAGTCGCGTCGCCCCAGCTCCAGGTATAGGAATCGCAGTTGGCCGCATCACCCCGGCAGGTCGACGCACTGGCGTCCACGTTGACCTGGAGGGTGTTCGGCGAGCCGAGGGCATAGGAGAAGGCGATGTACGGGGCGATCCCCTGCTGACCGGTGTGGATTCCCAGGGCCTTGCTCGCGAGCTCGGCCTTGGTCTTGTAGGTCGCGCCGTTCTTCGTCGGGTTCTGGATCACAACGGGGTTGGTGACGGCCTTCGTGGTCTTGCCGGCCAGCGTGACCGTGCTGCCCGCCACGGAGAGGACGTACGTATCGAAGTCGCCGTCGATCGGATCAGCGGAGCCGTCGTTGTCGTTGTCCGGCGGGTCGTCGTAGGTCAGGGCTCCGGCGCCGGCGACGCGGATCTTGTTGCCCGTGGAGATGCCGGTCGGGCTCGCAACCGTCAAGCTCGTAGAGCCGGCAGCAACGGTACCGACGGCCGTGGTCGAGGCGTAAGCGGTGCCGCCGCCGTGGCACTGGCCACAGGCGTGATCGACGTCGACCCACACCGCGTTGTTGTTCGTGACCGTCTGGTAGGTCACCGGGTTCGTGTAGTCTCAGGCTCCGTGTTGGCGTTGACCGTGGTCGAGAGGGCCGACGCCGGGTACGTCGAGTAAACGGCCGACGGGTTGATGCGGAAAAAGTGTTGCGCCTCGGGCATGTGGCAGATCTCACAGGCCTCGGCAGGCTCCGTGGCCATGTTCTCGGCCGGGGTGCCGGGGCCCATCGGATGGAGCATCTGCTCCAGCGGCATGGCGTACTGCCCCGCGTGGCATTCCGTGCACTCCTCCTTGATGGCCGGGAACGGGCTGCTGTCCTCCACGATGCTCTCGTGGACGTCGTGGCAACCGGTGCAGCCGTTGCCCGTGTTCGCGGCCTCGCCGTCGTTCATGAAGAAGCTGCCGTAGCCACTGCCGTTCTTCGCCGTTGCAACCTGGTTGAAGGTGCCCGTGAACCGCGCGTGCGGGCTGTTCAGGAACATGTTCGCGTGCGGGTGGCTGACCGGCGCGACGGTCCCGTGGGCCGGACCGACCTTGAGGAGTTGCCGGGATTCGAGGTCGAGTAGTCGCCTGCCGTGGCCGACGCGTTGGCGTACGGCATGCCGCTCGTCTCCTGCCGGTGGCAGTCCATGCAGAGGCGGGTGATGATCTGGCCGCGGTTCGTGTTGTTGCCGGTCCACTTGCCACCGGCATCGATCGCAGCGGACGATATCCGTTGCCGCAGGCGAATTCGCCGCCACGACGGCCGTCGCAGAGCGGCCTGTGGTAGCGTACCCAGTCCAGGTCTCCACCGTGGCGATTCGCAGTCGATGGCATTCAGGTAGGACGGATTGCTGCAGGTTCCCTTGTTGCAGAACCCGGCGACGCTGCAGCTTGGTCGTCGCGTTCCACGTGCCTCCAGCGGTCGTGCATGCGCCCGAGGTCGTGATGGGCGTCCACGTGCTGCCGCCAGCCACGCAGGCTCCGGAGGTCGTATAGGCCGTGTTGAGGCAGGTGCCCGCGACGCTGCAGTTCGTGAGCCAGGCAGCCTGGGCACCGGCCGCGTTGCACTGGGCAATCGCTGTAAAGCGAACGTCCGTGCACACACCACCCGAGTCAGGAGCGGTCAGGTTGTTGTGGTGGGAACTCATACCGACGGGAGCGGACCCGCCGAGAATTGTCAGGCCCCCGCCACTGCACGCTGCAGCGGGAAGGCTTCCACAGGTCGAGTCCCTGCTTGACCACACTCCGCCGGCGGTGGTGCACGCACCCGACGACGCGAAGCCATAGCAAGTGACGAGCGCCGGGTCGACCACCGCGTTGTGGCACCTGTTGCAGCTGATGCCCCAGACGTCCCAGGAGGAGTACTTGTTGGAATCGTTCAGCACGCCGCCCGACAGGTTCACAACGCCGAAGCCCGCGTTCGAGTTCCGATCCCAGGTGATGCCGGGGAACGACTTCTCGGGCTCTTTGGTGGCCTGGATGCTCGAATCGCTCGTCCAGCCGGTCGTGTGGCACCGGCCGCAGGAGTAGGAGGCGCCTGCGTTGTTGATCAGGGTGCCGCCGTAGGTCGACACGCAATTGGCGGTGGTGCCGCGCGGATCGCTGCAGACCTGCGAGGTGCTCGCGGTGGTCTTGTAGATGCCCCTCGGGAGGGGGGCCAGCCAGTCGCCGTAGATCCATGCGACATCGCGGGCATTGCCGCCGACCGTAGCCTGCCCGTTGGGCCAGTCGAAGACGTTGCCGGAGTCGTCGGACGGGTAGATCGTCGGGTTCCAGTGGAAGCCGTTCGCTTCGCAGTTCTGCTCATCCTCGTAGAGCGGGCTCGTGCAGCTGAACGGCGGGCCGCCCCACGGGTAGCCGTGCGTGGCGAGCAGGTCGACCACGGGAGATGTGGGCGCCACCTTGCGGGCCATGTTCTTGTGGCCCTGGTAGAGAGTGTTCTCCGCGTCGCGGACGCGGGGCCCGTTGTACTGCGGTGTCCGCATTGTGGCATCGCAGGCACTGGTCGCCGGCGCCCGCACCGCTGCCGGTGGGTGAATTCGCGGTGAGCAGCCCCGAGGGCCCGTAGGCAGCGTCGGCGCGATCAGGCATGATCCAGCACCGGTGCAGGTCCCCACCGTACTGTAGGTGCCGCCGTGCTGCATGCAGACGAGGTTGTTTCGGTCATCGCCCTGCATGACGATGGAGCAGATGCCGGTTCCGGGATTCCAGAGCCTGTCCGTGGCGGTCTCGCAGGCGGCCTGCGTCGTGTTGACCGGGTCGTTGCAGACGCCGCCGGTCGTCCACGAGTAGGTGGGCGCAACGCACGAGGCCTGAACGAGGTTCAGCCTCAGCGCCACGCACTCCGGCCTCGTGTCGATGCCTGTGTAGCCTTGGGCCGTGCCAGCCGGGCAAGTGCCCTGCTTGGGAAGGTCCCAGCCGCCGTTGACGTTCTGCTTGGCGCCGTCACCGAGGTAGACGGTCGCCGCGAAGGCGTTCCCCGGGCTGAACGCCAGGGGCACGGCCACGACAATAGCGGCCGTGATGAGGGTTTTCAGAATCAGGGATCTCGTTTTCCGATTCATATTCTTTGCACCTCCCGGGGAAAATCCCAACGACCCATTACGCAATATGTGTGCCGCTTGAAATCGCGAAGAATGTGGAGTCAGAACGCATCTATTCCGATGGGGACCGGCGCGCTCAGAGCGCAGCATTCCATTGTTTTTTCGTACGATGCCGAAGCCTCCCGCCGCGCCCGGCCAAGCTTTCTGCAATACGTGTCTCCGCAACAGGGCGAAAGTTTTTCCGGGATTCTGGAAACCGAATCCGGCGGGGCGAAGCGGAATCTCGAATGGTGGTCACTGGAGTCCACGATCTGGGGGATTCCGGGCTCCCTCCCACTCCCCGTGGGTGTTATTTCACCCACATACTGGGGCATTTCACCCAGCCCCCAAGCCCCAGGGGACACCTCGGATCCAGGCGTTTTCCCTTACGGAATTCCCGCGGGGGGAAGGGCATGGCGCACGTGCGAGAGAAGGTCCTGCAGGCGGAACGGCTTCATGATCAGCGCGTCGGCGCCGGCGGCGGCGGCGTCCTCGGCGGACACGATCGTCGCCGAGCCGGTGACGAGGATCACGCGCACCGCGGGATCCTTCGCCTTAGCACGCCGCACCACTTCCAGCCCGCAACTGTCGGGAAGATCGACGTCGGTGAGCACGACGTCGTACTGGTTGGAGTGAAGCAGCTCACACGCCCTCTCGCAGGTCTCGGCGGTATCGACGTGCACACCATCCCGCCCGAGCATCAGCTCCATCTCCATGCGGATCAGCTTGTCGTCGTCCACTGCAAGGACGCGCATGGTCCCCTCCATCACCGGGCTCCGATTCTCCCCCACGGAGCGAAACTAGACCTCTCCCTCGATTAAGCAAGACGCGGGCCATGCTGACAGAAGGGAGTGACCACACTCGCACCGAGCAGCGTTCGGCGCGCATAGTCCGAATTCCGCGCGCACCGCTCCGAACTCGTTGATAACAAAGCGCTGTTTGAGGTCAGGCCTGCAAACGTGCGAGGATGAGCACCTGTCCTTGCCTGGTGGGTGGAATGACGCAGAGGTGCGCACGGGTGGTCTCTTGAATCGCGAATCGGTTCGCACTCCCGGATCGGACCGATCGACCTCGGTCGTGAAGTCGATCGGCGCGGCGCTCTTCCCCCGCGGCGTGCGGATCGTGCACTTCATCGTCGTCCCGGCGGTCGGGATGGGAGCGATCCTCGCCCTCTTCTATCTCGTGGACCGCCTGATCCTCCCCACCGTCGGCCCGGCCGGAGCCGAGTTCTACAAGGGCCTGCGGGCGGTCACCATCGCGGTCCTCATGTCCTCGCTGATCGCCTTCCTCGCGATCCGGTACCGCAGCGACTACGAAACCAAGCTGCGCGCGCGCGCCGACGACCTCGAAGCGACCCGCGACTTCCTCACGCAGATCATCCAGGGCTCGGCCGAGGCGATCATCACCCTCGATCTGGCGGGACGGGTCACCTCGTGGAACCGGGCCGCCGAGGAGATCTACGGCTGGTCGGCCGACGGAGATGCTCGGCCAGGGGATCGATCGGTTGCTCCCCTCGGATCCCGCGCTTCGCGCCGAACTCGAGCAGTTGCGGTCCACGATCGCGCGGGGGGAGACAATCCGCAATCACGCCGCGACCCGCCTCCGGAAGGACGGCAAGACGATCGCCGTCGCCGCTGACCATGTCCCCGATCTACGACCACGGCGGGGTCCGGACGGGCAGCATGGGGATCGTCCGCGACGTCACCTCGCTCAAGGAGATGGAGGACCGCCTGATGGAGCGGGAGATGCTCGCGGCGGTCGGGGAGATGGCGGCGATCCTCGCCCACGAGGTCCGCAACCCGCTCGCCGGCATCCGCGGCGGGTGCGAGATCCTCCTCGAAGGGTACAGGGAGGCCGACCCGCGAGCCGAGATCGGCCGCGAGGTCATCCACCAGGTGGACCGCCTGAACGGGACCGTGGGGGACCTGCTGCTGTTCGCGCGTCCGAAGGCGATGGACCCCGTCCCGACCGACCTGCACGCGCTGCTCGATCACCTGCTGGCGGTCCTGCACGAGGACGCCGCCAACCGGCAGGTCGTCCTCGAGCGCCGGTACACGCCCGAGACCCTCGTGGCCCGGGTGGACGGCCGCCAGATGGAGCAGGTGTTCCTGAACCTCCTCCTGAACGCCGCCCAGGCGATGGGGCACCGCGGGACCATCACGATCGCGACCTCGGTCAACACGGAAACGGTCGAGGTGCAGGTCGGCGACACCGGGCCCGGCATCCCGCCGGAAAAGCTCGACCAGATCTTCAAGCCGTTCTTCACGACCCGGGCCCACGGGACCGGTCTCGGCCTCGCCATCTGCCGGAAGATCGTCGTGGCGCACGGCGGTAGAATCGAGGCGGATTCGCCGGCGGGCGGGGGCGCCCGGTTCACCGTGACGATTCCCCGTGACGGACTAGGGAGCGCGATGGGCACGCGGCCAGAAGGTACTGATCGTCGAGGACGAGAAGCTCCTGCGCATGACGCTGCGGGACCGGCTGCAGCGGGAGGAGTACGACGTGCAGGAGGCGGGCACGGGGGCTGCCGGGCTCGAGCTGCTGCGGGACGAGGAGCCCGACCTGGTCCTGCTCGACTACCGGCTGCCGGACATGACCGGCATCGACGTCCTCCGCCAGATCCGGGACCTGCACCTGGACACGACGGTCATCCTGCTCACCGCGTTCTCCTCGATCGGGAGCGCGGTCGAGGCCATGAAGCTGGGCGCCCACGACTACCTGAACAAGCCGGTCGACTTCGACGATCTCATGGCGACGATCGCGAAGGCGCTCGAGACGACGCGCCTGCGCCGCGAGGTCCGCCGCCACCGGGGCGAGCAGGAGCGCCTGTGGGGCATCACGAACATCGTGGGCCGCTCGCAGGCGATCCAGGACATCCTGGTGATGATCCGGAAGATCGCCGAATCGGCCGCCTCCACGGTGCTGGTCCGGGGCGAATCGGGGACCGGCAAGGACCTCGTCGCCAAGGCGATCCACTACACCTCCGATCGCTCCGACAAGCCGTTCATGAACATCACCTGCACCGCCATCCCCGAGCCCCTGCTCGAGTCCGAGCTGTTCGGCCACGAGCGCGGGTCGTTCACCGACGCAAGGCAGCTGAAGAAGGGGCTGCTGGAGGCGGCGGACGGGGGGACCGTCTTCCTCGACGAGATCGGCGACATGGGGCCGCGCCCTGCAGTCGAAGGTGCTGCGCTTCCTCGAGGACAAGACCTTCCGCCGGGTCGGCGGCTCGGTGGACATCCAGGTGGACGTGCGGGTGATCGCCGCCACGAACCGCGACCTCGAGCGGGCCGTCAAGGAGGGGAAGTTCCGCGAGGACCTGTACTACCGCCTGAAGGTGATCCCGATCTACCTGCCCTCCCTGAAGGAGCGCAGGGAGGACATCCCGGACCTCGTGAACCACTTCCTGGACCGCTTCAACCAGGAGTTCAAGAAGAACACGACGCGGGTCACGCCCGACGCGATGGCGTGCCTCGTGGCGCTACCGCTGGCCCGGCAACGTCCGCGAGCTCAAGAACGTCATCGAGCGCGTGATGATCCTCGAGAACCGCGAGGAGCTCGACGTCGCCGACCTGCCGAGCGAGATCACCCAGGTCCTCGAGCTCGACGACGAGCCGGAGGCGGGCGCCGCGGCCGACGAGGAAGGAATGCCCGGCGACCATGAGGCGGCGGGCCCGGGCGCAGCCGCGGGTCCGGGCGGGGGCGCCGGGATCGGAGGCACCGCCCTGACGCCGCGCCGGCGCGCCGGCGGGACGGGCGAGCGGCGGATCGACCTGCCCGAGGCGGGGATCTCGCTCCGGGAGATGCAGCGCGAGATGGTCCGCCAGGCCCTCGAGCGGACGGGCGGGAACCAGACCCAGGCCGCCCGCCTGCTCGGGATCAGCCGCGACGCCCTGCGCTACAAGATGAAGGTGTTCGGCCTGGGCTGAGCGTCACAGCTCGCCGGCCGCCGCCTCCCCTTCCCCGGGCTCCTCGACCGGCAGGCCGAGCAGCGTGCGCGAGGCGAGCAGCAGCCGCGCACCGCCCGGCAGGCCGATCCACTCGCGGCGCAGGCGCAGCAGCAGTCGCGGGATCGTTCGTGATGATGTTGTCCACGCCCCGCTGCATCAGGCGCAGGGCGGTCTTCTCCTGGTCCACGGTCCAGACGTGGACCCCCTTGCCGTGGCGCCGCGCGGATCGCAGGAGGCTTCCGGTCAGTTTCTGGGCGTTGACGCTCAGCACGTCGGCCTGCAGGCGGCTGATGTCGCCGAGCGCCACGGTCACGATCGCGCCGGTGCGGACCGCCGGGTTCGCGGCATGCGCCTCGGCGGGACCGTCGAAGGCGAGCGACATCACGAGGCACTGGTCCTCGAAACGCTCGTCGTGGAGCAGGCGCGCGACGTCGGGGGCCAGCCGCGGGTCCTTGCCGTAGTACTTCAGCTCGATGTTCAGGTGGATCCGCCCGCGGGCCAGGTCGATCACTTCCTTCAGGGTCGGGACGCGCTCGCCGGCGAACTCGGGGCTGAACTTGCTGCCGATGTCCACGGTCTTGAGCTCGGCGAGGGTCAGGTCCGAGACGCGGCGCGGGTCGCCCGCCATCCTCATCAGGTCCCGGTCGTGCATCACGACGATGACGTTGTCGGCGGTCTCCTGCACGTCGAGCTCGGCCCAGTCGGCCCCGGCCTCGATCGCCTTTCTGAACGCGCTCAGGGAGTTCTCCGGCGCGACGCGCGAGCAGCCGCGGTGCGCGGTGATCTCGACCGGGCGGGCGGACACGAAGCGCGGCAGGACCACCGCCCCGGCCCCGACCACGATCAGCAGGATGAAGGCGCATGCGCCCCACAAGGGCGCCATGGACCGGGTGCCCGCGCCCGGGCTCACGCCGGGAGCGGACTCCCCGGACCCGCCGCCCGATGGTGCGGCCGCCGTCTCCCCGGCAGGCCGGGCCAGCACGTACAGACGGAAGACGATCAGGGCATGCCCGGCGGCGGCGAGGAACGTGAGAAGGGCCCCCAGGATCGCCTGCGCGAGCAGGAGCAGCGCGAGGACGGTCGCCACGGCCGCGACGCCGGTGCCCGCGGCATCCAGGGCCTTCGCCGCGACGAACCGGAACAGGGCGAACAGGAGAGCCGAGAGCCCGAGCATCCCCGCGTGCCACGCGACGAGGATGGCCGCGATCTTCAGCTTCGAGCCGCGGACGCGGGCGCTGCTCTCGCGGAGGGATCGAAACGGCCGCGCTCCCTCGAAGAGCAGGATCGGCACGGCGAGGATCCAGCGGACGTACAGGGTGACGACCACGGCGAGGACCGCGAGGCCGACGAGCCCGCCCAGCGCGCAGGCCGCGAGGAAGGCGGGAGGCTTCGAGGACAGGTAGTAGTTGATGTCGTGCCCGGACAGGAAGCCCCGCCAGATCAGCCCGAGGAGCCCCGCCCCCGGGAGGAGAACGACCAGCATCGCCACGGTCTGCAGCGCCCCCATTCCCACGAGGCGGACGAACGCCCCCCCGACGGCCCTGGCGATCGCGCGACCCGAGGCGCGCAGCGGCAGCCGCGCCCCTCCGCGCGGGATCCGCCCTGTCCCAGCGATGCGGCGGCCTGGAAGGCGGCCTGCTCGGCGAGGACCAGGACGAGCGCGATGCAGCCCGCGAGGATGACCCCCGCGATGCCCCGGGCGTTCAGGAGAAACGCGGCGATCCCCTCGTTGGTCACCGCGGGGCGGCCCTCGGCGGAGCTCACGAGCGAGATCAGCAGCGCCGAGCCCGCGAGCGTGAGCAGCCCGGAGAGGATCCTATGGTCACGCCGGTCAGGAGGAGGGCGCGCCACGAGCGCCGGAACGAGCGCCCGCACGGCGCGGGCCAGGTCCAGGACTCCAACGCGGCTCATGGCGGCAGGCCGGGGGCGCGAGGCAGGCGTATCGTTCATGGCGCTGGACTGTATCGGACTCCCCTGCCCGCCACCAACCCCCTGGCGCGCTCACGCCCCCCGGACTCAGGGCTCGAGCCCTCAGCGCCCGGGGGCCGCCTTGAGCTTCTGGATGAGCGCCTGGAAGCGGGGATGGCCGCGCAGGGGGTCGAGGTCGGTGTCGTGCTCGATCCAGCCGAGCTGCAGCAGGCCCGCCGCCACGGCCTTCTCCAGGCACTCGATCGCCCCTTCGACCTCGCCCGCCAGCGACCGGATGCAGCCGATGTTGTACAGGAGCATCGACTCCTGCGGGCCGATCGCGAGCGCGCGGTCGGCCCAGGCGAGGCCCCGCTCCCGCTCGCCGAGCGCCACGAGGCCGTTGGCCGCCATGTACATCGCGCGCGCGTCCTCGGGGTTGAGCTTCACGTGCTCCTCGGCCAGGCGGATCCCCTCGCGGCGCATCTCCTCCGCCCGGTCCTTGCGTCCCAGGGCATCCTCGACGCCCGCCCCGAGGAGGCGGGACTGGTAGTCCTCGGGCTGGATCTCCCCCGCCTGCTCGTACAGGCGGGCGGCCTTCTCGAGGTTCCCCCGCGTGAAGCAGTGCCGCGCGTAGAAGTAGTGCGCCTCGAAGAGCCGCGGGTCGAGCCGGATGCCGTTCTCGAAGGCGCGCTCGGCCTCGACGTCGCGGCCGCTCAGCGACAGGGCGACGCCCCGCGACGCGTGCGCCTCGGCGAGGTCCGCGTCGAGCTCGAGCGCCCGGCGGCTCGCGGCCTCGGCCTGCTCGCGGCTCGCCTCGCCCCCCTCGGCGTACTGGCACAGGTAGGACCAGCAGTCGGCCACCCCCGCGTAGGCGCGGGCGTAGGAGGGGTCCAGCTCGATGGCGCGCGTGAACAGCTGCAGGGCGAACTCGATCTCCCGCTTTCCGTACATGTAGAAGAACTTCCGCCCGCGCAGGTAGTAGTCGTACGCCTGCACGTTGCTGGTCGGGGCCTTCTTGACCGCGCGCTTCTCGCCCGGGCTCAGGGTCACCTCGAGGGCCGAGACGACGTTCTGCGCGATCTCGTCCTGGATGGAGAAGACATCCTCGACGTCGCGGTCGTACCGCTGCGACCAGAGGTGGTCCCCGGTGCCCGCGTCCAGCAGCTGCACGTTGATCCGCAGGCGCCGCTTCTCCTTCCGGACGCTCCCCTCGAGCAGGGTATCGACGCGCAGCTCGCGGCCGATCTCGCGGGTGTCCAGGGTCGAGTCCCGGAACCGGAACGCGGAGGTGCGCGACGCCACCCGCATCCCGCGCACCTTGTTGAGCGCGTTGATGATCTCCTCCGCCATGCCGTCGCAGAAGTACCCCTGGTCCATTTCGCGGCTCATGTCCGCGAACGGGAGGACGGCGATCGAGGGGATCGTGTCGCCGGCCGCGGGCCGCGGCTCGCGGCGCAGCTCCTCGAGCTCGTTGCGCAGCTCGCCCGCCGACTGCAGGCGCCGGCGCGGGTCCTTCTCCAGGCAATGGGCGATGATCCGGCCGAGCTCGCGCGGCAGGTCGGTCCGCAGCGCGGTCACCGGCACCGGCGCGTCCTTCAGCACGGCCGCGGTGACGTCGGCGACGGTCTCGCCGGGGAACGGACGGCCGCCGGTCGCCATCTCGTAGAGCACGACGCCCAGGGAGAACAGGTCGGAGCGGTGGTCCACGGGCCGCTCCCGGAGCTGCTCGGGCGACATGTAGGCGACCGTCCCCGAGATGCCGCCCTCGCGGCTCAGGGTGATCGTCGGGTCTTCCCCGCCCTCGGCGGCCGCCTTCGGCTCGCGGATCTTCGCCAGGCCGAAGTCGAGGATCTTCACCTGGCCGCCGCCCGTCACCAGGATGTTGGCCGGCTTCAGGTCCCGGTGGATGATGCCGCGCTCGTGGGCCGTGGCGACGGCGTCCGCGATCGGGATCGCCAGCTCGAGCAGCTCCGCCAGCGGCATCCCGCCCGGGGGGATTCTCCCCGACAGCATCCGGCCGTCCACCATCTCCATCGTGATGAAGCGGGTCCCGTCCACCTCCTCGAAGGAATGGATCGTGACGATGTTCGGGTGATTCAGCGCGGCGACGGCCCGCGCTTCGCGCTCGATCCGCGCGAGGCGCAGCGGCTCGTCCCGGAGGGCCTCGGGGAGGAACTTGATGGCGACGTCCCTCCCGAGCCGGGAATCGCGGGCCTTCCAGACGACCCCCATGCCCCCCTCGCCGAGCTTCTCGACGAGCTCGTAGTGCCCGACCTTGCTTCCCTTCTCCAGCGGCATCGGCCCGCCCCCGTTCTGCGATTCTCCCGGCATTTAACCACCCCCGCGCCCGGCGGCCAACCGGGGCGCGGGCGGGCCGGACGTCCCCGGCCGTCGATCCTCGACCCCGCTGTTGGGGGTTCCGGGGTGCGGGCGCTGGTGTCGGGCCCCGGGACAAGGCAGCGGCGCCCGACCTCCTGGCGGAGACGCCGACGCCCGGAGCAGAGGCACGGACAGGGGCCGGCCACATCCGTCCGCCGATGGGGTACCCTTGGATTCCCAGGCGGGGCGCGCCGGGCGCCCAGCCGCGGGAAATCACCCCGAGGAGTTCCGGCATGACCACCCCCAGGCCCACCGCCCCCCTGACGCGCGCCGAAGCGACCGGCTACCGCGAAACGTCCCGGCACGCGGACGTGATGGCGTTCCTCGCGGCCCTCGACGCGCGCGGGGACCGGCGCGTCGTCCTTTCGAGCTTCGGCACGAGCCCCGAGGGGCGCGACCTTCCGCTCCTCGTGGTCTCGGCCCGGGGCGTTCGCACCCCTGAGGAGGCCCGGAGAAGCGGGCTTCCCGTGGTCCTCGTGATCAACGGCATCCACGCCGGCGAGGTCGAGGGGAAGGAGGGCTCGCTCATGCTGATCCGCGAGCTCCTCGACGGACCGGACGCCGGGCTCCTCGATCAGGTGGTCCTCGTCTCCGTTCCGCTCTTCAACCCCGACGGGAACGACCGGATCGATCCGGCGAACCGCCGCCTCGACCTGGCCCGGCTCGAAGGGCAGGACGGCCCCGCCTCCGGCGTGGGAACGCGCGCCACGGCGGCGGGGATCAACCTGAACCGCGATTACCTGCGCCAGGACGCGCCCGAGATGCGCGCGCTTTCCTCCCGGGTCTACCAGCGCTGGCAGCCCCACCTGACGATCGACACCCACTCGACGAACGGCTCCGTGCACCGCTACGCGCTCACCTACGATACGCCGCACACGGTCGAGAGCGGCCGCGCGGAGCCGATCCGGTTCATGCGCGAGACGTTCCTGCCCGCCGTCACCGCGCGGCTGCGGGCGCGCACGGGGCTCGAGACCTTCTTCTACGGCAACTTCGTCGCCGACGAAGGGGGCGAGGGGGAGGGCTGGATGACCTACACCCACCACCCCCGGTTCGGCAGCAACTACCGGGGACTGACGAACAGGCTCGACCTGCTGGCGGAGTGCTACTCCTACCTGCCGTTCGAGGAGCGCGTCGTCACGACCCGCGAGTTCGTCCGCGAATCGCTTCGCCTCGCCGCCGAGCGCGGGGACGACATGATCGAGGTCGTCGAGGCAGGCCAGCGCCCCCCCGACCGGATCGCGGTCCGCTACCGCCTGCAGGCGCTCCCCGACCCGGCGACGATCCTGACGCGCGAGCCGCGAAGGCCCGACGGCAGGCCGGTCGAGGTCACGATCCCGCACCTCGCGCGGTTCACGGGCTCGGTCGTCGTCGACCGGCCCTGGGCCTACGCCGTCCCCGATCTGCTCGCGGCGCGCCTCGCCGCCCACGGGCTCGTCACGGAGCGGCTCGAGTCCGGCTGCTGACGCGCTCGTCGAGGCGGCCCGGGTGGAGGGATTCGCGGCCGAGGGCGCACGGAAGATCCTCGAGGCGTCCTCGCTCGGCGAGAAGGAGCTGCTCGCCGGGTACCGCCGGGAGACCCGCCGTCTCCCGGCGGGGACCCGCCTCGTCCGGACGGAGCAGCCCCTCGGCGCCGTGGCCGTCTACCTGTGCGAAGCGCGAAGCGACGACGGCGCGCTGCAGTGCGGCATGATCGCGGAACCCGCGCAGGGCGGGGAGTTTCCGATCCTTCGCGTCATCGAGCCGATCCCGGGAACCTCCGCCTAGAGGAGCCCCGGCGACGGGTCAGGGCCCCGGCGGGAGCAATCTCTCCGGGTTGATTGGGGATGATCATGGAGACCGTTCGGCTGTTTCTCATCCGCCACGGGGCGACCGTCCTGAGCGCGGAGGACCGCTTCGCGGGATCGACCGACATCGACCTGTCGGAGGAGGGACGCGCGCAGGCGGCGAGGCTCGCGCAGAGGCTCGCGGGCGAGAGGATCGCCGCCGTCTACTGCAGTCCCATGAGGCGGACCGTCCAGACGGCGCAGATCCTCGCCCTCCCCCACCGCCTCGAGCCCGTGCCGACGGACGGGCTGCAGGAGATCCACCACGGCCGGTGGGAGGGGCTGCGCCGGGCCGAGGTCGAGGAGCGAGTTTCCCGGGGAGTACGCCTCCTGGGAGGCCGATCCGTTCTCCTTCGCTCCCGAAGGGGGCGAATCGGGCGTCTCGGTGATGGCGAGGGCCCTTCCCGTGCTCCGATCGATCGTGCTCGGCCACGCCGGGGGAACCGTCGCCGTCGTCTCGCACAAGGCGACGATCCGCCTGCTGATCTGCGCCCTGCTCGGGCTCGACGCGCGCGGCTACCGGGACCGGCTCGACCAGTCCCCCGCCTGCCTGAACGTCCTCGATTTCCGCGATCCCGTGCGCGCGCGCCTGACGCTCTTCAACGACGTCTCCCACTACGCCGACAGGCCGCGCCACCCGCAGGCGCACCTCTCGAAGTGGTGGGACGACGAGGGACTGAACGCTAGAGGGACTCCGACCGGCCCCCCGGGGGCCTGCACACGGGCGGCGGCGGCCCCAACCAGTCGCCTCCCCGGGCGCGGAGCATGAATCTGGTCCCCCGCGGCGGGACCGCTGGCCTGGCGCCCGGCCGGTCATCGATGCGCAGGCCGGCCCGGGATCGCGCTACTCCGACCGGCGCAGGAAGGCCGCCTCGACGACGCCGACCGTCGCGAGGTTCACGACCTCCTCGACCGTCGCCCCGTACTGGATCATGTGCGCCGGCAGGCGCGTTCCCATCAGCACCGGCCCGATCGGCACCGCCGCGCCGACGTGCTGGAGCAGGTGCAGGGCGAGGTTCCCCGACTGCAGGTCCGGGAAGATCAGCACGTTCGCGTCGGCCTTCAGGTCGGACCAGGGGAAGTACTCGCGCCGCAGCGACTCGTTCAGGGCCGTGGAGAGCTGCATCTCCCCGTCGATCACGAGCTCGGGCGCCTGCTCCTTGGCGAGCTGCGCCGCGCGGCGCACCTTGCGGGTGAAGGGGTGGTCGACGCTGCCGAAGTTGGAGAACGAGAGCATCGCCACGCGCGGCTCGATGCCGATCGCCCGCGCCATGCGGGCCGACAGGAGCGCGATCTCGGCCAGCTCCTCGGCGCCCGGCTCGATGTTCACGGCGCAGTCCGCCAGGAAGATCACCCTCTTCGGCAGCAGGATGATGTGGTGGCTCGACACCCGCCGGATGCCGGGCGCGGGCCCGACGACGTCCAGCAGCGTGCGCATGGACTCGACGTAGTGGGTCGAGACGCCCGCGATCATCACGTCGGCCTCGCCGCTGTGCAGCATCATCGCGGCGTAGTAGTCGCTGCGGCGCAGGCGCCGCGCCGCCGAGGCCTGCATCACGCCGCGCCGCCGCCGCAGGCGGAAGTACTCGTCCGCGTAGGCGTCGAAGCGCGGGCTGCGCGGCGGGTCGACGATCGGGATGCCCCCGAGGTCGAGCCTCAGGCTCTCGATGGCCGCCCGGACCTCGTCCTCGCGCCCGAGGAGGATCGGGCGGGCGATCCCCTCGTCCACGAGGATGCTCGCGGCGCGCAGGATCGTCTCGTCGGTCCCCTCGGAGAACACGACGCGCAGCGGCTCGCGCCGCGCGGCCAGGATCAGCTCGCGCATCGTGTCGCGGCCGGTGCCGAGGCGGATCGTCAGGCTCGCCTCGTACGCCTCGGCGTCCTGGGGGCGCCGCGCGACCCCTTCCTCGATCGCCTGCCGCGCGACGGCCGAGGACTCGCGCACGAGGATGCGCGGGTCGATCGGCTTGGGCAGGAGGTACTCCGGGCCGAAGCTGAACCGCTCGTCCCCGTAGGCCCGCTCCACCTCCTGGACCACCTCCTCCCGCGCGAGCCCCGCGAGCGCGCGCGCGGCCGCGATCAGCATCCCCTGGGTGATCCGCGTCGCCTGCACGTCGAGCGCCCCGCGGAAGATGTACGGGAAGCTCAGCAGGTCCACCACCGCGTTCGGGTGCTGGTCGAGGCTCGTGGCGACGATGACGTCCGAGCGGCTGGCGCGCGCGGCCTCGTAGCCGATCTCCGGCTCCGGCGTGGCCAGGGCGAAGACCACGGGGAAGCGGCTCATCGACCGGATCATCTCCTGCGTCAGGATGCCGCCCGCCGAGGCGCCGATGAAGACGTCCGCCCCCCGCAGCCCCTCGGCGAGGAGCCGCGCCGGGTGCGCGCGCGCGAAGGTCCGCTGGAAGTCGTGCAGGTCGTCGCGGTCCGGGTGGACGAGGCCCCGCACGTCGTACACGAGCAGGTTCTCCTGCTTCACGCCCAGCCCGAGGAAGAGCCGCGCGCAGCCGGTGCCGACGGTGCCCGCGCCGCAGATGACGATGCGGACATCCTCGATCCTCTTCTCGACGAGGTCGAGGGCGTTCAGGAGCGCCGCCGCCGCGACCACGGCCGTGCTGTAGAGGTTCTCGTGGAAGACGGGGATGTGGAGCCGCTCGCTCAGCCGGTCGTGGATCGCCAGGCCCTCGGGCGCGCGCACGTCCTTCAGGTTGATCCCCCCGAACGTCGGCTCGAGCATCGCGACCGTCTCCACGAACCGGTCCGTGTCGGTCGTGTCCAGCTCGAGGTCGAACACGTCGATGTCGGCGAGCCGCTTGAAGAGGACGGCCATCCCCTCGAGCATCGGCTTCGCCGCGGCGGGCCCGACGTTGCCCAGCCCCGGCACGGCCGTCCCGTTGGTCACCACGCCGACCAGGTTCCCGCGCGCCGTGTAGCGGAACACCTCCGCCGGATCGCGCGCGATCTCCTGGCCGGGGAACGACGCGCCCGGCAGGTAGGCGAGGCGCAGGTCGCGCGGTGTCAGGCAGGGCGTCGTGGCGCGCAGCTCGATCTTGCCGGGCCGGTCGGACGCGTGGTACGCGAGGGAGTCCTGTCGTCGGATCATGGCCTCGTCTCTCCGTTGAGCGGGTAGCGGTCGCAGGTTTCGGCCAGGGCGGCCATCGCCGTGGCGACGGGCCGCGCCTGCAGCACGTACAGCCGCGCCCCCTCGATGCCGAACTCGATGTCGAGCGGATGGCCGTACGCTTCCTCCAGCCGGGCCGCCACGCGGACCAGCTCGCACAGCTCGACGTATTCCAGGGCGGGACGCAGCCTCTGGTGGTAGAGGGTCTCCGAGCGGGCCGTGCCGAGCCCCGTGCGGCGGTTGAAGAGGATCTGGTCGCGCTTGTCGGCGGTGATGTACCGGAAGCGCAGCGGGCCGCGGCCGGGATCCGCCTCCTTCGCGACGACGATCTGGTCCGCGGCGACGGTCCCCGACACGACCCCCTCGCCCAGGCCGAGCCCCGCGTTGATCACCATCTCGCGCAGGTCCCCGCCCGCGACGTTCACCGTCTGCAGCACTCCCGAAACGCGCGACGCGACGATCCGCTGCACGATCACGCCGCCGCCGGCCCTCCCCGCCGCCGATCCCATCACCGAGCGGTTGTGGATCGCCCGCTCGGTCCAGAGCCCGCTCCAGGCGCGCTTCAGGTGCTCGAGCAGGGGCGCCTCGCCGCGCACGTAGAGGAAGGTCTCGAACTCGCCCGCCCTCGTGGCGGTCTCGGAGTCCTCCTCGCGCCCCGAGGAGCGGATCGCGACGAACGGCTCCTCTCCCAGGCGCCGGTACGCCTCCACGACCTCGCGCGCCAGGGCCTCCGGAACGCGCAGGGCGTCCCAGAGCGCCCGGATCCGCGCCGCCTTGCGGGCGGCCTCCAGGTCCGCCCTCGCGAGGATCGCCTCGATCGCCGCGCCGAGCGTCCCCCGTCCCTCCCCCGCCGCCTGCAGCGGCGGCGCCGCCTCCTCGAGCTTCGCGTCCAGGACCTCCTCGAACGCGCGGTCGGTGACGACGAACCAGGGCGGCACGAGATCCGCCCCCGCGAGCCGCCCGATCTCGGCGAGGTTCGCGGCCTTCCCGCCGATGAACGGGAAGCAGCTCGAAGCCGCCGTCCGCGGGGCCGAGGATCCGCCTCTCCCCCGCGCCGCGGCGCGCCGCCTCGTCGGCCGCCGCGAGCTCCGCGCCGAGGGCGGCCACGCGGGGCTCGCTGTCCCCGGTGCGCCCGAGGACGAGGTCGATCTTCTCGATCGCCCTCAGGAGGTGGCGCGCCCGCGGATCGGGCGGACTCCCCTCGCGCGCCCCTCGCGGCCGGCCATCGCGCCGGTCCCCACCGGGGTCCGGGCGGCCCGGCCCGGCATCCCGAGGAGCGCCCGCACCGCGGCCTCCCGCAGGGCCGCCAGCCGCTCCCCGGGCCGCGGCGTCCACCCCCGCGCGATCCGGGACGCGGGCGGACCCCGGCAGGCCCGGCGGGCCCCGCGAGCAGGACCCCGCACTCCCGGAGCGCCTCCTCCGCGCCCTGGAGCGCTTCGCGGGCGCGCAGGAAGTCGAGGCGCAGCGAGAGCGTCTCGTAGACCGAGGGGGAATCGGGGATCCGCTCCCCGGCGCGCGCCGCCATCGCGAGGCTGCGGCGCTCGAGGTCGCGCGCGACGTGGGCGAGATGCTCGCGCGACGCCTCCTCGACCCGGCGGTTCGCGAGGAGGTGGGCGAGAAGCTGCGCCTTCTCCTGCCGGCCCGCGCAGGTCGCCGGTCAGGATCTCGCGCACGACGTGGCGCGCCAGCACGGGATCGGCGAGGCGTCCGAGGAGCTTGCCGATCTGGTGGCCCGCCTGGAGCCTCTGCCCCCGCAGCGCGAGAAGCTCCGCCTCGCGGCTCGCGGACGCGAGCCTCCGCCCGGCGTCGGCCAGCTGGCGCAGGCCCTCGTGCAGCGCGAGCGCCTCGCGGTCCTGCCCGAGCACGCGCAGCGTGCCCTCGTCCGCGTCGAGGACGACCAGGTCCCCCTCGCGCAGCCGGTGCTCCCGCTCCCGGACGTCGCGCCGGATCGAGACGCGCAGCCCGTCGTGCTCCTCCTCGTCCTCGCGGTACTCGGTCGTCGCGTACAGGAGCACGGGCGCTCCGCCCGCTTCGGTCAGCCACGTCCCGGCCACGATCAGGGACGGCTTGCGGAACTGCATCGCGATCAGGCCGGCGTGGCTCAGCACGCCGCCGCCCGTCGAGACGATCCCCGCGGAGTGGTAGAGCCAGGTGTTGTCCTCCGGGCGGACGAAGGGGGCGATGAGAATGCAGCCGTCGAACTCGGCGGGCGCCCTCCCCGCGGTGCCGAACAGGGCGCGGCCCACGGAGCGGCCCGGCGAGGCCCGCAGCCCGTCCACGATCCTCTCGCCCGGGAGCGGGCGCGGCCGCGGCGCCGGGTTCGGCCGCCGGAACGCCTCGCGCAGCGCGGCGGGGCCGTCCCCCCCGCCTCCTCCCGGGGCGCCTCCGTCCCCGGGGTCGCGTAGTTCGAGCGCCGCAGGTCGGCCGCGAGCGCGGCGGCGTCGGCGCTCGCGCTGGAGGTCCAGGCCCCGGCCGGGTCCTCGCGGCGGCGGCAGAGAACCTCCTCGCGGGAGAAGAGCGCGAGGGCGGCGATTCCCCGCGGATCGCGAAGCACGTACAGGCCGATCGCCTCGCCGCGCAGCGCGAGCCGCGCCCGCTGGACCTCGTGCCCGTTGACCGTCCCGGTGGTCCGGAACCGGAGCGAGCGCTCGAGCGGCGCGACCAGGCGTGCGAGGGCGCCCGACCGGGCGATCGCGCCGTCCTCCGAGGCGAGGATCCGCGCGAAGAGCTCGCACTCGTGCTCCCTCTCGAAGAGCGCGGCGGCCCGGCGGCGGAAGCCGCCCGGGGCCGCCTCCAGCTCGCGGCGCGCGACCGCCTCGCGGATCGGGCCCAGGAACATCCTCTCGAGCTCGAGCTGGCCGAACGGGCGCGGGGCCTCGGCCTCGGGGAACTGGGATGTCTCGAGGCCGAGCGATCCGAGCGCGGCGCGAAGCCGGCCCGGCAGGCCGGCGGGCGGGGGCGCGCTGAACCGGTCGCGGTACGGGCCCTGGCCCGTCCAGGGGATTTCCTTCTCGCCCGCCGGGCCCGCCTCCACGCCCGCGAGGATCGCCTGGCGGTCCTTCGTCAGCAGCGCGGCGATCGGAAGGACGCCCCAGCGGGCGAACGAATCGGCCCACGCCTCCGCGACCTTCAGGCGCGCTTCCGGCTCCAGCGCGAGGTACCCGATCGTCCAGTCCACCTCCATCAGGTAGGGGGCGAGGCGGAACAGGGCCTCCACCTTCGCGCACAGGTCGCCGAGGTCGAGCGCGCGCTCCTTGTCGTAGCGGGCGTGCACGTGCGTGTTGTCGATCGAGACGTCGAACTCGAGGCGGCGGAAGAAGAGCCGGATGAAGTCGAGCGAGAGGTTCGGGTGCAGCGACAGCTCGAACTTGCTGACGCCGTAGTACTCGAGGTCGATCATCCCGCCCTGCAGCGGCGGCGCGTAGTCGATCCGCAGGAAGGCGGGGTGGCTCCCGAACGCGAGGTAGTAGTGGACCTCGTTGCCGTAGCAGAAGATCTTGACCTCGGGGAACTTCTCCTGCCCCTGCAGGAGCTGCCGGCCGAACCCCTCCGCGACCACGGCGACGGGGTACGGGATCCGCGCGCCGCGCGCGTCCGCCTCCGGGTCCTCCGCGGGCTCGAAATCGGCGTACCGGATCCCCTGCAGGGAGCGCAGGACGCGCCGGCGCGAGACGAGCACCAGGTCCACCGTGCGGTTCGTCGCCCGCCCCGCCTCGACCAGCCGGAAGCCGAGCTTCAGCCCGCGCTGGTGCAGGTAGCGCTTCAGGCCGTGCAGCGTGCGCACGGCGCCCGCCGACCCCGGCTCCTCGAACATCTGGACGAGCCGGGTGAGCTCGGCGGAGAACTGGGGACTCTCCCCTTCCTTCTCGAGCTCGGTGACGACCCTCTCCCGCAGCTCCCCGTAGATGCCGGGGAGGATCGCGCACTCGTCGGACCACTCCGAGAAGAGCGCGACGTAGTCGCGGACGATCCGGTCCATCCGCTCGAGGATCCGCTCCACCTTGGCGCGCGTGAGCGGGGCGACATCGAGGATGTCGGCGAGCGCCTCGGCGTGGGCGAGGTTGTAGGCGCGGAAACGCGCCACCGGATCGTCCCCGCCCCGCGCGGCGGCGCGCTCGGGAGGCGGGCCGCCGTGCGCCCGGATCAGGTGGACCTCGGGGCCCCGCCGCCCCTCCTCGGCCGGATCGAGCAGCGCCGCTTCGGACGGGGAGACCATCAGGGGGAGCGAGCCCCCGACGCTCACCCCCACGATCGTCGCGACCTCGACGCCGAGGTTCACGCGCGCCCAGCCGAGCGCCGCCACCGCCTCGCGAAGCACCTCGGCGCCGCAGGCCGCCTCGGCCTCGCGCAGGGAGGCCGCCGCGGCCGGCGCCTCGCCGGGAACGGGCGCGAGCCGCAGCAGGTCGAGGTGCGTGGCCCGCGTGTAGTCGAGGTAGGGGCCGAGAAACGCCTCGCTCTCGGCCCCGAGCATGCGCCGCGCGATCGCGCGCGGTGCCGGCTCTACCCCGAGGTCGAGCGCCTTCGCGGCGAGCCGGCGCAGCCGCGGGTCGGTGTCGCCGAGATAGACCTCGAGCACGGGGTCCGAGCCGGCCGGTGCGGGGGCCGGTGCGGGGGCCGGCCCGGAGGCCGAGCCGGGGCCCGGTCCTCCGTCCGCCCGCGCGATGGAGGGCCCGCACCTCAGGATTCCCGCCACCTTCGCGAGCGGGGCAGGCCCGGCGAGCGGGGAGTCCTCCGCTTCGACCCGGGCCGCGAGGATCATCCAGGCGGCCCGGCCCACGGGAAGCGCGCCCGAGCCGGCGAGGCGCGCCGCCAGGTCGAGCGCGCGGACGGCGAGCTCCCCGTCCCGCGCGCCGAGCATCCCGTCGAGGAGCGACCACGGATCGGGACAACGCGGGGCTTCCCGCTCGAGCAGCGCGAACAGGGGCGCGGCCACCTCCCCCGCCCTCTTCCGCAGGAGCGGGACGAGGCCGAGGAGGATCGCCACCTCACCGGGGGACGGCGGGGCGCCGATGAGCGCCCCGAGCCGGGCGCAGTCGGACTCGACCTGCGCGGCGCTCCCCATGACCGCCTCGAACTGCGCCGCGAGGGAGGAGGCAAGCGCGGCCGCTTCGCCCGGGACGGGCGCGCCGGCCCCCGGGGGAGCCGCTTCCGGCCTGGAGCTTTTTCCCTTCTTCATGAAGAGTCCGAGGATCCCGCGCGCGTCACGGCGTGACGGGCCATCGTACCAACTAACCGGAGTTCCGGTGAACTCCCCGCGGCGCCAATTCCACCGCCGCAGCGCTCCTGGGAGATACTTCAGGTATGGCGCATGACGACGAAAACGCGGACGCGCGGTTCGGGAACACCTACGAGGAGCTCGCGGGGATCGCCAACAGTCCGGTCGAGGAGGCGCTCGCCATGGCGCGCGCCGCGCTCGAATCCGCCGCGCGGGCCGCGGACCCGGCGCGCGCCCTCGAGATCGACCGCGGGGCCCTGCTCGTCCTGCGGGACGCCCGGCACATCGACGGGATCCTCGAGGAGCTCGAGCTCGACGTGCTCGCGTCCCTCGCCGACCGCTGGTGCCGCCGGCTCGAGGCCGAGGGAGAGGCGCCCGCGGTCGAGACCCGGCGCGGCGCGTGGGAGGTCCTCGACCTTCTGCGGCGCGTCCCCGTGCGGCGCCGGATCGCCGCGGCGGGTGCCGCCCGCGAGTGGGCCGACCGGATCCTGAGGCTGATCGACCTCTCGCACCTGACCTTCGGGACGATCCTGCAGCGCCACGCCGCGCTGTACGGCTCGAAGACGCTCCTCCAGATCCCGACCCCCTCCGGCGTCCGGTCCCTCTCCTGGCGCCAGGTCGCGGCGCGCGTGGACAGCCTCGCCCGCGGCCTGCTCTCCCTCGCCGGGGACGGCGAGCCGCCGAGGGTCGCGATCCTCTCGGAGAACCGCCTCGAGATGGCGATCGCCGATCTCGCCTGCCTGTCGGCGGGGCTCGTGGACGTGATCATCCCGGGCAACGCCACGGAGGCGGACGCCGGCTACATGCTGCGGCACTCCCGCTGCCGGATCGCGATCGTCTCCGGCCGCGAGCAGCTGCAGAAGGTGCTGCACGACCGCGAATCGCTGCCCCAGCTCGAGCGGATCTTCGTCATGGACCCGGCGGCCGCGCGGGGGCGCGAGGCCGTCGCGCTCGACACGCTCGCAGGCGCGGCCGGACAGGTCTCCCCCGCCGCGATCGAGGAGCGGATGCTCTCGCTTCGCTCGGGGGAGCTCGCGACGATCATGTACACCTCGGGCACGACGGGGATGCCGAAGGGGATCCAGTTCTCCCACCGCAGCATCGTCTTCAAGCGCTTCGCGCGCGCCCTGGCGCTGCCCGAGATCGGGGAAGAGGACGTCTTCCTCTGTTACCTGCCCCTCTTCCACACGTTCGGGCGCTTCTTCGAGCTGTTCGGCTGCATCTTCTGGGGCGCCACCTACTGCTTCCAGGACAACCCGTCCCCGGAGGCGCTGGTGCAGGGGATGCGCCGGTTCCGCCCCACGGTCTTCATCAGCGTCCCCAAGAAGTGGATCCAGCTCTTCGAGGCGATCGGGCGCGAGGCGGACGTCTACACGGGCTCCGACCGCGAGGTCGGCGAGGCGGTCCGGCGGATCACCGGCGGCAGGCTTCGCTGGGGGCTCTCCGCCGCGGGCCGGCTCGACCCGGACATCTTCCGCTTCTTCCAGCGCTACGGCGTCGGGCTCCTGAGCGGGTTCGGGATGACCGAGGCGACCGGGGGCATCACCATGACCCCGCCGGGCCGGTACAAGGACGATTCGCTCGGGCCCGCGCTGCCGGGGATCGAGCTGCGGATCGCGGACGACGGAGAGCTCCTGATCCGCGGCCCCTACGTGACGATCGGGTACCTCGACCCGCCCGACGGCGCCGCGACGTTCGACGGGGAGGGGTGGCTGCACACGGGCGATCTCATGGTCCAGGACGACGAGGGGTTCATCCGCCTCATCGACCGCAAGAAGGAGATCTACAAGAACATCAAGGGCGAGACGATCGCCCCGCAGAGGATCGAGGGGCTGTTCCGCGATTTCGAGTCCGTCGGGCGCGTCTTCCTCGTCGGGGACCACCGCGAGTTCAACACCGCCCTCATCTGGCCGAACCCCGAAGCGAGGCGCGTCGATTTCGCCTCGCTCTCCCCCGACGAGCTGCAGGCGCACTTCGCCTCGATCGTCCACTCCGTGAACGGGTTCCTCGCGCCCTACGAGCGGATCGTGGACTTCGCCGTCATCGACCGCGACCTCGATCCCGACCGCGGCGAGCTGACCCCGAAGGGAACGCCGAGGCGGAAGCTCGTGGAGGAGAACTTCGCCCCGGTGATCCGCCTCCTCTACCGCCGCACCACGATCCACGTGGGCGGCGCCGGGCTGATCTTCCCGAACTGGCTCTTCCAGGCGCTGGCGCTGACGGCGCAGGACCTGCGCATCGGAGAGGACCGGATCTCGCTGCCGGCCGGGGGCGACCTGCGGGTCCGCCGCCTCCGCGACGGGCTGACGCAGGTCGGCTCCTGCGTCTACCGGCACCCCGCCGCCGAGCCGCTGCAGCTCGGCGTGCTGCTCACCACGCCGCGGCTCTGGCTCGGCAACGAAGAGCTGGTGGACTTCGCGCCGCTCGAGGTGGGCCTGCGCGCCCGGCCCGGGCGCGCGGGGGACCCGATCGAGCTCGCGGAGCGGGTCGCGCCCGCCCCGTTCACGGCGCAGCATGCCGAGGGCCTGCGGGCGGCGCTCGAGCGGGAGGCGCACGACCTGCTCGACCTTCACCTCGCCGCCCTCGCCTTCGCCTCGCGCGACGAGACGGCCGCCCTCGCGGCGGCGGGCCTGCTCGAGCGGGTGCTGGCCGCCGGGGAAGGGCCGCTCAGCGAGCCGGCGCGCCTGCTGCTCGCGCGCGCCGCCTCCTCGCCCTCGCTGGCCGTCCGGCGCGCCGCGTTCCTGGCGGTCGTCACGACCGAACGGGACTTCCGGTTCCGCGCGACGCTCTCCGCCTTCCTGCGGACGCCCGGCATCCTGCTCGACGGCGCCACGCGCGCGGCCCTGTGCGAGCGGGACTTTCCGGCCGCGCGGCTCGACGCGTTCCTCGAGGAGGCCTGGCAGGAGTGCTCGGCGTCCGAGGCGGAGCGCGGCCTCGAGCGGCGCGCCGCCTCGCTGCTGCGATTCCTGGCCGACTACGGGGCGGCCCACCCGACCCGGTACCGGCGCGTGCGCTGGTTCCTCGTGCGCGCGATGCTCTTCGGCGGGCGGGAGAGCCTGCGGCGCGAGGCCGAGCGCGCGGTGGCCGAGCTCGAGCAGGGGTTCCGCCGGTGGCTCGGGCCGACGACGCGGGTCTCGGTGGATCTCGAGACCGGCCGCGAGTACCGCTGGGAGGACGTCGTGGCCTTCGACGAGGCCGTGCCCGCCGGCGACCGCGCCAGGCTCCTGGCCGCGATCCGCGAGACGCCGGTCATCCGCGAGGCGGTCTTCCTGTTCTCCGGCGGCGCGGCCCCGCGGATGGGCGACATCCCCCCGGGGGGATCTCCGTCCGGCCGCTCGACGAGCGGCACGGGAAGGCGATCTACCGGTTCACCGTCACGACCCGCTTCCAGGGCTCGTACGACCTCGCCGTCTCCCTGAACCGGTCGATCCCGCGCGAGAGGGTCCTCGAGGAGATCCACTGGCTCATCCTGTGCGGCGAGTCGGCGGGGCGGCCCCCCGTCGTCCAGGACTTCGGCGGGTACTGGCCGGAGCACGACCTGTGGACCGAGGAGTTCGTCGCCGGAGAGACGCTCGACCGCACGCTGCGGCGCCTGTCGCGCCGCGAGCGCGAGGAGGAGCGCTTCCGATCCATGTGGCCCTTCCTCGCGTGGAGCGCCATCGCCGCCTACATCGACTTCTGGAACCGGACCGGGCGGCGGCGGGAGATCGCCGAACTCTCGCCCGGGCACGTGATCGTGCCGACGCACGACTACCACACGGGCACGCGCATCCTCTCGATCTCCGCCCTGCGCCCGCACCAGGACCTGGCCGACGTGACGCACACGATCCGGAGCAACTTCCTCGACCCGATCGAGGCCCAGTACGCGCCGCTGCACGGCGTCGTCAGGCCCGAGCTCACCCTCGCCGCCCTGCTCGAGGTCGTGGGCGAGGAGGAGGGGCTGCGGATGCTGCGCGAGATGCTCGCGGAGCACGGCGAGAGGCTGACGGAGCGGGTCCGCGCCGACCTGCCGGCGTACATCGCCGAGGTCGCCGCGCGCGGCTTCACGCCCATGCGCCTGCACTTCGCGATCCAGCGCTACCACCGCTGGGCCGTGCTCTCCCCCGACGCCACGCCGCAGGCGCGGGTCCGCGCCCTGCAGGAGTTCTACGACACCTACGCGCTGCACGACCTCGCGGCGCCGTACCCCGAGACGCGGGCGCGCTTCTTCCGGCAGACCGTCTTCGCCGGCGCCCCGGGCCCCCTCGCCGAAGGCCTCGACGAGCTCGTCGCGCGGCTCCGGCGGCGCGAGCTGGACGGCGAGGCGCTCATCGACGCCATCGCGGACCTTCGCGCGCGGATCGAGATCGGCCCCGACGAGGAGTACTTCCTGGCCCGCCTCTCCTACCCGCACCTCAGGCCGGAGGACTCGGCCGGCTTCGTCCAGGCGGACCTCGGCGGCCGCCACCAGAGCGAGATGGTGGTGACGCTCGAGGACCAGGACGGCAGCCCGTTCCTCGTCCGGCACGCCCTGAACCCCAAGGAGGTCGGCCGCCTGCACCGTCTCTTCCTCGAGGCGCGGCTCGACGTGCGCTTCCGGCCCGAGCATCACTACCTCGTCGCGCTGAGCGACCGGGGCCAGATCGTCGGCGGGATCTACTACGAGCCCGACGAGGCGGGGCGGACCGCGCACCTGGAGAAGATCGTCGTGGCGGAGCCGTTCCGGAGGAAGGGGGTCGCGGACGGCCTCATGAAGGAGTTCTTCAACCGGCTCTGGGACGCCGGCTTCATCACCGTGACGACGGGGTTCTTCCGGCCCGAGTACTTCTACGCCTACGGGTTCGCGATCGAGAAGCGGTACGCGGGCCTGGTGAAATCGCTCCTGCCGCCCGACGCCCGCTCGGTCTGAGGCGGCGCCGGGGCGGCACGGGCACTCGACGGCGGCCCTCCGGGTCCGTACAATACGGGCTTTCAGCGGACACACAACAGCCGCCCCGCGCGGCGCACACGGACGGGACACGATTCATGGTCGAACGAAAGCGAGAGCTGAACCGCCACTACCACCGCAGGAACAAGCTCCTCAGGCTGAGGAAGAAGCTGGCGAAGGCGAAGAACGAGGGGGAGCGCGCGGCGGCCCTCGCGCGGATCCAGGCCTTCAGCCCCGGCTGGACCGAACCGCCGACGGCGTAAGGCGGCCGCCCCGGCGGCGGCCGATCGGGAGAGGCGCATGACCCGCCTGTCGGTTCCCAGGGACAGGATCCGGATCGTCCTCTTCGAGGGGATCCACGAGAACGCCCTCGCGGCGCTGCGCGCGGCGGGCTACTCGAACATCCGCACCGTCGAGGGCTCGCCGGGACCCGGGGAGCTCGCGACGCTGGTCGCGGATGCCCACGTCGTGGGGATCCGCTCGCGCACCCGGCTCACGGCGGAGGTGCTCGCCGCGGCGGAGCGGCTCTTCTGCGTCGGCTGCTTCTGCATCGGGACCAACCAGGTCGACCTGCAGGAAGCGAAGCGGCGCGGCCTGCCGGTCTTCAACGCCCCCTACTCCAACACCCGCTCCGTCGCCGAGCTGGTCCTCGGCGAGATCATCATGCTGCTCAGGCGCGTGCCGGAGAAGTCCGCCCTGGCGCACGCCGGCATCTGGGCCAAGGGCGCCTCGGGCGCGCGCGAGATCCGCGGGCAGGGTCCTCGGCATCGTCGGGTACGGGAGGATCGGCTCGCAGCTCTCGGTGCTCGCCGAGGCGCTCGGGATGCGGGTCCGCTACTTCGACATCGTCGAGAAGCTCGCCATCGGCAACGCCTCCCCCTGCCCCTCGCTCGGCGCGCTCCTCGAGGAGGCCGACGTCGTCACCCTGCACGTCCCCGAAACGCCCGCGACGACGGGCAATGATCGGCCCCGCCGAGCTCGCCCGCATGAAGCCGGGCGCGTTCCTGGTGAACGCCTCGCGGGGCCACGTCGTGCAGATCGAGCCGCTCGCCGACGCCCTCCGGTCGGGCCGGCTCGCGGGGGCCGCCGTGGACGTCTTCCCCGTGGAGCCCAGGGGGCGCGAGGAGACCTTCGAATCCCCGCTGCGGGGCCTGCCGAACGTGATCCTCACCCCGCACGTCGGCGGGAGCACCGAGGAGGCCCAGGCGCGGATCGGCAACGAAGTGGCCGACAAGCTGATCAAGTACTCGGACAACGGGTCCACGATCGGGGCGGTCAACTTCGTCGAGGTGGCGCTCCCGGTCCACGGCGACGTCACCCGCTTCCTGCACATCCACCGCAATGTCCCGGGGGTGCTGGCGAAGGTCAACGAGGTCTTCTCCTCGCGGGGTCTGAACATCGCCGGGCAGTACCTGATGACCGACGCCGAGGTCGGCTACGTCGTCAGCGACATCGACGGGCGCCCCGGCACGGGCCCGGAGATCCGCGACGCGCTCCGGCGGATCGAGGGGACGATCCGGGTCCGGTTCCTTCTCTAGCGCCCGGTCAGGCGCCGTACAGGATGAGCGAGAGGCCGGCGAAGGGCGCGCGGCCGACCGCCTCGTACCGGTGCGGGCGGTCCGCCGGGAACAGGACGGCGTCGCCGGGCCCCAGCTCGTGGGACTCACCGCCGAGCCCGAGCCGCAGCCGGCCCGTTTTCACGATGACCTGCTCGAAGCTCCCCGCGGGGTGCGGGTCCGCGTCCTCGACGGCGCCGGCCTCGAGCCGCAGCTCGTACAGCTCGACGCGGTGACCCGGTACGTTTCCGAGCAGGGGGCGGCTGCGGAACCGGCGGTCCGCGGAATAGAGGTAGCGGGCGTCCTTCTCGCGGTCCAGCCGGACCGCGGGCGGTCCCTGCTCCGAGCCCAGGAGGTCCGAGAAGGAGACGCCGAGCCCCCGGGCGACCTTCCAGAGGACGGCGATGGTCGGGTTGGTCTTGAGCGTCTCGATCTGGCTGAGCATCGCGCGGCTCACGCCCGCCCGCACGGCCAGCTCCTCGAGGCTCAGCCCCGCCGCCCGCCGCAGGCGCCTGAGCCGCTCCGCAACCTTGGCGTTGATCTCGTCCATGGCGTCTCTCCCCGGCGCGCTCACGATTTCGGAAGGTTGCTTGAAATCATGAACATCGTTCAGTATATTGAACGGGGTCCGCTTTTTCAACGCCCCCCGGGGCGGATGAGGGAAGACAGATGGCGAACATCCACCAGGACGTCACCCGCTCGATCGGCCGCACCCCCCTGGTCCGGCTGAACCGGATCGTTCCCGCCGACGGGGCCACGGTCCTCGCAAAGATCGAGGGGCGCAACCCGGCCTATTCCGTGAAGTGCCGCATCGGCGCCTCGATGGTCTGGGACGCCGAGGAGAGCGGCCGCCTGAAGCCCGGCATGGAGATCGTCGAGCCGACCAGCGGCAACACGGGGATCGCGCTCGCCTACGTCGCCGCCGCGCGCGGCTACCGCCTCACCCTGACGATGCCCGAGACGATGAGCATCGAGCGCAGGAAGGTCCTTGCCGCCTTCGGCGCGAAGCTGGTCCTGACGGAGGGGGCCAAGGGGATGAAGGGGGCCATCGCCAGGGCGGAGGAGATCGTCTCCGGCGACCCGGGGAGGTACTTCCTGCCGCAGCAGTTCAAGAACCCCGCGAACCCGGGCATCCACGAGAAGACGACGGGGCCCGAGATCTGGAACGACACCGACGGCGCGATCGACGTGCTGGTCTCCGGCGTCGGCACGGGGGGCACGATCACCGGCGTGTCGCGCTACATCAAGAAGACGAAGGGGAAGGCGATCCTCTCGGTGGCCGTCGAGCCGGCGGCGAGCCCCGTCATCTCCCAGAAGCTCGCCGGGCAGGAGCTCCTGCCGGGCCCCCACAAGATCCAGGGAATCGGGGCGGGGTTCATCCCCGACAACCTCGACCTCTCGATCGTGGATCGCGTCGAGCAGGTGACGAACGAGGAGGCGGTCGAGTACGCGCGGCGCCTCGCCCGCGAGGAAGGGCTGCTCTCGGGCATCTCGTGCGGCGCCGCCGCGGCCGCCGCCGCGCGCCTCGCGCGCGACCCGGCCTTCAGGGGGAAGACGATCGTCGTCATCCTGCCGGACGCCGGGGAGCGCTACCTGTCCACGATCCTCTACGACGGCCTGTTCAACGAGGCGGGCATCGCGCCCTGACCCGGCCCGGCGGGGCGCAGCGCCGCCCTGACGCCGGACCAGCCTCCCCCGGCGGTCCAGCCGCCGCCCGAGCGGCCGGACCGCCCACAGCTGCCTCCGCCTCGCGGCTGATGGTGCGCGCGACCGGGTGTCTTAGAATCACGCTGCAAGGCGGGAATCCCCAGGCGCCCATGCGGCCGCCGATGCGCCTTCGGCGCCTCGCGGCTGATGGTGCGCGCGACCATCTGCCCTAAAATGCCCCCCGGGCTCCGCGGATCACCCGCGCAGGGAGGGAACACGTGCTCAAGCGCCGGCTTCCGATCGTCCTGTTCCTGGTCGTGGCGATCCTCTGCGTGCTCCCGCCCCTGTGGGCGGCGGCCGCCGCCAGCGGCGACGGCGCGGGGGCGACGGCGCATGGCGATCTGTTCGCCATCGTCTTCCGGGGGATCGCCATCGTCCTGATCGCGGCGGTCGTCGGGCGGTTCCTGGCGCGCGCGCTCAGGCAGTCCCCCGTCCTCGGCGAGCTGGCGATGGGGATCCTCGCGGGAGCGATCCTCTACCAGGCGGGCTCGCCGGGGATCGTCATCATCCGCCACGGCGAGATCTTCCAGCGGGCCAACGACCGGGCCATGACCCAGAGCGTGACCTGGAACGACGCCATCGCCGCCACGCTCGCCGAATCGGGCCTTCCCGACCGGCAGGCGGAGCGGGTGCGCCGGGTCGCCGCCCTGCCCGATTTCTCTCATTACAAGAATCTCGCCACCTCGCTCCTGCTGTTTTCCAGCCTCGGCGTCGTCCTGCTGCTCTTCATGGTCGGGCTCGAAAGCAGCCTCCCCGAGATGCGCGACGGTGGCGGGCTCGTCCCTGGGCGTCGCGGTCGTGGGCGTCGTCGCCCCCTTCGCGCTCGGGTTCGGCACGGCATACCTGTTCCTCCCGCGCGGGGCCGGCTTCAACGCCCCGATCTTCATCGGGGCAACGCTGTGCGCGACCAGCATCGGGATCACGGCCCGCGTGTTCCGGGACATGAACCGGCTGGGGACGCCGGAGGCGAGGATCGTCCTCGGGGCCGCGGTCCTGGACGACGTCCTCGGCCTGATCGTCCTGGCCGTCGTGTCGGGGGTCATCACGAGCGGCGCCGTGCAGTTCTCCGCCGCCGGGATGATCGTCCTGAAGGCGGTCCTGTTCCTGGGCGCCGTGATCGTCTTCGGCCTGACGCTGCAGCGGAAGAACATCGCCCTGTTCGAGAAGCTCGACCACAGCAGCGCGAAGCTCGTCTACCCCTTCGCGCTCCTCATGCTCCTTGCCTGGGCGGCCGACGCGATCGGCCTCGCGACCATCGTGGGCGCCTTCGCCGCGGGCCTGATCCTCGAGGAGCGGCATTTCGGCGCGGGCGGGGCGGGCGCGCACGGCGCGGGGTCCGTCGAGTCGGTCATCGCGCCGCTGGAGGGGATCTTCGCGCCCGTGTTCTTCGTCCTGATGGGGATGCAGGTGGACGTCGAGACCTTCCTCGACTGGAAGGTGCTGCTTCTCGGCCTCGCGTTCACCCTCGTCGCGGTCCTCGGGAAGCTGGCGGCCGGGCTCGCCGCGGGCCGGGGGCTGGACCGCCTCACCATCGGCATCGGGCTGATCCCGCGGGGCGAGGTCGGCCTGATCTTCGCGGGGATCGGCCGGGCTCTCGGCGTCCTCGATGACGGCCTGTTCTCGATCATCATCATCGTGGTGCTCCTCACGACGGTGGCGACGCCGCCCCTCCTCACCTGGTCCGTCGGCCGCGGCCGGCGGCACCGCGCGGCGTAGAGCCCTCCGGGTCGGGGTACCGCGGCGGCGCCCGAAGTGCCACAATAGGCGCCCCCGGCGGACCGGTCCGCCGTCCCGTCAATCAACCCGCGCCCGCCCGCCACGCGGGCCGGAGGAGGCACCGATGAACCCCGCGACCCAGGCGCTTTCCCGCTTTCGCGAAGTGACTCTCAGGCGCGACGCCGTCCCTCTGCCGGACGACGTCCGGCAGGCCCTCCCCCACCTCTTCAGGGCGATGGAGGGGATCGACCGGGTCTACCGGATGCAGCAGGACGAGGGCCTGCCGGCGCTGTTCGAAAAGGTGATGGCCTCGAACGACGAGGAGCTGAAGGCGTTCTTCCGCTTCTTCAACGGGCCCTGGAACTCGCTCGAGGAGCACAAGAGCGTCCAGCCCGGGACGCCCGACCGGGCGCGGGGCTGCGCCTTCTACCCCGCCGACCTCACGCGCGAGGAATGGGATTCCTACCTCGCGACCTGCGCTCCCGACGCGAAGGAGGCGCTCACGAGCGAGTACACGGTGGTCCGCCGCTCGGGGAAGGAGCTGCGGGCGATCCCGTTCCACGAGCACTACGTGGACGAGCTCAAGGTGGTCGCCGGCGAGCTGCACAAGGCCGCGGACCTCGTCCAGCACGAGGGGCTCAAGAGCTACCTGCGCCACCGCGCGACCTCGCTCCTCGACGGCGGCTACCGGGACTGCGACGCCGAGTGGGTCCGCCTCAAGGAGACCCCGCTCGAGTTCGTGTGCGGCCCCTACGAGGTCTACGAGGACCAGCTGATCGGCATCAAGGCGGCGTACGAGGCCCGGCTGATGGCGGTGGACCCGGAGAAGGCCCGGGCGCTGCACGAGATCGCCGAGAACCTCGGGAAGCTCTCGGCCCTGTTCCCCCTCCCGGACGGCTCGAAGGCCTCGGTGGGCGGCCTCGCGCCGATGGTCGTCGTGCACCAGCTCGGCGCCGCCGGGGAGGGCGCCCAGGGGGTCATGGCCTCGGCCTTCAACCTGCCGAACGATCCCTGGGTGCGCGGCGAGGTGGGCTGGAAGCAGATCATGATCTACAACGTGATGCAGGCGAAGTTCGAGACCTGCACGCGGCCGATCGCGGAGCGGGTCCTCGAGGCCGGGCCGACCGTGGAGTTCGACCCGTACTTCTACCTCGTGCTGCTCCACGAAGTGAGCCACGGCCTGGGCCCGGCCTACCGGAAGAACGGCGAGTCGGTGTCGAAGTCGCTCGGCAAGTCCTACACCAGCCTCGAGGAGGCCAAGGCCGACATCGGGGGGCTCTGCCTGATGCTCCACATGGGCGGCTCGTGCGGCCTGCCCTCGATCCCCCAGGAGCGGCTGCTCCGCAACTACATCGGCGGCCTCTTCCGCTCGATGCGGTTCGGCGTGCACGAGGCGCACGGGATGGCCAACGTGGTGGAGTTCAACTGGATGAAGCGGCGCGGCGTCATCGTGCCGAAGGGAGGCCGCTTCGCCATCGAGGCGCGGAACATCCGCGAGGCGGCCGACGCCCTGCTGGCCGAGCTGTGCCGCCTGCAGGCCTCGGCCACCGTGGCCGAGGCCGAGGCGTTCCTCGCCGAGTACGGGAAGCCGGGCGAGGAGATCACGGGAACGATCGCCGGCCTCGCCGACATCCCGGTGGACATCCGGGCGAAGTACGCGTAGCCCGGCGCCCCGACTGGGAGCCGCCTCCTGAAACAGAGAGGGCCGCCCCCTTCGCGCGGCGAAGGGAGAGCGGCCCTCCTCTCCTCCACCGATCGGTGTCGCGCCGGGTCCGGGAATTGCAGTGTGGCCGATCCCCGGGCTCCCGGAGCGCCGGCCCGGGCGCCGGTTGCAGAAAGACGGGCCTGCAAAGCGATAATCGCCCCCTCAGGAGGGCCGCCATGCGCCAGACGATCCGCCCCATCCCCCGCGACGGGGTCGGTCCGGAGGACCAGTCAGCTCACCCCCAGCCCCCTCGACCCGGGCAGCGTGCCCCGGCGGACGCGATATTTTTTCGCCGCCGCCCTCGTGCCCGCTGTTTCCGCTGTTTTTTTCTCGCCGGCCCTCCCGGCTCGACCCGGACCTTCGGGGAGGAAGAAGCGACCCATGGCGCCGCCGCGGCCCAGTCCGGCGCCCCGCCGGCCGCCGGGAGCCGCCGCCCCCGGCGCGAACGGCGGCGAGGAGAAGATCCAGGTCCCTCCTCCCCCGCTTCAGCTGGGGCTCTTCCCCTGCAGCGGGTGCCATTCCGATATGACCCCGAACCCGACCCCCCGCGCGCTCGGCGATCCGCACGAGGCGATGACGCTCAAGCACGGCAAGGAGCGCTGGTGCCTCGACTGCCACAACGAGAAGGACCGGGACAAGCTCCACCTGGTCAACGGGAGCCTCGTCGAGTTCGAGGCATCGTACAGGCTCTGCGGGCAGTGCCACGGCGACAAGTACCGCGACTGGAAGGTGGGGGTGCACGGCAAGCGGACCGGCTCGTGGAACGGCAAGAAGAAGTACCTGCTCTGCGTCAACTGCCACGACCCGCACCAGCCGCGGTTCAAGCCGCTGCAGCCGCTGCCGCCGCCCGTCCGCCCGGAGGACCTCAAGGCCGGGAAAGGAGCGAACCGATGAGCAAGCCTCCCTCGGGGAAGGAGCTGCCCCTGATCGACCAGTCCCCTTCCCGGCCGGCCCGCCATCCCGACGCCCGCGAGGCCTCGCGCCGGCAGTTCCTCGGCGTCCTCGGCACCGCGGCCGCGGCCTCCGCCCTCACCGCCTGCGGAGGGGGCGATCTCGAGAAGTTCTTCCAGCAGCAGTATCACAGGCTGACGCCCGAGGAAGTGAAGAGCGTGATCGCGCGGCTCGAGCGCGAGTACGCCGAGAAGTACGGCAAGCCCGTCCAGGTCGGCACCGAGGTCGCCGATCCCGGGCGTCGTCTTCGCGTACGCCCTCGACCTGTCCCGCTGCATCGGCTGCCGGCGCTGCGTGTACGCCTGCGTCAAGGAGAACAACCAGTCCCGGGACCCGCAGATCCACTGGATCAAGGTCCTCCAGATGGACAAGGCGGAGGGGATCAACATCCACCACTCCGATCCCTACTACAACCCGCAGGAGGTCCCCGAGGCGGGGCACTTCTACATGCCGGTCCAGTGCCAGCAGTGCAAGAACCCTCCCTGCGTGAAGGCCTGCCCCGTGAAGGCGACCTGGCAGGAGCCGGACGGGATCACCGTGGTGGACTACAACTGGTGCATCGGGTGCCGGTACTGCATGGGGGCCTGCCCCTACGGGGCGCGGCACTTCAACCTGGCGGAGCCCTCGGTCCCCGCCGAGGAGCTGAACCCGGACACGCACTACCTCGGGAACCGGCCCCGGTACAAGGGGGTCGTGGAGAAGTGCACCTTCTGCATCCAGCGCACCAGGAAGGGGCTCTACCCCGCCTGCGTCGAGATCTGCCCGACGGGAACGCGCAAGTTCGGCAACCTGCTCGATCCGAACAGCGAGATCCGCTACATCGTCGAGAACAAGCGCGTGTACATCTTCAAGGAAGACCTGAACACCCAACCGAAGTTCTTCTACTTCTTCGGAGTCTGAGGCCATGGACAAGCTGCGACAGGTTCTCCGCTTCGCCGGGCAAAGCCTGCGGTTGCTCGTCCGCGGGACTCCCCAGTACTACGCCTGGACGCTCCTGCTCCTGGCCCTCGCGGCGATCGGGGCGGGCGCGTTCGCCTACCAGGTGCGCCACGGCTTCATCAGCACGAACATGCGCGACCAGGTCTCGTGGGGCTTCTACATCGGGAACTTCGCGTTCCTCGTGGGCGTGGCGGCCGCCGCGGTGATGCTGGTCATCCCCGCGTACATCTACCACTGGAAGCCGATCAAGGAGATCTCCATCTTCGGCGAGCTGCTGGCGATCTCGGCCATCGTGATGGCGCTCCTGTTCGTGATCGTGGACCTCGGGAGGCCCGACCGGTTCTGGCACCTCATGCCCGGCGTGGGCCTTCTCAACTGGCCCCGGTCCATGCTCTCCTGGGACGTGCTGGTCGTGGGGGGCTACCTCGTCCTCAACCTCGTCATCGTCTTCTACCTGCTCTACAACGACTACATGGGGCGCGAATACAACAAGAAGATCGCCTATCCCCTGGTCATCCTCTCGATCCCCGCGGCCGTGAGCATCCACACCGTGACCGCCTACCTGTTCAACGGGCTGGCCGCCCGCCCGTTCTGGAACACCGCCCTGCTCGCCCCGCGCTTCCTGTCCTCGGCCTTCTGCTCCGGGCCGGCGATCCTCCTGATCCTCCTCCAGATCCTGCGGAGGAACACGAAGCTCGAGATCGAGGATGCCGCGCTCCGGAAGATCGCCGAGCTGATGGCCTACACGATGGGCTTCTACCTGTTCATGACCGGGGCCGAGGCGTTCAAGGAGTTCTACTCGAACACCGAGGAAGTGATCTTCATCAAGTACCTGTACTTCGGCGTGAAGGGCCACAACGCGCTCGTCCCGTTCGCCTGGGCCTCGGTGCTCTGCGGGGTCGCCGCGTTCCTCCTGTTCCTGATCCCCCGGACGCGCACGAACTGGACGACCATGAACATCGGCTGCGTGCTGATCTTCGCGAGCGTGTTCATCGAGAAGGGGATGGGCCTGATCATCCCCGGGATGACGCCCGACGTGCTGGGCGAGATCTACGAGTACACGCCCGCGCTCACCGAGCTTCTCGTCGCGACGGGGATTCTCGCCCTCGGGTTCCTGGTCTGGACCCTGATGCTCAAGGTGGCCGTGCCGATCCTGCTCGGGGAGTTCCGGGTGGACAGGGCCTCCTCCCGGCCGTGAGCCCGCAACGGCAGCAGAGAGGGATGGGCGCCCGCGCCGGGATCTCCGGGGTTTTCTTCGCTGAATCCTACCCTCGCGCCCGGCTCGGTCAATGATCCAGATGCATCAATCGAGGGGAAAATTCCGGCCTTTTCACGGACTCCCCGCTTTGCCCAGTGGAGGGAATGGCTCCGTTTTCGGGGCGATCACCCACTGACGGGGATGCCTCCTGTTGCCCCCGTGCGCCCGCCCTGCGGTGGGCGCTCCGCGGAATCGGCCGTGGCCGGACCCGGGCTTCCATCCCGGGCCGTATGAATGTACGCTTCGCATTTCGGCGGCGCCGTCGGGCGCGGCCGCGGACCAATCGCCGGGATCCGCCGCCCCACGGGCGGCAGGAAACGAATCGAGGACCTCGCATGACGGAGCAGGCAGCCGCCCAGGAAAACGAACAGGCCAAGAGCCTCGAGCAGCGCGACCGGGAGTGGCTCGAGACGGTCTACAAGGGGGACAAGGATCCCCAGCTCACCGCGCGCGCCGTGATCGCGGGGATGCTCTTCGGCGGGCTGATGTCGCTCTCCAACCTCTACATCGGGCTCAAGTCCGGGTGGGGACTGGGCGTGGACATCGCCGCCGTCATCGTGATGTACGCGGTGTTCAAGGGGCTCGAGGGCGCCGGCATCGTCAGGCGCCCGTTCGGCATGATGGAGAGCACCATCATGATGACCGTGGCCGTGGCCGCGAGCTGGATCTCGTCCGCCGGCCTCGTCTCCGCCGTGCCGGCCCTGACCATGCTCACGGGCTACACGTTCGTCTGGTGGCAGCTGACCCTGCTGATCGGCCTGATCCTGTACCTCGGCCTCTTCATGGCGATCCCCCTCAAGCGCCAGATGATCTCCGTCGACAACCTGCGGTTCCCCGCCAACATTCCGACGGGCGAAACGCTCAAGGCGATGTACTCGCACGGCGGCGAGGCCGTGAAGAAGGCCAAGGCGCTGGGCCTCGCCGGCGTGGCGGGGGTCGTGGTCTCGTCGCTTCGCGACGGGCTCGCCTGGATCCCCCCCCAGTTCAACCTCCCGCTCACCATCGGCAAGGTGAGCCTGTCGAAGCTCACGCTCAGCCTCGAGCCGAGCCTGATCTTCATCGGCATCGGCGCGCTGTTCGGGATGAAGGTCGGCCTCTCCATGCTCGGCGGGCTGCTGCTGAACTACGGCGTGCTCGCGCCCGCGTTCATCAACTCCGGCGCCATCAAGCATGCCGCCCCGCTCGTGCGCGCGGCGGAGCCCGTGAAGCTCCCCCTCGCCATGGCCGCCGGCCAGAGCCTCGCCCTGGAGCTGCAGGAGGCCTCGAACGGCCCCATGCTCGAGTCCGGCTCCACCACGCGCGCCCTCGCCTATACCTGGTCGCGGGAGACGAGCTACCAGTCCCTCGACGAGCTGACCCGCGATCTGAACGCGCCGGCGCTCCCCGACGGCTCGCCGAACCCCCTGAGCGGGCTCGTGACCGCCGGCCTGGTCGACGCTCCCGGCGGCGCGGGCAAGCTGCTGACCCTCGAAGCGACGGGGTCGATCCACGCGGAGGCCAGGCTGTCGCTCCCGCAGAAGCAGCCCGAGGAGGCGGTGAAGGCGCTCGGCTTCGCGCCGGGCGCGGGCCGCACGCAGCCGGTCGGAGGGTTCCGCAACATCTCGGCCTGGTCGCTCTGGCCGGGCGCGACGGTCCTGGTGGTGGGAGGCCTGCTGGCGCTGGCGCTGCAGTGGCGCACCCTGGGCAAGACGTTCGCGAGCATCTTCAGCAGCCTGCGGGCCCGGAAGGCCGACGCCCCGCAGGGGATGCTCGACCACATCGAGATCCCGATGTCCTGGTTCCCGCCCGGGTTCGTCCTGGCGGGGGTGCTGGCGATCGCCCTGCTGATCTACATGTTCGGGATCCACTGGTACATGGGCGTCATCGCCGTGCTCCTCACCTTCCTGCTCGCCGCGGTGGCCGCGCGGGCCGGCGCGGAGATCGGCATCAACCCGATCGGCGCGCTCGGCAAGGTGACGCAGCTGACCTTCGGCGCCCTCGCGCCGGGCAACGTCACCGCGAACCTCATGACCGCCGGCGTCACCGCGGGAGCCTCGGCGAGCTGCAGCGACACGGTCGGGAACCTCAAGGTCGGCCACATGGTCGGCGCGAATCCCCGCAAGCAGTTCATCGGCCAGCTCTTCGGGGTGGCCGCGGGCGCCATCCTCGCCGTGCCCGCCTACTTCATCCTCGTGCCCGACGCGAACGCGCTCGGCGGGGACAAGTTCCCCGCCCCGTCCGCGCTCGTCTGGATGGGCGTGGCGAAGGTGCTCTCGCAGGGGTTCGGCACGCTGCCGCCCGGAGCCGTGGCGGCCATGGCCATCGCCTTCGTCCTCGGCGTGGTGATCGTCGTCGTGGACACCGTCTTCCCGAAGGCGCGCCCCTACACGCCGTCCCCCGCGGCGCTCGGGATCGCCCTCACGATCCCCGCCTACACGAGCTTCTCGATGTTCCTCGGCGCCTTCATCGTCTGGATCCTCGAGAAGCGGGCCCCGAAGTGGAACGACATGTACACGATCCCGATCGCCTCGGGGTGCATCGCGGGCGAGAGCATCATGGGCGTCGTCTTCGCCGGGCTCACGGCCGCGGGGATCATGCAGTAGGCGCGCGCCGCACGGTCCCGCGCGGCCTACTCCGGCCGCCCGGACGGCCGCCACGGGGGCCGGCCGCGGAGCGCTCGCCGAGCACGCCCATCGCGTAGTCCAGGTTCACGCGCGAGACGAGGTAGTCCCGCCGCGCGCGGGCGAGGTTCCCCCGCGCCTGCACCAGGTTGAGCTGCGCGTCGTCCACGTCGAGGCGCGTCTTCACGCCGAGCTCGAACCCCTGCTCGGCCATCGCCAGCAGCCTCTCGGCCTGCCCCACGGTCCCGCCGAGCGCGGCGACGATCTCCGCCGACTCGCGCACCGCGTCGAGCGCCGTTTTCACCTCGAGGGCGACCGCCTCGCGGCGCTTCTCGGTCTCGATCTCCACGGTCGTGAGGTCGCTCTTCGCCTGCATGACCTGGCCCCGGGTCTTCATGCCGTCGAAGAAGGGGAACGTCAGGAAGATCCCCGCGTTCCAGACCTTCCCGCCCGCCGTAGTAGCCCTGCGATCTCGTAGTCCCTCTGCCCCCATGCCCCGCGGAAGTCCAGGTGCGGCTTGTTCCCGCTCCGCGCGATCGTCACGAGGGCCTGCCGGGCCGTGGCCTGGTGGATCAGGCTCTGCAGGTCGGGGCGCCTGCCCAGCGCGATCCCCAGGGCCTCGGCGTAGCCCGGGAGCGGTCCCGGCTCCGCCTCGAGGGAGCCCTCCGCGTCCACCGCCGATTCCCGAAGCGCCAGGAGGAACCGCAGGCGGTCACGCACGGCGCGGATGGTGTTCTCCGAGCGGATCACCGCCGGCCGGGCGTTCTGGACGTCCACTTCGGCCGCGAGGACGTCGTATTCCATGGCGGTGCCGAGCGCGAGCCGCTTCCTCGCCTCGTCCAGGTGCCTCTCCTTCTGCTCGAGGTTCTGCCGCGCGATGTCGTTGACCTCCTTCGCCAGCAGCACGTCGTAGAACGCCGCCGACACGTCCCGCTGGGCCGCCTGCTGGGTGGCGCCCAGCTCGTCGTCGGAGATCTCGAACCCGACCTTCGCCGCGCGGATCGCCGAGCCCACCTTCCCCCAGGTGAAGAGCTGCTGGGTCACGCTCACGTTGGCCGAGCGCTGCTCCTGATCGATGGGGATGAACGCCCCGAAATCGCCGAACAGCGCCCTCTGGCTTTCGTCGTGGAGCTTCTCGCCGGCTGCGTGGAGGGTGAGCAGCGGGAACGCCTGCGCCCGCTCCTCGAGGTACTTTCCCTCGACCCAGTTGCGGTACTCCCGGGCCATCTGGACATCCCGGTTCTGGTCGAGGGCGATCGCGAGCGCTTCGTCGAGGGTCAGGAGCCGGGGCGCCTCGGCGGCTCCCGCGCCCGGCGCGGGGGACGCGGGAGAGCCGGTCCCCGCCGGCGCCCCTGCGCCGGCCGGGGCCGGCGCGAACGCCGCGAACCGGGCCGGCGCGGAGGGGACGGACGGCGCCCCGGCCGCTGCCGGCTGCCGGAAGAGGGATGACGGGGCCTGCATGGCGGGCAGGTTCAGCATGGCCGGGCCGCCCCTGCTCCTCCGCCCGGGCCGGCGGGGCCCACGCCAGGAGCGCGAACGCCAGCAGCGCCACCGCCGTCGTCCCCGCCGCGGCGGCCGCCGCCGTCGCGGCCGCGCCCGCGGGCGCCTTCTCCCGGGACCACTTCCGGCGGATCCACGCCGCGAGATCGTCGAAGACCGTGTAGACGACCGGCACGACCAGCAGCGTCAGGACGGTCGAGGTGATCAGCCCGCCGACGACGGCGCGCGCCATGGGGGCCCGCATCTCCGCGCCCGCCCCGAGGGCGAGGGCGAGGGGCAGCATCCCGAAGATCATGGCGAGGGTCGTCATCATGATCGGGCGAAGCCTGGTCCGGCCCGCCGTGATGACGGCCTCGCGGCGCGCCATTCCCCGCCGCTGCAGGACCTTCGAGTAGTCCACCAGGAGGATGGCGTTCTTCGTGACCAGCCCCATCAGGAGGATGAGCCCGATCAGCGACATCATGTTCACGGTGTCGCCGGTCAGGACGAGCATCCCCGCCATGCCCACGATCGACAGCGGCAGGGACAGCATGATCGCCAGGGGGTCCATGAAGGACTCGAACTGCGCCGCCAGGATCAGGTAGACGAAGATGATGGCCAGGAGGAGCGCCTCGGCCATGTAGCCGAACGACTCGACCATGATCTCCGTGTCGCCGGACATGACGACGCGGTACCCCGGGGCCATGCGGATCCGGTCCGCGGCCTTGAGGGCCTCCGCGCCCGCCGTCCCGAGCGGCAGGTCCTTCAGGTTCGCGGTGACGACGGCCTGGCGGGTCAGATCGCGGCGGTTGATCTCCGACGGGGAGGTCGTGCGCTGCACCGAGACCAGGTCGCCGATCGGCACGAGGATGGGGGGAGCGTCGGGAACCGGCACGGCGATCCGCAGATCGCCCACCTGGGAGATGTCCGTCCGCAGGTCGAGCGGGAGCCGGACGCGCACGTCCACGGCCTCGCCGTCCTCGTCCTCGTAGGTCGAGACCGCCTGCCCGCCGACCAGCGCGCCCAGGGTCCGCACGAGCGGCTCCGTCCCCAGCCCCGCCTCGGCCGCGCGCTCGCGGTTCACCGCGAGACGGTACTCGGGCAGGTCCTGCTCGAGCGAAGCCTCGATGTCCACGATGCCGGGCACCTTGTACAGCTCCCGCTTCAGGGCGGCGGAGTACTCCTTGAGCCGGGCGATCTCCTCGCCCCGGATGTCCACCTGGAAGGGCTTCTGCATCTGGTCGGGATCCTCCTCGACCGAGATCTGGATCCCGGGGATCCGCTCGAGCCGGGTGCGCGCGTCGGCCTGGATCGCGCGCTGCGCCCGATCGCGCTCGGACTTCTCCCTGAGCTTCACGTAGACGAGGCCGTCGCGGACCGTGTCCGTGTCGGCCGCCGCGATGGTCGCGTAGGTCCGCTCGATCGCCGGCTCCTCCCGGAGCGACTTCAGGACCTCGGCGAGCCGCCCGCGCGTCTCGACGATCGAGGCCCCCGGGGCCGTCTTGAACCGGACGTTGAACTCGCCGTGGTCGTAGGACGGGAAGAACTCGCTCTCCAGCGAGAAGAACAGGCCGACCCCGGCGAAGAACGCGACCACGGCCGCGGCCAGGATCGTCTTGCGGTGGTCGAGGGCCCAGCCGATCAGCACCATGTAGCGGTCCGCCGCGCGGTCGAAGAGAGCGTTGAACCGGTCGAGGATCCGCGCCAGCAGCCGGCGCCTCCCCTTCCGCTCGATGTCCGGATCGTGCCAGCGCGAGGAGAGCATCGGGTCGAGCGTGAAGGACACGAACAGCGACACCAGGACGGCGAAGGTGACCGTGATGCCGAACTGGAAGAAGAACCGGCCGATCACCCCCTTCATGAAGGCCACGGGCACGAAGACCGCGACGATGGACATGGTGGTGGCGAGCACCGCCAGGCCGATCTCCGCCGTCCCTTCCCGCGCCGCGGTGAAGTGGTCCTGCCCCCTCTCCAGGTGCCGGACGATGTTCTCCCGGACCACGATGGCGTCGTCGATCAGCAGCCCGATGGCGAGCGACAGCGCCATCAGCGTCATCACGTTCATGGTCATGCCGAGGAAGTACATCGCGATGAACGACGAGATGACCGAGATGGGCAGCGTCAGGCCGGTGATCACCGTGGAGCGCCACGAGTTGAGGAAGCAGAACACGATGAGCACGGTGAGCAGGCCCCCGATCACCATCGTGGTCTGAACGTCCCCGACCGATTCGCGGATGAAGACGGAGGAGTCGCGGACCACGTCGATGCTCGTTCCCTCCGGCATCTCCGCCTGGAGCTTGACGATCGTCCTCTTGACCTCGTCCACGACGCTGACCGTGTTGGCCTTGCTCTGCTTCAGGATGTTCAGGGCGACGGCCGGGACGCCGTCGACGAGCGCGAGGGAGCGCTGCTCCTCGACGCCGTCCACGACCTCCGCGATCTCGCCGAGCGCGACCGGGTGGCTCCCCCGCCGGGCGATGACCATGCTCTCGAACCCCGAGACATCGCCCGGCTTTCCCGAGATCCGCAGCGGCATCTCCGACCCGCCGCGGTTCAGGCGCCCCAGGGGCGTGTTGACGTTCTCCGAGCGCAGGCCCGCGATGACCTCGTCCACGCCCATCCCCATGGACTCGATCCGGGCGGGATCCACGTTGACGCTGACCTCGCGCTTCGAGGAGCCGACGAGCTTCACCTTGCCGACGCCGGCGATGTTCTCGAGGCGCCGCTTGACCTTGCGGTCCGCGAGCGTGGTGAGCTCGCGGGGCGAAAGAACGGTGGACCGGACCGCGAGGGAGACGATGGGGAACCCGCCGATGTCCAGCTTCTGGATCACCGGCTCCTTCATGGTCTCCGGGAGCTCGTTGCGGACGGCGTTGATCTTCGCGCGGGCCTCCTGCGAGGCCTCGTTGATCTTCACCTCCAGGGCGAACTCCACGATCACGCTGGAGAGCCCCTCGCGGGAGATCGAGGAGACGTGCTTGACGCCGGAGATCGGGTTCACCGCCTCCTCGATCCGCTTCGTCACCTCGCGCTCGACGGTTTCCGGCGAGGCGCCCGGGTACTCCGTGATGATCGACAGGACCGGGATCTCCACGTCCGGCATCATGTCGATGGCCAGGCGGCGGTAGGAGAACAGGCCGAGCGTCACGAGGGCCAGCATCAGGACCGAGGCGAAGACGGGCCGCTTGATCGACAGGTTGGAGAGGAACACGGCTCAGGCCCCCTTCGATCCGGACACGGCGACGCGGTCGCCGTCCCTGAGATTGAAGGCGCCCCGCGTCACGACCAGGTCGCCGGGGGCGATGCCCGAGCCGATCTCGACGCTCTCCCCGGCGGTCGCCCCCGTCGTGACGGTGCGGCGGCGGGCCGTGTCGCCGGTCACGACGAAGAGGTCCGCCTTGCGCGCCTGGACGTCCCAGGACAGGAGCGCCGCGCGCGGCACCTGCAGGACCCCCTCGCGCAGGCCGGTGAGGATCCTGCCCTTCACGAACAGGCCCGCCATCAGCGCGCCGTCCGGGTTCGGCACCTCGGCCCGCACCCTGATCGCCCGGCTCCCGGCCTCCGCGGAAGGATTGATGAAGGCCACCGTTCCCTCGAACGTGCGGCCGGGAACGGCATCGGTCGTGAACGTCAGCTTCTGCCCCGCGCGCACGGCGTGGATCCGGCCCGAGGGAACGGTCGCGGTCAGGTCGAACAGCCGGTTGTCCACGAGGCGGAAGAGCGGGTCCTTGCCGGCGAGATCGCCCACGCTGATGTCCCGGCGGGCGATGATCCCGTCCATCGGGGCGCGGATGACCGCCTTCTCGAGGCGCGCCTCGGCCGTCTCGACCTGGGCGCGCGCCGCCTCGGCCGCCGGGTGGGCCGCGTCGCGCGCGGACTGCGCGTCGTCCAGGCCCTGCTGCGTCATCAGCCCCGCGGCCTTCAGCTTGACGGCGCGCTCGTATTCCCGGTCGGCGCGCGCGGCCGCCGTCTCGGCCTGGATGGCCGCGGACTTCGCGGCCAGGAGCGCGGCGTCCAGCTCGCGCGTGTCGAGCTTCGCGAGGGGGGTTCCCCTTCTTCACCGCGACCCATTCGCTGACGTAGATCGCGGCCACGGTCCCCGGGTACTCGGCCCGGACCTCGGCCTCGAACTTCGGCGTCAGCGTCCCCACCACGTCGATCCCCTCCTCGATGGCGCCCGTCGCGGCCGGGGAGGCCTCGACGGCGACCGGGGGCCGCTCGGAGGCCGCGTTCAGCGCCTCCGACGAGCAGCCCGCCGCGGCGAGGGCGGCCGCCAGCAGGAGGACGATTCCGATCCGGTTGAATTCTGTTTTCATCGCCGACTCTTTCCCTTCTTCATGCCCCGGAGGACGACCTCGAGGACCCGCCCGAACCCCGCCTCGTCCACGGCCAGACCGGGGAGCACCAGCTCCAGGTCGATGCACTCGTTCAGGGCGCCGAGCGCGACCACCGTCATCGCCTCGGCGTTGCCCGCGAACTCCCCCGCCCTCACCCCCTGCCCGATGATCTTCCGGACCGCGTCCCGGAGGCGGAACAGCGCCCGGTCGAAATCCACCCCGGGGGCGCCCTGCGGCGGCCCGAAGTAGACCGCGTGCATCAGGCGGACCACGTCCAGGTGCTTGCGCGAGAGCGCGAAGACCTCCTCGCACAGGCGCTTCAGGCGCGCGGCGGCGCTGCCCTTCAGCTTCTCGATCTCGTTCACGCGCTCGTCGAACTCGCGGAACGCCGTGTTCACCACCGCGGCGTAGATCCCTTCCTTGTTGCCGTAGTAGTAGTAGAGGACCGGTTTCGTCACCCCGGCCTCCGCGACGATCTCCCGGACGGAGGCCGCCGCGTATCCCTTGCGGACGAACACCCGGGCCGCGGCGGCGTGCAGCTCCTCCCGGACCCTGTGATCCTCCTGCTTTGCCCGCGCGGGTGGAGCTCTTCTTCATGGCCGCCATCCTGTCGCCGTCGCCTGCCCGGCGCTGCTCCGCTGCCGGGCCCGTCCGGCCGTGCTATACCTACCGGTAAGTATACAGATCCCGGGGCCGGCGGTCGAACGGCTTCCCGCCCGCGGGCGCGGGCTTTCTGCGCCCGCCGGGAGGCCGCCACCGGCCCCGGGGGGACCGGGCTCTCGCGCGAACCGCCCCGATCGTGTACACTCCCTGCACGGGAACCGCCTCCGGCCTTCCGCCGCGCGCGAATACGATCCCCCACAGTTGAAAGGAAGTCTTCATGCCATTCTCAAGTTTCCCCCTGCACCCCGACCTGCTCCGAGGCGTCAAGGAGCTCGGCTTTCTCCGTCCCACGCCGATCCAGGAGCAGACGATCCCCCTCGCCGCCGCCGGCCGGGACGTCATGGCCAGCGCGATGACGGGCAGCGGCAAGACGGCCGCGTTCGTCCTGCCGATCCTTCACCGCCTGATCGGCAGGCCCCGCGGGACCACGCGCGCGCTCGTCCTGACGCCGACGCGCGAGCTCGCGGCCCAGATCCACGCCCACCTGGAGGAGCTGGCGGTTCACACCCCGCTCACGGGGGCGAGCGTGTTCGGAGGCGTGGGCATGGGGCCCCAGGAGCACGCGTTCCGCAGCGGGGTCGACGTGATCATCGCGACGCCGGGCCGCCTGCTGGATCATTTCCGCCATTCCTACGCCCGTCTCGCCGGGCTCGAGGTCCTGGTCCTCGACGAGGCCGACCGGATGCTCGACATGGGCTTCCTGCCGGACATCCGCCGGATCCTCAAGCACATCCCCGCGAAGCGGCAGACCCTCTTCTTCAGCGCGACCATGCCGCGGGAGATCCTCGGCCTGGCGAAGGAAATGCTCCACGACCCCGCCACCGTGAACCTCGAGCGGAAATCCGCGCCCGCCGTGGGGATCACCCAGGCTGTGTACCCCGTCGCGCGCGAGCTGAAGTCGGCGCTGCTCCTCGAGCTCCTCAAGCGCGACATCATCGCGGACGCCATCGTCTTCACGCGGACGAAGCACCGCGCCAACCGGCTCGCCCTCTACCTCGAGCGGTACGCCATCCCGACCGCGAAGATCCACGGGAACCGCAGCCAGGGCCAGCGCACCGAGGCCCTCGCGGGCTTCAAGGCGGGCCGCCACCGGATCCTCGTCGCGACCGACATCGTGGCGCGCGGGATCGACATCGAGGAGCTCGGGCACGTCGTCAACTTCGATGTTCCCGCCGACCCTGACTCCTACATCCACCGCGTCGGCCGCACGGCGCGCGCCGAGGCGACGGGGGACGCGTTCACGTTCGTCGCCCCCGACGAGGAGCCGGACCTGCGCGCGATCGAGAAGGTCGTCGGCAAGCGGCTCCCCCGCGTCACGCTGCCGGGCTTCGACTACACGCGCAAGCCCGAAGAGCGCCTCGAGATCCCGATCCACGAGCGGCTGGCCGCGCACCGCGCGCAGAAGGCCGCCGGCCGCGCCCGTTCCTCCGGGGCTCCCGGCGGCGCGAGGCACGCGCACGCCCGGCCGAAGAGCCACGCGGCCGGCTCGGGCCATTCCTCGGGAGGTCCCCGCCACGGCTCGGGCGCGCCGGCGCGGCGCGGCGGCGGCCGCGGCCCGGACAGCCGCCTCCAGGCGATTCTCGACCGGCACGCCCCCCCCTCCGGCGGGTCGGGGCCGGGCACGGGAGGCCGGCCCCGGGGCCGCGGCGGAAGGTAACGCCGCGGTTTCCCCGCGCGGGAAAGGGCGCGGGCGCGATTTCCTCCCCGCCCGCAGTTGTGGCAGCATTTCTCACGGTTTCTAACCCTTTCCATGGAGGCAGCGATGAAGAAAGGCCTTGTCATCACCGCAACGCTACTGGCCGTTCTGACGGCGGGCATCCTCTTCCTCTACGCCGAGGAGAAAGCTCCCCCGAAGGAACTCACCTTCGAGGCCAAGAACGGCAACGTGACCTTCAACCACGAGAAGCACGCCGAGGCCGCCAAGGGCGACTGCAAGGCCTGCCACCCCGGTCTGTTCAAGCAGGAGAAGGCTCCCCTGGGGTACAAGGAAGGGATGCACAAGAAGGCCGAAGAGGGGAAGACGTCCTGCGGCGGCTGCCACCATGCCGGCGGCACGGCGTTCGAGACGAAGGGCAACTGCACCAAGTGCCACGTCAAGAAGTAGCTTCCCCGAGCCTCTGAGATCCATTCGCCTCGCGGGGCGCCCGGTCACGGGCGCCCCCAGCGGGGTCCCCGGCCGACAGGTCACCGGGCAGGTCCTCTACCGAGTCTGCTCTTTCATCCTGCTCTTCCCCTGATCTTCCGTCCTCCCGATCCCCCGGCCCCACCCGCCCGTCGCGTCTTCCTCCTCCACCTCCCCGGCTTGCCGCGCACCCGTTCTCCTGTAGGATGATCCTGCCCTCCTACGCGGCATCTGGTCCGGGCTCCGGGGGCGCGATCGGAGAGAGTGAAGAAGATGGAGTTCCTGACTGCGCGCCGCGCCGCAGCGACGGTGATCGCGGCCCTCGGCCTGGCATGGGGAGTCCCTGCGGTGGCCTACGAATCGATCTACGAGCCGACGCCGACCGGAACCATCGAGCTGAAGGACCTTCCGCCGGTGCGGGCCCTGCAGGCGCCCGCCGCCGGCGACTACTTCGAGAGCCGGAACCAGGCCTTCATGACGCTCTTCCGGTACATCCAGGCCAACGAGCTGTCCATGACGGTTCCCGTGGAGGCCGACCTGAAACCCGCCAGGATGCGTTTCTTCGTCGAGCGGTCCCGCAAGGGGGAGCTTCCCTCCGCAGCGAGCGCCGTCAGCGTGATCGAGCTGCCCGCCCGCAAGGTCGTGAGCGTGGGAGTGCGCGGCTCCTACTCGCGGGAGAACTTCGAGGAAGCGGTGAGGGAGCTGCGGGGCTGGCTCGCGGCCCATCCCGAATGGTCCGCCGCGGGCGAGCCGACCGCCGTCTACTGGAACGGGCCGTTCACGCCCTGGTTCCTGAAGAGGTCCGAGGTCCACATCCCGGTCGCGCCGGCTCCGCAGCCCGGTCAGGAGCCCGCCCCGGCTCGATGAGCGCGCGCGCCGCCTCCAGGACCTCCTCGCAGACCCGGGGCAGCGCCGCCTCCACGCGCGGGGTGAGCCGTTCGCCGAACAGCGCGTTCTCCTCCACCTCGACCGCGAAGATGTGAATCTCCCCGTCGGGAGGCAGCGGGACTCCCAGGGCCCGCCCGAGCGCGAGGGCCGTGGCGAAGTTGGCGTCGTGCACGCTCGCCAGGTGCGCCGTCTCCCGCAGCGATGCGGCGGTGAAGTGGTACCAGTCCCCGGGCCTCCCGCCGGCCGTCAGGATCGAATCCACGACGATCAGCCGGTCGTAGCCCGCGACGACCTCCAGCCATTCAAGTCCCCCCGCGGAGCAGTCCGTGACGCAGTCCAGCCCCGGCGCGCCGGCCAGGCGGGCGGCGACCGCCCCGGCGAGGCGGATCCCCACGGCGTCGTCGGTCAGGATCGGGTTGCCCAGGCCGAGGAGGAGCGTCCTCACGGGATCCCGCCTCCCGGGCGCTGCCCCGTCCGGGCCCGGTTCCTCATGGGCGCTTGAAGTGCCAGCGGACCTCGCCGCCCCGGTGGACGCGCACCTCGAGCGGCATCTGTCCCGGCAGGCTGTGGGTCGCGCAGCTGAAGCACGGGTCGAAGGCACGGAACGCCATCTCGATCCGGTTGAGGATCCCCTGGTTCGGCTCCACGCCGGGCCGGATCACGGAGCGCGCGACCTTCTTCGTCACCATGTGGATCGGCGCATTGTTGTTCGTCGTTCCCACGATCAGGTTGGCGCCCGTGCAGATCCCCCGCTCGTCGCAGGTGTAGTGATGCGTCAGGGTGCCGCGCATCGCCTCGACGATCCCGACCCCCTCGCCGGTGATCCTGTCCGGGATGACCCGGAATTCCGTCCCCGTGATCCCGGGATCGGCGCACCAGGCCTGCAGCGTCTCCGCGTTCTGGACCATCTCCACGAGGCGCGCCCAGTGCTGGGCGAGCAGGGCGCGGCAGGGCCGCGACCCGAGCGTCGCGTACATTTCCTCGAACGCCTCCTGGGCCCGGGGCGTGGCCATGCGGTCGGCCACGTTCAGGCGGGCGAGCGGCGTCGCGCAGTAGAGGCTCGAGTCGATCCCCTCGACGAACCCCTGCCATCCCCGCTTCTTCAGGTAGGGGAACTTCAGGTAGGTCCAGGGCTCCACGTGCTCCGCCACGTACTCGAGGTACGCCGCCGGCTCGTAGCGGTACAGTTCACGCCCCTCGAAATCGACCACCCGCACCATCCCGTCGTAGAAGTTCGGCGCGTTGTTCGCGTCCACGAGCCCCATGTTCTGGACGTCGAGGGTGTACGGGCCGTTCAGGATGAGGTCCACGTACGCCCCGTTCTCCAGGATCGTCCTGCGGAACAGGCCGAGGGAGAAGAGCGAGAACTCGTACAGGTCGTCGGCGAGGGGCCTGAGCTCGTCCAGCTCCTCCTGCGAGATTCCCTTGGACACGCCGCCCGGCAGGCACCAGACGAGGTGGGTCGTCTTGCCGCCGATGAGCTGCTGGATCCGCTGCGCCTTCGAACGCGCCTGGATCACGCCGGCGCCGATCTCGAGGCCGACCTTCGCGACGACGCCCAGGATGTTCCGGGTCGCGGGGTCCGCGTCCGGGCCGCAGATGAAATCCGGCGCGGCCAGGGCGTAGAAGTGGGCGATGTGGCTGTGGATGAAGTGCGCCTGGTAGTACATGTCCCGCAGCTTCACGGCGAGCGGGGCGACCTGCCCGCCGAAGCAGCCGTCCACCGCCTTCGCGCTCGCCATGTGGTGGCTCGCCGGGCAGACACCGCAGATGCGCGTCACGATCCGCGGCAGCTCCTCGATGGGCCGGCCCACGACGAACCGCTCGAAGCCGCGCAGCTCGGGGATCTGCAGGAAGCAGTCGTCCACGGCCCCGTCATCGTCGAGGAAGATCTCGATCTTGCCGTGCCCTTCGAGCCTGGTGATCGGATCGATGGTGATCGTTCTGCCCATCAGCGGTGGCTCCTCTGCAGCAGCGATGCGGGAAGGCCGAACCGGTAAGCGTAGTTCATGAAGTCCGGGACGGAATCCAGGATCCCGGCGATCTCCTGCGGGTCCCGGCTGTCGATGATGGAGGCCACGGCGCTCAGAAGCTTGGCCCCCTGGTCCACCACGTTCGGAGGCGGACCGTAGCAGCCCCGGCAGGGCATCCCGCTGTTCGGGCAGCGCACGCCGCAGCCCGACCTCGTCACGGAGCCGGCGCAGATGATCCCCTGCTCCAGCAGGCACTGACCCGGGTCCTGGAGGATCTCATGCGGGCGGTGCAGCGCCCTGACCTTCTTCTCCTTCTTGGCGCGCTTGCAATCGTCGCAGACCGCGCGGTCCGAGGCGCCCACGACACTCCCCCCCGGGGGGAGGGTCCCGGCGGCGATCGCCTGGATGACCGCCTTGACCTGGGCGGGCGCGGGCGGGCAGCCCGGGACGAAGTAGTCCACCTCCACGACGTCCGCGAGGCGGTAGACGCGCTTGTAGAACTGGGGAATGGTCAGCTCGAAGCCGTTGACGCTCGAGCGGGGGAGCGGGATCGTGCGGTTGCCGGCCTCGATCGAGGGGTTGTTGAGGTACGCGGTCTCGAGGATCTCGCTCCTCGCCACCTGGTTCGCGAGCCCGGGGATCCCCCCCATGTGCGCACACGTGCCGAAGGCGACCAGGACCCGGCTCTTCCGGCGAAGGAGCCCGGCCACGTGCTCGTTCTCGCTGTTGCGGACCGCGCCGCTGAAGAGCGTGACGTCGAGCCCCCCGTCGGGGATCGCCTCCAGGTCCGCGTACTTCCCGTCCGTCGCGATCGGCCAGAGCCGGATGTCGGCGAGCGCGGCCACCTCCAGGAGGAACTCGTCGGTGTCGAGCACCGCCACGTCGCAGCCTCCGCACGCGGCGCCCCAGTACAGCGCGATCTGAAGCTTGCGGTCGGCCATCGGTCACCTCTCCGCCCGGTCGGCCGCGAGCGCGGAGTGCACCCGGCTCGGGCCGAGCTCGCGGATCTTCCGGGTCATGTCGTCGACGATGTCGGCGAACCGTTTCCCCTCGCTCGCGCTGACCCACTCCAGGCGGACGCGCTCCTTCTCGATCCCGAAGTCCTCGAGGAGCCTCTCCAGCATGGCCATCCGCCGCAGGGTCTTGTAGTTCCCCTCCGAGTAGTGGCAATCGCCGGGGTGGCAGCCGCAGACCAGGACCCCGTCCGCCCCCTCGGCGAGGCTCTTCAGGACGAAGGTCGGGTCGATCCGCGCGGAGCACATCACCCGGATCACCCGGATGCTCGGCGCGTAGGGAATGCGGCTCGTCCCCGCGAGGTCCGCCCCCGTGTAGGAGCACCAGTTGCAGAGGAAGCCGACTATCCTCGGCTCGAAGCCCATTCGAGCACCCCCTCGATCTGCGCGTGAATCTGGCGGTCGGTGAAATGGCGTCCCTTGATCGCGCCCGAGGGGCACCCCGCCACGCAGCACCCGCAGGCCTTGCACATCGCGCTGATCACGTGGCTGCGCCTCTCCTCCCCGTCGTACTCGATGGCCGCGTAGGGGCACAGCTCGTTGCACATCCGGCAGCCCGAGCACAGGTTCTCGTCCACCTCGGCGAAGACGGCGTCCACCTCGATCTTGTCCCGGGCGAGCTTCGCGAGGATCCGCCCGGCCGCCGCCTCGGCCTGGGCCACGCTGATGGGGATCCCCTTCGGGGCCTGGCACGCTCCCGCGATGAAGATGCCGTCCGTCGTGGTGGCCACGGGATCGAGCTTGGGATGGCTCTCGATGAACCACCCGTCCTTGTCCTGGCTGATGTTCACGAGGTGGGCGACCTTCCCCGCGTCCTCGCGGGGCTCCATCCCGACCATGAGGACGACCAGGTCGGCCGGGACCTCGATCTCCTCGCCCGAGAGCTTCTCGTCGATGCGGATCAGCATCTCGCAATCGTCCCGGGGGCCCGAGGCGACGACCGAGGGCTTGGCGCCCTTCTCGTACATGAGGAACATCGTCTTCATCTCGGAGGAGCGCCTGTAGAAGTCCTCCCAACCCTTGCCGAACGCGTGCATGTCGATGTACAGGTCGTACACGTAGGAGCTCGGCAGGGCCGACTTGATCTCGTGCCCGTACTTCAGCGCCGTCATGCAGCAGACGCGCGAACAGTAGGAGTGGAACTCGGGGCTCCGGCTGCCCACGCAGTGGATCAGGGCGACGTACTGGGGGATCCGGCCTCCGCGGGTCTGGATCCGGCCCTCCCGGAGCATCCTCTCCAGCTCGAACGACGTGATCACGTTCGGCAGGCGGCCGTACCCGTAGTGCTCGACCCGCGACGCGTCGAACTCCTTGTACCCCGTGCAGACGACGACCGCGCCGGCGGGGGTCTCGAACGGCCCCTCGGGCGTCCGGATCCGGGCAGTGAAGTTCCCCACGTACCCTTCGAGCAATTCCAGCTCCGAGCTCATCAGGACCCGGATCCGCTGGTGTCCGAGCACCCGGCCGATCCGGTCGCGGAGCATGTCCTGCACGGAGTCGAGCCAGGGGGCCGTCAGGTCGACCCGCCGGAGGTTCCCCCCAGGTGATCCGACTTCTCCACGAGCACCACCGGCTTGTCGGCATCGGCCAGCTCGAGGGCCGCCGTCATGCCGGCGATCCCGCCCCCGAGCACGAGGGTCGTCCGGCACATGTCCACGTACCGCTTTTCGAGGGGCTCGTGGTGGACGACGCGCCGCACGGCGGCGCGCACGAGGTCGGTCGCCTTGTCGGTCGCGGCGCGCGGGTCGTCGTGGACCCAGCTGCACTGCTCCCGGATGTTCGCCATCTCGAGGAAGTACGGGTTGATCCCCGCCGTCTGGAGCGCCCGCCGGAAGGTCGGCTCGTGCATCCGGGGGCTGCACGCTGCCACGACCACGCGGTCGAGACCCTGCTCCCTGATGTCCTGCGCGATCATCTCCTGGCCCGGCGTGGAGCACATGTACTTGTACGAGCGCGCCACGACGACGCCCGGCATCGCCCGGGCCGCCGCGACCACCTCGTCGCAGTCCACGACCTTCGCGATGTTCGTCCCGCAGTTGCAGATGTAGACGCCGACCTTGCAGTCGCTCATGCGATCCTCTCTCATGCCGCCCGGGCCCGCGGCGGCTCCGCCGCGCCCCGGTCCCGGAGCTGCATCGCCTCCTGCTGGACCGCCGAGAAGTACATGCCGAGCGGCCGGTACGCCAGGTGGGCCCACTTGCTGAACGGGACCTCGAGGCCGAGCATCGGGACGACGCCCATCAGGTGAACCACGTAGGCGATGTTGGCCGCCGCCGGCAGGCCGACACGATGCAGGACGTGCTGCGCGATGCCGGTGCCCGCCACGATCAGGAGAAGCCCCACGAAGATCCAGTCCGATTCGTGGCTGTACCGGTACTGGGCCTCGGACCGGCGGACCCTTCCCACGATGGCGAACACCGTCGCCCCCACGAGCCCCGCCGAGGCCGCGTACCCGAGCGCGTGCACGCGCCAGTCGATCGCGGGCCCCGCCTGCATCAGGTGAAGGAAGAACATGATGAGGACGAGCATCGACAGGTAGCTCAGCACCAGCGCCAGGTGAATCGCCCAGGGCCGCTTCCTCGCGCACTGCCGGTAGCGCGCCTGCGTGAGGAAATGCAGGGGGAGCAGCCACGCGTGGCGCAGGTACGCCCCGGGAGGGATCCTCAGCTTCCGGTCCCGCCCCAGGCTGAACCACCACATCCGGCCGCAGTTGACCAGGAGCAGGCCCAGCAGGACCAAGCCCAGCCCCCAGTCGAACAGGTGCACGGCAGAGGCCGGAAGGAACGCGCCGGGCCCGTCGTAGATCTCCAGGCTCCCGACGGACGAGCCGAACAGCGAGAACCCCGCGCCCGCCAGGATCGCCACGAGAACGATCGCGACGAGCTCCACCTTCCATGACCTGTAGAAGAGGCGCGAGATGCCTGTGAAGTCGTACTGCGCGGTCAGCCATCGCCGCATGCTCATCATGGTCTCGCCCGGCTCGGCCTCGCGCGGGCACTGCTCGGAGCACTCGCCGCAGTAGTAGCAGAGCCACGGCTCGAGGTTCCCCTGCAGTTTCTTCTCCAGGCCCATCTGCAGGTACCGCATCGACTTGCGGGGGAACAGGAACGGCTCGCGCGAGAAGGGGCACGCGGCGCTGCAGTTCCCGCAGTGATAGCACTTGTGGACGTCCTGCGCCCCGTACTTCTCGAGGTCCTCCACCAGCCGCGGATTCGCCCTGATCGCCACGATTCCTCCGTCAGCGGGCCGCGAGCGCCCGCGCGCGCGATTCGATCTCCTCGAGGGTGAGGCTCGCCCGGCTCCCCTGTCCCTTTCCGCTCAGGATCCCCTTCAGCACTCTCGCGGCGGTCGCCGAGGCCTGCGCCACGGTGTCGGGGATGTCCTTCGGCCCCTGGCAGACGCCGGCCAGGTGAATCCCGCCCCGCTCGGTGCTGGTGGGATCGATGTTGTAGTCCATCTCGCTGAACCACCCGTCGGCGTCCCGGGGGATTCCGACCAGCGCGGCCAGGTCCGCCGCTCCCGGCGCGGCCTCCAGGCCGACCGACAGGATGACCATGTCCACGGGGAACTCCATCAGGCGGTCGCTCAGGATGTCCTCCCCCTTCACGACCATCCCGCCGTCGCGCCCGAGCACCTGGGCGGACCGGCCCCGCACGATGAACACCTCCTCGTGCTTGATCCGCTCGAAGAAGTCCTCGTACCCCTTCCCGAAGGCGCGCATGTCGATGTAGAACTCGTAGCAGGCCGCGTCCGGGAGCTTCTCGCGCACAAGGTGCGCGAACTTCAGCGAGTACATGCAGCAGACCCGGCTGCAATACCGGTTGTAGCGCGCGTCCCTCGACCCGACGCAGTGGATGATGGCGATGCTCTTCGGCATCACACCGTCGGGGTCGAACACCCATTCCTCTTCCTTCTTCTTCTTGTTGTATTTCTTCGTCTTCAGGACGATCGAGCCGCCGGTCGGGCCCGACGCGTTGGTGAGCCGCTCGAACTCCAGCGCCGTGAGGACGTTCGGCAGGATGCCGTACCCGTACCGCTCGATGCGGCGCGCGTCGAACACGTCGTAGCCCGTGGCGACCACGATGTTCCCCACCTCGACCTCGATCACCTCGTCCTGCTGGTCGAAGTGGATCGCCTGCTTGGCGCACTTGCGGAGGCAGACGCCGCACTTCTTCCCCTCGGACTGCAGGAACGTGCAGGCGTTGCGGTCGATGAGGTAGGAGTTGGGCACCGCCTGCGGGAACGGCATGTAGATCGCCTTGCGCGTCGTGATGCCGTGGTCGAACTCGCTCGGCACCGAGACGGGACAGACCTCCATGCAGGCGTGGCAGGCCACGCAGGCGACCGGGTCCACGTAGCGGGCCTTCCTCAGGATCCGCGCCCGGAACGCCCCCGAGGAGCCGGAGACACCGACGACCTCGGACCAGGTCATCAGGTCGATCATCGGGTGCTGCGCGACGGCCACCATCTTGGGCGTCAGGATGCAGGCCGCGCAGTCCAGGGTCGGGAAGGTCTTGTCGAACATCGCCATGTGGCCGCCGATGGTCCCCGTCCGCTCGACCAGGATCACCTTCTTGCCCGCATCCGCGATCTCGAGCGAGGCCTGGATCCCCGCCACGCCTCCCCCGATGACGAGCGTGACCGGGTGGACCGGCACCGTCCGCGGGACGGCCGCGCGGCCGAAGGGGACGCCGAAAGCCGCGCAGGCCACGACCGCCTTCGCCCTCTCGGTGACGCTGCCCCCGATCGCGCCGTGCTCGCGGAACGAAGCGAGCCGGACCCGCTCGGGATCGCCTCCCGACAGGGCCAGCGCGCGCGTGAAAGCCCCCTTGTAATGCCCCGGTTCGTCCCCCGCGATCACCACGACCCTCACGTCCTCACGCTTCAGCTTCCAGGCGAGCGACTCGGGATCGAGCGCCGGGTCGAACCCGAGGAGCTCGACGTACCTGACGCCGTCCAGACCGCGCGCGTAGGCCGCGACCCCCTCGAGATCGAGGTCGAGCGGCGCGCCGGCCCCCTCCATGCAGAAGAAGACTCCGATTCTCCGGGCGTCGCTCATCGATCGCTCCTATGGCATCGCCGGGTCCGGACGCGGCGGCGGCGCGGGGGCGCCGCTCCCTGCCCGCGCAGGGGTGTCCGGCCCGTCTCCGGGGAGGTGGGGGCGTTCGGGGGGACTGCTGGCAGCGGGGGCGGCCATGGGTGGCGGACTCTGGATCCCTCCACTTGTGAAATATTGTACAAGCGCGTCGGCAGGAGTCAAACCGGGTCCGCTGCGCGGCCCCGGCTCGCGGGGCCTTCTCCCCCGGTCGCGGCGAGGCGAACCGCGATCGCGAGGGCACGGCCCCGGTCAACGCCCGGTCACCGAGCCTCCATCGGGGAGCCTTTCGCTCCAGCATTGAATGCCCCCGGCGGACCGATTCGCGGGCGGAGGCTCCTCACCGCTGGCGCGTCCGCCGTCGAAGAACCATCTTGAAGTCATCCCCGACATCCGTTGTATGCTCTGGCGATTGCGGCGGTTGGCAGCCCGTTCCATTGGAACGGGCACTCGTAGCGACAGTTGCACGTACGGGCGGAGGTCACCATGAGTGGGGCGAAGCTCTCCGGTTTCTCGTGGCGTTTGCCGTTCTCGCCGTCGGGGTCTTTCCCCCGCCCCCGCGGAGGAAGCCTCCCGCGTCGGCTCGGAAACCTGCGCCGGATGCCACACCGACGTGGCCAAGGCCTTCGAGGCCACCATGCACGGCAAGGCGGACCCGAAGGAAGCCTGCGAGGGGTGTCACGGCCCCGGCTCGCGCCACGTCGAGGAAGGGAATCCCGCCCTGATCCGCCGCTTCGCCGCCGGGGTCCCGGCTGCCGAGCGCTCGGCCGCCTGCCTGTCGTGCCACGGTCGGGACAAGGAGCGCCTCCAGTGGCACGGCGCCGATCATGCCCTCGCGGATCTTGCGTGCGACGACTGCCACGATCCGCACCAGGCCCGGGGCGCGCGGGGCCTCCTGCGCAAGGCGACGCCCGGGCTCTGCTACGAGTGCCACGGGGAAGTGCAGGCCCAGTTCGCCCTCACGGAGAGGCACCCCGTCCCGGACGGAACGCGCAAGGGCTCGCTCGACTGCATTGATTGCCACAATCCCCACGCTCCCGTCGACCGCCGCACCCTCGGGGGATTCAAGCAGGCGGCCTGCCTCAAGTGCCACACCGAGTACCGGGGGCCCTGGGTCTTCGAGCACGAGGCGCTCGCCGTCGAGGGATGCCTCGCGTGCCACGCCCCGCACGGCTCGGTGAACCGCCACCTGCTGACCTACCAGCGGGCCGGAGACCTGTGCCTGCAATGCCATCCCGAACAGCCGTTCTTCCACGTGCTCACCGACGGGAAGGGGAACCGGACCACCGGCTACAACGACTGCACGCGCTGCCACACCGAGATCCACGGCTCGAACAACGACGCCCTGTTCCTCAACTGAGAGGCGGGAAAGGACCGGACGATGAGAACAGCCGCCTGCCTGCTGCCGCTGCTGATCGTGCTCGCCGCCCCCCCCTCTCACGCGGAGGAGGAACCCCGGCCGTTCAGCCTGGGCTTCGAGGCCGGATACCGGAGCGTCAGCGTCGACGGGAACCTCGACAAGTACCGCGAGGACGTCAACCTTTCCGACAACGCCCTGCGCCTCTTCTCGCTGGACCTCGACTGGCGTCCCGCGAAGGAGAGCTGGCTCGACGAGCTGACCCTGAGCGCGGAGGGGATCGGGGGCGAGCCGTACGAATCGGCCCGCTTCACGCTGCGCAAGGCGGGCCTGTACGACCTCAAGGCCCGCTACCGGTCCTCGGACTACTTCTACGCGGACCAGGGTTGGTACTTCCGCGAAGGCGGGGATCTCCACACCTGGAACGCCCGGAGGAGCTTCTACGATCTCGACTTCTCCTGGCATGCCGCCCCATGGGTCACCGTGCGGGCGGGGGCGGATCGCATGGACCGCGGCGGCGGATCGACGACGACCCGCGACATCCAGCGCAACGTCTTCCTTCTGGACCGCCCCGTGGACCAGCTCGCGTCCACCTACTGGGTCGGCGCCGACTTCCGCGCGGGATGGGCGAACATCACGGTCGAGGAGCGCTACGCGAGCTACGAGAACCGCTGGGTCATGACCTCGCCGGCGTCCAACGGACTCGATTCCGGAGGGGCCACGCTCGACGCCTACAGCCAGACGCAGGACCAGAAGGGGGACGCGCCGGTGAGCAGGATCCTCGTCAGCGGTGCCCCCCTGGAGTGGCTGCGCTTCTCGGCCACCTGGGCACGCACCGACGCCTCCCTCGACTACGACGTCGAAGGGGCCTGGAACGGGCTCGACTACGACGACTCCCCCGCGGGGAATCCGCCGGAGCCCTATGCGACGACCCTGGCCAACTCCGGGAGCGTGGATCGGAACACGGACACGTGGGGCGCCGACGTCACCTTCGCCGCCCTCGACAACCTCGACCTGACGGTCGATTACACGCGCTGGTCATACGACCAGGACGGGAACATCGCCTCGACCGAGCAGCAGACCGGCGGAAAGGACGCGGGCACCATCGGCATCCAGGGCGAGGTCCACAGCTCGCTGTCCCTCGATTCCTGGGGCGTTGCCGCGGACTGGAGGGCGACCTCCACGCTGACCGTCTCCGCCGGCGCCGGCTTCCAGACGAGGACCGCGGAGTTCCCCCTCGCGGGTCCGACGGTCGAGACGAAGCGGTCGCTCTACCGGGCGGGCGCGCGGTGGCGGCCGAACGCCGTCTGGGATCTCTTCCTCCAGGGAGAGACCGGGACCGACGAGGATCCCTACACGCCCGCCTCGCCCACGGACTTCAACCGCCTCAAGGCCGAGCTGAAGGTCCGGCCCGTCAAGACGCTGTCGCTCAGCGCCCGGTTCAGGGACGAGACCCGCTCGAACGGTCTGTCCTATCCCCTGGGGCTCCCGACGGACGACACGCCTCCCGTGAGCACGCTCTCCGGGGCCGAGTTCAGCGTGACCTCCTGGGGGGCGACGGTCGACTGGAAGCCGGTCCAGCTCTCGCCCTTTCCTTCGCCTACGACCACGCCGGCCTCGATTCCGACGCCGACCTGGTGTACGTCACCGGCTCCTCCTTCTTCCCCGTGTTCGACATCTTCACGGCCTTCGGCCTGACCGACTACACCTCGGACCAGGACACGTTCCGGGGCGAGGCGCGCCTCGACCTGGGAAAGGGGTGGTCCGCCGGCCTCCTGGCCACCACGGTCGAGAACAGCGGGACCTTCCCCCTCACCTGGGACCAGTACCGCGCGGAAGCGCGCTACCTGCATCCCGCGGGCTGGTCCGCCCGCCTGGCCTGGGACAGGTACCGGCTGGACGAGGACAACCCGTATGCCGGCCCACCTGCCGCTCCCACGCCGGACGTGAACGACTACGATGCCGACCTCGTCACCGTGGCCTTCGGCTACCGCTTCTAACGGGAGGAGACAGCCATGAACCTCGAGCATCGGACCTTCCCGGCGACGACCCGACAGGCGGCGGGAGCGCTCGCCGTCCTGCTGGCCCTCGTGCTGTTCCCGTCCGCGGCGGCAGCCTACGACACCTACTCCACGAGCACCACCGCGGGGAACTGCGCCGAATGCCACGGCGACTTTCGGGCTTCGCCCTATGCTTCCAAGGTGGACGGTGTCTCCTGGGGCAGCTCGCTCCACGACGTGCACCGCAACACGATGCTGAACCGGGACTGCAACGCCTGTCACTCGGGCGCCAGCCGGACGCCGGTGAACCTCGGCTCGTCGGCCGGCGGCACCGGCCTTCAGCCATCCTCCTGCGCGGGATGCCACGGGCGTTCGCAGGACGGCACGGGCAGCGGGACGCTCGGTTTCGGGGCTGGACTGCGCCAGCACCACTACCGCAAGAGCGTCACCGTCTGCCTCGACTGCCACTCCGACGCCAACCCGGCGAACAGGACGGTCGTCGGGGAGAACATCCTTCCCCCCTACTACGCGAGCCCGGGAACCAACCACCCGGCGATGCCGACCAACACGTGCGACCCCGCCGCGCGCAACTTCGAGAACTTCGCGGGCTCGGCCCTCGGCCTCGACAACGACGGCGACAGCCTGTTCGACCAGGCCGACCCGAACTGCGTTTCGGCCGTGTGCGGAAACGGGCGCGTGGAAACGGGCGAGCAGTGCGACGACGGCAACACGACGGCGGGCGACTGCTGCTCGCCGGCCTGCGCCTACGAGCCGGGCGGCTCGGCCTGCAGCGACGGGCTCTACTGCACGACGGGAGAGACCTGCAACGGCCGGAGGCCTCCCGGCGGCGGGGCGCGCAACGCCCGGACCCCTTCCCCTGCCGCTCCCCCTCAACAGAACCACCCCGCCCCCCCCCCCCCCCCAACAAAGCCCGCCTCCCGCCGGCCCCCCCCCGCCCCCCAAACCTCCCCCCCCCCCCCGGTCCCCGGGGGAACCCCCATCAACCCCCCCCCTACACCCCCCACCACCCCTCAACAAGCGACCCACCCCTCCCCCTTCTCCCCCCCCACCAACTATCCCTCTTCTCATTCCTGGCCTCGGGAAACGGACGGGTACGAGCGAACCAAAACAAAACCGCGCTCTCCCCCCCCCGCCTGCAACGACAACCTGTACTGCACCGTGGGGGAGGCCTGCAACGGCGCGGGAGCGTGCGCGGGCGGGGGAGCCCGGAACTGCGCCGACACCGTCGTCTGCACGGCCGATTCGTGCAACGAAACGACCGATGCGTGCGTCCACACGCGCAATAACGCCGCGTGCGACGACGGGCAGTTCTGCAACGGGACCGAGACCTGCGACCCCGTCCTCGACTGCCGCCCCGGCGTCCCCGTCAATTGCTCGGACGCCGACATCTGCACGGACGATTCGTGCGACGAGGCCGCGGACCAGTGCCTGCACGTCTTCGATCCGGCCAACGATCCCTCCTGCGCGGCCCGGTGCCCCGACCTCGACGAGGACGGCCATTCCTCCGCGGGCGGCAACTGCGGCCCGGCCGACTGCGACGACACGGATCCGGCGATCCATCCCGGCGCCGCGGAGAACTGCTCCGACAACCGGGACAACGACTGCAACGGGTTCGTGGACGCCGCGGACCCGGCCTGCCCCGGCAGCGCGAAGTGGAAGCCCCGCAAGGGCCCGCTGCGCAACCCGGACTACGCGGGCTCGCAGGCCTGCGCCGGCTGCCACGAGGGCCAGTACGAGCGCTGGAAGAAGTCGCTTCACGCCCGGATCCTGACCCGGCCGGGGGACGCCCAGGCGGCAGGGTTCGCCCTGCCGGACAGTTCCTCGCTCCCCGGGGCGACGGTCGAGCTTAGGTCATGGGACGACGTGCTGTTCGTCGTCGGGCAGAAGTGGAAGACCCAGTACGTGTCCCGCGACGGGCATGTCCAGGGGATCCAGTGGAACTTCGAGCAGGGCCGCTGGGCCCCCTACACAGGGGGGGATTACGACTGCGGAGCGTGCCACACGACCGGCTACGACGCGACCGCCCCGTTCGTGAACGACCGGGGCCAGACCGTTGCCGGCATCCACGGATCGTGGGTCGAGTTCAACGTCGGATGCGAGGCCTGCCACGGCCCCGGCTCCCGGCACGTCGCCGATCCCACGAAGAAGAACATCAACCGGATCACGCTCGACTGGACCGGGACCGACGAAGGGATCATCAAGCCCGCGATCCGCGCCGCGCAGGTCTGCGGCAACTGCCACTACCGGACCTCGCACAGCGGGATCGTCGATCCCCAGCGCGGGAACCACGAGCAGTTCAACGACTGGACCGCCGGGCCGAAGTCCTCGAGCCTGGAGCCGACCGCCCTGAGCACCTACTGCGCGAAGTGCCACTCGCCGGGCAACGCCCGCGAGGAAAGCACCGAGCACTCCTTCAAGTACTTCGACCCGAAGAAGGCCACCCACGTCGCCTGCATCTCCTGCCACGACCCGCACGCGCCTTCGAACGAGCGGTGGGCGCGGCTCGAGTGGCCCTCGGGGGGCGTGCAGGATCCGAAGGCGTACCAGGCCGCGATCGCACGCTACCTCGGGACCGACAGGAATCCCGGCACGAGGGACTTCCGCAGCTTCTCGAACGACCGCCCGAACGAGCTCTGCACGGACTGCCACAAGTCCCAGCCGGGGCTGCGCCGGCACGCCGACGCCAGCCCCCCCGAAACGGTGAACCTCTACCCGCCGTTCAACAGCGGGCAGCCCAAGGTCGTCCCCCACATGGAGCACGTCCGCGAGGGGAATGCGAAGTGCGTGGACTGCCACATGGCCTACTCGCGGGTCTCGATCAACCAGTGGGACGTCCGCACCCACTCGTTCCTTCCCAACGAGGTCCCGGTCAACGGTTCGCTGCACTTCGGGGAGACGTGCGGGCAGTGCCACCGCGAGGCCCAGGACTGCGTCTGGTGCCACGGGGATTTCGGACGCATGACCCCCGCGGCGCGCCCCGTCCCGGGCGGGTCGCACCGGGAGACAGCGGGCCTCGCGCCGGCGACGGGGGGAAACTAGGGCGCCCGGGTCACCTCCGGCCGGGCCGGGTGCGCAGCGCGGTGTGCTAGGATCGGTGTGATCCGCGCGTACCGGCGGGATTCCCAACCGAGTGTGACCCTTTTCGCGCAGGACGCGGGGAACCTCACGGAGAGGCAGTCCGGCTCTCCGCAGGCGCGCCGCTCCGGCGGTCCGGGGAGCGGAAAAGGAACCGCGAACGGGTTCGAGCAGGTCCCGGCGGGTCGGAAACGAGCCACTCCCGGTCGGACGCGAGGGTTCGCGTTACGACCTGACCATGCAGGCGTGATGTTCTTCCCGGAGGAAACCGATGCGCAGAGTCCTTTCGACCGTCCTGCTCGCAACAGCGTCGCTCGTCACAGCGGGAGCGGCCCTGGCCGCGTCCGAGCCGGTCATCCAGTTCGATATCTCCCGGAGCGTCCAGGCGGTCAACTACAAGATGAACGTCAAGACGATGCTTCCGATGCGGGGGACCGAGCTCATTCCCCGCGCTGAGGGGGAGGCAAAGGTCGTCACGAGCGCCGCGGGCACCAGCCTGGAGGTCTCGCTCAAGGGCCTGGTCCCGCCGACGAAGTTCGGCCCATCGCTCACCTACGTCCTCTGGGCCCTCACGCCCGAGGGGCGACCGAGCAACATCGGCGAGCTGCAGCTGGACGGCGAGAAGGGGAACATCGAGGCCACCACCCGCATGACCGCCTTCGCTCTCATCGTGACGGCCGAACCCTATTTCGCCGTCTCCTTCCCGAGCGAGCTTGTTGTCATCGAGAACGTGCCCGACAAGTACGTCAACGGAACCGTTCAGCCGGTCACTGCGTCCCCGGAGCTCTTCCGCCGGGGCCGGTACGCGGGGTTGCAGCAGCAGAGCGTGGACCCGGGCGGAAAGGTCCCCATGTACATCTACCAGGCCCGCGCCGCGCAGCAGCTCGCGCAGGCGGCCGAGGCCGAAAAGTACGCCCCGACCGAGTGGGCGAGGGCCCAGCAGCTGCTTCAGACCGCCGAAGCCGACCTCCTGAGCACGAAGAGCAGCTTGCGAAAGCAGGCCAACGGCGTCGCGCGGCAGGCCGTGCAGGCATTCGAGGATTCCCGCGGCATCTCCGTCAGGCTCGCCGCCCAGGCGAAGGCCGAAGCGGAGAAACAGGCCGAGGCCGCGGCGGCCGCAGCCGCGAAGGCTGCCGCCGATGCCGCCGTGGTGGCCGCGGACGAGCAGCGGGCGGCTGCCGAGGCGGCCGCGGCCAGGGACCGCGAGCACGCCGCGCAGATGCAGCTGCAGGCGGCGCAGGCGGAGAAAGCCAGGGCCGAGGCCGATGCGGCCCGCAGCGCCGCGCTCCAGGCGGAGAAGGAAGCGCAGGCCCGGGCGCAGGCGGCGCTCAACTCGAAGGAACAGCTGCGGGCCCAGCTTCTCGCCCAGTTCAACCAGGTCCTGCCGACGCAGGACACGCCCCGCGGGCTCGTTGTCAACCTCGGAGGCGTGAACTTCGCGACGAACAAGGCCGATCTGACCTCGGGAGCGCGCGAGAAGCTCGCCCGATTCTCGGGGCTCACCGCGCCTTACCCCGGGCTCATGATCAGCGTGGAGGGCTACACGGACAACACGGGGAGCCCCGAATCCAATCTCAAGCTCTCGCAGGCTCGCGCCGCCTCGGTCGTCACCTACCTGGTCCAGCAGGGGGTGAAGCCGGAGTCGGTGTCGGCGAAGGGGCTCGGCGACGCCATGCCCATCGCCGACAACTCCACCGCCGAGGGACGCGCGCAGAACCGGCGGGTCGAAATCGTGGTCTCCGGGGAGGTCATCGGCGCCAGGCTCGGCCAGCAGAAACGAGCGCGAGCGTCGCGAGGGTGACGAGCGGCGATCGATAGCCTCGATGGCCCGCAACGAAGGGTACGAGTACCTCGAGCGGATCCCGCCCCGGCCGGAGCCCGGGCCGGAGACGCTCCTGGACTACCTGGCCCGCCGCCACCGCCATTCCTCGCGGGACGAGTGGCGAGGGCGGATCGAGGCCGGCCTGGTCCTTCTCGACTCGCAGGCGGCACCGCCGGAAGCGCTCGTGCGCCCCGGCCAGTGGCTCGCCTGGCGCCGGCCCCCGTGGGTCGAGCCCGACGCGCCCCGGGGGCTCGCCGTCCTGTTCGACGACGAAGAGCTCCTCGCCGTCGCCAAGCCGGCGGGGCTGCCGACCCTGCCCGGCGCCGGGTTCCTGCAGGAAACGCTCCTCAACCGTATCCGGCAGCTGGCGCCGGGAGCGGCGCCGCTCCACCGCCTGGGCCGCTGGACGTCGGGGGTGGTCCTCTGCGCGCGGACCGCGGGGGCGCGCGCGGAGCTGTCGCGGCAGTGGGCGGCGAGGGAGATCGGCAAGCGGTACCGGGCCCTCGCCTCCGGAGAGCCCGCGCAGTCCGGGTTCACCGTTGCGGTCCCGATCGGCCCCGTGCCGCACCCGCTTCTGGGCTCCGTCCACGCGGCCTCCCCGGAGGGACGGGCCGCGTCCACGATCGTGACGGTCCTCGAACAGCGCCCCGGGGAGTTTCTCTGCGACGCCCGCATCGCGACGGGACGGCCCCACCAGGTGCGGATCCACCTGGCCGCGGCCGGTCATCCTCTCGTCGGCGATCCGCTCTACGCCGCGGGAGGAAGACCCGCCGCCGGCGCGGCCGCGGTTCCCGGGGACCCGGGGTATCTCCTCCACGCCGCTGAGCTGACCTTCCGCCACCCGCGCACGGGCAGCCTCCTCACGATCGCCTGCGCGCCGCCGCCGGCGCTGCGCCGGGCCGGGGAATAGCGCCGCGGGTCCTCCCTCCCGCGGCGGGACCCTGCGGGCCTGGAGGATCGGCGGGCAGAGCGGACCGCTAGAAGACCTGGTCGAGCGCCACGTATTTCGCGTGCACCGCCTCGGCGGCCGCCCTGATCGCCTTCTCGTCCTTTCCCGCCTCGGCCAGCGCGGCGAACTCGTTGACCGCGCTGTCCAGGTCCTTCCGCTTCCCGTCGAAGTCCGCCTGCTTCGCCGCCATCCGCTGCGGAAGGGTCGCCTTGTTCAGGGCGAGCATCTTCTCCTTCAGCTCCCGGGCGTCCGCCTGGATCTTCGGGAGGGCCCACGCCTGCAGGTCGTGGTGGTAGAGCGCATAGAGGACCTGGTGGAACGCGTCGAGTTCCTTCAGCGCCGGCCGGATCGTGCGGACAAGGACCTCGTACTGGCGATGCAGCGCCTCGCCCGCATCGAGGATCGGCTGCAGCTCCTTCTTCGCGACCGCCTCCCGGTACTGAATGACGATCTCCCCGAGCAGCTTCACGTTCGCATCCCACGCCGGCTTCTTGTCGCGAAGGATGCCGGGCAGGGCGGCCTTTTCGACCTTCGCCGCGCCGGCCTCGATCCCGGGCAGCAGCGCGGACAGCGCCGCCAGGTCCTTTTTCGGCCAGGCTTCGTGCCAGAGCTGGTAGATCACCTCGTGGAACTCCGTCAGCTCCGGCACTTCCGCCTTCGTCTCCTGCGAGGCGGCGGCCCGCTCCGGCTCCGCGCTGAACGCGGGCCCGGCGAGGAACACGGGGGCGCAAACGAACGCGATCGCAAGGGCGAACGGAAGCGTTCTCTTCATGGCTCTTCTCCCGGGGAGGAACGGCTGATCCTTGCGCGATCCGCGGATCGCGGAGTGCGCAGACTGAGTCTAGACCAGCCCGGGCAGCCGGGCGAAGCGACTCCCGCGGTGTTCTCCGCAACCTCGCATCCCGGGGTCGTCGCACCCACCGGCAGCCTGTCTCTCCGGTGCCCGCCCGCCCCGGGTTCCGGGGCGGATCGTCCGCAGCCCCCGACTCCCCAGGATCGGACCGGGGAACGGCGCTCCCCTCACTAGCCCGGTTTGCGATGGTAGGAAGAGGCGTCCGTGTCGGCCAGGGCGGTCAGCTTCACGAAGTCGGGGTCCTGGTGGTAGCGCGCGAAGGCGATGTCGTCGCGCGCTTCCTGCATCTCCTTCGCCCTGACCGCCTCGAACTGCTCGTACACGTAGAAATGCCGGCGGAGCAGCTCCAGAGTCCTCTCCTTGTTGCCGAGCTGCGCGTAGATGACGGCCAGGTTGTAGGAGGCCGCGAGCGTCTGCTCGTGCTTCTTCGCCACCGCCTCGGCCTCCTGCGGGCGGCCCAGCTCCACGAAGTAGGTCGCCGCGAAGATCTGGTTGTACTCGTCGTCGGGATCCAGCTCCATCGCCTTGCGCACGTACTCCAGGGCCCTGCCGCTCTGCTTCTCCGAGTTCCAGTAGACGGCGAGGTTGCGGTAGGTCAGGGCGAGGGGGAAGGCGTCGAGCGACTGCTGGAACAGGGCGACCCCCTTCTGGAACTCGCCGTCGTGGATCGTCATCTTCCCCAGACCGTGCAGCGCCACGGCGCGCGACACCGGGTCCGCGCGCAGGGCGAGGACCTCGTTGAAGCTCGCCCGCGCGGCCTGCCATTCACCGGTCTGGTGACGCTCGAGCTCGCCGAGAAAACGCGCGGGAACGGGATCCGCCGGATCGAGCTTCCGCGCGGAAGCGTACAGGCGCTTCGCCTCGAGGTACCTGCCGTCCCACTCCGCCGACAGGCCCGACTTCATGGTCCTGATGACCTCCGAGTTGCGGGGTTCGGAGAGGTCCGGCAGCGGGAGCTCCAGCCGGCGGCTCTCCTCCTCGGGGACCGGGTGGCCGAGCTTCTTCAGAGCCTTGGCCGCCTTCTTCGCGGGGCCTGGCAGGAGGCAGCGCTGGTCGTAGATACGGGTGTAGAGGGCGACCGCCCCGTCGGCGTCCTTCTGGTCGGCCTTCTGCTTCGCCGAGTCGAGCGCCTGCTTCGCGGCCTCCTCGCGCTTGTCGAGCTCGGCCCGAAGGAGCTTCTCCACGGCCTCGGCCCTGATGCCGCTCCCTTCGCCCGCCACGCGGCCGAACTCGGTCCCGTCCGCGCCCGCGAGCACGACGGCGGACTGGCCCGCGGGCACGTTGTACTTGCCGTGCAGGCCCTTGTTGTCGTCCGTCACGAGGGCCATCCCCACGCACTGGGCCGAGGACAGGGCGAGATAGCGCGAGGTGAGGAGCTCCGAGCTGCGAACGCTCTCCGGCGAGAGAGGGAACCAGTACACGTAGAGAAGCCCGGCAGGGGCGGCCGCGCCCGCACCGACGATCTTCCACGGCACGTGGTAGACCATGGCGGCGCCGCCGCTCGGGGCCGCCCCGCCCATGCCTCCCCCTCCCCCGCCCCCGCAGGTCGCGGAGGCCGGCAGCGAGCCGAACGGGACGCTCAGGATCAGGACGAGGGCGAGCGCGGAAGCGGGGCGGAGCGTGGAGTGCATGGGTTCTCCCGGCTGGAAAGGGAGCGCCACGCTACCCCGGGAACGCCCCCGGCGCAAGAGACTTTTGAGACGCGGTCTCAACTGTCCCGCCCGCGCCCCCCGTGGCCGGCCCCCCCCCGGACCGTGGACGTTTCACGGCGAAGTACAGGGTCGTCGCGAGGAGCGCTCCCAGGGTGTCGGCCAGCATGTCCTTCTGCGCGTCCCAGATGTCCCCCTGGCTTCCCAGGTAGGCCGCGCCCGCCGAAGGGTTCGCCTGCGCCGCGTAGACCCACTCGAAGAGCTCGTACCCCATGGCGATCGCCGCGATCGTGAAGACGGGGTACGTGAACAGGAGGAACCGGCTCGCCACCAGCCTCCGGGTGGAGAGCCACTCGGCGATCGGGTAGGCGTAGAAACCGACCGTGAAGTGCGCGACGCGGTCGAAGTGGTTGCGCTCGAACCCGAAGAAGTCCGTGACCAGGCCGAACGGCACCTTCTCGAACGTGTAGTGCCCGCCGATCGTGTGCAGGTAGATCAGCACGCACATCATGAGGTAGGCGCCGTTCGAGAACCGCACGCCCCTCCCGTAGAGGACCACCAGGGCCCCGACGAGGATCCAGATCGTCAGGTTCTCGACGAACCAGGTCAGCCGGTCGACCGGGCTCACCGCGAGGGCCAGGCAGAGGACACCGTAGATCGCAAGGAGGATGAGTGGAAACGGGATTTTGTGTTCGGAAGTCATCCGGGCATCCCCACGCAAGGAAGAACCGTCACCCTACCCTCCCCGCGAGGGGTCGCGCAAGCGGTTTCGAGGCAGGTCGTGCAGGGTTTCGCGCGGCGGATCGAGCGCCGGCCTCCGCGGCGGAACTTCCCACCGCCGCGGTCTTGCCGTCCATCCCTCCTTGTCGTAGGTTCCGGGGTGTGAAGGGGGCCGCGGGACGCGTCCCGCAGGCTTCCCGGGACCGAATGATGAAGTTGCTCCGGCGGATCTGGCCGCTCTTCCTGCTCGCGCTCCTGCCCCTCGGCTCATGGGCGGTCTGGACCGCGAAGCCCGCTAGCACCCTCGACATCGTCGTCCTCGACAAGACGGTCCCCTACCGAACCGGATCGAGCACCGCTCGCTGTTCTGGCTGCTCGGGCACCTCAAGATCCACAAGCCAGGCGGGGCGCCCTACGACACGGACCGCGACTACCTCGGCGCGTTCCCCGGTCCCACCCCCGGCGATCCACCCGCCAGGACGGTCGACCTGACGGCCGAGCGGGCCGCCCGCGCCGATCTCGTCTACCTGGCCGATTCCTACGGCGTGTACCGGGACGACCTTCTCTCGGGCCCGCTCATGAAGGCCGCGCTCGAAAGGAGCCCGAAGATCTACGGCGGCCTCGAGCCCGCGGAAGCCGAGGCGGCGGCCGCGGCGGTGCGCGCCGGGAAAGTGCTCGTCGCGGAGTTCAACACCCTGGGCAGCCCCACCGGCGAGCGGGCGCGGGCGCTTCTCGAGGAGACTCTCGGCGTCGACTGGACCGGGTGGATCGGCCGCTGGTTCACGCGCCTCGACGATCGCGGCGAGGTGCCCGAGTGGATGCGCCGCGACTACGAAAGGGAATGGAAGCGCCCGTGGGAGTTCACGGGGCCGGGCTTCGTGCTGATGCAGGGCGACGCGCACTGCGAAGTGCTGCGCGCCCCCGAGGAGGTCGCGGCGATCGGCCTGACGCTGCACACCGAGCCCCCGCTCGATCCCCTGCTCGCCCAGGTCCGCGAGGGGACCCCCTACCCCTACTGGTTCGACATCGTGACCGCGAGACCCGGCACACGGGCCCTCGCAGCGTTCCACTGGCACACCACGCCCGCGGGAACCGCGCGCCTGCGCGCGCGCTCGCTCCCCGAGCGGTTCGTCGCGGTGACGCGGCGCGCGCTGCCCGGCGCGGGGCCCGCCTACTACTTCGCAGGCGATTTCGCGGACAACCCGATGCACGACCGGGCCGTGCCGTTCGCCGGCTACCCGGCCGTCCGCCGCTGGATGGAGGCGGCGCGGCTCTCCCCCGCCGAGGATTCGTTCTACTGGCGCTTCTACGCGCCGATGATGACCCGGCTGCTCGCGCAGGTCCCCGCCGGTTCCCGATAGCCCGCCTCCTCGACCCGCCCCCACAGCGCCCCGTGCATCCTGCACTATCGGCGCGGCCCCCTCCGCGCAAAGTGCAAGCCGACCCGGTCCGCCCGCCCAGAAATGCACGTGCGCACTGCGTCCACATGTTCAATGGCTGGCACGGAGGTTGCTCCGGGAAGGAGAGGACGCCTCAATGCGATGAGGCACAAGTTCAAAATCATGGTGACATCGTGCTCGACCTGATCTTCGCACTTGCGACCGTCGCCTTCTTCTGGCTCTGCTGGGCCTACGCCCGGCTCTGCGAACGGCTGTAGCAGGGAAGAACCCATGCACCTCGACTATTGGCTGGGAGCGATCCTCGCGGTCCTCATGGCCGCCTACCTGGTTCATGCCCTCGTCCGCGCCGAGAGGTACTGAGGAGCGACGATGACGGGAATCGGATGGATCCAGATCCTCGTCTACTCGGGCGTGATCCTCGCGCTCACCCGGCCGCTGGGGATCTACCTCTTCCGTGTCTTCGAAGGGAACCGACAGCCGCTGCCGCGGATCTTCGGCCCGATCGAGCGGCTCGCGTGCCGGCTTTGCGGCGTCGACGCGTCGCAGGAGCAGACGTGGCAGGGATACGCGCTCGCGCTGGTGATGTTCAGCGCTCTCGGGATGCTGGTCACGTACGCTCATCCAGCGGATCCAGCCGTCCTGCCGCTCAACCCGCAAGAGCTTCCCGGCGGTGGAGCCGGCGCTGGCGTTCAACACCGCCGCGAGCTTCACGACCAACACCAACTGGCAGTCCTACTCGGGCGAGTCGACCATGAGCTATCTCACGCAGATGGCCGGGCTCGCGTGGCACAACTTCACCTCGGCCGCGGCGGGGATCGGCGTGGCACTGGCGCTCGCGCGGGGCCTGACCCGCCGGGCCGGCCCTGCAGGCGCCAAAACGCTCGGCAACTTCTGGGTCGATGTCGTTCGGTCGATCCTGTACGTCCTCATCCCGATCAGCTTCGTCTTCGCCCTCGTCTTCTGGTGTCGCAGGGCGTGATCCAGAACCTCTCGCCCTACAGGGAGGTGACGACGCTCGAAGGGGGCAAAGCAGATCCTGCCGATGGGGCCCGTCGCCTCGCAGGAGTCGATCAAGGAGCTCGGCACGAACGGCGGCGGATTCTTCAACGCGAACAGCGCCCATCCCTTCGAGAACCCGACGCCGCTCACGCAACCTCCTCGAGATGGTGCTGATCTTCGCGATCCCGGCGGCCCTGACCTACACCTACGGCCGGATGGCGGGCGACACGAGGCAGGGCTGGGCCGTGCTTCGGCCGCAATGGCCGTCCTGTTCCTCGCGCGGCGTTGCGGTGGCCTACTGGGCCGAGGCCCATCCGAACCCGGCCCTCGCACGGTGTCCCTGGCACGCAGCCGCGGGCAACATGGAGGGCAAGGAGGCCCGGTTCGGCGTGCGCCGCCTCCACGCTGTTCGCGACGGTCACGACCGACGCCTCGTGCGGCGCCGTGAACGCCATGCACGACAGCTTCACGCCGCTGGGCGGCATGGTGCCGCTCGTCAACATCCAGCTCGGCGAGGTCGTCTTCGGCGGCGTCGGGGCGGGCCTCTACGGCATGCTGGTGTTCGTCCTGCTCGCGGTCTTCATCGCGGGCCTGATGGTCGGCCGAACGCCCGAGTACCTCGGCAAGAAGATCGAGGCGCGCGAGATGAAGCTCGCGATGCTCTACGTGCTCATCTTCCCGCTCATCATCCTCGGCTTCTCCGCGTGGGCCGCGGTCGCGCCGCTACGGGACCTCGTCGCTCAACAACGCCGGGCCCGCACGGGCTGACCGAGATCCTCTACGCGTTCACGAGCGCGCGCCGGGAACAACGGCTCCGCGTTCGCCGGGCTCAACGCCAACACGCCCTGGTGGAACATCACGCTGGGCCTCGCGATGCTCGTCGGCCGCTTCCTGATGATCGTCCCGGTCCTCGCGATCGCCGGCTCGCATGGTCGGAAGAAGACCGTCCCGCCGGGCCTGGGCACGTTCCCCACCAACGGACCTCTCTTCACCGCCCTGCTGGTCGTCGCGTCGTCCTGATCGTCGGCGCGCTGACCTTCTTCCCGGCGCTCTGCCTCGGCCCGGTCGTCGAGCACTTCCTGGCCGCCAACGGAAAGGTGTTCTGATGGCGACCGCGAGCCAAGACAGCTCTCGCTCTTCGATCCGGCGATCTCGCGGCAGGCCGCTGCTGGACAGCTTCCGCAAGCTCGTCCCCGCGCCACGTGGCCAAGAACCCGGTGATGTTCGTGGTCGAGGTCGGCAGCGCTGCTCACCACGCGCGCTCTGGATCCGCGACATCGTCGCGGCGCCGGCCGGCGCGCGCCGCTCTGGTTCACGGGCGCCGGTCACGCTCTGGCTCTGGTTCACGGTCCTGTTCGCGAACTTCGCCGAGGCGGTGGCCGAGGGCCGCGGCAAGGCGCAGGCCGACGCGCTGCGCAAGATGCGCAAGGAGACCACCGCGCGCAGGCTCGTCGACGGGAGCGCGAGGAGGACGGTCCCCGCCTCGAGCTGCGCAAGGGCGACCTGGTCGTCGTCGAGGCCGGGCATGCTGATCCCCGGCGACGGCGAGGTCATCGAGGGCATCGCCTCGGTCGACGAGTCGGCCATCACCGGCGAGTCGGCGCCGGTCATCCGCGAGAGCGGCGGCGACCGCTCCGCGGTCACCGGCGGCACCAAGGTGCTCTCCGACCGCATCGTGGTGCGCATCACCGCCGAACCCGGGCGAGTCCTTCCTCGACCGCATGATCGCGCTCGTCGAGGGCGCCGCGCGGCAGAAGACGCCCAACGAGATCGCGCTGCACATCCTGCTCGTCGGGCTGACGCTCGTCTTCCTGTTCGCCTGCGTGACGCTCGTGCCGCTCGCGCTCTACTCCGGGGTCGCGCTCTCGGCGACGGCCATCGTGGCGCTGCTGGTCTGCCTGATCCCGACCACCATCGGCGGCCTGCTCTCGGCCATCGGCATCGCCGGCATGGACCGCCTGCTGCGCAAGAACGTCATCGCGATGAGCGGGCGCGCGGTCGAGGCGGCGGGCGACGTGGACACGCTGCTGCTCGACAAGACCGGCACCATCACGCTCGGCAACCGCATGGCGACCGAGCTCGTCCCGATGCCCGGCGTGCGCCGTCGAGGAGCTGGCCGACGCGGCCCAGCTCGCCAGCCTGGCCGACGAGACGCCCGAGGGGCGCTCCATCGTGGTGCTCGTCAAGGAGCAGCTACGGATCTGCGCGGCCGCGAGGTCGAGGAGATCGGCGCCCACTTCGTCCCCTTCTCCGCGCAGACGCGGATGAGCGGCTGCGATCTCGACGGCCGCATGATCCGCAAGGGCGCGGTGGATGCCATCGCCGCGCACGTCGAAGGCGCTCGGCGGCGACGCGTCCCGGCCGAGCTCGAGGCGCTCGCGCGACGGGATCGCGCGACGCCGGGGGCACGCCGCTCGCGGTCGCCGACGGCAGGCGCGTCCTCGGGCGTCATCCACCTGAAGGACGTGGTCAAGGGCGGCATCCAGGAGCGCTTCGACGCGCTTCCGCGCGATGGGCATCCGCACGGTCATGATCACCGGCGACAACCCGCGCACCGCCGAGGCGATCGCGGCCGAGGCGGGCGTGGACGACTTTCTCGCCGAGGCGACGCCCGAGGCCAAGATGCGGCTGATCCGGGAGGAGCAGGCCAAGGGCAAGCTCGTGGCGATGACCGGCGACGGCACCAACGACGCGCCCGCGCTCGCCCAGGCCGACGTCGGGGTCGCGATGAACACCGGGACCCAGGCGGCGAAGGAGGCCGGGAACATGGTGGACCTCGACTCCAACCCCACCAAGCTTCTCGAGGTGGTCGAGGTCGGGAAGCAGCTCCTCATGACCCGCGGCTCGCTCACCACCTTCTCGATCGCGAACGACGTGGCCAAGTACTTCGCGATCCTGCCCGCGATCTTCATCGGGGTCTTCCCGGAGATCGCGCCGCTCAACGTGATGCGGCTCGCGTCGCCCTACAGCGCCGTGCTGTCGGCGGTGGTCTTCAACGCGATCATCATCATCCTGCTGATTCCGCTGGCGCTGCGCGGCGTGCGCTACCGGCCGCTCGGGCGCGGCCGCGCTCTTCCGCCGCTCGATGCTCGTCTACGGCGTCGGCGGCATCATCGCGCCGTTCGCGGGATCAAGATGATCGATCTTCTTCTTCAGGCCATGGGCCTGGTGTAGGTGCGCATGCAGAGCACACTCGTCACCGCGATCCGCACGACGGTCGTCACCCTCGTCCTCACGGGGGTCGTCTATCCGCTTCTCGTGACCGGCGCCGCTCAGGCGCTCTTCCCGGCCCGCGCCGCCGGCAGCCTCGCCCGCGACGAGCGGGGGCGGGTCGTCGGATCGGAGCTGATCGGGCAGGGGTTCACGTCCCCGGCCTACCTGCAGCCCCGGCCCTCCGCGGCGGGACGGAACGGGTACGACGCGACCGCCTCGTCGGGCTCGAACCTCGGCCCCACCTCGGCGAGCTCTCAGGGCACGCGTGGAGAACGGAGCTCGCGCGGCTGCGGCGGAGAACCCCGACGCGCCCGGTCCCGTGCCGGCGGAGCTGGTCACGGCCTCGGGGAGCGGGCTCGACCCGCACCTCTCGCCGGCTGCGGCCCTGTGGCAGGTGCCGCGGATCGCGCGCGCCCGGGGGATCGCGCCCGGCCGCGTGGCGGCCGCCATCGAGGCGGCCGTGGAGGGGCGCGACCTGGGTTTCCTGGGCGAGCCCCGCGTGAACGTCCTCCTCGTGAACCTCGCGCTCGACAGGCAGTTCGGAAATCCTCCGATCGAGCCGCGGAGCGCCCCGCAAGGAAGACTGACGCCATCGGCGTCGATGGCACGCGGGGAGTCTGTGGAGATCGTTCGAGCGCAGCATCGAGGGCGTTTCAGGAGTGGCCGATGGAGATCGGGCGCGGGGGGGGCATGGTCCTCGAAGGTGGGCGGCGCGCTGGGCCGGGCTCTCCCGGCCCTTGTCCTCGGCGCCCTTCTCGCGGCGCTCTCTCCGCCGGCGCGCGCCCAGGAGACCGTGTTCAACGTGCCGTCCCCCGACGTGCTCGACCGGGGAAAACTCTACTTCGAGATCGATCAGTACCTCGGATCGCACACGACGGAGGGAGAGAGCCCGGGTTCCTCTTCTTCCGGGAAGTCTTCGGCGCGGGTCACAACACCGAGGTCGGCTTCAACGCGGGCGCCTTCGACTACCGCCACCCGAGCCAGCCCTTCCTGGACGTCGCGGTGAAGTGGCGGCCCATCTCGGCGGGTCTGAAGAACCGGCATGGGGAGGGATCCGTGGGGCTCATCCTGGGCGACAATGCCGGGGTCGGCCTGCGCAACGGCGTCGCGGGCACGCTCCGCAACATCGTTTACGGGGCCGGGTTCATCGAGCTTCCGGGGAAGAAGACGCGGCTCTCGGCCGGGCCCTACTACGCGACGCACGATGTCTTCGACGATCGGGACCGCTTCGGAGCCCAGGCGACCTTCGAACAGGCGCTCCATGGCTCGACGGGCTCAAGCTCGCGGTGGACTGGTATTCGGGCCGCGGGGGCCTGGCGACGGCCGGTTTCATGTGGTCCAACAGCAGGTTCAACATCTGCGTGGGATACGGTTTCGCCAACGCCGGGGCTGCCGGCGACCTGGTCACGCTCGAGTTCGGGGTCTACTTCTGAAGGAGCCCCGGAAAGGTCGGACGTGACGAGCCAGGCTCCCACGCCGCCGGCCCTTGCAGGTCCGAGGCGGGTGGCGCGCGGCGGGAGCGGGACGTTCGGGTCTATGTCCGGGACGCCGTGCGATACCGATGGGGCCATGACCGCGACGCGACCGCGCCCCGAGGACTTCCTCGAGCTGGTCCAGCGGGCCCGGCGCGGCCGGCTCAAGCTCTACATCGGCTTCGCCGCCGGCGTCGGCAAGACCTACCGCATGCTCGAGGAGGCGCACGCGCTGCAGGCGCGCGGCGTCGACATCGTGCTCGGCTTCATCGAGCCCCACGGCCGCGCCGGAGACCGCGGCGCTGGTCGAGGGCCTCGAGGTGGTCCCGCGCCGGAAGGTCGAGTACCGCGGCGTGACCGTCGAGGAGATGGACCTCGACGCGGTCCTCGCGCGCAAGCCCGGCCATCGCGATCGTCGACGAGCTCGCCCACACGAACGCCCCGGGCAGCCGCAACCGCAAGCGCTACCAGGACGTGCTCGAGCTCCTCGACGCCGGCATCAACGTCATCGGCGCGTTCAACGTCCAGCACCTGGAGAGCCTGAACGATCTCGTCGAGCGGGTCGACCGGCGTCGTCGATCCGCGAGACCGTGCCCGACAGCTTCCTCAAGCAGGCCGACCAGGTGGTCAACCTCGACCTCGCCGTCGAGGACCTGCTGGAGCGGCTGCGGGCCGGCAAGATCTACGCGGCCGACAAGGTCGCCGTGGGCGCTCGAGCACTTCTTCCAGGACCAGAACCTGTCGACCCTGCGCGAGCTGGCGCTGCGCGAGGTGGCGGAGAGCCTCGAGCCGCTCAGCGAGCGACGGCCAGCGCGAACGCCGACGCCCGGCGCGCGCCCGCGACCGGCGCCGCGTGATGGTGTGCATGTCGTCCGATCCCCCGCGCGCGGCGACGCTGCTGCGCCGCGGCTCGCGCATGGCCGGCCGGCTCAACACCGACTGGTTCGTGGTCTACGTCGAGACGCCCGGCGAGGCGCCCGACGCGCATCGACGCCGAGGCGCAGCGCCACCTGCTCGCCAACATCGAGCTGGCCCGCGAGCTGGGCGCCGAGGTGGTGCGCCTCAAGGCGACGGACCCGGTCGCGGCGATCCTCGACTTCGCCCGCTCGCACGGCGTCGGCCACATCATCATCGGCCGCTCGCACCAGCCCTGGTGGCGGCAGGTCCTGGGCGCTCGCGTGCCGCTGCGGATCGTGCGCGAGGCCGACGGGCTTCGACGTGCACATCGTCTCCTTCGAGGACGGCGAGGAGCCGGCCATGAGCCTCCGCGCGAAGCTCCTCCTGGCCCAGGTGCCGCTGGTGCGTCGCCATGGTGGCGATCATCGCCGTCGCCGGCGCTGATCGCGCGCGAGCTGGGCCGGAGCTCGCAGCGCATCCTCGAGGACAACTACCGCAGCGTGCTCGCCGCGCAGCGCATGAAGGAGGCGATCGAGCGGATCGACACGCGGCGTGCTCTTCATCGTGGCGGGCCGGCGCGCGGCGCGGCGCCGAGCAGGTGACGGCCTACGCGCGCCGCTTCGAGGTCGAGCTGCGGGTCCAGGAAGGGCAACATCACCGAGCCGGGCGAGCAGGAGCGCGACCCAGCAGCCTGCGCCGCTGTGGACGGACTACCTGGCGCGTGCTCGATCGGCTTCGCAGGCGCAGATCCACGGCGCCGGCGCGCGGACTCCTACTTCGCCGAGGTCGCTGCCGGCCTTCCTCGCCGTGAAGGAAGCCGCGCGACGCCGTCCTCGACATCAACCAGGACGCGATGGTGCGCAAGAGCGAGCGACGCGCAGCGGCTGGCGGCGCGCTCGAGCACCCTGCTCATCGCGGTCGGCGCTCGGCGGCGTGCCTGCTCGGGCTTCGTCGCCTCCTCGACCCTCACGAGCCGGCTCCTGCGGCCCCTGTCGGTGCTGGGCCAGGCCGCGCGGCGCATCGGCGAGGGCGACCTGGCGGCGCGCGCGCGCGTGCACGGGCACGACGAGATCGCGCAGTCTCGCGGCGAGTTCAACGCCATGGCCGAGCGGCTCGCAGAAGTACCGCGAGAGCTCGCTCGGCGAGCTGCTTGCAGGCCCAGCAGCGCCTCGCAGGCCGCCATCGACAGCCTGCCCGACCCGGTGCTGGTCCTGAGCGCCGACGGGCGGCCGCTGCACGTGAACCGCGCGGCCGAGAGCGCTGCTCGGGATCGTCGTCGAAGGCGGACGGCAGCGGAGCCGCTCGTCCGCGATGGAGCCCTCGTCCGGGCCGTCGTGACGCGGGTGCACCAGCACGTCGACGGCCGGCAGGGGCGCCTACGCGCCCCGGGGGCTTCGACGAGGCGCGTGCGCCTGCTCGACGCCGGACGGGGACCGGCATGTCCTGCCCCGGGCCAGCCCGCGTCTACGCCGAGGACGGGGCAGATCGTCGGCGCGACGTCGTGCTGCAGGACGTCACGCGCCTGCTCCGCTTCGACGAGCTGCAGGAACAACCTGGTCGCCACGGTCGCGCACGAGTTCCGCACGCCCCTCACGTCGCTGCAGCATGGCGATCCACCTGCTGCCTCGAGCAGGCGGTCGGCCCGCTCACCGACAAGCAGGCCGACCTCGCTCTTCGCGGCGCGCGAGGACTGCGAGCGCCTGCAGGCGATCGTCGACGACCTGCTCGATCTGTCGCGCATCCAGGCGGGCCGGATCGAGCTTCGGCGCGGCCCGGTCGCCGTCGAGCCGCTCGTGAAGGCGGCGCTCGACGCCCAGCGCGCGCGGGCCACCCAGGCGCGGGTCCGGCTTCGTCTCGAGGCGCTGCCCGGCGTCGGCCGGGTTCTGGCGGACGCCGAGCGGCTTCAGCTCGTGTTCGCGAACCTCCTCACGAACGCCATCCGCCACAGCGCGCCCGGCGCAGAGGTCGTGCTTCGCGCGAGCGCCACGGGTGAACGGGTCCGGTTCGAGGTCGTCGACGAGGGACCCGGCATACCGGCCGAGTACCAGCGGGCGGTCTTCGAGAAGTACTTCCAGATCCCGGGGAGTCTTCGGGAGGAGCCGGTCTGGGGCTGTTCATCACGAAGGAGATCGTCCTCGCGCACGGCGGCCGGATCGGCGTCGAGAGCGAGCCGGGCAGCGGGAGCACCTTCTGGTTCGAACTCCCGGCCCTGGAGGAATCGGCCGTCGGCTCCGGCCCGGAATCCTGAGCAATGCTCGTGGGGCGCGGGTGCGGCTGCGGGCGCGCGGGGCCCGCCGGCCGGCACCAAACGGTTCGTCCCAGCGCCTAGCGCGAGCTTAGGAGACAATAAACTCCCCGAGCGTCGGCCGCAGAGAGAAGTTTTCCGCGGAACCCTTCATCGGACAGTTCCTGCGCGACCGCGGCGAGCGCCTTCAGGTGCGTCGCGCCCTGGGGCGGTGAGACGAAGGCCACGAAGATCCTCACGCGCCTTCCGTCCGGCGCGCCGAAGTCGATCCCCTGCTCCGAGAGGCCCAGCACGCCGACCGTCCTGGGGACATCCATCTTGGCGTGCGGGACTGCGATCTCGTGACCGATCCCCGTCGAGCCAAGGGACTCCCTCTCGAGGAGGAGCGACCTCAAGCGTGCAGGGGGAACACCGCCGACGGACGCCAGGGCCGAGGCGAGCTCTGCCACGGCGCCCTGCGCGTCCGACGCCGCGATCCGGAACAGGATGCCGGTCTCAGGGACGAACTCAGCGATTTTCACGGTCGGTCTGTCCTCGGCATCCGGCGCGGCGGGCGCCACCTCGCGCCTGCGTCACGACGCGGCGGTCGGCACTCGATCCCCGCCCATGGTTCATGACTCCTCGTACTTCTTCCTCTTCCGCCACAGCGTCGAAGCATCGATGCCGAGGATCCTCGCAGCGTCCTCGAGGGTGGCCGTGCGCTGGAGCACCCGGAGGATGTGCTCGCGCTCGATGGCCTCGAGCGTCGCGTCCCCACCCAGCCGGGGCAGCTCCGTCGAGTGCGCAGCGATCCGCTCGGGGAGCGCCTCCGGCCCGATCCTCCGGGCGGGCCAGAGAATGACCGCTCGCTCGATCGCGTTTCGGAGCTCCCGCACGTTGCCGGGCCACGAGTAGTCGGCGAGCGCCGCTTCCGCCGCGGGCGAGAGCTCGGCCTCTCCGCGCCCCGCCGCCCGCGCGAAGAACGCCAGGAACCGCCGGGCAAGCCGGACGATGTCCTCCCGGCGCTCGCGGAGCGGGGGCACCCGCACCTCGATGACGTTGAGACGGAAGAGCAGATCCTCGCGGAAGCGGCCGCTGCGGACGTCCTGGTCCAGATCGCGGTTGCGTCGCCGCCACGACGCGGACATCCGCGCGGCGGGTGCGGTTCTCGCCCACCCGCTCGAACTGCTTCTCCTGCGAGGAACCGCAGGAGCTTCGTCTGCAGCGCGGGCTTGATCTCGCCGATCTCGTCCAGGAAGAGCGTGCCGCCCTCGGCCGCCTCCACGCGCCCCGCCTGGTCGCGCACGGCGCCGGTGAAGGCGCCCTGCGCGTGGCCGAACAGCTCGCTGGTCAGGAGATCCTCGGAGAGCACCGGGCAGCTCACGGTGACGAACGGCTTGTTCGGCCCGCGGGACTCGGCCATGGAGCGCCAGCGCGAGCACGCCCTTGCCGGTCCCGTTCTCGCCGCGCAGCAGGATCGGCGCGTCCGAAGCCGCGGCGCGGGCGATGAGGTCGAGCACCGATCGCATCGCGGGGGATTCGGTGTCGAGGTCCGCCTCGGGGACCTCGGAGCTCAGCTTCGCCTCGAGCTCGACGAGCCGCCGGGCCATCGCGCGGCGGGAGGCCACGGCCTCGACGGCGTGGCGGATCTGCGCCGGCGTGAAGGGCTTCGGCAGGTAATCGACCGCGCCGCGCTTGATCGCCTCGACCGCCGTGTCGAAGGTCGCGTAGGCGGTGATGACGACGACGGCGAGCTCGGGGCGTGCGCCGAGCAGCCGCGGGAGCAGGTCAAGACCGTCGTCGTTGCCGAGCCGCAGGTCCAGGAACGCGAGATCGAACAGGCCGCGCTCCACCGCTTCGAGGGCCGCCTCGGCCGTTCCCACGGCCGTGACCGCGCAGCCGATCCCCTCCAGACAGACGGAGAGCGTCGTGCGGATGTTCTTCTCGTCGTCCACGACCAGGACCCGGAAGTGGCTCGGAATGTCGGAATCGGAGATCACGGTGGCTGGCTGGTCCGGGACAAGGATAGCGTGAATCGGACCTTCTACAAAAAGGGGGGAACGCGCGCCGGCGTCCGGAATGGTCGGCGCGCCGGGGAGCCCGGGAAGGGACCCCTTGATCTTTCGGGCCGTCACGGGGGTGGAGCGAGAAGATGGGCCTTGCATCCTGCAGGGCCCCTCGCGCACCGGTCGTGCAGCCTGCAATCCCCTCCCGTTCCAGCGCGCCCGGAATCCGCGGACGATCGCATCCACAATCTCGCCCGCATGGCACGGTCGTTGCCAAGGCACTGGGTGACGGGTGCGCCCGGGCCAGGTTCTCCGGCCGCGCCGCGTTGGAACCGACGGTGTCCATACCTCGTCACATCGAGCGGGATGCGCCTCCCGCACCGCAGGAGGGGAAGAAATGAAACAGTGGGCGGAGCACGACCACGACGACCTGCTCCTCTGGGCCGAGCGGGAGATGGACGTAAAGAGCCGCGGCCGCCTGAAGATCTTCCTCGGAGCCGCTCCGGGCGTAGGCAAGACGTACGCCATGCTCCAGGCCGCCCGGGAACGGATCGACGAGGGCGTGGACGTCGTCGTCGGCAGCGTGGACACCCACGGCCGCATCGAGACCGGCGCCCTTCTCGAGGGACTCAAGTCGCTGGGGCTCCGCGAGGTGGTTCATGAGGGGGTCGTCCTGCGGGAGCTCGATCTGGACGGTGCGCTCGCGCGCCGACCGGCACTCGTGCTGGTCGACGATTTGTCCCACACGAACGCGCCGGGTTCCCGCCACGCGCGGAGATACCAGGACGTCGCGGAGCTGCTCCGCGCCGGGATCGATGTCTACACCACGCTCAACGTGCAGCATCTCGAGAGCCTCACCGATCTCGTGACGCGGATCACAGGACTCGAGGTCCTGCAGACCGTTCCCGATTCGATCCTGGAGTCGGCGGACGAGGTCGAGCTGATCGACCTGCCTCCTGACGATCTCCTGCTCCGGCTGCGCGAAGGAAAGGTCTTCCTGCCGAGGCAGGCGGACAGGGAGGTGATCGAGTTCTTCCGGAAGACGAACCTGATCGCGCTCCGCGACCTGGCTCTGCAATGCACGGCCGACCACGTCGAATCCCAGCTGCAGGTGTACCGGAAGGCCGAGGGCACGGACGGGACGTGGCCCGTGACCGAGAAGATCCTCGTCTGCATCGGGCCGGATCCCTCCGCCGTCCACGTGGTGAGGGCCGGGCGCCGCCTCGCGCGCCGGTTGCGCGCCGGCTGGACGGTCCTCTTCGTCGAGGAGCCGGGGCGCACGGCTCTGGGCAGCCCGACGCGCGAGTTCGCGGCCCAGGCGCTGCGGCTTGCGGAGCAGCTCGGCGGCGACGCCGTGACGCTGTCCGCCCGGGACCCGATCGAGGAGATCGTGGGCTACGCCAGGTCGCACAACGTTTCGAAGATCGTGATCGGAAAGCCGGCGCGGCCCCGCCGGATGGGGAACTTCCTCTCCGCTTCGTTCGTCGCCCGACTTGTCCGCCGCAGCGGCGACATCGATGTCTTCACCGTCCACGGCGAAGGACGGGCGGACGGCCTGCCCGCCCGACGGCGAGGGCGGGTTCACTGGACCCAGTTTGCCTGGTCCGTGGCGACGGTTTGCGCCTGCACCCTGGTGACGGGCCTGATGTTCCGCCACTTCGATCCGGCGAACCTGATCATGGTCTACCTGCTCGGCGTCGTGGTGACAGCCACGCGCTGGGGCCGGTGGCCCTCCGTGCTGGCAGCGCTCCTCAGCGTGGCGGCCTTCGACTTCTTCTTCGTGCCACCCCATTTTTCGTTCACCGTCGCAGAGACTCAGTACCTCGTCATCTTCGCCGTCATGGCGGTGGTGGCCATTCTCATCAGCGCGCTCACCGCCACGATCAGGGAGCAGGCCGAGGTCTCCACGCAGCGTGAGCGCCGCACCAGCGCTCTCTACGCCCTCAGCCGGGAGCTTGCCGCCAGCGGGAACATCGAGTCCATGCTTTCGATCGTCCACCGGAACATCGAGGCCGTCTTTCGGGGGAGGATCGCGATCTTCATGCCCGCTCAAGGGGGCCGTTTGGCTCTGAGATCCCCCGAGCGCGCCACCTTCGCGAGGGATTTCAAGGAGACGGCCGTGGCGCAGTGGGCCTACGACCACACCCAGCCGGCGGGCCGCGGCACGGGGACTCTATCGAGCGCCGAGGCTCTCCACATTCCCCTCGTCGGCGGCAAGGGGCCTGTCGGCGTTCTCGCGATCCGCCTCGACGCGACCCACCCTCCCCTCGACACCGAGCAGATGCATCTGCTGGAGACCTTCGCGAACCAGGCCGCTCACGCGTTCGAGCGCACGCTTCCCCCGGGGACTCCGCGTAGGGTCGCCCCCTGGCGGCCGTGGCGGCACGGCTCCACGGCCGGACAAACGCTGTCGAGCGGGTCGGGACGACGACCCTCGGAGTGTCAGGAGCGGAGCGGGAAACATCAAGATTCCGTTGGCAGCCAATCCCCCTCGCCGCCGCCTGGGAGTGGAAGTACAATTTCCCGCTCCGGCCGGCGCTTACGGTCCGCCGCGACCTCGAATTCGCCGGACGGGCCGTTCGGACAGACGCCGCGGGCTGATACTGCGCGACCGCACGAAGCACGCTGGATGCTTGAGGAAGGAGCCGGGGCAACGGCTCGATTGGAGGATGCCATGAGATCTTCACCCCGTCGTCCCCAGGTAGCCCGATCGTTCTCCCCCTGAAACTCTGGGCGCTGTCCCTCGCGCTGGCCGCGTCGGCGTGCGGCGGCGCGGGCGAGACCGGTCGCAGCTCCCGCGCGCGGGGAGCGCGGCCACGACGAGCCCTGCCTGCCGGCGGGCCGGGACGCGGACAGGTTCAACCTCGGATCGCACTCCTACAAGGTGACGACCTCATCGCCCGATGCCCAGAAGGCGTTCGACCGCGGCCTTACGCTTGCCTACGGCTTCAGCCACGGGAGGGCGGAGCGTGAGTTCCGCAGGGCCGCCGAGTTCGACCCCCGCTGCGCCATGGCCTGGTGGGGGGTGGCGCTCGTCAATGGACCGCACATCAACTTCCCCATCGTGCCGCCGGATAAGGCCGCGACGGCCTGGGGGGCGCTGACGAAAGCGCGCGAGCTGGCGCCGGGCGCGAGCGACACGGAGCGCGCCCTGATCGAGGCGCTGGCGAAGCGGTACGCGAACCCCCAACCGGAGGACCGCAGGCCGCTCGACGAGGCTTACGCGGCGGCGATGCGCGAGGTCTGGAAGGCTCACCCGCAGGACGCGGACGTGGCGACCCTTTTCGCGGAGGCGATGATGGACCTGCGGCCCTGGGACCTGTGGACCCAGGACGGGAAGCCGCAGCCGGGGACCGAGGAGATCCGGGCGACCCTCGAGCGCGCGCTGACGCTCGATCCCATGAACCCGGCCGCCAACCATCTATATATCCACCTCGTCGAGGCCAGCCCCGACCCGGCCCGCGGTGTCCCCTCGGCCGACCGCCTCCGGACCCTGGTCCCGGGCCTCAGCCATCTCGTGCACATGCCCTCTCACATCTACGCGCGCGTGGGGCGCTGGGAGGAGGCCCAGGATTCGAACGTGCAAGCCATGGAGGTCGACGATGCGCTGCGCTCGTCGATCCCCCACCCCGGCCTCTATGCCATGTACATGGCCCACAACGCGCAGTTCTATACCTTCGCCGCGATCATGCAGGGACGCAGCGCCGACGCGCTGCGGGGGCGCGCAAGATGGTGGACGAGCTGCCTCCCGAGTTCATCCAGGAATACACCCCGCTCGTGGACGGCTTCACGGTGATGGTGCCGGAGGTCGAGATGCGGTTCGGGATGTGGGACGAGGTGCTCGCCGAGCCGGCGCCCCCGGACAACCTTCCGCTCGCGGGGGCCCTCTCGCGCTTCATGCGCGCGGTCTCGCTGACGGCGCTCGGCCGCGCGGACGAGGCCTCGAGGGAGCGCGAGGCGTTCCTCAAGGCCGCGGCGGCGGTTCCCAAGGACTGGACCCTCGGCAACAACCCCGCATCGTCCATCCTCGAGATCGCGAAGAACATGCTCGACGGCGAGATGGCGGCCAAGCGCGGCGACCACGACCAGGCGGTCCGGCTTCTGCGTGAGGCGGTGCGGGTCGAGGACACCCTGCGCTACGACGAACCGCCCGACTGGATGCAGCCGGTGCGCCACACGCTGGGCGCCGTGCTCCTGCGCGCGGGCAGGTACGCGGAGGCCGAGCAGGTGTACCGCGAAGATCTGATCCGCTACCCGGAGAACGGCTGGTCGCTCTACGGCCTGGGCAGGGCGCTGCACCTCGAGGGGAAGCACGACGAGGCGGCCGACGCCGAGGCCCGCTACAGGAAGATCTGGGCCCACGCGGACGTGAAGCTCGGCTCGACCTGCTTCTGCCAGCCGGGGGTCTGAAGCGACTCAGCGGCGGAAGTGCCCTAGAGGTCCTTTCCCGCACCCCGGGGACGGTCACCCAGGATGATACGGCGGCCGGGGGGGCACGGGCCACCGCTTTGTGCGGCGCCGTGTGACCGGGCGGAACCGGCGGTCCCGGGCGGCTCGGTCGGTTCCCGCGCAGGATCCCCTGCCATCCTCCGGCCGCCCCCGCCCGCCCCGGTCGAGGGCTGGTGTTCCCACGGTTGCCCTCCGTGGCTCAGGACGGTGTCGTCTTGGAGAACCTTCCGTCCTCGACCGGCACGTTCTGCTTGAGCTCGTCGACCTTGATCGTGAACGCCCCCGAGGGGCGCGCCACGGTCCAGCGGAACGGGACCTTGACGCCGTCCGCGTCCCTGTAGTCGGCGTAATCGATCTGGGTCGGGTTGCGGCCGAGCGGAGTCTCGGCGTAGCGCACGAGGCGGACGAGCAGGCCCGACTGCGCGTCGAACCAGAGCTCGACGGGAGGCTGCCCCTCGTTCTTCGCGACGACGCGCAGGGTCTCACGTCCGTCGACCTTCTCCGCCGGAGCCGTGCGGAACTCCTTGAACATGCGGCTCAGCCGGGCGGGGAACCGGAGGTCCGCATCGAGGCGGGCGGCCTCGCTCTCGGCGGACGACATGTCCCGCGGCGGGCGGCCGCCTCCGGCGGTCCAGCCGTCGTGGCCGTCGAAGGCGGTGATGCTGTCGCCGCGCGGCGTGTGGACGATCGAGATCCGCATGTCGGGGCCTTCGCGAGGATCTCCACCGGCATGGGCTGGCCGCCGAAACCCGTCAGCGTCCCCTTCTGCACGCGGCTCGTGATCCTCCCCAGCGCTTCGGCCCCGCCAACGGCCAGCAGGTACTTCTCCAGGATCGGGCCAGCGGGAGGCAGCTCGGCCGCCTTGGGGCGCCGCGGCCTCCGGTTCTCCTCCATCCTTCGCGACCGCGGGAATCGAGAGCGGGCCTGGCCATGCCCCTGTGGCAGGAGTAGCAGGTGACCTCCTTGCGCCCGTCGAAGCTCTCGCGGTTGATCGCGAGCGTCATGGCGATCATCTTCCGGGCGGTCACTTTCTCCTTCTTGTCGTCCTTGTCCATCTGCCGCTCGACGTGGCAGTACTCGCAATCCACGCCGAGCGAGGCCGAGATGAACTGCATCGCGGGCATGAGGCGTGTCCGCGGGATACCCCTTCAGTGCCTGGATGTTCTTGTAGTACTCCTCGGTCTTCTGCGATGCCGTCGGAGGGGGCGGAGGAGCGCCGGGGCCGCCCTGGGGGGCCTCCTGCCGGGCGCTGCCCGGGCCCGGCGCGGCCGCGCCGGGAGCGCCGGCCGGACCCGACGGCGGGGCCGTCGGCGGGAAGCGGCGGCGGACCCTGCGGCGCCGTTCGGAGCGGCGGCGGCGGCAGGGGCGTGCGGCCTGGGCCTGCGCCGAACCCGCGGCGAGGACGGTGACGTGCATCGAGGAGGCGGCGACAGCTCCCGCGGCGGCGAGCAGCAGCGCGATACGGAGGATTTCATCTGGCTCCTTCCTGAAAGAGGCGGAGTTTACACCTGTCTTCTCCCGGTCGGAAAATGCAGCCGTTGACATCTGCTCGACCCGCCGGGCGCCGCTGCATTCCGTCGCGAATGCGGCGAGCTCGATCCTCTGACACACCGCCGCTCCGCCCGAAACTCCGCGCCTCGCCTGCCGTACCATAGAGCGACGTCCGTGGGGCTCCCGGTTTTTTCCCGAAGGGAGACGCATGATGCTCCGGCAACGGCAGTGGATCATCGCCCTCCTGTCGATGACGCTCGTCGCCCTCGAGGTGATCTGGACGCGCGTCTTCTCCGCGGAGTACTTCTACACCTTCGCGTTCCTCATCGTGTCGCTCGCGGTGCTGGGCCTGGGGTTCGGGGCGCTCGCGCTCCGGCTCGTCCCCTCGTTCGGCCGCATGCCGGGCGTCGGGACCCCGCTGGCGCTCGCCTCCCTGGTGGCTCTGGCCGGCCCGGGCGCGGTCCTGAGGCTTCGCCTCGATTTCGGAGCGATCTTCCGGGACCCATGGGTCGCGCCGAAACTGGTCCTCGCGCTCGTCATCCTGGCCGCTCCCTTCTTCCTCGCCGGCATCACCCTCGCCCGCCTCTTTCGCGAGCAGCACCGGGAGATGCCGCGGCTCTACATGGCGGACCTCGCGGGCGCGGCCGGGGGCGTGCTCCTCGCCGTCTGGAGCATGAACGCGCTCGGAACCTGGCTCGCCGCGGTCCTCGTCTGCGTTCCGCTCGCCGCCGCCGCCCTCGTCGCCGACGGCCGGCCCCGGGCGGTCCACGCGGCCCTGGCCGCGCTGATCGTCGTGCTCGCCGTCTTCGCCCGGCCGGTCCTGGAGCTGCCCAGGAAGGAGCCCGGGCCGGTCCTCCTCAGCAGCTGGGATGCCATGGGGAAGCTCAAGGTCCACGAGCTCGCGCCCGATCATCGCAACATCCAGATCGACAACGCCGCGAACTCGCCCGTCTACCGCTTCGACGGCGACTGGAAAGGCGTGAAGCCGGGGCAGTACGAGTTCCTCTTCGAGCTCCAGGCGATCATGCAGCCGCGCCCCGGCTTCGTCGCCGCGTCGCTCGGCTCGGGAGGGGGCAGCGAGGTGCTCCAGGCGCTGCTCGCCGGGGCCCGCGAGGTCCACGCCATCGAGGTGAATCCCGCCGTGAACCGCCTGATGACCGGGGGAGCCCTGTCCGCCTTCTCCGGGCGCATCTACGCCGACCCGCGCGTGAAGGTCATCACCGAGGACGGCCGGGCCTACCTGCGGCGCCACCCCGGCGCGTTCGACGTCATCATCTCCTCCAGCAGCAACTCGTTCGCCGCGCTGGCCTCGGGCACCTTCGCGCTCTCGGAGGACTACCTGTTCACCACCGAGGCGCTGATGGACGAGTACCGCGCGCTCGCGCCCGGCGGGTTCTTCCTGATGGAGCACCAGTTCTACGTCCCCAAGGTGGTCAGCTCGGCCCTCGACGCGCTCGAGGCTCTCGGGGTGAGCGATCCCCGCAGGCACATCGCCGTGTTCGACCTTCCCAAGCACCGGCGGAAGGTGATGGTGCTGTCGCAGGCTCCCATGGACGAGGAGCTGCCCGGCAAGGTCCTCGGTCCCCTCAACGCGGAAACGGCGGAGTACCTGACGCTCGAGTACGCGCCGGCCGTCCCCGACAAGGACAACCTCGTGAGCCGCATCGTCCGCAGCGGCTGGAGGACCGAGGCCCCGGCGCCCCGTACGACATCCGGCCATGCACGGACGACCGCCCGTTCGTGGCCCAGATGGGGCTCTGGCGGAACGTGAAGCTCGAGACCCTCGGGAAGGCGAAGCTGTACGAGTTCCAGGGCTTTCCGATCTCGAAGCTCGTGGTGACGGCGATCCTGCTCGTCTGCGGGCTCCTGGCCGTTCCCCTTCTGTTCCTGCCACGCGTCCTGCACCGCGGACCGGGCCTCGGCGCCGTTCCCTGGATGTACTTCTTCGCGATCGGGGCCGGGTTCATGGCCGTCGAGACGGTGCTCCTCCAGCAGTTCTCCCTGCTCGTCGGCTCCTCGGCGTGGACGATCGTCGTGGTGCTCTTCGTGCTGCTGCTCGCCTGCGGCGCCGGCAGCAGGTTCGCCGCCCGCGTGCCGCAGGCGGTCCCGTTCCGCGGCATCCTGCTCTGGCTCATCCTCGACATCGCGCTCTTTCACAGGATCGTGTCCGCGGTCGGCGGATTCGGCCCCTGGCCGCGGATGGCGATCGCCGCCGTGCTGCTCGCGCCTCTCGGGTTCTTCATGGGGATGCCGTTTCCGAAAGCCGCCCTGCGCGTGGGCGAGCGGATCGACTGGGGCTTCGCCGTCAACGGCGTCGCCTCGGTCCTGGGCTCGGCGGGGATCCTGCTCGTGGCGATGCAGTACGGGTTCTCCGCGGCCCTCGCGGTCGCCTCGGCATTCTACGTGGCTGCCTGGCTGTTGCTCGCGCCCTCGGGCCTCTGGGTCCCCGCCGCGCGGGAACCGGAGGGGGCCGCGGGGACCATCCCCGTCCAGGCCGCCGACAGCGGGCCGGCATGACGCCGCAACCCCGCAGATGATCGGCGGCCCCTGGAGGGCGAGCGCTCCCCCGGTTCTGCTCTATGCAGCCGGCCGCACGACCAGCACGGAGCAGTGCGCACCGCGCACGACCTTCTCAGCGACGCTGCCGAGAGCGAGCCGCTTCAGTCCTGTCCGCCCGTGGGTGCCGAGGACGAGCAGCTGCGCCGGAAGCTCCTCGGCCGCCTGCAGAATCGTCGCGGCTGCAGGTCCCTTGCGAAGAAGGCCGCCGCCGCGCGCCTCCGCCCGCCGGACGCAGTCGTCGAGCTGCTCCTGCAGGTGCCCCTTCATCGCGTCGACGAGGTCGACGGGGAGCATGCCGTCGATGGAGTGGATCGCCGAGGGGACCGCCAGGGGAGCCACGTCGATCGAGTGGATGATCGCCAGGTCGGCTCCCCTGCGCTTCGCCTCGGAAGCCCCCGCTTCCACCGCCGGAGCGGAGGGAACCGAAAAATCGGTCGCCGCCAGGACCACGCCCGGCCGGCCGGGCCGCGCCACCAGCACGGCGCAGTGAGCGTGGCGGATCACCCGTTCGGCGACGCCGCCGAGGATCGGATTGCCCTGTTCGTCGAGATCCCCGCCCACGATGACCGCCCCCGCGGCGATCCTCTCCGCCGCCCGGAGGATTCCCGCGTGAGGGGTCCCCTGCTCCATCTCGATCGCGACCTCGAGCGGATCCCTGCCGATCACAGTCCGGATTCTCTCGGTCAGGGCGCCGCGGGCGAACGCCTCGAACTCGGCCAGCCTGAAGGCATCGTGCAGGTGGAACTGGGGGAACAGGGGCCTGACGGCGTAGATCTCCGGGAGCACGTGGCAGACGTGCAGGCCGACGCCGTGGGCGCGCGAGAGCGCATCGGCCTGGCGAAGGGGCTCGTCGGCGCGCTTGTCGAGCGTCGTGGCGACGAGAATCGGACCGGCTATCCTGAACATGGCGGCTCCTCCTCAATCTCAGTGAAGCGTGAAGTCGACGATCACCGTGAAATAGACCTTCACGGGCCGGCCGTTCTGCCGCGCCGGCCTGTACTTCCACTGCTTCACGGCCTCCGTGGCGGCGCCATCCAGGAGCGGCACCGACCTGAGCACGCGGACGTTCACGACGTTCCCGTTGCCGTCGATCACCGCCTCGAGCACGACCTTCCCCTCGATGCGCGCACGCCGGGCGATCTCGGGGTACTGCGGCTGCACCTTGAGCAGCAGTTCCGGCGGCCTGACGTCGCCGACCACGAGGATCGGCTCCTCATCGGTCGGCGCCGCCGGTCCGAGCAGCCCTCCCGGCGCACCCCCGAGGATCCCCCCGGGGACGCCGCCGAGCACGCCGCCCACGACGCCGCCGGGCACGCCGCCCGGGACGCCGCCGGGGACGCCGCCCTCAACTCCCTCGTCGTCGTCGTTGCCCAGCGGCTCCTTCGCGATGGCGATCGTCTCCGGCACCGTCACCGGCTGCACGATCTCCGCGGGGCCTGCGGCTCGAGCTCTTTCGGGTCGACCCTGGCGGCCGTCGCGCCCTTCGATGCGGGAGGGGGAGGTGGTGGAGGAGGCGGAGGAGGGGGGGCAGTCCCGATAAACGTAATCATCAGTTCGGGAGCCTGCACCGCCTGCACCACGAGCAGCGACGCGACCGCAAGAACGAGGAGAAGCGTCGTGTGGGTAAAGAAGGAGACCAGGAAGGAGAGCAGCGACTGCCTGACGCTCCCGCTTCCGGACTCCAGTTCGCATACGGTCTCGAACATGGGAGCCTCCTTCGGGATCGTCCCGTCACCATGATGCCACATCCGGGCGGGGCCGGCGCGTCGTTTTCGCCCCCTGCTCGAGCGCCCCGCCCCCTGGGCCCCCTGCCCCCTGCGCCGTGGTCGCAATTCCTGCGTCACCACGCCGTTTTCCGGGTCTGCGACAGCCATGCGATCGGGCGCCACGAGCTCCCGAGGAGCATCCCGTAAACCTGGCAATCCTCGCTGCGTACCATCAGGGGTGCGGGGACAGTTCGCCATCCTCTTCCTTTTCACGGCTACCTTCGCCGGGTTCTCTGGGGCGGCCGTGGGGAGGAATCGTTCCGAGGCAGCGAGATTCCGATCAGGCGGGCGGCCGGGCCGATCACGGTGGACGGCGAGCTCTCCGATCCCGGCTGGGCCGGCGCGGTACGCGTCGAGGAGTGGTTCGAGATCCGGCCCGGCGACAACGTCGCCCCCAAGGTCAGGACGGTCGGCCACCTCGCCTACGACGACCAGTACCTGTACGCCGGGTTCGAGTTCCACGATCCCGAGCCGTCGAAGATCCGCGCGCCGTACTCCGACCGCGACGACATCTCCGAGAGCATCGACTACGGGGGCGTGGTCCTCGACACCCGAAACGACGGCCGCACGGGGATCCTGTTCCTGGCGACCCCGCGCGGGATCCAGTACGACGCGATCCAGGACGACGCCACCGGCAGCGAGAACTCGGCGCCCGACTTCTACTGGGATTCGGCGGGCAGGATCACCGAGGACGGCTGGACGCTGGAGATCCGCATCCCCTTCTCGTCGCTGCGCTACGCGGAGGGCGGAGCCGTCAGACCTGGGGGATCATGCTCTTCCGGAACTACCCGCGGGAGTACCGCTACCAGATGTTCTCCACGCGGACTCGCCGCGCGGCGGCAGCTGCTTCATCTGCCGCGAGCAACGCCTCACAGGCCTCGAGGGCCTCCCCGCCGGGGACGCACTTCGTCGTCGCGCCGTACGTCGTCGGCGCAAGCAGGAGAGCGCGCCTGCGGGCGACCTCGGGACCGCGCTGCGTGAACCAGCGCCGTGGAGGCCACCGGCGGGCTCGACGCCAAGTGGATCCCGAACGCCGGACGACGCCCTCGACCTCGACCGTCAACCCCGACTTCTCCCAGGTCGAGTCGGACGTCGCGAAGATCTCCGCGAACGAGCGGTTCGCGCTCTTCTACCCCGAGAAGCGGCCGTTCTTCCTCGAGGGCATGGAGCTGTTCTCCACCCCCGTCCAGGCCGTCTACACGCGCGTCGATCACCTCGCCCCGCTGGGGGGTGCGCGCGACCGGCAAGATCGGCGACACCGCCTACACGGCCCTGATCTCCGACGACCGCGGCGGCGGGACGCGTGATCATCCCGGGCCCCTACGGCTCGTCGTTCGCCCCCCAGGACTTCGCGTCGCGCGTGGCGGTGGCGCGCGTCCGGCACGACCTCGGCGAATCGTTCGTCAGCTTTCTCGTGCACCGACCGGGAGGTCGCGGGCGGCGGCTACAACCGGGTGTTCGGCCCCGACTTCCAGTGGCGGCCCAACGACACGGACACGGTCACCGGGCAGATCCTCTACTCAGCTACACCGAGACCCCCGACCGGCCCGACCTCGCCCCCGGGTGGGACGGCCGAGAAGCTCTCCGGCGCCGGCGCCGACATCTGGTGGTCGCACAGCACGCGCAGCTTCGACTCTGTCGGCGGAGGTCAAGTCGTTCGGGGACGGCTTCCGCGCCGACGCCGGCTTCGTTCCCCAGGTCGGCTTCCGCGAGGGGTACGTCGAGGCGGGGCGCACCTGGTACCCGACGGGGTTCCTGTCGCGGGTGCGGGCCTTCGCCTTCGCCGACCCGATGTGGGACAACCAGGGAGGGATGATCCGCCAGCTCGTCGCCGCGGGCGTCGGCATGGACGGCCGCTGGAGCTCCTTCGCCCGCTTCTGTCTGGTCCCGGACAGGTGGCGGGTTCGCCGAGCCGGGGCTCGAGCCCGCAGCCTATCCTGGAGATCCCCAAGACCCAGCTCCGCTTCATCCTCCAGGCCGGCCCCTCGATGCGGTATCGCAGCTGTACCTCGAGGGCGCGCTCGGCGAGGAGATCGACTTCGACAACGCCCGGCCCGGTCACGGCGCGACGCTGACCCGGCGCCATCCTGCGCCCCGACGACCACCTCGCCCTCCGCCTCGACGCCTCCCGGCGATGGCTCGACGTCCGTCCCGACGAGGGCGGCCCCGAGAGGCGGCTGTTCACGGCCCAGGTCGAGCGGCTGAAGGCGACCTACACCTTCACCGCGCGCTGCTACCTCCGGCTGATCGGCCAGTACGAGGAACCGACCGGACCCCGCGCTCTACCTCCCCCGTGAGGAGCAGACGGCGCCTTCTCCGGCTCCGTGCTGTTCGCCTACAAGCTCAACTGGCAGTCGGTGCTGTTCCTCGGCTACGGCGAGGACCGGGCGATCGACGCGGACGGGGGGCTCGACCGCACCGGCCGGCAGTTCTTCCTCAAGGTCTCGTACGCATTCAGAGATAGGGCTCACCTCGCCGCGGGCGGCCCGTCCGCGCGCGGCGCCTCCAGCAGCGAGGCCAGCAACCGAGAGGGCCAGGATGCCGGCGATGATGCCGAGCGACGCGACGGCACCTTGTAGACGTCCATCAGCAGCATCTTCGCGCCGACGAAGATCAGCACGCAGCGAGAGCCCGACCTTCAGGTAGACGAACTTCGTCGATCACGCCGGCCAGCAGGAAGTAGAGCGAGCGCAGGCCCAGGATCGCGAAGATGTTCGACGTGAAGACGATGAACGGGATCGGTCGTGATCGGCGAAGATCGCCGGGATCGAGTCGACCGCGAAGATCAGGTCGGTGACCTCGACCGCCACCAGCGCCAGCAGCAGCGGCGTCGCGTAGCGCCGGCCGTCCTTGCGCACCACGGTGAACCGGTCGCCGTCGAAGCTCGGCGTCACCGGGCAAGAGCCGCTGGAAGAGCCGCACCAGCGGGTTCTGCTCCGGGTGCATCTCGCTCGTGGCGCTGCAGCAGCAGCTTCACGCCGGTGATGGCCAGGATGCCGCCGAAGACGTAGATGCGCCCAGTGGAAGCGCTGCAGGAACGCGCCGCCCGCGAAGATGAAGGCCGCGCGCATGACCAGCGCGCCGAGCACGCCCCAGAACAGCACCCGGTGCTGGTAGGGCGGCCGGGATCGCGAAGGCCGAGAAGATCACGACGAAGACGAAGATGTTGTCGACGGCCAGCGCCTTCTCGATCAGGTAGCCGGTGGTGAACTCGAGCGCCGCGCTCGGGGCCGAACCAGAGGTAGACGCCGACGTTGAAGACCAGCGCCAGCGCGACCCAGACCGCGCTCCAGACGGCGGCCTCCTTGAGGCTCACCTCGTGCGCCTTGCGGTGGAAGACGCCGAGGTCGAGCGCCAGCATCGCCAGCACGAAGGCGATGAAGCCGAAGCCACAGGAGAGGCGTTCCGACGGTTTCGACAGGCAATCCGGCCTCCCCGGGCGCCACCGCGGCGCCGCGACGACGTCTATACTTGACGACGACCATGCCCACAATCCCGGCCCGGCGACATCCCGGCCCGGCGACAAACGATCCACTCCCCCCTCCGCCCTGCAGGGGAACTGGTTCGGCCGGGAGCTCACGCGGGGGATTCGCTCCCTGTTGGCCGCCAGCCACGGGCGAAGGTCTGGAGCCCCGGGTTGAGCGACCGGCTCAGCGCGAGGTCGCGGTTGCCGCAGAAGAGGTTCTCGAACTCGGCCTTGAACTGGAACATGTTCCCCAGGTCGTCGGCCCCGGGAACCCGAACGAACGGTAGACGTCGGGCGGCACCGCGGTGTAGACGACCTCCTGCCCGAGGGCCTTCGAGAGCTCCGCCGCCATCTGCGCGCCGGTCGGGAACTCCCCCGCGATGCCGATCGTCTTGCCGATGAACTCCGTGGCCGCGCTTGAAGATCCCGTAGGCGCACGCGCCGATGTCCGACGCGGCGATGCCGGGGAGCTTCCTGTCGCCCATCGGCAGCATGAAGGCGAGCTTGCCGTCCGGTCCCTTCTTCGGCCCCATGCCGAAGTGGATCAGGTTGTCCCAGTAGAACGACGTCAGGAGGAACGTGACGGGCAGGCCGAGCTCGGTGAAGTAGGCGTTGGCCTCGGCCTTGGCATCGAAGTGCGGCACCTTGTACTTGCCCATCAGGGTCGGCATCCGGTTGTCGCCCAGCGGGATCGACTTCCGCGTGTCCTCGAGCGTGGACCAGATGACGTGCTTCACGCCCGGCGGCCTTGGCCGCGACCGCCATGTTGCGCGCCTGCGGCCTTCTCGCGGTCGGGCGAGAAGTGATCCCAGAAGAACGTCACGCAGTAGGCGCCGTGGGCGCCCTTGAACGCCCGCTTCATGCTTTCGACGTCGTCGACGTTCGCGGCGACGACCTCCGCGCCGAGCCTTGCCAGCGCCTTCGCCTTGTCGCTGTTGACGTCGCGGGTCAGCGCGCGGACCGCGAAACCGCCCGAGGGATCCGCGAGGATCGCGCGGACCAGCCCGCCGCCCTGGGCGCCGGTCGCTCCGACGACCGCGATGATCTTCTTGTCCATTCCACTCACCCTTCTTCGTTGCGCCGCCCGTTCCCCGCCGGACAATCCCGGGCGAAGCGGCCGGCAGCGCTGTTCGTGAGATCGAACCCTAGAGGTTGTCCGCCTCCGTCGAGCCGCCTCGCCCCCTGGCTCCGCCCCACGCCCCTTTCCGGGCGCGCGCCCCCCACGTCCAGCCGGAGATCTCGGGCATGTCCTCGCCGTGCTTCGCGATGTACTGCTTGTGCTCGAGCAGCCGGTCGCGGATCGCCTGCTTGGCGTAGGCCGCGCGGGCGCCCAGGAACGGCACGCGGTCGATCACGTCGGCGACCAGGTGGAAGCGGTCCATGTCGTTGAGGACGCACATGTCGAACGGCGTCGTGGTGGTCCCCTCTTCCTTGTAGCCGCGCACGTGGAGGTTCGCGTGGTTGGTCCGGCGGTAGGCCAGCCGGTGGATCAGCCACGGGTAGCCGTGGAACGCGAAGACGATCGGCCTGTCCTTGGTGAACAGCGTGTCGAAGTCCCTGTCGGAGAGGCCGTGGGGGTGCTCGCTCGGGGGCTGCAGCTTCATGAGGTCCACCACGTTGACGACGCGGATCTTGAGCGCGGGCAGGTAATGCCGGAACAGGTCCACCGCGGCGAGCGTTTCCAGCGTCGGGACGTCCCCGCAGCAGGCCATCACGACATCGGGGTCGCCCCCCTTGTCGTTGCTGGCCCATTCCCAGATCCCGATGCCGGCCGTGCAGTGCTTGATCGCCTCCTCCATCGAGAGCCACTGGGGGGCCGGCTGCTTGCCGGCGACGATCACGTTCACGGCGTTGCGGCTGCGCAGGCACTGATCCGTCACCCACAGGAGCGTGTTGGCGTCGGGCGGAAGATAGACGTGCACGACCTCCGCCTTCTTGTTCACGACGTGGTCGATGAAGCCGGGGTCCTGGTGGCTGAACCCGTTGTGGTCCTGCCTCCAGACGTGCGAGCTGAGCAGGTAGTTGAGCGACGCGATCGAGCGCCGCCAGGGAATGTCGCGGCAGACCTTCAGCCACTTGGCGTGCTGGTTGAACATCGAGTCGATGATGTGGATGAACGCCTCGTAGCAGGAGAAGAACCCGTGCCGGCCGGTCAGGAGGTACCCCTCCAGCCAGCCCTGGCACTGGTGCTCGCTCAGCATCTCCATCACCCTGCCGTCAGGCGCCAGGTGATCGTCGTACGGGAACCGCTCGGCCATCCAGGCGCGGTTCGTGACGTCCAGGACATCCTGCCAGCGGTTCGAGTTGTTCTCGTCCGGGCTGAAGAGGCGGAAGTTGCGGCTCTCGAGGTTCTCCTTCATGACGCCGCGGAGGAAGGTCCCCATCACCCGGGTCGCCTCGGCCGTCGCCGCCCCGGGCTTCGGCACCTTGACGGCGTAGTCGCGGAAGTCGGGCAGGCGCAGGTCCCTGAGGAGCAGCCCCCCGTTGGTGTGCGGGTTCGCGCTCATCCGCCGGTCGCCGGCGGGGGCGAGCGCGGCCAGCTCCGGCATGAGCCGGCCGTTTTCGTCGAACAGCTCCGCGGGCCGGTAGCTCTTCATCCACTTCTCGAGAAGGCGGACGTGTGCCGGATTCGTGTGCATCTCGCCCATCGGCACCTGGTGGGAGCGCCAGGAGTCCTCGGTCCGCTTTCCGTCGATCACCTTCGGGCAGGTCCATCCTTTGGGCGTGCGCAGGACGATCATGGGCCAGAGCGGCCGCGTCCGGGGCCCGTACCGGCGGGCCTCGGTCTTGATTCGATTGATCTCCTCCACGACCTCGTCCAGCGCGCCCGCCATCCGCTGGTGCATCACCTCCGGTTCATGTCCTTCGACGAAATAGGGCGTATAGCCGTACCCGCGGAGGAGCTGGTCCAGCTCCTCGTGGCTGATGCGCGCCAGGACGCACGGGTTCGCGATCTTGTAGCCGTTCAGGTGGAGGATCGGCAGGACGACGCCGTCGGCCGCGGGGTTCAGGAACTTGTTCGAATGCCAGCTGGTCGCGAGCGGGCCTGTCTCCGCCTCCCCGTCGCCGACCACGCAGGCCACGATCAGGTCCGGGTTGTCGAACGCGGCCCCGTACGCGTGCGAGAGGGCGTAGCCGAGCTCGCCGCCCTCGTGGATGGAGCCGGGGGTCTCAGGCGCGACATGGCTCGGGATGCCGCCCGGGAACGAGAACTGGGTGAACAGGCGCTTCATCCCCTCCTCGTCCCGCGAGATGCTCGAATAGACCTCGCTGTAGGTCCCCTCGAGCCAGGCGTTGGCGACCAGGGCCGGTCCGCCGTGGCCCGGGCCCGTGATGTAGATCATGTTCAGGTCATCGCGCTTGATCACCCGGTTCAGGTGAGCGTAGATGAAGTTGAGGCCGGGCGTCGTTCCCCAGTGGCCGAGCAGCCGGGGCTTGATGTGCTCCTTCTTCAGGGGCTTCTTCAGGAGCGGGTTGTCGTAGAGGTAGATCTGGCCGACCGACAGGTAGTTGGCGGCCCGCCAGTAGGCATCGAGTTTTCGGAGCAGTATCCGGTCCAGCGGCATCGCGGCGCGTTTCTTCATGGGTTGTCCCCTTCGCCGACGAGGATCCTCCCGCGCCCGCGCGCGTGTCAATTCGCTGCCATGCGACGATGCGTGTCGCGGTTCCGGGGTATCCTACGCGTCAGGCGGGGCCGGGACGGGAGCCGGCCAGGTCGAACAGGGGCCAGCCACCCCGGAGGATGGGCCCGACATGACATCCACGACGAGCCATGACGCCGACGATCGAACGAGCCGGAAAGCGCCGGCCGGACCGTCCGCGCGGATCCTGGACCCGATCGACCGCGTGTCGGAGGTCCTGTTCGGGCTGATCATGGTGCTCACGTTCACGGGCTCGCTCAGCGTCGCGAGCGCGGGCCGCACGGAGGTCCGCGACATGCTCGTCGGCGCCCTCGGCTGCAACCTCGCCTGGGGAATCATCGACGGGGTCTTCTACCTCATGGGCTGCCTCGGGGAAAAGGGCCGTGGCCTGCGGATCTACCGCGCCGTGCGGGAGACCAGCGATCCCGGGACGGCGCGGCGCCTCATCGCCGACGCGCTGCCTCCGGTCGTCGCCGCCATCCTCCAGCCGCAGGACATCGATACGCTGCAGCGGCGCATGAAGGAGCAGCCCACGCCGCCGGCCCGCCCGCGCCTGGACAGGGACAGCTGGCTGGGCGCCGCCGGAGTCTTCCTGCTGGTGTTCCTTTCCACCTTCCCCGTCATCCTCCCGTTCATCTTCATGCACCAGCCGATGCACGCCCTCCGCGTCTCGAACGCCGTCGCCGTCGCGATGCTGAGCATCGCCGGCTGGACGTACGGGCGCTGCATCGGACGCCGTCCCTGGGCCGTGGGGTTGCTCATGGTCTTCATCGGGAGCGCCATGGTCGGCCTGACGATCGCGCTGGGAGGGTGAGCGTGAACCGACTGCGCCCGGGAATGGCCCTCCGGCCGGCCGGCCTCGTGATCTTGCGCCGCACGTGGCCGTCGTTCTCGCTCTCACGGCGTCGCAGGCCCGGGCCGGGGAGGCGAAGGGATGGTCATTCTCCGCCTCGGCGATGGGCTACTTCGTGCCCGGCTCACAGGACTACGTCCAGCCGACCTTCACCGCCGACCGGGGCTGGCTGCACCTGGAAGCCCGCTACAACTACGAGGGGCTCGACACGGGATCCGCGTGGGTCGGGTGCAACCTCAGCGCCGGCGAATCGCTCTCGCTCGAGTTCATCCCGATGCTGGGCGGAGTCTTCGGGGACACGAGGGGCGTCGCGCCGGGGTTCAAGCTCACTCTCGGCTACGGGAAACTCGAGTTCTACAGCGAGGGGGAGTATCTGTTCGACACGGGTGACTCCTCGAACAACTACTTCTACGCCTGGTCGGAGCTGAGCTTCTACCCCGTGGAGTCGTTCCGGTTCGGCCTCGTGGGCCAGCGGACCCGGGCCTACCAGAGCGACCTGGAGATCCAGCGCGGCCTGCTGCTCGGGTTCTCCTGGAAGAGCCTCGACCTCTCCGCCTACGTGTTCAACCCGGACCAGGACTCGCCGACCGTCGTGCTGTCGGCCACCCTGGGATTCTGAACGATGCCGCTGCGTCGCCATCTTCGTGCTCCTCGTCTTCGTTCATGGCCTGTTCTCCGGGCGGCTGGAGCGGACGGTCGTGACGGCGCCGGTCCTGTTCACCGGCGCGGGGATCCTCGTGTTCGCGTTCCTGCCCGGGCTCCTGGGCCGCCGGCGTCTCTGGGAGCGGATGCCGTCGAATTGAGGGAGTAAAGCCCGCGCAACAGGGGGAGGGCAGCCTACCCGGGGCCGTTCCCCGCTTCGCCCGGAGAGGAAACCGCCAGGGCTTCAGACGACTCCTCGTCGATCAACCGCATCCCTTCCATCAGAAGGTATATGGTGTCGCCCTCGATCGTGAGCTCCTCCGCCGCGATGCCGTGCTCGATCGCGAATTCGCCGGTCTTCCACCGGAGCATGGTGAAGAGGGCATCGGTCCCGCGCTGTCCTCCGTGCTCCGCGTGCACGGCCGCTCCGGAATCGAACCAGATCCTGCCGCTGCGCTCTCCGCTCGCCAGAGACACACAGGCGGTCTTCAATCCCATGTTCAGGATCTGGATGATGTCCGGCAGCGGAAGGTTCTCGAGCTGGCCTGAGATTCCGCGACGTCGTTCGCCCGCATCCTTCGACTGCCTGCGCGTCTCCCTGACCAGGATGTTCCTGATCCGCGCCGCCAGGAGCTCGATGTCCTCGGACTTGGACAGGCACTCATCGACACCCTGGCTGAGCACCCGGACGCTCAGGTTGAGATCGAACTGCGGCACCAGGAAAGCGAACGGGACCTTCGCCAGCGAATCACACTCCCGGATGGCCCCGAGAAACTCGAAGGACCGGGTTTCGTCGGCGTCCACCTGGGCGAGGATGAGGTTCGGCGGTGAATCGAGCGCCGCCAGGAGCGCGTCCTGGAAGTTGGTGGCCACATCCACCTGCATGCCCTCGTTGTGCAGGCGCATTTTCAGGAGACCGACGAATTCGGCGTCCCGGTCGGCGATCATGATCCTCGGTCGCTCGAGAGCGCTCAGCGGCGCGCCCCGCTCCTGGATGGCGCGGAGGAAGACCTCCACGATCTCGGGATCGAACTGGAACCCTGCCTGCCGCTCCAGCTCGTCCATCGCCTCTTCACGCGAACGGCAGGGCCGGTGCGGACGGTCGGAGAGCATCGCCACGAACGCATCCACGACGGCGAGGATGCGCGCGCCGAGAGGAATCTCGGGCCCCTTCAGGCCGTCGGGATAGCCCAGGCCGTCATAGCGCTCATGATGGTGGCGGACGATCGCCAGGATCTTCCAGGGGAAATCAATGTGCTCGAGAAGCCGGGTGCCGGCCACGACGTGCTCCCGGACGCGCGCAGTCTGGTCCTGCGAAAAGCCCCCGGTCTCGGCGAAGATGTTCTTCTCGATCCCGTATTTTCCGATGTCCCTCACAAGAGTCGCGAGGTCGATTTCGAGGGCCAGGTCCCCGGAGAGGTGCATTTCCTCGGCGACGACTCGCGCCAGCCGCATGGCCCTGTGGGAGGAGCTGGCAAAGTGCCTATCTCCCAGTTCGAGCAGGCCCACGAGAACATCGACCAGCTCCACAAGGGACCTGAGCGGCTTTTCCTCGAGGGCACCCTCGCCATGGGCCTCCGACCAACCATGCGGGGCCAGGAGCAGTGCAAGGAGCTCCTGCTCGCCGAGCAGGTGGTCCCCGATCCCGAAGCGGCGGGACCTGGACTCCCCACGTATCGCGCTGGTGCGGGACAGCGTGATCACCCGACAGCCAGGCTGCTCCGCGAGGATTCGGGGCCGGAGCCGGTCGCCTCCCGATTCCCCCTCCCTGGACGCGATCACGATCGTGTCGACCGGCGTCGAGCGGAGCGTCTGAAGGACATCGGTCACGCTGGCAGCGAGAGAAACAGTCAGCCCGCCGGAGCGAAGCAACCGGGCCAGAGACACACGGGTCTCTTCCTTCTCGGCCACAATGAGATACGTGCGCCTCATCAGAACTCTTCGGGGTCAATATAGGTCCTGCCAGCCTCCGTTCCAGCCATGGGCATCCTCCGCCGGGGTCACAGTGGGGAAAACGCAGATTCCGGCATCGCTCAGGCTTGTCTCCGGCGCCTCCGAGAACAATATTGAACTGTGGTTGCGCTCGGCCAATTAGACCGAGAAACGATCTCATCGTCGAGCCGGTCCGATCCGGTCGGCGGAAGAGGCTATGGGATTCTTCGATTTCTTCCGTTTGCGTGGCCCCAGGAAAGGGTCGCAGAGCCCCCGGGAAGGGGCCAGGTCTTCGTCCCACCAGGGGACCGCAACTGGGGATGAAGGCCGGCCGATCCTCTCCGAGCCTGGCCGCAGGCAGAGAACGGACCGAGCGGCCACGGGTCGTGCCGGGGCGCACCCGAAGAACGGGGTTCGTCGGGAGGCCGGGCGAACCTCCCAACAGCCACCGCCACCCGGAAGCGCTGGAACCGGTGCCGAGGCGCTGAAAGCGCCGATGCGCGCCGGCCTGGCGCCCGCTGCGGAGCCCGAACTCTCCGCCGACAGCCTGTCGCAGAGCCTTCCGGGGCCTGACCCTGGTTGCATCGGGACCCCGGACGTGGAGATGGCATTCGAAGCCGTCTTCGGTAAAGGAGCGACCCAGGCCGTCACGCCGACGACCGCTTCCGCCGCCGATTTCGACCAGGCCGCCGTTCGGGAGCTCTTCACGGAGATCGCCGCGGCGCATGCCCGTCCCGTCAGGAACCTGGTCTTCGAGCTCAAGCGCGGAACCGCGACCCGGGAATGGATCGAAATCTGCCGGCCCGTCATGGAGACTCTTGCCAGAAGCGCCGAATCGATGGACTTGCCGGAAGTCGCCAAGAAGATGATCGACTTGAACGCGGCTCTCTCCCTCGCCGCCGCTGGAGACGGACCGACGATCGAGGCCGGCGCGAGGGACCTGATTCTCTCCTGCTATGAAGAGATGGCGGAGGCGCTGCCCGAGTCGTTCCGGCGGGGAGACGAAGAACGCCGGCGCGAGTCGATCATCATCCACTCTCTCCTCAAGCAGGTCCCCGATGTGGGGCATGTGACCTTCCAGCGGCTTTACGGTGCCGGCCTGACCAGTCTCGAGTCGCTGTTTCTCGCGACCGCAGAGGACCTGGCGCTCACGGCCGGCATTCCCGAGTGGCTGTGCGAGCGGATCTGCCAGAGGATGCAGGCTTACCGGCATCAGCTCGCCCGGGAGCGGGATGCGTCCGGCGAGGGCGAGCGTCGCGAGCACCTTCGCCGCCTGGTCGATGATTTGAGGCGGAAGCACAAGGGTTACGAGCGGGCTTCCTCGGAAGAATGGACGGACCCGCAGTTGGCCGAGCAGAAGCGGGAGTTGCGCGAAGCCAGACAGGCCTGCGCGCTTCAGATCGAGGTGCTGCTGGCGGATCTCGGGGAGGTCGAGCTTGCCGAGCGGATTCAGAGGCTCCCCATGGGGCTGCGCCTCGAGGCGCTTGGACAATTCGTCGAGAGCGCCGAGGGCGCTCCGCTGACGGCACAGGAAGCGTAATTGAGCTGAGGCCGGCGCAGGAGCCGGCGGAGAGGTTCGAATTCCATGGCAGAGTATTCGAAAGAGCAGCTCCTGGAGAAACACCGGAGAGGCCAGAGCCTCGAGCGGGTGGACCTGAGAAACCTGGCCGCAGGAGGGGTGAACCTCGAAGGAGCCAACCTCCGCCGGGCCGACCTGGAGGGAGTGAATTTCGCCGGGGCGAACCTCAAAAGGGCCAACCTGTCGAGCGCCAGCCTCCGTGATGCTTACCTCGCCAATACGGAATTCGAAGGAGCCAACTTCCAGAAGGCGGATCTCGAGGGGGTGAAGCTCGACGGCGCGAACCTGCAGAACGCCGACCTGAGCCGCGCAAACCTCTCAGGAGCCTCACTGGAGAAGGTCCGGCTTCAACGGCGCGAGACTCTGCTCTGCGCAGATGGACATGGCGAACCTCGGTGGAGCACAGCTCCTGGGCGTGGACCTGTCAGGCGCGGATCTCAGCGAGGCCTATCTCGGCGGCGCGCTGCTCGTCAAGGCGGACATGAGGAACGCGCGCCTCGAGAAGGCGAACATGGAGTCCGCCGACCTGACCGAGGCCAATCTCGGCGCGGCGAACCTGAAATTGGCCTACTGCGAAGGCGCGAACCTGCGGGGCGCCCTGCTGGAAGGGGCCAATCTCGACGCCTGCAACCTCGCCCGGGCGGACCTCTCGGGCTCGGATCTGCGCGGCGCATCTGCGCGCGGGACCAGGTTCGATGGCGCGACCCTGACGGGGGCCTGGCTCACGGGTGTGGATCTCGATCCCGAGCAGCTCGCGTCCGTCGTGGCGGAGTGGGTGAACTTCTCGACCTCTTCCACCGAACTCAAGGTGCCGGGAAGCGAGCTCGTGGCATTCATCACCAAGGTGCGCAGCGCCGCCTTCGCGCCCGCTCCCCTGGCTCCCGCGGCCGAGCAGAACAAGCGCTTCTTCGGGATCGGCGACGTGCTGCGTAACGCCTCGCTCGAGTTCGGCGAGGGGTCGGTCGTGGAGATCGAGAGCACGTTCGAGCGTTGCTCCATCGCCCTGCGGGAGGGAGCCCGGCTGGTGGTCGGCACGCATGGCGTCCTGCGGGGATGCCAGATCAGCGGCGCGGGCGAGATCGTGGTGCACGGGATCTTTGAGGAGGCGGACCTCACGCCCGGATTTGTCGGGCCCACCCGTCTCATCGTCGGAAGGGAAGGCGTGGTCGCAGGTGTCGTGAAACAAGCCGCCGCCAGCACCCAGTTCGCATTCGAGAGGGGCTGCATCCTGCGGCTCGGAATCCAGAGATAACCAGACGGGGCAGCGAGACCAGGACGAAAGGAGACTTCGCCGATGTCCGAAACGACCAAACAGACCATCATCGAGAGCGGCACGGAGTTCGATGGCTCGATCAAGTCGGAGTGCGCCATCACGCTGAGCGGTAAGCTCACGGGCCAGGTGACGGCGCCCGCGCTCACCGTCATGCCCTCCGGCTCGGTCAGGGGGAAGGTCAGGGTTTCCCGCCTGAAGGCCCAGGGAGAGGTCGCGGGCGAGATCGAGGCCGAGACCGTCGAGCTTTCCGGGCGCGTGGATGATCAGACGGTGATTCGCGCCAAGACGCTCGAGGTGATGCTGACCCAACCCCAGGGCGGGCTGCAGGTCACCTTCGGGAACTGCGAGCTTCAGATCGGCGACAAGAAGGCGCGCGCCGACGAGAAGGCGAAGAACTCGACCGAGAGTACGAAGAAGGAACTGGCCAAGGACCAGTCCGCGGAACCCATGGTCCCGGTGGCCGTCGGCTCGACATCGAGGTAGCGGTCCCGGCTCGCGCGGGTTCCCGTCCGCGCAGGTCTGGCCGTGGCGTCCCGCGCGGGGGCACCCGCGCGGCGCGCTTCCGTCCACGGTCAGCGGCCCGCACCGCCCTTCGCCCTTTCTTCTCTCCTCCAGCGAAACGCGCAGGCGGGGCGCCTCGAGCGAGGCCGCCCCTCCCCTGCTCCCTCCGCCGTCCCCGCGCGGCGATCAGGCCTGCTGGTTCACGAGGGTGTCGGCCGAATCGCGGGGGAGCGCGAACCGGTTGTAGAGAAGGAAGATCGCCGCCGTCACCAGCATGATCCCGCCGAAGAGAAGCCACATGAGATCCGGCCGCTCCATGTCGCGCGCCAGCCTCCCGTACAGCTCGCCCGACAGGATCCCGCCGAAGAGGTTCCCCAGGGCGACCGCGACGAAGTAGTAGCCCATGTAGAGGGCCTTCTTGTCCTCGGGCGCGATCCGGCCGACGTACTCCTGGCTGGTCGGGCTGGCCATCATCTCCCCGATCGCGAAGATGAAGAGGCCCATGGCCACGACCCACGATGGATCCGCCTGCCCCGACCATCCCCCCGGTCCCCGCGAACGCCGAGAGCCCGATCCCCGCCGCCGCCACCAGCATCCCGATGATCATCGTGCTGAAGCGGTGGAACTTCGCCATGAGGAAGGAGATCAGCACCTGCAGCAGCACGATCGCCCCCGCGTCGATGTTGACGATGAACTCCGGGTTCACCTGCCGCGCGCGGACGATGATCCGGTCGGTCAGCTTCTCCGCGTCGCCTCCGCAGTCGCGGATCATGGCGCGCAGGTCCTCGGGCGCGATCCGCACCTTGCTCAGCAGCAGGCGCCTGGACACCTGGTCGAGCTCCGCCGCGGGCAGCCGGTCCGCCGCCTGCCCGCCCGTCGGCCGGGAACGCCAGCGCGACGAGCGCCCGCACGTCGTTCGCGATCTCCGCGCGCTCGGACGGATTGATCGTGGCAACGCGGCTCGCCGGGCCGACCGTCGGATCGTTCGGGTCGCTCTTGCCGAAGATCGACTCCACGGCCGCGATCGCCGGACGGGTCTCCACGAAGTCGCGGATGTACTCGGGCATCGTGTAGAAGATCTGGTTGAAGCTCGTCCAGAAGCCGGACATGATGAGCAGGAACAGGGCGAAGCGCCAGTTGCTGCAGTACATCCGCTTCAGCAGCGGGTTCCTCCTGCGCTCTCCCGCCTTCTCCGGCGGCCCGCTCCCGGCGGGAAGCGCCATGTCCCAGACGAAGTTCAGGATCAGCCAGGCCACCACGAAGACCGCGCAGTGCGGCCACCAGTTGAAGTGGAAGGAGGTGAAACGCGAGATCCGCAGGTTGGCCACCATCAGCGCCACGAGCACCACGAAGATGGCGATGAAGAAACGCGCGTTCCCGAGCACCTCGACCATGTTGTCGAGCACCTTCCGGAACGACCCGGTGCGCTGGGCCGCGCTGGCGATGCAGCGGCTCCTTGTAGAGCGTCAGCACCAGCACCAGGTTGACCAGGGCCCAGAACGAGCACGCGACGAACACGTAGCGCCAGCCCCAGCCCCGCACGACCCCCGCGACGATCGGCCCGACGAACCCGCCGATGTTCACCATCATGTAGAAGATGCCGAAGCCCGTCGCCGAGTTCGAATCGTTCGTGACCTTGGCGACCGTGCCGACGACGACCGGCTTGAACAGGGCCGCGCCGAGCGCGACGAACATGAAGGCCAGGAAGAATGCCGGGAGGCTGGTGAACTGCCCGAGCAGGTAGTACGCGACGATCATCACCAGGAAGGCGATGATGAAGGTCCGCTTGAAACCGTACCGGTCGGCCAGGGCGCCCGTGAACACCGGCATGAGGTAGAGGAAGAACGGCACGATCGCCTGCAGCGCGCCGCGCGTCTCCGTCGAGAAGCCGAGACCGCCCGTCTCCACCGACCCGGTGACGTAGAGGGCCATGACGGTGAACCACCCGTACCAGGCCATGCGCTCGAAGATCTCGATCGTGTTCGCAACCCAGAACTGCTTCGGGTAGCTCTTCATCTGCCCGATGAGGCTCGGCTTCTCCATCCGGGACGCTCCTTCCATCCAGCGATTGTCGAACCCGCCTTCCCCCCGCCAGCTGACGCGAGGATAGCGGGGTCCTGCTCCCGAAATCAATGTGCGGGGTGAGGATTTTCGGCCGGGCTCCTGATAGGCTTGGCCCCGGATACGAGGAGAAACCACGCCCATGAGACGAACCCTGATGAACCGGCTCCTTGCCGCCCCGATCGCCGCCGCCCTCGCCGCGCTCCCGGCCTCTCCGCCCCGATGGAACGGCCCCAGGCCCCCGTCAAGTACACCTGGAATCTCGCCGACCTCTACCCCTCCGATGCCGCGTTCCTCGAGGCCAGGGACCGCGCCGTCAAGAGCATCCCGGCCCTGAAGCGGTTCGAGGGGCACCTGGGCGACTCCTCCCGGGCCCTCCTGGACGCGCTCACCGCGATCTCCGAGCTCGACAAGGAGTTCGACCGCCTTCAGACCTACGCAAGCACGGTCCGGGACCAGGACACGCGGGTCAGCCGGAGCATCGAGCAGGCTTCAGTCGGTCGAGCAGGCCCGGAATCTCCTCTCGACGACGACCTCCTTCCTGCGTCCCGAGATCCTCGCGCTCGGGCACGCCCGGGTGGAGGCGCTCGTGGCCGGCGAGCCCCGGCTCGCGGTGTACCGCCACTTCTTCGACGATATCCTTCGCCGCGCTCCCCACACCCTGCCCGCCGCCGAGGAGCGGGTCCTCGCGAGCGCGGCCAACATCACGGGCGCGGGGGGCTCGATCTTCTCGACCTTCACCAGCTCCGAAATGCCGTACCCCGAGATCACCCTGTCCACGGGCGAAACGGTCCGCCTGACCGCCGCCGCCTATACCCTGCACCGGGCGTCGCCGAACCGCGAGGACCGGCAGAAGGTCTTCCGGGCGTTCTGGGGAACCTACCAGCAGTTCCGCCGGACCCTCGCCGCCTCCTTCTACGCGCAGGCCAAGGGGCGGGTCTTCGTGAAGGACGCGCGACACTTCGACAGCTGCCTCGAATCGTCCCTCTTCGGCGACAACATCCCCCCGCAGGTCTACCGCCAGCTGATCGCCGGGGTCCACGCCAGCCTGCCGACGCTGCACCGCTACCTGAAGCTGCGGCAGAGGATGCTCGGCGTGGAGCAGCTCGGCTACGAGGACCTGTACGCCCCCCTCGTCAAGGACGCCGACCTGGTCTACACCCCCGAGCAGGCGATGGAGCTCGTCCTGTCGGGGGTCGCCCCGCTCGGGCCGGACTACGCGGCGGTGCTGCGCAAGGGATTCCAGGACCGATGGGTGGACTTCCTCCCCACGGCCGGAAAGCGCGCCGGCGCCTACAGCACGGGCGCCTACGAGGTCCATCCCTACCAGCTCGTGAATTTCATGGGCCGCTATGACGACGTTTCCACCCTGGCCCACGAGTCGGGCCACTCCATGCACACCTGGCTGACCTTCAAGAACCAGCCCTATGTCTATTCCGATTACTCCCTCTTCACGGCCGAGGTCGCCTCTACGCTCAACGAGCACCTGCTGGCGGACTTCATGCTCGGGCAGAGCCGGGACGACGCGACCCGCCTGTTCCTGCTCTCCAACGCCCTCGATGGATTCCGCACCACGCTCTTCCGGCAGGCCCAGCTCGCCGAGTTCGAGCTGCGCGCGCACGAGATGCTCGAGCGCGGCGAAACGCTGACGGACGAGAACCTCAGCAGGCTCTATCTCGACATCGCCCGCGAGTACTTCGGGCACGACAAGGGGGTCTGCCGCGTGGACGACCTCTACGCCGTGGAGTGGGCCTACATCCCGCACTTCTACAGGGGGTTCTACGTGTACCAGTACGCGACCAGCTTCGTCGCCTCCTCGGCGATCGCCGGGGCGATCCTCGGCGAGGCGCGGCAGGCCCCCCCCGTCACGCGGGCGCGGGACGCCTATCTCGGCATGCTCAGGGCGGGCGGCTCGAAGTACCCGATGGAGCTGCTGAAGGAGGCGGGCGTGGACATGTCCTCGCCCGCCCCGTTCGAGGCCGCCATGCGCGAGATGAACCGCCTGATGGACGAGATGGAGGCGATTCTTGCCCGGGCTCCCCGGGGAAACGGGAAGTAGCAGGGGCGGGAGGCAGACTTATGAGCGGATCCACGAACGCGCAGGATGCCCTGAAGCTGCTCCGGGGCCTCGAGGACGGCAGGATGACGGCCTTCGAGGCCGCGGGCCTCGCGCAGGAGCTCGACCCCGTGCTGGTCTACGTCATCGTGCGATACCTCAGGGAAGCCTACCCCGCCTCGCACCCGGCCGCGACGGCGGTTCTCGACAGGGTGGTCGCGTTGACCTCGCACTGGCCGGGGCTCGTCGCGACATCCAGGGAGGGGGAGCAGGACCCGGTCTCCGCGTGGTTCTCGAGCGAGTATTCCTTCGCCGAGTTTCGCGGCCGCGGGCAGGAGCTGGTCGAGCTGATCGTCGACAAGCTCGAGACCTAGACGGGGCGGACCGGCCGGTCAGGACCGGGCGATGCCGAGCCGCTTCATGCGGTCGCGCAGGGTGCTGGAGTTGAGCCCCAGCCGCTCCGCGGCGTTGCCCCGTCCCTTCACCTTCCACCCGCACTGCTTCAGGACGCCCAGGATGTGGGCGCGCTCGATCTCCTGCAGGCTGCCCGCGCCCCCCGCGGGGCCGCCCGCGGGCGCCCTCACGCGGAACGCGTCGTCGAGCACGAGCTCGCTCCCGGGAGAGAGGATCAGGGCGCGCTCGACGACGTTCTGAAGCTCCCGGACGTTGCCGGGCCACGCGTAGTCCATCAGCCGGTCCATGGCCGCGGGGTGGATCCTCTCGATGATCCTGCCGGATTCCGACTGCTTCTTCGCGATGAAATGCCACGTGAGCAGCGGGATGTCCTCCCGCCGATCCCGCAGCGGGGGAAGAACGATCGGGAACACCGCGAGGCGGAAATAGAGATCGGACCGGAACCTCCCCTCCTGCACGACCAGCTCGAGGTCCTGGTTCGTCGCCGCGATGATGCGGACGTTGACCTTGCGGGTCACGGTCGAGCCCACGGGCTCGAACTCCCCGTCCTGCAGCACCCGGAGGAGCTTCGTCTGCAGCTCGAGCGGAACGTCGCCGATCTCGTCGAGGAACAGCGTCCCCCCGTCCGCGAGCTCGAACCGGCCGGCCTTCCTCGCGACGGCCCCGGTGAAGGAGCCCCGCTCGTGCCCGAAGAGCTCGCTCTCGATCAGGGTGGGGGGCAGCGCCGCGCAGTTGACCTTGATCAGCGGCCGGTCCTTGCGGGGACTGCGGTAGTGGATCGCCCTGGCCACCAGCTCCTTGCCGGTGCCGGTCTCGCCGAGGATCAGGACCCCCGTGTCGGTGCCCGCGACCCGGCCGACCTGGTACAGGGCCGATCGGAGCGCCGGGGACTGCCCGACGATCTCGTCGAATTCCCTGCCCTCCCGGACCTCCTCGCGCAGGAGGACGTTCTCCACCTCCAGGCGCTCCTTGAGCCGCGCCAGCTCGTCCAGCGCCGCGCGCAGCTCGCGCGTTCGCTGATCGACGCGCCTCTCGAGCTCTTCGTGGGCCTCGCGGAGCGCCTGCTCGGCCCGTTTTCTCTCGGTGACGTCGATCCCCGTGGCGATGACGAACTCGACGGCGCCGCGGCCGTCGAGAAGGGCGGTGTTCGACCAGAGGATCCGGCGGCGTCCGCCCGCCTTCGTCAGCCAGTCGTTCTCGTGCTCGTTGGGGAAGGCCCCCGCCGCGAGACTCTCGAAGACGGTCTGGACCTGCTGCATTTCCTCCGGCGGGATGAGGTAGGTCCAGAGCGGCTTTCCCCGGAGCTCCTCGAACGAGTACCCGGTCACCCGCTCGCAGGCGCGATTGAAGCGGACGATCCGGCCCTTCTTGTCCAGGACGATGACGAGGCTCCCCGCCACCGACACGACGGCCTCGAGGAGGTCCCGGTCCCTTCTCAATTCGCGATCATCGTGCCTGGGCATGGTTGGAATATTACACCACAGGGACGGTATTTCACACCATAGGTGCGATATTCAGCACTTTTCCGTCCCTGTCCGCGGTGAGCCCCCAGGAGCGACTACATCCATTCTATCCGCTGCAAACAAACGACTTGACACCATCGAAACCGTTCGAATTACCGATTTGGCATCAGTCCTGCTTTAGGAGGAGAGTTGAGGTTCCTGGGTGCTCTCCGAGGTCAGGGGGGTGCGGGCGACCGAGGGCCAGGGGGTTGCGGGGCGGGTCCGGGGTCGCATGAGGATTGCCGGTGGTCGGCACAGCGCAAGCGAAGCCGGACCGGCGGGGGTCGGGAGACCCCAGGGACCGTACGTCTCCTCCTACAGGTCAAAGTTGCTCGCGTGGATTTGGGAGCCCAGGATCAGGCAGGACCGAGCCTATACTTCCGCTTCCCGGCAGCGGCTTAGCCGGCAGGCGACCCCCCATGGCCCGACCCGCAACGATCCGGATCCTGGTTCCACCGATGCTTCGCGACTGCTGCGGCGGCGCCTCGGAGCTTCCGCTCCACGCCGGGAGCGTGCGCGCCGCCCTCGAGGAGCTCGAGCGGCGCCACCCGTCGCTGCACCGCAGCATCTGCGACGAGACGGGACGGGTGCGCCGGCACGTGAACCTGTTCGTGAACGCGCTTCACGTTCGTGACCGGGACGGGCTCGACACGGCGCTGGTCGCCGGCGACGTGCTGACGGTCCTGCCCGCGGTCTCAGGAGGCTGAACATGGCGGAGCGGGTGATCCTCAGCATCGGAACCAGGAAGGGGCTCTTCGTCGCCGAGGCGTCGAAGAGCCGGCGCAGCTTCGCGCTGCGCGGCCCATTCGGGTCGGGCGTCGCCGTCTACGCGACGGCGATGGACACGCGCGGCACGCCGCGCCTCTACGCCTCGAGCTGCAACGCCTTCTTCGGCATGAAGCTCCTCCGCTCGAACGATCTCGGGAAGAGCTTCAAGGAAACGAAATCGGCCCCCGCCTTCCCGAAGGGGGACGGGCGGGCGCTCGCCAACATCTGGGCGCTCGAGCCCGGGCGCGCCGAGCGGGAGCTCTGGTGCGGCGTCGAGCCGGCGTCCCTCTTCAGGAGCCGCGACGGCGGCGATTCCTGGGAGCTGGTCCCGGGGATCAGCAACCACCCGCACGCCCGGAAGTGGCAGCCGGGAGCCGGCGGGCTCTGCCTGCACACCATCCTGCTCGACGGGGACCGGATCCACCTCGGCATCTCGACCGGGGGGCACTACGTGAGCGAGGACCGCGGCGCGACCTTCGGGGCGTCCAACAGGGGAATCGGCGCCGGTTTCGTCCCGGATCCCTACCCCGAGTTCGGCCAGTGCGTCCACAAGATCGCGGGCCACAAGGATGCGCCGGGACGGCTCTACCTGCAGAACCACGGCGGCTGGGAGGACCGGCCGGGCATCGGCGTCCTGCGCAGCGACGACCACGGCGCGACGTGGCGATCGATCAGCAAGGGGCTGCCGTCCGATTTCGGATTCCCGATCCTCGTCCACCCGCACGACCCCGACACGGTCTACGTGATGCCGCTCGAGCCGCAGACGCGGACCTGCCCCGGCGGCGCGCCCGCGGTCTGGCGCAGCGAGAACGGCGGCGGCTCATGGAAGCGGCTCTCCCGCGGGCTGCCGAGGAGGGAGAGCTACTTCACGGTCCAGCGGGACGCCATGGACATCGACGAGCTCGAGTCGCCCGCCCTCTACTTCGGGACCACGACCGGGCAGCTGTGGATCGGGCGCGAGGGCGGCGAGGAATGGAGCTGCCTGTTCCCTTCGCTGCCGCCGATCCACAGCGTGAAGGTCTGCGTGGTGTGAGCGCGAGGCGGGCGCTCCCGGACAGGCCGGACGCGCGGGCTGACGCCGTCCCGGGACCGCGAAACCCGGCGCTCCCCGCGAGGCCGCCGGCCCTATCAACTCAGGCGCTCGACGACCGACCGGATGATCTCCGCAAGCCCGCCGGCGGCCGCCCGCGGCACCGCGGTCTTCCCGGCCGCGTGCTCGAGCACCTGCTGGATGTGGACGTCCACCTGCCGGAGGAACGACGGCGGGACCGGCGTAGCCGTCGCTCTCGTAGGTCAGGATGGGCATGCCGTGCTGGATGCTGAGCGGCTTGAGAATGGCTTCCGAGATCCGGTACGGGCAGGCAGTTGAACGGCCCGATGACGATGATGCCGTCGTACCCCTCGTTCTCGGCCTCCAGTCCCTTGCCCACCGTCGGGATCGACTTCGCCGTAGATCGCGGGCGAGACATGCTCGGGGCGCGTCTCGAACAGCGCGGAGACGTCGTTCGGCCCGGCCACCAGCAGCCCGGTCTCGCGGAAGAGCCCGCGGTAGTGCTCCTCGCGTCCGTCTCTCCGCCTGGTAGGCGAGCCAGCTGCTGCAGGTACTCGTTTCCCGTCCGGCTGAAAGATCCTCGTGCAGGCCTTGGCCAGCGCCAGGCCGCCCGGCTTCATCCCCCAGCCCCGCGCTGCTCCGGCCACGCCATGGTAGGTGCCGTAGAGAACGAGCTCGCTCAGATCGACCGGCTTGAGGATGATGCCCCGTTCGGCATAGAGGTCGCGCACGCCTTCCATGAAGAACGGACTGAAGCGGGTGAAGAAATCGCCGGTGACCACGACCCGCGGGCAGGTCGGCGGATCGCGCGTCGCGCGGCAGCGCCGCCAGCCGCGCCACGAACCCGGGCAGCGTCGGCATGGAACTGGTCGAGGGACCGGGCCGCGCCGACGAACCGCTCCCACTCGTCCCGGAGCTGATCGACGCTGCCGTGGCGCCCCGACGACCCGGAGCACATGCTCGATCTCCACCAGGATGTCCGCCATGAGGATCGCCGGCGACAGGTGCCGCGCCAGGCGTCGCCTGCTCGAAGCCGAGGTAGTCGTTCTCCGCGCGCGGGATTGAGCAGGAACAGATCGGGCAGCCGCTGCTCGGCGATGAACCGCTCGAAGTAGCCCATGTAGCAGTCCGCGACGCAGGGCGCGCCGCCGCGCAGCATGTAGAAGCCCGCGATCTCGCCGGGCTGGCGGTGCTCGTGGATCTGGAGCAGTTGCCCGATGCAGATCGGCAGCGGCAGGCACTCGCGGCCGGAGGTGTGCTGCAGGCCCCGTTCGAGCTGGGTCCGGTCCAGCGGGATCACCTCGCCGCGTGTGCAGCCCGAGCCAGCGCGCGGCCATGGCAAGCGCCTGCGCGTGGTAGTGGGAGAAGTTCGGGAAGTAGACCTTCACCCGCGGGTCGGTGAGCGGCACGGACTCGCCGTTCGAGCGGATGACGCGCCCGTCCGGTGACAAGCCGGCACGGGGTGAACGGCTGCGCGGCCGCCGGCCGGCGCCTCGCGGTAGTTGCGGACGATGTCGAGGAACGCCTCCAGCCGGGTCTGGACGCCGGCGTCGGCGGTGTGCGCGTCGATCTCGAGGATCAGGTACGGCTTCGAGCCCATCTCCGAGGCGAGCATCGAGTGGGTGAACGCGTCGATGGTGCAGCTGAAGTTGCTCACGCACAGCAGGAACAGGTTGGGATGCTGTCTGCGCGAGCGCCACGGCATTCAGGATCTGGTTGGCGAAGTGCCACGCGGTCGGCCCCTCGCCGGCCGGCGCGAGGCAGTCGGCCGGGATCGCCGTCGACGCCCATGCTGGAGAGCTTCTTCCCCACGGATTGCGACGCCTCCGGCGTGAAGGCGTTGTAGCTGTGGCCGGCGAGCAGGATCGCCGGCTTTCCCGCCGCCACCGCCTCGTCGAGCGCCCGTTGCCCGAGCTCCCGCAGCGCGCGCTCCGCTTCCGTCTGGGCGTGCACAGCGGCCGCCCAGGCCTGGTCGGCCAGCTCGCGGCCGATCCCCAGCTCCGCGCACCGCCATCTCGACCAGCGCCGGGCTGGCCTCGTAGCCGCTTGCTGAAATCCAGCAGCGGCGAGAGGAAGCGGACGTCGGGAAACGCCTTGGCCAGGAAATAGGGCCCGGCCTGCGTGATCGGACAGAGGTACGAATCGCGGCAGTGGGTCGGCATGGGGCATGCGCACGACGTGCGGGAGGAAGACCAGGTCCACGCCCTGCTGCGACCAGGTCCAGCACCGCGCCGTGCGCGATCTGGGCGGGAAAGCAGAAGCCGGAATGCGACTTCAGATCGCCGCGCGGGTCCACGTCGGACAGCACGACCTCCATCCCCAGGCCGGAGAAGAAGGTCGAGTAGAGCGGATAACAGCGAGTGCGTCGTCAGCGCCCTCGGAATGCCGATGCGCCCGGCCCTGCGCCGTCGCCGGCCCGGGCGCGCCGGCCGAAGAGCAGCCCGGCCCGCTGCTCGACCAGGTCGGCGGCCGCGGCGGTCGCGCGCCTTTCGCTTCCACACATTCTCGAACAGGCTGCAGCGGCCGCCGAACGGGAACCGCCGGCCGGCGACCTCGAAGCGGTCGATGCTGCAGTACATCTTGCAGGCCCCGCAGGTGAACCGGCCCGACGAGCTTCATCTCCGGCGCGGCCAGCGCCAGTCAGGTCGGTCGCGTCGCCCGGCGAGCCGGCCGGCGCGTTCCAGGGCGAGCAGCGCGACCCCGAGCGCGCCGAGCAGCTCCGGGTTGGGCGGGATCACGACCTGGCGGCCGACGCTGTGGGCGAAGGCGTGCCCGACGGCGCGGTTCAGGGCGACGCCGCCTTGCAGGAACACCTTCCTGCCCGACGGGGCGCGGTCCTTTGACGCGGTTGAGGTAGTTGGCGGCGATGGCATAGACCAGCCCGGCGACGATGTTCTCGCGCGAGTGGCCCTGCTGCTGGGCGATGCGGATGTCGGAATTGATGAAGGCCGCGCAGGTCGCCTTGAAGTGCACCGGGGACGGCGCCGCCAGCGCCATGTCGGCGATGTCCGACACGGCGATGCCGAGGTCGCCCTGGGCGCTCTCCTCGAGGAAGGAGCCGGTGCCCGCCGAGCAGGCGTTGTTCATCGCGTAGTCGATGGGCACGCCGTTGCGCAGGTGGATGTACTTGGAGTCCTGGCCGCCGATCTCGAAGATCGTGTCCACGTCCGGGTCGAAGTGGGTCGCGCCGGCCGCATGGGCCGAGATCTCGTTGTAGACGTGCGCGGTGCCCAGGTAGGCGCCGGCGAGTTCCCGGGCCGAGCCGGTGGTGCCGACGAGGCCCGACGCGCGCGGTTGCCGACCCGGCCGACGAGCGCGCGCAGGCACTCGCGGGTCGCCGCCACGGGATCGCCCTGCGTGCGCGCGTAATGCGAGGCGACCACGCGCGCGCGTCGCGGGATCGAGCAGGACCGCCTTGGTCGTCGTCGATCCCGCATCCACGCCCAGCACCAGCGGGCCGTCGGGCGGCGCCTGGCGGGGCGGCGCGGCGATGACCTGCACGCGGTCGGCGTAGAGATCGAGCGGCGGGAGGCTGCCGAGGTCCGGCTGGGCGCGAGAGCTTCGGCGACCGGTGGAGCGGTTCGTCCCGCGCGAGCAGCGCGCTGCCCCAGGCCTCGAACCACGGGCTCTCCGGCAGCACGACGAACTCGGGCGGCGGGGAGCTTGTCGCGCAGCGCCGCCACGCATCGCCGCGTTGCGCGTCACGCCGCCGATCAGCAGCACCCGCCGCAGGTCGCGCTGCCCCTTCTCCAGCAGCGCGACCACCTTGTTGGCCATGCTGTCGTGCAGCGTGTGGAGGATGTCCTCGGGCGTGGCCTCGTTGCGGTTGAGCTTGTGGGTGATGTCCGATTTGCAGTGAACCGAGCAGCGCGAGGCCAGCGGCACGACCTTGCCGTCGAAGGAGCGCCGGATCGCCTCCTCCATCCCCAGCCCCATCCGGCCGATCTGCTGCACGAAGAACTCGCCGCTTCCCGCCGCGCACTTGTTGTGGGACAGGACGTTGGTGATCCGCCCGTCCGCGAGGAGGTAGACGAGGAACGACTCCCCGCCCAGCGAAACCACCGCGTCGAACTCCCCTGCCGTCTCGCGCAGCGCCCGCTGGATGGCGGCCACCTCGGAGATATGGCCCAGGTGGCCGGACACGCCGAAGTACTCCGCGTCGGCGAACTCGGCGCCGGCGAGCAGCTCGCGGAGGACCTCGAGCGGGCGGCCGAGGTGGGGCACGACCCTGCCGGTCCGCGCGCGTCCCCTCAGGACCGCCACCTTGACCGTCAGGGCCCCGACATTCACGCCGATGTAGGACAACCGACACCTCGCGGCATCGTCCTGGGATGGAGGGAATGACCCGTCCGGAGCTTACGCTGCGGACCCCCGCCTGTCCAAGGAAACCGGGGTGAGACTCGTTCTCGACCCGCGGGGCCGGCCGGGGCGGCGCCGCGGGCGGGATCCCGGGCGCGGGACCAGAATTTGGCCTGATCCGCGGGGCCGTCCTGAGGTAGATTATCTGGATGTCCCTTTCGGTCGGAACCCGCCTCGGCCCCTACGAGATCGTCGCGCCACTCGGCGCGGGCGGCATGGGCGAGGTGTATCGAGCCCGCGATTCGCGGCTCGACCGCGAGGTGGCGATCAAGGTGCTGCCCGCAGACCTGGCCTCCCATCCCGACCGCCTGGCCCGGTTCGAGCGCGAGGCGAAGACCGTCGCCGCGCTCAACCACCCGAACATCGTCACCCTCCATTCCATCGAAGAGGCGGGCGGCATCCGGTTCCTGACGATGGAGCTGGTGGACGGGCAGACCCTCGACCGGCTGGTGCACCCCCGGAGGGCTGCCGCTGCCGCGCGTGCTCGAGCTCGCGATCCCGCTCGCCGACGCGCTCGTCGCGGCGCACCAGCGCGGCGTCGTGCACCGGGACCTCAAGCCCGCCAACGTGATGGTGACCCGCGAGGGCCGGGTGAAGGTGCTCGACTTCGGCCTCGCGAAGCCCGCTTCGGCGGAGCCGGCGCTCGACGCGACGCAGGCGGCGACGGTCGCGGCGCCGATCTCGACGGTGGGGCAGGTCGTCGGCACGGTGCCGTACATGGCGCCGGAACAGGTGCGGGGGGAGACGGTGGACGCGCGGACCGATCTGTTCGCGCTGGGGATCATCGTCTACGAGCTGGTCACGGGCCGCCGGCCGTTCGGCGGCGCGACCTCCGCCGACGTGAGCTCGGCGATCCTGCGCGACGCTCCGCCGCCCCCGCAGGCCCTTCGCGGCGACCTGCCGCCCGACCTGGGCCGGATCATCGGCCGATGCCTGGAGAAGGACCCGGAGCGGCGGGTCCAGACCGCGAAGGACGTGCGCAACGAGCTCGAGCTGGTGCGCCGGGCCACGGAGTCGAACCCCTTGCAGGCATCGGGCACCGTGCAGCGCCGGCCTCCACCCCGTCGTCCGCGCCGGCGCGGGACGTCCCCTCGATCGCGGTGCTGCCGTTCGTGAACCGCAGCCGCGACGAGGAGGACGAGTACTTCGCGGACGGCCTCGCCGACGAGCTGCTGAACGTCCTGGCGAAGATCCGAGGGCTGCGCGTCGCCGCGCGGACATCGTCCTTCCAGTTCAAGGGGAAGAGCGAGGACCTGGCGGTGATCGGCCGGAAGCTCAACGTCGCGACGCTGCTCGAGGGAAGCGTCCGCAAGGCCGGGAGCCGGGTGCGGATCGCCGTGCAGCTGGTGAAGGTGGCGGACGGCTTCCAGCTCTGGTCCGAAACCTACGATCGGACGCTCGAGGACATCTTCGCGGTGCAGGACGACATCGCGCAGTCGGTGGTGAAGGAGCTGCGCACCGCGCTGCTGGGAGAGGCGCCGGGCTCGAAGGCGAGCGGCGAGGTGAGGGCGGAGGTGGCCGCGGCGGCGAAGGGGCGCGGCACCGATGCGGAGGCGCACCGGCTCTTCCTGCAGGGCCGCTACCTGGTCAACCGCCTCGCGTCCCAGGACGTCGCCGCGGGGATCGACTACCTGCAGCGGGCGATCGCCGCCGGACCCCGGCCATGCGCTCGCCTGGGCGGCCCTGTCGTGGGCCCGGGCCCTGGAATCCGCCACGGGCTTCACGCCCGTCGCCGAGGGGATGAGCCGGGCCCGGGAGGCGGCCGAGCCGGTCGCTGGCGCTGGAGCCCGACCTGGCCGAGGGGCACCTGGCCCTCGGGACCGTCCAGCTCTGGTACGACTGGGACTGGAAGGGCGCCGAGGCCTCGTACCGCCGCGCGCTCGAGCTGGCGCCCGGCAACATCGAGGTGCTGCGGGCGGCCGGCATCCTCGCCTATATCCTCGACCGGCTGGACGAAGCGATGGCGCTCTGCCGGCGCGCGATCGAGCAGGATCCGCTGAGCGTTCCGAGCTACACGTACCTCGGGCGCATCTGCCGGGGGGCGGGGCTGCTGCCGGAAGCGGAGCGCGCCTTCCGCAAGGCGCTGGAGATCTCGCCCGAGGGGGTCGCGTCCCATGCGATCCTGGCCTGGATCCTCGACGCCCAGGGGCGGAGGGACGAGGCGCTCGCCGAGGCGATGAACGAGAAGGCCGACTGGGCCCACCTGTGCGCGCTGGCCATCATCCACCACACGGGGGGGCGCCCGGCGGAGTCGGACCGGGCGCTCCGGGAACTCACGGAGAAGCGCGCGGCGGATGCCGCCTACCAGATCGCCGAGGTCCACGCGGTGCGGGGGGAGGTGGATGCAGCCTTCGAATGGCTGGAGCGGGCCTACGCGCAGCGGGATTCCGGCTGCGCCCTTGCGAGACCCGATCCGTTCCTGCGCTCGCTCCACTCCGATCCGCGCTGGGGAGCGTTCCTGAAGAAGATGGGGTTCGCGACCTGAACCCGCGCCGACCTCCGGGCCGGAATCAGGCCCGCGAGGCCCGCATCGCCCGCGCGGCGGCGTCGCGCGTGACCGTCTCGAACTGCACGCGCTCTCCGGGCAGGAGCTGGCCGAGCTTCCACAGGTCGGCGGCGATGACGCAGCCGCCGATCGCGTAGCCTCCGAGGGTCTGCGCGTCCGGGCCGAGGGCGATCGCGGTCCCGTCCGGCGGGAGCTGGATCAGGCCGGCGAACGCGCCGCTCGAAAGCTGCTCTCCTCCCCTCGCTTCCCCGCCGGTGAACCGCACCCCCATCCGGTCCGAGCGCGGATCGACCCTCCATCCGCCCGAGAACCCGACCGTGCGGATCACGAGCCGGTCGTCCGCGCATCCTGGGCTTGGGGTCTGCGCGGGCGATGGCCGCGCGCTCGCTGCGGGCCGGGGCCGCCCGTCCGGTGCGGGCCCGCAGCCGGTCAGCCTCAGGAGATCCCCGGCGCGCAGCCTGCGTCCTTCGAATCCGCCGAACGCTCCGGGGAGGTACGTCGAGCGGCTGCCCATGACGGGCGGAACGTCGATCCCGCCCTGCGAACGCCACGTAGCTGCGGGCGCCCACCCGTCCGGGCCGAATGACCAGGTGGGAGCCCTGGTGAATCGAGACCGGGCCCGACCTCACCGCCGTCGAGATGGATCGTGCCGGGCATCCCGCACACCACGAAGGGAACAGGCTCGAGAAACTCGAGCTCGAGCTGGTTGAGCGTCACCTCGAGCGCCCCGGAGGATTCCTCGTTTCCGAGCGCCAGTTGGGCCTCGCGATACGCCCGGTCGTCCATCGCCCCCGATGCTCGGAACCCCCAGGTGCGCGAACCCCGGGCGCCCGAGGTCCTGCACCGTCGTCAGGGGGCCCGGCTTGAGGACGCGGATCACGGGGCCAGGACCTCGATCCCGGCCCCCACGAGCGCCGCGCGCACGAGCCGGGCGTTCTCGGCGGCGCGCGGGTGATCCCCGTGCAGGCAGAGCGTATCGGCGGGCGGGCCGAGCGCGCCTCGCGCGAGCGCCACCGCCTGCCGGGCCACCTCGGTCGGATCCTCCAGGAGAGCGCCCTTCTCGCCGCGCGGGACGAGCGCTCCGTCGCGGTAGCGCCGGTCGGCGAATGCCTCCCCCGCGACGCGGAACCCTGCCGCCCGGGCCCGCGCGGCGAACGCGGAGCCGGCCTGCGCGAAGACCACCGCCCCCGGACAGGCGCGCCGGAACGCCCGGAGCGCCGCGTCCGCCTGTTCCTCGTCGCGCGAAACACGGTGATAGAGCGCGCCGTGGAGCTTAACGTGACGGAGCGTCGCCCCCTGGCGCTCCGCCTCGGCGCGCACCGTCGAGATCTGTCCGGCGAGCTGGATCTCCAGGAGGCTGCCGGGAACGTCCTGCGATTCGCGCCCGAACCCGGCGCGGTCAACATAGGATGGGTGCGCGCCCAGTGCGACACCGAGGAGGCGCGCGAGGCGCACGACCTCGCGGATCGTCTCCGTATCGCCCGCGTGGGCCCCGCAGGCCACGTTGGCCGACGAGAGGTGCGGAAGCACGAGCGCGTCCTCGAACCCTTCGCCGACGTCCCCGTTGAGATCGATCCTCATGCCTCGCGGAACCTCACGCGCATGCCGGCGCGAAGCAGGGCGGGCTCGTCCCGCGACGGATCGAACAGCCTCAGGTCGGTCCGGCCGATGATCCGCCACCCTCCGGGGCAGTCCACGGTGTAGACCCCCGTCTGCGCGCCTCCGATGCCGACGGAACCCGCGGCGACCCTCGGCCTCGGGGTCTCGAGCCGGGGCGTTTCGAGCGCGCGTGGCAGGCCGCCGAGGTACGGGAACCCGGGCGTGAAGCCGAGCTGGTAGACCCGGTAGACGGGCCGGGAATGGAGCCGCACCACCTCGCGCTCGCTCAGTCGGTGGAAGCCGGCGACGAACGCCAGGTCGGGTCCCCCGTAGGTCACCGGGATCTCGACGAGCGCGCCCTTCGAAGCGCGGACGCCGCGGGCGGCGAGCGCGAGCGTCTCCACGGCGCGCGCGAGAGCGCGACCCCGCCGCGCACCGAACGGTTCGCGGAAGACCACGCTCACCGACGCGTACCCGGGAATCACGTCCGCCACCCCGTCGAGCGGCTCGCGCGCGAGCCTCGCCGCGAGCGCGATCGCCCGCGCATTCACCGATACGGCGATCCTCTCCGGGAGGAACTTCGCGACGATCGCGCGATCCCCAAGGCATTCGACACGGATTGAATTCATGGCGCTCCGTCCCGAGGGGAGACGGGTTCCGGCGTCCACTGCAGGCGCTACGGGGAGCGGCGGCTCCTCAGAACTTCACCATGTAGTTCTTGGCCTCGAGGCAGACGCTGAACGCCTTCTTGAAATTGTCCAGCTGCTGCGCGGTCGCCTGCTGGGCCTGCTGACCCTGCTGCTCCACCTGCTGCGTTGCCTGCTTCTCCGCGGCCTTGCCCTTGCGCCTTCCGGCGACCACGCCGGCCGCGGCGCCGTAGGCGGCCCCCTTGCCGGCGTCGTCGCTCGCGACCTCACCGACGACTGCTCCGGCAGCGGCGCCTCTCACCGCCCCCCTGGCGCCCGCTCCCTTGCCCGCCTGCTGGGCCTGCTGCTTCGCCTGCTCCGTCTGCTGCGCCTGCTGCTCCGACTGCTTCTGGAGGGCGAACGGATCGGTCCCCGTGTTCTGCTGGGCGAACTTGTAGCACTCGGCCTCGTCCTGCGACTGCTGCCCGGGCGCCTGTCCCTTGGTGGGGAACACCGCGACGTTCATCGTCGCGGCGAGCGTCTTCTGCCCGGTGGGGGCGGGCGGGGGCGGCGTCTGAGGCGGCGCCTGCGGCAGAGCGACCCCGATCGCCGCGCAAGCCGTCAACAGGATCATCAGGAATCTCTTCATCGCCGTACCTCCTTCATGCTGAGCCAAACCAATTCTCCAACGGCCCGGCCTGGCATCCGCCCGGTCGTCGCGACGGCGCTGTGGCCGAGGCGCGCGAAGTACCGCGGTCGACGCCGGAAGCGGAGGGCGCCCCTCAGGGCTTGGCGCCGGCCGGCATCTCGAAGCGCGCGTCGCTGATGGGGGGGTTGACCTCGATCTTGTCCACCACCACGCGCAGGCGGTTCGGGCGTCCGACGGCCGCGACCTCGATCCGGTGGGGGAAGAGGATCCCCTTGACCTTCTTGAAGTCGCCGAAGGTGGTCTCGAGCTGGACCGGCCTCCCGCGGAACTGCCGCGTGGAGTCCGCCCGGATCTCCTGGAAGGACTTCACGTCGATGTAGTCGTAGCGGACGTCGCCGCTCTTGAGAGTGAGCTTGAGCTTGTACGTCTCGCGGCCGGCGACGACCTCGCGGCCGACGAGCTCCACCCGGTGCCCCTTCCCCTTGCAGTCAACGAGCGGTCCCTCGATATCGGCCTGCTCGACCGCTTCCTTGACGACCTCTTCGGGCAGGGGCTGCGGGCTCATGTCGCTGTCGAACGGGGACACCTTCCAGCCGTGCTGGCCGTCGGAGGCGAACACGCTGGTCACGCCCTGGACGGTGAACTCGAACCGGATCCGGTTGGGGCGCTTGAGCTCGCGGGTGATGAGGGCGCGGCGGTCCGCCCCCGTGGTGACGGACCCGGTCTGGCGCAGCGTCTGGACCGAGCGGATCTTCTTCAGGCCGCCGCGGGCGGCGACGTACCGCTCGACGATCTCGTCCGCCGTCGGGGTGGACGTGGCGGCCACGGCCGTGGCCGCGGTCAGGGCAAGGAGCGCGACCGCCGCCAGCGACAGCAGGCGCCTGCCGGACAGATCGAAGCGCCGGCTCATCGGCGGCCTCCCGACGGAAGCTGCGCGGGCCTGTTGACGGGCTGCTGGATGGGCCTGTTGATCGGCTGCCCGATCACCCCCGCGGTGGGCCAGTAGTTCACGCCGTATCCGTACCCGCCCCAGTAGACGGCATCGTTGTTGTTGATCTGGGGGTAGGTCTCCGCGTCGGCCTGCTCCTGGGCAGCCCGCGCTTCGGCCTCCTCCGTCCGCGCCTGGGCGGCGAGGGCGTCCGATTGCGCGGCGCGGGCCTGCCGCGCGGCCTGGTCCGCCGCGGCCTGCTGCTGCAGCAGCTGCGCTTCGGCGGGCATCATCCACTCGCCGTCGTAGTACACGTAGCCGCGCTCACGGTAGCTCTCCTCCTCGGTGACCCACCGCCCGTTGAGCAGGACGAGCCCCAGGGCCTCGTTCGCCTCCGGGTCGTTGGGAACGAGCGCTACAACCTTCTGGTAGGCCTCGCGGGACTGGCTGCTCAGCCCCTTCTGCGCGGCCCAGGCGCCGAGCGCCCGCCAGCCGTTGACGTCCTGCGGCGCCAGCTTGGCGGCGCGATCGGCGTAATCGTCGAGGGGGGAGCGGTTCTTCACGATGTGGTCGACCCGGTCCATCGGCACCCCCACGATCCCGTCGCCGATGTTGATCGTCACCATCGTATCGGTCTGCTCCGTGATCTGGCCGGAGATCATGCCGGCCCCCTTGAGATACACGTCGTCCGCAAGGAGCACGGTCGGCAGGAGGAACAGGATGAAGGAGGCTTTTCTCAATGCAGGCCCTCGCGAACCTGACCAGTATGGACCGCTCCCCGGTCCGGGGTCAACCGGGATGCCGGCCACAGGGCCGGATCGAACGGACGCCGGCTCCGGGTCATGGCGCCCCCTACTTCCTGAGGGCGGCGGGCCAGTCGAGGACGAGGGCGATCGGAGCGCCCTGGTCGGCCGCCGCGGAGGGGGCCAGGAGGAATCGCTGTCCGTCCTCGGTGATGTCGGCCCCATCGAGCGGCGGGGACTTGAACAGGAAGGCCGGCCGGCTGGCCGTGAACGAGGAGCCGCCCCCGTTCACCTCGGCGGAGAAGATCTCGCCCGTGCCGCCGCCATAGAGGATCTCCCTGCCCCCGCGCCTGAATCCTCCGCCTCCGGCCCCTCCGATCGAGACCTGCCACTTCCCCCCCCCGCCGGGGAAGGGCGTCACGTAGGCCTCGTACTTCCCGGACTCGTCGGAGAAGTAGAGGACCCACCTCCCGTCGGGCGAGAAGGAGGCCCCGTTCTCGTCGAACGCCGTGGCAAGCAGGGGGAACGGCTTGCGGTCCCCGAACGTGGGGAAGACCCAGATGTCTCCCTTGTTCTTGCCGTTCGGGTCGTTGCGCGTCAGGAGGATGAACCGCCCGTCGTGGGACCAGTCGGTGGGACGTGTGTCGGTCTCGGACTCGAACAGGAGCTCCTCGCTCCCCGAGCCGTCGGTGTTCTTCACCATGAGCGTGCCGAACACCTTCCGGACGCCCCGGAAGGCGATCCTCGCTCCGTCGGGCGACCAGACGGGCTCGTCCTCGTTCAGGGCGCCGAAGGTGAGGCGCGTCCGGCCGCCCCGCTCGAGCTCGGAGATCCAGATGTCGGTGTTCCCCGTCTCCTTGTCCACGATCGTGGCGGCGAGCTTCTTCCCGTCCGGGGAGAGCCGGATGCCGCTGTAGGTCGCGGGATCGCCCACCGGGTCGAGCTTCTTGCCGGTGCGGTCGTACCACGAGAGGTCTGGGCCTTGTCGGTCACGCCCCCCTGGTGGAAGACCAGGACGCCGTTCTCCGAGGCCGCGAAGTCGGAGTGGAAGAAGTCGTTGTGGTGCTGGACATTCTCCGCGATCGGCACGGGATCGCCCGTGGAGCTCGAGACGCTTCGGATCGAACGGCTGCGCCAGGAGCACCCCGTCGCGGACGAACAGCAGCCTGCCATCGGCGTAGACCACGTTCGCCCGCACGTTCAGCACGAGCTTGCGCTCCTCTGAGTCGAGCGAGCCCGCGTACACCGCGTTCGTCTCGCTCTTGGCCCCGAGGCTGTGGCCCCCCGCCATGTAGAGGAAATGCCGGCCATCCGGGAGGAAGGTCACCCACCGGTGGGTGGTCTCTCCCCTGGCCGCGTCTCAGCTTCGTGACGGGCTGGGAGGTCCCCCCAGCGGCGGGAATGCGGTGAATCGGGCTGAGCGAGGTCGGCGAGAAGAGGATCACCCCGTCCCTGCTCCACGACCCGCTCCTTCCGGTCGGGGCATCGCAGAGCGCGAGCGGAGGCGCCCCGGAGATGTCCATCTTCTTCAGCTTCCCCTCGGCGAAGAAGGCGATGAACCGGCTGTCGGGGGACCAGAACGGCAGCCAGGCGTCCTCGGTCCCGTGAAGCGGGCGCGCCTCGAACGTGTCGAGGGCGCGAAGCCACAGCAACTGCTTCCCCTCCGCGTCCCGGGCGGTGAAGGTCGCGAAGCGGCCGTCGGGGGAAACGCTGAGGTTCCCGCCGAACAGGTCGAAGGCGAACGAGGCCTTCTCGGGCGGGAGCACGAAGGCGCGTACCGCGCCCGTCGTTCCGGGGGAGCCGCGGAAGAGGAAGATCCCCGCGGACGCAGCGAGGGCGACGGCGATCGCGCCGATGGCGGCCCCCCAGGCGAGCCGCTCGCGGTTCTTGCGCCGCGCCACGACCGGCGCCGGCAGTCCCGCCTGCGAGCCTCCTTCCGCGATCCACCTGAGCTCGGCGAGGATGTCGCGCGCGCTCTGCCACCGCTCGTCCGGGTCCTTGGCGAGACAGGTGCGGACGAGGCGGTCGAACGCCGGCGGCGACATCGGCTGCACCGACGAGACCGACGGCGGCTCGGAGGAGATGATCGCCGCGATCAGGCTCGCCTGGCTCTTGGCCTCGAACGCCTTGCGTCCGGTCGCCATCTCGTAGAGGACCGAGCCGAACCCGAAAATGTCGGTCCGGGAATCGGCCTCCTTCCCTTCCAGTTGCTCGGGCGCCATGTACTGGAAGGTCCCGATGATCGTCCCTTCGGTGGTCAGGTCGTGCCGCTGCGTTGGAAGCGAGGAGACGCCGCTCGGAAACGGCGCCGACTCGCGCTCGACCAGCTTGGCCAGACCGAAGTCGAGCAGCTTCGCGCCCGACTTCGTGAGCATGATGTTCGCCGGCTTGAGATCCCGGTGGACGACTCCCTGCTTGTGGGCCCGGTCCAGCGCGCCCGCGATCTCGATCGCGACCCTCAGGACCTGGTCGGTCGGCAGCGGACCGCGCGCGAGCCTCTGGGCGAGGGTCTCCCCTTCCAGGTACTCCATCACCAGGAACTCGAGCCCTTCGTGACGTCCGACGTCGTAGAGCGTGCAGATGTTCGGGTGGGAGAGATTGGAAATCGTGCGCGCCTCGCGCTCGAGCCGCTCGCGCAGCTCGGCGCTGGCCGAAAGGTGGGCGGGAAGGACCTTCAGGGCGACGGAGCGGTCGAGCCTGGTATCCCGCGCCCGCCAGACCTCTCCCATGCCTCCGGCGCCGAGGGGCGCCACGACCTCGTACGGGCCCAGCTTCGATCCTGGTGCGAGCGCCATTCTTCTGCCCTGCTCTCCGGGGGATTCTTCGAGTGCCCCCCTTCCCTCTTACTGCTTACTGCGGTGCTGCCGGGAAAAGTGGACCTAAACAGTAGCATATGTACCGGCGCGCGCACCCGCCCGTTATTCCGGGCCCCGGGTCCCTCAGCCCGGGAACTTGCCGGCGCGGGTAGGGGCCCGCGCATTGAAGGACCACGCGCCGGCCCCCGGCGAGGTCTTTGAACGGTCCGCCCCCCCGGCGGACTCGCTCCCCGGCCCTTGCGGTTACTGGGGCGGACTGATCCTGTCGCCCAGGGTCTTCAGGGCCTTCCCCACGGCCGCCTTCTGCGACTCGTTCAGGTGCTTGTTGCAGAGGTTCGCGTACTTGCGGGTGGCGTTGTAAAGGTCGTTCATTTCGGCGTCGGTCTTGAGGGACAGGTTGAGGGGGTTGCTTGCGGTCTGGACGGTTGCCTGGCAAAGGTCCACCGTTTCCAGGGCGCCGAGGTACTCCCTGCACCTCGATTTTCCCGGCCTCGAAGTCGCCGATGACGGTCACGAGGTCGGTCATCTCCGCGTCCGGATTCGTCCTGGCCCAGTCGGCGTTCGTCTTCAGCTGCTGGCACTTGGTCTTGATTTCTTCCTTGCTGGCCACGGCGACCCGCTCGGCGGCAGCCTTCTGCTTCTCCAGCTCCTGGCGGCAGTAATCCACGTACTTCAGCTGCCGGGGCGTGCCGTCGGGGTTCGTGCACTTCGGCCCGTCCTCGAGGGTCTTCTGACACTGCCCCAGCCTGTAGTTCCCGAACGAGCGCCAGCAGTACCCCGGCCCTCCCGGGCTGTTCGGGGAGCGCTGAATGTACTCGGAGGCCGTCTTGATGACGCCCTCCCAGTCCTCGCCGTTCGAATAGGCCGCGGCGAGATCGAGGAGGATCGAGGTGTCCGGCTTCTCCTGGCTGGCCGAACGTTCCCACAGGGACTTCAGGATCGTGATGGCCTTCTGATAATCCCCGGGGCCCTTCATGCCCGAGAGCACCCTGGCCGCGACGCGCTGCGCCTCCGGCTTCGCCCGCTCGGCTTCAGGCAGCTGGCCGATCAGGTCGCTCGCCAGGCGATAGAGCTCGGTCTTCCGGTTCTTGTCCTCGTCCGTCGCCGCCGGCGCCTTGTCGGCCTGCGCGAGCGATTCCTTGGCCATCGACAGGAGAACCTCCGGGGTCACCGGCCGGAGAGTGTTCGCCTTCTCGAGCGCCTTCCGCGCGCAGGCGGCATCGCGCGAGCCCAGGCATTCGAAGCCGACCAGCAGCATCTTCCCCTGCAGGCTGGCCTTCGCGGCATCGAGCTTCTCCATCTCCTGCTTGCGGTTCTCGCGCCAGCCCTCGGGAAGGGGGTACTCGTTGAGCGTCCCGATGGCCGCATCGAAGTCATGAAGGTGGGCCTGGATCTCGGCCAGCAGCGAGTAGTACCCGATGTCGAGCGCCCCGGCGTTCGACAGGAGCATGCCCGGCTGGCTTCGGAGCAGGCTCAGGGCCTTCTCCGCCTTCTCCTTCGCTTCGGGATATCGCTTCTGCGCATTGAGACAGGCCGCCATCCAGGAATAGAGAGGAGGCTGGTCCGGCATCAGCTTGTCCGCTTGCTGGAATTCCTCCAGGGCGCCGGCGAAGTTCTTTTCCTGGAAGAGCTTCTGCCCCTGCTTTAGGTGCGCGTCGGCGTCCTCGCCCGCGAGCGCGGGCAGGCAGCAGAGGAGGACGGAAAAGGAGACAAGCCAGCACAGTGAGCTCAGGGTCTTCATCTCGATGCACCTTCCCGGGTTTGACGCATGCTGTCGCTTTTCGAACCGTTTCGGTCCTGCCCCCGGCAGCCGGGACGAATGGGGCGTTCAGGCTCCGATTCCGAGCCGGCGTCCGGCAATCGCACCGGACCGCCCGGTCCCGGAACCCCATTCCGAGGTCTGACAAGGAATTGTCGGGCCGATTCCCCCCGATTTCAAGCCGCGCCCAGCCGTCGGTGGCATGACTGCCGGGTTCAGCGACCATTTTCCGGGCAGACCGCGGCCCCGGGTGGCTTCCGGCCCGCGGTTGCCCGCGCGCGTCGCAGCCGTCCACCGCAGGCGTATACTGTCGCCGACCACGGAATCATCTTTGAGTTCCTGGCTCAATCCCCACACACGACATGGGCTTTTTCCGGAACCGACCGTCCTTTCGCAGACGCCCCGAGAGGGATCCCACGACAGGCGCGGATGAGCCGCGGAGTCCCTCGGCGCCGGCGGCTCCCAGCCCGGCCCATCGCTATCTCCCGGACTCCAATCGTTGGGCCATGGTCATGCTGTTCGGTACGATCGCGGCCCTGTACTTTGCCCGCGCGATTCTGATCCCCCTGGCCTTTGCGCTCATTCTGACCTTCGTCCTGACCCCCGTCGTCGCGCTTCTTCAAAAGGCGCGCATCGGCCGCGTCCCGGCCGTCGCCGTGACCGTCCTGGTCACGATGGTGGCCGCGACCTGCCTTGGCTGGATCATCGCAGTCCAGCTCGTTGACGTCGCCAGGGAGCTCCCCAGGTACCACCAGAACATTCACGCCAAGATGCAGTCGCTCCGCATTCCCACGAAGGGACCGTTGGGCCTTGCGGCCAACAGCCTGAGGGACATCGCGCGCGAACTCTCCACCCCTGAGCCGGCCGCCCCGGAGCCGGGCGCTCCGGCGCAGAACCGCAGGCAGTCCACGACGACGGGCACTCCCGGGCTTCCCCTGGCCGTGCAGATCGTGCAGCAGCCGGCAGGCGGAATGGACTACGTTCGCGACCTGGTCCAGCGCGTTCTTCGTCCCCTGGGGCTGACGGCGCTGGCCGTCATCTTCACGATCTTCATGCTGATCAAGGAATTCGACCTGAGACACCGGCTTCTCGGGCTGGTTGGGCTCGGACAGATCAACATCATGACGCAGGCGCTCGACGATGCGGCGCACCGTGTCAGCCGATACCTGCTGATGCAGTTCCTGGTGAATGCGGGTTTTGGAATTCTGTTCGGAGTCGGCCTGTACTTCATTGGCGTGCCCAATCCCGCGCTGTGGGGGGTCGTCGCCGGCCTCCTGCGCATCGTGCCGTATGTCGGCACGATGGTTGCCGCCGCGCTGCCGATCGCCCTCTCGTTGGCCGCCTTCGACACGTGGCTGCCGCCGCTGCTGGTCTTCCTGCTGTTTTCCGGGCTCGAACTCGCCATTGCCAACTTCGTCGAGCCGGTCCTGTACGGGGCGAACACCGGGATTTCTTCGCTGGCGCTGCTGGTGGCGGCTGTCTTCTGGACCGGCCTGTGGGGTCCTGCCGGTCTCATTCTGTCCACGCCTCTCACCATCTGCGTCGTCGTGCTCGGCCGCTACGTTCCTCAACTTGCCTTTCTTCATGATCCTCCTGGGGGATGAAGTCGTCCTGGGCGCGGAGGCCCAGATCTACCAGCGACTGCTGGCGATGGACCAACCAGGGGCGCACGCCATCGTGGACCGGTGCCTGAAAGACAGGACCCTGGTGCAGCTTTACGATTCCGTGCTCGTCCCTGTCCTGAGCCTGGCCGAGCAGGATCGCCACAAGGGGGCGATTGACTCGGCCAGGGAGGAGTTCCTCTTTCTCGCCCTGAACGAAATGATCACCGAGCTTTCGGAGCACCAGCAGGCGCGAGATTCATCGGGGGCCGGAGAGCCCGCGGGGGCGCCGGACAAGGCCGGGCGCGGCGGCGGCAGGATTCTCTGCCTTCCCGCCAGCGATCGGGCCGATGAGGTCGTCGCAGCCATGCTGGCGCAACTTCTCGAGCAGGCCGGCCACGCCGCCCTGGCGCTTCCAATCGCCCACGCGTCCCCGTCGGAGCTGCTGGCGTTGATCGAGAAGAGACAGGACGACGTCATCTGCATCTCCGCATTGCCGCCCTATGCCTTCCAACCCGCCCGGACGATGTGCACGCTGATCCGGGACCGATTCCCCGCGCTCCGGATCGTCGTCGGAGTCTGGGGGTTCAGCGGCGACATGGAGAAGGCCAGGGCGCGATTCGAACGAACCCCGCCGGATCGATTGTTCACGCACCTGGCGCAGGCCGTCGAGCAGGTTCAGGAGCTGATCCGGCCCGCGGCGTCCTGACCCGCCGGATCGTCCCGGCTCCCGGCCTTCGCGATCGGCGCCGGGTTCGCTATTCGATCGTCAGCTGGACGCCGCTCTCGATGATCCCCGCGGCGATGGCGTAGCGCGTGAGTCCGGCGGTGTCGTGGATGTTCAGCTTGCTCATGAGATGCTGCCGGTGCTTCTCCACCGTCTTGATGCTGATGCCGAGCTCGGCCGCCGTTTGCTTGTTGGCCTTTCCCTCGGCGATCAGCTGGAGGATCTCCACCTCGCGCGAGGTCAGGCCGCCGGCTCTCTTCCTGCGTTTTCCCGACGATCCGAAGACGGCGTTCTCCTCGCGATCCCGGAGCCGCCTGGTGATCGAGGGACTGAAGAACCTCTTCCCCTTGTGGGCTTCACGAATCGCCTTGGCGAGAACGAGGGCGGAGGTCTGTTTGATCAGGTATCCGGCCGCGCCGAGCTCGATCACCTGATCGACGTACGCGTCATCGCCGTGCGCGGAAAGAATGACGATCCTGGTGGCGGGCAGGGCGTCGAGAATCTGCCGGGTGGCCTCCAGGCCGTTGAGCAGCGGCATCGCGATGTCCATGACGACCACCGCGGGGAGAAGTCGCCTGGCCAGCTCCACCGCCTGGCGGCCGGTCTCCGCCTCGCCGACCACCTCGATGTCGCCCTCGGCCGCCAGCAGCGCGCGAAGCCCCTCTCGGACGACGGTGTGGTCATCGGCCAGCAGTACGGTGATCGGTTTCATCTCATGAACACCCGCGTTCGTGCGTGCGGCGGCTATTCGCGCTCACCGTACGGAATCTCCGCATGGATCGTCGTGCCCTTGCCCGGCTCCGACTCGACAAGGAAACGGCCGCCGACCATCTCCACCCGCTCTCGCATGCCGAGCAGCCCAAGTCCCGCGATCTTCCTGGCGACCAGCAGGCCCTTCGCGTCGAAGGACTTGCCGTTGTCGTGTATCTCCATGCGAACGCAGTCCTTGACCCTGTGAATGCGCACGCTCACCAGGCTCGCGCGCGCATGTTTGGCGATGTTGGTGAACGCCTCCTGGGCCACGCGGTAGAGCACCGTCCGCCTGTCGCTGTCCAGCTTCTCCACGGCGGCGAACGTCGTGAAGCGAACGGGGATGCCCGTCCGCTTCGTGAACGCCTTCATGTGGGCATGGAGGGCGGGAATCAGCCCCAGATCGTCCAGCAGCGGCGGGCGCAGCTCCCGGGCGAACCGGTGCACCGTGTTCATCGACCTTTCCACGAGCCGCTGGGTGCTGCTGATCGTCCGCTTGAGATTCTTCGTGTTGAGGGTCGCTTCATTCTTCAGCGTCGCCAGCTTGACGTTGATCGCCGTCAGGGTCTGCCCGATCTCATCATGAAGCTCCCGGCTGATCCGCTTGCGCTCTTCCTCCTGCGCGGACAGGATCTCGTGGGAGAGACGACGAAGGTGTTCCTGCATCCTGCGGGACCTGCCCAGCAACTGGGCGTAGTGCTGCTCGCTCTTCTTGAGGGCAGCCTCCAGGTTCCTGCGGCGCATGAACTCGCTTTTCAGCTGCAGCTTCGTGGCAGCCAGCTCAACGGAGTGCTGGCGCATCGCACCGTTCAGCCGGTTCAGGCGGCTGCTCTTCCCTGCCCCGGGGCGGTGGTTGTTCTCGATCGGGGTGATCGCCTCGATGAAGAAAGCAGCCGCCCGCGCGATCTTTCCGTCGTTGGTTCGCAGAGCGTCACCGGGAGAGACCAGGCTGAGCAGGGCGTCTTCGTGAACCTTGGCAAGGTCCGACGTCACGAGACCCGCCGCGAAGGCCTGGCGGCCGAGCTTCCCGGCTGCCTGAAGACCTGCCCGCGGCCCCTTCGCCAGGTGCGCCTTCAGGGCCGTCCAGGTAGCGCTGTTTCAGGCCGATCGACTTCGTTTCTGATCCGCGATTCACGTGTCACCCCAAGAGCAGCTTGCGTCGCTGTCGAGCCATCCGCTGTCGGCCGAGCCCTCGAAGGCGATCCACCAGTTCACGGCTCATTATGGGACGGTCGGATCGACCTGTCCATGGGGTGAAACCCTACCGGCTCCCCGCCGCCCGTCGGATGAACGATGACCTTGGTCTCCGGCAATCCCCTTCCCACGGCATCGCTACAGCAGCCAGGCCTGGTGGCAGCTCAATTTCGCCCGCAGCTTCTGCTTGGCCTGCTGCTCGAGCTGCCGGACACGCTCCCGGCTGAGGCGGAGCCCCTTGCTGATTTCCTCCAGCGTCTCCTCCCTGTCGCCAAGGAGACCGAAGCGGCTCCGGATGATGTGGCGTTCGCGCTCGTCCAGGCTCACGAGCGCCTGCCTCACCAGGTGCCTGACCTCGATGTCGTGGATCCGCTGCACCTGGTTCCCGGCCTTGGGATCGGCGAGAAAGGCTGCCAGCCGGGTCCCCTCTTCGGGGTCCACGAAGTCATCGATCGAACGTTCGGGCCGCAGCATCGGAATGTCCATTGGGTCCTCCCGGTTCCAGCCGGTACGAGGGGTGCATCTGCCGCGCGAGACCCGTAGCCGGATGTCCTGTAACACGACTGAAAGGTATGCCGCGCCCCGGCGCTTATCTATGGGGTGGAACCCTACCCCGCCCCGGGATCCTTCGACGCCACAACGCCCCGCGGTAGGGTTACACCCCATCGCAAGCCACGATGGCGGGGCGTAACGTGACGGCAGGTGATGAGCCATGGACAGGCGAGAGAAAAGAGCTTTCCACTGCGTTCTGGGGCGCATCCCGGAAAGGAGGCGACCATGCTGTGGACGATTGCAGTAGTCCTCGTGGTTCTGTGGCTGCTGGGACTTGCGTCCAGCTACACGATGGGCGGATTCGTGCACATCCTTCTGCTGCTCGCGGTCATCACGGTGATCATCCGGGTCATCCAGGGACGACGGATTCTTTCCTAGACGGCCCCCGGCCGGGCCCCAGCGTCACGGGGCCCGGTCACATCGAAGAAGTCAATCGCAGTCGCATCGATCACGCCACGTGATCTGGAGGTGTTGTCTTGAGATACATCAAAGCAGTTGTTCTCACGGCCGCGGCCGTGCTTCTCGTGGGCGCTCTCGCCCGGCCGGCGCGCGCCGAGGTTTCGTTCGACTTCGCCTACTCCAACCTGAGCCAGCACGGATCCTGGCTCGTCTCGGCCCAGTACGGTCACGTCTGGCAGCCGAGCGTCTACAACCGGGAGTGGAGTCCCTATTACGACGGTCACTGGGTCTTCACCGACATGGGATGGACCTGGGTCTCGGACTACCAGTGGGGATCGATTCCCTACCATTACGGAACATGGGTCGCCGATCCCAGCATCGGGTGGGTATGGATCCCGGGAAACGTGTGGGCGCCCTCCTGGGTCGTTTTCCGCACGGGCCCCGATTACATCGGCTGGGCTCCCGTCCCCCCGGGTTACTCCGTGGGCATGTCGATCAGCGTGGGGGGACCATCGAACTTCGTATTCGTTTCCTCCCGTGACTTCCTGTCGCCGAGGATCCGCACGTCGATGATCCCCATGGCCCGCACGAGCACGTTCATCAACAACACGACGGTGGTGAACAACATCTCGATCCAGAACAACGTCGTCGTCAATCGCGGTCCTGACGTCGCGATCGTCGAGAGGGCCACCGGTCACAAGATCCGTCAGGAGCGCATCGAGAGCGTCGCGCGGGTGGCTCCGTTCGAGAACGTCAGTCGCGCCCAGCTCGCGGTCGATCCCGAGAGAGTGAAGCACGGCGTGCGGGTCGCCGAACCGGTCCCCGCCAGCCGCCCCCTTCCCGCTTCCGACAAGCGCGGAACCGGCGAACAGCGCACCTCGCCGGCCGTCTCGTCAAAGCCGGTGAGCGATGGCTCAGCAGCCTCGTCGACCGAGCCGAAGAGCAAGGGGAACGCGCAGCCGAACGCCAAGGCGCAGCAGAAGGCCAAGCCGAGCGCCGAGCCCGGTGCGCAGCCGCAGCAGAAGGCCAAGCCAAAGGCCGAGCCGGCCGCCAACGCGCAGCCGAAAGCCAAGCCGAAGGCCGAGCCGGCCGTCAACGAGCAGCCGAAGGCCAAGCCGAGCGCCGAGCCCGGTGCCCAGGCGCAGCACAAGGCCAAGCCGAACGCCGAGCCGGCTGCCAACGCGCAGCCGAAGGCCAAGCCGAAGGCCGAGCCGGCCGCCAACGCGCAGCCGAAAGCCAAGCCGAAGGCCGAGCCGGCCGTCAACGAGCAGCCGAAGGCCAAGCCGAAGGCCGAACCGGCCGCACAAGGCCGAGCCGAACGCGGAACCGAGCGCCAAGGCGAGCCGAAGGCCCCGAGCCGGCGCCAAGGCCAAGAAGGACGACCCGGACAAGAAGGACCACGGCTCCGACAGTGGCGCCGCCCCGGGGGCGACAGAAGGAAACGATCAATAGTCAATCGTCGGTGCCCGTCATTGAGCCCGCCGCGTCCCCCCGCGATGGACTCAGCCCCCTGCCTCCCGTTGGTCCGGGCGCTGACGGGCACCGACGTAGCTGGCCTGTCGATCCAGGCAATAGAAACTGGAGGATTCGATGAGACCGAAGATGATAGTTGCCGTCATCCTGATCGCCCTGGGCATCGTGGCGTTGCCTACCAGGGGATCACCTACGACCAGAGGGAAGAGTCGTCGATATGGGCCCGATGCATGTCACGACAGAGAAGACCCACACCATCCCGCTGCCTCCGATCCTCGGGGCGGTCGCGCTCGTCGGCGGGATCGTCGTTGCTGGTCATTGGCGGGAAGCGCCTGAGTCACGCGGCGTAGTATCCACGGATGACCATTCCTTCGTCGCGGGCAGCGGGCGACGTCCGGCGCGACAGATGGGCGGCCTCTCTCCATCCTCGCGTCGGCCACGAGGACGGCGATTCCGGCATCCTCATCCTCTGTCGGCGCTGCTCTGGCCGATTCCACTCCCGGCGGCTCCGGTCTCCGGTACGTTTCGCGGAGGGAGCCGCCCACGGTTTCCTCCTCCTGCGCTCGCTCGACGGCGCCCTCCTCGCGACCGGTGATCTTTTCCAGGTTGCCCGGGGCGGAGAAGTCGAGCTGCGAACGGTGTTCCGCTTCAAGGACAGGTCGGTGTTCGAGGAGTCTGCGGTCTTCACCCAGCAGGGCGTCTACACCCTGCAGCGCTATCGCCTGCTGCAGCGCGGACCCATGTTCGCCGAGGAGCATCGAGATCTCCCTGGAGCGCGCGACCGGGAAGTACACCGTCAGGACGAGAGCCCGCAAGGACGGGCGGGAGAAGGTGCTCGAAGGCCGTCTCGAGCTGCCTCCCGACGTGTACAACGGCATGATCCTCCCCGTCGTGAAGGATCTCCCCAGCGGGGCAAGCGAGACCATTCACTACGTGGCCTTCACGCCCGCGCCGCGCCTCATCCAGCTGGAGGTGAAACCGGCCGGAGAGCAGAAGGTCCTGGTCGGCGAGCTCGCCAAGACCGCGGTTCACTACGTGCTGAAGCCGCAGCTGGGGATGTGGCTCACGCTCTTCGCCACCCTGCTCGGGCGCGTGCCGCCCGACGAGCACGTCTGGATCATCTCCGACGAAGTGCCGGCGTTCGTAAGGTTCGAGGGACCGATTTACCCGACGGGACCCGTCTGGCGGATCGAGCTGACGAGCCCCCGCTGGCCCGATTGAGGGACCAGGCTCCGGGATCCCTCCCGAAATGGCAGCCAGGACGCCGAATCGCCCTCCGCACGGGGTTACCCACGAGGCTCCGGGACCGGCCCCGGCCCCAGGGTGGCGCGCCCGGGTCTCTCCCCGGTCGCTGCCCGGGGTGGCGTGCCCGGGCCCGTCACCGGCCCGGCCCGGGGAGACAGCCGCTGGAATAGGGCTTGTCCGCCCGTGGCGGGGGGCGTACAGTCAAGTCAGCCTCCTCAGAGGAAAGGTCGTGTTCAGTGGGCATCGGGCAGGTCGGTCCTGAGAACCACTACCCCCAACATTTCAGCGCCGGCGTCGCGGCCCGGGGGCTTGGGGTGGTGCCCGCCGACCGTGCTGGCCCGGTCTTCCGGGAAGGCCTTTCCCGGCAACCCGGGCAGCGGACGACTTCATTGACCCCAGCGCAGGAACGCCGGGAAGCGGCGGGGCCGACCCTGACATTCCTCAACGGGGATCACAGCAGAAACAAAGGGGTGAGTGACATGCGCTACCTGCTTCGCGGGTCTCTTCTGATTCTTGTTCTGGCCCTTGCGGCCGCCGCGGCGTCCCCGGCGCTGGCGGTTCGCACCTGCAGCGGCCGGGTCGACCTCCGGTACGTCAACGAGCAGAACTACTACCAGGTCGGCGATACCCTCAGGCAGCAGGTCGTCTTCAGCGCCGGGAGCCTCCAGGGCAGCACCCAGCTGATCTTTCGCCGGGTGAGGGTGGAACTGGACTGCGCGTCCGGCGACGTTCCCTGCATCGACGACGGGCCGCTGGTTTCCTACGCGGGGAACATCACGACGACCTGCCCGACGATCTGGACGGCCAACAGTCCGGGCGGCGTGTTCCCGAACGAAGTCGTGTTCTCCGCCGAAACGCCATTCGTGGTCCCCGCGGACACGGCGCAATTCTGCGACCTTCAATTCGATGTCCAGCTTTTCGCGTTCCCCGCCGGTCCGTCGATCAACCAGGCGGTCGGTTTTCTTGCCCCGTTCAACGACGCCGTGTGCAACACGCCGGAAAGCCTGGCCGTGGGCGCCTACGCCGTCGGCGCCTTCGACCTGTGCAGCTGCGAGGACTCCGACGCCTGCACGGACGATGTCTGCGACCCCCAGGCGGGCTGTCTCCACGTTCCGGTCAACTGTGACGACGGCAACCCGTGCACGGACGATTCCTGCGACCCGGCGATCGGCTGCCTCCACGCGAACAACGCATCCCCGTGCACGGACGGGTCCGCGTGCACGACGAACGACCTGTGCGCGAACGGCGTCTGCGTGGGCGGCCCGGCCCTCGTCTGCGATGACCGGAGCGTGTGCACCGACGACTCCTGCGACCCGGCCGTGGGCTGCGTGCAGACCCCGGTCAACTGCAGCGACGGCAACGCGTGCACGATCGATACCTGCGAGCCGGCGCTCGGATGCCGGCACGATTTGATCCCCTGCGATGACGACAACACGTGCACGACCGACGCCTGCGATGCCGCCACCGGCAATTGCACGTTCACGCCGGCCGATCCGCCGCCTCCGGAGTGCACCCAGCCCTGCCGGGTCACCGCGGGCGGCCTCGTCTCCCAGGATGGGAGCGGCACGCTGGTGACGGACCCGACGACGCTCATATCATCCGGGCGATACTCGTTCGGCGGCCAGGTCGGGGCGTCCGTAGGGCGGGTCGGCTGCCACGAGTATCTCGAGCGAGATCCAGGGCGAGTGGACCCACATGCGGCACCGGCGCCACGGATCGCTCCACGCAAGCGCGTTCGGCAGCCTCGTCTGCGGCTGCGACGACGGCAGCGGAGGACCCGGCGTGCTGGACGGTCGCCTGTGCGGCCCGCGGCACGAGGATTCCGGCCAGGAACTGCATCCGGCGCCTGCGAACATCGCGTGCTGGAGCGGCGTGGGCCGGTACAGCCGGACAAACGGCTCCAGGACGAGCGCGGTGGCTTTCCGGGTGAACGTGGCCGATCGGGGGGAACCCGGAACCGGCGCCGACCCGGGCCTGCCCGACTACTACAGGATCGAGATCTGGATCCCGGGAGCGCAGGAAACGGCCGACGGACTTGCGGCAGCCGTTTGCTGCACGGCTCCCGCCCCGGACGTCCGGGCTCCCGATGTTACGGACGGAGGGGAACTGGCCGGAGGCAATATCCGGATCCAACCGCCGCCGGCCAATCCCGCGAACCCTTAGATCCGGGCATCCCGCGGGCCGTCAGGGCAGGAATTTCGCGAGGAAGAAGTCGGTATTGTCGCTTCCCGCCGAGGAGACGGGGCCTGGCCCGAAGTCGACGAGGTTCTGGAAGGTGCCGGTGAACAGGACGTTGCCGGAACCGTCCACGGCCACCGCATTGCCCTGCCCGCCGCCGCTGCGGAACCGCTTCGACCAGATGTGAACGCCCGTGGTCGCGAACTTGGCCAGGAAGATGGTCGCCGAGTCCGAGGTGAGCGCGCCCCCGCCGAAGTCGATCGGTCCCGAGCCGAACCCCGTCAGCACGATATCGTTGGCGCCGTCCACGGCGAGGCCGTAGCCGAAGCCGCGATACATGCTGGAGGCGACGAAGCTCTTCGACCAGAGGTGCGCGCCGTTCGCGCCCGACAGCTTGGCGAGAAAGATCGTCTCGGCCGCGGGGTTCGGCAGCGGGCCGCCGCCGAAGTCGATCGTCACGAGGAAGTAGCCCGTCACCACGAGGTTGCCGACGTGGTCGAAAGCGAGGCCGTAGGCCTGCTGGTCGCTCGTTCCACCGAACCCTTTCGACCAGAGGTGCGCGCCCGAGGAGGAGAACTCCGCGACGAAAACATCGAGCCCCCCGCCGTTGGGCAGCGCGCCTCCGCCGAAGTCCACGGGACCGCCGAACGTGCCCGCGATCGCGATATTGCCCGCCGTGTCGAGGGAAAGGCCCATGGCGTTGCCCTGGGTGCTCAGCGCGCTGTCCAGCCGCCCGAATCGCTTCACCCAGAGGTAGGAGCCGTCCAGCGCCGAGTACTTGGCGAGGAAGGGGAGGTTGAAGGGGTTGGTGTTGGCGACCGATCCACCCCCGAAATCGACCGCGCCGCGGAACGAGCCGGTCAGGACGACGTTGCCCGATCCATCCATGGCGACGGCGGTGCCCATGTCGATGCCGGTTCCGCCGATGCTCCTCTTCCACAGGACGCTGCCGTCGGTCCCGGACAGTTTCATGAGGACCATGTCGTAGGAGCCGGCGGATGTCAACGACGAGGTGCCGAAACTGGCCGTGCCCTGGTACTGCCCTGTGACGACGAGATTGCCCGAGCCGTCGAGGACGATTCCCTTGCCGAGATCGTCATACGGTCCGCCGAATCGCCTTGCCCACAGGTTGGCGCCGGCGGAGGAATACTTGGCGACGAAGATGTCGGAGAAACCGGCGCTGGTGAGCGAGCCCGCCGGGAAGTCTGCGGTGCCCTGGAACTGGCCGACAACATAGGAGTTGCCGGCCGCATCGGCCACCAGGGAGGAACCGGAGTCGGGCAGGTAGATACCCACCCGCCCTGCGCGCCCAGACGTAGTCGCCGCCCGAGCCTGCGCACGAAAGGGCTGTAGGTTCCCGCCGCCGGAGACCTTGGCGGACTCGTTGCCGGCGTTGTCGAAGGCGCTGATCTCGTAGTAGTAGAAGATCGCTTCTCCCAGCCCCGAGTCGGCGAAGGTCACCGTGCCGGTCTGGGTGGGTTGCAGGGACTGGGTGTAGTACGAGCCGGAGCGGTAGATCTTGTACCCCCGCAGCCCCGATCCGCCCGAGTCGGTCGAGGCGGTCCAGGAGAGGTTCAGGATCCCGCACGCGGGGGCCGTGACGGAGAGACCTGTGGGGGCGGTCGGCTTGACAGTGTCGGTGGAGGAGGTCTGGGTGGTCGCAGACGAGGTATTGGAGTACGCGGAATCGCCGGCCGTGCTGGTGGCGCGGACCCGGTAGTAGTAGGTCGTCGAAGCGGCCAGGCCGGAATCCGCGTAGCCGGTGACGCCCGCGCCGGTGACCGCGATCTGGGCGAACGGCCCGGCGGCCGCGGCTGCGCGCTCGACCTTGAAGCCTGTCTCGTTGGAGGAGTTGTCGGCCCAGGCGAGGGTGATCTGGCTCGTCGAGACCGCCGAGGCCGTCAGGGCCGAGGGAGCGGCGGGGACGGTACCGGTTCCCTGGGTCGTGGCGCCGGCCGTGTTCGAGTAGCCCGAGGCGCCGGAGGTATTCTCGGCCTTCACCCGGTAGTAATAGGTGGTCGCCGCAGAAAGACCCGTGCTCGAATAGGAGACGACGTTCGCGAGGGTGGTCGCGAGAGCGGTCCAGGGCCCGCCGCTCGCAAGCGCGCGCTCGATGGTGAAGCCGGTTTCGTTGGTGGAGTTGTCGGCCCAGGTCAGGTTGATCTGGCTCGCGGAGACCGCGCTGGCCGTCAGGGCCGAGGGCGCGGCGGGGGCCGTCGTGGTTCCCAGGGTCACGGCGCTCACGGTGGCCGAGAAACTCGACCCGATCGAGTTATAGGCGGCAACGTAATAGTAGTACCGGGTGTTGGCGGCCAGGCCCGTGTTCGAGAAGGTGGTCACGTTCGCGCCGAGCGCCGCGATCTCGACCCACGCGGATCCGTTCCATCTCACGACCTTGTAGCCGGTCTCGTTCGTGGCGTTGTCGGTCCACGCGAGGTTGATCTGGCTCGAAGAGATCCCCGTGGCCGTCAGGGCCGAGGGAGCGGCGGGGACGGCGGTGGTTCCCTGGGTCGTGGCGCTGGCGGTGTTGGAATAGGCCGAGCTCCCGGCCCCGTTCACCGCCTTCACGCGGTAGTAATAGAGGGTTGCCGCGCTCAGGGCGGCATCCTGGTACGACAGGGCATTGGCGCCCGTGGTCGCGACCGCGCTCCAGGGGCCCGCGCTCGAACCCGCGCGCTCGATCGCGAACCCGGTCTCGTTGGAGGAGTTGTCGGTCCAGGCAAGGTTGATCTGGCTCGTGGAGACCGGCGTCGCGGTCAGGGCCGAGGGCGCGGCGGGAACCGTGGCGGTCCCCTGGGTCGTCGCGCTGGCCGTGTTCGAGTAGCCCGAGGCGCCGGAGGCGCTCTCGGCCTTGACCCGGTAGTAGTACGTCGTGGACGAAGCGAGACCCACGCTCGAATAGGAAACGACGTTGGCGAGGGTGGTCGCGAGAACGGTCCAGGGGCCGCCGCTCGCGAGCGCGCGCTCGACGGTGAAGCCGCTCTCGTTGGTGGAGTTGTCGGTCCAGGCAAGGTTGATCTGGCTCGTGGAGACCGCGCTCGCCGTCAGGTTGCCGGGAGCGGCCACCGGGACACCGAGGGTCACGGCGCTCACCGTGGCCGAGAAGCCCGACCCGGCAGAGTTGTAGGCTGCGACGTAATAGTAGTAGCGCGTGCTGGCGGCCAGCCCCGAGTCCGAGAAAGCGGTCGCATTCGCACCGAGCGCCGCGATCTCGACCCAAGCGGATCCGTTCCACCTCACGACCTTGTAGCCGGCTTCGTTCGTGGCGTTGTCGGTCCAGAGGAGGTTGATCTGGCTCGAGGAGATGGGCGTGGCGGTCAGGGACGAGGGCGCGGCGGGAGCCGTGGTGGCGGCGCCCAGGGTCGTGGCGCTGGCGGTGTTCGAGTACGCAGAGCTCCCGGCGCCGTTCACGGCCTTCACGCGGTAGTAGTAGACGGTCACCGCGCTCAGGGCGGCGTCCGCGTAAGAAACGGCGTTGGCCCCCGCGGTCGCGACCACGATCCACGGGCCTGCGCCCGATGCCGCCCGCTCGATCGTGAAGCCGGTCTCGTTGGCAGAGTTGTCGGCCCAGGCGAGGTTGATCTGGGTCGAGGAGATCGCGGTGGCTACCAGGCTGGTCGGGGCAGCCGGGGGTGTCGGGGAGGCGGGAGGGGTCGTCACGCTGACGGAGTTGGAGGGAGGCGAGAGGTTCCCCCTGCTGTCGAAGGCGAGGACGCGGTACCAGTAGGTCGTCGAGGCGGCCACGGTGGTGTCGAAATAGTAGACGGTGGGCACCGTCGTGGTGCCGAGCTGGGTCCACGGGCCGGAGGAAGCGGGAGCCCGCTCGATGCGGTACCCGGATGCGTTCTGGGAACCTGACCAGGCCGTGTTGACCTGGCTATAGGAGACGGCGGTGGCCGTCAGGCCCGTCGGCGCCTTGATGGGGCTGGCCAGCACCGCGGAGGTGAATCCGATCGCGAGGAGAAGGAAAACCGAAATCGAGATCGACAGCCGTGGGATGCTCCGGAAACCAGACACAGTGCGACTCCTTGTGCCGGCGGAGCGTGAAGGGAAGCTCGCACTCGCCCGGGAGGGGAACCTCTAGGCTCGCCCGGATTCATCGCCGGGCCGATGGTCGTCTGGCTCATGAGAACCCAGGAAACTCCTGGTCGGCCTTCTCACACCTGTCGCGCGGGTCGTCATACTGCAACTACCAGGCCATTCTCCCGGGGTCGGAAAAGGCCTCGCTGCGTGATTTTCGCTCGTGTCCGGCCGACCCCCCACCAGGGAACTGCAGGCTTTCCTGGACGGGGGCTCGCCCATGCTGGAAGAACTTCCCCACACAAAATGTCGATTCGCCGCGGGTGCCCGCGTGCATGCGCCCGTCTGGTTAAAGAAAGTGTACGCCCATCCCTCCGGTGCTCCAACCGGATTGGCCGGGTTTTCGTCCTGGCGCTAGGAGCCTTGTCCCGGCCGCGGAGCCGGGCGATCTCCGTGGGAATTGCGCCGGAGCTGCGGTCGGGGCTGGCAGGCGAAATTGATGAACCCGCGCTCGACGTCCGTCCCGACGAGCTCGACCGTGACTTTCTCCCCGACGTCGAGACCTTCGAATCCGTCGACCACCCTCCCCTCCACGGGCGGCCGGAAGATCCGGACCCAGGTCCCCTTCTGCGGACGCGCCGGTGACCATGCCCTCGAACTGCTCCCCGACCCTCGATTCCAGCAGGAGCGCGGCGGCCGACTTCCGAACCTGCCGCTCCACTTTGTTCGCGTTGTCCTCCTGGTCGGTACAGTGGCGCGCGAGCGCCTCGAGCTCGTCGGGGCCGTAGGGCGAGGGGCGGCCGGCAAGCGCCGCCTTGAGCAGTCGCTGCGTCACGAGATCCGGGAAACGCCGGTTCGGGGCGGTGGAATGGGTGTAGTCGTGGACGGCGAGGCCGAAGTGCCCCTGCGACGAGGCCGCGCCGGGAACCTCCACTTCGTACTCGCCCCGTCCCATCAGCTTGACGACCGCGAGGGAGAGATCCGGGAACGTCGCCGGGTCGGCCCGGCGGCGCTTCGAAAGGAACGTTTCGAGGGCGGCGGCGTCCGGCGCCGCGGGAAGCGTCTCGCTCAGGCCCGCCGCGAGCTGGACGATCCGATCCCATCGCTCGGGCGACCGGAGCACCCGGCGCAGCGACGGCAGGCCGCGCGCCTGCAGGAATCTCGCCGTGACGCCATTGGCGGCGATCATGAGGTCCTCGATCAGCTCCTTCGCGCGGTTCTTCTCCTCGACCCTCAGATCGGCGAGCAGGTCGCCGTCGAACACGGCGCGGGCCTCGATCGTCTCGAGGCTCAGCGCGCCATGCTGGTGACGCACGGTCCGCAGGGCCTGCACGACACGGTCCTGGAGGCGGAGCTGCGCCTCGACTCCAGGCACGGAGGCAACGCGCCCGGGCGGGGGCCCGTCGCCCTCGAGCCAGGCGGCGACGCTGTCGTACGCGAGCTTGGCGCGATTCAGGACCCTCGCGCGATAGACGTCCGATTTCGACACCGCTCCGTCCTCGCTCACGAGCATCTCGACCACGACCGCGGGGCGCTCATCGTCCTCTCCGAGCGACGTCCGGTCGGTCGAAAGCTCCTCGGGGAGCATCGGGAAGATCTCCGCGGCGGTGTAGATGGACGTGGTGTTGTGCCTGGCGTGCCCGTCGATGGCCGAGCCTTTCGCCACCAGGGCATCCACGTCCGCGATCGCCACCAGCACCCTCGTCGCTCCCGCGCCGGCCGGCTCGGCGAACGACAGTTGATCGAGATCGCGGGAATCGTCGTTGTCGATCGACACCCACAGGAGCCCTCGCAGGTCCCGGATGGAGGAGTCGCGCCCGGCCGCAGGCTCCACCAGCCCGGCGACCTCCGCCACGACCGCGGGCGAAAAATCGGGCAGAAGCCCGCGATCGATCATGGCCTGACGCGCGATCGCCCTGAGGTCGTGCCGGTGCCGTTTCCCGGCCTGGTTCATGGAGTCCTCCCTCCCCTTTGATTTCAGTATACGCACGGGTGGCTCCGATTGCCATTCTTCCATCGCGCGCGCGACGGACGTAGCCGGGAACGGGCCTCGCTCGTCACCCGGGAACACGCGCGTCATGATGTTGCCAAGGGCGCGCCGTCCCTCGATAATGCCGTCGTGAAGCACGCCCATGACGGCGCCGGCCGCGCCGGATGGGGTTCCCCCGAACCCCTCGCTCCAAGCGAACGATCCTGAGATGGACGGGAACCGATGCCCGAAGAACTGAGGGTCGAGAGCCTCACCGGTCTGTCCGACGCGGAGGCCGCGGCGAGGCTCGCTTCCGAAGGGCCCAACGAACTGCCTTCGTCCAGGCGGCGGTCCATACTGGCGATCGCCTGGGGCGTGGTCCGCGAGCCGATGTTCCTTCTCCTCGTCGCCTGCGGCGCACTCTACCTGTTTCTCGGCGACCTGGAGGAAGCGCTCCTGCTCCTGGGGTTCGTGTTCGTCGTCATGGGCATCACCCTGTACCAGGAGCGGAAAACGGAGCGCGCGCTCGAGGCCCTGCGCGATCTCAGCAGCCCGCGGGCGCGCGTCATCCGCGATGGGGCCGAGCGCCGCATCGCCGGCAGGGAGGTCGTCCGCGGCGACGTTCTGATCATCGCCGAGGGGGACCGCGTCCCGGCGGACGCCAGGATTCTCTGGTCCGTGAACCTGTCCGTGGACGAGTCGCTCCTGACCGGAGAATCGGTCCCGGTCCGCAAGAGCGTGGCGGCCGGGGACGTCGCGCTCTCGAGGCCCGGCGGCGACGACCAGCCGTTCGTGTACTCCAGCACGCTCGTCGTCCAGGGCCGGGGCGTCGCCGAGGTCTTCGCCACGGGCGTCCTCACCGAGATCGGCAAGATCGGAAAGGCCCTGCAGCGGGTCGAGCAGGAAGATACGCTGCTGCAGAAGAACACCGGACGGCTGGTGCGAAACCTGGCGCTGGTCGGGCTCTCGCTGTGCGCCGTCGTCGTGGTCGTCTACGGGCTGACCCGCGGGAACTGGCTGGAGGGCCTTCTGGCGGGGATCACCCTGGCGATGGCGACGCTGCCCGAGGAGCTCCCCGTCATTCTCACGATCTTCCTCGCGCTGGGCGCCTGGCGCATCTCCCGCAAGAACGTGCTGACGCGGCGCGTCCCGGCCATCGAGACGCTCGGCTCGGCGACGGTCCTGTGCACCGACAAGACCGGAACCCTGACCCTGAACCGGATGTCGGTCAGCCGGCTGTTCGCGGGAGGAGAGTCCCTCGACGCGCGGCTCGCCAGGCGTGGATTCAGTCCCGGAGGGGTTTCACGAGCTGGTCGAGTTCAGCGTTCTCGCCAGCCAGCGGGATCCCTTCGACCCCATGGAACGGGCCCTGAAGGAGCTCGGCGAGCGGGTCCTGGCGAAGAACCGAGCATCTCCACCAGGACTGGGCGCTCGTGCGCGAGTACCCGCTCTCCAGGCAGCTGTTCGCGCTCTCGCACGTCTGGCAGTCCCCAGCCGGCGAGGATTACGTCATCGCCGCGAAAGGGGCGCCGGAGGCGATCGCGGACCTGTGCCACCTCGGCGCCGCGGAAATGCGCGCCATCGAGTTGCAGGTCGGTGCCCTGGCGGAGGACGGCCTTCGGGTGCTGGGTGTCGCCCGGGCGGCGTTTCGCAGGGGCGAGCTGCCGGAGGAACAGCACGAGTTCGGAGTTCAAGTTCCTGGGACTCGTGGGGCTGGCCGATCCCGTGCGGCCGACCGTCCCTGCCGCGATCAGGGAGTGCCGCACGGCGGGCATCCGGGTGGTGATGATCACGGGGGACTATCCGGGGACGGCCCAGAGCATCGCGCGTCAGATCGGCCTCGAGCCGGCCGACAGGGTCGTCACCGGGCCCGAGCTGGACGCCCTCGACGATGCCGGCCTGCGGGAGCGCATCCGCGAGGTAAACATCTTCGCGCGCGTCGTGCCGGAGCAGAAGCTGCGGCTGGTCGAAGCCCTGAAGGCGAACGGCGAGATCGTGGCCATGACGGGCGACGGGGTCAACGACGCGCCGGCCCTCAAGTCGGCCCACATCGGCATCGCGATGGGAGGCCGCGGGACCGACGTGGCGCGGGAGTCGGCGGCGCTGGTGCTCCTGGACGACGATTTCTCCTCGATCGTCGCCGCGATCAGGCTCGGGCGCCGCATCTTCGACAACATCAAGAAGGCCGATCGCCTACGTCTTCGCGATCCATGTGCCGATCATCGGGATGTCGTTGCTTCCGGTGCTGTTCAAGTGGCCGCTCGTCCTGCTTCCCGTCCATATCGTCTTCCTCGAGCTGATCATCGACCCGGCGTGCTCCACCGTCTTCGAAGCGGAGCCCGAGGAGGCCGGCCTGATGAACCGCCCCCCGCGGAACCCGAAGGAACCGCTGTTCGGCCGGCGCACCGTCGTCCTCAGCGTTCTGCAGGGCCTGAGCGTGCTCCTGGTGGCGCTCGCCGTCTTCGGCGTTTCGATGCGCTTCGGCCGGGGCGCGGCGCAGGCCCGCGCCATGGCCTACACGACCCTGGTGGTTTCCAACCTCGCCCTGATCCTCTGCAACCGATCCTGGTCGCGGACCATCATCTCCACCCTCCGGTCCCCCAACAGGGCCCTCTGGTGGGTCCTGGGCGGGGCGACCCTCTTCATGAGCCTCATCCTGTTCGTGCCCGCGCTGCGGGAGCTGTTCCGGTTCAGCCCGCTGCACTGGGACGACGTCGCTGTCTGCGTCGGCGCCGGCCTCGCCAGCATCCTCTGGTTCGAAGGCCTGAAACTGGTCAACGGTCGCCGCCGCGGGTGAGGCCGGGCGAGCGGATCACCCGCGCTTGAGCGCCCAGACCAGCAGGTTCCCCTCGTGGAGGCCCGAGCTGGCGCTCTCGACGGTGCACTCGAGACCGAGCCCTGAAAGCCCGGCCACGAGATCGTCGCGTCCCTGGTAGACGAGGCCAGGCCCCAGGTTCCAGCGGAACCGGACGGAGAGCCTCTCGAGAAGCCTGGTCAACCGGACTCCGCCGCCGCGGCGGCCGAAGGTCTCGCGGATCACGAGCCGTCCTCCGGGGCGCAGGGCCACCGCCGCCCGCGCCACGAGCGCCCGCTGCTCCTCGAGGGGGTAGTAATGGAGGAGATCGACAAGGAGGACCACGTCCGCGGGCGGCAGGGGGAAGGCGCGCGCGTCGGCTGCGTGGAGGGCCACGTTCGGGAGTTTCGAGCAGGCGATCCTTGCGCTTGCGAGTTTCGCTTCGTCCCACTCGACCGCGACGATTTCCCCGGCCTGACATCGCACCGAAAGCAGGACGGGGAGAACGGCGAGGCCCGTGCCGAGGTCAACGACCGCACCGACCTCGCCCAACTGCTCGCAGATCAGCCGGTAGACCGGGTCCATCCGGACCTTGAACCACAGGTACCCGCGATGATCACCGCGGGCGTCCCGGTAGAGCGCCAGCGCGCGCCGCACGGAGTCGGGCCAATCCCCTGCCCCGGAGGCTGCGCCCGCGCGCGTCGCCTGCCGCCGCTTGGCGATGGCGAAGACCGTCAGAAAGGCCGGAAGAGCCAGGACCGTTCCGACCACGAGCCCTCCCACGAGCCAGTCGATCAGAAACGCGCGGATCAGGGAGGGCAGCCGGGACGGGGAGAAGTCCACGAGAGCGAGGGCGAGCCACTGGCCGTGGAGAAGGCGCGCGCCGACCTGCACGCTTGCGAACGCGACGACCGGGGCCAGGGGCGGAATGGAGATGTGGGAGCCGAGGATCACGGCGACCTTGTTGAGGCGGAGCGCCCAGGCGAGGCCCAGCCCGATCCAGATATGCAGGCCGAAGAACGGCGAACACCCCACCACGACCCCCACGGCAACCGCCACGCCCAGGCGGCCGGGCGCGGAGTGCTCGTGCAGGAGACGACGCCACAACTCGCGCAGCGCGGCTCGCATTCGAGGGCAGAGTAGCCCACCACCCCCGTTCAGGCTACCGGCCGACCGGCGGGGGGCCGGACGGTCGGTTCCCGACCAGGAGGAGCCGCGCCTGCGACGTCGTCCCCCCTCGTGGCCTGTACCGCCAGGTACTCGTCGATCCGCCCCTCGATATCGCAGGGGAACCGCGGCGTGGGCCCCACCAGCTGGTCCTGGTAAAGGCGGAGCATGATCTCGCGGAAGATCGGAAGGGCAGCGCGCGACCCGGTCTCTTTCTCGCCCAGCGAACGGTTGTCGTCGAAGCCGATGCGGACCGCGACCGTGATCCCCTCCCGACCGTAGGTGGATCCGACGAACAGCGCGTCGCGAAAATCGCTCGTCGTTCCTGTCTTGCCCATCACCGGGATCGGGAAGTCGAGGCTGTCGAGGGAGTGGGCCGTGCCCTCCGGCAGGCGGACAACCCCGCGCAGCCCCTCCTGGATCAGGCTCAGCGCGGCGGAGTCCGGCCCGTGCATGCCGATGTCCGGCGTGGCCCGGGATGCCGCGTAGAGCACGACCGCGCCGGAGGCGTCGGTGACCCGGGCGATGACGTGAGGCTCGGCCAGGACACCTGAAGCCATGGCCCGATAGGCGCCGGCCAGCTCGAGCAGCCGCACCTCCGACGCACCCAGCGCCGTGCTGATGTACTCGGCCAGTGGAGTGCGGATTCCCAGCTGCCGGGCGGTCTGGTTCACCTTGTCCACGCCGATCTCGCGGGCGATCCACACGGCCACGGCATTGCGCGACTCGGCCAGGGCCTGACGGACCGGGATCAGGCCCTTGAACTGGTTGTCGTAGTTGGCGATCCACTTCACCCCGCCATCGGCCCCCAGGGGCACCTCGATGGGCTCGTCGGGCACTGTTGTGTCGAGGTCAATCCCCTGGCGGAAAGCGGCCAGGTACACCATCGGCTTCCACGCAGAGCCCGGCTGCCGCAAAGAGCCCGTGACGCGATTCAGGTCTGAGTAGGTCGTGGATCGTTCTTTGAAGATCTGTCGTCCGCCGACTTCGGCGAGGATCGCCGCGTCCGCGTTGCGCAGCACGACCACGGATCCCTGGATCAGCCCCTTCGACTTGCCGTGCCGCTTCTCGTAGAGGGCCAGCCCGTTCTCCAGCGCCTCGTTCACGATGCGCTGCGCGCGGCCGTCCACCGTGGAGTGGACCGAGATCCGCCCCTGGAACAGGTCCTCGATCCCGAAACGGCTCCCGCCATGCTGCTTCAGCTCCTCGAGGACGTTCGCAATGGCGCCGGGAGCGTCGGTCTTGACCAGGCTGCGCACCGCCACGCGGACAGGCTCGGCCTGGCAGCGTTTCGCGAGGCCCTCGGAGATGCTCCCGTTGCGGGCCATGAGGGCCAGGATCGCGTTGCGCCGCCGCAGGGGACGCGCATCACCCGGCACCGGAGCGTAGGCCCTGGGTGACTTGCTGATCCCCGCCAGCAGCGCCGCCTTCCCCCCGTCCTCCGGCGTGTAGCTCGACAGGGGTTTGCCAAAGTAGTACTCCGAGGCAGCGGCGAATCCGTAGCGGCCGTTGCCAAGGTAGATGAAGCTGGCATAGCGGGCGAAGATCTCGCGCTTTGCCTGGTCGGTCGATCCATAGCGCCGGCGCATCTCCTCTTCGAGCCAGAGGGACAGGCGGACCTCCTCCATCTTCCGGAGGAGCTTGTTCGTGGCGCGAACACCCATGACCATGGAGAGGACGCGCGTGGCCGCTCCGCCGCCGATGAGAAGGTCGCTGTTCTCGCGGATCGTCAGTTCCTGGAGGAAGTAGCACCTGACGAGCTGCTGCGTAAGCGTCGAGCCGCCCTGGGGAAAGACCAGCCGGAACCCATCGCCCCTCCACCAGGCAGCCGCCGAATTCACGATGGCCTTCCGGACCACCCGCGGCAGCGCGCGATATTCCACGCCGGAGTGGGAGAAGAAGTTCCTGTCCTCGGCCGCGAGGACGGCCTCGCGCAGGATGGGAGGCACTTCGTCGAAAGAGACAACCCGGCGGTACTCCCGCGCCACCTCGATCAGGACCTTGCCCTTGTCGTCGTAAATGTCGCCGATCGTGGGTGGGGCGAAGCGAAGAAAGGACTCGAGATCGGGAAGAGCGCTCCGATCGAAGTAAACGTGATGCACGAGCCGCGCAGCCAGGAGCAGCAGCAGCGCCACGGGCGGGACCGCAAGAAGGACAGCGCGGCGGCGCCATGACTTGACGCGCTCTCCTTCACGACGCTTCTGAGAAACCGTCATCCATACCGGACGTTACGCCGGCACGCCTCGCGCCTCCATGGGGTGTAACCCTACTGCCCCTCAACCTGGGATCGAAAGCGCACGGCATCAGGCTCTCGCTACCGGATCTGCGGAACCTGAATGTCTCCGCCGCGACCGAGAACGCCGAAGGCATACAGCAGCCACACGACGACGCAGATCACGACAACAACGTTGAGGATTCTCTTGATCTTCGAGTCCATCGGAATGTAGGCATTGACCAGCCAGAGCAACACGCCGACGACGATCAGGGTCAGGACGAGCGAAATCATGGACATGCGCAGCCTCCAATTCGGAAGAGTCCCGTTCCTCTTTGTGTTCTCAGCCTATGCCGGGGGAATGCGCGGTCACAATGGGGTGTTTACCCCAGAATGCCGGAAGGCTGCCTGTGGTTCGCGCGGAGCCGCATCGCCTTCTGCGAGTGACCCGGGGAGTCTCCGACCCCGTGGCCGTTGATCGTCGTGCGCGCTACGGAGCGCGATTGCCCGCCTGCTCCTTGCGAAACCAGCGCCGGCCGCCGATCCACATCAGGCGGGTCTTGCCCTCGCTGAGAGAGACCCCCACGGCGAACGGACCCGCCTCAACCAGGCACACGGCGGTCACGGAGGTCCCTTTCCTGTGATACCGCCCATGAATCCGGGCGCCCTCGCCCGTCGCATCGAGCGACTTCACGTCCACGAGCGAGGGGCCGAGCGTGACGTCGGCCGCCGCCGCGAGTCCCTCCATGGAGAGGACCCACCCCGCCCAGCGGGGCAACTCGAGGTTGAGGAGACTGAAGAGGGGGCGGGCATCGGAGGCGTTCGCCTCGACATGGGTGCTGAGAATCAGCCGCCCCGGGCCTCTCACGGTGGCGGAGGCAAGAGCAAGGCGACCCGACCAGGGCCGCGGGGCCTGGTCCCCCTTGCGGACTACGACATGGCCGACGTCGACGAAGCTCCCCGAGAAATCCGCGGTCCCGCCCAGGAGATCCATCCGGAGCAGGCGGATTCTCCCCCGGGCCTCGCCCTCCATGGCCTGGTCGGGCGTCCGGACCTCGATTCCCTGCGCGGAGAAGTCGATCGAGCCGTGGCCGCCTCCCCGGTCGATGGTGGCTTCCGCGGACGCGTCCCCCGCACCCCCTCGCACCCTGATCCTCGGACGGGTGTCGAGGAGGTCCTCGAGGAAGTTGACGCTCTCGAGGTTCCCCCGGACTCGTCCATTGCCCGTGAGGAACCGGAAGACGTCGTTCCCGTGAACCGCCCGCAGATCGCACGGATGGATCAACGCCTCCAGGCGCCCGGCGGTCGAGGCCACGACGGGCTTCCCCCGAAGCCGAAGGATGCCGTCGAGGACGTTGAGCGAGGACGGAAAGACCTCGAGCCGCAGCCTTGGGTGGAGAAGCATGCTGCCCCGCACCTCCGCCTCGCCCTCGTATGTCCAATCGTCGACCCAGATTTCGTCGGCTCCGACGACGACGTCCTCGAGCCAGATCGTCCATTCGCGCCCCGTTCGAACTGGCGGGGTTTCCGCGGGATTGCGCATCGGTGGGTCAGGGAATCCGAGGATCGGCGGAATGAACTCGAGATGGGAGGGGGTCGCCTCTTCAGGAAGCAGGCGGCTGCGCACGCGAAGCGAAAAGCCCCCGCCGCGGATCCAGGCCGGATGGAACCTCCGCTGGAGGAGGTCAACCAGACTTATGGACGCGCGCCCTTCATCGAGGGTGATCATCCACTCCGAGACGGAGTCGCGGTCCCGGATGCGCAGGCCGCGCACTCGAACGAGTCCGGGCCACCATGTTGTGGCGGACTCGTAGTCGATCCAGGTCCTGTCCGGACCCTCGTTGATGAGATTGCGCAGCATCCGGGTCCGGATGAGGATATTCGCCGCAACGAGGTACAGCGCGAACGTCCCGATCGCCACGAGGGCGACAGAGGCGAGAGCCACGAAAACGCGTTTTCTCCAGGATTGCGGCGTGAATCACCTCGTGCATCCGGTTTGCGGTCGAGGGCTCTCCCCTTCCTCCATGGAGTTGCCCCGCTTCGGTGGATACCTGCCTGCGTTCGACTCGGACGCAGCCTGGTGCCTCCCTTCGTACTCCAAGGGCGGGGCGCCGTCAAGAATCGAGCGCCATCGACTTGCGCGGCGCGCGGGCGCCGCGCTGGACAGGGCGAGGCTTCTCGTCAGCCACCGCGGCTCGGCCGCGGGAAAGCGCCGGAAATGGGCTAGAATGGTGATGTCGTGTCAAGCCCAATTCGCTTCCGCATCATCAGCGGGGCCGCCTTCGTGGCGCTGGCCCTGGCCGGTGCGCACGGAGGGGGGGCTACGCCGACCTCCATGCGTCAGAGCGCCATCGCGCTCACCGCTTCCGAGGAGCAGGCCGTCGCGGAATTCAAGGACTCGCCTCAAGGAGTACCGGGCTCTCCATCGGAAGCTCGAATCGACCCTCCCCAGGCTCCCGAAGCGCGCCACGCCCGAGCAGGTCGACGAGAACCAGCGGGCCTTCAGCGCGCTGGTCAAGGCCGCCCGGGCGGGGGCGAAGCAGGGCGAGTTCTTCACGCCGGACATGCAGGCGCTGGTCAAACGCACGCTGGCGGCGGTCCTCGTTGGCCCCGACGGGAAGCTCATCAGGGCATCGATCATGGATGAGAATCCCGGCGTGCCGGATCTCATCGTGAACGATCGGTTTCCGGACGCGATGCCTCTCTCGACGATGCCGCCCCAGGTGCTGAAGACGCTTCCGAAACTGGAGGAGGATCTGGAATACCGCTTCATCGGAGAACGCCTGGTCCTGATGGACGCCCACGCCCACAACATCATCGACTTCACCGACGATGTGCTGCCGTAGCCGCGCCGGCGGAGCGTGACCATGCCCTTGCGCCGGCTCGTCCTGGCCTCGGTCGCTGCCGTCCTGATCGCACTCGGCTGCCGGTGCGGAGTTCCGGTAGGCGCCGGCCCGGAAAGTGGTCCCGGCCACGCCGAGCCGGGTCCAGGCCCCGGTCCCGCTGCCGAACAAGAAGGGCTCTCTCAAGTTCGTCGTGCTCGGGGATTTCGGAACCGGTGGACGCGGCCAGTACGACCTGGCGGCCAGGATGGCGCTGTTCCACGAGACATTCAAGTTCGACCTCGTGATCACCGTCGGGGACAACCTGTACGGTTCGCAGCGGCCCCAGGATTTCAGATCGAAATTCGAGACCCCCTACAAGCCCCTTCTCGACGCGGGGGTGAAGTTCTACGCCGCGCTCGGGAATCACGACACGCGCGAGCAGCGGTACTACAAGCTGTTCAACATGGACGGCAGGTTCTACTACTCGTTCAAGGCTCCGGGCGAGAGTGTTCGATTCTTCATGCTCGACACCACCTACCCCACGCCCGAGCAATTCGGCTGGCTCGAGAAGGAACTGAAGGGGTCGAGCGAAGGCTGGAAGATAGCCGTCTTCCATCACCCGCTGTATTCCTCCGGGGGACGCCACGGATCGGACCTGAAACTGCGCGAGACGCTGGAGCCCCTCCTGGTTCAATACGGCGTCAGCGCGGCATTCACGGGGCACGATCACTTCTACGAGCGGATCAAGCCCCAGCGAGGGATCGTGCACTTCATCGTGGGCTCCGGCGGGCAACTGGCCGCCGGCGACATCGACAAAAGCTCACTTCTCACCGCGAAGGGGTTCGACACGGAGAACGTCTTCCTGGCGGTCGAAATCTCGGGGGACGAGATGTACATTCAACGCGATCTCCAACGGGGGACAAGTCGTCGACTCCGGGATCATCGAGCGGCGCAAGCCGGCCGGGTACGCTCCTTGAGGCCGTCGCTGCAGGGTGGCCTCTCGGCCCGCGTCGCGCTGTTCCTGCTGGTGCTCGGCCTGACGCTGAGCATCCCGGGCGCTTCGATGGCGCAGCAGCCGCCGTTTCCCGGGGAAAAACAGCCGGTGCACGACCTCGAGGCCGGCGCGCAGGGTCTCGCGGACCAGCTGCGCATCGCCGCCGTCCGGCTTCCGCTCGCGGCCCTTCTCGGGGCGATGCTGGCGCTGCGTCCCCGGCGTCGCGGCACGCCCCCCCGGCGCTCCGCCGTCGTGGAGACCCAGATCCTCCTCGCGATCATCGGCACCGTGGTCATGCTCGTCATCGGGGCTTCCCTCGCGCGCGCGTTCGGGATCGTCGGGGTTGCCGGACTGATCCGCTATCGCTCCAAGATCGACGACCCCAAGGACGCGGTGGTCATGCTCTCGGCCCTGGCGGTCGGACTCGCGTCCGGAGTGGGCCTTTACGCCCTCTCGGTCTTCTCGACCGTGTTCCTCGTCGCGGCGCTGTGGGTGATCGAGAGCTTCGAGCCGCGCACGCGGATCTTCGAGCTGAGCGTGAAGCTCGGGGACAAGACCGCCGAGCTGCGGCCCAGGATCGAGAGCGTGCTCCGTCGCTACAAGTCGGAATTCGAGGTGCGCACGGTCTCCGAAGAAGAGGCCGCGTACATCGTCACCGCTCCTTTCGCGATCGCCACGGACGACGCCTCCAAGGCCCTGGTCGCTCTCGACCCCGAGGGCAAGGGCGCGGTCGAGTGGAAAGAGATCACCAAGAAGGAAGCCAAGTAGGGAGCAGAAGGACGTGAAAGCCATCGTCCAGCCCGATGCCGGTCTCGCGCCCGTGGTCCTGGCCATCAGCCGCGCTCGAAAATCCATCGACATCTGCATCTTCCGGCTCGATCGGAAGGAGATCGAGGGGGCGTTGACCGCAGCTGCCCAGCGCGGGGTCCGGGTGCGCGCGCTGATCGCCAATACCAACACCGGGGGTGAGCAGAACCTGCGGAAGCTCGAACAGCGCCTCCTCGCCGGCGGCATCATGGTCACCCGGACGGACGACGATCTGGTTCGCTACCACGGGAAGTACATGGTGGCGGACGACACTCTCTATGTCTTTGGCTTCAACTTCACCAGGCTCGACATTGCCAAGAGCCGGAGCTTCGCCATTGCGACACGGCGATCAGCGGACCGTGAAGGAGGCTCTCAAGCTCTTCGAGTCCGATTCCGCCCGCCAGCCATACTCGCCTGCCCGGTGCAATCTGGTCGTGAGCCCGGAGACGGCCCGCGACATGCTGGGAAAATTCATCAAGGGGGCGAGAAAGGAGCTCGCCATCTACGACATCAATATCCACGACCCCGCGATGATCGGATCATCAAGGAGCGCGCGCAAAAAGGCGTGCAGATTCGCGTGATCGGCAACCTCAAGGAATCGATCGACGAAGTCACGGTGCGGCGGCCCGGAAGCTTCCGGCTCCACGTGCGCGCGATCATTCGGGACGGCAAGCGGGCGTTCGTCGGGAGCCAGAGCCTTCGAAAGGTGGAACTCGACAAGCGGCGCGAGATCGGCGTGCTCATCAACAATCTCCGCCGTCACGCGGCAACTGCTGCAGGTCTTCGAGTCCGATTGGGCGCTGCGGGATGGATGCCGGCAGGGAAGGAACAGAAGCAGGCAAAAGTCGCCACGTGAGCGCGGCTTCTGGTCCGCTGGCTAGCGGGGCGCTGCAGCCAGGGTGGTCGGTGATCTCGCTCCGCTTCTGTTTGAACAGCGCCACCCAGTCGCCGATGGTCACTTCCCGCTCCCCATGGGCGCCGTCCCCGAGCTTCTGATGAAGCCTCTCGATTCGAGCGGCCCGGAAGAGATCGGCGATCTGGGCATCCGACAGTTTCTCGAGCAGCCCCGACAACAGGACGCGTCCCTCCTCGCTGATGACCGGGTCCTTGAGAGTCGAGGTCCGGAAGATCCCTCCGACCGAGGTCAAACGGGCCCGGCACGATTTCTTGTCCCGCCACACCCGGCGCGCCTTCCAGCCCTCGTAGTCGACCCGGCCTGAGTTGCCGGTCGTGAAGCCGCCTTTTCCGAAGACCGATCCCAGATCGTCCACGTACATGACGGGGCGGCGGCAGGCCACCTCACCCTCATCGTCGACCCCGAGTGCGGCGCGCGGACAGGCGAGCGTATTCTGGACCGCCTTGTTGTCCGCATTCTGGACGAAGGCGTTGAGCAGCTTGAGGGCGTCGATTTCGGCTCTCGTGGCTCCTCCCCGCTTTTCGTCCACCTGGTCGAGGAGCTTCCACTTCCATCCCTGCTTCCCCTTCTCCTCGATGGGCTCGGAATCGAGCTTCTCCTCGACCGCGGCGAGCTCGAACCGATAATTCCCGAGACGCGCATCCGGAGGGAATGACGCGATGAGGCCTTCGTCGTTCACCGGAAGCCTTTTTCTTGCATCCACGAACTCCCAGGGGTGTTCCGGACAGCCCCGGCACGTCACGTGGACGGGGAGCATCCGGTCGGCGTAGAAACCCAGCGCCCAGAAAAGGCGCGTGCCCAGGACCTCGCCGAAGACCTCCTTGTACTTTCCTTCCCCGTCGTATTTCACCTTGACGATCGTCCCGTCTTCCAGACGACAGGAGAATTTCTCGGTCCATCCGGACATCGGCTTCGGCACGAACTCGCAAACGACCTCGTCATCCACGGCGAACGGGAGGCGACCCGTCGGGCCACGGTAAAGGTCCTTGGCGGAGACGTCCGTCGGCTCCCAGACGCGCGCCCTTCGAATGTACTCGAGTCTCTGTTTTTCGGTCGATTTGGCGAGCTCAGCACCATGACCCGCGCTGTGGCTGTACGGCGCCAGGACCAGTACCCCTGCGAGCGCGAGACCCAGCGCACCGGTCCTGCTGGAGCGTCGCACGCGATATTGACCGATCCTCCGGGACATGGGGTGAGACTACCAGAGCCCCCGGAGCGCGGCCACCCTCCGCAGGATGACATGTTCTGCTGGCCTGACAGGTCTCGCCGCCCCTCTCCCCCTCCGCCCGCAGTTCCATGCCTGCCGCCCGACGGTGATGCGTTGGAGCGCCCGTCGTTTTCGCCGGGTCCGTGCGTGGACTAGAATCGGACGATGTGGAAGAAGCTCCTCAAGCCTTTCATGGGGTTCTGGGAGGAGGATCGCGGGCTCTCGGCCCTCCTCCTCGCTCTCCTCGGCGGCATGTTCGTCGTTCCGCCGTTCGTCACGCTCGGCTGGGTGAGCCCGATTCTCCTCCAGATTGTCTTCTCCCTGATCATCTTGACGGGGAGCCTCACCGTCACTCGCAGCCGCCACCAGAGGATCGCGGTCGTCTGCATCGTCGTGCTGGCGGTGATCGTGCAGTGGGGCAATGTCGTGTTCCCGAGCCGCCTGGGCAGCGTCCTCGATGGATCGCTGTCCATACTGATCACACTGATCCTGGCCACGTTCGTGCTCCTTCAGGTCTTCAGGCAGGGGCCGATCACGGTGCACCGCGTCGCCGGGGCCGTGGTGGTCTACCTCCTGCTCGGCCTGGCATGGGGAGAGGCGTACAGGCTGACCGATCTCGTTTCCCCGGGCGCATTCAGCTTCAGCTCGACCTTCGTTGGCCGGAGGCCGGACAGGCTCGCCTTCGACCTGATCTACTTCAGCTTCGTGACGCTCACGACGGTCGGGTACGGCGACGTCACGGCGCTCCATCCCGCAGCCCGGTCCCTCGCCGTCCTCGAAGCGCTCACGGGGCAGCTGTTCCCGGCGATCCTGATCGCGCGCCTGGTCTCCATGCAGACCTCCGCCCGCAAGTCGTAGGTCGGGCGTTTCCGGCTTGTCAGCTCAGAGCACCGTGCAAGACTGACCACGTGCTCAGCGCCCGGTTCGAGGCGATTCCGCCAGGCTTCGCGCAGCCTGCACCGCGGTCCCCTGTCCGCTTGAGGCCCCCCGGGTAGCGCGCCACAGGGGGCGCCCCCCGCCCCGGAACGGCTCTCGCAGCTGTCGGAACGCGGGGCCGCCGGTTGAAATTTCCCTTGTTCCTGCCCCCCGAAGAGAGTAATTTCCCGGATCCACCACGAAACTGACAAGGGGAAGCGATGAGATCGGTGATCCGGGGGATTGTCTTCACATTCGCGCTGGTTGTGCTGGTTGCGCTGGCTGCGCTGGCGGCCGGGGCTTCCACGGTCGAACGGTCCGAGACCGCGATCCTGGTCGATCCCGTGTCGCTCGGGGTGACCAAGGGGCCGGGAGCGGGGCAAATCAAGCTCAGCTGGACTGGCGGGCTCACTCCCTGGGGTGTCTATCGCTCCATCCTCCCGATGGGCGTGGTGAGCGCCCCGAACCTTCTCGGCTCCACCGGCTCGCAGAACTGGTTCGACACACCGCCGGCGGGGAACCTCTTTTTCTACAACGTCGTGCAGACCGGCTGCCTGTCCAGCGCCGACTGCGCGGCCGGGAACTACTGCAACCCGGTCTCCGCGACCTGCGTCCCCTGCACGGCGGCCGACGATCCTGACCCGGGCTTCACGGACAGCAACTGCGACGGGATCGACGGAAATATCAACATCGCCGTCTTCGTCGATGCGCTCGGGGGCAACGACGTCAATCCCGGGACGCTCGCCCTGCCCGTGCAGACGATCGCGAGCGGCATCGCGCAGGCTATCGCGCTCGCCAGGAGCCACGTTTACGTTTCCAAGGGCACGTACGCCGAATCGGTGTCGCTGGTCAACGGCATCAGCCTGTACGGCGGATACGACGCCTCCGCGGGCTGGTCCCGGGGCGTCGCGTTCACGGCGCAGATCAGCACCCCGGCTGCCGCGGCGTCCGGTGGAAGGCTCGTCGCCGTCAACGCGAACAACCTCGTCTCCACGACGACCCTCGACCTGGTGACGGTGACGACGGCGGCGCCCGCGGGGCCCGGGATCACGAACTACGGTGTCTATGTTTCGAACAGCCCCGGCTTCATCCTCCGGGGCTCGGTCGTCCAGGCCGGGCCCGGCTCCGCCGGTCTCTCCGGCCCCGCGGGCTCGGCCGGGGCGCCCGGCGGCGCGGGAGTCGGTGGCGGAGCGGGGCTCTGCAACGGCTCCCCTGCAGGCGCAGGTGGACCGGCGGGGACCAATGCCTTCTGTTCCGCGAACGGCGGGCCCGGCGGCAACGGCGGCCCGATCGGAGCCAACGCTGGTCTGGCGGGCTTGCCCGGCAACGGTGGAGCGTGCGGCGGCGCCGGCGGCGCGGGCGGCGATCCGGGTCAGACGGGAGGAAACGGCTGCCCCGGCGCAGCCGGGACCGCGGGAACGGGTGGACCGGGCGGGCTCGCGGGAGGAGCGATTCTCTCCGGATACTGGGTGCCGAACAGCGGCGGCGCCGGCGCGACGGGCCAGGCAGGAACCGGCGGAGGTGGGGGGGGCGGCGGCGGCGGCCAGGGCTGCACCTTCTGCCAGAACGGCTCGGGCAACGGAGGAGGCGGCGGTGCAGCCGGGGGGTGCGGGGGAACGGGGGCTTCCGGCGGCGCGGGAGGAGGCGGGTCGTTCGGCGTCTTCCTCTTCAACTCGACCGGCGTGCAGCTGCTGAACAACCTCATCTCCAGCGGCAATGGAGGGACGGGGGGCTTGGGCGGCCCGGGCGGCAGCGGGGGGACCGGCGGGACAGGCGGAGCGGGCAACGCGGTTTGCACGGCGGAGGTCGGCCGCGGGGGGAACGGAGGGACAGGCGGGGCCGGAGGCCAGGGCGGCCCCGGGGGCGGAGGGGCCGGCGGGGACAGCTGGGCCGTCTACCGCGCCGGCACGACGGCCAGCATCGTCGGCAATACGCTCACCCCGGGCCTTCCGGGCGCCGGTGGCGGAAGTCCCGGCGGATCGAACGGCCAGACGGGACAGAGCGGGACCATTTTCTGACGCCGATGGACAGGCACCCGGAAATCGCCTCAGCGGCAGGGCCCGCCCGGACGCTTCCAGATCGCGGTCCCGCCACGGGGGCCCGGAGGAGCATGGGCATGCGCACATCTCCGCGTTTTCTGACGGGCGGGAAGCTCGCGTTCGCGGCCCTCGCGTTCGCCATTCTCGGGGCCATGCCCTCGGGACCGTGCGCCGCGGCCGGGGGCGACCCCTTCGAACCGCCGGCCGACCGCCCGGTCGGTCCCCTGGGACCGCCCGCTGCCGGCGCCCAGGCGATCCCCTCGCAGAATTCGGCCTGGCGCTTCGCGGAGGTCGCGGATCCAGCGGGCGTTTTCTACGTGCACGGTCTGAGCGTTCCCCCGTATCGTGAAGCCCCGCGGATCGCGGGCGGGGTCGCGGCGGGCGACTACGACGGCGACGGCCTGGTCGATCTCTACGCGGTGCGCGGCGACATCGGCCCCAACCTCCTCTTCCACAACGACGGGAACGGCCGGTTCACGGAGGTCGGACACGCGGCAGGCGTGGACCTGGAAAACACGATCGGCTCGGGCCCGACATTCGCCGACGTCAACGGAGACGGCAGGCTCGACCTGCTCGTGGGAGGAGTCGCCGGGACGCAGGTGCGGCTTTTCCTCAATCGCGGCGACGGCGCCTTCGTGGATGCCACGGCGGACTCGGGCCTCACTTCGGCGCCCGACGCCTATTCCGCCGCCTTCGCCGACTACGATCGCGACGGCGACCTCGATCTTTACCTGACACACTGGATCGCCGAGGGGGGACGGGGCGGGTATCTCTGGCGGAACGACGGGGCCGGGCATTTCGCCGACGTGTCGGCGTCCGCGGGCCTGATCATCCCGGGCTGCCTCGACTTCACCCCGAACTTCGCCGACATCGACGCGGACGGCTGGCCGGACCTGCTGCTCGCGGCCGACTTCGGGACGAGCCGCGTCCTGCGCAACGCCGGCGACGGGACCTTCGTCGATATCACGACCTCCGCGATCTCCGACGAGAACGGGATGGGCGCCACGGTCGGCGACTACGACAACGACGGCGACCTGGACTGGTTCGTGTCGAGCATCCACGACGCCGACGGGACGGCCGAAGGGAACTGGGGCATCACCGGGAACCGTCTCTACTCCAACCGCGGCGACGGCACCTTCGACGACGTCACCGGATCAGCCGGGGTCCGCGAGGGGTTCTGGGGCTGGGGGAGCTGCTTCGCCGACTTCGACAACGACGGGCACCTTGATCTTTTCCAGGTCAACGGCTTCTCGGCCGCCGAGGCGGCTCAGTTTCACGAGGACCCGGCGCGGCTCTTCCTGGCGAACGGCGACGGCGCCTTCACGGAGCAGGCGCTGGCCCGCGGCATCGCCGACACGGGAGGCGGGCGCGGGGTCGTCTGCTTCGACTACGACCGCGACGGGGACGTCGACGTGTTCATCGCCAACAACCAGGGGCCGTCCCGCCTGTACCGCAACGACGGCGGCAACAGCGGTCATTACCTCGGGATCGTCCTGAAAGGCGCCCCGCCCAACACGCAGGCGATCGGCGCGCGCATTCTCGTCAGGGCTGGTGGGACCACGCAGCTGCGGGAGCTGCGGGCCGGCAGCAACTTCGCTTCGCAGGACCCCGCCGAGGCCCACTTCGGCCTCGGCCGGCACAGGACCGCCGCGGTCACCGTCCTCTGGCCCGACGGGTCGAAGACCACGCTGAAGCGCCGGCGGGCCGACCAGGTCCTGGAGATCGTCCATCCCTGACGGGTGCCCGGTTGCGCCTCCCCACCGCCCCCCGCATGGCCCTCCATGGGCCCTCGTAGCCCGTCCGGCCGCCATCCGCCTGTCCTTCCGCGGGTTCAGTCCTGATTGCTTCCCGGGAGGAACTAAGCCAACAGGAAAGTCAGAGTCGCAGCACCGCGACGGATCGGCTAGAATCGCCGACCACCCAACACACACACCAGGGCCGTTCGATGACCTGGAGGAGGATTCCATGAAGGCACGCCGATCTGCGTCCCCCGCAGCGCTTCTTTTCGCCGCTGCGCTGCTTGTTCCGCAGGCCGTCCTCGCCGCTCCCGCCGCCGAGAAGCCGGCAGCCAAGCCCGCGATGGACGAAAAGGCCATGATGGAGATCTACATGAAGGCGGCCACCCCCGGCCCCGAGCACCAGGAAATGGCCAGGATGGCCGGCAACTGGAAGCTCGAAGTCACTTCCTGGATGGCGCCCGGCGCTCCGCCGGAGAAGAGCTCCGCCACCGCGGTCTTCCGGCCGCTGCTCGGCGGCCGGTACATGCAGCAGGAAGTGAAGGGCGAGATGGGCGGGATGGCCTACGAGGGGATCGGCCTCGAGGGGTTCGACAACGTGAGCAAGGAGCGGTTCGGCATCTGGGTCGACACCATGAGCACCGGCACCATGATCAGCCGGGGCAAGTGCGCCGCAGGGGCGAAGTCCTGCACCATGAAGGGCACGATGAACGATGCCATGACCGGCAAGCCCGCCACGGTGCGCGAGGTTCTCACGAAGACCAGCGACAACAGCTTCACCTTCGACATGTACGGACCCGACCCGGCCGGGAAGGAGTTCCGCATGATGCAGATCGTCTACACGAGGCAGTGACCGGCGCGCCGCGCGGCCGGGACTGACCCCTATCCCGGACCGGATGGCACCCGAACGGATGTCCACGCGGTGCGGGGACGGGTTTCCGGGCTAGGGGCAGATCGCGGTGGTCCGGGGAGAGCCCTCCAGGGGCGCGCCGGAGCCGGATGAGATGTTGCCGTACGTGCCCGTCCCGCAGACGTTCCGCCCCCGGACGAGATACCACAGGGAGACTCCCGCTCCGGGGACCGCAGGGTCGCTCGCGCTGGTCTGGAGCGTCCCGCCGGGGGTCAGGCACGTTTCCGACCCGCCCGAGCCGACGGGAAGCTCGCTCACCACGCCGCGCGGCACGTCGTACTGGACGCCCGAGGCCGGAAGTGGATCCCACTCCAGGGTCGCCTTGTCGGCATCGAGGCGGAGGTTCGCTACCTCGCCGGGCGCGGACTGCGAGTCGTCGTAGGACCCCGGTGTGCCCTTGTCCCCGGTGGATGCAGCGAACGAACCGAACGAATCGCCGATCGCGGAAAGCCGCCACGCGTGGACATCGTCCAGGCCGATGGAGCCGCACCCGGTCTGGCCGCTCGCGTTCTGCGTCCGGATCGTACCCGGGTAGGTCTGATCACCGTACGTGAGCCGGTCGACGAGATCGTGGGAGGCATCGTAAAGGTTGATCTGGTCGTTGCGAGCCAGGTTGTTCCCGCTCGTGCTTCCGAGGCTCCCGATGATCCTGACCCCGGCAGACAGCCCCCACGCGGAGCGGAAGGTCTCGGCCGCGCTCTCCGTGACGACCACCGACTCGCCGGGCAGGACCACGCCGAACGCGCTGAGGTCGAACGAACCCGGGATCTGGTGATCGTCGTCCATGCTCCACCCCGTCAAGTCGATCGGCACCAGCGACGTGTTGGTGAACTCGATGAATTCTCCGCCCAGCCCCGAGTACATCCACTCGGTGATCCGCATGTCGCCGGACGAACCGAAGGTGTAGTCGATGTACAGTGGATCCCATTCGGAGAGCACGGGGAAGAACGACATGGAGGAGTACGTGTTCGCCGCCGTCGCCGCCACGTAATAGGCAACGCGCTGGCCCGCGGTCGCCGTGATAGGAAGGACCGCCGAATAGACGCCTCCCCCGTGATCCGCCATCGCGACGCGCTGGTAGATCCCCGTCGGGCTCGGGCGATAGTACAGCTCCACCTTCGAGATCGCGCCGCCCGCCGCGGTGACCGAGGCGGTGATGGTCACCGTGTTGGCGGGATCCGGCGTCGGGTCGGAGGCCTGCACGGAGCTGATGATCGGCCCCGCGGCCGAAAGCTCCGCATTCGAATTCAGGTAGGTGGCCCGCTGCGTGACGAACTGCTGCACGCCGATCAGTGTTCCGCCGGCCGGGCCCGTATAGGGAAGGGTGACCGTGCCGGTGAAGTTGTTCTGAAAGAGCGTGTAGGAGTAGAGCTTCTTGGGATCCGCCTGGACCGCGGCGTCAATGAGGTTCCTCTGGGCGGTGAACAGGGGCTCGAAGTAGGCCCAGTTCATGTTTGCCTTCACCGTGCGGTAGTGCGCCATGTACCGCTGGCGCAGCTCGGAAACCGCCAGCACGTGGCTCAGCACGGGCTTGGCCGCCGCGGTGAAGTTCAGCGTGGGCGACCAGGTGGCCTGCGTGAAGGTCTCGTTGGCATCGGTCTGGAGCAGGTAGGTGCGTCCGTCGGTCGGGTTGCGGTACGTCATGAAGTCCGCGCCCTTGTTGATGTAGCTGTCGTCGTCGGTGAGGAAGTTCTCCAGCACTACCGACCAGATGGAAGGGTCGACCGCGAAGAGCGCGTCGATGCTCTGCCAATTGGTGAGCGATCCGTTGGTGACCGCATTGCACACCGCGATCAGGGCCGCCCACGGATCGGCGAGCCCGCCGTCGTCCTTGATCTCGTAGCCAGGGTACCCGGTCGAGCTCGAGCCGTTGTACTTCAGGCCCGGCCCGTTGGGGTTGTTGGCGCACTTGATGCGCAGGCCGTTCGTGTCCGGGAAGTGCGAGCTCAGCATCGTCTTGTCGAACTGCTGCACGTTGACGTACACGCCCCAGTTCTGTCCGTTGAGCGTGAGGACGACGTTGTTGGCGCGCGGGTTGGGGATGAACTGTGCGACGTAGTTGTTGTACACGACCTCACGGCAGAACGTCGGGTCGTGAAACCCGTTGTTCAGGTTGAGCGACTTGTAGCCCATGAGGGTCTGGTCGGGATTCACGAAGTCGAGCTCGACGTTGAGCGAGTACTTCTGAGAGCCCGGCGGGAGCGCGATGTAGGACGTGTTGCCGCGAATGCGGACGCCCACGTCCGGGTACGTCACACCATCGACCACCAGGTCCGCGAGGATATTGGTCTCGGACGCGTAGTTCTGCTGCAGGAGCGTCAGCCAGTCCGCGTCGTGGAAGGTGAGGGCAAACGTGCGGAGGACGCTCGTGTCGTACAGGTCCTGCGCGCGCGCGGCGCCCGACGAGGCGAGCAATCCAATGACGGCGATCGCGGCGAGAGCGAGGCGGGCCGGCGAGTTCATCCTGTTGCCTCCTGGGTGAGTGAATGAGGGGAAACGCACGCGCGCGTCGAACCCCCGACACGCCTGGAACCGTGCATCCAGCCCCGGTCCGTTCACCTGGATTGGACCACCCGTGCGGGCCCCCGGTTTAGCCGGATCGTCGGGATGTGCCGGTGATCATGGATGAGATCGGTCCGCGGTACGCGAGCCCGCGGCTCCGGTGATCCCCCCAATGCGCGCGGCTTGCTTTGCGGGCATTGAGACTTCTAAGATGATCTTCCTCGGTCTGCCGCTCGAAGGCAGCTGAGCGCCCCTTTCCGAGCAAGCGGCCACCCTCGCCGATCCACGCCAAGGAGGAGCCGATGAGAGCCGGCGTTCGTGCGAAGGCAGTGCTCGCGACACAACTCTCGATGGCCGCACTGCTCCCGGCCGTGCTCGCGCTCGCAGGGTGCCGGAACGCCCGGGAGGCCGCCGCGGAGCCACCGCCCTCGGTTTCGGTCATCGAGGTGGTCCCCGCGGACGTTCCGGTCAGCGCCGAGTACGTCGCGCAGACGCAGAGCTCGCACCTCGTCAATATCCAGGCGCGCGTGAGCGGGTTCCTGGACAGGCACCTGTACGTCGAGGGCGCGGTCGTGAAGGAGGGGCAGGTCCTCTTCCAGATGGATCCCCGGCCGTTCCAGGCGCAGCTCGACCAGGCGAAGGCCGCCCTGGCCCAGACCGAGGCGGCCCTCGAGACGGCCCGCCTGAACCTCGCCCGCACCAGGCCTCTCACCGAGCTGACCGCGCTGTCCCAGAAGGATCTCGACGACGCGACCGGCCAGTACCAGTCGGCGGCGGCGGCGGTCGAGCAGGCGAAGGCCCAGGTCGAAACGGCGAAGCTGAACCTCTCCTACACGACGATCACCTCCCCCGTGACCGGCGTCAGCAGCTCCGCGAAGCAGACGGACGGCACCTACATCAGCTTCCAGAACAGCCTTCTCACGACCGTGGCCACCCTCTCCCCCATGTGGGTGAACTTCAGCCTCTCCGAGAACGAGATGCAGCGCCTCCGCACGCAGGTCGCGGAGGGGCGGCTGCGCCCGCCGGCCGACGGGAACTACACGCTCGAGATCATCCTCGTCGACGGCTCGGTCTATCCCTACACCGGGAAGATCACCTTCGCGGAGCCCTCCTTCAGCGCCCAGACGGGGACGTTCCTCATCCGCGGCAGCGTGGAGAACCCCGAGGGTCTGCTCCGCCCGAACCAGTACGTCCGGGTCCGCCTGAGGGGAGCCATCCGGCCGAAGGCGATCATGGTTCCCCAGCGAGCCGTGCAGCAGGGCTCGAAGGGCCACTTCGTCTGGGTCGTCGGCGGCGGCGGGAAGGTCGAGCAGCGCCCCGTCACCGTGGGCGAGTGGCACGAAGACGACTGGTTCGTCTCCGAAGGACTCAGGGCCGGCGACAGGGTCGTCGTGGACGGCGGCCTGACGATCAGGCCCGGCTCGGCCGTCACCGTCCGGCCGGCCACGCCCGGCGGCGCGGCGACCGAAGGCTCCGCCGCATCGGGAGCGGGCGGCGACCGGGACGCCGCCGCCGTCCCGAGATAGAGGAGGCCGGGCCGTGTTCTCGAAGTTCTTCATCGAGCGGCCGATCTTCGCGACCGTCCTGTCCCTGATCATCTGCATCGCCGGGCTTGGTGGCGATGGGGCTCCTGCCCATCGAGCAGTACCCGCCGATCACGCCTGTGCAGGTGACCGTCAGCGCGACCTACCCGGGCGCCGACTCGCAGACCGTGGCCGATTCCGTAGCCGCGCCCATCGAGGCGCAGATCAACGGCGTCGACAACATGATCTACATGACCTCGTCGAGCTCCTCGACCGGGCAGCTGACGCTCACCGTCTACTTCACGCTCGATACGGACCCGGATATCGCCCAGGTGCAGGTGCAGAACCGGGTCAGCCTCGCCCTCCCGCAGCTGCCGGTCGCCGTGACCCAGCTGGGCGTCTCGGTCCAGAAGAAGGCCTCCTCGATCATGATGCTGATCGGCGTCTTCGCGAAGGACGGCGCCTACAGCAGCGACTACGTCGCCAACTACTCCAACGTCTACGTTCTCGACGCGCTCAAGCGCGTCCCCGGGGCCGGCCAGGCGACGATCCTGGGGCTGCCCGACCAGGCCATGCGCATCTGGATGAACCCGGACCGGATGGCCTCCCTGGGCATCACGACCAGCGACATCCAGACAGGCCGTGGCCAAGCAGAACGCCCTGTACGGGGTCGGCCAGATCGGACAGCAGCCCACGGCCGGCCGCGTCCAGCTCACGTTCCCGGTCGTCACCCAGCGGCCCTTCACCGAGCCTTCCCAGTACGAGGAGATCATCCTCCGCGCGAGCTCCGAGCAGAGCGCGATCGTCCGCCTCAAGGACGTGGCGCGCGCCGAGGTGGGGCTGAGGCAGTACCTCGTCGACAGCAAGCTCAACGGCGTCCCGGCGACCCTGATCGCCGTCTACCAGCAGCCCGGCGCGAACGGCATCGCCGTGTCGAACGCGGTCCGGAAGGCGCTCGAGGAGATGAAGTCCCGGTTCCCCTCCGGGCTCGACTACCGGATCTCCCTCGACACGAACGACTTCGTCCGGCTCTCGATCGACGAGGTGAAGAAGACCCTCGTCGAGGCGATCATCCTCGTCGTCCTCGTCGTCTTTCTCTTCCTCCAGAGCTTCCGGACGACCATCATCTGCGTGGTCGCGATCGTCGTCGCCCTCGTGAGCACCTTCGCCGGCATGCTGGCTCTCGGCTTCTCGATCAATCTCCTGACCCTCTTCGGCCTGGTTCTCGCCATCGGCATGGTCGTGGACGACGCGATCGTGGTCGTCGAGAACGTCGAGCGCAACATGGCGAAGTCCCGCCTCGAGCCCCGCGAGGCCACCATCAGGGCAATGGGCGAGATCGGAAGCTCCCTGGTCGCGGTCGTCCTGGTCATGGCTTCGGTCTTCATCCCCGCCGCCTTCATCCCCGGCACCACCGGCCAGCTCTACAAGCAGTTCGCCATCACCATCGTCATCTCGGTCGCTGTTTCGGGGTTCGTGGCGCTGACGCTGACGCCGGCCATGTGCGCGGTCCTCCTGCGCCACAGCGAGCCCCCGAAGCGCGGCTTCTTCGCCTGGTTCAACCGGGGCGTCGATCTGATCACCCGCGGGTTCGGCGAGGCCGTGCTGTTCGTCATCAAGCGGATGGTCATCGCCTTCGCCGTGCTGGCCATCCTGGTCTGGGCGATCGTCCACCTGTTCCGTGTCATCCCGACCAGCTTCGTGCCGATGGAGGACCAGGGCTACGTGATGGCCGCCGTCATCATGCCCGACGCCTCCAGCCTCGACCGCACCGGCGAGGTGGTGGATCGCGTGGATGCGGCCTTCGCGGGAACCGGGGGCGTCGCCGACCGGTCCACGGTGAGCGGCTACAGCCTCCTGGACAACGGCTTCAAGACGAACGGCGGGACGCTGTTCGTGACGCTCAAGCCCTTCGAGGAGCGCTACGCCTCGGGGAAGTCGGCCCGCGCAGAGAACGCCCGGGCCGTCCTGATGAACGTGGCGAAGGAAGCCCGCGGCATCCAGCAGGGGCTGGTCATGCCGATCGCCCCGCCGGCGATCCCCGGGATCGGCACGACCGGGGGGTTCGAGTTCTGGATCCAGGACATGTCCGCGGGTGAGCCGGCCCGGCTGGAGGAGCTGACCAGGCAGTTCATCGCAAAGGCCTCCGGGCGGCCTGAGCTCACATCCCTGAACACCACGTTCCGCGCGAGGACCCAGCAGCTCAGCGCCGACGTCGACCGGGACAAGGCCAACCTCCTCGGCGTGCCGGTGCAGGATGTGTACAGCGCGATCCAGGCCCAGTTCGGATCGCTGACCGTCAGCCAGTACAACGAGTTCAGCCGGGTCTGGTGGGTCGTTCTGCAGTCCGAGCCGAAGTACCGCCAGCACCCCGAGGACCTGACGAAGCTCTACACACGCTCGGGCGGCGGGGAGATGATCCCGCTCTCGGCGCTCGTCAGAACGCGCTGGGTGAGCGGCCCGGACCTTCTCCCCCACTTCAACGGGTTCCCCGCGGCGAAGGTGAACGGCAACGCCGCGGCGGGGTACAGCTCGGGGCAGGCCATCGCGGCGATGGAGCAGGTGGCGCGGGAGGTGCTGCCGCCCGGCTACAACTTCACCTGGTCCGGCCTGGCGTTCGAGGAGAAGAAGTCGGGCGGCTCCTCCTCCCTCGCCTTCGTCTTCGGCCTGATCATCGTGTTCCTCGTCCTCGCCGCGCAGTACGAGTCCTGGACGCTGCCGGGCTCCGTGATGATGGCCGTCCCGTTCGGCGTCCTCGGGGCCCTGACAGCGAACTGGCTCCGGGGACTGTCGAACGACGTCTATTTCCAGATCGGGCTCCTGGTCCTCATCGGGCTCGGCGCCAAGAACGCCATCCTCCGGGTCTCGTTCGCGCGGGAGCTGCGCAAGGAGGGGAAGTCGATCATCGACGCCACCATCGAGGCCGGGGAGCAGCGGCTGCGGCCGATCATCATGACCTCGCTCGGCGTTCGCGTTCGGCTGCCTGCCTCTCGCGCTGGCCATGGGCGCGGGCGCCAACGCCCGGCATTCGATCGGCACCGGGATCATCGGCGGCATGATCGGCGAGACCACGCTGGCCATGCTCTACGTTCCCCTGCTCTTCTACCTTTTCGACCGGTTCAGCGAGCGCTCCCGCGGAAAGCCCGGCGCGCCGGAGAAGCCGGCCCCCTCCGGCACCGCCGCGCCCGCGGACGGCCCGCCCGGGGACGGGAAGGAGGCCTGACGTGCGGGTCTTCGCCGGTCTCCTCGTCCTCGCCGCTGCGCTCCCGATGCCGGGGTGTCTCCTCGGGCCGGACTACCACCGGCCCGCGGTCGACGTGCCCGATGCGTACAACCACGAGGTCGGGGAATCGCGGGACGCCGCCAACACCGCCTGGTGGAAGCAGTTCCAGGACCCCGTGCTCGACGGGCTGATCGCCGACGCGCTGACGGGCAACAAGAGCGTCCAGCTCGCCGCCGCCAACGTCGAGCAGGCGGCGGCCGTCCTGACCCAGACCCGGGCGCCCCTCTTCCCGCAAGCCGGCTACGGCGCCAGCGGCTCCCGGCAGCAGGCGGCGCAGCTCGACACGCCCGGCCCATCCTCCCTCACCCCGGAGCCCCGCACGAACTATCGGCTCGTCGGAGAGGCCTCGTGGGAGCTCGACCTGTGGGGCCGGATCCGGCGGCTGACCGAAGCGGCCCGGGCGAACCTCCTCGCCACCGAGGAGGCCCGGCGCGGCGTCATCCTCTCCCTCGTCGCCTCGGTGGCCGGAAACTACCTGCAGCTTCGCGGCCTCGATGAGCAGCTCGAGATCGCCAGGCGGAACCTGAAGACCTATGGAGAGTCGGTCCGCCTCTTCGAGCTGAAATTCCAGTACGGCCAGGTCTCCCGGATGAACGTCGAGCAGGCCCGGACGCAGTACGAAACCGCGGCCGCCGCGATCCCCCAGATCGACCGGCAGATCGCGCAGACCGAGAACGCCCTCTCCATCCTCCTGGGGCGCAACCCCGGACCGATCCCCCGGGGGAAGTCGATCCACGAGCTGGCGATTCCGGCCGTGCCGGCGGGCGTCCCCTCCCAGGTGCTCGAGAACCGTCCGGACATCCGGCAGTCCGAGCAGAACCTCGTCGCCGCCAACGCCCAGATCGGAGCCGCACGGGCGCTCTATTTCCCGACCATCTCCCTCACCGGCAGCCTGGGAACCTCGAGCGCCGAATTGAAGAACCTCTTCACGGGGCCCAGCCGCGTCTGGAGCTACTCGGGGTCGATCACCGGCCCGATCTTCCAGGCCGGGGCCATCTCCGGCCTCGTCCGCCAGGCCCGCGCCGCGCAGCAGGCGGCCCTCCTCGGGTACGAAGCCGCCATTCAGAACGCTTTCGCCGATGTCGACAGCGCGCTCGTGTCCCGGGAGAAGCTCGGCGAGCAGCTCGACGCCCAGGGCCGGCTGGTCAAGGCCGCGAGCGAGTACGAGCGTCTGTCGCTCCTGCTGTTCAACGGCGGGTACGCCCCCTACTCCACCGTTCTCCAGGCCCAGCAGCAGCTGTTCCCCGCGGAGCTCAACCAGGTGCAGACGCGCGTCGAGCTCCTCGGCTCCCTGGTCGGGATCTACAAGGCCATGGGAGGAGGCTGGGTCGACGAGGCGGACCGGCTGACCGGGGAGCCGATTGCCCCGCCATCGGCGGCCGGCGATCCGGCAGTCACTGCGGCTCCGGCCACCTCCACCCCGGGGGAGTGAATCCGGCGCCTGGCTGCCGGCATCATGGTTCCGGCCAGAGCTCGTTCGCGATGCGGGTCCTGTCCGACGGGGGGGCAGAGCACCTTCAGGCGGCGCACGAGGCAGGCAGGGAAACCCGAGAACCTGTTCACTGGCTCTCGAACTGCAGGCTGTTGCGGAGTAGAATGATTGAAGGACAGCCACATGCAAGAGGACGGCGCTCCCCGAGACTGCGCCGGACCTTCGTACGCCTCAATGAGAGGATCCTTTTGAATGAAGAATCGCGGGCACAAATCCACCTCTCCGGCTGGTCAATTACTCAAGTGTCCCACAGGCATCCAGGGTCTGGATGAGGTCACGAGCGGTGGATTGCCGCGTGGGCGACCCACGCTGGTGTGCGGCGGCGCGGGTTGCGGCAAAACGCTGTTTGCCGCGGAATTCCTCGTGCACGGAGCGGTGCGGTACGGCGAGCCCGGCGTTTTCATGTCCTTCGAGGAAACGGACGCGGAGTTGACGAAGAACGTCGCGTCGCTCGGATTTGACTTTGCGCGATTGGTCCGGCGCAAGAAACTGGTGCTCGACCACGTTTTCATCGAACGCAGTGAAATCCTGGAGACCGGAGAATATGACCTGGAAGGGTTGTTCGTTCGGCTCAATCACGCGATCGATTCCATCGGCGCCAGGCGCGTGGTGCTGGATACGCTCGAAGCGCTTTTCGCCGGCCTGCCCAACGAAGCCATCCTGCGGGCGGAGCTTCGCCGGCTCTTCCGCTGGCTCAAGGACAAGGGCGTCACGGCAGTCATCACGGCCGAGGGGGGACGAGAGCAGCTGACGCGCCACGGGCTCGAGGAATACGTCTCCGACTGCGTCATCCTGCTCGATCATCGAGTCAATGACCAGATTGCCACCCGGCATCTGCGCGTGGTGAAGTATCGTGGCGCAATGCACGGCACCAATGAGTTTCCTTTTCTCATCGGCGAAGAGGGGCTCAGCGTGTTGCCCATCACGTCGCTGGGCCTGAACCACAAGGTGTCGAACGAGCGGATTTCGACCGGCATCCCGCGGCTCGACTCGATGCTGGGAGAGCGGGGGTATTTCCGCGGCAGCAGCATCCTGCTCACGGGGACGCCCGGCACCGGCAAGACGAGCGTCGCTGCCACTTTTGCCCACGCCGCCGCCCGACGCGGGGATCGCGTGCTCTTCTTCTCGTTCGAGGAATCGCCCAACCAGATCATCCGCAACATGCGTTCCATCGAGTTGCGCCTGGAGCCGTTGGTCCAGCGCGGACTGCTGCGTTTTCACTCGGCGCGGCCCACGCTCTGCGGGCTGGAAATGCACCTGGCAACCATGTTCAAGGAGATCACCGCCTTTCGACCTGCCGTCGTCATCGTGGACCCGATTACCAGCCTGCTGACCGCGGGCACCGACCGGGAAACCAAGGGCATGGTGACGAGGCTGATTGATTTCCTGAAGGGCGGGCAGGTCACCTCGCTCTTCACCAGCCTGACGCACGGCGGCCATGCGCTGCAGCAGAGTGAAATCGCAATGTCCTCACTCATGGACGCCTGGCTGTTGCTGCAGGACTTTGAAGGCAACGGCGAACGCAACCGCCTGCTTTACGTGCTCAAAGCGCGCGGCATGGCGCATTCCAACCAGATCCGCGAGTTCCTGATGTCCGACCGGGGCATCGACCTCGTGGACGCCTACATCGGTCCCGGCGGCGTCCTCACCGGCGCGTCCCGTGTGGCTCAGGCTGCGCGCGAAGAAGCCGAGGCGGTGACCAGCCAGCAGGAAGCCGCAGACCGCAGGCGCGATTTGGAGCGCAAGCGCGAGGCTCTCGAACAGCAGATCGCGGGGCTGCGCTCCGATTTCGAAACCGAAGAAACGGAGTTGAGGCGCATAGAGGAACAGATGAGCGCCCGGACACGCGCGATGACCGCCGAACGGATGGAGTTGGCGCGCTTGCGCATGGCGGATGCCGCCAGGGCGGTGGCCCGCGCGGCGGACAAGCCCAGACGGAAGAGCCAATTATGAAATCCAGAACAGTGAAGCCACCACGAGCCGGCTCCCGACGCCGGCCGGTCAAACTCTGGCAACTGCGCCTTTACGTGGCCGGCCAGACCCCCAAATCGTTGGCGGCGTTCTCGAACCTGAAGAAGATCTGCGAAGACCATCTCAACGGCCAATATTGCATCGAGGTGATTGATCTGGTCGAGCAGCCCCAACTTTCCAAGGGCGACCAGATCCTGGCCATTCCGACGCTGGTGCGCAAGTTGCCGCAGCCCGTCCGAAAGATCATCGGCGACCTGTCTGATACCGATCGCGTGCTGGTCGGCCTGGACTTGCGCCCCGCCGCTCTACGGGGCAACGACCTTTGAAACCGAGCAAGAGCCATCGTGCGACCCGGGCCTTTGAGAAGGCTCTGGCCTCCAAGAGCACGGACCGGTACGTTCTGCGACTGTACGTGGCCGGGGCCAGCGAAAGATCGCGCCAGGCCATCCTGCGCGCCCGGGAACTGTGCGAAACCGAATTGGAAGGGTCCTTTGAACTGGAAGTGATTGACGTCTATCAGCAGCCCATCCTGGCGCGCGACGGCCAGATCGTTGCCACGCCGACGCTCGTCAAGGAGCTTCCCCGGCCGGTGCGCCGGTTCATCGGCAGCATGGCGAACACCCACCGCGTGTTCGTCGGGCTGGGCGTGGACAGGAAAGGCAAGACCAAACGATGAAGAGTGCCCGCCGCCGGGACTCTTCGCGATCAGCGCGTTCCCGTGAGATCGCCGCGCTTCGGGCCCGCCTGGTTGACGCGGAGGAAACGCTCCGCGCCATTCATGCAGGCGAGGTGGACGCAGTGGTCGTGGCGGGGAAAAAGGGCACGCGAGTGTTCACGCTTGAAGGCGCCGAGTACCCCTACCGGGCGCTCATCGAATCGATGAACGAAGGAGCGTTGACGCTCACAGCCGACACGATGGTTCTGTACGCCAACCAGTGCTTCGCCGGGATGGTCAAGAGCCCGCTGGAGCGTGTGCTGGGCAGCTCCTTTTTCCGCTTTCTCTCCACCGAAGACCGGGAGGCGCTCAAACCGCTCTTGAAACGGTCCGACAAGGCTGGCTCGAAGATTCTTGCAGTGCTCAATGCCGACGACGGCACGCAAGTCCCGGTGAGAATCTCCATCCGTCCACAGGCAAAGAGCAGCCTCAACCGCGTGACCATCGGGATGGTGGTGACGGACATGACAGAGCCCCGGCGCAACGAGCAGATGCTGCGGGCGCTGTCCCACCGCGTGGTGCAGGCCCAGGAGACCGAGCGCGGGCGCGTGGCCCTCGAATTGCACGACCGCATTACGCAGATGCTCTGCGCCAGCCTCTTCCGCTGCCAGGCGCTCACGGACAGTCTTCCGGCGCGCGACCGGGCATCGAAGCGGGAGGCGATGAAGCTCCACGACATGATCGCCCAGGCTGCCGAGGGCGTGGAGCTCATCTCGCGCGATCTGCGGCCCAGCATCCTGAACGAGCTCGGCCTGCACGCCGTCCTGCGCGCCACCTGCGCGGAGTTCGCGGATCGGACCAGCGTGTCCCTCAAACTGGACTGCGCGCGGCTGACAGGACGGCTATCCGCCGACACGGAGCTGGCGCTCTACCGCATCCTCCAGGAAGCATTGAGAAACGTGGAGGAGCACGCTCGCGCCCGCCACGTTGTCGTGACCCTGAGGAAAAGGGGCGCCTTCGTTCGGTTGGTGATCAGCGACGACGGGATCGGCTTCGATCCGGCTTTTTACCTGACTGGACCAAGCAGAGAAGGCGGCCTGGGCCTGCTCAGCATGCGCGAGCGAGCGACCTCTGTGGGTGGCACCTTGAAGATCCAATCCGTTCGCCGCGCCGGCACGGAAATCGAGGTGGCCGTTCCCATTGCGCCAAGTGTCCCCGCCGCCAGCCGAACTCGCTTCTGAAACAGAGTCCCTGGTCGCAGTCCCGGAGCCGGATCCTGACGGGCTGCGACCGACCTTTCACAACCCGGGCAGGGTTTCACCCCATAGGCAGATCGGAGCATTCGACCGATGATGATCGTGTATCAGCGGATCACTGCTGACCTGAGAGGAAGGAACATACCATGACCCTGCTCATCGTGATCATCGTGCTGCTTGTGCTGTTCGGCGGGGGCGGCGGCTACTATTGGAGCCGCAGAGGATAGGAAGGCTTTCCCATCGCGTTTCTCGAGCGCCTCCATTTCGGGCAAGGGGAATCAGGTGCGGCCGCAGGCGGCCAGTTTGCTATAATGTGAGCATCCAGGAAGGCCGATGAGTCCGGGGGCGGACCTTCCGATCGGAGTTGACGGGGGACATCGCCGTGACGCCGACGGGGACGAGTTCCGATCAATGGGTCCTCCGAGGAGACGATCTGGCGGCGCTGATGCGAGCGCTGCAAGGCAAGGGCTACCGACTCGTCGGACCGACGATCCGCGACGGCGCGGTCGTCTATGACGAGATCGAGCGTCTCGCGGATCTGCCGGCGGGATGGAAGGACGCTCAAGCGCCTGGTCGCTACCGGCTCGAACGGCGAAACGACGAGGCGTTGTTCGGTTACACGGTTGGGCCGCAATCCCTCAAGAGGTACTTTCTGCCGCCGACGCTGCGACTTCTCCGCGCGAGGCGCGAGGGAAGCGGGTTCATCGTCATGACCCACGAACCCGGGGAACCGGGTGAGAGAGCGGAGGGGGGGCGGGGCGATGCGCCGCTCGCCAAGCTCGCGTTGCTCGGGGTTCGCGCTTGCGATCTGGCCGCCATCGATGTCCTGGACCGCGTGTTGAGGCAGGGGGACCACGCCGACCCGCACTACGCCTCGAGGCGCGAAGGGATCTTCATTGTCGCGGTGAACTGCACCGTCCCCGGAGGGACCTGCTTCTGCGCCTCGATGGAGACAGGACCCCGCGCGACCGAGGGGTTCGACCTCGCTCTGACCGAGGTCCTTACCGACGGAGAACACAGGTTTATTGTCGAAGTCGGGAGCGAGCCGGGGAGTACCCTGCTTTCGCGGGTCGAGGCGAGACGCGCGAACCAGCAGGACATCGCGGCCGCCGAGGCGGCGATGGAGGCCGCCGCCGGTCGGATGGGTCGAGCGCTGGACACGCGAGAGGTCAAGAAGCTGCTCTATGAGAGCGCCGAACACGCTCGCTGGGACGATGTCGCGAAACGGTGCCTGAGCTGCGCAAACTGCACGATGGTCTGCCCGACGTGTTTCTGCACGACGGTCGAAGACGTGACCGACCTCACCGGCAGCCGGGCTGAGCGCCTGCGTCGATGGGACTCCTGCTTCGCGACCGCGTTCAGCTATATCCACGGCGGGAGCATCCGGCCTTCGGTCAAGGCTCGATACCGTCAATGGATGACGCACAAACTCGCCTCGTGGATCGATCAATTCGGCACCTCCGGTTGCGTGGGGTGCGGCCGGTGCATCACGTGGTGTCCCGTCGGGATCGACATCACGGAGGAGGCCGCGGCAATGCGAGCCGCCATGCGGAAGACCGCCCATTCCGAAGAGAAGTGAGGACAGGACCATGGAAACGCTCGAACCCATTCTGAGAGAGCACCCATTTCTCAAGGGCCTGCCGGAGGAGCAGATCCGGTTCCTCGCCGGGTGTGCCACGAACGTTCGTTTCGATCCCAACGAGTTCCTTTTCCGGGAGGGTGAGGAGGCGAGGACGTTCCATCTCATTCGCAGCGGGAGGGTCGCCCTCGAGATTTACGTCCCCGGCAAGGCAGTCTTGCAGGTCGAAACGATCCTCGAGGGCGACGTTCTCGGCTGGTCGTGGCTCTATCCTCCCCACCGGCGGTCCAACGACGCGCGCGCCCTGGAGACCGTGAGGGCCATCGCGTTCGACGGCGCCTGTCTGAGGGCCAAGTTCGAGGAGGACCACGACCTCGGCTACGCGATCATGAAGAGACTGCTCCATCAGATACTGCAGCGCCTGGAGCGCGTCCGCATGCAGCGGCTCGACGTGTACAAGGTCTGAAGACGATGACCGCGATCGCCACGGCCGGCATTGGTCCCATGGTGCCCGAAGCGCGGGAGATTCTGGCCACGACCCGCGAGACGCTCGACACCTTCACGCTCAAGCTCGGCGCGAGCGGCCGCGGCGACGGCCGGGGCTTCGCCCCCGGCCAGTTCAACATGCTCTACCTTTTCGGCCTGGGGGAGGCGGCGATCTCCATAAGCGGTGATCCCGGTCGCCCAGAGGCGCTGATCCACACGATTCGCGCCGTGGGGACGGTCACGCGAGCCATGCAAAGCCTCCGGCGCGGGGCGAGCATCGGCGTCCGCGGACCCTACGGAACCGCCTGGCCTCTCGACGAGGCGAAGGGACGCGACGTCGTCCTGGTCGCCGGCGGGATCGGGCTCGCTCCCCTCAGGCCCGCGATCTACCAGCTTTTCCGGCACAGACAGGATTACGGCCGCATCGTCATCCTGTACGGCGCCGCGGACACCGGGTGACCTGCTCTACGCGAAGGAGATCGAGCAGTGGCGCGGGCGGTTCGATGCGCAGGTTATGGTGACGGTGGACCGGGCCGAGCGGGGCTGGTACGGGCAGGTTGGCGTGGTGACGGCTCTGATCCCCAGGGCCGACTTCGATCCGGCGAACCGTGTCGTGATGATCTGCGGCCCGGAGATCATGATGCGGTTCACCGTGCGCGAGCTGGAGAAGCGCGGCATCAGCGAGGCTCAGGTTTTCGTCTCCATGGAGCGCAACATGAAGTGCGGCCTCGGCTCGTGCGGACACTGCCAATTCGGACCCACTTCGTCTGCAAGGATGGGCCCGTCATCCGCTTCGATCGCGTCGCACGAATCCTTCGGGATCCGGGAGATCTAGTGGAAAAGCCGGCGAAGAAGCCCAAGCTCGCCGTCTGGAAGTTCGCCTCCTGCGACGGCTGCCAGCTCAGCATCCTCGACTGCGAGGACGAGCTGCTTGCCCTGGCGGGCGCCGTCCAGATCGCGAACTTCGTCGAGGCTTCCCGCGCCGTGGTCAAGGGACCCTATGATCTGTCGCTGGTCGAGGGGTCGATCACGACGGCCCACGACGCCGAGAGGATTCGCGAGGTCCGCCTGCTGTCCAGGACGCTCGTGACGATCGGCGCCTGCGCGACGGCCGGCGGTATTCAGGCGCTCCGCAATTTCCGGAATGTGGAAGACTTCGTCGCGGTCGTCTACGCGAAACCCGAGTACATCCATACGCTCGGCAGGTCCACGCCCATCGCGGATCATGTCGCGGTCGACTTCGAGCTGCGCGGCTGCCCAATCGACAAGCACCAGCTTCTCGAAGTGATCGCGGCGCTGCTGAACGGCCGCAAGCCGAACATCTCCGAGCACAGTGTCTGCATCGAGTGCAAGCTGCGCGGCACGATCTGCGTGATGGTCGCGTCCGGCACTCCGTGCCTGGGCCCCGTGACGCACGCGGGCTGCGGCGCGCTCTGCCCCGGCTACAATCGCGGATGCTACGGTTGCTTCGGCCCCAGCGACACTCCCAAAACGGTGCCGCTGGCGAACCAGCTCCTTGCGCTGGGCATGAAGTGGCTCGAGGTAGGACGCGTCTTCCGGACCTTCAACTCAGGGGCGCCGGCCTTCAAGAACGAGAGCGAGCGCCATGGCTAGAACGATCCACGTGGACTACCTGGCGCGTGTCGAGGGTGAAGGAGCGCTCACGATCCGATTCAAGGGCGACAAACCGAAGGACGTCGAGCTGCGCATCTTCGAGCCTCCACGGTTCTTCGAGGCCTTCCTTCGCGGACGGTCGTATCACGAAGCGCCCGACATCACCGCGCGCATCTGCGGAATATGCCCGGTGGCCTACCAGATGAGCGCGTGCCGGGCAATCGAAGATCTTCTCCGCATCAAGGTCGACGAGCCTGTGCGGACGCTGCGCCGGCTGCTTTACTGCGGCGAGTGGATCGAGAGCCACATCCTGCACATGTTCATGCTCCATCTCCCGGACTTCCTCGGCTACCCTGATGCCATCGCGCTCGCACAGGATCACCCGGATGTGGTGACGCGGAGCCTCCGGATGAAAAAGGCGGGCAACGCGATCGTCTCAACGGTCGGGGGCCGCGAGATTCATCCGATCAACGTGCGTGTGGGTGGCTTCTATCGTGCGCCCTCGCGGGCGCAGCTGCACCAGCTCCTCCCCGAGCTTGAGTGGTCCAGGCAGGCCATGCGGGAGTCAGCCGTGTCCATGGCCGGGCTGAAGTTTCCCGAGTTCGAGCGGGATTACGAGTTCATCGCACTGCGCCACGAAAGCGAGTACGCGGTCTACGATGGGCGCATCGTCTCGAACAAAGGGCTGGACGTCCCCGTGAGTGAGTACGACGCCCACTTCGAGGAGGAGCACGTCGCGCGATCGAACGCGCTGCACTCGAGGATCAAGGGCCGGGGGGCCTACCTCGTCGGGCCCCTCGCGCGCATCAACCTCAACTTCGACCGCCTGTCCGCCACCGCGCGCGAGACCGCCGCGGCGATCGGCCTCCGGGTTCCCTGCCTTAACCCCTTCAAGAGCCTCCTCGCCCGGGCGGTCGAGACGGTACACGCGTTCGACGAGGCGATTGCGATCATCGAGGCCTACGCGCCACCCGAGCAGCCGTGGTTCGCTCACGAGGCCCGCGCGGGCACGGGTTGCGGCGCCACGGAAGCCCCGCGTGGGATCCTCTACCATCGCTACAAGACCGATGGTGAGGGGATCATCGAGGACGCGAAGATCGTGCCGCCGACCTCCCAGAACCAGCTCTGCATCGAGGAAGACCTCTTTGCGATCGCACCGCAGCTCGCCACGATGCCGGCTGCCGAAGCGACCTTGCTGGCGGAGCAGTCGGTCCGCAACTACGATCCCTGCATTTCGTGCGCGACCCATTTCATGCGCCTGCGCCTCGACAGGGAGTGAGCCGTGCGCACCCGCGTCATCGCCATCGGCCAGCGCGCAGCGGGGGACGACGGAGTCGGTCCGGCCGTGCTGGATCACCTGACCCGGTCGGCAGGGCACACAGCTCCGAGGGACGTGGCGCCTGGTGAACCCCCGGGCCCCGGGGATTCAGCCGAAAGCCTGGAAGGTGCGTGTGTGCGCCGTGGCGTTGACTTCTTCGAGGCGGACGACGCGGTGGACTTGATCTCACTTCTGCAGTGCAGCGGAGCGGTGATCCTGATCGACGCGTTCGTGGGAGAGGATCCTCCCGGCACGGTCCGCGAGATCTCCGACGAGATCAACGATGAGGAGCCGACGGCACTCCTCTCGTCCCACGGGATGGGCGTGCGCCTGGCGATCGCCCTCGCGCGGACGCTCTCGCCGGAGCAGGTCACTGCCTCGATCCGTATTGTGGGCATCAGCATCGCCCTCCCGACAGGTCACAGCCCGGGGCTGTCCCCCGCAGTGGCTCGCGCTGTCCCGGTCGCCGCCGGCACCGTCATGAGCATGTTCGGCGACTGAAACCCTCAACAGGTTGGACCAGGCAGCGGCGACAAGGATCGGACAGAAGCTGGTCCCGACGCCGGGGGCCATCCTGGCCGGCATCCTGGCAACCCGCGCGCCGGGTGGACATGGACAGCGCGCCGGCCCGCGCTACCGCGAGCCGAAGCCTCCAATGCCTCGCTCGCTCCCAGTGGGGCGAACACCCCATGGTGTTCCTACAGGTGCCGACCGATGATGACAAGGTCCACAGGAACTTCCGGGTTTCGGACGTCGGGCGTCAAACGACCTTTCGGGAGTTCATGGCGGGAGAGCGATGGAACCACAGTTGCCAATGGCGTTACAGGTGGCTTTGTACGTGGAGGCGGCAGCGATCGTAGTGTTCGTGCTCGTCTTTGCCGGAGCGCTGCTTCTCTTTCGCCGGCGGCTCGAGCGCATCTCGGGGGCGGTCGAGGAGCTCATGGCCGAGATGAAGCCCCTGGTGCAGGAGACGCGCGTCGTGGTGAGGAGACTCGACGATCTCTCCGGGCGGGCTCGGGAGCAGTGGATGGAAGTGGAAGGAATCATCGATACGGCACGACGCTGGTCCAAGCGAGCGGATTATCTGGTGGAGGAGATCGGAGCCGCCGTGGAGCCGCCACTTCTCGTAGCGACGCACGGCATCGGTCTTCTGCGGAGAGGGCTCGGGATATTCCTGCAGGTTCTGCTGAATCGAAAACAACTGCGTCAACAGAAAGCGAGGGATTCATGAGTGAGATCAATCAGGGCAGTGGGAAGGGCATCCTTGTGGCCGCCGTGGTCGGCGCCGCGGTCGGCGCGGGAATCGCGCTCCTGTTCGCTCCTTGCTCGGGCAAGGAAACACGCGGGTGGCTGGCTCACAGGACCCGGGAGATCAAGGACAGGACGACGAGCGCGGTCGAGCACGGGAAAGAGGCGATTCGACGGGCAGCAAGGGACATTGGGAGAGATGCGGAAAGGACCGCGACGGCTCACGATCGTCCCGCTCACACCGAGGCCGGCGCCACGACAATCCGAGGCTGACCAGTTCGCTGGGAGTCAGGATCCCGCTGGAGACCGACGGCCGCTGAATCGAGGAGTTCACGCAGTCCCTGGGGCGCCTCTTCCGAAGCGTCCCCTCACAGACAGGAGGCTGGTATGAGAAAGATCGTATGGCTGGCAGTATTTGCAATCATCCTTTCCACGGTGACCATCGCGGGCTCCAAGGTCGCGGTTCTCGACGGCACGAGCTGGAAGGTCGAAGTGGAGCCGGACTCCATGGCCAAGGACAAGGGAGAGCAGGACTTCAAGGAGACTCTGACGTTCGCGGATGGCAACCTTTCCTTGAGCGCTCCCAAGGTCGGATCCGAGGCGTTGCCCTACTCCGTGTCGAAAACAGGGAAGAACGATTTCACCTTCAAGGCGGAGCGGGAAACCTCGGGCGAAGGCAGCTCGGTGTGGACAGGTACGATTCACGGCAAGAGCATCGAAGGTAAGATGATCTGGACCAAGAACGACGGATCCATTCTCAGCTACTCCTTCAAGGGTAGCAAGCTCGATTGACCTGTTCTTGTATCTGCAGCGTCCCCCGGCCTTCTGGCCGGGGGGGCTCCGTTTACTGATCCCGCCGCGCCCGCGCAGCCGGCGTCACAGAGTAGGGTAAGACCCCATGGCGAAGGTGTGCCAACGGCGCGATAAGTGTAGTGGATCCTGCGTGGATCGCATTGATGCAGATTGCCTCCATCCGCTCTCGGCGGGACGCACGCGAGGAACGGGAAGCGAAAGCACCAGCGAAAAAGGCTGAATATGACGCATCACGCGAATGCGGACCTCGAGGACGACAGGAGCCATTGCGAATGGCCAGGATCTGCCGCGCCGCGCGTTTGCTGCGGTCCTGTGGCGGTCGCCTCAGGTGACACCCGCGCCTCCCCGCGGGGACCGGATGGCCACGAGGCGGGTCGGTCGAAGCCCGCCAACACCCCTGCCACGGTGGACGATACAGACGAATGGATGCGCGGGGCGATCTGGGTATGATTTCCAGCGGCTCGCTGAATTCCTGATCTTTGAGGCCGGTCAGCCGAATGCCCGCAACCGCGATTCAGCGGACTTCATCGGCGATCCATCTCCCGCGAGGCTTTGTCGATCGGAACCTGGGCGCGGATGGTGGTGCCCTTGCCTGGTGCCGATTCGACACTCAGGCTGCCACCGACCATCTCCAGCCGCTCGCGCATGCCGATCAGCCCCAGGCCTGTACTCCGCTTGGAGTGCTTGGCCCGTTGCGCATGAAAGGCCTTGCCATTGTCCTTGATTGTCAGGGAGATGGCTTTGAGGTGCTTTTTGAAGGTCACATGCACGGCGCTGGCCTGCGCATGGCGGGCCACATTGGTCAGAGCTTCCTGGGCGACCCGGTACAACACAATCCGCGTGACACTGTCCAGTTCCCTGATCTTTGTTGAAGTCCAGGTCACAAAATGTATCCGGATGCCCGTCAGTCTTGCGAACTCCGTCATATGGGCGTGGAGAGCCGGGATCAATCCCAGGTCGTCCAACGCCGGCGGCCGCAATTCCCGGGCGAACTCGTGCACGCTGTCTATCGATCGCGTCACCAGCTGCCGCATCCGTGCGAGCTGCTCCCGGAGAGCCCTGGGGTTGTCTGTTTTCTTCCGGGTCGTGGCCGCGAGCTGGACATTGATCCCCACCAGCATCTGGGCGATTTCATCATGCAGTTCCCGGCTGATACGTTTTCGTTCCTCTTCCTGCGCGTGCAGGACCTGACGTGAAAGGTGCTGCAGCTGTTCGTGCGCCGCCTGCGCCTGCTTCAGCAATAGACGCTGGTGTCGCTCACTCTCCTTGAGGGCCTTCTCCACTTCCTGCCGCTTGGCAATTTCCTCGTTGAGCGCCCGGTTGGCGTCCGTGAGGGTCTCCAGCCGGCGCCGCGCCTCCTCAACCTGCTTGCGGGCGGTGATGTCCGCAAAAGCCACACGGCACCATTTCCCGGTTCCCTCCGGAGAGACTGCGGTTGTCGCCAGCAAACCCGCCCAAAACACCTCGCCACCCTCCTTCAGAAGTTGCGCCTCAACGGTCGAACTGTCAGGCCCGGCGACGACCTCCTTCAGGAAGGCCTGAACGGTCGGGCGGCTCGCCGGAGACACAAAGGGAAGCAGGCGCCTGTTGATCAGTCGGGATCGGCTTACGCCGAGCAAAGAGGCTCCCGTCAGGTTCGCCTCCAGGATCACGCCCGATTCGTCAACGGACAGATAACCTACCGGAGCAAAATCGTAGAGGTCGGTGTAATTCCTCAGCACCCTCTCGAGCTCATCCCTGGCTTTCTGCAGCTCGGCGTTCTGCAGCTCCAGCTCGATCTGGTGAACTTCCAGTTCATGAAGCAGTCGCTGGGTGCTTGCTTCAGCGTGCTGCTCGCCCCGCCGCTCGCTCAGGCGGGTTTCGGCGCGGCGGCGCAGGTCTGAGGACTTGCCGGGGATGTCCGGCTTCTTGGGCATGGCGGGCCTTTCACGTCTTTGCAGACTTTTTCGCGATGTGCTCTTCCAGAAGGGCCTGTTTCTCCCGCAACTTCGCTTCCAGCGTCTTGGCTGCGGTGATGTCCACGAAAGTGATCACCACGCCGTCAATGCGGTCGTCGATCGTCCGGTAAGGCATGATGCGCACCGTGAACCAGCGTCCGTCGCGCGCATTGACGGTCTTTTCCTTGAAGCCCAGCTTCTGCAGCACTTCGCGCGCGTCCGCGGCCAGTTCCGGGTAGAGCAGGTCGGAGGCAAGGTCGGTGATGGGCCGGCCCACGTCGCCGGGAATGAGGTTGATGATTTTCGTCGCCTGCGTGGTGAACCGGCGCACCTTGAGGTCGTTGTCCAGAAACAACGTGGCGATGTCCGTGCTGTTGAGCAGGTTCTTCATGTCGTTGTTGGAGCGGGACAGCTCGTCCACCTTGACCTGCAGCTCGGCGTTGACCGTCTGGAGCTCTTCGTTCAGCGATTGCATCTCCTCCTTGGAGGTGGTGAGTTCCTCGTTGGTGGATTGCAGCTCCTCGTTCGTGGATTGCATTTCCTCGTTGGTGGACCGGAGTTCTTCCTGGGAGGTTTGCATCTCTTCGCGAGTGGTTTGCAGCTCCATGCACACCGCCTGGTATTTCCGTTCCAGTTCCAGGAGCCGGTCATGGCGGACCGTGGATTTCCGAAACTTCCCGACCCGCCCCGGGGCTATCGCCTCCGGCGGCGCGGCCGCGTCGGCGAAAACGATCATCACCGAACCTCGCAGCAGCTCCGGTTGTTCGAGCCGCCGGACCGTGATATTCACGAAGTGCTCTCCGCCCTCGGTCGCGATTCTGAGCCCCTCGAGCACCACGGCGCCGGCTGCCGGAGCGCCTTCTGGAAAGCATTGGTGAGTTCGTAGCGCAGGCCCTCGCGGGCCATGGCAAAGATGTTCCAGTTGGCCTTGCCCGCGGCCGGTTCAAGGTATTTGCCCGTCCGGCCGCTGACGTAAAGGATATTGCCCTTGTCGTTGACGAGCACGGCTGGCGGGGAGTAATGCTCCAGGATCAGGTGATCCGCGAGGGACTGGAGGCTGAGCGGCGTTTGCGTTTCCGGATGCGCCTCTGTCCCGGCAGGCAGGACCTGGAGAAGGAGGAGGGAAACTCGATCGGCTCCGTCCGCGTCGCGGACTCGGTGCGGCGATAGAGCCGCGTCTTGCTGCCGACGGCGGCAAACAGGTCGGTGAAGCCGCCGATCGTTTCCGCGCTGCCGAGAAACAGGATGCCGCCGGGACTCAGGCTGTAGTGAAACAGCGGGATGAGCTTCTTCTGCATCTCCGGGGCGAGGTAGATCAGCAGATTGCGGCAGCTCAGAATGTCCAGCTTGGTAAAGGGCGGGTCCAAGATGAGGCTCTGCGGGGCGAAGACCACCATCTCCCGGATCTCATTGCTCACTCGATAGCCGTGCTCCTCCTTGGTGAAGAACCGGTTCAGCCGCTCCGGCGAAACGTCGGCGGCAATATTCGCGGGATAGAATCCGTGGCGCGCCTTGTCGATCGCGTCCTTGTCCAGATCGGTGGCAAAGACGTTCAACGTGAATTTCTTCCGGGGCTTGATCTTCCCCATCGCTTCCTTGAACACCATGGCCAGGGAATAGGCCTCCTCCCCGGTGGAGCAGCCGGGCACCCACGCCCGCAGGGCATGCCCGTCCGGCCGGCTGGCGAGGAGCGCCGGGATGACGATTTCGCGCAACTCCTCCCAGGCGGCGGGATCGCGGAAGAAACTCGTCACGCCGATCAGCAACTCCTTGAACAGCAGATCCAGCTCCTGCGAGTTTTCCTGCAGGTACCGGACGTAGGCTGCAATCTTGTCAATCTGGTGGATGCCCATGCGCCGTTCGATCCGGCGGTAGAAGGTGTTTTTCTTGTAGAGCGAAAAGTCATGGCCGGTGTGGGTGCGCAGCAGGATGATCGCTTTTTCCAGGGCGCTCTGCGTCTTGTCTTCCAGCGCCTGCGCGGCGGTGCGGACGAGCGGCGTGCGCTGCAGATAGGCGAGGATCCTGCGCCGGCAGATCGTCCACGGGGGCCACAATGTCCGCCAGCCCCGAGTCAATCGCGCTGCGCGGCATGCCGTCGAATTTGGCCGTCGCGGGATCCTGCACCAGCACCAGGCCCGCCTTCTCTTTGATGGCCCGCAGCCCCAGCGTGCCGTCCGAGCCCATGCCCGAGAGGATGACGCCGATGCTGTGTTCCTGCTGGTCCTGCGCCAGGGAGCGGAGAAAGAAATCAATCGGCAGGCGCAAGCCACGCGGCGACGCCGGTTCGAGCAGGTGGAGGACCCCGTGCAGGATGGACATGTCCTTGTTCGGCGGGATGACATAGACGCAGTCCGGCTGGACCCTGGTGCGGTCCTTGACCTGGATCACCTTCATGCCGGTGGCGCGCTGGAGCAGTTCGGGCATGATGCCTTTGCGCGTCGGGTCCAGATGCTGGACGATGACAAAAGCCATGCCGCTGCTCGGCGGCACGCGCGACAGGAAATGCTCCAGAGCTTCCAATCCTCCGGCAGAGGCGCCGATGCCGACGATGGGGAACGAACGACTCACGGGCGAGACGGCGGTTTCCAGGGAGGAAGCCGTGGCCGACTTCTTCCGCCGCCGTGCCGGTGGAGATTTCCTTTTCATGCGGGGTTTCCCCGGATTCGTCGAAAGGCGAGGTGCGGTGAATGAAATCGCCGCCCCCCTGCGGACGGGACGATCATAGGATACCCCCATGTATTCGAGCAACACCGTGCTGAATCACCCCGGTTCGGCGGCGACGGGCCGGATCTTCGGCGGCGGGATTCTCTCGGAAAACACGCTGGAGGAATTCGAGCCCTTTGGAGCGGGTTCCGGGGCGGGCCCGTGCCGGAGACGGATAACTGATCGCAGGAGAATCACTTGCGGGAAGAGGCACCGGCTCCAGGACTCCCTGAACCCATACGCCCAGCCAGCCTCTCCGCCGGGAACGGGGCGCCTTATTCCGTTGAACTGCTGGAAAAGGCGCGCCGATACTCGCCGTTGACCCAGCTGGTCAGGACCTGGCTCACCCGCAGGATTGGCGAATGAGCGAGGTCCTGCAGGATCAGCCGTTGTCCGGTGTTCCGAAGGCGAGGCGCGGGAAGTAGGTGCGCAGCGCGTCCATGACCTTGAGGACGGCAGCGTTGGATCCCGAGGCACGGTTGACGTCCTGGAACTGATATCGGTCGCCCTTCACGATCTGGAAGTTGATCTGGTAGCAGAAGTTCTCAGGAGTCTGAGCCTGGCACGTGAGCCATACCTTCTCGATGCCCGTGACCTTGAAGGAGATGTTCTTGCCGGGGTCGGCGCCGTCCACCCAGGTCAGCGTGTCGCCCTGCATCACCAGGCGACCGGGCCGGTTCCTCTTCAGGAACGACGTCTTCATCGACAGACTTTCGAAGACCAGTTCCTTCGGGGCGGATGGAGCACCTGCGCTGCCCGGTACGGCCGAGCCTCCTGCGGCCGTCGCCATCAAGGCCGCGATGGTCAATTCAGGTGCGCCGTTCTGCTTGAGGTAGAGAAGATCATTGACAGAGAGGTTGTAGGCCTGACCCGACTGCCTGACCTGCTCTGCGATGATGGACGCGGAGATCCCCGACTTCACCAGACGAACGAGACCGACCAGGCGAGGATCGTCGGGCTCGAGGGGTACGGGCGATGGCGGGGGCACCGGCAGACGAGCATAAACGGCAGTGATGACGGCTTCCGGCACGCCTGCGTCACGCAGCGTGACGAGGTCCTCCACCGTCATGGTAACCGTATTCGCCGGGTCGTTGACCATGGCGACGATCCCGTCGGCCGGAGCGCCGGACTTGTGCGCTGTCAGGATGGAGTTGACCGTCAGCTCCTCCGCACCCGCCGCCATCACGGAAAGCGCCAGGAGCGCAGCACAGAGCAGAAAACATGAGACCAGGCGTTTCATGGAGCACCTTCCTCTCCCAAACACGATTCGATCGGGGCTGACCGGAGTTCCGATCAGCTCTTCGACAGTTGACTCCGGATGCCGGGCGAACGCCATGGGGTGTTGACCCCACAGGACGTCTGATGCTCGCGGAACGGCCCGTCTCACCCACGCGCCCGGATTCGGTGCGCCTTGATTCCTGCGCGGGGATGGCCGCCAACGTTTCACGGTAGGGTTACACCCCATCGCGGGGCTCCGGCGGGGAACATAGTCTGTCCGCAGCAGATCACCTGCAAAGGCGCATGAGCAGGAGTTCTCAACGGAGGAGATCCTCGCCGGTGAGAACCGACGCGAAAGGAGAGTAGCCGTGGATGCATGGATGATCGCCTGTATCGTCGGAGTCTCACTCCTGGTTGGGTCGGTCGTGGCATGGGTCGTTATCAGGCAGGAGCGGTCCGAGAGTCTCCGCCGTCGATCCGGTGCTGAATACGGCCGTGCGTCAAGGACGTCCGGCGGTCGAGGACTTTCCGAAACCAGGCCGCCATCGGCCGGCAAGCGCACGCAACGATTCGATATCCAGCCGCTGCTGGCCCGCTTTCACAACCGTTTCGCCGACAGGTGGCCCTCTGCCGGGGCCTCCTTCCTGGACAATCTCCACGGTGAGCCCCTGCCCGCCGGGACGCTCGGGCAAGACACCATGCAAACCCGAGGCTATCCCGCCAGCGAGACCGATCAACGGACTGCCGACATCCCCGTCGATTATCGGCGCTCAGTGGATAACGATGGGGAAACTCGCGAGGCCGCCCTTGCGATCCAGCGCGGGCTCGAGCAGACCGACGCCCTCAGGCCGGCGCGGAACCCCTACAGGTCCCGGTTCGAGGAATTGCTCGAGACCAACACACAATTGAAGGAGAGATGACCGATGGTGGAGAGGAAAGAGGAACAATCACCCGCTCATCGGCACCGGAAGCCGCAAGAAGCACTCTGACGAAGGAGGAATCCTCATGAAAGGCTTTTTGAAAGACATCGAGGCTCTTGCCATCAAGAACGACGAGTTCCGGCAAGTGCTTTACACGGCCAGGCACTGCCAGCTCGTCGTCATGGCGTTGAAGCCCAGGGAGGAGATCGGCGCGGAAGTTCACAAGCTCGACCAGTTCTTCCGGGTCGAGGCGGGGTCCGGTGAGGCGGTTCTCGATGGCGTTCGGACGGCGATCCGTGCGGGCTTCGCGGTGATCGTCCCGGCTGGAACGCAGCACAACATCATCAATACTGGCAGTGTCCCGTTGAAGCTCTATACCCTCTATGCACCGCCGAATCATCGGGACGGCGTCGTCCACCATACCCGCGACGAGGCGGAGGCCGACAATGAGCACTTCGACGGCAAGACAACGGAATAGAGAATCGGGCCGGCGATAGGATCGACAACCCGCCGCGCAAATGGAGAAGATGGACAATGAGCACGATTACGGTGAAGGACGGAACGCAGATCTACTACAAGGACTGGGGCAAAGGGCAGCCTGTCGTCTTCAGCCACGGGTGGCCCCTCAGTGCGGACAGCTGGGAGTCTCAGATGGTGTTCCTTGCCTCCAACGGCTTTCGCTGCATTGCTCATGACCGTCGTGGCCACGGCCGGTCGAGCCAGCCCTGGAGCGGCAACGAGATGGACACGTACGCCGACGACCTCTCCGAGCTCATCGGAACGCTCGACCTGACGGGCGTCGTCCTGATCGGGTTTTCCGCGGGCGGCGGCGAGGTTGCCCGCTATATTGGCCGTCATGGCACGAAACGCGTGGCCAGGGCCGCGCTGATCTCCGCTGTCCCGCCGCTGATGCTGAAGACGCCATCCAATCCCGGTGGCTTGCCGATCGAGGTGTTCGACAAGATCCGCCAGGGCTCCCTTGCCGACCGGTCGCAGCTCTACAAGGACATCGCCGGGGGCCCATTCTTCGGTGCCAACAGGCCGGGCGCCAGGATCTCGCAGGGCGTGATCGAGTCGTTCTGGCTCCAGGGGATGCAGGCCGGTCACAAGAACACCTTCGACTGCATCAAGGCGTTTTCCGAGACGGACTTTACTGAAGACCTCAAGAAGTTCGACGTGCCAACGCTGATCATTCACGGCGATGACGACCAGATCGTTCCGATCGGCGCCGCGGCTCTCCGCTCCTCGAAGCTCGTCAAGAACGCGACCCTGAAGACCTACACGGGCGCTCCTCACGGACTTGCGGACACGCACAAGGACCGGCTCAACGCCGACTTGCTGGCGTTCATCAAGGCCTGAGATCGCGTTGCCTGCGCCCGGCCTCACGGGCAGGACGGCGCGCCGGGATCGTAGTAGGCTTGGCGCCTGATGCCCGGGCTATTGCTGTCCTGCCAGGATCTCGCGAAGTCGTTCGGCGCCGCTCCCCTCTTCGAGGGGCTCTCTTTCGGTGTCTTCGAAGGCGACCACATCGGGGTGGTGGGGCCGAACGGTTCCGGCAAGTCAACGCTGCTGAAGATCCTGACCGGTGCTCGAGGCGCCCTCGGCGGGCGCGCGCTCGCTTCGTAAGAGGCTCAGACTGGGCTACGTCCCCCAGGATCCGAGCTTCGAGGAGAATGCCGACGTTGCGTCGGTCCTGCGCGAGAGAGTGGCCGGGCTCGGGCTGGATCCGCACGAGGCGGACCTGCGGATCGATTCGGTGATGAGCCGGGCGGGCTTCACGGACAGGGCGCAACCGGTCGCGGCGCTGTCCGGGGGCTGGAAAAAGCGCCTGGCCATCATCCGGGAGCTCGCGACCGAGCCCGAGCTGCTGCTCCTCGACGAGCCGACCAACCATCTCGACATCGCGGGGATCCTCTGGCTCGAAGGGCTTCTGCAGAGCGAACCCGAGGCGTTCCTGGCCGTGAGCCACGACCGGTATTTCCTCGAGGCCGCAGCCGGGCGGATCATCGAGCTGAACCGCGCTTTCGCGGGCGGCTTCATCGACGTCAGGGGGCGCTACAGCGATTACCTCGAGAAGAAGGATGCGCTGCTCACGGGGCAGGCAGCCTACCAGGACTCGCTGCGCAATCGCGTGCGCGGCGAGCTGGAGTGGCTTTCGCGGAAGGCAAGGGCCCGCACGCGCAAGTCGAAGGCGCGCATCGACGAGGCCGGACGGCTGCGGAGCGAGCTGAGCGATCTCGACGAGCGCTCCCGCGGGTCAGAGCTCGCGATCGAGTTCACGGGGACCGAGCGCAGGACGAAGCGCCTGCTCGTCGCCCGCGGGGTGGCGAAGAGCTTCGGCGCAAGACAGGTCGTGCGCGGTCTCGACCTCCTGCTCACGCCGGGGCGCCGGCTGGGCATCCTCGGCGACAACGGCAGCGGCAAGACCACCCTGCTGAGGCTGCTGGCGGGCTCCGAGGCGCCCGAGGCGGGCACCATCGAGCGCGCGCCCGGCCTCAGGGTCGTCATGTTCGACCAGCACAGGGCACGGCTGGATCCCGGGGTGTCGCTGCGGCGCACGCTCGCGCCCTCGGGCGATTCCGTCGTTTCCCAGGGGCGCTCGATCCACGTCGCCGGGTGGGCGAAAAGGTTCCTCTTCCGCCCCGAGCAGCTCGATACGCCCGTGGGCAGGCTCTCCGGGGGCGAGCAGGCGCGGCTCCTCATCGCGAGACTGATCCTCGAGCCGGCCGATCTGCTCCTTCTCGACGAGCCCACCAACGACCTCGACATCCCGACGCTCGAGCTTCTCGAGGAGAGCCTTCTCGAATTCCCCGGCGCGCTCGTGCTCGTCACCCACGATCGTTTCCTGCTCGACCGGGTTTCCACCGAACTGCTCGCGCTCGACGGGATGGGTGGCGCGAAGCACTATGCCGACTACTCACAGTGGGAGCTCGAGCAGGGCTCGGCGGACGGGAAGGGATCGAACGACCCGGCAGCGGGGCAATCCTCCGCGGCGGGATCGCGGCCCGAGCCCGCGCGCCCGCCGAGGAAGCTCGGCTACCTCGAGCAGCGCGAGCTGAGCCAGATCGAATCGCGCATTCTCCAGGCGGAGCAGGAGCTCGCCGCCTGCGAAGAGGCCGCCTCCGACCGGGCGATCGCCTCCGATCACCAGGCGCTCATGGCCCGCCTCGCCGCCCTCGCCGCCGCGCGCGCCGCGGTCGAGAAGCTCTACGATCGCTGGGCCGAGCTCGAGGCGAAGAGCGACTCGATCGCCCGGGAGTAGAGCGGGCGCTCCAACTCCTCGCCGGGGTGCAATGCCCCAGCCGCTCTCTGCATGGTACGGGCCTCCTTGTTGACCCGGTATCGTGATGTGTGCGGAACCGAGTGCTCGATTCCTCCTTCCCGGAGCCCATGGCAGGCAGCCGCGAGGACGGGCTCCTCCGGAGCCCTCTTTTTGCAGGTCCCCTTGTGCAAGGGTCGCAACAAGAGGATGATTGGCTCAACAGTCGCAGACCACCTGTTACGGGGACGCCATGGGATCCGTCTACGAATTCATCGGCAACACGGCCGATGGCGCTTTCGTCGTAGACCGCTGCCAGACCATTGTGCTGTGGAACCGCGCGGCGGCATCGATAACCGGCCACCGCGGCGAGGATGTTCTTGGGAGAAAGTGTTTCGCGGTTCTTCGCGGGCGGGACAGCACGGAATGCGCCGTGTGCCAAAGCGGTTGTAGGGCCATCGAGGCCGCGAAACATCTCGAGCCGTCGCCGACGATCGAAATGTCGGTCGAGACTGCGGATGGCAGCCAAGTCTGGCTCAGCTTGAGCACCATTCTGGTTCCTTCACGCCGGAGCGGGTTGTCCGTACTCGTTCATCTCTTCCGCGAAGTGACCCAGCGCCACCAACTCATCACCGTCGTGCAGCAGTTTGCCGCGCTCGTCGCCGGGCTGGCACCTTACACCCTTGGTCCCACCCGTACGACCAGTGGAAGCCCCCTCGCGACCCAACTCACCCGGCGCGAGCGCGAGATCCTCGCCCACCTCGCCCTGGGGGAGTCTACCGAAGCAATCGCCGCGCGTCTGTTCTTGAGCGCACGCACCGTGCGGAATCACATCAGCAGCGTTCTGGCGAAACTCGGTGTGCACAGCCGGCTTGAAGCGGCAACGCTCGCGATCCGCAACGGTCTCGTCTGAGAAGAAGCGTCATTGGCGGGGCAATTGACGAGCGCCACACAGTGAGTCGCCGCGATATCCGGGACCTCGCACCTGTCGAGGCACAGCCCCCAGTCAGCCGCTGACCTGCTCGACCTTAGATCCAGCGACACCGAATCTCGGCCCTGGGTTGGGCGCCTCATGGGGCACATGACCCAGACGATGGGGCCTCCTGCTCTATGGTCGAGCCGACGACCCGGGTGATGGAATATACGTAGACTTCAGTGCCGTCCCTGCCGCGGATAGGTATCCGTGCCCGAAATGGGAAAGGAGGCGGATCAGGCGTTCGTGACGATCTTCGGATCGAAACGGCAGTCAGTGGCACTGTTTTCCTGCAGTCGCGCCCGCAGGGCAAAACCGGCCGACGCGGGCCCATCCGGAGCCTTCCGCGGGCGGCGGAATCGGCAATCCCCCCGATGGTGTCGGACCATCCCATGGCAAGAGGAAGGGAGGGAGTTCCATGCTCAAGCAAATCATCTATCGGCAATTGGCTTCGGTCGCAACCGCGGCCATTGCGGCGACGTTTCTCGCTTCGTTCAGTCTGGCAGCAGACAACATCGCAACACTGGACAGAGTTCTTCTCGGCCACCCTCAAGAAATGGCGCTATCACCGGACGGCTCGCTGCTCTATGTGTTTCATTCGGATCCATCCCCGGGAGTTGTCGCCATCAGCGTCGCGTCCCACGCTGTCATCGACGATCTCCCCTGGGTCGGCGTGTATCTCTGGGCCATCAGCCCAGACGGTCACCGCCTTTATGGCACATCAGGACCCAACGTCGCAGTCTTCGATCTGGCCCAACGAGGAGCGCTTCCATCTATTGCGATCCCCGGCGCATCGGGACCGACGGGAATAGCCATCACCCCTGATGGCACCCGTGCGTATGTCACAGACCGCGCCTTCTGGTCGGGCACGATCCATGTCATCGACCTCGGGACCAACACATGGATCAAGACCATCGCGACCTGCCTCGGCGGATGGCCGTTCCTGATGGGAATCGACATCACGCCCGACGGCACTCGCGCTTACGCTGTTGGCAGAAAATGGGGGACCGTGGAGGTGATCAACCTGTCCATCGATGCTTGTGCTCAGGTGATCAACACGGACCTCGGAAGCTCCAGCATCCTTGCTCGTATTGCCGTGAGCCCCGACGGGACCCAGGCATGGGCGACGTCGGTCCAACTGGGAACGATTGCGGTGATCGACACCGATCCCGCGAGCCCCACTTACAACACACAGATTGGTGTCGTAAGCACGGGGACAGCGGGATTGGGGAAGGTCTCCTTCTCGGCGGACGGGAATCGGGCGTGGGTCCCCGCCGGGCACTGGGGTGCGACCCCTGACACCCACCAGGTGTTGATCCTGGACGCGAATCGGTCGAGCGCTGAGTACCTTCATGTCCTTCAAACAGTGCCGGTGGATCCACAACCCTGGAACGTCGTACCTGTTCAAGCCGGTTCTTCCATGGCCTGGGTCTCCAGCTGGGATATCAACAACACAGCAGGCGGATGCCTCACGTTGCTCGGTACCGAGATCACCTGCGCATTGCATCTTACTGTTGCGTTTCCACCGAGCGATGATCCGCAGTCCTGGGTTCTCGGGCGGGATGTTCAGATCAACGGAGCCGTGATGCCTGACCCTGGTTGTCCCCAAGTCACCGGTATTACCTGGGATTGGGGCGACGGCATCGTCGCCGACGAGTGGTTCCCGGCCCTTCATCACTACGACACTCCTGGTGACTACGCTGTCAAGGTCTCGGCGTTCGACGCCGAGGGTGGCAGAGCGGAAGTGACGGGAGTGGTGAGCATTGCCAACCGGCCGCCCGTCGCTGCCTGCCGCAATGTGACCGCCACCGCCGACGCGAACTGCGCTGCAACAGCGGATGTGAACAACAACTCCTATGATCCCGACGGCGACGTCCTCACGCTTTCTCAGGCGCCGCCCGGGCCCTTTGGTCCGGGAGAGTTCTTGGTCGGACTGACAGTCAGCGATCTGTACGGCGCCACCGATCAATGCTCGGCCACCGTCTCTGTCGCTGATCATACGGCCCCGATGGTCACTCCTCCGAATCCGCTCTTTGTGACCTGCACACAGGTCACAGCCGATGGTTTCGGGTTCTGCCCATCCTCTGACGCGCGCGTTGTGGCATGGCTCGCAGCCGCAACGTCAGCTGATAATTGCTCTCCCGCGCTGCCGGTCGTGAACGACTGTCCCCCGGTGCTCGGGCCCGGCCCGACCGGCGTCGGCTTCAGATCGAATGATGCCTCCGGGAACTCCGCCAGTGCGAACTCGACCGTCCAGGTCGGATACGAATGGGGAGGCTTCTCCGAGCCGATCCACAACGACGGCTCCTCGTCGTTCCAGCAGGGAAAGAGCGGCCGCACGATTCCCGTGAAATTCCGCATTGCGTGCGGTGGCGTCCCTGTCGGCGGAGCAAATGCGACGATAGCCGTCTACAAGGTGCTCGACGTCGCAACCGGTAGCATCGACGAAACGGATCTGACCGCGGACGCCGGCAACTCCAACGACAGCGGAATCCTGTTCCGGTGGGATCCCTCCGAGCGCGCCTACATTTACAACCTGAAGACCACCGGATGGCCCGCGCCTGCAACCTACCGGATCCTGGTCGGACTCAACGACGGAACACAGCGGTTCGTGGACTTTTCGTTGCGGAAGTAGCCGGGCTGGGAAGGACCCCGTCCGGCTCTCGGCAGGGGTACAAGAAACAGGCCTGGGCGGCTGAACGGGGTGTTCAGCCGCCCGGGCTCGAAGCGCGAAACAAACGGGGGTCCCCGTGGACCGGGATCCACGGGGCCCGCCGCGGCTCTTTCCTACTGTCCGTCCAGTTGCACGTCCGGCGAGTGCGTTGCTCCGCGCGGGATGCCGGGCCCCGCAACGACCGGGATCCGCCCCTCGTTGGCCGTCGCCGGCACGAGGAACGGGAGCCCCGTCACCGGAACCGCCAGGTCGTACGTCACCACCAGGAACTCGCCGGTCCCCTGCATCGGCGCCACGCCGTACAGCGAGATCAGCAGGCCCTCCCCGGTGTCGTTCGAAATCAGCCCGAAGCCCGAGGCGAGCCCGGTGGCCGCCACCGAGCGGATCCGGGCCACGGCCGGGTCGAACTGAAGACCGAGGTCGAGCCCCAGGATGCCGTCGGCTCCCTGCAGGCCCAGCACGGCCGTCCAGTGCCCGTCCGCCGTCCGGGTCGGGCCCGACGCCAGGTACAGCTCGGCGGGGGCTCCAGCCCTCGGACCGGAAGGCACCACGAGAGTGTCCGGAACGGCCTGGAACTGCGGGACGGAAGGATCGACCGGATCGGGAGCCAGGCCCATCAGCAGGGGCGAAACCCAGTTCCCGGTGATGTCGCCGTACAGCACGCCGAGGAAGCTGTAGTCCTCGCCGACCCTGCAGTGGAGTGAAGTTCCTCGACGCCGGCTCGAACTGCCAGTCCGAACCCGTGATCGTCCGGATCGGAAGCGCGTAGCCGACGCAGGAGGAGGAGGAGGCCTTCACCGCCGTCAGCGCCGCGTCGAAGGCGCTCACGGTCCCGTTGCCTGTCACGTCCCCGGCGACCCTCTGGTTCGGTGTCGGCTCGACAATGAGGACGGAGACCCTCGCCATCACCGCCGCGTCCGTCGCGGTGATCGCCGAGCGGCACTCGGTTTCGTTCGCCAGCACGAGCGCCTGCGGCGTCAGCGCGATGTCTCCCGCCTCCCCGAGGAAGCGGTACGTGCCGCTGGCGTCCGTGGTGCGCGTCTCGGGCGGCTCGAGGCTGCTCACCCGGAGGACGATCTCGCCGGGCACCGGCTTCGCGCTCGGCTCGGCGAAGGTGGCGCTGTCGCGGTAGTAGTTGATGACCCCGACGATATCGCAGGCGCCCGAAACCGAGTGCTCGCAGTTCCCGGACGGCTCCACGCAGAAGTCGGTCGTACAGACGCTCGAATCGCTACAGTCCTTCACGGTTCCGGCGCACCCGCCCGCCCCGTTGCAGAGGTCGTTCAGCGTGCAGACCAGACCGTCGTCGCAGGAGGTGGTCGGCGGCGCGTAGTTCGGCTGGCACCCTCCGGCTCCATCGCAGGTGTCGGGCAGGTCACAGGCCGTGCTGCCCGGATCGCCGCACGAATGCCCTGCGGGGTACGGCGGGTACACGCAGCCGAGGGTTCTGTCGCACGCATTGGCCGTGCAATCGTTGCCGTCGTTGCACACGATCGGATCGTTGATCGTGGTCGTCTCGGTCGCGCTGTTGTTCGCGGGGTTCGTGTCCGGCGCACCGCTCGAAACGGTGGCCGTATTGACGGTGAAGAGGACGGGCGACAGGGGACTGCCCAGGCAGTAGTCGACCTTCACCACCAGCGTGAACACCGCGGGCACGCCCGGCGCCAGGCTGGCCGCCAAGCAGTGCACCGTCCCCGTCCCGCCCACGGCCGGAGCCGTGCACGACCATCCGGCCGGCGCGCTGACCGATACGAAGGTCGTATCCGGCGGCGTCGGGTCATCGAGGGCTGGGTTGACGGCGTCAGCCGGGCCGTTGTTCGCCACTGTGATCGTGTAGGTCAGGTACGACCCCGTGTTGACGGGATCCAGATCGTCGGTCTTCGTCACGGTCATGTCGGCGGGATAGGCGGACTCGTACGCACCGATGGACGGGTTGGTGAGGCTCCGCGCCGCTCCGGTGATGTCCGTCGTGATCCCGACGGGCTGGCCTGCGCCGATCGCCGGCGAGCCGTACAGAGGCTGCAGGTTCGTCGTGGAGACGAACAGCGGGTCGGCCAGCATGGAGCTGCGCGTCCTTGCCCGTCGCGGTCTGCCACGCGGCGAGCGTCGGCGCGGTCGAGTCCCAGGTAGCCCAGCGACCCGGTTCCCGGGTGGTAGTCGTTGGAGTCGATGTCGGCGAAGACATTGGCGCGCCGCTCCGCAGTAGATGGCGTAACGCGTTCCGACGGTCTGCGTGTTGCGAAGATGTTGTCACGCAGGTCCAGCGACCCCGCGGTCGAGACGCCGCTCGTGATGTTGATGGCCGCGGTGATGCTGCTCGTCGAGACCTGGTCCGTCGTCATGCGTGACCGAGTTGTGGTACAGCCTGTAGCCACCGCCGGACACGATGCTGATGCCGTAGCCGTTGTTGGTGGCGAGCACGCCGCTGCGGCCGTACCCGGCGACGTCGTAGATCACGTTGTTGGCGACGGTCACGTTCGCGGCGGTCGAGGTCTGCTGCAGGTAGATGCCGTTGCACCCATAGCCCAGTGTGTTGGTCTGCTTGATGTCGCTGATCGTGTTGCCGGTGATGGTGCCTCCGCTGATCGTGAACCCGAACTGAACGCCGGTCATGGTGTTGGTGCTTGTCGCCGCCGACACGACCCCGGTGATCGTGTTGTTGCTGACCGTGACGTTCTGGGAGTTCCCCACGAACATCCCCCGGTAGCTCAGCTTCTCGAGCCGGTTCGTCGAACCGAGCGTGTTCCCGGTGATCAGCCAGTTCTGGTCCAGGTTCCCCGCCAGGCCTCTCAGGTAAAGGCCGTTCTGGACGCTGATGATCCGGTTGTTCTGAACCGTGTTGTTCGAATTGGGCGCCTCGGCATCGGCCCCGAGGGACGTCCCGCTGCCGGCGACGATGCCTCCGACGGTCGTCAACGTATCGAGTCCGGCAATGACGCAGTTCCTGATCGTGTTGTTCATCGCGCCGTTGCTCGTGGAGGCACTGCCGATCCAGAAGACGCTCTGAGCGGTGCCGGTGCTGGCGATCGTCAGGCTCCGGTCCGTGCCGCCCGACAGCGAACCGTCGAACACGACGCGGTCGGCTCCGTTCAGCTCGATCAGTGCGCCTCCGCCGGACCCCGAAATCACCCGCGGGGCTCCCGAGGGCCTGATCGTGAGCGTGTACCCTCCCGGTCCTTCCTCGATCCACTGATTCAGAGCCACCGCCCCGGTCTCGGCCGTCATGTCCGAAGTGACGTCAACGGTGATGCTCCCCGTCAGGACGCCCGCGTTGATGGTCTCGAAGAGGCCGCCCGGGTTGGTCAGCGAGAGGAACGTCCCACCCGAGCCGGCGGTGTACGAGCCGGCGTAGCCGAGGGTGATCATGTAGCTGTTCGGCGGGTCGGGCGGCGTGGTCACCCCCGGAGGATTCGCCGTGTACCCGCCCGCTCCCGCGAACGGGCTCACCGAGACATTCGGAGACGCGAGGGAGTCCTGGGCCGCAACGTACCACTGGACCATGTCGCCCACCGCGACGCCGCCGACCGGTGCGTAGGCGATCGTGCAGCTGTAGTCGCTGCCGCCCACGAACAGGCACTGGTTCGACGAGTACGGGCCGGATGCTCCCTTGCGGTAGTAGACCGTCGGCAGGCCCGCCCCTGAGGTCGGGACGCCCGACGAATCGGTGGCCGACACGGTGAAGGTGCGATCGAGTGTGCTCGTCGTGCTGGGAACCGCCGCGTAGGAAATGGTCGGTCCCGCGCTGTCGACCGGATATTCGTAGGCCCCGATCGCAGGCGCGCTCAGGCTTCTCGGTGCGCCCAGGAAGTCGGTCGCGATCCCCACGGGCGTGCCGGCCGCCAGGAGGGGCGACCCCGGCTGCGGCCGCAGGTCCGTCGGGGAGTTGTAGAGCGGGTCGGCCGAAAGCGAATTCGCGTCCCTGCCCGTCGCCCCCTGCCACGCGGCCAGGGTTGCCCGCGCGCTGCCCAGGTACCCGAGCGTCCCGGTCCCTGGCCAGTAGTCGTTGAAGTCGATGTCGGAGAAGACGGCGCTCGTCGCGACGCTGTAGATGGCGTACCTGGTCCCGATCGTCTGGGCCGTGGCGAAGCTGTTGTCGCGGATGTCCAGCGAGCCCGCTGCCGTGATGGTGCCGGTGATGAAGATGGCGGCGGGGATCCCCCCGTTGGCCTGGTCCGTCGTCAACCTGACGGAGTTGTGATAGACCCTGTAGCCGCCGCCGGCGTAGAGCACGATGCCGTGCCCGTTGTATTCCACGAGGCTGGTGTCGCCGTACCCGGCGATGTCGTAGACGACGTTGTTGGCCACGGTCAGGTTCGAGGCCGCCGAGCTCGCGGCGAGGTAGATGCCGTACGCCCGCCATCCGCCGGTGTTGGTGTTCTTGATGTCGCCGACCTGGTTCCCGCTGATCGTCCCGCCGTTGATGGTCGAGCCGATCTGGATGCCTGCGGCCGTCGAGGTGCTTGCGAGGATCACGCCGTTGATGGTGTTGCCGGTGATGGTGAGGTTCTGGGCGTTGCCGACGAAGATCCCGCGGAAGCCCATCTTCTCGGCCGCCACCGGGGAACCGATGGTGTTGTCCGCGATCACCCAGTTCTGATCGAGGCCCACCGCGTTGCCGCTCGCGAACACCGCGTTCTGGGCCCTGGAGATCCGGTTGTTCCGGATGGTGTTGTTCGAGTTCGGGGAATCCGCGGCGCCGCCGGGCGTCGTGCCGCTGCCCGCGATGATGGCTGCCCCCGTGGTCGAGCCGGTGTCGCCGAAGATGATGCAGTTCTTGATCGTGTTGTTCGTCGCGCCATCGGTCGTCGAGGCGCTCGCGATCCAGAAGACGGATCCGGCCGAGCCGGCGTATGTGTTGGTGACGGTCAGACTGCGGTCCGTGCCGCCCGACAGCGAGCCGTCGAAGGTCACCCGGTCCGCCCCGTTCAGCTTGATCATCGGGGCCACCACGCTGCCGGAGATCAACCGCGGAGCGCCGCCGGGACCGATCGTGAGGGTGTAGCCGCCCGCGCCGTCCTCGGCCCACGCGCCCAGCGCGAAGGCGCCGGTCTCGGCGGTCAGGTCGCCCAGGATGGTGACCGTGGTGTTCCCGGTGAGCGCGCCGTTGTTGATCCTGTCGAAGAGCCCGAGGGCGTTCGTCAGAGAATCATAGTCGCAGCCCGACGGGCAGAGCGTCTTTGCGCCGTTGATCGGCGCGGAGATGTTGAAGGTGCCCGGGATCGTGGGCGGCGTGGCCGCGGCCGGCGGGTTGGGCGTCAGTCCGGCCGCCCCTCCCATCGGGTTCAGGGAGACGTTGCCCGGTGCATCCTGGGCCGCGACGAAGTACTGGATGACGTCTCCCGCCGTGACGCCGCCGACGGAGGCGTAGGTGAAGACGCAGTCGTAGCTGCCCCCGCTGACGAAGGCGCACTGGTTCGACGCGTACGCGCCCGATGTCCCCTTGCGGAAATAGAGCACCGGCAGGCCGATTCCCGAGGTCGGCACGCCCGAAGCGTCCGTCACGGTGATCGGCAGTGTGCGGTCCGTCGTGATGCTGGTGTGGCGCGGGGGCGTGTAGGCGATGGCGGGCCCGGCAAGATCGAGCCCCGTGAAGTTCCCGGCGTCCGCGCCGATGTCCGTCGGGGTGTAGCCGGCCCGGAGCTCGCCGTCGAAGTCGTCCGTCACGCCGCCGATCGCGACGCCGTTCCCCTCGACAACCGTGACGGGACCCGTGGCGATGTGGAGATTGACGGCCGTTGCGCCCGTCGGGTCGATGTACTGCGGATCGCTGAAGAAGCTGGCTCCGTCCTGGCCGGTCGCCGCCTGCCAGCTGACCAGGGTCGGCGCGTCCGCGCCGTTGAACAGGCCGACGTTGCCTCCCGTGCCCGTCGCGTAGAGGACGTTGCTGTTGCTCGTCAGGCCTGCAGGGCTCGGGGCGCTGCCGCCGACTCGGACGGCGTAGTGCTTCCCCGTGCCTGCTCCGTTACTGCGCGCGTTGTAAAAGATGTTGTTGAGGTAATTCCTGGTGTTGTTCGTGATGCTGCTCTGGAATGCAAATGTATTGGCGCTTCCAGAGACCCCCGAACCGCCTATGTACACGCTGTTGAAGTAGAAGTTGTCGGTCCCCGCCACGGTTTCGTTGATGCCGTTGATCTGTGCTCCGCTCGTCAGGCCGTTGCCCAGAGAGATCATATTGTTCTGGTACGTGGCCAGACCGCCAACGACGTTGATGCCGTTGATGGTGGCGGTCGCGCTCGAGCTGGCTGTCTTCAGAGTGTGGATCAGGTTTCTTGCCACAAGGCTGGGCAGAGAGGTCGATCCGCTGAAGTTGATGCCCGTCACCCAGACAGCCGCGGACGCACTCGAATTGCTCAGGCCATAGACAGTGTTCTGCTGGATCACGTGAGCAGCCGCCGTTGCGTTGACCGAGATGCCGATCACGGAGGCTGTCGTCCCGGTTCCCGTTCCCCCGGCGGATGTAAGGTTCCGGATCGTGTTCGACGTGCAGTTGAAGGAAGGGCCGCTCGTCGTCCCCGTGGACGCCAGCCCGATGACCTGTGCTGTCGCGGGCGTCGTGGAGTTGTTCTGGATGGAATTTGCGACGGTCCCGCCGATGATGTTCGAGCTCGCATCGAAGGTCGCGCTCGACAAGGTCTGAGCTCTCATCCCGTAGATGATGAAAATGCCTGCTCCCGCGTTGGTCCCGCTAATGCCGCCGATGGTGTTGCCGTTCGCCACCCAGGAATAGTTGCCGATGTTGTACATTCCGCACACTTCAGTGGCGGCCGTGGCCGTGGTGGACAGAACCAGCGACCCCGTCGCGCTCTGACTTCCAATCGTGTTGTTGTTCGATTGGACCGAGCCGTTCCCGATGATGATGCCGCCAAGAGCGGTGGATGAGCAGGCCCCGCTGGACGTGACCCCGGTCACGCTGACGGAAGCGACCGTATTGTTGGAGATCGTCGAGACGGCGGCGCCGCCCAGCCCGCTGAAATAGATCCCCATGAACCTGCCGCTCGAGCCGCTCAACGCGTAGGTTCCGGTCCCGGAGGGAGAGGAGGATCCGATGATGTTGCCGATGAGCGTCATCCCCTGGGCGCCCGTCACGTCCGTGGAATTGTTGACTTCGATCGGCCGGTTGGTGCGCAATGTGGTCGTCCACGTCCGGGCCGCTGTCTGGTAGAAGCGATTGTTCGTGATCGTCCAGGCGCTGTTTCCGCCGCCGACATAGACGCCCGAGCTGTTGACTCCCGCGCCGAAGAAGTCGAAGATCCTGTTATTGTCGATCAGGATGTTGTTGTTGCCGATGACCGCATCGGTCGTGGTCCCGTTGCCGCAGATCCCCACTGTCGGCAGGTTGGTTCCCGCCGGACCGATCGAGCAGTTGGTGACCGAGAGGTTGTCGTTCCCGTTCGCCGTCGAGCTGTCCGTGGCGATGTAGATGTTGCCGCCAAAGACGCTATTGGCGCCGCTGAACGATCCCAGGACCGATGCGTTGGTGACGGTATCGGAGGTCGCCCCGTTGATGAATCGGATGGTGGATGTTCCCGAAATCGCCGAGGCCGTCGTATTGGAGATCGTCAGCGAATTCCCAGCGGCGTTCACGCCGTCGATGGTCACGTTGTCGGCGCCGTTCAGATCGATCAGCGGGTTGCCCGCGGTCGTCGCGCCGATGACGGTTCGCGCAGCGCCTCCGACCGGTTTGATCGAGATCGAGGCGTAGGAGGCGGAGCCCGACCCGCTGGCATTCAGCAGCGCCGTCGCCGCTCCTTCGGCGGTGTCGCCGCAGATTTCGATGTCCACGGTGCCGGTGTGGGTCCCGACGTTGATGGCCGCGAACGCCGCCCCGAGCGTGGCGTACCCCGCGACTGTCGATGGGCCGCCGGTCGATTCCACGTCGACCAGGTTCCCCTGGTCGCAGACGCCGATGGTGGCGCGGGCATCCGGGGTCGAAACAGCCGCAGCCACGACGAGCATGAGAATGGCGGACAGGATCAGGACGACGCGCGCGCTTTTCATTGGGATCCCCCCTGGTGCGGACGTGTTGAGCGCTTCCCTTCGAGCCGGTGTGGTGGGGGGGCTGGGCCTGCCGATCTGTTCAATGACGAGCCGGACGAGAACATCCTTCCCGCCCCCCCGCGGTCAGGAATGCACCCGGCTCACCCGATCGGTCTTGAGGCAACCCGCTTGCCGGTCGCCGTTCTGCCCGCGAACATATAACCCGCTGCGCCGCCCCGAATCAAGGGTTTGCCGCGAATTTTCCGGAGTTTGATCGGCGTGAAGCCCCGCCTCATGGCGCTCCAGACCCGGTGCAAACAGGGAGATACCGCGCCGGGGGGCCTGGTTCCTGTAGCCCTGATCGACAGGCTTCATGGCCAAACCATTCCCGGTCAGCGGCTTAGAGCCGGAGCCTGGCTTTCTCCTCGACGCATCCTGCGCGGAAACCTCCACGGATCGACGAAGGAGAGCGCTCGCGTTGCCCGACCGCCTCCTCAGGCGCTGGCGGCCGGCGCGTCCCTGGTGACCAGCGAATAGATCACCGGCAGGACGATGAGCGTCAGCAGGGTCGAGGTGATGATCCCGCCCATCACCACCACCGCGAGGGGCTTCTGGATGTCCGCCCCCGATCCCATGGCCCAGAGCATCGGAATGTGGCCGAGAAAGCTCGTCAGGGCCGTCATGAACAGCGGACGGAAGCGCAGGTCGCACCCCTCCCGGACGGTCTCGGCGACGCTGCGCCCCTTGTCCCGGAGCTGCCGGAAGAACGCGACCAGGACCACGCCGTTCTGCACGGCGATCCCGAGCAGGACGATGAAGGCGACCGCCGCGGAGACCGAAAGGTGCATGCGGAAGGCAACCGCGGCAACCACCCCGCCGACGAGCGCGAACGGCAGGTTGAGGACGACGAGCAGCGCGTTCTTGACCGAACCGAGGGCCACATAGAGCAGGACGAAGATCAGCAGCAGCACGATCGGGACGACGACCGCCAGCTGGCGCATCGCGCGCTGCTGTTGTTCGAACTGCCCCCCGTACTCGACCCAGTATCCGGAGGGGAGCTGCTGAACCAGCGGCCGAATCCTGGCCTGGACATCCGCGACGAAGCCACCGAGGTCGCGCCCGCGCACGTTGGACTCGACCACGACCCGCCGCATCCCCTTTTCGCGGCTGATCTGCGCCGGGCCTTCGACCTGCCGGATCGTCGCAATCTGGCCCAGCGGCACGCGCTCCCGGCCAGGGGCGGGAACCAGGAGGGCGTTCAGCGCCTCGATGTCGCCGCGGGCCGTCTCCGGGAACCGCACCACGACGGCGAATCGCTGCTGGCCCTCGATGAAACGGGTCACCGTCCGGCCGGCCACGCCGGCCTCGAGGATCTCGTTCACGTCGCCGGAGTTGATGCCGTAGCGGGCCATCGCGTCCCTGTCGAGCTCGATGTCGAGCTGCTCCATCCCCGCGACCTGTTCGACCTTGATGTCCCGGGCGCCCCTGACCTGGCCCACCGCCACCGCCGCGCGATCGGCGAACGGCTTCAGCACGCCGAGATCCGGTCCGAAGACCTTGACCGCGAGATCGCTCTTGACGCCGGAGATCAGCTCGTTGACGCGCAGCGCGATCGGCTGCGAGAACGACAGCCGGATTCCCGGAATGGCGGAGAGGTCGGCGTTGAGCGCTTCGATCAGCTCCTGCTTGCTGCGCCCGGTCGACCACTCACGCCGCGGCTTGAGCATGATGAAGACATCGTTCTGCTCGGGCCCCATGGGATCCTCGGAGATCTCCGCACGCCCCGTCTTCGTGACGACGGTGGCCACCTCCGGAAACCGCTTCACCCGCGCCTCGATCATCCCGGCCGTCGCGACGGAGCCGTCGAGGGAGGCGTTCGGCAGCTTCACGACGTTGATCGCGATCGAGCCCTCGTCGAGGCTCGGGATGAACTCGGCCCCGAGGAATGGAACCAGCGCGAGGGTGGCGACCAGGAACCCGCCGGCCGTCCCCAGGGTCATCCTCGGGTGCCGGAGGGCCGCGCCGAGGAAACGAAGGTAACCATGGTGGAAGCGGCGGACAAACCCGAACTCGCGCTCCTCGCGCTGCGCCAGGATCCAGTCCGCCAGCGCGGGCACGATGGTCAGCGCGACGACGATCGACGTCAGGAGCGCGAACAGCATGGTCAGCGCCAGCGGCCGGAACATCTTCCCTTCGACGCCCTGCAGCGTCAGCAGCGGGACCAGGACGAGCGCGATGATCAACACCGAGAACGTCACGGGCCGGCCGATCTCGGCCAGCGCCTCGATCACGACTGCCCGTTTCATTCCGGGCTCGCGCCGGTGCGCCAGGTGCCGGCGCACGTTCTCGACCACGACGATCGACGCGTCGACGACCATCCCCACGGAAAACGCCAGCCCGCCGAGGCTCATGAGGTTCGACGAGAGGCCGGTCAGACGCATGATGATGAACGTGAACAGGAACGTGATCGGGAGCGACAGGACGACGATCAGGGCCGTCCGCAGCTCGGCGAGGAACAGGAACAGCACGATGATCACCAGGACGCTCCCCAGAAGCAGCGCGTCCATGACCGTCTTGATGCAGGCCTCGATCAGCTCGGTCCGGTCGTAGAACGTGTCGATCCGCAGTCCTTGCGGCAGGGAGCCGCCCAGCTTCCCCACGGCATCCTTGACCCGGCCGACGACGGTCTTCGAGTTCTCGCCGCGCAGCATGATGACCATGCCGGCCACCGTCTCTCCGCGCGCGTCGCGGGTCACGGCGCCCTGCCGGACCTCCGGCCCGACGACGACATCGGCCACGTCGCGCAGGAAGACCGGCGTCCCGTCCTGGGCCCGCAGCACGATGCGCGCGAGGTCGTCGATCGAGGTGAAGAGGCCCTTGCCGCGGATGTAGGTCTGCTCCCATCCCTTGACGATGAAGCCGGCCCCCGCGTTGGCGTTGTTCCGCTCGACAGCGTCGAGCACATCGCGCAGCGTCAGGCCGTACTTGAGCAGCCGCGTCGGGTCGGCCAGCACGTGGTACTGCTTCACGAACCCGCCGAAGCTGTTCACCTCCGTGACGCCGGGGACGGTCCTCAGCTGGGGCGCGAGGACCCAGTCCTGGATCGTCCGCTTCTCCATCGCCGACAGCCCGGACCCTTCCAGCGTGTACTGGAAGATCTCGCCCAGGCCGGTGCTCAGCGGCGCCAGCTCCGGGTCGACGCCGGCCGGCAGCTGCTCCCTCGCCCCCTGGAGCCGCTCGAAGACGAGCTGGCGCGCGAAGTAGGGGTCGACCCCGTCCTCCAGGACGATCACGACCTGGGAGAGGCCGGCCTTCGATACGGAGCGGACCTGCGCGACCCTCGGGAGGCCTCCCATCCGCTGCTCGATCGGGTAGGTCACCCGTTGCTCGACATCCTCGGCGGAGAGTCCGGGCGCCTTGGTCAGGACCATCACCTGGACGCTCGTGACGTCGGGGAAGGCGTCGATCGGGAGCCGGAACCACGCCACGAGCCCGCCGGCGACCAGCAGGGCGCCGAAGAGCAATGTGGCCCACCGCTGGGAGAGCAGGACTTTCGCAAAGCGATCCACAGGAATCCTCCCCCGCGCTCAGTCCGCGCATCCGGCGCCCATCTTCGAGCGCAGGATGTCGGACTTGAGCAGAAAGGCGCCACGCGAGACGACCACCGCGTCGCCGGGCAGTCCGCCGAGGATCTCCGTCCACCCCCCCGAGGTCCGTCCCGTGCGTGACCGTCCGGCGCACGTAGAATTCGGCGTCGTGTCTCACGAAGACGAAGGCTCGTCCCTCGTCCGTGAGGATGGCGTCCGCCGGAACCGCGAGCGCCTCGCTCCCCGATTCGAGCCGCAGCCTCACCCGCGCGAACATGCCGCGCCGCAGAAGACCGCCAGGGTTCTCGACGACCGCGCGGGCCTTCGTGGTCCGCGTCGCTTCGTCCACCGTCCCGCCCACGGCGTCGACGGTGCCGGAGAAGACGCGCCCTGGAAAGGCGGGGACGGAGACGTCCGCCAGGACCTTACCCCTGCGCCTGCTGGGCGAGAATGGCGCCGAGCTCGCGTTCATAGACGTTCGTCATGACCCAGACGCGCGAAGTGTCGGCGAGCAGGAGGTTCTTCTCGCCGGGCTCGACGAGCGCGCCGAGGTTCAGGGACCGGTCGAGAACCGTGCCGGCGAAGGGAGCGCGGACCGGCATGAGCCCGCCGCCTGCGCCGGCGCTGCCGGAGGAGACGCCATCGATCTCCGTCGCGGTGAGGCCGAGCCGGAGCAGCCGCTCGCGGGAGGCGCCGCGCGGCGGCGCGCGCCTCCTCGAGAGCGGCACGGGCTTCGAGCAGATCCTTCTCGGGGCAGATCTTCTTCTGAAACAGGTCCGCTTCCCGCTGCTCGGTGGCGCGAGCCAGCTGCACCGCCGCGGTCGCCTTCAGCTGTTCGGCCCGCGCGTCGCTCAGCTCGGCGCTCTCGATCTCGAACAGAACCTGGCCGGCGCGCACGTTCTGGCCGACATCAACGAGGATGCGCCGCACCACACCGGCCGCCCGCGGACCGATGTAGACGGAACGCCCCTCGTCGAGCTGAACCTCTCCGTTGAGCTCCTGGCTCTCGCCCATCCTCCGCGACACGACCCGGGTCGTCGCGAACCCTTCCCGCCCGGCGCTCTCGAGCAGTTCGGGCGACACCTTGACCACGCCGAGCTGGTAGCGGCACTCAGGACAGGTGTATTGCGGCACGCGGTGCTCGCACTGGGTCGCCTGGGAGAAGATCTCCTCCATGCTCGCCTCGCGCGCCTCGACTTCGTCCCCGGGCTGGTCGCTTGCCCCGGCCAGTGGGCCGGGCCGGCGCTCGTCCCCGGCCGTCCCGTGCTGCTCGGCGGGCGCGCGCCCCGCCGGGCCCGACCGCCCTTTGTCCTGCGGCCCCCCGGAGTCTCCCCGCGAGCCGCAGCCCGAAGCGAGAACGAGAACTCCGGCAACCAGCGCGAAGTGGGAGAGCGGCACGGCGAGTGACGGACGTTCATTGCACACCTCCGGGTCCCGGGTCCGAGGAGCCGCCCGTCAGGAAGTACAGCTCGGCGGCGGCGAGTCCGGCTGCCACGAGGGCGTCGTTGCGACGGAGCACTGCGACCGTCAGCGTGCGGCGCGCGTCGAGCAGCTCCAGAAGACGGAACTTGCCGCGGCGATAGCCTTCCTCGACCGAGTCATAGACCTGGCGGAAGTTCGGGCAGCACCTCATCCTGGAGGCGGGACGCTTCGGCGATGACCGCGTTCAGCTGGGTCACGGCCGAGAGGCCATCCGCGTGCAACCGATTGAGCTCGGCCTGGTGCTGCAGCGTGGCCCGGTCGCGCTGGGCCGCCGCCTCGGCGATCGCCCCCTTTCTTCCTGTCGAAGAGCGGGAGCGGCAACCCGACCGCCGCGACAAAGGCGTTGTCCTCCGAGAACTGGAACCGGCGAACCCCGATGGCCACCGTGACGTCCGGCCGCGCGAGAGCCCGCTGCAGGTCCAGCGCCGCGACCCGGCGTTCCTCCTCCGCCTTCCAGCGCATCAGGGTGGGTGAAGCCTGAATCTGCGGGAGGATGTCCGTGACACTCGGAACCGCCTTGGGGATGGAGAGCGTTCCCTGCAGGGGGCCGAACTCGGATTCGTCCCCGCCCCAGAGGGCGGCGACGTTCCTCCTGGCCACGAGGAGGTCGGCTTCGCCTCTTGCGAGATCGGTGCGCGACGTGGACGCGTCGGCGTCGACCTTCCATTCCTCGATCGGCGAGACTTCGCCCGCCCGCACCAGTTCGCGGACGGCGTTCAGGGTCTCCTCGACGATCCGCAGGTTCTCCTGGAGCACGCGGACACGCTCCTGGCGGCCAAGGGCGACGACGAAACGCCGGCGCAGCTCGGTCCGCAGCTCGAGACCGACCGTGTCCCGCTCCAGCCGCGCCACTTCCTTCATGGCCTCGGCCTCGCGGACGCGACGCGAGCGCCTGCCGGAGGTTTCGAGCGGCTGCGCGAGCGACAGCGTCAGCTCGGACTCGCGCCAGCCGGGCAGATCGAGCCCGAAGTTCTCCGCTTCGACGAGCAGCTCCGGGTTGGGTCGCGCTCCGGCCTGCGACCAGCGCCCCGTCCGCGGCGCGGCGGGATGCCTCCATCGCGCCGAGAGTCGGATTCGCGGCGAGCGTCAGGGCCTCGGCGCGATCGAGCGATATCGGGAGCGGGAGCGTTCCGGCGGGCGCCGCCGGCGCATGGGGCGGCGCGGGCGGACTTCCACCGCCGATCGCGACGGCCGGGACCACCAGCGCCACGCTCGCTGCGAACGCCCGCAGCACGACTGAGAAACCTCGATACATGAATTCCCTCCGATCGAGTCCACAAGTCCACGATCGCGGGCCCCGTGGCCCGCCAAACTCGAGGCAATGCGGAGGGAGCTAGATCAGCAGGACGGCGGATCGACAGGACCCGGGGGGCGAGGGCGCGGACGCGCCGGCCACTTCCTTGCGCGTCAACGGGCGACCGGGGAGCCGGACGGGCAGGATGAGCGCCGCCGCGGGCAGGGTCTCAATTCTGTGGGAGACGTCCTGGGCGAGATGAGGCCGACATCGGTCAGGAAAGGGGTATCGGTGCACGATCCCGCGCATCCATCCCCTGCCGTCCACCCTGTTTCAGCCGCCCGGTTCGCACCGCCGGGGCCGGCGATCCCTTCCTGGCAGCAATGTGACATCACCGACTCCACCGCCGCGTGCCGATCGCCATCCTCGCAAAGCACGAGCATCGGGGCGACGAGCGCGAAGGCGGCCAGCTGGAGCACCGCGGCAAGGGCGCGCACCCGCACCCTCCTCCCGCGAGTTCGATCGGTGGTCCGTCGGCATCCGGAAATAGTACGGCATGACCCTGCCGCGCGCAATCACGCAGGCGGCGGGCAAGGGACTTGATATCCTTCGGGCCGTGATCACGGTGAACCGAGGGAATCGGGCAGGCGATGAGACGAATGCCCCATGCCGGGTACGATGTCCCACCCACTGACGCCCGCCGCGGCGCGTTCTTCGGACTCTCCGCGGCGCTCCTGTTCGGCGCCAGCGCGCCGCTCGCCAAGGCCCTCCTGCCGGGCGCAGGACCGATTCTCCTGGCCGGACTGCTGTACACGGGCGCGGGCATCGCCCTGACGATCCTGGGTCGGCCATTCCGCGGAGCGCTCGCGGGGCGGGAAGCCCGTCTGCGCGTCTCCGATCTCCCGACGCTTCTCGCGGTCGTGGCGACCGGTGGGATTCTCGGGCCTGTCCTGATGCTCCTGGGGCTCGAGCGCGTCTCCGGCATGACGGGGTCCCTGCTGCTCAACCTCGAGGGCCCTCTGACGGCGCTCCTGGCCGTCGTCGTCTTTCGCGAGCATCTCGAGCGCCAGGCCCTGCTGGGTTCCATCCTGATCTTCCTCGGCGCCGGGACCCTCGCAGGCGGATCAGGCCCCGGGGCGGGGCAATGGCGCGGCGCGCTCGCGCTTGCCGGCGCGTGCGCCTGCTGGGCGATCGACAACAACCTCACGCAGAGGCTGTCGCTGCGGGACCCGTCGCGGTCGTGCGGTTCAAGACCCTGGCTTCGGGGACATGCCTGCTCGCGATCTCCGGGGTCACGGGACGATTCCACGCCGCGATCCCCACGATCGGCTGGGCGATGCTGCTTGGAGCCTTCAGCTACGGGTTGAGCATGCTCCTCGACATGTACGCCCTGCGTTTCGCGGGGGCGGCGCGTGAGGCCGCGTACTTCGCGACGGCGCCGTTCGCGGGGGCCATCCTGGCGATGCCGATTCTCGGCGATCGGCCGACGATCGCGCATGGCGCGGCCGGCGTCCTGATGCTCTCCGGCATTGCCGTTCTGCTGCACTCGCGCCACGAGCACGCACGAGCACGTCGGGTCGAGCACGATCATGTCCACGCCCACGACGAGCATCATGCCCACGGGCACGGCGGCCCGGTGCCGGGACCCCCACGCCCACCCCCACCGGCACACGCGATTGATCCACGCGCACCCGCATGTTTCGGACCTGCACCACAGGCACGACCATTGAGGCGGCGTGCGTCGCCCCTGACCAGGTGGCGATGATCACATTTGCGGCGCAGGCGTCCCGCTATGGGAGAGACCCCCGGTCCGTTCTCTCCACGCGCACGAAGGCGGTCCCCCACGCGGGGACTGTCAGCCCGCCGCTGATCCTCGCTCCGGGGCGGCCCGTGCTCTCGATCCGGTGCATGCTGACGGCCCCGGACGGCTCCCAGCTCCAGCACGGCATGCTGGGCCGTGTCGGTCGGATTGTAGAGGCCGACCAGCCAGGCGCTCCCGCCGGCGAGCGGCTTGAGCGAGGAGACCAGGACCGCCGGCGGGCTGACACGAAACAACGACGGCCGCGACGGCGGAGAGGCTGCCCGGGAAGGAAGCACCAGAAGGGGCTCTCTGGCCTCTCTTCCCCGGCGCACCGCGGCATCGGCCTCGTAGGGACCGTGCGGGACGATCGAGAAGCGGAACGTTGCCCGTCCCTCCTGGTCCGCCTTGTAGTTCGTGTGCCAGTAGTTGTTCATCAGGTAGGAATAGACCACGGGCGAGGACCGGGTCGTTTGCGCCCAGGGGCGCTCCGCGGTGATCGATCCGATCTCGATCAACGGCGCATCGGCGGATGTCCAGGTGACGCCGTGGTCACGGTTCGAAATGTCGACCCAGCTCTGCAGCGAGAAGAAGTTCTTGCACGAGCCCGGCAGCTGATCGGACTCCGGGCGAACGATCCCATCGGCGACGTCGTAACGCAGCTGCCCGTCGGGAAGGTGGAACGGGAAGGCGATGTGCACCGACTCCTTCGTCCGCACCGGCAGCTTGTCGAGGCGGTCGACCATGTCGACGCGGGCGATCCCCGCGATGATCCGGTACTCCGCCGCATACTCCCGGCAGCCGGGCGCCTCCGCCTCGACCAGCAGGGAGGCGACCAGGCCCCCGCTCTCCTTGATGCTCACCCTGACGTTCGAAGGTGGGATCGCGCTCCCGGGATCGGTCCCCGGGACATACAGGTACTGGTTCAGCCCCGCGCCCGACGCGCGGTCCGCCAGCTCGAGCCTTCCCTCCCCCCACGTGAGGCTTTGGATCGCGCCGCTCTTCGGGTCAACGGTGACCGAGAGGAGGGAGTTCTCCAGCGTCGTGCCGGCCGCGCGGCACTCGCCGCGGGTTTGCGCCGGGCCGGCCCTCACGAACAGCCGCCGCGACGCGAACGGGGGCAGCTCCTCGACCAGCACCGCGAGCTCGCCGGTGGAGAGGCGCTGGGAGGAGACCGTTTTCCCCCCTTCGTCGACGACCAGGTCTCCCGCGGCGCTCTGTTCGGCTGAAAGCAGGACCAGGTCCGTGCGCGTCCAGGAGTTCGTGTTGAAGACGGCAAGCGCATCCTCCGGCAGCCCCGGCGGACCTGCCGCGCCCGCCCGCTCGAGGAGGGCCCGCGATATGGCGTCGGCGTCGAGAGCGAACCGGCGCTTGATCTCCCATTGCTCCCTGACGGCGGGCAGGTCGGGCTCGGAGACGCTGTTGTGCGCCCCCCACGTGTGCTCGTCGTAGAGGAGGACGTTTCTCCAGGCCGCGTCGTAGTCGCCCTCCGGGTAGGATCCGGGAGCCCGCATGGCCCACAGCGCCTCGCCCTGGACGAGCCGGTCCACCGCCTGGCGATTCAGCGCGGTCTCTTTGGCCGTGGAGGCCGCGCCGTCCTCCCAGTACGGGGTGAAGTCGCCCTTGAGGACGGGCAGGCCGGCGCCGTAGCGCCTTTCGAACTCGGCGAACATCCGGGCGTGCGTCGCGATGATCAGCCGCGGGGAGGCGTAGCGGTCGTTCCACTTTCTGACGAAGTCCGGCAGGTTGGCGTCGGGGGGCCCGTTGTCCCCGCCGATGGTGTAGGGCAGCTGGACGATCCCGTAGGGGTAGCCGCTCTCCTCGAGGTTCCGCATGAGCGCCAGCACCTTCTCGTCGCCGAGCTTCGAAAGATTCCCCTGGTGGAAGCTCGAATAGCTCGCGCCGGCCACCCACATCAGCACCCTCTCCTCGCCGGACTGCGACGCCCAGTAGAAGGGTCTGTCGCCCCATTCCCTGAGCACGTGGCCGATCCGGTCCCCCGAGTTGGGGGCGCTGGCGAAGTACTTCACGCCCCCGCGCGCGAGCGCAGGCACGATTCCCCAGCTGAAGCCGGGGATGTCGGAGACCAGGGCGGTCGTGACCGGCACGCCTGACTGCTCCGAAAAGCGGCGCGCGTCGTCGGTGAAATGGGCCATCTCGGGCGCGCTGGCGAGGCCGGTCAGGATGTTGGCGTAGAGCGCGTTCAGTCCGAGGTTCCCCTCGCGCGCCGCGCGGACGACCTCCGCGCGCTTTGCCTCGGAAGCCCGGGCCAGGTACCCCTCGAGCGGCCACATGACCTCGAGATTCCACTTGTAGCGCGCGTCGGGCGGATAGCTCCGGGTCTTCTCGATGAGGCGCAGCGCTTCGTCGAGGTTGTCCCACTGCTTCTTTTCGATGACGGGCTGGAGGTCCGTGTAGCCGATGTCGTTGTGCGAATAGGACAGAAGATAGACGTCCCGATGGCTGACCGGCTTCAACGTCAACGCCGTTTCCTGCGCCGGTTCTCCCTCGATCTTCCACGACACGGCGAGCTCGCGCGCGCGATCGACCGCCGGCACCTCGAGGTAGACGATATTGGCGCCGATGGCGAGCGGCCTCCTGACGGGCTCCATTCCCTCGGCGGCGACCTCCATCACCCGCCCTTCCCGCAGGTTGTCGAGGCTCAGCCGGACCAGCTGCCTGCCTTCCTTCGTGAGCGCAGGCTCCGCGCGCAGCCTGGGGCCGGGCCGGAAGGGATACTGAAACGTCATGTACCAGTCCCGGCTGCCGGCGTCCTCGCCCCTCACCTCCAGCCTCAGCGGGGCGCCGGGCCTGACCAGGCGCCGGGGCACCTTGAGGACCATGGTGCCGAAGAGGTCTCCGGCGGCGTCCACCGTGGTCGCTTCGAACGACAGCTCGGCGCCCTGGCCCCCGGCGACGGACCACCTGGCGGCGCTCGGGTCCTTGCGGTTCTGGAAGGTGAGCCAGCGCTCTCCGCCGACATACAGGTCGAACGTGTGCGGGGTGGTCCCCCCCCAGCCCCCCCGCTCGAGCCCCGCCAGCCAGATCAGCCGGTAGGGCTCCCCTTCCGCCCCGGAGGGCAGTGGATCCGTCTCCCATTCGATGGAGCCGGCCTCCGCGTTGGCCCTGACCAGCAGCGCGGAATCCGCGTCGGGGTGCGAGGAGCGGTACGGAAGTGCCTGACCGCCCAGGGTCTTTCGATACCCGTTGACGTAGCCGGCCGCGGCGCTGTCCCGGGCGGCATGGATTCCGTCCCCGGCAACATTGATGACGATGCGGCCCGCTTCCCGTTTTCGGATGCAGGCCCCCGCGCACAGCGCGCCGAGGAGGATCAGGATCCAGATGCTCGATGGGCTGTATTTCATTCGCAGATCCTACGTCTCGAGCGGTCACGGCCGGAAGCCATTGTGCGCCGGCGGTCGTCCCCCTCACCGCAGAAACAGCACCGCCACGCCTCCCACGGCGACGAAGGCGCCGACCATGATCCTGGCCGTGATCCGCTCGCCGTGGAAGCGGCTCGACAGGATGAGCGTGAGGATCGGGTAGATGGCCGTGATCGAGGCTGCGATGCCTGCCTGCGTGAACTTGAGCGCGGTGAGCGAGAGCGTCACGCCGAGGAAGGGGCCCGCGAACGCGCCCCCGACCATGAAGACGGCCGCCCTGCGGTCCCGGAGGACCTCGATCGAACGCCGGACGCTCCCCCCGAGCGCGGCCATCATCCAGACGCACGACGACGGCGGCCGCGATCCGGACGATCGTCGCGGAGAGCGGGTCCAGGCCGTCACGAAGGGCCAGCTTGGAGATCACGTAGCCGCCCGCCTGCCCGAGCGCCCCGAGGACTCCCGCGAGGACGCCGGCGAACGCCGACCCCTCGACGTGGGCGTGCACGATCCGCTCGCGCTCGCCGAGGACCCAGTAGACGCCGCCGAGCGTGAGCGCCATGCCGAGCAGCGCCGTGGGGCCGAGCTTCTCGCCGAGAACGGGGACGCCGAGGATCGCGGTGAAGACGGGGGCGAGCGAGGCGATGAGGGCCGCCTTGCCGGGACCCAGGATCACCAGGGAACGGAAGTAGTACGTGTCGCCGAAAACGAAGCCGATGATGCCGCTCAGCGAGAGGAGCCCCAGCTGCAAGCGGCGTGGCCCAGGTCGGCCAGGGGGAACCGTGGACCGCGCACATGGCCAGCCCGAGAAAGCCCGCCGCAACCGTGACCCGAAGGCGGTTGAGGACGACCGAGCCCATGCGGCGTCCGGCCGCAGCGAAGAGGTTCGACCCCGCCGCCCAGCAGCATGCGGTCCCGAGGGCGGCCAGCTCGCCGGCGTAACGCATCGGCGCAGGATGACGGTTTCAGCGCCGCCTGTCCACCACCCGCGCGCGACACGAAGCCCGGGCGCGACGACGGTCAGCGCGCGGCGGCGTTCTTGAACTCCTCGCGCCAGTTCTGAACCAGCACCATGCGCTGGGGCGCTCCGCCGTGGCGGCCGGTGGGACGGGCGAACAGGAACCGCCGGCCGTCCGCGGAGACGTCGAACCGCCTCGCGTCCGACAGGTCGAGCTCGCCACCCAGCTCGAAGAGCCGGGTCGCCTCACCGAGCGGCGGGTCCTGCGCGGGATCGACCTTCACCGAGACCATGGTGCGCGAGCGAGGGACCGATGCCCGCGATGAAGAACAGCTCCCCGCTGTCGCGCGCCCATCGCGGCGTGCGCCCTCCCTCCGTGCCGACCTGCCACCGCCCCACGCCCCCGGGGAAACGGGTGAGGAACACGTCGACGACCTGTCCCGGGCTCATTCGTCACGTACGCGAGCAGCCTCGCGTCCGGCGAGATGCTCGCGTCCTTGACGTCGGGCTCGGGCTTCAGCTTCGAGGAGGGGTCTCAGGCTGCCGAGGCTGCCGTCGGGGAGCACGGGGCCGACCCGCAGGCGCCCGATCCCGCGCTCGTCGACGATCCGAACCGCCCACTTCCCGTCGGGCGCGACGCTGAAACTGCTGGCCGATGCCCCCATGCCGGCCGCGGGCGCGAATTCACGCTCCCCGCCGGACCCGTCGGCATTCACGGCGAAGATCCGGCCCTGGAGGTTCTCCACCCGGGTGTAGGCGAGGCGCGACGACGACGCGAGCCACTCGGGCTGCCCCTCCAGGCCGCCGCTGAACGTGAGCCGCGTCTCGGTCCCCCGGGCCAGGTCGCGCACCCAGATGTCCCGATTTCCCCCGTCCCGGGCGCTGAACGCCACGCGGCGGCCGTCCGGGGACAGGGTGGCGCCGGCGAGCCCGGCGTGGCCGGAACCGAGGACCTCGATCACCTTGCCGGATCGATCCACCCAGACCAGTTCGCGCCGCTCCTCCCCCGTCGATCCCTCGACGTAGAGCAGGGATCCGTCGTCCGAAACGCTCACCGATACGGCGTCGGGCGCCACGAGAACGGGCGTTCCCTCGACGCGACGCCGCTTCATGTCGTACGGCACGGACCAGAGCCCGGGATTCGCCCCCACGCCGAAGGAAGAGGAACTCGCCGGTGGGCGCCACGATCGCGGACGCCTCGTCGTTGCCGAGGTCGCCGGCCACCGGGAGCTGCCGCTTGCCGTCGAAGACGGTGACGAAGGGCCGCCGCCGTCCCGAGCCGTCCCGGTCCGAGCTCCAGTGGGTGATGTAGAGAAGATCTCCGTTCGCAAGCCACGAGGGAGCAGTGGAAATCGACCGTGGTGGCCGGGTCGATGTCGACCAGCAGCTCGGCGGCTCCCCCACCGGCGGCGACCTTGTAGAGTCCCCCGCGCCAGACCGCGAAGGCGATGACGCCGGAGCGTGACCAGGTGGCGCCGATGATGCTGCCCGTCCCGGGGATCTCGCAGATCGCCGTCGGCCTGCCCCCCTCGACCGGGACCTTCCAGAGCTTCCTGGCATCGGCGAACACGACCGCGCGCGAATCGGGAGACCAGCCGATCGGCGTGGACGACGAGACGTCGGCAACCGCGCGGGGCGCCAGCTGGGTCAGCTCGCGGATCCAGATCCGGTTCTTCGAGAGGTAGGCGATCCGCCCGCCGTCGGGCGAGAGCAGCGGCGCGTGGCTCCAATCGACGTCCACGTCGTTCGCGGGCATGTCGAGCTTGCGCAGCGGCGGAGACACGGTGGAGGATCCCGACCTCAGCGTCGCGAACACGGCGATCGCCGTCAGCGCCAGCGCGCCGGCCACCGCCGCCCACCACGGGACTCCTCGCGGACGCGTGGCCGGAGCCGGAGCCGGCGTCGCATCACCGGGGGACGCCAGGGCGATTCGCGCTTCGCCGATGTCCCGCAGCCTCTCCTTCGCGTCCTTCTGCAGGCAGCGCGCCAGCAGCGTCCGGATCCGCGGCGGGGTTGCGGCGGGCAGGCCGCTCCAGTCCGGCTCCGTCTGCAGGATCCTGGCGATGAGGTCCGAAACCGTCTCTCCCTCGTAGAGCTGCCTGCCGGTCAGGCACTCGTAGAGGAGACAGCCGAAGGCCCAGATGTCGGTCCGCTTGTCCACGGGCTTCCCGCGGGCCTGCTCCGGACTCATGTAGGCGGCGGTCCCCAGGATGATCCCGGCCGCCGTCCCGGCGGAGGTCACCGTCGGCAGCACCGTCGGAGTCGAGGAGCCGTCGCGCCACGCCGACTCCCCGGCGATCGCCTTCGCCAGGCCGAAGTCGAGCACCTTCACGCCGCCCCCGGGGAGCGACCTTCACGTTGGCCGGCTTCAGGTCGCGATGGACGATCCCCTGGTCGTGCGCGTACTCCAGCGCCTCCGCGATCTGCCGGGCGACGGGCAGGGCTTCGTCCAGCGGCATCGCGCCGCGCGACAGGCGCTGCGACAGGTCCTCCCCCTCGACCAGCTCCATGGCGAGGAATCGCACGCCATCGGCCTCGTGCAGTCCGTAGATGGCGGCGATGCAGGGATGGTTCAGGGAGGCCAGCACCTTGGCTTCCCGTTCGAAGCGCGCCATCCGCTCGGGATCGGAGGCGAATGCGGCCGGGAGGGCCTTGAGGGCGACGTCCCGCCCCAGCGTCGTGTCGCTGGCGCGCCAGACCTCGCCCATCCCGCCCTCGCCGATCTTCCCCGCGAGGCGATAGTGCAGCAGCGTCTGCCCCGAATTCAAAGCCATCCACCCTCCTCCGATCGAGCGGCGATTCTACAGCCAACCCGGTCCGCCCCCCTCCAGAATCTTGGTGAACCGCCGCCGCCAGGTCTTCCGCCTGGGGCACCCCCCTCGAGGCATGGGTTCTCCGGGATAGCGGGATGGTTCGCCTGATTGATTCCAATCATCAAACATCCCTTGACAAAGGGTGGACCCTGTTCCAGATTCCTGCAGTCCCCGGAGGAATCGACCATGGGCCGCACCGCAAACCTCGTCGCTGCAGCAGCCTGCTGCGCCTTCTCCTTCGCGCCGGCGAACGCCGATACCACGGTCTTCTTCCAGAGTTGCCAGGTTGCCACGCCGGTCAGTTCCGGGGTCACGTCGGACACCATCAGCAGCAACGGCTATCTCTTCACCTACACGCGCGACAAGCTGTTCACGGGCGGAACCGGGCACCCGATCGGCCGGCCGGTTCGCGTGGCGTGGCCGGCCGGCGTGGAAGCCCAGGCGGTGACCGCGCCGCCGCCGGGCGTCACCGACTACAAGGCGCGAATCACGCTGCGACGGGTCGACGGCCAGGTCTTCGACCTGACGGCGTTCACCTTCCGTCTGCTCGCCAACACGGCCGGCGCCGGCGGGTCGATCGAGATCATGCCCGTCGCTGAATGGAGAGGACGGCTTCGCCGACCCCCTGTACTTCGATGCGACCGGGTATTACGGCCAGGACGTTTTCCTACGACACGTCACCGAATCCCTGGGGCAGCACCGCATTGTTGACCGGTTTCGACACCTACAAGATCGCCCTGTATGTCGATTTTGCATTTGTCGGTCTCACGCTCAACAGCGCGGCCCCCGGCGATCAGTCCTGCTGCCTTCCCAATGCCTCGTGCGTCGATCTGACGGCGGCCAATTGTGTCCTGCAGGGAGGCGCTCCGCTGGGCGGCGGAACGAGCTGCGCCTGCAGCTCCTGCTCGGTGCCCCCGGGCCCGCCTCCGGCGCCCGACGGCCGCAACGCCACCACACCGCTGCGGGCCGCCAGCCTGACCGCGGCCGGCGACTCGATGCAGGTGACCTGGGACGCGACCTCGTGCCCCGCGACCGACTACAACCTGATCTACGGGGGGCTGGGGAACGTCGCCACCTACACGCTCAGCGGGGCCGTGTGCTCGCTCGGGACGAGCGGCAGTCACGTGTGGGCCGGTGTTCCGGCCGGGGACCTCTATTTCCTGATCGTCGGCACCGACGGGGTCGGAACGGAGAGCAGCTGGGGTCTCGACGGAGCCAACCAGGAGCGCAACGGATCCGTTCCCTCGGGCGCCTGCGGCGTGACCGGCAAGAACACGTCCAGCACCTGTCCCTAGCGCCCACGCTGCGACAGGCGCGATGTCGAAACGATTCGCCGGGGCTATTCTTCCCGGGCGGCCCTGAGCATCCTGGCCATCCGCTGCAGCAGCTTCCAGCCGATCACACCGTTCGCCTCCACGAGCGGGCGGAAATCCCAGTAGGTGAGCCCGTAGCAGACCAGCTCCGTGGAGGCGATGATCGTCGCCATGCGCGTACCCTCGTCGATCAGGGCGATCTCGCCGAAGAAGTCGTCGGGCTTCAGGGTCGAGCGCTTCCTGCCGCGGATGAAGACTTCGGCCTCACCGGATTCGATCACGAAGAAGGCCGCCCCGCCCGAGCCCTCCTGGATGACGGTCTCGCCCTGGGAGAAGCGGCGCTCCTTGAACAGGCGCGCGATCTGCTGGACCTCGTGCCTGGTCAGGTCCGCGAAGAGCGGCACACGCTGCAGGGCTTCGACGGGGGCGCCTCGCATGGACATCGTTCCTCCCTGGCGGACGGCGAATTCAGGCGCTGCCGCCGGCCTCACCGAACGCACGCATCAGCGCCCCGTCTTCGTGATCGCCCGGCACTGAAGCAGGTAGAGGGTCCCGCCGGCGATCGCCCATTCGACGTCCCGATCGGGTCCGTAGACGCTCTCGCACCGGCCGGCGAGCCGGTTCAGCTCCTGGAGCTGGTCGTCGCCGAGGCAGAGCCTCTCGACGAGCTCGGGGGAAACGCTCTCCTCGACCGTGCCGCCGCCCGCAACCCCCCGGACCGCGACCCGCTTGAGTCCCGGCTTCCGCTCGAGCACCTGGCCCGAACGATCGACGCGGTAGTGGTCGGGAATCACGATGCCCGCGACGACCGCTTCGCCCAGGCCCCAGCTCGCCTCGATCACCCGCTCGTCGGTCCCGGTGACGGGATTCTGCGTGAACATGACCCCCGCGGTCTCGGGAGCGAGGAGCGCCTGGACGACGACGCCGACGCTCGGGCGGGTGAACAGGCCGACGCGCTGCCGGTACGTGATGGCCGAGTCCGAGTTCGCGGACCACCAGATCCTGCTCAGCGCCGACTTCAGCTCGTCCGCCGACGGAACATTGAGCAGCGTCAGGTGCTGGCCGGCGAAGCTCGCGGAGGCCCCGTCCTCGTCCACGGCGGAGGAGCGGACGGCAAGCGGGCCACCGAGCGGCCTGACCCACTTGGCGACCTCCTTGATCGCGGTCTGCTCCCCGGCCGCGACGGCCTCGACGATCGCGCCGGACAGAGCGACTCCGGGCGGGACCGGAAGACCGTCCCGGATCGCCTGCCCGAGCCCGACCGCCTTCGACCCGAAGATCGTGTCGTCGAGCGCCTTCTCGAGCGGAACGACCCGTTTCACCCGAGCACCGTGACCTCGCCGGCATCACCGTCGACGCGCACCCGCGCCCCGTCGGCGATCCGCTCGGTCGCCTCGCGCGTCCCGACCACGCCCGGAATCCCGTACTCGCGCGCGACGATCGCCGAGTGGGACAGCAGGCCGCCGCTGTCCGTCACGATCGCCCCGAGCAGCGGAAGAAGGATGTTGAACGCTTCGGTCGTCGACTCGGTGACGAGGACGTCGCCCCGCTTGATCCGGTCGAACTCAGCAGGGTGGGAGACCCGGCGCGCCGGCCCTTCGTAAACGCCCCGGCTCGCCGCCAGTCCGCGCAGCATGTGCTTCTCATGCGGCGCCTCGGAGCTGCCGAACAGGGCGTTCAGGGCGATGCCGGTCGCGCGCATCATGCGCGCGGCGGCGGCCGGCAATCCGGACGGGTCCGGAGGAGGAGGCGGCGGCGGGCCCAGTACCGCGGGGGCTTCCTTGGAACTGTGCGACGCGCGGTACTCCGCGCGCTTCGCGAGCTCGTCCGCGGAAGGTCCGTCCGCGCCCGAGAGCAGCAGGCGCATCTCCTCGAGGGATGCGTCGACCAGGTGTGCGGCGTCATGGATCCGCCCCTTCCCGGCCAGCCGGCGACCGCCGGCGAGCGCGGCCCGCCGCATGAGCCCGGAAGCCCAGATGTCGCTGAACACCCCGCGCTCGTCGCGGATCGGGTAGGTCAGCCGGGCCTCCTCGAGCAGCTCGTCGAACCCGGCCCGGTGCTTCTCGGGCACCTTCCCGCGCACGTCGGCGATCCGGCTCAGGACGTCGGACGCACCGGCGTCCGTTTCCGCGACGGCGGCGCGAATGGCGCGGCGCAGCGCGTCCGGCAGCTCGAGCGCGCACGGGTTCGAGATGTCGAAGCCGTCGAGGAGCCGGTATCCGACGAGGTCGAGGTAGGCGGACACGGCCGCCCCCGTACCGCGATCGAGCGAGCGCAGCGCTTCGAGCATGCGGCCGGGGTCCTCCTCCGATTCGAGCAGCTTCTGCGCCCGGGGATCCTGCCGGATCGCGGCGATCAGCTGCCCGAGCTCGGCGGATGCGCCCGCCGACACGGGCGACGTGCCGCGCATCAGGCCGAGCAGCTCGGCCGGCGGCAGACCGGTCCAGTCTCCGACGTGCGCGAGGAAGTCTCCCGTCGGGACGATCGCCGCGGCGGTGAAGCGCATGTGCTGGTAGAGCATCTCCGCGTGGTGATCGCGGCATCGCGTCAGGTGCGCGGCGAGGGCTTCGTCGGAGAGCCCGCCGGGGTCCACCGACTGCAGCTCCCGGTGAGCCTTCAGCGAGGCCGGCTTGAACGTCTCGTTCCAGTCGCGAAGCTGCTCGCGCCAGTACTTCCGCTGGAAGACCTCCTCCGCGCGCTGAAAGCGCTGGGGGATGTCGGCTTCCGCATACCGGCCTCACGATCTTGTACGCGAATCCGTTGACGTAGGACATTTCGAGGGCGTCGATCAACATCCCGTAGGAGCGGGCGAACTCGCTCGTGCCGCGCTTGAAGGCGGCGGGATGCAGCTCGGTCCAGTACCGCGTCGCCGGGCGCGGAAAGTGAACGGGGTCGAGCTCCCAGAAGCCGGGGCCCGGGGGCTCGAAGCGAAGCTCGGGTACATTTCCTGTGGGGGTCAATGGAGCTCCTTTCGCAGCCGTATCCTGGCGATCATCCGCAAGACCATGAAGCGAAAATCATACCCCGCTCTCCTCGATCCGACCATCGGTGAATTGGGCCCGCCGTTCCGGGGACAGCGGCGCCCCCGGAAGATGGCGCCGGTCACGTCAATTCGACCGCCACGATCCCCACGTTGTCCCGGCCGCCGCCCTGCCCGCGGCTGCACGCGCGCAGCGCCAGCGCAGCCGTCCGCTCCACGAGGCTGCCCGGGCGCCTCATCGACGCCCCCACCTCGTCCATGGGCATTCCCGAGCATTCCTCGAGGATGCCGTCCGTGCACAGCAGCAGCACATCCCCCCGGCCGCAGGCGAGCGTCCCGTGCGCCGCGGGCTCGATCCCCTCCGCCGACGGGTGCTGCTCGACGCAGGCGCAACGGACGCTCCCCTCCCCCGAACACGCCCGTCGGCCTGTTGAGCTCGCGGATACCGTCCGCCGTGACCAGCCAGAGCACACTGTCGGCGATGCTCACCCAGTGCACCGCGTTCCCCGCCACCAGGGCGACCAGGAACGTCGACTCCGAACGATCGCGCGCCGCATTGGGCGCCCTGCTCGTCCGCGCGCAGAACCGCCTCCCGCAGGGAGGCGGAATCGGTGGGCCATGCGCGTTCGACCTGCTCGAGCAGGCCGCGCACGAGCCGCTCACCCGCCTGGTGGCCGAAGTGCGAATCGGCCACACCCACCAGCAGCTGTCCGCCGCGCTCGACGATGAAGACGCTGTCCTCGTTGGGGCTGGTCTTGGGGTTGATGGAGGGCCCTTCTCCCGCGCCCAGCGCGCACGCGGCGCGGCCGAGGGCGCGGGAAACCGGCAGCGCCGCCGCGTGCTCGGAGGCGAACAGAACGATCTTCGGCATCAACCCCCCTCCCCCTGAGACAGGTCCCGCACCCACCGGTGACTGACCGCCGGCGCCGCGAACAGCCATCGATCGAGTCCGGGCCTGACCGGAGCCAAGTCCAGGAATGCATCATGGCATGAGCAGATCGGCTCCGCACCCGGGTCGCCCGCGCGCGCCGAGGCGGCCCCCATCCACTCGTCGCCTGGCCTTGGGTGACCGCGGAACATGGCCGCGGGATGAGCCCGGGCGTTCTGCGCGCCCCGCAATGAGCGAAGCGGCGCGGGATCGCCGCTCTATTTCCGGAAATACTCCCGAATCTTCGCGGCAATCTCGCGGTCTGTCATCTTGTCAACCGCTTGCACGTCCACGATGCGCCCGCCCAGGTTGCCGCTCTCGAGGCGTTTCTTCAGCTCGCCCTTCGCCTCGCCAGGGCCGAATATCAGAATCGAATCGGCATCGCCAATGGACGCGATGACCTCGTCGTAGTAAAGGTGGAGATGGCCCGTGAACTTCCTCTGGCGGCTGTCGTCCGCCATGACGCTGTGCGACTCATGGGGGGGCATCGAACGCTCGTCCTCAAAGCGTCCGGTCTGTCCTTCCAACTTCGATTCGATCTCTCTTGTCTGTTCCCCTTTCTCCGAAACCGTAACCACCACTGCCTTTCGATGATCAATCCACAAGCCGACTGTCGTTTTCATGGACCCCTCCTCTCTCCATCAGGTTCGCGTCTCGAGAGATCCTGCCTCTGCTGTGCGGTTTCACCTGGGCCGCCTTCTGCTCGACCTCCTGGCGCGCCTCGAGGTGCTGCCTTTTCCCGGAAGCGAGCCCGTTCGCAAACACAGAATCCTCTCACGCTCCAAGGGAGCCAAGCGGGATCAATGGCACCTGCCCCATCACACAGGTGCAGCGTACGCCGCACGCCGGCTCGCATCCATGGGGTAGAACCCTACCGTCGGCGAGTGGGCGCGGCGTCGACCCCGGAGCCTGATCCGCCCATGGTTGACTTTTCGGGCTCGGTCTTGAATCCCCTGCCCCGCGCTCCGCCTCACGGCTCGTACATCAGGCTTCGGACATGCGTCGCCACGCTCCGGGGACGCTTCCCGCGCGTCAGCTTCAGCTCGTAGGCCTTCTCGGCGACGCGCGTGGCGATCACGCGGGAGATCTTCCTGATCCCGCTCAGCGGCGGGTACACAGAGCCGCGCGCCAGGTCGTCCTCGCCGACGAGCCCCGCGAGCGCCCGCGCCGCCTCCAGGAAAAGCTCGTCCGGGATGGTCCGCGCGCGGCTGGCCACCACGCCGAGGCCGATCCCGGGAAACACGTACGCGTTGTTCCCCTGCCCCGGGTCGGAAGACGCGGCCTTCATGGGAGACCTCCCCGAAGGGGCTGCCGCTCGCGAACACCGCCCGGCCTGCGCTCCACGCGTAGGCCTGCGCGGCCGTGCACTCGGCTTTCGACGTCGGGTTCGACAGCGCGAAGATGACCGGGCGGTCGTTGAGGGCGCTCATCCGCTCGACCACTTCCCGGGTGAACGTTCCCGGCGCCCCCGTCGCCCCGATCAGGACGTTCGGCCGGACGGCTTCGATCGCCTCCAGGAACGGCATCGGCGCGTGCTCGTGCGCGTACGGGAGGTTGTGCTCGAGCAGGTCCGTTCGCTCCTTCACGACCAGCCCTTTCACGTCGACGAACCACAGCTGGCGGCGGGCGGCCTCGGCGTCCTTTCCCCCGGCGACGAGCGCCGCGACCATCAGGTCGGCGATCCCCGTCGCCGCCGATCCCGCCCCGAGGAACATGATCCGCAGGTCGTCATAGCGCACCCCCGTGATCCGCGTCGAGGCGACCACCCCCGCGAGGATCACCGCCGCCGTGCCCTGGATGTCGTCGTTGAAGCACAGGACGCGCTGCCTGTAGCGGGCCAGCAGGCCGTACGCGTTGGGCGTCAGGAAATCCTCGAACTGGATCAGGGCGTCGGGGAATCTCGCCTGCACCGCGTCCACGAACTCGTCGACAAGGGCGAGGTACGCGCGGCCCCGAATCCGGCGGCGCGGGTATCCCAGGTAGAGCTCGTCCTTCAGCAGCTCCTCGTTGTCGGTTCCCACGTCGATCACGACCGGCAGGCAGTGCTTCGGCGCGATTCCCGCGCAGGCGGTGTACAGCGCCAGCTTGCCGACGGGGATTCCCATCCCGTTGGCGCCGAGGTCGCCAAGGCCGAGGATGCGCTGCCCGTCCGTCACCACGATGACGCGGATGTCGTCCTCCCCCCAGTTGCCGAGGATCTTCCGGATCCGGCCCCGGTCGTCGGGGGTGATGAAGAACCCCTTGGGCTCCCGCGCGATGTGGGAAAACTCCCGGCACGCCTCCCCGACCGTCGGCGTGTAGATCAGGGGCAGGATTTCCTCGATGTTGTCGATCACCGTGCGATAGAACAGGCTCTCGTTCCGCTCCTGGAGCGAGGACAGCGCCATGTACCTGTCGATGTCCCGGGGCAGCCGCCGCAAGGACGTCATCACGCGCCCGACGAGCTGGCGCTGCGTGGACACGCGATGGGGAAGCAGGCCCGTCAGGCCGAGGCGTTCCCGCTCCGCCCTCGTGAAAGCGATCGACCTGTACTTCGACTTGTCCCGGAGAATCTCAATCGCCTTTCTTCATCCCGTCACCCTGCCTTTCCACCGATCTCCTCGACACTAAGCGAAGAACGGCTGCGATGTCCAGGATCGCGGACTCCCCGGTCCGCGAACCGGGCGCGCGGCGAGGCCTCGCAAATGGACTACCATGGGCATCAGAGGGTCCCATGTCACTTTATCCAAGGGTTTCTGGCGCCGCCATCGCCGCCGCCGTAGCGCTCGCCTCCTTCGTCACGGCGCTCGCCCGCCAGGCCCACCGACACGCAGCAGGCCCGCCTCGTCGCCCACAGCGCGCTCCCGGCGGCCACCTACAGGTCCGGTTCGCCGGCCTCTGGGGCGTTCTTCTCCCCTGCGGAGCGCGCGGCGGCCGCGGCCAACGGCGTGCTCGGCCCGGCAGGCGGTCCGTACCTCGCCGGGCAGCCGGTCCAGGGTTTTTCGAGCATGGTGCCCGGCGATGCGGGCTCCTGGTGGGCGCTCGCGGACAACGGTTACGCGTGGCGCGGCAACTCTGCGGACTTCCAGCTGGTCATCTACCGGCTCGCTCCACGCTGGGGCGATCCGGCCGGGCCCAGCCTGCTGCAGACCGTCGTCCTCCGCGATCCTGACCGCCGCATCCCGTGGACGATCGTCTGCGATCAGGAGAGCGGTGCGCGACTGCCCGGCTTCTCGTTCAACGTGCTGCCCCCCGCGCCGCCCGTTTGCGGCGGCGATCGCGCGGCCCGCATCCTGACCGGCTTCGACCTCGACCCGGAGTCGATCGTGCGCGCCCCCGACGGCACATTCTGGATCGGCGAGGAGTTCGGCCCGTTCCTCCTCCACGTCTCGGCCGATGGCCGGGTCCTGGAGCCGCCGGTCCCGGTCCCCGGCGTCCGCTCGCCGCAGAACCCCTTCCTGGACATCTCGGTCCGGGCGCGCGCCGAGCGGCCCACGCTCGCGGCAAGCCGCGGGTTCGAGGGCGTGGCGATCAGCCCGGACGGGTCGAAGCTCTTCGGGCTGCTGGAAGGGGCCGTCGCCGAGGACGATCCCCAGGACCTTCGCATCTACACGTACGACCTCGCCAGGCGCGCCTTCGCGCCCGGGTTCCTCAAGCTGCGCCTCGAGATGCCGAGCCAGAAGGTCGATCTTGCGAGCCTCACGGACACATCGGGAGCGCGGGTCTACCCCGGCGCCGCCGAGCCGCAGGCCGGGCCGGTCTCGATCGGCGAGCTCAAGGCGGTGAACGAGCGGCACCTGCTGGTCATCGAGCGGGACAACCTCGGCGACGATCTTCCGGCGCCGCGATTCAAGAAGGTCTTCCTTCTCGACCTGTCGCGGACCGCGCAGCGCGGCGGGTACGTCGGCAAGACCCTCCTCCTGGATCTGCTGGCAATCCCCGATCCGTCGAACGTCGGCGGGGACGGGGATTTCTTCCGTCTCCCCTTCTACACGATCGAATCGGTTCACGTGGCGGACGAGCGCACCCTCCTGCTCGCCTCCGACAACAACTTCCCGTTCTCCAACGGCCGCGCGCGCAGCCGGAGCATCGACCGCCGCGGCCCGCTCTCGCCCGACGAGACCGAGCTGATCCTCGTCCGCCTCGGCACGCCGCTCGACGTCGATCGACGCCTCCTCCCTGCCGCAGGCAGGTAGCGCCGGCCCGACCCGGTCTCTCCGCTCTGGAACGGACTCGCGGTGGTGCGAGCTCCCGCGGCCTTGCAGGAATGTCCGCGGCGCGGCGGCCGGAGGCATGCGCCGCCGGCCGCCCACGATCGGTCACTCGCTGGTCTTGTTGTTTCGCTGCGCCGCTTCGAGCTTCTTGATGTCGTCCGGCGACAGCTTCGGCCGGTCGATCGTGAGGGTGACCTTGCCGAGCTTGCCGGTGAAGCCAAAGGGCGGCTTGTAGTCGGCATCGTTCACGGGCGTGCCGGTGTCCGACCCGATGTCGAGCGCCTCGTCCCACTGCAGGATGAAGGGCAGCGTATTCTCCATCTTCTGGGTTGCGACCTCCCTGCCATCCACCTTCAGGACGCCGGTGCCACCCTGTCCGACCCCGGCATAGCTGCCGAATGCCATGGTGCCCGGCCCGATCCCTTCGTACTTGAAGTCGAACTCGAGCGTGTGCTTGCCGGGCGACAGTTCGGGGCCTTCCCATCGAATCCGCCGGAGGTCCACCATGTTCCAGAGGAACACCGGCTTGCTCCTGACCATGTAGAAGCCGTACCCGCCGAAGCGGCCTCCCTGGGTAATGAGCATCCCCTCGGCACCCCCCTGCGGAACCTCGATGTCGATCTTGAAGTTGTAGGAGGCGTTGAGCAGGCTGGGAGCGTCGCCGTTCGGAGTGCCGGTGAGGGGGCGCGACCACGTGAACACGCTGCGCCCCGCGGTCAGGCTGGGCCGCGGCGCGATGATGCGATCCAGGAGCGTGTTGTCGAGAGGGAGCACCTGGTATTTCGCCGCTTCCTTCCAGAACAGGTCCTGCATTTCCTTCAGCCTGGCCGGGTACCTGGCGACGACGTCGTCGGCCTGGGTCGGATCGTTCTTCAGATCGTACAGCTCCCAGGGATAGTCCAGCACGCCCTCCTTCGGAGGAACCTGCACCCACGGCGGGCGCATGACCTTCGTGCTCGCGATCCAGCCGTCGTGGTAGATCGCGCGGTCGCCGAACATCTCGAAGTACTGGGTCGTATGCCTCGTGGGCACGTCGGCATTCTTCTTGTCGAAGGTGTACATCATGCTGACGCCCTCGATCGGGCTCTGCTTGATCCCATCCACGTATTCCGGCTGTGCGATGCCGGCCGCTTCCAGGATCGTCGGGACGATGTCGATGACGTGATGGAACTGGTTGCGGATGCCGCCCCTGTCCGTGATCCCCTTCGGCCACGAGATCGCCAGGCCCTGGCGGATCCCCCCGAAATGAGATGCCACCTGCTTCGTCCAGGAGAACGGCGTGTCGAATGCCCAGGCCCAGGGCACCGCCATGTGGCCGTAGGTCCTGTCGGAGCCCCAGACGTCGTAGAAGTACTTGAGCTGATCCTCGACGGTCGTCTGGACGGTATTGAACATCGCGACTTCGTTGGGCGTACCGTTCAGGGTGCCCTCCGCGCTGGTCCCGTTGTCCCCCTCGATGTAGATGACGAGGGTGTTCTCGAGCTTGCCCAGGTCGTCCACGGCCTGGATGACGCGGCCGATCTCGTAGTCGGAGTACGCCACGTAGGCCGCGAACACATCGGCCTGGCGGATGAAGAGCTTCTTCTCGTCGGCCGTCAGCTGGTCCCACTCCTTCAGCAGCTCCTTGGGCCAGGGGGTCAGCTTCGCGTTCGGGGGAACGACCCCGAGCTTCTTCTGGTTGGCGAAGATCTGCTCACGGAGCTTGTTCCAGCCCTGGTCGAACAGGTGCATGTCGCTGATCTTCTTGATCCACTCCGGCGTCGGGTGGTGCGGCGCGTGGGTGGCGCCGGGCGCGTACTTGATCAGGAAAGGCTGATCGGGCGACAGGGAGTTGATCCGGTTCATGTAGTCGATCGCATCGTCCGCCATCGCCGTGACGAGGTTCCACCCCGGCTTGCCTTCGTAGGGGTAGATCGGAGTCGTATTGCGCACGAGGTTTCCCGGCTCCCACTGGTTGGTGTCGCCGCCCATGAAGCCGAAGAAGTACTCGAAACCCATGCCGGTGGGCCACTGGTCGAACGGACCGGCCTGGCTGGCCTGGAACTCCGGCGTGTTGTGGTTCTTCCCGAACCACGCAGTGTGATAGCCGTTGTCGCTGAGGATCCGGCCGATCGTCGCCTTGTCCTTGGAGATCACGCTGTCGTAGCCCGGGTAGCCCGTGGCCTGCTCCGCGATCACGCCGTAGCCGACCGAGTGGTGGTTGCGCCCGGTGATCAGCGCCGCGCGGGTCGGCGAACAGAGTGCGGTCGAATGGAAGTTCGTGTAGCGCAATCCGCTGGCCGCAACCCGGTCGAGCGCCGGAGTGGGGATCACGCCGCCGAACGTGCTGGGGACGCCGTAGCCGGCGTCGTCGGTGATGATGAGCAGGATGTTCGGGGCATTCTTCGGAGGCACGACGCGCGGCATCCAGTAAGGCTTCGAATCGCGCGCCGAGCGCTCGATCGTGCCTCCGAATTTCTGGGGAGGCGCGGGCAGCTGCTTGCCGTCGATGGTGGTCGTGCCGCCGGGTGCCCCGGGTCCGCCGGCGGTCCCCTGGGCCAGGACGACGGCGGCAGTCACGAGAGCGGTCACGCCGATCATCGAGAGCAGCAAGAGTGGTATTCGCAGTTTCATCGGACGCCTCCTCGGAAAAGGAACGAACAGCCCTGACGCCTTCCCCCAGCGACCCGCTCCTGATCCCCCTTCCATCAGGGGGGGACACCCGGTCGGATCGGGCCGGCGCAGCCCTGAGTGCGTTGCGCGCCGCAGGGCTTCGACTGGGAGCAGGCTCGCGGTCCTGATGCCTGTCACCGACCGTTCATTGCATGAACTGACCGTCCCAGACAAGACCTGCGCCCCCCGCGACCGCTTCCGGCGGTCGCCCCATGCATCGATGTCCGGCCCCACCGGTGTGCTCCGGCACACACCGCATGGCGGACGGCTGGAGCACGCCCCTCCTCCAGCGGAACGCGGACCGACTCGCGGAGGCATGCGTGTCCCGGCTCGAACGCGGCGCCGCCGGTGCGCTAGCTGCCGAGCTTCTTGTACCCGGAGTCCTGGATTGCCACGCTGAGGTTCTCTTTCTTCACCCCGAGGTCAATCTGCGCCGGGAAGACAGTGCCGTCCGGGAACGTTCCGAATGTGACTTCGGGTCCACGGCCCTTTCAGGGAACGGCGGCCAGAGACAGGGGAAGCCGGCCGGGGCGGTCGGCGTCTTCTTCAGGATGCTCCGTGTCTTCCGGGCATCGGCGACGCCGTGAAGGATCGCGACCGTGCCGCCCCCTATCCGCTCCTCGAGGCTCCCGTCCGCGTCGAGGAAATACGCGTAGTAGCCCTTCTTCGGGACCCACAGCCTCCGGTTGATCGCATTCTTCAGCGCGGCGGCCCTGCCCCCCACCGCTTCGGGTCCTCGCCGAGCAGCCGGGCAAGGCGTGCCGCGATGACGTACCCGCGGTAGTAGAGAAGGTTGGTGCTCAGCGCCATGGTCTTCGCGACCATCGGCCCGTTCATCGCGTACTTCTTCGGATACCCGCTGTTCGACTCCATGAACGTCGAGCAGCCGCCGAACAGGCCTTCGTTCCGGAAGAACGCGTCGCGCTCCGCGCGCTTCAGGCTGTTGACCGTCCGTTCGTACGTGGGACGCAGGAGGTCCCGGTCGCGTCGTTCGCAACGTGGGCCTCGCAAAACGCAACCGCCGAAGGGGCGGGCCGCACCGGGACCGCCCCGCGGCACCGGGTTGAATTGGCGCGGGGGCGGGGGAGAATGCCACGGGCCCGCGCAGCCGGTCGGCGGGCGGGGCCGCACGGACCCCGGAACGAAGCGGTCCTTGTGCGGGCATCGATGAAGGGCACAGCGTGCAGGGGGATTCGCGATGGACACCGAAGCCAAGCTGAGCCGCCTCAAGGAGATCCTGGCCGAGGTGGCCGATCTTTCCTACGCGAACTACGTGCTGGAGTGGGACCAGCAGTGCTACATGCCCGAGGGGGGCGCGGAGGCGCGAAGCCAGCAGTGCGCCACCCTCCAGAGGCTCGCCCACGAGAAACTGGTTGCGGAGGAGACCGGGCGGCTCCTCGACGATCTCAAGCCGCACGCCGCGACCTCGAACCGGATTCCGACGACGCGCGCCTGCTGCGGGTGACGCGGCGCCGGTACGAGAAGAAGGTCAAGGTGCCCGGGGAGCTGGTCTCGGAGTTCGCGCGCGTCACGAGCGCCTCGCACACGGTCTGGGCCAGGGCGAGGTCCGAGAACCGCTTCGAGGATTTCCGCCCCAGCCTCGAGCGGATCATCGAGCTGCGCCGGCAGTATGCCTCCTGCTTCGCTCCCTACGACCACGTGTACGACCCCCTGCTCGACGATTTCGAGCCGGGCCTCAAGACCGCCGAGGTGCAGCGCATCTTCGCGGACCTGCGCCCGCAGCAGGTGGCGCTCATCCGCGAGATCGCCGCGCGGCCGCAGGTGGACGATGCGTTCCTGCACCAGGCCTTCGACGAAAAGGCGCAATGGGATTTCGGCGTCGAGGTGATCACCCGCTTCGGGTACGACTGGAAGCGGGGCCGGCAGGACAAGGCGGCGCACCCCTTCTCGATCAACTTCGGCTCGAGCGACGTCCGCATCACGACCCGCGTGCTGCCCGAATACCTGGGCACGGCCCTGTTCGGAACGATGCACGAGTGCGGGCACGCCCTCTACGAACTGGGGGTCGAACCCTGCGTACGACCGCCATTCTCTCGGTGGCGGGGCATCGCTCGGCGTCCACGAATCCCAATCGCGCCTCTGGGAGAACCTGGTGGGGCGCTCGCGAGCGTTCTGGGCGTTCTTCTACCCGCGCCTGCAGGAGGTCTTCCCCTCGCAGCTGGGCGGCGTGACGTTCGAGGCGTTCTACAAGGGGATCAACAAGGTCGCTCCGTCCCTCATCCGCGTGGAAGGCGACGAAGCCACCTACAACCTGCACATCATGCTCCGGCTCGAGATCGAGATCGGACTGATGGAGGGGAGCCTGGCCGTCAAGGATCTTCCCGAGATCTGGAACGCGCGCATGAAGGAGTACCTGGGCATCGCCCCTCCCACGGATGCGCAGGGAGTGCTGCAGGATGTCCACTGGTCGAGCGGGTACATCGGCTACTTCCCGACCTACGCTCTCGGGAACCTGATCTCCGCCCAGATCTGGGAGAGCATCCACAAGGATCTTCCCGGGCTCGAGGAGGAGATCCGCCGGGGGGATTTCTCGGGCCTGCTGGGCTGGCTTCGCCGGAAGATCCACGTCCACGGGGCCAAGTACGAGCCCCAGGAGCTGGTCGAGCGGGTGACCGGATCGAAGATCGACCCGGCACCCTACGTCCGCTACCTGCGGACCAAGTTCGGCGAGATCTACGCCCTCTAGGGCGTCGATTGCCGGCCATCGACGCCGCTTTCGCGCCCCGGGCACCCGTGGCCCGTTCGTCGTTTTGAGCGGAGGGCGGGGACCCGTTATCCTGCTCCCGCCACTCGCCGAAAATCGGGAAATCACGAGAACACGCCCGCCGGGGCCGGAGCCGACATGCGCCAAGCCAGGCCGCTTCCCTTCACCGTGCTGCTGATCCTCAGTCTCGCCGCGCTCGCTGCGACGAGCGCCCGGGCCCAGGAGCCGCCGGCGCCGACGACGGATGATGAACTCCGGGCTCTCATCGAGCGCGCCGGCACGTCGGGGGCGAACGGCGACGCCGACCGGGTGGTCGTCTTCAAGCGGACCGAGGTCGAGGTCGAGCCCTCGGGGCTCGCCCACATCACCGACCGCCAGCTCATCAAGTGCCTCACCGAGAAGGGGGCCGGGCAAGCTGGGAAGGCTGCGGTTCGACTTCGACCCGACATCGAACCTGATCGAGATCCGCAAGGTGCGCATCCTGCGGAAGGGGGCCGGGGTCGTGGAGACGGTCGGCGCCGACAGCATCGTCGAGCTGCCGCAGCCGCAGGACGCGATCTACTGGGGGGCGAGGATGAAGCTGGTGCCTCTGCCGCGGCTCGAGGTGGGGGACGCGGTCGAGGTCGAGACCTACATGAAAGGGTTCCTGATCGCCTACCTGGATGACCTGCGGGGCGCCGGCGCAGGCCGGGGGCTCGAAGGGAGCGGGCCCGGCCGGCGGCGGGGACGAGAAGTACATCCCGCCGATGCGCGGGCCACTTCTACGACGTCGTCACCTTCCAGGATTCGGTGCCGGTCAAGCTCCGCTACTACCGGGTCACGACCCCGCGCGACAAGCCGGTCCAGTTCGAGACCTACGGCGGCGAGATCAGGAGCCACGTCGTCGTTCGACGCCGAGCGGCTGTCCTACAGCTTCTGGAAGGAGGACCTCCCGGCGTGGGAGGCCGAGCCGCGCGCCGTGTCCAGCTCCGATATCCAGCCCAAGGTGGTCCTCGCCACGGTCCCCTCCTGGGAGGACAAGTCGCGCTGGTTCGCCCAGGTCAACGAGCCCCAGTTCGAGGCCACGCCCGCCATCCGCGCCAAGGTCGCCGAGCTGACCGCCGGCCTCACGAGCGACGAGGACAGGATCGCCGCCATCGTCCACTGGGCGGCCGACAACATCCGCTACTCGGGCATCACGATGGGCAAGGGCGAGGGGTACACGCTCCACCCCGGCTCGATGATCTTCGAGGACCGCTCCGGCGTCTGCAAGGACAAGGCGGGGATGGCGATCACGATGCTCCGCGCGGCCGGGTTCACGGTCTACCCGGCGATGACCATGGCGGGGGCGCGGGTCGAGCGGATCCCGGCCGACCAGTTCAACCACTGCGTGACCGCGCTGCGCAAGCCGGACGGCAGCGTTCCAGCTCCTCGACCCGACCTGGGTGGTCCTGTCGCCCGAGCTCTGGTCCTCGGCCGAGGGGGAGCAGGATTTCCTCATCGGCACGCCCGAGGGGCGCCGGCTGGAGCGGACGCCGGCCTTCGACCCGGCAGCCAACAAGGTCCGGATCGAGGATCGGGCGCGGCTCGACGCCGATGGGAACCTCTCCGGCACGCTCGTCGTGACCGCTGCGGGGGTGGCCGAGCAGCGGCTCCGGCGCGAGATGGTCACGGCGAACGCCGCGCGCAACCGGCAGAGCTGGTTCGAGCGGCTCGTCGCGGGCATCGCGCCCGGCGCCGAGCTCGATCCGGTCAGGACCGACACCGCCGAGCCCTCGAGGATCCCGCGAAGCCGGTCCGCTTCGAGGTGCGCTACCGGATCCCCGGCTACGCCCTGCGCGGCGAGCGCACGCTCGCCTTCGCTCCACCGGGCGCGCGGCATCCGCTCAGGATCCCCTCGCTCGCGCCCTACTTCGAAGCCGCGGACCTCGACGAGCGCAAGCAGGCCGTGCAGCTCTCGGCGCCCCGCATGATGGAGTTCGTCGAGACCATCCAGCTGCCCGGAGGGCTGGCGGGTCGGCCGGCTGCCGGCGCCGCGCGCCATGGACGGGAAGGCTGCCGCGCTCGCCGCCAGGCCGCGACGGTCAGGGACGGCGCGCTTGCCTACGACTACCGGCTCACGGTCAAGCGCCGCATCGTGCCGGTGGAGGAGTACACGAACTTCCGCGACGTCATCCGCGAGGCGAAGGGGCTCGCCGAGGACCAGGTCATCCTCGTGAAGGAGGCGAAGTGAACATGGACCGCGCGATCGCCGGTATCGTCTTCCCCGCCCTTTCCTTCTTCACCTTCCTCGCGCTCCCGCCGGCCGCGCACGCCGGAACCGACGCCCCGAAAATCCCGCGCGCCGTCGCCGAAGCGCCGGGGCGCGATGCCTACCCCGATGACGACGGTCTCGTCGTCCGCCAGGCGACGACCATCACGCTCGATGCCGCCGGCAAGGTGACCCGCAGCGAGGAGTCCTGGATCCGGAACTTCACCCCCTGGGTCAATGCCCACGGCGCCTACGACCCCGACATCAACTGGAACGACGCCCGCTCCACTCTCACCGTGGACCTGGCGCGGACCGTCACGCCGGACGGCCGCGTGCTCGACGCGCGCCCGGAAAGCCTGGTGCCGAACACCGCCGCGGAGCTGGAGCAGGCTCCGGCCTTTGCCCACCTCAGGCAGCTGACCGTCTCGCAGATCGGCATCGAGGACGGCTCCACGACCGGCCTCGGCTACACCATCGCCGACCGAAGATCGTCCGGCCTGCCCCTCTGGGGCGTGGCCGATTTCGGGGGGGCCCTGCCGGTCCTCGATCGCGCGGTCTCGATCCAGCTCCCGGCGGGGGCCGACCTGAAGTGGGCGGCGATCGGCTGTACGCTCTCCGCACGAGACGGAGAGCGCGACCGGAGGCACGCGCCACCTGTTTCAACGGAAGAAGCTCCCCTCCGTCAACACCGCCGAGCTGGCCGGCGGGCGCACGGGCCTCTGCCGGCTGGTCTACTCGACGGCCGGCGACTGGAGCAGGGTGCGCGTCGCTTCTCGAGGCAGAGCGTGGCGCCCGCGATCGCCTCCGGCGGGGCGTCCGGGTCCGGCGCGAGCGTCGCGAACAAGGCGCGCGAGATTGCCGGAGAGAGCGGCCTCGATGCCGAGAGGATCGCGAAGGTCCACACCTTCGTGGTGGACGGGATCCAGACCGTGCACTGGCCGCTCGACGCCTTCGACTACGCCGTCCGTCCCGCTCCCGGAGATTCTGGCCTCGAGCATCGGACACCCGCTCGAGAAGGCCGCGCTGCTCGTTGCGCTCCTGAGGGCGCTGGGCTACGACGCCCGGGTGGCGCTGGTCGCGGGCGAGCGCGGCGTGCCGCTCGACGTTCCGGCCCCGGTGCTGCTCGAGGAGGCCTGGGTCAGGGTGGCGCTCGGTCCCCACGTCCTCTGGCTCGACCCCACCGCGCCCCTCGACAAGCACAACTCATTCAGCCTCGCCGGCCGCGCCGTGCTCGTGCTCGACGGCAGGGCGGCCGCGCCCGAGGTCGAGCCGGAGCTCGACCCGGCGACGAACCGGGCCGCTGTGCGCTACGAGGTGAAAATCGAGGAGACCGCCGGCGCGCTGAAGCTGACCGGCCGCGAAGAGCTCGATCTGGGCGGCCTCTACAACCCCGTCCCCGCCTTCGACCGGGCGAAGGACCGTCTGGCCGGCGCGGCGGCGTCGTCCGCGTCCGCGCTCGTCAGCGGGACTTCGGCCCAGGATCTCGTCGTGGGTCAGAAAAGCGCCCAGCTCACCGCGATCGCCGCCGGCCTGTCCGGCTCGATCGCGATTCCCCGTGAAGGGCGCCCCGTCAGGATCACCCTGCCCCGCGTCCCGGGCGCCGTCACCGCCGACTCGCTCCAGCTCTACCGCAATCGCCGCACGCTGCCGCTCATGGTCCCCGCGCCGGCCGAGGAGCGCGTGGACCTGGTCCTGACGCTGCCCGAGGGCGCGGAGGCTCTCGTGATTCCGGCCGAGGATCGCCATCGACGAGCGGGCCGCCTCTTTCGCCCGCACGGTGACGCGGGACGGGACGAAGGTCACGATACGGACCTTGCTCCGGCTCAAGCAGCCCGCGGTCGCTCCCGCGGACTATCCAGGGCTCCGCCGCGTTTTCGCCGCGATGGAGGCCGAAAGCGGTCGGACCATCCTCGTTCAGCTGAAGCCGCGCTGAGCGGATCCGTGATGGAGTGGTGAGCAAGTCGCCGGCCGATCATGCGCAGGAACCCCCCATTGCGAGGACAGCCCCCCAAGGAGCGCAACGCCATGCACGGACTCGACCCTGTTGATCTCTCGATCAGGCCGTTCCAGCTGCTCGACCAGGAGTGGGCGCTGCTCGTGGCCGGATCCGAGCGCCCGAACCCGATGACGGTTTCGTGGGGCGGCTTCGGGACCCTGTGGAACCGCCCCGTCGCGACGGTCTACGTGCGCCCGACCCGCTTCACCTTCGGCCTTCTCGACGCGCATCCCGAGTTCACCCTGAACTTCCTCCCCGAATCCCGCCGGCCGGCGCTCGAGCTGTGCGGCACGGTGTCCGGACGCGACGTGGACAAGTGGAAGGCCGCAGACCTCGAGCCCCTGCCATCGGAGCGGATCGCGGTTCCCCGTGTGGCCGGCGCCGTTCTGTCCCTCGAATGTCGCGTGCTCGCCACGGTCGACATCGATCCCGCGCGGTTCCTCGACCCCGCCATCGAGAAACTCTACCCGGCCCGTGACTACCACCGGGCGTTCCTCGGTGAGGTGCTCGCCCTGTGGCGGGTGGCATCTCCGGTTCACGGAGATCGCGATACGCCAGCGACCGGGATTCTCCCGTAGGCTTCCTGAAGGAGCTCCGGGAGTCACCAGCCCAAGAAGGTGTGGCCCCGATGGGTCAGGGTCGGGACCAGGACCACCGCAGGCTGCGGCGTGGACTTCCGGGGAACCGGCGGTACACTTGTCGACGGCATTCCCATCTGGGGGCAGACGCATATGGCGCCGCCGCAGGACGAGCCAGGCGCGGGAAATCCGGCATGCGAGGGTCAGGTCGGCGGGGATGAGTCCGTGCGCGCGAGCCGGCCCGAGGCAGCGCCGTCGCTCCCGTCGCACATCGGCCCTTTTGCCGTGACCGGCGTGCTCGGCCACGGAGGGATGGGGATCGTGTACGCGGCGGAGGACCCCAGGCTCCGGCGCCCGATCGCGATCAAGATCCTCGCCCCCGCGGCGCATCTGGATCCCGCGGGGCTGGCCCGCTTCCAGAAGGAAGCACGGCTCCTCGCGGCGCTGAACCACCCGAACATCGCGACCATTCACTCCCTCGAGCAGCACGGGGAGCTGCACTTCATCACCATGGAGCTGGTGTCCGGCAGCACCTTGGCGGAGCGCATCGCGCAAGGCCCGATGACGCCCGCCGAGGCGGTCGACATCGGCGGGCAGATCGCCGGGGCCCTCGAAGCCGCGCACGATGCTGGGGTCATCCACCTGGATCTCAAGCCGACCAACATCATGATCACGCCCGAGGCGCGCGTGAAGCTCCTCGATTTCGGCTTCGCGCGCGCGAGCCTTCTGTCGAACCCCAGCGCCGAGGCCGGGGAGGACGATCCGACGCTGGACCTCACGATCCAGGGCACGCCCGGGTACATGAGTCCCGAACAGCTCCGGGGGGAGCAAATCAACCATCGCTCGGACATCTGGGCGTTCGGCTGTCTGCTCTTCGAGATGCTGGCCGGGTCGCCCGCCTTCCCCGGCCGGACGGGGTTCGATCGCGTGGCGGCGACACTCAAGCGCCCGCCGGACTGGGGCGCGCTGCCGGATGGGACCCCGGAGCGGCTCCGCCGTCTGATAGCGCACTGCCTCGACAAGGACGCCGATCACAGGCTCGGACTGATGTCACAGGCCCGCCGCATCGTTGAAGACGAGGCCGCCACGGCGCGCGGCGTCCTGCCGATCGTCCCTCAGGCCCCCGGCCCGGAGGAGCACCCGACCAATCTCCCGCTGCAGCTCACGACATTCATCGGTCGGGAAGGACCGATGGCGGAACTGTCGCGGCACCTGGAGCGGACCCGCCTCGTGACCGTGGCCGGGGCGGGCGGCTGCGGGAAGTCGCGTCTGTGCATCGAGGTCGGGCTTGCCCTCGTGCCCCGGTTCGCCGGCGGCGTCTGGCTGGTCGAGCTGGCGCCGTCGCCGAATCGGGCCGGGTGCCGCAGGCGGTGGCTCAGGCGCTCGGAGTCCGGGAGGATTCGGGACGCTCGCTCGAGGAGACCCTGCGGCGGCATTTGAAGACGCGGGAGGTCCTCCTGCTGCTCGACAACTGCGAGCATCTGTCGAGGCGAGCGCGCGGCTCGCGGAGGGCCTGCTGCAGAGCTGCCCGAAGCTCCGCGTGCTGGCCAGCAGCCGCGAGCGGCTCGGCATCGCCGGCGAGACCGTTTTTCAGCTCCCGCCGCTCGCCGACGCCGGAGACGGCGGAGATCCGCCCGATCGAGGAGCTGGAGAGGGTCGAATCGGTCCGCCTCTTCGTCGAGCGGGCGCAGGCGGTGGATACGGGCTTCACGCTCAACGACGGCAACGCGGCGGCGCTCGTCCAGATCTGCCGGCGGCTCGACGGCATCCCCCTGGCCATCGAGCTTGCTGCGGCGCGGATCGAAGCGCTGTCGGCCGAGGAAATCGCGCGGCGGCTCGACGACCGGTTCAATCTGCTAGTACGGGCAGCCGGACAGCGCTGCCCCGCCACCAGACGCTTCGGGCCCTCATCGATTGGAGCTTCGATCAACTTCCGGAGAAGGAGCGGATCCTGTTCCGGCGCCTCGCGGTCTTCGCCGGCCGCTGGCCGCTCGAAGCGGCGGAAGAGGTCTGCTCCGGCGACGGCATCGAACGGGGCGACGATCTCGATCTCCATTCCCGCCTCGTCGAGAAGTCCCTCATCGAGCGCGACACGCTGGGAGAGCAACGGTGCGGCCAGGTCCGCTACCGGGCGCTCGAGACGATCCGCGAGTACGCGCAGGAGCAGCTTCGTGTGGCCGGGGAAGAGGACCGGATCCGCCGCCGCCATCGCGAATGGGTCGTGGCGCTGGCGGTCGCCTCCTCAGCGCACCTGGTCGGACCGGAGCAGGGAGAGTGGCTGCAAAGGCTGGAGGTCGAGCACGACAACATCCGCGCCGCCATCGCCGATGCCTGTCGCCGCGGCACGGAGCTGGATAATGAAGCCGCCCTGCGGATTGCCTCGGCGCTGGGACGCTACTGGTACAACCGCGGAAGGTGGACCGAGGGGCGCGAGCTGATGAAGGAGATCCTGGCGCTGCCCGGCGCAGAGCGGCGGGATGCCTCGCGGGCCCAGGCCCTCGCCTGGACCGGCTGGATCGCCCTGTGGCAGGGAGACTTCGACGAGGCATGGGCGCTGAACCAGGAGAGCCTCTCGATCCGCCGGGAGCTGGGCGACCGGATGGGGATCGCCCAGTCGCTCAACAATCTCGGAGCGGTCGCGCTGGAGCGCGGAGAGTACGAAGCCAGCCGCGCGTTCCACCTCGAGGGCCTTGCGCTGCGCCGGGCAGAGGGGAACCTCCGCTATCAGGCGGTCTCCCTCCACAACATCGGCGAGGTGCTCTTCCGGATGGGCGAATACGAAGCAGGCCCGCACCTACAATGAGGAGAGCCTGGCCATCCGGCGCAAGGTCGGCGACCTGATGGGGATCGCCGATTCGCTCAACGCGCTGGGCATGGTGGCCGAACGGCTCGGAGATCTGTCTCTCGCCCGGTCCTACCACGAGCAGAGCCTTGCCAGCCGGCGGGAGCGGGAAGACCCGATGGGGATCGCCGAGTCGCTCCACTACCTCGCCGAGATCGACGAGCGGGAGGGTCTGTACGACCGCGCCATGCACTCCTTCGCCCACAGCCTCGCAATCCGCTCGCAGCTCGCCGACCGGCTGGGGACCGCTTTCTCTCGGAGTCGATCGGATGCCTCCAGGCCGATTCGGGGGCCCACCGCGAAGCGGCCCGCATCCTGGCGGCCGCCGCGGCTCTCCGCGACGAGATCGAATCACCCGCCCCGCCCGCCGGCAAGGCGCGCGTCGATGCGGCCACGGCGAAGACTCGGGAAGCGCTTGGGGAGGATGCGTTCAGGTCCGAGTGGGAGCGAGGAAGCAGCCTGAGCCTCGATGAAGCGATCGCCCTTGCCTCATCCGGTCCGGGCTCGTCCCCCTCCTGACGGGCAGGCTGCGTTCCGGGTGTGGCGCTCAACTCCCCGGGCGCCCTCGACCTCGCCGCTCAAATCGTTCCGAGGGGCGAGGAAGCCGTGACCTGGAGCGACGCCGTACCGTCGCCCGCGAGCTACTTCCGGGCTGCGGGAGCCTCGAGGGCCGACAGCGCCTTCCGGGCGGAGGGGCTCTCGGGATCGATCTCGAGGGCCCTGCGATACGCGGCGGCGGCCGCCTCGCGCTCGCCGCTCGTCAGCAGCGCCTCTCCCAGCGAGTCGTGAGTGTTGGCCGAGGCCGGGAACGCCTCCACCCCCAGGCGCAGGATGGCCACCGCCTCGGCCTTCATGCCGGCCTGGAGCCGTTCGTACCCACGCCGGTTCAGCTCCTCCTCCGAGACGAGCACCGCCGCCGGGTTGGCGCGACGCGCGGATCGGAGAAGCCCGGCGGCCGCCTCGACTCCCTGGTTGGAGAGAACGGTGAGGAACCCGCGGTTCTGGAGATGCTCCAGCACCAGCAGCGAAAGAAGCTCAGGCCGCTCGAGGGGCACGCCGTGCCCGGAGGCCGGCACGACGATCCGGCGGGAATCGGGAACGCCCGCCTGGATCGCCCCCGCGTGGGCGTGCACGTCGGCGATGTCGTGCTCCCCCACGACGATCAGGGTCGGGACGCGGATCTCGTGGAGGCGCCCCAGCGCCGGCGGCGGCTCCCGGACCAGACCATCCCCGGAGAAGTCGAGATTGCGCGGGTTGGCGGCGAGCAGGGCGGCCACTCGCTCGCGCGCTTCCTTGCTCTCGGGGGCGAGATAGAACGGGTCGGTCGTCGTCCAGTACTGTCGGAAGCGCTCGGGGTCTTTCCAGATGTCGGCGGTCAGGCGTCCGCCGCGGTCGGTGAGATGGCGGGTCACGGCCATGCCGCTGACCACGGGACCGATCGAGGGTCAGGGAGAGCGCCTGCTCGGGATGGGCGAGCGCGTAGTCGATGCACAGCGCGGCGCCGGCCGAAGAGCCGACGAGGTTGACCCTCGTGACGGCGAAATGCTTGAGCACCGCCTCCAGATCATCGAGCTGCGAGAACGGTGCTTTCGGAGGATCGGAGCGGCCGTATCCACGCCGGTCGTAACGGATCACGGAGTACTGGGTGGCCAGGAGCGGGGCGACGTCGTCCCACAGCGGCGCGTGCACGATGCCGTCGTGCACGAGGAGCACCGCCTCGCCCTCGCCCTGGCGCTCGGCCCAGAGCCGGCCGCCGGGCACTTCGACGAAGACCTCCTCCGCCGGCTTGCGCGCAGACACGACGGGAGCCTTCCCGGGCGCGCCGAGGAAGTCGAGGATGAGGCGGTTGACCTTGGCGGGAGCTTCCATCCCTGCCATGTGGGCGACTCCCGGGAGCACCACCCGCTTCGCGCCGGCCACGCGGCGCTCCACGAAGCCGCCGATGAGGTGGATGTCCTCGCAGTCCAGTTCGCCCTCGATGACGAGCGTCGGCGCTCGCACTTCGGCCAGGCGCCCGACCGCCGGAGGCTCGAGCTCTCCGCCCCAGGCCTTGCTGAGCGCGTTGGGCAGCGCCATCTCTCGCAGGGCAACCCACACCTCCCGGTCGACCTGCGCCGGGGTGCGGTGCGGTCCTGCCACCCACGAGCGCATGAAGTAGTCTGTGGCCCTGCCGGCGTCTCCGGAGCGTCGCGCGGCGGCTTGTGTGGCGGAGGCCTGGCTCCAATCCCGGCCGGTGAACGGGAACCCGGACATGCCGGGGCCGATCAGGACGAGCCCATCGACCATCTCCGGATGGGCAATGGCGAGGTCGATGGCGATGCGGGCGCCAAGGGAGTGCCCGACGAGCGTGGCGTGCTCGATCCCCAGGTGGCCCAGGAGCGTGCGGAGGTGCTCGTAGTATCGCCACGGCCGATCCGGCGCGGGCGATTGGCCGTGGCCGGCCACGTCGAAGGTGACGACCCGGTAGCTGCGCGCGAGCGCGTCCACCTGCGGCTTCCAGGCACGGTGATCGAGCATCCCGCCATGGATGAGGACCACTGCGTCCCCCCTGCCGGTCACCTCGTAGAAGATCGAGCCCCCTTCCACCGGTGCGCGCCCCTGCGTCGGCGGGCTCGCGAAGACCGGTCCAGCGACGAGAACGGCCAGAGCGATGGCGGTCAAAAGGGTGTGCCGCATCGGCGCCTCCTCTGCTGTTCGTGCTTACGCAGACGGGCCGCGGCGGTTTCAGGGCGCGGGAACTCCCCGCGGAAGGGGGGGCCTCTCAAGGGAGACGGCAATCGGACAGGCTGTTCAAGGACGCGTCGTGCCACGTCGCCGGTCAGCGACCGGTCATCCGTTCCAGGTGTTCGGGGTACCGGGCGCCGTGCACGGTGATCTGCGAGGAGGCACGATCGATCTCCCGGAGATCGTCGGGCGTCAGCTCAAGGGCGGCAGCGCCGATGTTCTCCTCGAGCCGGTGCCGCTTCGTGGTGCCCGGGATCGGGACGATCCACGGCTTGCGGGAGAGCAGCCACGCGAGCGCGATCTGGGCGGGTGTCGCCTTCTTCGCTGCCGCGATCCGGACCAGCCGATCGACCAGGGCCTGGTTGGCCTTCCTGTTCTCGGGCGTGAAGCGCGGGACGATGTTGCGGAAGTCGGAGCTGTCGAACGTGGTGTTCTCGTCGATCTTCCCCGTGAGGAACCCCTTGCCCAGCGGGCTGAACGGAACGAACCCGATTCCGAGCTCCTCGAGCGCCGGAAGCAGGTCCGCCTCGGGATTCCTCCACCACAGCGAGTACTCGCTCTGGACCGCGGTCACGGGCTGGACGGCGTGCGCGCGGCGGATCGTCTGGCACGCCGGCTTCGGACAGGCCGAAGTGCTTGACCTTGCCCTCGCGAATCAGGTCCTTCACGGCCCCCGCGACGTCCTCGATGGGCACATCGGGATCGACACGGTGCTGATAGAACAGATCGATCGTATCGATCCTGAGCCGCTTGAGCGAGGCCTCGGCCACCTCCTTGATGTGCGCCGGCCGGCTGTCCAGGCCCCGCTGCACGCCCGATTCGAACTTGAACCCGAACTTCGTCGCGATCACCACCCGGTCGCGGACGCCGGGCAGCGCTTCGCCGACGAGCTCTTCGTTGTTGAATGGGCCGTAGACTTCGGCGGTGTCGAAGAAGGTGATGCCCCGGTCGACGGCCGACCGGAGGAGCGCGATCATCTCCTGCTTGTCGGCGGGTGGACCGTAGGCAAAGGTCATCCCCATGCATCCGAGCCCCAGCGCCGAGACATCCAGATTGCTCTTTCCGAGTGTGCGCTTCTGCATGGCGTCTCTCCCTGTTCGAACCCCAGACTGTCAGTCTACTCAGGACCTCGGCAGACCACAAAACCGACATGGGTTTGAGAGCATGGGATATGGTCCGTGACGGGCTCAGAGTTGTGTCCGCATCCAGGCCGCGCTCGATGGCGTCGGTACTGGCGTTCATGCTGGAAGATCACGCAGCCGGGCACCTGGCGAGTGGCGTGCTCCTCGTTCAGCAGATAGGGGTGCAACTCAGTGGCGAAGCGCTCCTCAAGAACCTTCCTCCCGAGAGCACCCTTGCCGGCCAGATCGCTCACGTCCTCGCGGTCGAGCGGACTGTTCCGGGAGAGCTTCGCCAGAGCCGGACGGTGGCGCGACGGATACCGAGGTGCACAGTGGACCTCGAGTCAGACGCGGCCGGGGTCGTGCCGCTCCAGAATGCCGTCGATCTGCTCGAGCGAGAATTCGTTCAGGCCGACGATTCTGGCGAGCGACCTGAACGTCGGCGGCACGATGGCGCGCGCCTCTTCCTTGCTCGCCGCGTCCACGATCATCCACGCACGGTGGTCGCCGTCCATGCATCCCCAGTCCGCATGCGTCAGGAAGTGTGACCCCGTCGCGAGGAAGACCCGCACCGCTTTGGCGCACGCCACGACTTCCGATTCGTGTGGAACTTCGATCAAGAACTTCGACATGTCTCGATTCCTCCATGATGACAATTGCCGCCCGATCTCAACGCCGCCACCTCAGGTTGTCGCCGCGGGCGCCACGTTCTGGTTCACCCGGAAGAGGTTCTTGGGATCGTACTTCGCTTTGATTCTGGCGAGCCGGTCGTAGTTCGGGCCGTAGGCGCCAGAGCGGACGCGCTGCGTTTCGTCGTCGGGCATGAAATTGACGTAGACGCCTCCCGTGGCGAACGGCGCGGCGGCACGGTGGAGCGCTCGCGCGCCCAACCGATGCACACGGTGTCCTCCGAGGGATTGCTCCAGCGCGTGTGCACGTTCACGACGAACTGGACGTTCCGGTGCGGATAGGCGGTCGCTTCGGCGGGGACGCGGTTGATCGCGCCGCCGAGGCTGGCGACGAAGATCTCGCACTGCGGGGACGGGAGTCGTCGGACCCCGTCCACGAGCACATCGATGAGGCCATCCGCCAGTTCGACGAAATCGTGCGACTTCCAGTAGTTGCGCTCGCCGGGCGTGAGCAGGGGATCGAAGGCCGATTGCCATCCGGCAAACGGATGGGGTCCGACGACATCCGCGATCGGCCTCCCGATCGCCTTGAACGGGGCAGCGGCCTCTCGCCCCGCCTCGAGATCGCCGGCGTGGCAGAGGGCGAGCACGAGAACCTCCGTGCCGTGCACCTCCTGCGGAAGGAACGGGAGGGGCGGGGCCTTTCGCATCACGATCCAGCAGCTCAGTTCGTCCGGCGCCTTGGCGACCAGACGACGATACTCGCCGAGAACCTGCTTCGCGGCGGAGAACGGGATGGACGATGAGCCCCGCGATGACCTGCGGGCCCACGGGGTGGAGCCTGAACTCGAACGATGTCACGACCCCGAAGTTCCCTCCGCCGCCTCGGATCGCCCAGAAGAGATCCGGGTGGTCGGTCTCGCTCGCGCGCACCAGCTTCCCCGACGCGGTCACGACATCGGCGGAGAGGAGGTTGTCCACGGTCAGCCCGTGCTTCCGGCTCAGCCAGCCGAATCCGCCGCCGAGCGTCAGTCCGGCGACGCCGGTCGTCGAGTTGATCCCCGTCGGAGTGGCGAGGCCGAAAACCTGAGTTTCCCTGTCGAGATCGGCGAGCCTGGCTCCCGGCTCGACGCGCGCGGTGCGAGCCTTCGCGATCGACCCGCACGGAGACCATCCGGGACAGGTCGATCATCAGACCGCCTTCGCAGACGGCGTTTCCAGCGATGTTGTGCCCACCGCCCCGGACAGACAGGAGCAGCCCGTGCCGCGCCGCCAGCCGGACCGACTCGATGACGTCACCCGCCACCGACGGCAGCGCACGACCGCCGCGGGGCGCTTGTCGATCATCGCGTTCCAGATCGTCCTTGCCTCGTCGTATCCCGCCTCGCCGGGAAGGCACAGATCTCCCCGCAAGCCGCCCCGCAGCGCGTCGAGCACCTCGGATGACAGGGACGCGTGTTTCCCGTCAATCGTGTTGAAGACGATGTCCGCCATCGTGAGCTCCCTTCTTCCGGCGTCCTGAACCTCGCGCCTCGCGACGGTACGGCGCCGGTTCGACCCGAGGGGAGTGTGTCTCGGCCGCGGCTTTGACACTTTGCCGGATGTCGGAGACACTTGACCGATCGTCCGGAGGTGCGGGATGAGTGGGGACACGCTGTCCGACGTGCTGCGGGCGGTCCGGCTGCGGGGCGCCGTGTTCTACTACATCGACGGCAGCCGCCCGTGGGTGGCGGAGGCCCCTCCCGCCCGCGAGATCATCCCCGCGATCATGCCCGGCGCCGAGCACATGATCGAGTTCCACGGCGTGATCGAGGGGTCGTGCTGGGGCGGCGATCGTCGGCGAGCCACCGATTCACCTGGCGGAGCGGCGACGTCATCCTCTTCCCGCAGGGCGATCCCCACGTCATGTCGAGCGCCCCGGGACTGAGGCCGCCGCCGTCGGCAAACAAGAAAGAGATCTACTACGCGCCGCGGCCTCCGCAACTGCCCTACGCGCTCAGCCTGCGCGGCACCGAGCTGTCGACGGCACGCCTCGACGGCGGAGGTCGGGATCGCACGACCATCGTCTGCGGCTTCCTGGGACTGGACGCGCGGCCATTCAACCCGCTCCTCGCCGCGCTGCCTCGCGTCCTGCACGTGCCGGGCGCGACGCTCGGCTCCGACTCGTGGGTTGCGTCGTTCCTCCGGATGGCGGTGGCCGAGTCGAACCAGAGGCGTCCCGGCGGCGAGGCCGTGCTCGAACGGATGAGCGAGATGCTCTTCGTCGAGGTGGTGCGCCGCTACGTCGAAACCCTGCCCGAGGGGCAAACCGGGTGGCTTGCGGGGATGCGCGACGCGGCCGTCGGGCGCGCGCTCGCGCTGCTGCACGAGAGGCCGGATGAGCCCTGGACGCTCGAGCGACTCTCGAGCGACGCGGCGATGTCGCGCTCGACGTTGCACGAGCGCTTCGTCCACTTCATTGGACAACCGCCCATGCAGTACCTCGCGCAGTGGCGCATGCAGGTCGCGGCGAAGCTCCTGCGCGACACGAAGGCCAAGATCATCGAGGTCGCGCTCGGAGTGGGGTACGAGAGCGAGGCGGCGTTCTCGCGCGCGTTCAAGCGCGCGACGGGCGTCGCGCCGAGCGCATGGCGGGCCGGACAGCGGTCCACCGGCCCATGACCTTCGGACGGTACGCCGCGCCGCCGTACCGTTGGTCGGATGCATCTGAACGGCCCGCCGACGTGGAGATCCAGGTCAGTACCGCGAGACCCACTCGAGTGTCGCGAATTCGACGTTTCCTGTGCCTCGTCACGGTCCGCGTCTCCGGATCAGTTCCATCTTCAACAGAACGATCACGGATGCAGCGGGGGCGTTGTCGCAGGAGTCGCCGACGCCGTCCACCCACGACTTGAGGCCGGCCTCGGCCAGCTGCTCGGTGTACCGGATCGCGAGGCGGGTAGCGACCACCTTTTCCGAGTCATGGCAACCCAAGGGGACGCCTGGCTGCCGGCGCTCGGTGTCTCGCGGCGCTCGCAATCATCGGGCTCAAGAACACCCGATCGCCGGGTACGACATTCGCGCTGCGATCGGCACGCCCAGGAGGCTGTAGACAAAGGCGAAGTGGAGATTCTGCCGGTCGTTGCGCAGGGCTTGTGGCTTCGGCGGGCGGTATCAATGATGATCCCCGGTAGGGTTCTACCCCATCGCGAAGCCACCCTTTCCGGTGCAACTTGAATGTTGGCAGCGGCGCCGCTTTCTGGGACACCGTCTCCTCACACGTCCGTCAGCCGGGCGCCCACTGCGAACACGAACGACAACAGTGGAAAGGAATAGACCATGACACGCCACACCACTAGCAACCTCGTTATCAGTTCAAGCCTTGCATTGGCCTTGGCCCTGGCGATCGGGTCTCCCGTCCAAGCGCAATCAGTCCAGCCTGCGGAGGGAACAACCATGACGGAAGCCAAGATGATGAAAGACTGCCAGGAAATGAAAGAACAGAAAGAGAAAATGAAGAAAGACATGAAGGCCCAGGACGCTAAACTCACCGAGCAGCTGGCCGCGATGAACCGCGCGCCGAAAGACAAGAAGGTGGACCTCATGGCGGCTTTCCTCACCAACATGGTGGAGCAGCGGATCGCCATGGATGCACGTAAGGCACAGATGGAAGATGAGATGATGAAGCACATGATGCAGCACATGCAGATGGGCAAGGAATCTATGGCGCAGTGTCCGATGATGAAGGACATGGAAGACACGAAGGACATGAAAGGCATGAAGGACATGAAAGACATGAAAAACAAGTAGGGGCGCGTCCACAAAGACCATCACGAAGAATAGAAATGACTGCAGACAGCCAAGATGCCCCGCGACGAAGAGTTGTTGCAGTTCTGAGGCGGTTACCTCAAATGACACTGCTACCTCAACTCACAGTCCGGGTTGTCCAGTTGTGGGATGGTAGCGGCACAACAAGAGAGGCATCATGATGGGCCATGCGGACGGATGGATGGGTGGATGGATGGGCGGGGGGACGTGGCTTTATACGCTGATCGCCGTATTGCTGGTGGTCCTACTGGTCGTCGTGATTCTCAAGGTGTCCAACAGACGCTCGTGAGGCCACGACTCGCGTGTGATGTGGACTGTCATGGATGAGAAAAGCCTATGCTGATCACAGTATCCACTGACAAAACTGTGAGTGAAGTCGCGGACGCATTGCAGGCTGCCGTACAGGCCAATGTCCAGGGCGATCGGCGTGATCCGAACCGGAGGAGGTGTGGTCCGGGTGCGTGGCCCCTCATTCAGAGACGCTTTTCGTGGAGTTGGGACAGGCTCACATCGAGAACACGCACAAAAGGCGCCCAATCCGGCCCCTCTCGCGTTCTGCCTGCTCGCGCCATATCCCTGTAACTCGTTGAAAACACAGTGCCGGAAGAGGGGGTCGAACCCTCACGTCCCCGAAGGGACAGGGGATTTTAAGTCCCCTGCGTCTACCAGTTCCGCCATCCCGGCGTGCGGAGGAATCCTAGCACTCGTGGACTCGATCCATGAGCGGGGCCGCGCGCAGATGCAGATCAGGCGCCATCCTGCCCGCTTGCTGGACGCACCTGGTCGCGGTGACGCAACAGGATGGACGCGCCCGACTCGACACGGTGGCTCGCCGGAGGGCGGGTGAGGTTGGTGCGGTATCCTGACGGAGGCGACCACGGGGGATGACCCACCGACGGGACCTCGTGATCGACAGCCCGAGAAACGATGAAGCGTCTATGCGCAGCCGTTCACGATCGCGATCGTCGTCGCTTACTGGACCTATTCGATCTGGGCGCATCTGCTCCGCCCGGGAGCCGGGCAGATGCCCGAAAGTCCGCGCGCGATCGCGGTCTTCGTCTCCATCAAGACCGTCATCGCGCTGGCGGCGATCTGGCTCCTGCTCCGCGCGAACGGCGAGCGCATCGCCGGGCTGGGCCTCCGCCGGGAGTCTCCTCGCCGAGCTCGTTGCTCCGGGGATCCGTCCTCGCCGTCGGGCTGTTCCTCACCCTGAACATCGTTGTCGGGAGCATCCTGGCTTCGTTCTGCGCCCGGCGGGCGCTCCGATACTCTCCGGGTCCTGTTCACGGATCCGCGCCAGGCGCCGTTCTGGATCTTCGCGGCGATCGTGGGCGGAGGATTCACCGAGGAGTTGATCCGGGCCTTCGTTCTCACCCGCTTCGACAAGGCGTTCGGCACGCCCGGGCTGGTCTTCGCCGTGGTGGCCGACAGCATCGTGTTCGGCATCGGGCATTCGTACCAGGGGTCCAACGGAATGGTGAGATCGGGAATCGCCGGCCTGTTGTTCGCCCTGATCTTCCTTCAGCGGCGCCGTGTGAGCGACGCCATGGTCGCGCACGCAGGGTTCGACCTGCTCGGCATCGCGACCGCCTACGCGCTCTATTCGCGCCCTGTCTGAACCGGCCGCCCACGGCAGCCGCGTGCCGGGTCCCCCCGTGCCGCGGGGCCATCCGCCGGGGCGGGATCGCTCGGCGGCTCTCCTTGCGGTCTGTCCTCGATCGTCGGCGGGTATCATCTCCGACCCGCCCTTGGGCCGGGCTCCTGCCGGGGCGCGCCGTTTCGCGCTAGAATCCGCGGGTCATCCCGGCCCGGAAAGGCCGATCAAGAGAGGAACGCACGTGGTCAGAAGAAAGCCGTCACCCGCCGAAATCAGGTCCATGGAGCGCAGCGCCGTGCGCCGCCGCCAGATCTCGGGCACGCTCGAGGAATGGCGCGCGTCCGCTTTCGAGCACGCGCTCGAGCAGTTCGACCAGGCCGCCCGGCACCTGCGCCTGTCCGAGAACCAGATCGCGATGATCAAGCTGCCCCGGCGGATCACCGAGGTCATGCTGCCGATCCGGATGGACGACGGCACGATCAAGGTCTTCCGGGCCTTCCGCGTGCAGCACAACGTGGCGCGCGGGCCGGCCAAGGGCGGGATCCGGTTCCACCAGGACGTGAACGTGGACGAGGTGAAGGCGCTCGCCTTCTGGATGACCTACAAGTGCGCGGTCGTGGGCATTCCCATGGGCGGGGGCAAGGGCGGGGTCGTCGTCGACCCGCGCAAGCTGTCCCTGTCGGAGCGCGAGCGGCTGTCGCGCCGCTACATGGCCGAGATGATCGACCTGTTCGGCCCCGACAAGGACGTGCCGGCCCCGGACGTGAACACGGGCCCGCAGGTGATGACCTGGATGATGGACACCTACTCGATGCACCAGCACGAGTACGTGCCGGGGGTCATCACGGGCAAGCCGATCGAGCTCGGCGGCTCGGAGGCGCGCAAGACGGCGACCTCGCTCGGGATCGTCCACTGCATCAAGAAGGCGGCGGCGAAGCTGCGGATGCCGCTGAAGGGCGCGACGGTGGCCGTGCAGGGGTTCGGCAACGTGGGCTCGTACGCGGCGAAGTTCCTCCACGATGAAGGGTGCCGCGTCGTCGGCATCTCCGACATCGACGGCGCCTTCCACGACGCCGACGGCATCAACATCCCCGCGGCGATGAACCACGTCGCGAAGCGCGGCACGCTGAAGGGGTTCCGCGGCGCCACCCGGATGCGCGACGCGATGAAGATCCTCGAGCTGCCCGTGGACATCCTGGTGCCGGCCGCCCTCGAGGGCCAGATCACGGAGAAGAACGCCGGCCGGGTCCGGGCGAAGATCCTCGCCGAGGGGGCGAACGGGCCGACGACGCCCGGCGCGGACCTGATCCTCCAGGAGAAGGGCGTGTTCCTCATCCCCGACATCCTCTGCAACGCGGGCGGGGTGACGGTGTCGTACCTCGAGTGGGTGCAGAACCGGATGGGGTACTACTGGACCGAGGAGCGCGTCAACCAGGACCTCAAGCGGATCATGGAGACCGCGTTCGACCACGTGTACGAGACCGGGCGCAAGCACCGGGTGCCGATGCGGATCGCGGCGTTCATGGTGGCGATCAAGCGGGTCACCGAAGCCTCGGAGATGCGCGGCCTGTACGCCTAGGCGGCGGGCTCTACCTGAAGCCCCCGAAGATGTACGGGTGCAGCACCCGGACCACGATCCCGACGCCGAGGGAGATCAGGACGGCGCGCAGGCGGATCTCCGACAGGACGAGCCTCTGCCTCCCCCGCAGGATCGCGGCGAACGGGATGAACGAGGTCTCCGCGTAGAAGGCGCGGAACTCGGGCGGGCCGTCCTCCAGGAGCCTCTGGTCCTGGTGGATCGCGCTCAGGACGGCGAAGACCGGGAAGCCCGCGAAGAAGCACCAGTCCCCCGTCTTCGGGTTGCTCACCATGTGCCCGAGGCCGAACAGGAAGAAGGCGAGCCCCTGCGGGTGGCGCGTGATCCGGTGGATGCCGCGCGCCGAGGACGCGTAATCCCCGCTCATTTCGGCGCGGGTCGTCGCCGGGTTCTTCGAGGCGTGCGCAAGCCCGAGGACGACGATGGCGCACAGCACGATCAGCTCGGTCACGTGCCGCAGCCAGTCCGGGCGCGCGAAGATCTGCGCCCCCTGGTGGCGGTGGAACCAGTACGTCCACGAGAGCCAGAAGAGGGTGACGAAGGCGACGAGCGAGTAGAGCCCCTTGAACCCGCCCAGGCCGACCCACCGGATCAGCCGTGTCCTGACCGGCAGGGCCGAGAGGAAGACGTGCGATCCCCCGAAGAGGAACCAGCCGATCAGCAATCGGATTTCGACATCCATGCGCAGTTCTCCCCCGGCGACAGTCTCACTTCAATTGTGCTGGCGCGCGTGCTGCGGTGATTATCGCCGAAGAGGTCCGCCGCACCACGGCGCGCCTGCCTGCATCCCGGCGGACCTAGGCCCAGGCGCGCACGCTGAGGGCCACGCGCCCGGCGATCAGCCTGCGCAGCGAGGGCGTGTCCGGGGCCGGGAGGATCTCCACGTCCAGGGCGGCCCCGCCCGGGCCGGCCTCGCCCAGGAGCACGAGCGAACCGCCCTTGAGCGTGCAGCGCGACAGCACGAGCGCACCCCGGAACCGCACGGCGAAGACCGCGTCGGGCCGCGGCTCGGACCAGCGCCGGTCGAGGACGACGATGTCGCCCGGGCGGAACGTCGCCGGGACCCTCGCCCCGTTCTCCGCGGTCACCTGCAGGGCGACCGCGTCCTCACCGAGACGCTTCGCGACGTCGGGCCGGACCGGGAAATGCCCCTCCGCGCGCTCGGCGGGCAGGGGCCCGTCGGGAAGCGGTTCCCCTTCGGGGAGCAGCGGCAGGAGGACGACCGCCGCCGTGGCCGGCCGTACGCGCGAGAGGAGGTCCTTCGCGGTCATGAGAAGCTGCTGGGCCAGGTGCCGCTCGGTGTGCTCCGCCTCGGGGGGCTCGAGCTGCAGTTCCTCGAGCGCGCGGTCCCCCGAGGCGTACAGGCCTGTCCTGCGACAGCTCCCATCTCTCGCGCCGCTTCGCAAACGCCGTTCGTCGTGAAAGCGGCCGCGCCGGGGCGGCGACGACGGGGTTCGCCTCCTCGAGCGCTTCGACTGGCCGCCCCGCCGACCGCCTCGCTGACCGCCCCGCTGGCCGCCCCGCCGACCGCCTCGCTGGCCGCCTCGTCCACACCGGCGGCAGCGGGCGGTTCGGGCTCGGAGATCTCCGCGCGCGACCGCCGCTCTGATAACGCCTCTGGGCCTGCAGCGGGAGCTGCGACCAGATCGCCGCGCGCGCGTTGTCGCTCATGCGCGCGCTGGCGGCCCAGACCCGGTACGCCTCTTCGTCATCGCCGAGAACCTGGGCGATCCGGACGGCGACATCCTCCTGGGGGATCTTCATCCCCTTCTCGATCAGGGAGATGTAGGAAGGGCTGACCCCCACCGCCTCCGCGAGCCCCTGGCCGCTGAGCTCGCGCCTGCGGCGCATTTCACGGATTCGCTCCGGCATCGGCAGGTCGGTGGGCTGCATCGCAGGGAAAGAGTACCCCCACAATTATTCAATGTCCAGTCAAATTTTTACTTGACAAATTAGTAAATTGCAGTATAGTGATCATGAAAGGAGGCACTTCGAACCGGTGGGAAGATCCTCATGACTGGCGTGCAAGTTATTCGAGTTTCCTGGCTGGAAGCCCGTTCCGCCAGGACCCGCGGGCTCCCGGCTTCGGACGGGCGCCTCGCGACAGTCGGCAACAGTCCACCCCTTTTTTTGTTCAGAACATTTACTAATTGGTAAATAGGGGGCATTTATGAAGAACCCGGAACATACGACGCTTCACCAGCTCGCCGGCGAGCTCGCGCTCGGCGAACCGGTCCTGGCGGGTGAGCTCGCCGTTCTCCCGCTGTTCCTGCCCGGATCCGGCGGCGAATCCTCGAGGCAGCCCGAACCGTACATTCTGCTCGACGAAGCGCTGCCCTGCGGGCTCGTCGAGGTCGTCGAAATCGGCGCCGGGCACGTGCCGGAGATCCTCGTCAGGAACCGCGGCGCCTCGCCCGTCCTGATCCTCGAGGGAGATCACCTCGTCGGTGCGAAGCAGAACCGCGCCGTCTGGATCACGATCCTCGTGCCGGGCAAGTCCGAGACCGTCATCCCGGTCTCCTGCCTCGAGCAGGGGCGCTGGCGCTACAACACGCCGGGCGCCGCCGGGCACCGCCGCGCGGCGCGCGCGGCGAGCCCAGCGCCGCGCCCGGGTTCGCCGCCCACTATTCCAAGGTCTCCCCCTCGATGAGGGCCTGCGCCGCGCGCGACATCTCCTCATCCCTGAAGCGCGGGGCCGGGTACGCCGTGAACCAGGGCGAGGTCTGGCAGCGGGTGCAGCACCTCTCCGAGGACCTTGGCGTGGCCAGCGCGAGCTCGGCCTACCGCGACATCGCCGAATCCCGGCGGGCCTCGATCGAGGAGTTCCTTCCGCGCTTCCGTCCCCTGCCCGGACAGTCGGGCGCGATGGTGCTGATCGCGGGCAAGCTCGCGGGGGCCGAGGTCTCGGGCAGTCCCGAGACCTACGCGAAGCTCCACCGGAAGATCCTCTCCCCCTACCTGTTCGACGCGATCGTGATGCGCGCCAGGCTCGACGCGCCCGCGGACGGAAACGGGTGCGCAGGCCGCGAAGGCGGGCCGGTTCTGGCTAGCCGCCATCTCCGACGCGCCGTGCGAGCTCCGTCAGTCCGTGGGCCTGGGGCGCGACTTCCGGATGGAGTCCCAGGCGATCGTCGGGGGCGGACTGGAGAACGACGGGCGGATCGTCTACCTGTCGGCCTTCGCGCGCTCGGGGCTGATGTAACGGTCGGAGAGGTCGACCTTCGGCAGCTCGCGCCACAGCCGGGCGAAGAGGCTCGCGTGGCGCAGCTGCTCGAGGTCGGCCGGGAGCGCTCCGAACAGGTGCGGGCTGGCCACGATGACGAGCTTCGTCCGCGCCCGGGTCAGCATGACGTTCAACCGGTTCGGCGAGAAGAAGAAGGCCGCCTCCCGCGCCGCGTACTCGGGCTCGGAGCAGGCCAGCGAGACGATCACGACCTCGCGCTCCTGCCCCTGCATCCGCTCGACCGTGTCGATCAGGAGCGGGAGGGAGCGGGCCGCGCGCAGCCGCGTCTCGACGAGCGTCCTGATGGCGCGGATCTGCGCGCGGTACGGCGTGAGGACCGCCACCTCGCGCGGGTCGATCCGCTGGCGGACGAGGAGGTCCTCGACGAGGTCCGTCACGAGCAGCGCCTCGGGGATCGAGCGGGTCCGGCTCCCTTCGTGCGCGAGCGCCGCGATCACCGCCGGCCGGGCGGGATCGAGCAGCGCGTCGAGCGGGCCGCCCGGGACGAGCGGGAAACGGCGCGCGGCCGCCCCGGCGTCCGACGCCAGCTCGCCGCCGTAGAAGGCCCTGCTGGGAAAGGCGTTGATCCCGTCGTTCATCCGGTAGGTGTGGCGCAGGAGGGTCGGCGCGCAGCGCGCCCGCGAGGTGCTCGAAGATCGACAGCCCCGCGAGCTCGTCCTCGTGGTCGCCGCTCACGATCGGCCCCAGCTGGCGGTGATCGCCGACGAAGACGTAGCGCCGGCCCGCGAGCATGCCGCAGACGGCCAGGGGGACGAGGATCTGCGCGGCCTCGTCGAAGACGACGCGGTCGAACGGGGCCTCGCCCCACGCGCGGCGCAGCGCGAAGACCGTCGCGCCGACCACCTGGCCGGCTCGCGCGCGGCGCCGGGCCGAGCTTCGCGAACGAGGGCGCCCGGCCGACGGCAGGAGGCAGATCCTCGGCGTTGTTGGCGTCGCCCGCCTTCACGACGGGCGCGCTCCCGGGATTCAGCTCGACGACCCTGGCGAGGACGTTGTTCACGGCGCGGTGCGTCTGCGCCGTCACGAGGATCCGCTCCCCCCCGCGCGCCCAGGCCGCGACCAGGCTCGCGATGAGCCAGGTCTTCCCGCTCCCGGGCGGTCCCTGGACGAGGTGCAGGGGCCGCTGCGCGAAGCAGCGGACGAACGCCTCCCGCTGGGAGGAGATCGAGCGGGAGGCCCTGCGAGGAGGCGCGCGGCCGCTGCCTCCTCGGCCCGGTCGAGCGCCGGCTCCATCGTCCCTTCGAGGATCGACTGGATCCGCGCGGAGCGCTCGTCGCGGGCCCCGTAGACGTTCTCGATCGCCTCGATGGCGATCCTGATGTGATCGGCCCGGACCTGGTCGAGCGCGAGCGGGCGGGTCAGATCGAGGCTCTCCCAGCCCTCGCGGCGCCAGGGGTCGCGGTCCACGCGCAGCCTGCCGGCCGCCGGGTCGTACGCGACGTAGTTGACGCCGACGCCGCTGCCCGGATCGTGCCCGTACCCGAGCGTCAGGCTCTCGCCGGCGCGGAAGCGCGAGGTGTTCTCGCGGCATTCGAGGACGAGCCGCGCGCCGTTGTTCTCCCAGGAGAGGAACCGGAGCCTGTCGATGCAGTAGCCCCGCTCGACCCGCTCCTCGATGGGGAGCGAGTGGAGCTCGTCCATGTCGTCGCGGCCGGCGGCCAGCTCGCGATTGAGGAAGCGGAGCAGGCGCTCCCGCATCGGGCGGGGCGCGCCGCGGCGCGGGGTCCCGCGCTCCGCGCTCATGACCGGCCTCCCGCCCCGGCCGGCAGCGCGGCAGCCCCCGGCCCGCGCCTCACGCATCGGCCCCCGTCGCGGGCGCCGCCCGCAGTCCCGGTCATCGGGGCGCCCCCGCGCCGAGGTACCGGTCGCAGACGGCGGCGAGGTCGCCGAGCTCGCGCGCGGCGCGCTCGCGCAGCTTCGCCTCCCAGTCCCCCTCGACGCCGAGGCGCAGGTTCTCGAACCAGACGAACGGCGCGTCCTCCGGCTCGTCGAGCGGCGGTAGCGGCGCGCTTCGCGAGCGCCGCGGCGATCTCGTCGAGCCGGTAGCGCCGCACCGGCAGGTAGGCGCCCGCGCGCACGACCGGCGCGAGGTCGAAGAATCGCGCCTCGAGCTTCCCCTGCTCCGCCGGGTTGAAGCGCGCAAGGTCGGCGATCCGGTCGAAGGCGCGCGGCGCCGACGGGCCGAAATGGAGGACGGCCTGCTCGACGGCGCCGAGCGAGGAGACGAGCGGAGGAAGAAGCGCCGCCCGCTCATCATCGCTCCGCGCGAGGCGGACGCCGAGGCGGTCGAACGGGGCCACCGCGGACGGGCGCGAGGCGTAGCCCACGAGGAACGGCTCTCCCCCGCCGAGCGGGTCCCAGGCGGCCGCGAGGAAATGCTGGCGGAGCCCGCGTCCCGGGGGCTCGCGGCGGCGGCGCGGCGGGGCTCCTTCGGCTCTGCCCGAGGCAAGGGCGAGCGCCTGCTGGCGCAGGCGCCGCAGCCCCTCGGTCGCGAAGCCCTGCGCCGCGAGCGCCTCGATCGCCCCGTCGTCGAGGGCCGCCAGCTCCTTCACGGTGCCGATCCCCCGCGCCGCGAGGAGCCGCTTGCGCGTGCGGGTCATCCCGGCGACGAACGACAGGTCGTCCCCTTCCTGCAGGGCCGGCAGGCAGGTCCCCTTCCAGCGGCAGCGCGCGCACTGCTCGGAGAAGAACGGGAACGTCGCGCGACCGCCGTCCGCGATCGCCGCGACCGCGCCGTGGGCGAGGTCGAACGAATCGACGAGCTCCCCGATCGGAAAGACCGACTCCTCCCCGTCGGCGAGGAGAAGGAACCCGCATTCCGGCAGGCGGCCCTGGACCTCCTCGAGGAGGCGGGCCGAGAAGACCACCTGCAGCGCCTGGTCGGTGCGCGGCTCGAGGCCGGACTTGATGTCGCCGGGAACGTAGTGGTGCCCGCCGAGGGAGGAGGCCCCGTCGGCGCGGCGCAGGAGGTCGGGGATCGCGAGGCGCCGGCCCGCGAGAAGGACTCCCTGGTAGATCCCGGGAACCCCGCGGCGCATCAGGTCGAGCGTCTCCCGGAAGGCCCCCTCCGGATCGCCGGGACGCGGCGCGACCGTGGCGTAGCCGAGGCCGGAGGCGATCCGTTCCTCGATCGCGCGCCCTCTCTCGAAGAGGAGCCGCGCGGCCTCGTCGGGGGGCGTCCGGAGCGAGCGGTCCAGCGTGAAATCGAGCGCGACGCGGTGCTCGCAGAGGGCGAACTCGTACAGGTGCGTCGCCGTGATCCGCTTCCCGGCGGGATGCGGCGGATCCGCTGTCGGGGGCGCGCTCACGGGGTGGAGGTTAGCACGGCGCGAACGTCACGCCGGGCGAAGCGCGCTCACCAGGTGTAGTGGTCGGCGCCGTAGATCAACGTTCCGCCCCAGTGCCCGGTCGCGCCGATCAGCAGGCCGGTCGCGATCAGGAGCAGCCGGTAGATGAAGCGGTGGCGCGGGCTTTCCCATTCGCCCCCCGTCACCGCCGCGCCCGCGGCGATGACCGAGAGGATGGCGGCGGCCGTCCCGAGCCAGCGGTGGGTCGAGAGGACGGGCGCCATGTCGCCGGGGAACGAGGCGAACAGCCACGCGGCCCATCCCACGGCCGCGGCGACGACCGCCCCGAGCGCCCCCGCGCCGAGCGCCATGCGCGCCGCGTCGAGCAGGCGCCGGCTTCGCGACAGCCAGCCGAGCAGCTCGGCCGCGCAGGCGGCGAGGATCAGCGCGATCGGGAAATGGATGACCACCGGGTGGAAGCGCCCGATCCAGCGCACGAGGCGCATCGGCGTCGAGAGCGGCTGCCCCCGGCGGGGCGGTCCGGGTGTCTCCCGGGTGCGGCGGCCGCCCCTGCCGCAGGACCGCCTGCAGGGCCGGTCGCAAAGCCGGCTGCGGCGCCTGCCGCCGGGCCGGTCTCGCCTGGTCCACCGCCGGGGGGACCGGGTGCGCCCAGCCCGCCCGGCGGACGGGCGCGAGCGGGACGGGTCTGCGTCGCGCCGTCCGGTGGCGCGCCAGCGGAGCCGGCGATCGCCGGCGGCGTGGAACCGGAGGGAATCGATCCGCCCTGGACGCCGGCTGTCGTTCCGCCCTGAATGCCCGCACTCGGCCCGCCCTGCCTGCCGCTGCTCGACTCCGCGGCGGCGTGCCGTGGGCCGATTGACGCACCGGAATCGATTGCGGCCCGCCGGCTCCAGCCGCTCCCGCCTCACCCGCCCTGACCTGTGAGGCGTTCCCCGGAACCGGAAGTGGTGGCCGCCGGCCCTCCCGAAGCAGGCGCTGCCTGCCCCGCGGCCGGGGGCGCAGCTGCCGCACCCTGCCGGCCGGCTGCCGGGGGCCCGGGAGCGGCCGCTCCCGGCGCAACGGATTGCCCCGGGCGCCGCAGCCGCGGGCGGCGAAGCAGCGGACGCGAACTGCGGGAGGTTCGCGAGGTACTTCGTCGGGTCCTCGAGGAACTTCCTCCGGCACTTCAGGCAGCAGAAGTAGACCTGCTTTCCCTCGTATTCGACCGAGATGGCGGGATCGGAGTCCTCGTCCACCATGACGGGGCACTTCTCGTTCCAGGTCGCCGCGCCCTGGGATTGTCCCGCGGCGGCGCCCCCGCCGTCGGGCGTCTGCGCGATGGCGTGGAGCGAGCCCAGCGCTCCGAAGAGGAGAACGAGCGCGACCCAGGGCGCGGCGAGCCTGCGCCCTCGCGTCCGGATCGTGGCCGCGAAACAGCCGATCATCGGCCAGGCCATTGGCGGAGCGGGCCCGCGGCCTACTTGCCCTTGCCGGCCGCCTGGAGCTTCGCCAGGTACTTGTCGGGCGCGGCCACGAACTCCTTGACGCACTTCTTGCAGCAGAAGCGGACCAGCTGCCCCGCGTACACGTAATCGATCGCATCGGCGTCGAGCTTCTCGCCGGAGACGACGCAGGTGCTCAGCGGGTAGGTCCCCTTCTGCGCCTTGATCACGTCCTGCACGCCCTGCTTCAGCAGCTCGTGGTACTTCTGCGGATCCTTGTTGAATGTCGGGATGCACATCTTGCAGCAGAACTTGAACTCCTGGCCTTCGTGCACGAGCGAGACGGGTCACCCATGTCGCCTCACCGAACTTCTCCCCGGAAACGAGGCAGTGGTCGAGCGGGTAGGGAGTCGCCTTCTTCTCTTCCGCCTTCGGTGCGGTCTGGGCCCAGGCCAGGGTGGCGATGGCGACCGTGGCCACCAGGACAACGAGGACCAGCATCAGGGTTCGCGAGCGCGTGTTCATTCGTTCTCCTTGGAGCCGCCTGTTACGAGCGCCCGCGCCGGCCTGGAATCGCCGGCGCGTGCCCGGTGCTGGGCCCGGACCTCCCCTTTGGAAGTCATCGAATCATAACCGAGGACGCGGGGCGCGTCACGATTCCGCCCCTTTTCCGCCAGCAGGCTGGCGGCCGGGGCGTGGCGTTGGCGGTCGGCGGGACGCCGTGCACCGCAGCAGGCGCGCCCCGCCCCCTGCTTCCAACCACGGCAGCGAAAAGGCCGGGGAACCGCCGCCGCCGTTTCCGGCGGGGACGGCCCCCGGCCTTCGGGTCCGGTCGAGACCTAGAACGCGAAATCCACGCTCAGCGTGAAGGCCTCTTCCTTCTCGTCGGGCGTGGGCGAGCCGCTCTGGAAGTCGAGCGTCGTGCTCGAGTACTCGGCGTGCAGCGCGAGCTGGTCGATCAGGTAGAAGCGCGCGCCCAGGGTGTACCCCGGCGCCGACGCATCCGTGAAGTCGGGCAGGTTCAGGGAATCGTAGCGGCCGAAGAGGACGAGGCGCGTCATCGGCTGCCACGTCAGCTCGGCGAAACCGCCCGAGAAGTTCCCGTTCTCGGTCGCGTTCCAGAGCTCCTTGCTGTCGGTCCCCCACAGGTACTGAAGCGCGAGGTTCCACTGGCCGTAGTTGAGGCTCGCGTCGAATCCGTAGCGGGTGAAGCACTGGCGGTCGCCGTTCGGGTCATACTCCGAGCGCGCCTGGCCGCGGTAGGCGATCGCTCCGATCCGCTGCCCCGCGGTCTGTCCCTCGCCGGCTCCGATCACGACGTAGGCCCGGCCGTAGTAGTCCTGCGGGCCGTCGTCCGGCTGGTTCGTCTCGGAGCCGTTCATGTAGCCGGCCGCGTACCCGAACTCGAACCCCCTGGCCGCCCAGCGCCCCTGGCCGTAGATCTCGAGCCCCGTCTGCGTGTCGGACAGCGCGAGCCCGCCGGGGAAGGCGTAATCGTAGATGTTGTAGGACGAGAACGTGAGGCGCCGCTTCGCGCTGAACGCGAGGTAGGCGGGCTCCATCCTCCCGACCCGCACGTTCAGCCAGCCCGTGTAGATGTTGGAGAAGACGACGTTCGCCATCTCCAGCGTCGCCTCCTGCCCCACGACGCCGCGGCTTTCCTTGAGCTCGGGCGTGTAGACGAGGAAGTAGCCGATGTTCTTGTAGAAGAGGCCGGCCGACAGCACGTCGAGCCCGTTCAGCTGGAACTGGTTGACGTCGGTTCCATCCGGAACGTCGGTCGTGTTGCGCACGTTCCAGCCCGACGCTGGTCCTGGCCGCGAACGGCGGCGGGCTGTGGAGCACCGTCCGCTCCTCGTTCTCGCGGCCCGGGAGCTGGTACCCGTTCTGGCGGAACCGCACGCCGAAGTCGTTGAGGCGCGGGAAGGCCGAGTGGCACATCGTGCATTCGAACCCGTACTTGCGGGCGAAGACAGGGACCGCGTGCGAGGGGGTCGGGAGGAGCGCGACGAGCGTCGCGAACGCAAGAAGCGCGAGGAGAAGGCGCTGGCGGCTCATCGGGCACCTCCTTCGGGCAGGGCGGGCGGCTTGATGTCGGGCAGGGTGCCGGTGAGCGCCTCCATGAAGGCGACCAGCTCCTTCTTCTCGGCATCGGTCAGGTGCAGGGGGAACACGAGAGGATCGAGGTCCGGGTTCTTCTCGCCGCCCCGGTCGTACAGGTCGATGACCTCCATGAGCGTCTTCGCCGAGCCGTCGTGCAGCCAGGGGCCCGTCAGCGCGACGTTGCGCAGGCCGGGCGTCTTGAACCTGCCGCGGTCCGCCGCTTTCTTGGTGTGCTCCTCGCGGCCGAGATCGGGGTTCGGCTTCGCCATGCCGACGCCGAGGTTGTGGAACGACTGATCGGAGAAGGCCGGGCCGCTGTGGCACGGCAGGCAGTGCCCCTTGCCGTTGAAGAGCTTCATCCCGCGCACCGCCTCGGGGCTCATCGCCTCGTGCTCGCCCGCGAGCCACCGGTCGTAGGGCGAAGGGCCCGAGACGACGGTCCGCTCGAAGGAGGCGATCGCCTTCGCGATCCCGTCCGCGGTGACGTCCGTCCCGAACACGGCCTGGAACTGGGCCTTGTAGCCGGGGATGGCGTTCAGCTTCGCGATCACGTTCTCGAGCGTCTCGCCCATCTCGATCGGGTTGTGGATCGGCCCCAGGGCCTGCTCCTCGAGCGAGCCCGCGCGGCCGTCCCAGAACTGGAATTTCATCCAGGCCGAGTCGAGGATCGTCCCCGAGTTGCGCCCGCCGACCTGCCCGCGGATCCCCGTGTCGGTCGGGTTGTGGTTCGCCCAGGCGGTCTTCGGGTCGTGGCAGGTGGCGCAGCTGATCGTCCCGTCGGCCGACAGGCGCCCGTCGAAGTAGAGCTGGGCGCCCAGGCGGATCTTCGCGTCGGTCTGCGGGTTGTCCACCGGGACGGGCAGCGGCGGCAGAGGGCCGTTCTCGAGGAACCGCGCCTCCGCGAGCGCCCCGGCCAGCCCTGCCGCGCCCACGAGACACGCGGCGACAAGCGCGACCAGGAATGGTCTTCTCATGTCGTGCCTCCCTTCCCGGGGACACGGCGCCTGCGCCCCATCGCGCGAGCGCGGCGCCCGGTCCATCCCCGGTCGATCAAAGCGGCGGACGGGACTCCGCCGCGGGCCACCGGCGCCGCGCCCCTGAACGGTGGCGTGCGCCGCCCCTCCCCCGTTTCTCGACCTCACGCCACCGCCCGATGCGCGGGCTGCGGCGAGTTTGCCCGGACCACCGGAACCTCATCCCGGCGGCTGGCTCCAGGCCGGGCCCGCCTCCGCGGCGGGGTCTTCGACACTGCCGGGAGCAGCAGCGAGCCTGCCGGCGATGCTCCGCTCAGCGGACCATCGGCAGCTGCGCGCTCTTCTCCGTGATCGCCTTGCGGGCATCCCCCATGATGCTGTCGAACCAGCGCGCGAAGCGCGCCTCGAGATGATCGAGCTGGATCGTCGGCGACGGGCGCAGCGGCTCGGCGAGCCTGTGGTAGTCGGGCTGCTGCCGCTTCAGGGCGAAGCCGTCGAGCTGCCACACCTCCTCCTCCGCGGAGGCCGCCGCGAGAACGCCCCGGTAGAACGGGACGACGGTCGCGATCTCCTCGGTGACATCTTCCACCCTGTTGTACTTCATGCGGAAACGGTACCCCATGAGCCCCGCGAGCTGGCACAGGAGCTGCCAGGTCTCCATCCCCGCGGCCGGCGGGACGGCCCGCTTCAGTCGCTGGACGCGCCGCTCGAGGTTCGTCATCGTTCCGCCTGTCTCCGCGGTGGCCGACAGGGGCAGGACGACGTTGGCCGTGGCGGCGGTCTTCGTCTCGAACAGGTCCCCCACGACCAGGAAGTCGACCCCCAGCAGCCCGTCGCGCAGGTCGGCGGGGAATCCCTCCGTGCCGAGCGGGTCCTCCCCGAGCACGACGGCGACCTTGAGCTTCTTTTCGCGCAGGAGCCGCCCCACGTCCTCGCTCCCCTTCTGGAGATCGCGAAGGACGACGCACCAGTGCTTCTCCAGCGCTTCGATCGCCGCCTCGTCCCTGGCGGGGTCGACGTAGCCGGGCAGCCAGCGAGGGTTCGCTCCCATGTCCAGGAGCCCCTGCATGTTCGATTTCTCGCGCAGGGCCAGCAGGCCGCAGCCGAGGGCCGCCGCCGCCTCGGCGAAGAACCGGTCGTCGCCCGCCGCGCGTGGACCCGGGTAGTCCTTGTTGAAGAGCATCACCTTGAGGATGCTGCCGGCGAGCGTCTTCGCCGCGGCCCGGGCCTCCTCGATCCGCACCCCCGCCCGCTTGGCGAGCGTGGCGGCGGACAGCCCGTCGAGGTGCGCCTTCATGGCGGGCGCCGCCTCGAACGCGCCGGGCGAGATCGCGGCGTACTCCTTCAGCAGGCACAGCGTGGCGGCAACCTGCTCGCCCTCGCGGCACTTCAGGAAGACCTCGGCGAAGCGCGCGGTGCGGTTCTCCCCGGGCCCGATGTAGATCAGCCGGCCGCCCTTGCGGACGGCCTTCTTGCAGACCAGGTCCGCGACGAAGTGCTCCTCGTCCATGTTCGAGTTCACGACGAGGAGCGCCTGCGCGTCCTCGACCTCGGCGTAGGTCGCGGTCGAGACCACGTCCGGGCAGAACAGGCCGGGGTCGAGCACGTGGGCGAAGGAGGTGACGTTGTGCGTCTTGAGGGCCACGCGCGCGAACTTCTGCGCGAGGTAGATCTCCTCGTTCGTCATGCGCGGCGAGACGAACACCGCGACCTGGTCACCCGAGCAGGACCGGCCGAGCTCCTTCAGCCGCATCGCGGCGTAGCGAAGGGTCTCCTCGAGCGTCGAGTCCTGCAGCTCGCGCCCGGCGCGGATCCTGCCGCTTCGCAGGCGCTCGGAGGACTGGACGTGCCCGTGCCCGAACCGCCCCTTGCGGCAATGGTTCCCGGAGGTCACCCCCTCGTCCTGCGAGCGGGAGACCTTCACGAGCGAGGTGCCGTAGACATCGTAGTTCAGCCGGCATCCGACGCCGCAGTAGTGGCACACGGTCGGGACGGTGGCGGCCTGCCAGGGGCCCGGTTTGTCGAGCTGGACCTTCTCGACGATCGCGCCCGTGGGGCAGGTGCTGGCGCACAGACCGCAGGTCACGCAGTCGGTCTCGAGAAGCGACCCTCCGAGCGCGGGGCGGATCACGGTGTCGAAGCCGCGGTTCACGAACCCGTAGGCGGCAACGCCGACCAGCTCGCTGCAGATCCTCACGCAGCGCCCGCACAGGATGCACTTGTTCATGTCGAGCTCGAGCAGCGGGTGGGAATGGTCCACCGTGTGCTCCTTCGCCTCGCCCATGAACGTGGCGATGTCCACCTGGTACTCGGTGGCGTACCTGCGCAGGTCGCAGTCGAACAGCGCGGTGCAGCCGCACTCCAGGCAGCGGTGGCTTTCCTTGCGGAGGTCCTCGGCGGAGTACCCCTGCTCGACCTCCATGAAGCCCGTGCGGCGCTCCTCGGGGGAGAGCACGGGCATCGGGCGGCGCGGGTAGCGCGAGCCGTCGCGCAGGTCCTGCACCGTGACCGTGCGGTAGGCGTCCTTGCGGCTGTAGACCTCGACCGGCTCGGGCTGCGCCTTGCCGGTCCGCACGTAGGCGTCGATCGCCCACGCGGCCTTGCGCCCCGCCGCGATCGCCTCGATCGCGGTGGCGGCCCCCGTCACGACGTCGCCGCCGGAGAAGACCCCCTCCACGCTCGTCTCGAAGGTCTGCTCGTTGACCTGGATCGTCTGCCACCGGGTCAGGTTCAGGACCTCGCCGAAGGGGAGGAAGTTGGGCACGCGCCCGTCCACCAGCTCCTGGACCTTCGTGGCCTGGCCGATCGCCGCGATGACGTAATCGCAGTCGATCACGAACTCCGAGCCGCGCAGGGGCTTGGGGCTGCGCCTCCCGCTCGAATCGGGCTCGCCGAGCTCCATCTTCTGGCACTCGAGGGCCGTGAGGCGGTTCCCCTCGGTGATCACCCGGACGGGCGCCACCAGGAAGTCCATCTTCACGCCCTCGTGGTCCGCCTCGACGATCTCCATCTCGTTCGCGGGCATCTCGGCGCGGGTGCGCCGGTACAGGATCCGCACTTCCTTCGCCCCCAGCCGCAGGGCGGTGCGCGCGCAGTCGATCGCGGTGTTCCCGCCGCCGACGACCATCACCCGGCCGTGGAGCTTCGGGGCGCGATGCAGGCCGAACTGCTTGAGGAACTCGATGCCGGGCAGGACCCCTTCGACGTCCTCGTTCTGCACGCGCATCTTCGAGCTGTCCCACGCGCCGATCCCCAGGAAGACGGCGTCGAAGCCGTCGGCCTTGAGGCTCGCGACCGTGAAATCGCGCCCGAGGACCACGTTCGTCGAGAGGCGCACGCCGAGGTCGAGGATCTGGTTGATCTCGAGGTCGAGCACCTCCTTGGGGAGGCGGTACTCGGGGATGCCGTAGCGGAGCATGCCGCCCGCCTCCGGCAGCCCCTCGAACAGCTGCACCGCGTAGCCGCGGATGGCGAGGTAGTAGGCGCACGACAGGCCCGCCGGGCCCGCGCCGACCACCGCCACCTTCCTTCCGTTCGGCGCGGCGACGGGCGGGCGGAACGGCTCCCTCTCGCCCAGGTCGAGGTCCGCGATGTAGCGCTTGATGTAGTCGATCCCGACGGCCTCGTCGAGGAGGTTGCGCCGGCACCCCTTGACCTCGCACGGCCGCGTGCACACGCGCCCGCAGACGGCCGGGAGCGGGTTGCGGTCCTTGACCAGCTGGATCGCGTCGCGGTACTTGCCGAGCGCCGCGAGGGCGATGTAGCCCTGGATGTCGATCCCGGCGGGGCAGGCCAGCTGGCAGGGCCCGATGCAGTCGGCGTAGTGGTTCGAGAGCATCAGCTCGAGGGCGGCCTTGCGCGAGCGGCGGACCTCGGCCGTGCTGGTCTCGACGACCATGCCGGCGGACACCTTCGTGGAGCAGGCCGGGAGGAGCGTCCGCGCGCCCTTCACCTTCACCACGCACACGAAGCAGGACGCGAACGGTTCGAGCTGGCCGTCGTGGCAGAGCGTGGGGATGTTCCCGATCCCGTTCTCCCGCGCGACCTCGAGGATGGTCTGCCGGTTGTCGGCGATCACCCGCTTGCCGTCGATTTCGAGCTTGATCAGATCCATGGATGTCGGACCTCTCGGTGTCGTCTAGTTCCTGACGACCGCGTTGAATTTGCAGGTCTTGAAGCACTCGTCGCACTGGATGCACTTCTCGTGGTCGATGAAGTGCATCTTCCGCTTCTCGCCCGTGATCGCCTTGGCCGGGCAGACGCGCCCGCAGGCGCCGCAGCCGTTGCACGAGTCGAGGATGTCCCACGTCATGAGCTTGAGGCAGTTGTGCGCCGGGCACTTCCGGTTGCTGATGTGCGCCTCGTATTCGCCGCGGAAGTACTTGATCGTCGTGAGCACGGGGTTCGGCGCCGTCTGGCCGAGGCCGCACAGGGAGTTGTTCTTCACGAGGGCGGCCAGGTTCTCCAGCCGCTCGATGTCGCCTTCCTTCCCTTCCCCCTCCGTGATCGCCGTCAGGATCTCGAGCATCCGCTTCGTGCCGACGCGGCAGAAGGTGCACTTGCCGCACGACTCGCGCTGCGTGAAGTCGAGGAAGAAGCGGGCCACGTCCACCATGCAGGTCGTCTCGTCCATCACGACGAGGCCGCCCGATCCCATGATCGCGCCCGTCTTGTTGATGGACTCGTAGTCGATGATCGTGTGCTCGAGCTCGGCGGGGATGCACCCTCCGGAGGGGCCGCCCATCTGCACGGCCTTGAACTTGCGGTCCTCCTTGATGCCGCCGCAGACGTCGTTCACGATCTCCTTGATCGTGATCCCCATCGGGACCTCGACCAGGCCGCCGCGGCGGATCTTCCCCGCCATGGCGAACACCTTCGTCCCCTTGCTGTTCATGGTCCCGAGCGTGTTGAAGGCCTTCGGGCCGTTCATGATGATCCAGGGGACGTTCGCGAAGGTCTCGACGTTGTTGATGTTGGTCGGGCAGCCCCAGAGCCCCTTCACGGCGGGGAACGGCGGGCGCACGCGCGGCATCCCGCGCTTGCCCTCGATCGAGCCGATGAGGGCGGTCTCCTCGCCGCAGACGAAGGCCCCGGCCCCTTCCTTGAGCTTCACGTGGAAGTGGAAATCCCCGCCGAGGATCCGGTCGCCGAGGAAGCCGCGCTCCTCGGCCTGGGCGATCGCGATGTTCAGCCGCTCGATCGCCTTCGGGTACTCGGCGCGAACGTAGATGTACCCGTGCGCGGCGCCGATCGCGTGGCCGGCGATCGCCATCCCCTCGAGCACCGAGTGGGGGTCGCTCTCGAGGACGGAGCGGTCCATGAACGCCCCGGGGTCGCCCTCGTCGGCGTTGCAGATCACGTACTTCCGGCTGCCGGGAGCGAGGCGGGTGAACCGCCATTTCATGCCGGTCAGGAAGCCGGCGCCGCCCCGGCCCCGCAGGCCCGAGTCGATCACCGCCGCGATGACGGCATCGGGGTTCTTCTCGGCCAGCACCTTCTCGAGCGCCTTGTACCCGCCCGCGTCCAGGTACTGCTCGATCCGCTCGGGGTCGATGTTGCCGCAGTTGCGCAGGACGATCCGCACCTGCCGGTCGAGGAACGCCTTCTCGGTGCCCGCCCCGTCGTTCGTCCAGACGAGCCAGTCCTCGATCGGCTTGCCGCCCCGGACGTGCTCCTCGAGCAGCCGCTCGACCTTGTCGGCCGTCATGTTGCCGTACTGCCAGCGGGCGCCCGCGGCGTCGCGCACCTCGACCAGGGGCTCGCGGTAGCACATGCCGATGCAGCCGGTCTTCTCGATGGACACGCCGCCGTCCGCGGCGGGCGCGGCGGTCTGGATCGCGGCGAACGTCTGCTCGGCGCCGGCGGCGATCCCGCACGTGCCGAGACCCACGAGGATTCTCATTTCCCTGCCGCCTCCTGCGCCGCGGGCCTGTAGTGCCGGATGATCTTCTTCAGGTCGCCGGGCTTGAGGTTCCCGTACGTCGCGTTGTTGACCATGATCACGGGCGCGAGGCTGCAGCACCCGATGCACGACACGGTCTCGAGGGTGAAGACGCGGTCCTTGGTCGTCTCGCCGTTGCCGATCTCGAGGGCGTCCTCGAGCGATTTCGAGATCCCGTTCGCCCCGGCCACGTGGCACGCCGTCCCGTGGCAGACCTTGATGATGTTCTTGCCGACGGGGTGCAGCCGGAACTGCGAGTAGAAGGTGGCGACGCCGTAGATGTGCGCCAGGGGGATCCCGGAATTCCGGTGGATCTCGAGGATCCGCTCACGGCTGATGTAGCCGTCCTCGGTCTGCACCTTCTGCAGGGCGGGGATGAGGACCCCGCTCTCCCCGACGTAGTGGAGGTTCTTGAAGTCGTACTGTCGAAGTTCGCTCATCGTCGCGGGCTCCTCGCCGGTCAGTCGTAGGGAGTCTCGAACATCCGGTTCATCAGGCTCATCATGTCGTCGATGTTGCCCACCCCGCCGATCGCGTGCGCCTTGCAGCCGCGGCGCCCGCAGAACTCGAGGTAGCCCCCGCCGCGCATGTTCAGCGAGGCCATCGGGGCGCCGCACAGCTTGCACGCGAGCGGGAGCATGATGCTCGCGTCGCACTTCGGGCAGGCGAACTCGACGACGGCCCCCTCCGGGATCTCCAGCTCCCCCTCGACGCTGTAGTCCCCGAACACGGCGCTCAGGTAGACGACCCCGTCGCGGTGGGTGTCCCGGACGTGGGCGTCCAGGTGGAGCTTCACGCCCTCGGTGAGGGTGGCCTGGCACTGCGGGCAGCAGAGCTCCAGGACGAGCATGTGCTTACTCATGGGCACCTTCCTTCGAGGCCGCGAGCTCCCGCTCGAGCCGCTCCAGCCTCACGAAAACGCAGTCGTCCACGGCGGCCGCGCCGCGCACGACATCCCCGGCGAGCGTCGCGCAGTCCGGCGCGCCGCACGCCGCGCAGTCCTTCCCCGGCAGGCTCGCGACGATCGTCTCGATCTCCTTCTTCCTCGCCACCGCCTCGCGCAGGTCCCGGCCGAGCGGCTTGAGGCGGCCGGGCCGTGATGTGCTGCTCGACGTCGAAGAAGTGCTCCTTCACGAGCGAGCGCACCTTCTCTTCGCTGACCTTCTTCTGCGCGTCCATCCGCCGCGCGATCTCCTGGATGTTGCGCTGGGCCGCGTAGCGCCCCTCGATCGTCAGCTGGCCCCCGACGCATCCGTCGGGGCAGATGTAGGCCTCGATGAAGTCGACGGACTGGAACCTGCCCTCCTCCAGGCGGTCGAAGACGCGCAGCACGTCGCGGACGCCGCGGACCGTCATGGTGTTGCGGTTGCGCATCCCCGAGATCTCGCCGCCCGCCATCGCCCAGAGAAGTCCCCGCTCGCTGACCGGCGGCGTGTCCTTCTGCCTGGGCGTCTCCTTGATCGCGCGCAGGAGCGGGCCGTAGAGCTCGGAGATCGCGAACGCCCCGTCCAGGTACGATTCCTCGAGGCCGACGGGAAAGTGGATCGAGTTCACGATGGCGCTGCACGGGGTGATGAAGAACAGGCCGATCTCCCGCGGGGCGAGCCCCAGCTCGTTCGAGAGCTTCCGCCGGAGCAGCTTCGCCGCCAGCTCGCGGGCCGACTCGATCGGGAGGAGGTTGTCGATCATGCCGGGGTACCGGATCTGCACCAGCCGGACGATCGCCGGGCAGGTGACGGAGATCTTGGGCCAGGGCCCGGCGCAATCGGCGAGGTAGGCGTCCGTCGCGCCCGCGAGCATCTCGCACATCCAGGAGATGTCGTAGGTGCTGTCGAAGCCGAGCGTCGTGAGCGCCTGCAGCACCCGGCCCGGCGCGACGTCGCGGCCGAACTGGGCGTAGAGCGTGAGCGACGGGAGCGCGACCGAGTGCTTGAATTTCTTCAGGTCGGCGGGGGTGGAGGTCCGGGCGCTGACGGCGTGGTGGCGGCAGTAGCGGATGCAGGCGCCGCAGTCGATGCACAGCTCCGCGTCGAGCATGGCGAGGCGGTCGCGGACGCGGATCGCCTTGGTGGGGCACGCCTTGCTGCAGTCCACGCAGCCGATGCACTTGGCCTCGTCGAAGACGATCGAATGCGCGCGCTCGGCCATCGGCGTCACGCGGCCGCCCCCGGCAGACGGACCGAGTAGCGCAGGGTCGTGCCGACCCCGGGCGTGGACTCGATCTCGAACTCGTCCGTGCTCCTCTTGATGTTCGGCAGGCCCAGGCCCGCGCCGAACCCGCGCTGGCGCATCTCGGGCGTCGCGGTGGACCAGCCCGGCTGCATGGCCAGCTCGATGTTCGGGATCCCCTGCCCGCGGTCCTTCAGCGTCACCCGCACGGCGCCGGGGAGGACCTCGAAGCTTCAGGACCGCCTCCTCGGCGTACATGATGACGTTCATCTCCGCCTCGAAGTTGGCGATCGCCATCCGGCGGACGAGCTCCGGCTCGATCCCGAGCTCCTTCATGATCGCCTTGATGCGCGCGGCGACCTCGCCTCCCCGTTCGAAGTCGTTCCCCGCGATCGTGAAGGTCTCGCTGTAGAGCACCTCTTCCATCGCGGGCCGTCCGGGGCTCAGCGCTTCCACGCCGGCTTCAATCCCTGGTTGTAGAGGATCCCGCAGGCCCCGAACATCGTGAGCTTGGTCGAGAGCAGCGGGATCCCGCGGTCCCTCGCGAGCGCGATGACCGCCGCTTCGGGGCGCTTGTCGTTGACGTAGAGGATCGCGCGCAGGTCGGCGACGTCCGCGGTGTGGACCGACTGGACGTTGGTGAGGCCCGTGATCAGGAGCGCTCCGTGCCCGCAGAACGCGAGCACCTCGCTCATCAGGTCCGCGGCGAAGCAGGAGCCGATCTCGATCCCGAGCAACTGCTCGAAACCGTCGATCGTCTCGCAGCCCAGCAGACCGCTGATCTCGGAAAGAAGCATGGCCAGCCCCGCGCGCGAGGGCCGCCCTAGCGGATCCCCGCCTCGTACAGGCGGGTCGCCATCTGCCAGCGCGTCAGGCCGGTCGTGAAGATCGGGATCTCGGCCTTCTCCGCCATCTTCACGACGTCCTCGGCCGGCGACTTCCCCTGGGTGACGACGATGCCGCAGATGTCGACCAGGTTCGCCGCCGCGATCACGTTGCCGTGGATCTGGACCGTCACGAGGAGGTCGCCCGCCTTCGCGTTGGCGATCACGTCGCTGACCATGTCGGAGATGTAGACCCCGGTCACGTCCTTGTCGAACAGCTTCGTGGCCGGCTTCAGTTCGAGTTTGTCCGCGAGATCCTTGAGTTTCATCAGCGCGCTTCCTCCATGGCGGTCAGGCCGAAGTCCATCGCGATCAGCCCGTAGGAAATCTCCTTGTACAGGTCGAACAGGTCCGGCAGGATGAGGATCTTCTTGCCGCGGGTCCTGATCCTCTCGTTGAAGAGCCGGTTGAGGACCTTGATCTTCTCCATGGAGATGTTGAGCCTCGAGCCGTCCGGCGCCTCGTAGGTGATGGCGACGTAGATGGAGACCCGGTTCTCGTGGGCGATATCTCCCAGCCTGAAGATGTCGCTGCTCCTCCGGCAGACCCCGTAGTAGACGAGGCCCAGCAGCTCGCCGAAGGAGATGACCTCCCCGGTGGCGGTGTCGCGAACGTCGAACTGGAACGACTGGGCCTGGTCGAACGACTTCCAGACCCGGCTTCCCTCCCGGTACTCCTCCCGCGGGGCCACGGCCTCCGACGAGAAGTAGGAGCGGTGCGCCAGGCTGAACTGCTCCTGTTCGATGACCACGTACCCGGTCCGTACGTTGACCATCTCGTAGCGGGGTTTCGCGACCTCTGTCATCGTCTCCGCCCTTCGCGGGCTCACTTGCCCGTTCTTCCTGGCTCGTGAAATGCAAAGACTATTCCGCGCAAGGACGCGCTTCCCGCCAGGAGGCCGGGGGGCGGTTTGGCCGCTGTTTACGGGCGTCAGGCAGGTGACGGCCGGCCGGGGATGGGCCGGTTTCTCCGCGTCTCCTCGCAATTTTTGCGCCGAGCTCCCCACGGCCTGCGCTCCACCGCTGCTTTTGCTACGCCTGCGAGCCCCTGACCGGTCCCTCGGGCCTCTCGCAGCAGACAGCCGCACCCCGGACGCCGCACCACCCATCGCTGCGAAAAATAATTCGTCGCAAATCTCACTTCTGATCAATCCGTTCGGCAAATCGCCATTTTGTCCGGAAAAAGATCGTCGATCTCCCTTCATTTCCTGCCGTTTTCTGCATCCGCTCCGAACGATTTCTGGCCCCCCTTTTGCTCCTTCTCCAGTCAGGGCAGTCGACGGTCCAGAGGCGACCGCCGCCCCGGGAAACCCGCCTTTCACCACGCTGCGGGCCGGTCAGGGGAGCTTCTGGAGACCGGATCGTCCGCGCAGAGGAGCGAACCGTGAAGAACAGCCCGTTCAGCCCGTTCGAGATGGCGCAGACGCAGTTCGACAAGGTCGCCGAGCAGCTCGGCCTCGACGCCTCCACGCGGGAGCTGCTGCGCACGCCGATGCGCGAGTACCAGTTCAGCATCCCCGTCCGGATGGACGACGGCGCCGTCAAGGTGTTCCGCGGCTTCCGCGTGCAGCACAACGACGCCCGCGGGCCGAGCAAGGGCGGCATCCGCTTCCACCCGCAGGAGACGATCGACACCGTCCGCGCGCTGTCGATGTGGATGACCTGGAAGTGCGCCGTGGTGGACATCCCGCTCGGCGGCAGCAAGGGGGGCGTCGTCTGCGATCCGCACAACCTCAGCCTGCGCGAGCAGGAGGGGATCTGCCGCGGCTGGGTGCGCCAGATCTCGAAGAACGTCGGGCCGGACGTGGACGTCCCGGCTCCCGACGTGATGACCAACGCCCAGCACATGCTCTGGATGCTCGACGAGTTCGAGGCGCTCCACGGGGGCAAGGCGCCCGGCTTCATCACCGGCAAGCCGGTCGGCATGGGCGGCTCGCTCGGGCGCACCGAGGCGACCGGCTACGGCGTCATCTTCACGCTGCGCGAGGCGCTGCGCGACCTGGGCATGAAGCCCGAGGACACCCGCGCCAGCGTCCAGGGGTTCGGCAACGTCGCCCAGTACGCGATCCAGCTGTACCAGCAGCTCGGCGGCAACGTGGTCTGCGTGTCCTGCTGGGACCAGACGGACCAGACCTCCTACGCGTTCCGCAAGGAGACCGGCGTGAATCTCAAGGAGCTGCTCGAGATCACCGACCGGTTCGGCGGAATCGACAAGGACAAGGCCCGCAAGCTCGGCTACGAGGTGCTTCCGGGCGACGCGTGGCTCGAGCAGGGGGTGGACATCCTGATCCCCGCGGCCCTCGAGAACCAGATCACGGGCGAGAACGTCCGCAAGCTCGACAAGCGCGTGCGCATCATCGCCGAGGGGGCCAACGGCCCGACCACCCCGAGGCGGACGAAGTCATGAAGGAGCGCGGCATCTTCGTGATCCCCGACTTCCTCGCGAACGCCGGCGGCGTCACCTGCAGCTACTTCGAGCAGGTGCAGAGCAACATGAACTACTACTGGGAGAAGGACGAGGTGCTCGGCAAGCTCGACATGAAGATGACCGCGGCCTTCCTCGCGGTGAGCGATCTCGCGAAGAAGCAGAAGCTGTTCATGCGGGACGCCGCCTACGTGATCGCGATCAGCCGCGTCGCCCAGGCCTGCAAGGACCGCGGCTGGGTCTGATCCGGGCCGATTCGGGCGTCTCGCGGAGAGCCGCGGGCCTTGCTTCCGGGCCCGCGGTCCCGCAGAGCCGGGAGCGCAGGGCCGGGGCCCGCGGGCCCCCGGGGCAGGAGCATGAACGGCGAGAACCGGAAGGACCGGCTTCCACGCTTCGACCGCAATTTCCTCGGCTCGACCGAGCGGTTCACCGCATCGGCGCCGGCTCGCTCGGCGGCAAGGCCGAGGGGCTGGTCGAGGATCCGCGAGATCCTCGCGGCGCGCCTCGATCCTGCAGCTCCCGGGCGGCATCGAGGTCGCGCATCCCGCGCATGGCGGTGATCGCCACCGATTTCTTCGACGCCTTCATGCGGGAGAACGACCTGCACGAGCTGGCGCTGTCGGGCGCGCCCGACCACCGGATCGCCCACGCGTTCCAGCGCGCCTCCCTGCCCGCCGAGCTGGTCGGGGACCTGCGCGCCCTGATCCACCAGGTCCACCAGCCGCTGGCCGTGCGCTCCTCGAGCCTGCTCGAGGACGCGCTCTACGAGCCGTTCGCCGGCGTCTACGCGACCAAGATGATCCCCAACAACCAGCCCGAGCCGGACACCCGGTTCCGGAAGCTGGTCGAGGCGGTGAAGTTCGTCTACGCCTCCGACCTTCTTCCGCGAGCGCGCGCGACTACATCCGCGCCACGGGGCGCGCGCCGCCGGGAAGAGAAGATGGCGGTGATCATCCAGGAGGTCGTCGGCCGCCGGCACGGCGACCGGTTCTACCCGGACATCTCCGGCGTGGCCCGCTCGTACAACTTCTACGCGACGGGGCACGCGCGGCCGGAGGACGGCGTCGTGAGCCTCGCGCTCGGGCTCGGCAAGACGATCGTCGACGGCGGAGCCCTGCTGGACCTACTCGCCCGCCTGGCCGCAGGCGGCCCCGCCGTACAACGACGTCCGCGACCTCCTGAAGCAGACCCAGGTCGGCTTCTGGGCCGTGAACATGGGCACGCCGCCCGCCTGCGACCCGATCGCGGAGACCGAGTACCTCCTCCGGGCCGGCCTGGAGGAGGCCGAGGAGGACGGCACGCTCCGGTCCGCTCGCCTCCACCTACGATCCCTCCTCGGACCGGCTCTCGCCCGGCCTCAGGCCCGGCGGCGCCGCGTGTCCTCACCTTCGCGCCGATCCTGGTCCACGAGGAGTGGCCGCTCAACGCCCTCGTCCGCGGGCTGCTCGCGATCTGCCAGGACGGCGCTCGCCGAGAAGGTGGAGATCGAGTTCGCCGTGACCCTGCCCGCGCGCGGCGGGCGGGCCCGCGCGCTTCGGGTTCCTGCAGGTGCGGCCGATGGCCGTCTCCAACGAGACGGTCGAGATCGCGGCATCCGAGGACTGGAAGGCGACCGGGCGCTCGTGGCCTCCGCGCGCGTGATGGGGAACGGGCTCGACAGACTCGATCCGCGACGTGGTCTACGTCAAGCCCGGCGAATTCGACGCGATGCGGACGCGCGCCGTGGCCGCCGAGGTCGAGGCGGTCAACCGCGCCCTTCTCGAGGCGGGCCGCCCCTACCTCCTGATCGGCTTCGGCCGCTGGGGGAGCCAGGATCCCTCCCTCGGCATCCCCGTGGAATGGGGCGAGATCTCGGGCGCGAGGGCCATCGTCGAGGCGACGCTGCCGCAGATGAACGTCGAGCTCGAGCCAGGGCTCCCACTTCTTCCACAACATCTCCAGCTTCCGGGTCTGCTACTTCTCGGTTCCGCACGACGGGCGGGCGGGGGATCGACTGGGCCTGGCTGGCCGCGCGGCCCGCCCTGAGCGACACTGAATGGGTCCGGCACGTGCGCCTCGACGAGCCCCTCGTCGTCAAGGTGGACGGGCGCTCGGGCAAGGGCGTCATCCTCAAGCCGGCCTGACGCGCGCGGCGGAGGGCGCCACGATGATCGACCAGGACAGGCCGCTCGACCGGATCCTCCACTCGCTGCAGGAGCGGGCGAAGGAGCTCAACTGCCTCTACCGGGTGGAAGAGCTCCTCGATCAGCCGAACGCGCCGATCGAGGAGATTCTCGCCTCGGTCGTCCAGGCGATCCCCGCCGGCTGGCAGTATCCCTCTTCGTGCCGCGCCCGGATCGCCTTCGGCAACCGGGTCCACCAGACGGCCGACTTCGCGGAAACCCAGTGGGTGCTCCCCGCCCGATCATGGTCAGGGACCAGCCGGCGGGCCGCATCGAGGTCTTCTACATCGAGCAGCGCCCGCACGCGGACGAGGGCCCGTTCCTGAAGGAGGAGCGGAAGCTCCTCGACAGCATCGCCGACCGGATCGGCCACGCGATCCAGCACCGGGAGCTCAAGACGGCCTTCGACAAGCCCGGCCGCGAGCCGGCGCCGCGCCGCACGGACGAGCGCGGCGGCCGGAGTGGTGGGTCATCCTCGACTTCCTGAGGATGACCGACAAGCCCCTGCTCAAGCGGATCTCCCGGAAGATGATCAACCACCTGAGCTGGAGCGGGGTCAACGAGGCCCGGGAGCTTCTCCAGGCGGCGGTCGGCCCCCGGGGCGAGGAGGGACCGAAGCCGACGAGAACCGTCCGATGCAGCGGCGCGACGAGGGCGAGGCGGACACGCTCACCGACGAGGTCTTCCGCATCGCCGCCGAGCACCTGAGCGAGGGGTCGATCCTCGCCTCGATCCAGAAGTGGATCAAGGAAGACAACATCGGCTTCCTCTCGACGACGCTCGAGATCCTCGACAGCCCCCTGACCGAAATCGCGACGGCGCTCGACCGGTACGAGCACCTGGGCGTGCAGCCGGCCGAGCTGTCGCTGGCCACGCAGGTGGGCCTGCGCGTGGCGCTGATCCGCCGCCTCTTCACCGACGAGCCGGAGTACATCGGGCACGCGCGCAACTACCTCGACATCGCCGACTTCCACGAGCTCTTCCAGCGCGTCATCGTCCCGCTCCCGGAGCCGCGGCAAGCTGGGCGGCAAGAGCGCCGGCCTGCTCCTCGGCCGCCAAGATCGTCGAGAAATCGACCGAGTACAAGGAGGTCCTGAGCGGCATCAGGGTCCCGAAGACCTGGTACCTCCCCTCGGACCTCCTGCTGGAGTTCATCCACTACAACAACCTCGAGGACGTGTACAACTGGAAGTACATGGACCCCGGCCAGATCCGGCAGGAGTACCCGTCCATCGTCCAGGTGTTCAAGAACTCGCATTTCCCCCCGGAGATCGTCAAGGGGCTGTCGGTCGCCCTCGACGACTTCGCCGACCGGCCGCTCATCGTCCGCAGCTCCAGCCTGCTCGAGGACCGGACCGGCTCGGCCTTCTCCGGCAAGTACAAGAGCCTGTTCCTCGCCAACCGCGGCAGCAAGCACGAGCGGCTCGCCGCGCTGATGGACGCCATCGCGGAGGTCTACGCCTCGGTGTTCGGCCCCGACCCGATCGAGTACCGCGCCGAGCGCGGGCTGCTCGATCACCACGAGGAGATGGGGATCATGATCCAGGAGGTGGTCGGGACGCCGGTCGGGCGCTACTTCCTGCCGGCGTTCGCGGGCGTCGCCTTCAGCAACAACGAGTTCCGCTGGTCGCCCCGCATCAAGCGCGAAGACGGCCTGCTGCGGCTCGTCCCCGGCCTCGGCACGCGGGCCGTCGACCGCCTCGGCGACGACTACCCCGTGCTCATCGCGCCGGGGCAGCCCGGGCTCCGGGCCAACGCCACGATCGACGAGGTCATGCGCTACTCCCCGTCCATGATCGACGTCATCAACCTCGAGACCAACGCCTTCGAGACCGTCCAGCTCCGCGACCTGCTCCGGGAATACGGCGACCGCTACCCGAAGATCGAGCTGCTCGTCTCGATCCTCGATCGCGACCGCATGCGCGAGCCGATCGGCCGGAACATCGACTTCTCGCGCGACGAGGTCGTCTTCACCTTCGAGGGGCTCGCGAACCGCACCCCGTTCGTCACGCAGATGCGGAGCCTCCTCAAGCTGCTGAGCGAGCGGCTCGGCACGCCCGTGGACATCGAGTTCGCCTCCGACGGGAAGGACTTCTACCTGCTGCAGTGCCGGCCTCAGAGCTACGGGGACGCCAGCGCGCCCGCGCCCATCCCCAGCGACATCCCGGATGACCGGATCCTCTTCACCGGCAACCGGTACATCTCGAACGGGAAGGTCCCCGAGATCACGCACGTCGTGTACGTCGATCCCGCGCGGTACGGAGAGCTGTCCGACGCGGGAGAGATGCGCGAGATCGGGCGCGCCGTGGGGCGCCTGAACAGGCTCCTCCCCAAGCGGCAGTTCATCCTGATGGGGCCGGGACGATGGGGAAGCCGCGGGCGACATCAAGCTCGGGGTGAGCGTCACCTACGCCGACATCAACAACACGGCGGCGCTGATCGAGATCGCGCGCAAGAAGGGGAACTACGTTCCCGACCTCTCCTTCGGGACCCACTTCTTCCAGGACCTGGTCGAGGCGCACATCCGCTACCTCCCCCTGTACCCCGACGACCCGGGCGCCCGCTTCAACGAGCTGTTCCTGCAGCGCTCCGAGAACATCCTCTCGAAGCTCCTGCCGGAGTTCTCGCACCTCGACGGGGTCCTGAGGGTGATCGACGTGCCCGGGACGACGGGAGGGCAGATCCTGCGGGTCCTGATGAACGCCGATCTCCAGGAAGCGGTCGGCATGCTGGCTTCTCCCGGCGCCGTGGAGGCTCCGGTCGTTGCGAAGGGCGGCGCCGCCGCCCGCCCCGGAGAGGAGCACTGGCGCTGGCGCCTGCGCCTGGCGCAGAAGCTCGCGGCGGAGCTCGACCCCGCCCGGTTCGGCGTCAAGGGGCTCTACCTCTTCGGCAGCACCAAGAACGCGACGGCCGGCCCCGCCAGCGACATCGACCTCATCGTGCACTTCGTCGGATCGCCCGCGATGCGCGCCAGCCTCGAGGAATGGCTCGAGGGCTGGAGCCTCTGCCTCGCCGAGATGAACTTCCTGCGCACGGGGTACCGGACCGCGGGCGGGCTGCTCGACGTGCACATCGTCACCGACGAGGACATCGCCGCCCAGCAGAGCTACGCCGCCAAGATCGGCGCGGTGACCGACGCCGCCCGGCCCCTTCCGCTCGGGGGCGCCGCGGCGCCCTAGATCAGCTCGCGGCCGGCCGCGCCGGGATCCGCGGGATCGAAGCGGACGAGGGCCAGCTCGGGCCCGTCGGTGCGCCGCCGACAGCAGATGGGTTCTCCCGATCCTGTCGCGCCATGAGCCGGTCAGTTCCGCGGATTCGTGCACGTGCCCGTGCAGGGTCAGCAGGGGCTGGCGCGCCTCGATGAATCGCCGGATGGCGATGCTCCCGATGTTCACGTCCACCGGAGCGTGGTCCACGGTCCGGCCGTCGAGGCCGGCCCGGTCGAGGTTGGTGCGATACGGCGGCGAGTGGAAGAGGAAGATCGCGCGATCCATGTCGGCGGCGCCGGCGAGCTCCTCGAGGTCCTGCTGGATCGTCGCGTGCTTCGCCTCCCGTTCCGGGACCGGCACCGACCGCCAGCCCTCCTCCGGGGAGATGCAGCCGGGGTCCACGAACCGCGACACGTCGTACCGCTCCCAGTCCTTGATCCGGAACGGGGACGGCGGGATGAAGGAGTACCCGTAGACCGACCAGCCGGCCCAGGCGATCGAGCGTCCGTGCGCGTACACCCAGAGCCCCCGCCGCTCGGCCTCCCGGACATCGTCCTCCTCGAACCGCCCGTCGTCGTTTCCGAGGATCAGGAAGACCCGCGGGAAGGCCGCCCCGAGAGCCGAACGGAGCGACTCGAAGCCCGGGGCGAGAAACCCCTCGACGAAGCCGGCCGGGTGCCCGTCCGCCGCGGCGCGGGCAAGTCCGAAGTGGGGGAAGAGATCGCCGCCGAGGAACACGGCGCGGGGGCGCTCCGCGGCGATCGCCGCGAAGAGCTTCTCGTAACGGTCCCGGTGCCCGTGGAGATCGGAGACGAAAAAGCAGCCGGCCCCCTGCGGGCCGGGGGCCGGGCCGTGGTTGCCGGGATTGGAGGGGCGACTCATCCGCGGGGAATGCTACCTCATCCCGGGACTCGCTCCCGCCCGGGCGCGAAGGGCCGTCCATCGCCCCCGGGCCTCGCGAGCCCGGCCGCGGAAGGCCGCCGGCGCAAGTGGTCCGCGCATGGTGAACCGCGAATGGCCGTGAATCGCAGCCGGCCCACGCTGGATCAGCCGCGAAAGGCCCTCAGGCCTCTCTGTTCGGCCCGCGCATGATCAGCCGCGAAAGGCCCTCAGGCCTTTCGTCGGCTGAATCAGCGCCAGCGGGGACTTCAGTCTGGCAGACCTTACTTCTGGGGCGCAGCAGGGGGCGCTGCGGCCGGCTTCTCCGCCGCCGCCTCCGGCTTGCGGCCGATCTCGAGGTCGATCGAGATCGCGACCTCGTCGCTCACGACCACGCCGCCATTGTCGAGCGCCGCGTTCCAGTTGACGCCGAAATCCTTCCGGTTGATCTTCGCGGTCGCGTGGGCCCCGACCTTGAGGTTCCCCCACGGATCCTTGACCTCGGCGGTCGGGCCCTCGACGTCGAGGGTGACTTCCTTCGTGACGCCGCGGATGGTGAGGTCGCCGACCAGGCTGAACTTCCCCGGGCCGGCGGGCACGGCCTTCTTCGACTTGAAGGTGATCGTCGGGTGCTTCTCGACATCGAGGAAATCGGGGGTCTTGATGTGCGCATCGCGCTTCGGCTCGCGCGTATCGACGGTCGAGGCGTCGATCGTCGCATCGACCTTGATGCCGGCGACGTTCTTGCCGTCCCACTCCACGGTGCCGGAGACCTTGCTGAACTCCCCTCGGACGGTGGAGATCATCAGGTGCTTCACGCTGAACTGCGCCGCCGAATGCGCGGGGTCGATGTTCCAGGTCGCCGCGGTGGACGGGGCGATGAACATGAGGGCGACCAGGGCCGCCACGGCTGCAATGCTGAACTTTCGGTGCATCCAATTCTCCTTAATGACTATTCACTCGTTTACGAGGACGATTTCGCTCCATTATATCCATGATTGCGATTTTCGCCTCCCCGGAGGGGGCCCCCGCCGCAGCCACCGGCGGGCGGGATGAAGGTCGGGCATGTACCGGATCGCCGCCGCTGCGCCGCATTCCACGCGGGACGGGCCGGGTCCTCCCCGTGCGGCGGACTTCGAACGCTACTCGCCCCGCGGGACCGTGCCGGTGACCACCGCGGCGGTCACGAGCGGGCGGGCAAAGAGCCTCAGGCTGAGCGTGAATCCGATCAGGCCCGCCGCCGTCGCCACGAGGTACGGCGCGTGGACGTGGGCTCCCTTCTGGTAAAGGAGCTGCGCCACCACGGGGCCGATGATGCGGGCGATCGAGGAGATCGACTGGAAGATCCCCAGCGCGCTTCCCTGCTCGGCCGCGGGACTCAGGCGCGAGACCAGCGAGGAGAGCGATGGCGCGGAGATCCCGGCGCCGACGGCGAGCAGCGCCAGGACCACCATCAGCCAGCCGATGCCGGGCACGAACGAGATCACCGCCAGCGTGCCCGTCACGATCAGGATCCCGGCCGAGGCGAGCGAGCGCTCGCCGAAGCGGAGCGTCAGCCGGCCGATCAGGCCCCCCTGCACGATTGCTCCCAGGAAACCGACCCACGCGAACATCCAGTAGGAATGCGAAATGTCGAGCCCGAACCGGAACCCGATCAGCTGCGCGAGGGTGACCTCCATCTGGGTGAAGCCGAAGGTGTAGACGAAGAACAGGATGTAGACGATCCCGACGTGCGGCCGCTGGATCGCGTTCCAGATCAGGCGCAGGCGCGCCCCGCGCGGCCTCGCGTGGACCTCGCCCGGCTTCAGCGATTCGCGCAGCAGGAAGATCGTCAGCAGCAGCGCCACGAGGGAGAGCGTCGCGGCGAACATCCCCGGCAGGAACTGGTCCTTGTCCATCGCCGGCCCGAGCAGCGGTACCCCGTCCGTCAGGCGGTGAAGCAGCGGCAGCTTCCGCACGCTGGCCAGCAGGCCGCCGGCAAAGGGACCGAGGCTGAATCCGAGCCCGAACGCTGCTCCGATTACCCCCATCCCCTTCGCGCGCCGCTCCGGGGGGGTCACGTCGGCGATGTAGGCCTGCGCGGTCGAAATGTTGGCCGCCATCACCCCGGCGAGGGCGCGGGAGAAGATCAGAACGGGGATCGAGCCCGCCACGGCGAAGATCCCGTAGCCGAGGACCGAGCCGAACAGGCTCATCACGAGGATCGGCTTGCGGCCGAGCCGGTCGGAAAGGCGTCCCCAGATGGGAGAGAAGAGGAACTGCAGGAGCGAGTAGGAGGCGAGCAGCGCCCCCAGCGCGGCAGGCGACGCGCCGTAGATCTCCCCGTAGCGGGGCATGAGCGGGATGACGATCCCGAACCCGAGCAGGTCCGTGAAGACGATGAGAAAGAGGATCCCTATCGACGACTTCGATTTCACCGCGAGAACCCCTGCCGTGCTGCGTCCCGACCCGCACCCGCTCCCGGCCGCTGCCGGGGCGCGCGTCCCGCCCGCCGGACGAAGGTCGATAACACTATCAGACTTTGGTGACCCGGGCTAAAAAGCGGGATGAGGTCCCGGACGCAGCCGGTGCCGCACCGGGACGACGCGGTGCCTGCGAAGGCGCTCAGGAGGTCCGGCGGCGGTCCTTCGGGCCCGGGAACGGGATGATCTTCCCGCCCGGAGACGCCGCGGCTCGGCCGGCCTTCGCCTTCCGGGCCGGGCGCCTTGGGTGCGGGCTCTTCCTCGGGGGCATCCGGTCTCCAGCCGAGCGAGCGGAGGATCTCCGCCATCGCGTTGCGGACGACGCGGTCGATCCCCCCGAGCCCTTCCATCACGCCGTCGAGCTGCTCCGGCGTGGGGGTCTCCCTCCCCAGCAAATCGATGTACTTTCCGAGGAACCGCTCGGCCTCGGTCAGGGCCTTGACCGAGATCGGGGGAAGGTCCTCGAGCCCCACGCCGAGGGCCTCGATCTCCTTGATGAAGGAGCGGATCCTCCTTCTTTCCCCCCGGGCCGTGCGAGCCGCGAAATCCGCGGTCAGCGTGACCGGCTTCATCGGTTCCTCCTCGATCTCCCGGTCCGGGCGCCGCGCCGGCCCCCGGCTCTGATCACGGGGAATTCTATCCCCCCCGGCAGCCGGGCACAGGGGAATCCTCGCGGAAACTGCGGGGGAAAGTCCGCCCCCTGGACCTGCGGGGGGAAATTGGAGGCGCCGATCGGAATTGAACCGATGATGGAGGTTTTGCAGACCTCTGCCTTACCGCTTGGCTACGGCGCCCCGCCTGCCGTTGGCTTGCTCCGGATCATTCATCCGGCGGCTGGGCGAAGGCGAAGATACCTTCCCATCGGGGCTTGGTCAAGCGGTCCCCGCAAAGCGGGCCGCGGGTAATTGTCGAGATATTCCTTGCAAATCGTCCCGACCGCCGTATATCGGGGAGGGAACAAAAATGGGGAGCCGACTCCCGACGGGCGAAGGTGGTTGGGGGGGAGGTCATACCTTTCGAGCCACCGGGAGGGCTCCCCGTACTCACTTATAGGCTTCTACGGGGCTAATGGCAAATCCGTCTAGTCCCGTCCGGACCCCTCCGCCCCGGCTCCTTCCAACCCCCTGACAGGCCTGCCTTTTCCCGGTCATCGCCGCGTGCGCTCCCGCGGGCCCGCTCCTCTCCAGGCCGAATGACGACGAAACCGGTCCTGCGCGCACCGCCGCGTTGCCGGCCGGCGGCCGTAGCCATTTGTGGACGGATTGGGAAGCGCGGGCGGGTCGCGCACATGATCAGCTGCGGGACACCGCCTGCGCCAATCGTGTTGCGGGGATCAGCTGCGGGACGATACTTCGTCCGTGCAGATCGAGCACTGTGCAGGCGCGCGCGCGATCAGCTGCGGGACGCCGCCTGCGCCAATCGTGTTGCGGGGATCAGCTGCGGGACGATACTTCGTCCGTGCAGACCGAGCACGGTGCAGGCGCGCGCATGATCAGCTGCGGGACGCCGTCAGGCGTCCCGTCAGCTGAATTGGCGCCAGCGGGTGGCCCCCTCTAGAGGGTCAACTTGTCCTGCTGCCCCTTCACGTCCGTCGCGCTGGCGCGCAGGGCCTGCGCTTCGTCCGCCTGCAGCTTGATCTCGATGACCTTCTCGAGGCCGTTCGAGCCGAGCACGCACGGCACGCCGACGAACATCCCCGACAGGCCGTACTCGCCCTCGAGCAGCGCCGCGCAGGGCAGGATCTTCTTCTTGTCCTTGAAGATCGAATCGACCATTTCCACCACGGAGGCCGCCGGAGCGTGGTACGCGCTGCCGGTCTTGAGCAGCTTCACGATCTCCGCCCCGCCGTCGCGGGTTCGCTGAACCAGCGCCGCCACGCGCTCGGCCGGGAGCAGCTCGGTGATCGGGATGCCGCCGGCGTAGGAGTAGCGCGGCAGCGGGACCATGGAGTCGCCGTGCCCGCCCAGGACGAACGCGCTGGTGCTCTCGACCGACACGCCGAGCTCCATCGCGATGAAGGTGCGGAAGCGCGCCGAGTCGAGAACGCCCGCCATGCCGATCACCCGGTTCTTGGGGAAGCCGGTCACCTTCCAGGTGACGTAGCACATGACATCGAGCGGGTTGCTGACGACGATCACGATCGCCTTCGGCGAGTGCTTCGCGACCTCCTTGGCGACGTTCTTCACGATCTCGGCGTTCTTCAGGAGGAGATCGTCGCGGCTCATGCCCGGCTTGCGCGCGAGCCCCGCCGTGATCACGACGACGTCCGACCCCTTGGTGACCTCGTAGGAAACGGGATTGAGGACCGGCGCGTTCGGGTCCCCCTTCTCGGCCGCGGCCGCCGCCTCGCCGAACGTGTAGCCGACGATCCGGGAGTCGAAGCCGACGACGGGGCTCGATTCGTACAGGTCGAGGGCCTTCCCCTGGGGCACACCCTCGAGAATGTCGATCAGAACGACGTCCGCGAGCTCGGCCCGCGCGATTCCCATCGCGACGTGCTCGCCCACGTATCCAGAGCCGACAACGGTGACTTTTCTGCGCATTGGCCTGTCTCTCCTAGAGGTTGGCGATGATTGCCGAGCCGAATTCAGAGCACTTGAGGATCTTCGCCCCTTCCATCTGCCGGGCGAGATCGTAGGTCACGGTCTTCTGCCGGATCGTGGTCTCGAGGGCGCTCACGATGCTCGCCGCGGCCTCCTTCCAGCCGAGGTGCTCGAGCATCATCACCCCCGAGAGGATGACCGACCCGGGGTTGACCTTGTCCTGGCCGGCGTACTTGGGCGCCGTGCCGTGCGTCGCCTCGAAGAACGCGACGTCGTCGCTCATGTTGGCGCCCGGGGCGAGCCCGAGGCCCCCGACCATGGCGGCCGCGGCGTCCGAGAGGTAGTCGCCGTTCAGGTTCGGCGTCGCGATGACCGAGTACTCGTCGGGGCGGAGCAGGATCTGCTGGAACATGGCGTCCGCGATCCGGTCCTTGATGAGGACCTTTCCGCCGGGCAGCTTGCCGCCGAGGCTGTCCCACAGCTCGGCCTCCGTGACCGTGCTCGCGCCGAACTGCTCCTTCGCCGTCTCGTAGCCCCAGTCCTTGAACGCGCCCTCGGTGAACTTCATGATGTTGCCCTTGTGCACGAGGGTGACGCTGTCGCGGCCCGCATCCAGGGCGTAGCGGATCGCCTTCGCGACGAGCCGCTTGCTGGCGAAGGTCGAGATCGGCTTGATCCCGATCCCGGAATCCTTGCGGATCTGCGCGCCGTACTGCGTCCCGAGGATCTCGATCAGCGACAGCGCCTCCTTCGAGCCCGACTTCCACTCGATGCCGGCGTACACGTCCTCGGTGTTCTCGCGGAAGATGACGAAGTCCACCTTCTCGGGGGACTTCACGGGCGAGCCGACCCCCTGGAACCAGCGGACGGGCCTCACGCAGGCGTACAGGTCGAGCTTCTGGCGGATCGCGACGTTCAGGGAGCGGATCCCGCCGCCGACCGGGGTCGTCAGCGGGCCCTTGATGGCGACGTGGTGGTCCCGCACGACGGCGAGCGTTTCCTCCGGCAGGGGCGAGCCGGTCTTCGCGAAGGCCTTCTCCCCCGCGAGGACCTCCTTCCAGACGATGCTCCTCTTGCCTCCGTAGGACTTGGCGACGGCCGCGTCGAACACGCGGACCGAGGCGGCCCAGATGTCGGGGCCGATGCCGTCCCCCTCGACGAAGGGGATGATCGGATGATCGGGGACGTGCAAGCGGCCGCCCTGCTTCGAGATCTTCTCTCCCTGTGTCACGTGCGGCTCTCCTGTGTTTGGACCCGGACAGGATCCTGGCGTTTCGGGAATTGTCCTGCGGTGATTGCGGCGCGATTCTAGCACGCGCCCCGGGGCGTTCCAACCGCGCCGGACGCGCCCCGCGCCGGGTCCGGAGCCTTTTCTCTTTGACTGCCGCCGGGCGCCCTGCTAGGATGCGTTGTGCTGCGTGCGATCGTCATCATTCCCGCGCGCTTTGAGTCGAGCCGGTTCCCCGGAAAACCTGTCGCCCCCCTTCGAGGAAAGACCTTGATCGAGTGGGTGTGGTCCGGCGCGAAGAGCGCGAAGCTGGCCGGGCGGGTCGTCGTCGCGACGGACGACGAGAGGATCCGCGAGGCCGTCGCCGCCTTCGGAGGCGAGGTCGTGATGACCCCCGCCGACTGTCCCTCGGGAACCGACCGGATCGCGCGCGTCGCCGCGGAGAGCGACGCGGACGTCGTCGTGAACCTCCAGGGCGACGAGCCGCTCGTCACCGGCTCCAGCATCGATTCCCTGATCGCCTGCTTCGACGACCCCTCGGTGGAGGCCGCGACGCTGCGCGAGAGGTTCGACGCGGCCGGCGACCTGTTCGACCCCAACCAGGTGAAGGTGGTCGTCTCCCCTTCCGGGGACGCCCTCTATTTCTCGCGATCGCCCATCCCCTACCACCGCGGCAAGGGGCACCTCACGTTCGACTTCCGCCCGGCCCTGTTCGCGCGGCCGGCCCCCGTCGACGGGTACTGGAAGCACGTCGGCGTCTACGCGTACCGCAAGGACGTGCTGCTGCAGTTCGCGCGCACCGCCCCCACGCCGCTCGAGACCGCCGAGAGCCTCGAGCAGCTTCGCCTCCTCGAGACCGGCCGCCGAATCCGGGTCCTGGACTCGGATTTCCGCTCCGTCGGGGTGGACACACCGCAGGACCTGCGCCGCGCGGCGCAGGCGCTCGATGAAAGGGAGATGGGACGATGACCGGCAAGGGCCAGACCAAGTACATCTTCGTGACCGGCGGCGTGGTGTCCTCCCTCGGCAAGGGGCTCGCCGCGGCCTCCATCGGGCGCCTGATGGAGAGCCGGGGGTTCAAGGTGGGGATGCAGAAGCTCGATCCCTACATCAACGTGGACCCCGGCACCATGAGCCCGTTCCAGCACGGGGAGGTCTACGTCACCGAGGACGGCGCCGAGACCGACCTCGATCTCGGCCACTACGAGCGGTTCACCAGCGGGACCACCTCGCGCGACAGCAACTTCACGACCGGCAAGGTCTACAAGTCGGTCATCGAGAAGGAGCGGCGGGGCGACTATCTCGGCGCGACGGTCCAGGTCATCCCGCACATCACCGACGAGATCAAGTCCTCGATCCAGAAGCTCTCCCCCGGCATCGACATCCAGATCGTCGAGATCGGCGGCACGGTCGGGGACATCGAGTCGCTCCCCTTCCTCGAAGCGATCCGCCAGCTCCGCCTCGACATCGGGCGCCAGAACGCCCTGTTCGTCCACCTGACGCTGGTCCCGTACATCGGCGCGGCGCACGAGCTGAAGACGAAGCCCACGCAGCACTCGGTCAAGGAACTGCGCGCGATCGGCATCCAGCCTGACATCCTGCTCTGCCGCTGCGACCGGATGCTGCCCCCGGAGATGAAGCGGAAGATCGCCCTGTTCTGCAACGTCTCCGAGGACGCGGTCATCTCGGCGAAGGACGTGACGTCGATCTACGAGGTCCCGCTGTTCCTGAGCCAGGAGGGGATCGACGAGATCATCATGAAGCTGCTCGATCTCCCCTACCGCAAGAAGAACCTCAAGGACTGGGAGACGCTGGTGGACAAGGTGCTCCACCCGCGCGACGAGGTCGTGATCGGGATCGTCGGCAAGTACGTATCCTACGAGGACTCCTACAAGAGCCTCAACGAGGCGCTGGCGCACGGCGGGGTCGCCAACCACCTGAAGGTCCGCCTGCAGTGGATCGAGGCCGAGGAGGTGGCGAACGGCCGGCTGCAGGAGGCGCTCAGCCAGGTGGACGGCATCCTGGTCCCGGGAGGGTTCGGCCACCGCGGCGTCCAGGGGATGGTCGAGGCGATCCGCTACGCGCGCGAGAAGCGGGTCCCGTTCTTCGGCATCTGCCTCGGCCTGCAGACCTCGGTCATCGAGTACGCGCGCACCATGTGCGGCATGGAGGGGGCCGACTCCACCGAGTTCAACGAGGAGACCCCCTTCCGCGTCATCTACAAGCTGCGCGATCTTCTCGGCGTGGAGGAGATGGGCGGGACGATGCGGCTGGGGCGGTACGACTGCAACCTCGAGCCCGGCTCGTTCGCGCACCGCGCCTACGGCAAGACCGTGATCTCCGAGCGGCACCGCCACCGCTACGAGGTGAACCAGGAGTTCCTGCCGCGGCTGAAGGAGGCGGGACTGCGGATCACGGGGCTCTCCCCCGACAGGAAGTTCGTCGAGATCATCGAGGTCGAGGACCATCCCTGGTTCCTGGCCTGCCAGTTCCATCCCGAGTTCAAGTCGCGGCCGCTCGATCCCCATCCGCTGTTCCGCGACTTCATCGGGGCCTCCTACGAGAACCGCCGCCGCCGGCTGGCAAGCGGCGCCCGCACGTCCGATCTCCGAATCGCTGCGCACGGGCGAGCGGGAGTAGTCGATGGCGCCTGCGCTGGGCCCCGGCGAGCCTGTCCGTAGGCCCTCCGCTTCCGCGGGGCGTCGCGCGGGTCCGCGCGCGGGCGGGTGGGCAGCCGGGAGGCGCCGGGATGAGCCGGACGGTCGAGGTCGTTCCCGGCCTGACGATCGGGGGCGGGGGGCCGCTCGCCGTCATCGCGGGGCCGTGCGTCATCGAGAGCGAGCCGCACGCCCTGAAGATGGCCGCGGCGCTGCGGGCCATCTCCGCCGAGGCCGGCGTCCCCCTGATCTACAAGTCCTCCTTCGACAAGGCGAACCGCACGTCGGTCCGCTCGTTCCGCGGGCCGGGAATCGAGGTCGGGCTCCGGATCCTGGGCCGGGTGAAGGCCGAGACGGGCCTGCCGGTCCTGACCGACGTGCACGGCCCCGAGGACTGCGGCCCGGCGGGCGAGGTCGCGGACGTGCTGCAGATCCCCGCGTTCCTGTGCCGGCAGACCGATCTTCTGCTGGCCGCCGCCGCCACCGGGCGCGTCGTCAACGTCAAGAAGGGGCAGTTCCTCGCCCCCTGGGACACGGAGAACATCGTCGAGAAACTGCGCGAGGGAGGGTGCGAGCGGGTCCTCCTGACCGAGCGGGGGAGCTCGTTCGGCTACAACGCGCTGGTCGTGGACTTCGCCGGCCTGCCGGTGATGCGCGCCTTCGCGCCGGTGGTCTTCGACGCGACCCACTCGGCGCAGCTCCCGGGCGCCGCCGGCACACGCGAGCGGAGGGCGGCGCGAGGCGATCCCCGTGCTCGCCCGGGCCGCCGCGGCCGCGGGCGTGGACGCGCTCTTCTTCGAGGTCCACGACCGCCCGGACGAGGCGCTCTCCGACGCCGCGACCCAGTACCCGCTCGACCGCTTCGCCGCCCTGCTGCGCCAGCTCAAGGCGATCGACGCCGCCGCCCGACCCGCGCCCGCCGGACGCTGAAGCGCCCGCGGGCCATCCTGCGTTACACTTCGCCGATGCTGCGCGATACCGCACGCCGGGTCCTGGAGATCGAGGCCCGGGCCATCGAGGCCCTGGGCGGGCGGCTCGACGAGAGCTTCGACCGCGCCGTCGAGGCGGTCGTTTCCTGCAAGGGCCGGATCATCGTCACGGGGATGGGCAAGAGCGGCATCATCTGCCAGAAGATCGCCGCCACCCTCTCCTCGACGGGCACGCCGGCCTTCTTCATGCACCCCGCCGAGGCGATCCACGGCGACCTGGGGATGGTCGTCAAGGGGGACATCGTCCTCGCCCTGTCGGCGAGCGGCGAAACGGAGGAGATCCTGCGCCTCGTCGAGACGATCGACCGGCTCGGCGCGCGGCTGATCTCCCTGACGGGGAACCCCGCCTCCTCGCTCGCCCGGGCGAGCGAGATCACGCTGGACGTCGGCATCAGCGCCGAGGCCTGCCCGATGGGCCTCGTTCCGACGGCATCGACGACGGCGGCCCTCGCGATGGGGGACGCCCTCGCCGTGGCCGTGTACGTCCGCAAGGGGTTCGCCGAGGACGACTTCGCGGTGTTCCATCCGGGCGGCCGGCTCGGCAAGCGGTTCCTTCGCGTCGCCGACGTCATGCACAGCGGGGACAGCCTTCCCCGCGTTTCGCCGGACACCCCCATGAAGGGGGCGATCCTCGAGATGACCCGGGCGAAGCTCGGATGCACCGCGGTCGTGGACGCGGGGGGCAGGCTCGCGGGCCTGATCACCGACGGCGACCTGCGGCGCCTGCTCGAGCGCGACGCCACTCCCCTCGCCCGGCTCGCCGGCGAGGTGATGACGCGCGGCCCGGTCACGATCGGCCGGGAGGCGCTCGCCTCCGCCGCGCTCAGGATCATGGAGGAGCGCAAGATCACGTCCATCCCGGTCGTGGACGACGCCCTGCTGCTCGAGGGGGTCATCCAGATCCACGACCTGTGGCGGCTGCAGCTGTTCTAGAAAGGGAAGAGGCCGAGTTGAAGAAGAGCCCCGACATCGAGCAGCGCGCGCGGCGCGTGAAGCTGATCCTGATGGACGTCGACGGCGTGCTGACCGACGGGAAGATCATCTTCCTGACCGGCGGCGTCGAGGCGAAGGCGTTCGACTCGAAGGACGGCGTCGGCATCAAGCTGGCCCAGCGCGCCGGGCTGAAGACGGGCGTCATCTCCGGGCGCGAGTCGGAGGCGCTCGTGCGCCGCTGCGAGGAGCTCGGAGTGGACGAGATCCACCAGCGGGTCTTCGAGAAGGTCCGGGCCTACGATGAGATCATCGCGCGGCTCGGCCTGAAGGACGAGGAGTGCTGTTTCATCGGGGACGACCTGGTGGACGCCCCCGTGCTGAAGCGGGTCGGCCTGCCGGTGTCCGTCGCGGACGGGCATCCCGCCCTGGAGCCGATCGTCGCCTACATCACCGACCGTCCCGGCGGGGCCGCGGCGGTGCGGGAAGTGATCGACCTCGTCATCCGGGCGCAGGGCAAGTGGGACGAAGTCGTGGGACGCTACATCTGATTCCCGGGAGGAAGCGATGCGGATCGTGATCGCGGCGCTTTCGATTCTTTTCGCCGCCAGTGTCGTCATCATCGCCTTGATCAACCCCGAGCCGGTCACCGTGGTCCTCTGGCCCGGGATGGCCGAGTACACCTATCCGAACACGCCGGTGTCCTGGGTGATCTTCTTCAGCGCGTTCGCGGGGTTCGTGTTCACGGGGATCATCGCGGTGCTCGAGGGCAGCAAGACCCGGCTCTCCAACTCCCGGCTCAAGGCGCAGGTCAAGCGCCTGCAGCAGGAGGTGGACCTGCTTCACCGGCCCTCCCTCGACTTCACGAAGATCGTGGTCCCGCCCGCCGCGCCCGTGGCCGTCCCGGCCGGGGACGACGCCGAAGAACCGCTCGAAGGGGCCTGATCCGCGTCAGCGGCGGCGGGGCTCGACGAGACCGGAGCCCGCCGCTTCCAGCCGCTTCTCCAGCCGCTTCACCGTCGCCCCGTCGAGCATCCCCTCGCTGATGCGGAGCTCCGCCCCGATCAGCGCTTCGAGCGCCGCGCGGATCCGGGCGGGCGCCTGCTCGCCGACCCGCTCGAACAGCAGCTCGGCGGGGAACGCGCCCGTTTCATCCATCGCGAGGCCCGCGAAGATCTGCGCCCCCTCTCCCAGCCTCTTCGCGCAGTTCGCGACCAGGTTCCGCGCCCCGGAGCCGACGGACCCCTTGAGGACCGCGTAGACCTCCCGGTGGCGGCGGTTGAACCGCTCGATCTCCTCGAGCACGCCCGTGCCGACCGCCTCGATCGGCGTGCGGCGGGCGGGAGGCGGCGCGGGGGTCTCGATCCGGATCGTCCGGGCCCCGGCGGGGGCGGCGCGCGGGAAGGAATCCTCCCCGCTCCCCTCCACCCGGTCGCCTTCCGGCGCGGGAGGCGCGGCAACGACCGCCGGGCCGGACGCGGCCCGCGGCCGGGGTGTCGACGGCGCGGCAGGCCGGGCGCGACTCGGCCGGCGCGGCGACGACGGGAATCGTGATCCCTTCGCGCCGCGGACGGAACGGCTCGTCCGCCGCCACCGGCGGGGGCACGGGAGGCCCGCTCACCGGGACCTGGATGACGCGGCCGGCATCCTCGCCCACATCCATCGTGACCGGGACGCTTCCCTCGTCGGAGGCGAGGATCGGGACCTGGAACGGGGCCGCGTCCCTCGCGGCCTCATCCACCTCGGACGGGAATCTCGACCGCCCTGCCGCCTGAGGGCCCGGGGCGCGAGGCAGCGCGCTCGACGGGCTCCCCGGCGGAACCGGGCAGCGCGCGATCGATGGCAGCCGCCGCCGTTGCCGGTCCCGTCGGCGCCGCGGACGCCGCGGCCTCTCCGGGCGCGGGCGTGGCGGCCGTCGAGCGATCGGTCTCCTGCGCTGCCGGGGCCACGGCGTTCCACCGCGCGCGGGGCGAGGAGCGCCGCGAGGTCCGCCGACGCCTCTTCGAGCGCCGCCCGCGCCTGGGCCGCCGGACCCTCGGCGTCCGGTTCCCCGGCCGCGCCCGCGATCGCGACCTCCGGAAGCTCCTCCGCCGGCGGCTCGGCCGGCTTCGGCATCGCCTCCAGCCTCTCCAGCACGCCGAGCACGCGCATCGCCCAGAGGATCTGCGCCGCGCGGAAGTCGGGGACCTGGGTCGCCGCGCAGATCTCCCCGACCGTCCGCGGCGTCTCGACCGCCGCGAGGAGCTCCTTCTCGTCCGTCCCCAGTCTCCACGCCGGCGAGCGCGGCCTGGTGGGCCGCGGTCGGCGCCAGGATCGTGTCGAGGTCCCCGCACCCGGCCCGGATGCGCGACCAGTCGCGGATGCGAGCGGAGCCCCTGCAGGACGAGCTCCCCGGTCGAGCGGTCGAGCGTGATCTCCTCGATCGTCGGCAGCTCGCCCGGCATGAAGCGCCACTCGCCCGATTCCCACGCGAAGGCTCCCAGGACGATCTCGAGGACCTGCTCCCGCACGAAGCGCGCCAGCTCCTCGTGCGACAGGATGCCGAGCTCGTGCAGCAGCGTGCCCACCCGCTTGTTGGTGAGCATCCGCGTCTCGAGCTCCTCCTTGTCGTGCAGCGCGATCACGCCGCGTCGCAGGAGGAAGGTCGTCAGCGACTCTTCGGCCCGGTTGGAGGTCGCGAAGGAGACGATCCCCTCCTTCAGGTGGATCGTCTTCTCCTCGTCCCCGCGCGAGAGGTGCAGGACGCCCGTCTCCTCCTCGCGGGACAGCCGGAGCAGGAGCTCCGCGAGCGGCGTCTCGACGAGGGTCCCGCCCTGCTCGTCGGGCGCCGTCCACCCGGCGGTCTGCGCGGCGTCCGTTTCGACCTGCCGCGCGATCCCGAGGATCCGGAACGCCCAGAGGTACTGGTACACGTCGAAGTTCGGCAGGAAGACGCTGTGGCAGATCCGGCCGACCGTGGTCGGCTCCTCGAGCGCGCTCAGGATCCCCCGCTCCGCCTCGCCCAGGTCCAGCTCCGCCGCCAGCAGCCGGCCGTCGCGCGTCAGGCGGTAGGTCGTCCGCGAGGAGCCGACGGCCCGGGCGATGCGGGGCCACGAGTTGATCCGGCGCAGGCCGTCGCAGATCAGCTTCGAGGTCGCGATGTTGAGCGTGATCACCTCGGCCGTCGGCAGCGGGCCCTCGGCGAAGCGGTAGGCCCCGGCGCCCCAGGGGAAGAGGCCCAGGATGATCTCCTTGACCTGGTGGAGCAGTCCCCGGACGAGGTTGGCCGGATCGAGATGGCCGAGCTCGACGAGGATGGCGCCCAGCCGCTTGCCGCCGCCGAGCAGCGCCACCGCCTCCTCGAGCTGCGCGTAGCCGATCGCCCCCGACCTCAGCAGCGTCTCGCCGAGGCGCTCATCGGGCTGATTCGAGGAGGCGAAGATCAGCTGCCCCTTCTGGATGTAGACCGTCTTGGAGATCTCTCCGTGGGAGAGCGTCAGGAGCCCCGTCTTGCCGGGAAGGCAGATCGCGTGGATGAGGTCGGGGACGCTGACGCCTTCCAGACGCCCCTCGATGAACAGACGCTCGCCGCCCGGATCTCTGAGAATCGTCATTGTCCCGCCAAGTTAAGGTGATACAGAAGTTAGGTTCGACGGCCCGGACCGTCAAGACCCGGGCGCGGGTCCGGTCGCTTCGGACAGCAGCATGACGGGGATGTCATCCCTGACGGGAAAGACGCGGCCGCAGGAGGAGCATGCCAGGCCCGAACCGTCCGGCAGGAGGGTGACGGAGGTCCGGCAGGCCGGGCAGGCGAGCAGCTCGAGCAGCCACGGGGCGAGGCTCATCGGAACCGCAGTGATAGCAGGGGTTCGCGGGCGTGTCAATCGGCTGTCGCGTATAATCGCCCGCGTGCCACGGCCCCGGATCCTCTTCATCAGGCTGGGCGCCATCGGCGATGTCGTTCGCACCTTGCCGGCCCTGCACGTCGCGCGCAAGTCACTCCCCGGGGCGTTCCTGGCCTGGGTCGTCGAGGATCGAGCCATGCCGGTGCTGCGCGACCATCCCGAGCTGGACGAAGTGATCCTCCTCGAGCGGGATCTTCTCGCCCGCGAGCTGGCGGAGCCGGGCACCTTCTTCGGCGGGCTCGCCCGGGCCGGGCGGTTCGCCCGCGAGCTGCGGGCGAGGCGCTTCACCGTCTCGCTCGACTTCCAGGGGACGTTCAAGAGCGGCCTGGTCGCGCGCGCGGCCGGCGCCCCGGTGCGCGCCGGGTACGAGCGGGGATCGGTGAAGGAGGGGAACCACCTCTTCAACAACCGGCGGATCCCCCTGCCGGCGGGCCCGGTTCACCGTGTCGCCCGCAACCTCGCCCTGCTCGAGGCCCTCGGGCTGCGGGCGGGCCTGGATGGGGCGGCCGCGACACTCCCCCTGCGGGACGAGGACCGGGCGGAGGCCGACCGCGCGCTGCGCGAGGCGGGAGCGCCCGCCTCCGGATTCGTCTTCCTGTACCCCGGCAGCAGCCGCCTGCAGGCCTGGAAGCGGTACCCCGCCCGCCGTTTCGGCGAGGCGGCGCGCGCCCTGCTGCGCGGGGGCGCGGCGGTCGTCGTCGGGTCCCGGCACGGGCGAAGAGGAGATCGCCGCCGCGATGCGCGAGGTGGCGGGTCCGGACCTGCGCGTGCTGCCGCCGACCTCCCTGATGGGCATGGCCGAGGTGATCCGCCGCGCCGGGCTCTTCATCGGGGGAGACACCGGCCCGATGCACATCGCCTCCGCCCTCGGCGTTCCCGTGCTCGCCCTGTTCGGCCCGACAGACCCGGCGCTCAACGCCCCGTGGGGCCCCGATCACATCGTTCTCGACGCCCTCGCCTCCGCCTCCCCGGGGCGCCGCCCCCACGACCCTTCCGCTTTCGATTCCCTGTCGCCCGGGGAGATCGCCGCGGCCGCGCTGACGTGCCTGGCCTCGGCGGCCGCCCGGGGGCGGCAGGATTCCGCCGTCTCCGGCACTCCCTCCGCGGCGCCCGCCGCCCGCGCCCACTGAGTCCACGATGACCTCGAGGAAACCATGAAGCCCAACGCCCCGCGCTCGCACCCGCTCCCCGATCGCCGCGGCCGCCTTCGCCGCGCTGCTGGCGCTCGCCGCCCCCCTGCCCGGCTACGCGGCCCCCCCCGCCCCCGAGCCGGCGACGAGCGAGCAGATCAAGGAGATGATCGCTCAGAACCGCGTCACCGAAGCGATCGAAGCGTCGCGCGCGCTCATCGCCGCGAACCCGGGAGATCCCGACGCGCACGTCCTCCTCTCCAACGCGCTCCTGCGCAAGGGAAGGATCGCCGCGAGGCCCGACCGCAACGGCGCACCGACGCCGATCGCGCGGGCGGACGCGGACGCGGCGGCGGCGGAGCTCGAGGCGGCGATCAAGCTCTCGCCTCTCCGGAAGGACGTTTACCTCGGGCTGATCGATGTCTGGACGGCGGCCGCCGACGACGACGCGGTTCTGAAGCAGGTCCGCCGGACCGCGGCGCAGTTCCCCGGGGACTTCAAGGTCATGAACGGCCTGCTCGACTACGGCTTCGAGCGGCAGATCCGCAACGATCCCCTCGCCGGCCCCATCCTCGAGGCGGTGCACGGCGCCTACCCGGCCCAGCCGGACGCGATCCTGGCGTGGGCCTCGTTCCTGCTGAACCACGACGACCTCGATCGATCGAGAGGGGTCCTGGAGGCGGGGACGAAATCGGCCCCCGGCAATGCCACCCTCCTCGAGTCGCTCGGCGACGCGCACTGTTACGGTCTCGACTTCGAAGGCGCGGCGAAGCAGTACTCGCGGGCCTCGACCATCGAGCCGAAACTCCGCGCCGTCCGCCTGAAGTGGGCCGCCACGCTGCACATCCTCGATCCCAAGTCCGCCCTGGTCGTCCTCGACCAGCTGAACGTGGACGCGAAGTCGGGCGGAAGGGTCCCGACGATGCAGCTGGGGAAGGACGGGAAGGGACAGTCGCGCACCGACCGGGGGGCCGCCATCCTGCTGCGCCTTCTGAACGATCCGGACCTGTCCGCGATCGACACCATCGGCGCGGCGAAGGGGCTGTGGGCGATCGGCCTCGCGCCCGAGTCGCTCGCCGAAACGCAGGTCGGTCTCCTCAAGGACCCGGTCATGGTCGAGGCGTTCATGCTGCGGGCCGAGATTCTCACGCGCGCGGGCCTGGACACGCAGGCGGCCGAGGCGCTTGCGAGAGCCGACGCGTCGTTCGACGCCGCGAAAGGACGCTCGTTCGCCTACAGCCGCGACGAGGTCGCACGCGCGCGCGGGGAGACCCTGGCCCGGCTCGGGCGCGACGAGGAGGCGCTCGCCGCCTACGGTCGCGCGACGGACACGGGCCGCGTCGCCTTCGCCATGGCCAAGCTGGCCGAGAAGCTCGGCCGCACCGACGAGGCGCGCGCGCTGTTCGAGAAAGCGGCGGCATCCAGCCCGGTGCCCGCCGAGGCCGAGGCCGCGAAGAGCCGGCTCCAGCAGGCCCCGTACCGGGCGAAGCCCTGATGGTCGAGCCGGCGAACATCCGCCGGATCCTCGTCCGCGCGAACAACTGGATCGGGGACGTCGTGATGATCTCCCCGGCGATCAGGGCGCTGCGCGAGCGGTTCCCCGGCGCGGAGATCGCGATCCTCGCGCGCCCCTGGGTCTGCGACGCGCTCGCCGCGAACCCGTTCTTCGACCGCCTGATCCCCTACGAGGTCCCGGGACGCCACGGGGGGCTCCCGGGCCGGCTGAGGCTGGTGCGCGAGCTGCGGAAGGACCGGTTCGATCTTGCGGTTCTCTTCCAGAAGGCGTTCGACGCCGCCTTCCTCGCGGCGGCCGCGGGGATCCCGATCCGGGTCGGCCACGATACCGATCACCGGGGCCTCCTGCTCACCGACCGCGTCCCCATCACCCCCGGGTCGGCCCGGCGGCACCACGTGGATTTCTTCCTCGAGGTGGCCATCGCGTGCGGATGCGTCCCCTCCTCGACCGTCCCGTTCTTTTCGCTCTCGGACGAGGACCGGGCCTGGGCGGAGGATGGAGCCCCGGCAGGGTCCGTTCTCGCCGGTGCGCCCGGCCCCGGGCCCGAGCGGACGCGGTGAAGGGCCGCACCGCGGCCCGGCCGCTCCGTCCCGCCCCGCGCCTTCCGTTTCTCGCGATCCACCCGGGCGGAAGCAAGGCGCCCCGCGCGTGGCACGCCGACCGCTTCGCCGAGCTCGCGCGCCGCCTGAGCCGCTCTCACGGGCTCACCCCGCTCGTCGTCGGCGACGCCGGGGATGCCGCCGCGGGCGAGGCGATCGCGCGCGCCGCCCCGGAGACGATCATCTCGGCCGGCAGGACCACCATCCGCCGGATGGGGGCTCTGCTCGAACGGGCCGCGCTCTTCGTGGGGAACGATTCCGGCCCGATGCACATCGCCGGCGCCGTCGGCGCGCCGGGGGTCGGGATCTTCGGTCCGGGCCTGCCCGAGAAGACCGCGCCCCGGACCGCGTCGGGCCGCTTCGAGACGGTCACGGCGCGCTTCCCCTGCTCCCCCTGCCGCCAGGACTTCTTCCGCGAATGCGAGCCTTCCCCCGCCGGCAAGCCGTTCTGCCTGGAGGAGGTCACGGTGGATGCGGTCGAAGCGGCCTGCGCGCGCGTGCTCGCCGCCCCGCCGGGCTGAGCGCGGCGCTCCGCGCGCGCTCCCCACAGCCCGGGACACCGGCCGGGGCCGGCACGCCCCGCGGGCCGGGGCTCAGTTGCTGCCGGTGTCCGGTCCCCCGGGAACGAAGAAGCGCGGATCGATCCCCTGCCCGCGCAGCGCCCGCTCCCACAGCTCTTCCCGGTTCTCCGCGAAGATGAGCCCGTCGTCCGGCGGCGCCGGGATCCACGAGCCCCGGTCGAGCTCGGACTCCACCTGCCCTGGCCCCCAGCCCGCGTAGCCGGCGAAACAGAGCGCCCGCGTCCCGGGGTTCCCGAACAGCCGCCCCAGGGCGGCGGAGCTCGACCCGACGAACAGGGAGGGGCCGAGCTGCCGGGAATCGTCCGGGTCGTTCCCCTCCGCGTGCAGGACGATGATGTTGTCGCGCTGCAGCGGGCCGCCGACCAGGACCGGCGCATCCGGGTCCCCCTGGTAGGCGATCCCCAGCCGGGTCATGAGGTCGGACACCTTCACGTTGGAGGGCCGGTTGATGACCACGCCGAGCGCCCCTTCGGGGGTGTGCTCGATCATGAAGACGACCGTGCGGTCGAAGTTGTCGTCGAGCAGCTGAGGCGTCGCGATCAGGAACCCCGGTGCGATCGATTCGGCCATGGGAGGATCATACACGCGGTGAGGGCCACAGAAGTCCGTGGCGGCGCAGCGCCCGCTTGTGCGCCGGCAGGGCCCGCTCCAGCTCGCGGAGCATCCCGTCGTCTCCCCCGCAGTACTCGCCGAGCAGCGCCCGGCGCTCGCCGTGATCCAGCGGCCCCGCCCCGCCGAACAGCTTCACGTACGACCGGTCCAGTCGCGAGAGGTTCGAGAAGCGCAGCCCCGTGCCGGGATTCTCGACGAGGCGCGCGCCGTCGAGATCGATGATGAAGAGCTCGCCGCCGCGCACGAGCAGGTTCCCCAGGTTCAGGTCCCGGTGAATGATGCCGGCGTCGTGCAGGCGCCGGACCAGCGCGACCGCGGCCGAGGCGAGCCGGCGCGCGCCGGCCGGCCCGTCGTCAGGGACGGGCCGCCGCCCCCCTCCCGCCCCGCCGGGGAGCGCGGAGGGCGCGCCCAGCGCGCGGGCCAGCGTGACGGCCCCCTCGACCTCCTCGCTCAGGAGGTACCCCTCCCAGAGCAGGCCGGCACGGCGCCGGAGGAAGAGCGCGCCGGGCGCCGCGCAGGGGACGCCGCGCGCCCGCGCGCGCGCGCCGGCCAGAAGGTCGGCGATCATCCGGCCCCTTCCCGCGAACAGGTCCGGCAGCAGGGGCGCCAGCGCGCCGCCCCGGCGGTACTTCTTCAGGACGAACCCGCCGCCGGGCGCGCGGACCCGCGCCACGCCCCCCCGCCCCGCGCCCTCCCGCGGGCTGTCGCGCAGCACGGCTTCCGGGTCGCCGAGCCCCGAGGCCGCGATCCACGGCGCGAGGTCGTGCCGCACGATCGCGTCGCAGGCCGCTCGCCCAGGGACAGCTCCTCGAAATCCCCGGGAAGGCCGCGCGAGAGGCTCGGGGCGACCGGTTCCATCCCTTCAGGAACCCTGTCCGCGGGGGCGGAGCCTGGAGAGCACCTGGCGGTAGACCTCGATCGTGCGCTCCACCATCTTCTCGGAGGAGAACTCGCGGACCCTCTCCCGCCCGGTCGCCGCGAGGCTCCGGCGCAGGTCGGCGTCCCGGGCCACCCGGAGGATCGCCCGGCCGTACCGCTCCGGGTCGCCGGGAGGCACCAGGACCGCTTCCCGGCCCTCCTCGGCGATCTCGCGGATCCCCTCGAGATCGATCGCGACCACGGGAACCCCGGAAGCCATCGCCTCCTTGAGCACGGCGGGCGATCCCTCGCCCGACAGCGAGGTCATCGCGTACAGGTCGAAGGACGCCATCATGCGCGGGACATCCTCGCGGAACCCCGCGAAGGTCACCCGCCCCGCCAGCGGGCCGGCGGCCGCGAGCTCCGCCAGGCGCCCCTGCTCGGGCCCCTCCCCGACGATCAGGAGGCGCATCGAGGGAATGTCCCCTGCCACGGACGCGAGCGCCTCGATCAGGAACGCATGCCCCTTGTGGGGCGCGAGGTGCCCCACGCATCCCACCAGCAGCGCCCCCGGGTCGATCCCGAACTCGCGCGCCAGGGCGCCGCGATCGCGCGGGACCGGGAAGCGGGAGAGGTCGATCCCGCTGTGGACCACGGAAACGCGCTCCGGCGAGATCCCCTCCGCGATCATGACCCACCGGACGCTGTCCGCGACCGCGATCAGGTGATCGACGCGCCAGGTGTACTTGAACTTCGCGAGCGGGTTGCGGCGCAGGGAGAAGGAAACCCGGCGGGTCAGGACAGCGGGGCGGCGGCCGGCGATCAGCGTGGCCGCCGTGCCGAGCGTCACGGCGTGGGACGTGTGGTAGTGCAGCAGGTCGATCGGCTCCTCGCGCAGCAGCCGGCGCGAGGCCGAGGATCGTGACGAGGGTCGAACTCGCCCCTCATCGGGAACGGGTGGACCTCGAGCCCGGCCGCCGCGGCCCTCGCTTCCATCGCGCTGCCGCTCTGCGCCGCGACGAGGCTCCGGTGCCCGCGCTCGCGCAGCCCCCGGGCGAGCATCAGGACCTGCGCCTCCCCGCCCCTCCAGGAGGGCTCGGTGTTGACGTGGAGGATGGTGAGCGGCTTCATGCGCGCCCGCCGCGGCGCGGGGCGCGGCGCGACAGCTCCCACAGCTTCGAGTATTTCAGGTAGACGCTGAACGCGCCGAGCAGCGCGAGCTGCGCCCCCTCGACGCCGTCGAGGAATCCGAGCCTGATGACGTACATCTTGAGGAACCGCAGGAGCGGCCGGACGAGGATCGAGCCGGCCCCGGCGCGCTTTCCGTCCTTCAGGGCCTGGCTCGCGCCCCAGTCCGTGTACTTCGCGATCTTCGGCCAGTACTGCTCCCAGGAACGGAACGAGTAGTGGTCCAGGCGGTTTCGCAGCGCCGGCAGGGGGCCCGGCAGCTCGATCTCCGCGTGGACCTCGCGGTCCTGGTAGCGGGCCGCGTCCCGGCGGAACAGCCGGATCACGGCGTCGGTCTCCCATCCGCCGTGCTTCATCTCCCGGCCGAGGAAGTGGTTCCTCCGGCGGATCCAGTACCCGTCGTGGCGGGGTCCCGCCTCCAGGAGCTCCCGGATCTCCGCGAGCAGGGCGGGCGTCGCGCGCTCGTCCGCGTCGAGCAGGAGGATCCACTCGTGCTTCGCCTGGGGTATCGCCCAGTTCTTCTGCGAGGCCGAGTAGCCGTATTCCCTCTGGATCACGCGCGCCCCCCGGGCGCCCGCGATCGCCACGGTGCGATCAGTCGAGAACGAATCGACCACGAGGAGCTCGTCCGCGTCAGCCACGGAGTCGAGGCACGCCTCGAGGAGCTCCTCCTCGTTGAAGGTCGGGACGAGGACCGTCAGTGGAAGCCTCCCGGGGGGGGAGCTCATCGCGCCTCGCCCGGGCCGGGATCACCTCCCGGGTCCTCCGCGCCACCCGTGCCGGTCGCGACGGTCGCCCCCGGGGGCGCCCCTGCCGGTCCGGCCGGACGCTCGTCCTCGGGATCGCGGTCGATCCGGTACTTCTTCACGCCCGCCGGCTCCTTCGCCTGCTCCTTCGCCTGCTCCTTCGCCTCGATCTCGACGGCTTGGCGAAGAACGCGAGCGCGACGCCCAGGAAGTAGAGCACCACCATCGGCGCGGCGAAGGCGACCTGGGTCACCATGTCGGGCGTGGGCGTCAGCACCCCCGCCGCGATGAAGATGATCAGGATCGCCCAGCGGAAGTTCTTGATCAGCCCTTTCGGGGTGACGAGGCCGATCCGGGCGAGGATGAAGATGACGATCGGGAGCTGGAACACCGCCCCCATGCCGAGGAGGAAGTAGAACTCGAACGAGAAGGCGCTGCGCAGCGTGATGGCGGCCTTGAACCCCTCCCCCATCTGGACCAGGAAGCGGGCCGTCATGGGCAGCAGGAAGATGTAGGCGAAGGCGGCGCCCGAGACGAACAGCACCGGCCCGCCGATCAGGAACGGCAGCGCCCACCGGCGCTCGTGCTTGTGCAGCCCGGGCGAGATGAAGGCCCAGATCTGGTGGAAGACGATCGGCGAGGAGAGGAAGAGCGAGCCGAAGAAGGCCGCCTTCATGTAGATCAGGAACGGCTCGGTCAGGTTGATGTAGACGATCTCCCCGCCCTTGAAGATGTTGTCCTTGAGCGGCTTGATGAGGAAGTTGAGGATCGGCCCGGAGAACATGTAGCAGACGATGAAGCAGACGCCGATCGCGATGACGCAGACGATGAGCCGGCGCCGGAGCTCCTCGAGGTGCTCCATGAACGACATCGCGCCGGACTGTTCCTGGGCGCTCATCCGGCGAGATCCTTGGCGGCCGGCGGGGTCGGCGCCCGGCTCGGGCTGCGCGGGATGGTCCGCGGGCGCGGCGGCCGCGGTGCCGCGGTGCCGCGGGGCCGCTCGGCCCGGGGGAGCAGTCCTGTCCGCCGCGGTCGCTGCCGGGGGGCCAGCCTGTCCGGTGGGCGTGGGCCCGGCCGACGGGCCGGTGGCGCCTTCAGGCGGGGTCCCCCCTCCGGCGCCGAAATCGAAACTCTTCTGCCCCTCCCGCGCCCGGGCCGCGTCGGGCGGGTAGGCGCCCGCCGGGTCGGCGGCCGGCTCGGGGTTCGCGGCGGGGCCGATCAGCTCTCCGGCCTCACGGCGCACGTCGCGGGCGGCCGCGAGCGTCCCCTGGGCCACGTCCCGGATCGGGTCGGAAACCGTCGAGAGAATGTCGCGGCGCGCTTTCTGGGCCTGCTGCACGGTGTTCAGGGGATCGAACCCGATCTCGCGCTCCATGCTGCTGCGGAAATCGCCCGTCGCCCTGCGCAGGTCGCGCAGGATCTCCCCCACCTTGCGGCCGATCTCGGGCAGACGCTTCGGCCCGAAGACGATCAGCGCCACGATGAAGATGAGGATGATTTCGGGGCCGCCAAGAGATCCGAGCATATTGGGCTCTCCGATTATAGCGAAAGTCCTTGAAAGCTCGTGACTTAGCGACCTTTTTCTTGCCGGAGGGGCCCCGTCGGCCTATAATTCATCTTTCGATCCGATGAAACTGACACGCAACCAGTTCTTCGTCGCCGCGATCCTGGCCGGCTCCCTCGTGGGGGGCCTGGTCGGCGGGCGGGTCCTCGCGGGCTCGGGCAGCCTCGACGACAAGATGCGCACGTTCAGCGCGATCATCGGGACGGTCCAGGACCGCTACGTGGACGAGGTGTCCAGCGAGGACCTCGTCTACGACGGGATCCGCGGGATGCTCCGCACGCTCGACCCGCACACCAACTTCCTGGACCCCGAGAACTACAAGGACATGCAGGACGAGCAGCGCGGGAACTTCTACGGGCTGGGGATCGTGATCTCCAAGCGCAGCAAGGAAGACCCGCTGACCGTCATCTCGCCGATCGACGGCACGCCGGCCGCCCGGCTGGGCGTGCGCGCGGGCGACATCATCACCCACATCCAGGACGCTGCCCGCAGCGTGGACGTGGACACGCGCGACCTCACCGTCCAGGATGCCGTGAAGTACCTCAAGGGGGCCAAGGGCACCGAGGTCAGCATCACGATCGAGCGCGTGGGCCTGGACGAGCCGCTCGTCTTCAAGATCGTCCGGGACAAGATCGACACGCCGTCCGTGTCGAACGCCTACATGATCCGGCCCGGGACCGGCTACATCAAGCTGTCGAACTTCACCCAGACCAGCGCCGACGACCTCGACCGCGCCATCGCGGCGCTCCGGGCCCAGGGGATGGAGAAGCTGGTCTTCGACCTGCGCTCGAACCCGGGCGGCCTGCTCGACCAGGCGGTCAAGATCGCGGACCGGTACCTGCCCGACGGCAGGATGATCGTCTACACGCGGGGCCGCATCCAGGGCTCCGACCAGGAGTACTACGCGACCAAGGCCGGCGACTCGAACGAGTTCCCCGTGGTGGTCCTCATCAACCGCGGCAGCGCTTCCGCCTCGGAGATCGTCGCCGGCGCGATGCAGGACCACGACCGGGCCCTGATCGTCGGGGAAACCTCCTTCGGCAAGGGGCTCGTGCAGTCGGTCTTCCGCCTCAGCAACCAGTCCGGGCTCGCGCTGACGACCGCCAAGTACTACACGCCCAGCGGCCGGCTGATCCAGCGGGACTACTCCTCGCTCGAGGCCTACTTCTACGACCTCGAGGACGATGACGCCGCCCCCGGCAACGGCGGCGAGAAGGCGCAGCGCGAGATCAAGCACACCGACACCGGCCGCGTGGTGTACGGCGGCGGCGGGATCACCCCCGACGTCGAGGTGAAGCCCGAGGAGCCGACCAAGCTGTTCCTCGAGCTCGCGCGCACGAACATGTTCTTCAAGTTCGCCGTCCTGTACGTCCAGGAGCTCCCGGACTTCCCGCGCGAGAAGCTGGTCGAGCCGGACCAGCTCGACGGCCTGATGGCCCGGTTCACTCCCGACGAGAAGTGCATGGCGGCGTTCCGCAAGTTCCTCGCGGACAGGAAGGTCCCGATCTCCGAGTCCGAGTTCCGGCAGGACGAGGGCCGGATCCGCACCTTCATCCGGGCCGAGGTCCTCGAGACCGCCGGCGGCCTCGCCGTGCGCGACCGCGTCATCGCCGAGACCGATCCCCAGGTGCTCAAGGCGATCGAGATGCTGCCGAAGGCGAAAGAGCTCGCGCGGCTCTCGAAGACGATCGGCGCCGACGCCACCGTCGCCCGCTAGCGATCCCTCCGGGCGACCGGGCCCGGCACACCGCACAAGGCCTCGCCTCCCCTCTCCGCGCGATCGCACGCGCACGGCGGGGCGCCCCCCGAAGCCGGGGACCGGATCGGGCGCTCCGGCGCCGGCCCGGTTGTCTTTCGTGTGACTCGGGCGCACACTGAATCAACCCGACGTGGGCGACACGAGGCCGCGGGGCAGGTGTCGCGCACGCATGATTTCGAGACAGAGCAGGGGTGGAATGAACGATGGAAGAGTGTAGGCAGCGGCCGTGCCCTTGACCTTGAAAGGGCTTTCCCGTCTTTTCGGGGACCGCGCGCCGCCATCGCCCGAGAAGCCCCTGCGCGACGAGCTGCTGAGCATCGAGCGGCTGGAAGAGAGGGCGAGGGCCCTCGCGGCCCGGTTCACGCTCGACCCGAAGCCCCGGCGCGCGTCGCGCAACGTCCTGCCGCGCCTCGACGACAACGCCCGCGTCCTGCGCGACGCCTATCTCGCCATGGCGGAGGACGTGCACCGCGGGGAGTTCGTCAGCCCCGCGGCGGAGTGGTTCCTCGACAACTACCATCTCGTGGCGTCCGAGATCCTCGACGTGCGCCGCAACCTCCCCCAGGGCTACTACCGCGAGCTGCCCAAGCTCGCCCTGCGGGAGCTCGCGGGCGACGCCCGCGTCTACGCGATGGCCGTCGAGCTGATCCGTCACAGCGACAGCCGCCTGGACCGGCAGCAGCTCGTCCGCTTCATGAACAACTACCAGGCCGTGACCCCGTTGACGATCGGCGAGCTGTGGGCCTGGCCGAGCATGCTGAAGCTGGCCCTCATCGAGAACCTGCGGAGGCTCGGCGCAGGGTACGCTCGCGGCGCGCGCGGCGCGCCGGGCCGCCGACGCCTATGTCGCCCGGATCGATGCCGCGGGGCACGGCCGGCCGCCGCCACTGCCGGACCGCCTCCACACAGGTTACGTCGTCCAGCTCCTGGCGCACCTTCGCGAGTACGGCCCCCGGCTCTCCGCCGTCCGCGCCGCGGTGGACGCCCACCTCCTCGCCCGGGACGAGGAATACGAGGACGCGATCCGGAGCGAGCACCAGCGCCAGGCCGCGGCCCAGGTCTCGGTCGCGAACGCCATCACGAGCCTGCGCCTGTGCGCCGGCCTCGATTGGAGCCTGTACTTCGAGGAGGTCAGCCTGGTCGAGCGAGTCCTGCAGCTCGACCCCAGCGGCACCTACAGGTCCATGGACTTCCCGAGCCGCGACCGGTATCGGCAGGCCGTGGAGGAGCTGTCCGAGCCCACCGGGGAGGCGCAGCTGCGCGTGGCTCTCCGGGCGGTCGAAAGCGCGCGGCAGGCCGCCGAGAGCGGGCAGGCGGCGGATCGCACCGCCCACGTCGGCTACCACCTCATCGACCGGGGCCGTCCGGACCTCGAAACCGATGTCGCCCACCGTCCCCGTCCGGGAGCGCGGCTCTACCGCTTCGCCTTCGCGCACGCGACCGCCGCCTACCTCGGATCGATCGGCCTCGTGACGGCCCTGGCGCTCGGGGGAGCGCTCACCTACACTCGCCTGCAGGGCGGATCCCCCTGGGCGCTCGTGGGCGCGGCGCTGCTCCTGCTGATGCCGGCCAGCGAGGTGGCGATCGCCTTCGTCCAGCGCCTGGCCGCCCGCTTCGTGCCGCCGCGCCACCTCCCCCGCCTCGAATTCCCCGAGGAGATCCCGGCGGACTGCCGGACCATGGTGGTCGTCCCCACCCTGTTCACGAGCGTGCCGGCGGTGAACGCGCTGATCGAGCACATCGAGGTGCTGGCCCTCGGGAACCTCGACCCGCGCATCCACTTCGCCCTGCTCAGCGATTTCGGCGACGCGCCCTCGCGCGAGCTGCCCGGGGACGAGGCGATCCTCGCCGCCGCCCGCGCCGGCATCGACGCCCTGAACGCCCGCTACGCGGAGGGGCGCACGACCCTGTTCTACCTGTTCCACCGGCAGCGGCAGTGGAACCCGCAGGAAAGCGTGTGGATGGGCTGGGAGCGAAAGCGCGGGAAACTCGAGGAATGGAACCGGCTCCTGCGCGGGGCCACCGACACGAGCTACTCCGTGCAGGTCGGCGACGTGGGGATCCTCCCCAGCGTGCGCTACTGCCTCACCCTCGACTCCGACACGCGCCTGCCGCGAAACGCCGCGAAGAAGCTGATCGGCGTCATCGCCCACCCCCTGAACCGCCCCCACTTCGACGCCCGGCTCGGCCGCGTCACCGAGGGGTACGGGATCGTGCAGCCCCGGGTCAGCGTGACCAAGTCCAGCGCCGCCGGCTCGCTCTTCGCCCGGCTCTACGCCGGCCACACCGGGGTGGACCCCTACACCACCGCGGTGTCGGACACGTACCAGGACCTGTTCGGCGAAGGGATCTTCACGGGCAAGGGGCTCTACGACGTGGACGCGTTCACCGCGGCCCTCGAGGGGCGCGTTCCGGAGAATTCCCTGCTGTCGCACGACCTCTTCGAGGGGGTCCATGCCCGCACGGCGCTCGTCACGGACATCGAGGTCGTGGATGACTATCCCTCGAGCGTCCTCGTCCACGCTCGTCGCCAGCACCGCTGGGTGCGGGGCGACTGGCAGATCCTCCGGTGGCTGTTCCCGCTGGTTCCCACCCGCTCGGGGCTGAGGCGCAACCGCCTGCCGCTCATCTCGCGCTGGAAGATCTTCGACAACCTCAGGCGCAGCCTCGTCGCCCCCGCAACCGTCGCGCTGCTCCTGTCCGCCTGGGCGCTCCTGCCGGGGAGCCCGTTGGTCTGGACAGCCGCCATCCTGGCCGCCATAGCCTTTCCTCTCTACCCGCTGCTCCTGGGCGCCGCCGCCGGACCGAGGCCACAGCAGCCATTCCGCGTGTTCCTGCGCACGGCGTGGGAGGAAGGGTGGACCGTCCTTGCCCAGGTCTCTCTTCAGCTCACGCTCATGGCCAGCGAGGCCTACGAGAGAACCCACGCGATCGTCCTGACGCTCTCGCGGCTCGCGGGGACCCGGCGCCGCATGCTGGAGTGGGAAACGGCCGCAGCGAGCGCGGCGCGCGGAGCGGGCCTCGCCGGGCGGGCCGGCGCACGCCTGTACTTCGTGGAGATGAGCGCAAGCCCCATGATCGCCCTGGCCGCGCTGCTTCTTGTATGGGCGGCCCGTCCGGCGGCGCTCCCCGCGGCCATCCCCGTACTGGCGCTGTGGGCTGCCGCGCCGCTCATCGCCTGGGCGCTGAGCCGGCCCGCGGAGGAGCAAAGGCTCGAGCTCGCACCGGACGACCGCCGCTTCCTGCTCCTCGTCGCGCGCAGGACATGGCGGTACTTCGAGGCGTTCATGGGCCCCGAGGATCACGGCCTGCCCCCGGACAATTTCCAGGAGACGCCGGAACCCCGGATCGCTCACCGGACTTCACCGACGAACATCGGCATGGGGCTGCTCGCAACCCTGGCCGCCCACGATCTCGGCTTCATCCGGACGGACGAGCTGGCCTCCAAGGTCGACGCAGCGCTCACCACGATGGAGGGCCTCGAACGGTTCGAGGGCCACCTGTTCAACTGGTACGACACCGAGAGCCTGGCGCCGCTCCCGCCGTCGTACGTCTCCACCGTCGACAGCGGCAACCTCGCCGGCGCCCTGATGACCCTCGCGGAGGGGCTGCGTCGAGCTGGTCCCTCCCGGAGCTGGCCTCGCGCGCGGCCGCGTTCGCGGACGGGATGAATTTCCGGTTCCTCTACGACCCGCAGCGCAGGATCCTCTCGATCGGCTACCGTCTCCCCGACGCCGAGGGTCCCGGCCGCATGGATCCTTCCTTCTACGACCTCCTGGCCTCGGAAGCGCGGCTGGCAAGCTTCATCGGCATCGCCAAGGGGGACCTCCCCGAAACGCATTGGTTCCACCTGGGTCGCCTCATCACCAGCGTGCACGGGACTCCCACCCTGCTGTCCTGGAGCGCCACCCTCTTCGAGTACCTGATGCCGGTCCTCCTCATGAAGCTCTACCCGGACACGCTTCTCGGCCAGACGTGCCGGATGGTCGTGCGGCGGCAGATCGAGTACGCAAGGGATCGCTCCGTACCCTGGGGCATCTCCGAATCGGGCTACAACCTCGTGGACCGGCACGACAATTACCTGTACAAGGCCTTCGGAGTGCCGGGACTGGGCCTGAAGCGAGGCCTGGGCGACGAACTCGTCGTCGCACCCTATGCCACGGCGCTCGCCGCCATGCTCGAGCCGACGCGGGCCGCCAGGAACCTCGAGCGCCTGGCCGGCGAAGGGCTCGAAGGCGCGTACGGATATTACGAGGCCATCGATTACACGCATGTCAGGAATGACGAGGCCCTCGTCCCCGGGACAGGAGAGAAGCCCTCCCGGGGAACGATCGTGCGGGCGTTCCTGGCCCATCACCAGGGGATGACCCTCGTGGCCCTCGCGAACGTCCTGCTCGACGATCGGATGGTCAAGCGCTTCCACGCCGACCCGCGCGTGCAGGCGACGGAGCTTCTGCTCCAGGAACGGGTGCCGCGCCAGTCGCCCATCACCCAGCCGCGCCCGGCCGAAGGCACGCGCGTGGCCGGGCCGGTCCTGCCCAGGCCGTCCGCCGCTTCCGGTCGCCGCATACGCTGTTCCCCCACGCGCAGTTCCTGTCCAACGGCAACTACACCACCGTCGTGACGAACGCGGGCGGGGGCGCCAGCTTCTGCCGGGGCCGCGCGATCACGCGGTACCGGGAGGACCCGACCTGCGACCCTGGAAGCCAGTTCCTCTACCTGCGCGACGTGCGGAGCGGCTCGGTGTGGTCGGCCACCTACCACCCGGTCGCGAAGGAACCGGACGACTACGTGGTCTCCTTCCTCGCGGAGAAGGCGACCTTCCGGCGCCGCGACGGGGAGATCACGACCCAGCTCGACATCGCGGTTTCGACCGAGGACGATGTCGAAGTGCGCCGACTCACCGTGACCAACCACGGCGATCGTCCCCGCGAGCTCGAGGTCACGAGCTACGCCGAGATCGTCCTCACCCCGCCGGCCGACGACCTGGCCCATCCCGCCTTCGGCAAGCTGTTCGTCGAAACGGAGCACCTTCCCGAAAGCGCCGCCCTGCTCTGCCACCGGCGGCCGCGCGCCCCGGACGAGCCGGCGGCCTGGGCCGTCCACGTCCTGAGCCTCGAGGGACGGACTCAGGGACCGGTTGAGTGGGAGACCGACCGCGCGCGCTTCCTCGGCCGCGGGCGGGGTCCCGACAATCCCCGCGCCCTCGATGGACGATCCCTCTCGGGCACGACCGGGGTCGTGCTCGATCCGATCGTCAGCCTCAGGCAGCGCGTTCGCCTCGCCCCGGGCGGCGTCGCCAGGATCGCCTTCGCCACGGGCACCGCGTCCTCCCGGGAGACGGCCCTGGCCCTCGTCCAGCGCTACCACGACCCGAGCGCGACGGCGCGCACTTTCGCCCTCGCCTTCGCGCACGCGCAGAGCGGCCTCCGCCACCTGGGCGTCTCGACCGAGGAAGCGCTTCTCTTCGAGCGCCTGGCCTCGCGGGTCCTGTATGCCGACGGCTCGCTCCGCGCGAGCCGGGAGCTGTTGGCCCGCAACACCCTGGGCCAGGAAGGGCTCTGGCCGCATGGCATCTCGGGGGACCTCCCCATCGTCCTGGTGCGGGTGGTCGAGGAGGACGACCTGCCGCTGGTCCGCCAGGTCCTCCAGGCGCAGGAGTACTGGCGGCTCAAGGGCCTGAGCGCGGACGTCGTCATCCTCAACGAGCTTGCCGTGAGCTACCTCGACGAGATGCACGAGCAGCTCGCGGCGCTCCTCGACGACGGGCACTGGAGAACGTGGAAGCACCGGCCCGGGGGGGCGTTCCTGCTGCGCAGCGACCGCATGACGCAGTCCGAGCGCATTCTCCTCGAAGCCGCGGCGCGCGCCGTCCTGCGCGGCGAGCGCGGCGAGCTGGCGAACCAGCTCGATCGCCCCGATCCCGATTGGCCGGAGCAGGAGGGATCGCCAGCCTTCGCGAAACCGGGCCCCGCCGCCACGCCGTCCGCCCCGGTCGCCGTTCCTCCGCTCGCCCTTCCCAACGGCGTGGGCGGCTTCGCGGACGGCGGGCGCGAGTACGTGATCGCCCTGGACGGGGACCGGGAGACCCCTCTCCCCTGGGCGAACGTCATCGCCAACCCGGGGTTCGGGACGGTGGTGACGGCCTCGGGCTCGGCCTACACCTGGTCGGAGAACAGCCGCGAGAACCGCCTCACGCCGTTCGCCAACGACCCCGTGACCGATCCCACGTCCGAAGCGATCTTCATCCGCGACGAGGAAACAGGCGAAACCTGGTGCCCCACGCCGGGCCCGATGCCCCGCACGCCGGGCAGCGGCCGCGTCGTGATCCGGCACTGCGCGGGGCTGACCCGCTTCGCCGGCGTGGCGGCGGGTGTTCGACAGGAACTCGAGCTGTTCGTGGACGCGAAGGACCCGGTGAAATTCTCGCTCCTCGCGCTCACGAACGAGAGCGGACGGCCGCGGCGCCTGAGCGTGTTCGCCTACAACGAGTGGGTCCTGGGGCCGCCGCGGGCGGGCCAGGGCGCGCACGTGGTGACCGAGCTCGACGCCGCGACCGGCGCGGTCCTCGCCAGGACCCCGTACAACCAGGAGTACGCGGGGCGCGTGGCCTTCGCCCATGCGAGCGAGCCGCTCCGATCGGCGACGGGGGACCGCGCGTCGTTTCTCGGACGCAACCGCTCCCTGGCGAGCCCGGCGGCGCTCGGCCGCGAAGAGCTGTCGGGCCGCTTCGGCGCCGGGCTCGATCCATGCGCCGCGCTGCAGGTGTCCGTCACCCTGGACCCGGGAGAGACCCGCCGCCTCGGCTTCCTCCTGGGCCAGGCGAGGGACGGCGACCAGGTCCGCGAGCTGCTGGGCCGCCACGGGCGCGTGGAGGCAGCGGAGGCCGCTCTCGAGGCCGTGCGCCTGGGCTGGGACAGCATTCTCGACACGATCCAGATCCGCACGCCGGACGACTCCTTCGACCTGCTGATGAACCGCTGGCTCCTTTACCAGGACGTGAGCTGCCGGCTCTGGGCCCGGTCCGCCTACTACCAGCCGGGCGGCGCCTTCGGGTTTCGCGATCAGCTCCAGGACGTCATGGCCCTCTCGCTGGCGGGGCCGGAGCTTTTCCGGGAGCACCTGCTGCGGGCCGCGGGCCGGCAGTTCCTCGAGGGCGACGTGCAGCACTGGTGGCACGAGCCGGGCGGCCGCGGGACCCGCACGCGCTGCTCGGACGACCTGCTGTGGCTGCCCTACGCGGTGGCGCACTACGTTCGGACGACGGGAGATACGGCCGTGCTCGACGCGCCGGTGCCCTTCCTGCAGGCCCCGCTCCTCGCCCCGGAGGCGCAGGACGCTTACGGTCAGCCGCAGGTCTCCGGCGAACGGGGTCCGCTCTTCGAGCATTGCGTCCGGGCGATCGACAGGGGGCTCACGGTGGGAGCCCACGGGCTTCCGCTCATCGGGAGCGGGGACTGGAACGACGGCATGAACCGCGTGGGGCGGGAAGGACGAGGGGAGAGCGTGTGGCTGGGCTTCTTCCTCCATGGGGTCCTGGGCGAGTTCGCCTCGCTCTGCCAGAGCAGGGGGGACCGGGCCCGGGCCGAGCGCTATCGCAAGGAGGTCTCCCGCCTGGAGGGGATCCTGGAGCAGACGTGGGACGGGGAGTGGTACCGCCGCGGCTACTACGACGATGGCTCTCCCCTGGGCTCCTCCCAGAACGATGAGTGCCGGATCGACGCGATCGCGCAATCCTGGGCGGTGCTGTCGGGGGCGGTTCCCGCGCGCCTGGCGGACCGCGCCATGGACGCTGTCCGGACCCACCTGATCCGGCGCCGCCCGCAGGTCCTGCTGCTCCTCGCGCCGCCATTCGACGTATCGGCCCAGGACCCGGGCTACATCAAGGGGTATCCGCCGGGCGTGCGCGAGAACGGCGGCCAGTACACCCATGGCGCTCTCTGGGTCGTCATGGCCATGGCCCGGCTGGGCAGCGGGGACGAAGCGGCCGAGCTCTTCCACATGCTCAACCCCATCAACCACACGCGGACCGCGGCGGATGTCGACCGCTACAAGGCCGAGCCGTACGTCATTGCCGGGGACGTCTACGCCCACGCCGCCCACGCCGGGCGCGGTGGGTGGACCTGGTACACCGGCTCGGCGGGCTGGATGTACCGCGCGGGGCTCGAGAGCATCCTCGGGCTCAGACGCCGCGGCTCGACGTTCGAGCTCGACCCCTGCATCCCCTCGTCCTGGCCCGAATACGGCATCGTCTGGCGTTTCGGCCGGACGCGCTACGAGATCTCCGTCTCGAACCCGGAACGCCGTTGCCGGGGCGTGACCGAGGCGGACCTGGACGGAGCAACCGTCGATCCACACGCCATTCCGCTCGTCGACGACGGCGGCACGCACCAGTGCGGCTTGTGCTCGGGGACCGGAGGCGGCACCCCGCGCACGTTCCCGACCCGGCCGCGATCGTTCCCGCCTGAGCACGGAGTGCGCCGCGGGGAGGCTTCCCCGCGGCGCCCGGCGGTTCAGCGTCTCCGCCGGGCGATCCGCGCCGCCGCGGCCCCCGTTCCCCTGCCGCGGCGGCATGCCGGCGCGACCGGGGCCCCCTGCGGGGGCCCGGATCGCGCCGGGGCGGAATCACTCGGTGGCCTGGACCTTCTTCGTGGAGGACCGCACACGGCAGCCGCAGTTCTGGCTGGACGAGCCGCAGCCGTGATCGCAATCGACCGACCCGCACTCCGAGCCGTTCTTCGTGCAGGTTCCGCCGTTGACCCGTCCGTCCACGTCGCGGTTCGGTCCGCAGGAGCCGGCGCCGTCCCCGTCGTCGAGGGTGTAGATGCTTCCTCGCTTGCTCCCCGTCTCGCACTCGACGTCGATGGAGCTGCTCTCGGCCGTGACCGGCGTGCGCGGCGCGCGGCATCCGGACTCGCCGGACAGCGACGCGGGCGGTTCGGGGTCGGCGTCGGCGAGCGGGACCGGCCTGGCGGAGGGTGCACCGCCCGCCATTCTCCGCCCTCAGGCAGCCACCCTCGATGTCGGCGAGAGCGATGCTCGCTCCGTCGCGGCAGGCGAGGCGGCGGCCCCGCGTCTCGCACTCCCCTCCCGGCGTCCCCGTGGACACCGTGAGGACCAGGCCCCCGTCCGTCGCGCCGGCGAGCGAGGTCGTGCCGCTCGCTTGCGCGCGCGGCGCACGGCGACGCGCCCTGCGCTGCACCCTCTGCAGCGCCGAGCGCCGGCGCCAGCGCCAGGCAGGCCGTCAGTCCCGCTGCTCCGAGCATGTTCGATACGCGCATGGTCTTCTTCTCCCCGGCTCTCTCCCCTACGCATGGCTCCCTCTGAGCAGGATCGCTGCCAGGCCGGCCGATCGCTTCGCGGCGCGGATTTCCCGGTCTCAGCGTCCGCGGGGCGGACACGGGCCGGGCGGCCGTCCGTCCGCCGGCGGGCGCGTCTCAGGCGAGGGAGGCGAGCTTCCCCTGGTGGGTCGCGTCGTGGAAGGCGCGCAGGAGCGCCAGCCGGGGCAGCGCCCCGCGCTCGGACTCGAGCCGCCCCAGGAAGCGGCGCGCGAAGCGGGACGCATCGCGGTAGCGCTGCTGCGCCCGGGGATCCTCCTCGGCGAACCCGGCCTTCTCGAAGAGGTGCCAGAGGAGCCATTGCCGCTCGCGCGCGCCGAGCGGGGCGCGGGCCCTGCCCGCCCCCGCCGCCGCGAGGAACAGGGCGCAGACGAGGTACTTCGTGACGTTCGCGTGCAGCTCGAGCTCGAGGAGGCTCACGGGCCTGCCGAGCCTCGCGCGCTCCGCGATCAGGAGGAAATGGTCGAGCTCCTCGACGAAGGTCGCGAACGGATCGACGTTCCGCTCCCCGAGCCCCCGGGTGGGCGGATTCTCCTCGAGCCGCCGGATCAGCTCGTCCGGGTAGTAGATGTGCACGCCGACCGCGCCCGGCCCGTCGCGGACCAGCACCCGCGCGGAGGCCCCGGCGCCCGCTCGGGCCGCACCGCGCGCCGCCCAGGTGCTTCCGCCGGGGGGGGCCGCCGGCCGGTCCGCGGAGAGCGGGCCGTAGAAGCGCCGGTACCCCTCGTCGCCGATGACGTAGCGGCCGATCTCCTCGATCCCGGTCTCCATCCTGTAGGTCCGCTCGAGGAGCGCCTGCAGGGTGGCGAGCAGCGAGCGGTCAGGTCGGCTCACGTCCGGTACACGAACTCCCCGCTCTCGAAGTCGATGGTCAGGGTCCGGTACGGGACGCGCACGCGCGCCTCGCCCAGCACCCGGGCGCGGACCTCGCGGGGATCGAAGGCGCGCTCCTTCCGCCGGACCTGGCGGAGGTACTCGAGCGTCTCGCCTCCGGTCCGGCTCCCGCCCCGGTCGTCGCGCTTCAGCCTGCGGGAGACCTCCACGTTCGCCACCCGGTTCAGGACCGCGGACAGGTGGCGCGCGCCGTAGTCGTAGCTGTACCCGCGCGCGATCACCTCTTCGCGGGCCGCCGGCGCCAGCACGACCTCGATGCCGTGCACCTCCCGGAACCGGCGGCGCAGGCGCTCCAGCTCGAGGTCGAGGATCCTGTCGATGGAGGCCCGCGAAAGGTGCAGGAACCGCACGATCCTCAGCCGGTTCACGAACTCGGCCGACAGCGCCTGCTTCAGGGCGCGGGTCACGTCGCTTCGCTCGAACTCGGTCCGCGAGCACTCCCCCTGGTACCCGATCGGGGCGCCGCGGGCGACCGCCTCGGAGTAGCCGAGGTTCGAGGTGAAGAAGAGCATCGAGTTGGCGAACGACAGGGCTCGCCCCCGGTTGTCGGTCACGGTCCCGCGGTCCATCAGGGAGAGGAAGAACTTCCGCAGGTGCGGGTGCGCCTTCTCCACCTCGTCCACCAGGATGACGGAGACGGGCGCGCGGCTCGAGCGCTCGTGGAACTCCGCGAGGAGCCCCTCTTCGTCGCTCCGGATGAAGCCGCGCGTCGAGCCCCTCAGCTCGTTGATGTCCGAGGCATCGGTGTAGTTGGGCCCGTCGATCGTCAGCAGGGGGATCTCGACGCCGGCCTCCTCTTCGAGGAGGCGCACGAGGCTCTCGACGAGGTGGTTCTTGCCGACCCCCGTGGGGCCGACGAAGAAGTAGGAGGGCGGCTTCGTGAGGTTCTGCGTTCCCGCGGCGAAGAGCGCGAACTCGTCGAGAAGCGCCTCGACCGCCTCCGGCTGGTCCACGACGACCCGGTTGAGGCGCTCGCCCAGCCGCTCGACGTCGAGCGAGGCGAACAGCACGATCCGCTCGTAGCTCGAGAGGAGGTCCTCGCGGGACAGGCCGAGCTCCTCGAACTCCGAGGGGGTCGCTGCTTCGGCGATCGCAGGCCGCAGGTCCGATCCGGGGCGGATGCCCGCCGCCGCCGAGCTCTCCACGGACGCCGTGAGCCGGCCCGCATGCTCGTCGGCGGCGCCGTCCGGACCCGCGTGATCCCCCGATAGGTCCGGGCCCGCGGGAGCGCCGCCTCCGGGCCTCGTGTCGGCCGCAGTGGCCGGCGGCATGGGAGCGAGCGTGGCGGAGCCGGCGACGCCGTCCAGGCGCGGCCGGGGAACGAGGATCCCCGGGGTGGTGTCCGACTGCAGGGGCTCGCCCAGATCGAGGTGGCGCAGCAGGTCGGCGTGAACGCCGAACCGCTCGGCGCACTGCTTGAGGAAGGTGATCTCCTCGCCGATCGGGAGCGGCCCGAGACGATTCCTGTCGAAGAACCCGCGCAGCCGGTCGTCCTCGCCGAGCAGGGCGAGGATCTCCGAGGCCATGCGGTAGGCGCGCACGCCGAGGTCCTGCAGGTCGAAGCCGTGGTACTCCCGGATCCGGGAGATGCCGATGTCGAACAGGCACTTGTCGCCCAGCAGCCGGACATCCTCGGGAAGCCGGCCGACCCGCGCCACGAGCTCGAGCTCGGGGGCGTCGGCTTCCAGGGCCGGTCCGACCAGCCCCCGCGCCGCCGCGCGCGCGTCCCCGCTCAGGAGGGGGCCGATCCGGTCGGAGGTGTAGAGGTCCCGCAGGACGAGCGCCCCGTGCAGGATGACGCTCACGAGGTGCTGCAGCTCCAGCTCGTCCACGATCCCGGCCCCTTTTCGCTTCTCGGCAAGGAGCCGGAGCCGCCGCACCAGGATCGACGGCTCGAGTGGGCCGAACCCTTCGGGTAGTCCAGTCGCCATCTCGGAACCTCTCCCAGCACGAAACATGCCGCGCCGCTCCGGGGCCGGCAACCCGGCTCCGCGCAATTTCCCAATAGGGAGAACGGATTTCCACAGCCCCGAGTCCCTCCCCGCGGGGCGGATTGGACTGGATGACCGATTTCCGACACCCCGCGACGAAACAGGACACCACCTCGCTGGCCTCCTCTCGTTCCGGCCGGAGCCCCGGGGCTGGGAATTGCGCCCAGCCAGGTGCGCGCACAATGAGCCGCGGGACGCCGCAGGCGTCCTGTCGGCTCCATGGGCGCCAGGGAAATGCCCGCCTTTGCGCATCGAAAATCGCCGCCTTACTTGACAGGCCTCCCTCCCAATCTTATAGTGTTAGCACTCGACGGCGGAGAGTGCTAACAGCACCGAAGCCGTCGAGGCAAGTAGAGACATCACAACAACTTAACTCGTATCGAGGAGGTAGCGATGAAGGTGAAGCCGCTTCATGACCGCGTGCTGGTCAAGCGGGTCGAAGAGAAGGAAACCGTGAAGGGCGGGATCATCATTCCCGACTCCGCGAAGGAGAAGCCGCAGGAAGGGACCGTGATCGCGGTCGGCTCCGGCAAGCTCGACGAGACCGGCAAGAGGATCCCCATGGAAGTGAAGACCGGGGACAAGGTGCTCTTCGGCAAGTACTCCGGCAACGAGATCAAGATCGACGACATCGAGCACGTCATCCTGCGCGAAGACGAGATTCTCGGGATCATTTCCTAAACGGAAATTTCAAGAAGGAGCGTACATAGATGGCTGCGAAGGAAATCACCTATTCCGAGGATTGCCGGCAGTCGATCCTCCGGGGCGTGAACAAGCTCGCCGATGCGGTGAAGGTCACCCTCGGCCCCAAGGGTCGCAACGTCGTCCTCGAGAAGAAGTTCGGCTCTCCCCTCTCCACCAAGGACGGGGTGAGCGTCGCGAAGGAAGTCGAGCTGAAGGACCCGCGCGAGAACGTCGGCGCCCAGCTCGTGCGCGAGGTGGCCTCGAAGACCTCCGACGTCGCCGGCGACGGCACGACGACGGCCACGGTCCTCGCCCAGGCGATCTTCCGCGAGGGCGTGAAGGCGGTCACCGCCGGCTCGAACCCGATGGACGTGAAGCGCGGCATCGAGCGCGCCGTCGAGGCGGTCATCGAGAAGCTCAAGAAGGTCTCCCGGCCGGTCGCCGGCAAGGCGATCGCCCAGGTCGGCACCATCTCCGCCAACAACGACGAGACGATCGGCGAGATCATCGCGAAGGCGATGGAGAAGGTCGGCAAGGACGGCGTCATCACCGTCGAAGAAAACAAGTCGATGGAGACCGTCCTGGACGTGGTCGAGGGGATGCAGTTCGACCGCGGCTACCTCTCGCCGTACTTCATCACGGACCCCGAGCGCATGGAGGTCGTGATCGAGGACGCCTACCTGCTGATCCACGAGAAGAAGATCTCGAACATGAAGGATCTTCTCCCGGTGCTCGAGCAGATCGCGAAGCTCGGCAAGCCGCTGCTCATCGTCGCGGAGGACGTCGAGGGCGAGGCGCTCGCGACGCTCGTCGTGAACAAGCTGCGCGGCACCCTCCACACGGCGGCCGTGAAGGCCCCCGGCTTCGGCGACCGCCGCAAGGCGATGCTCGAGGACATCGCGGTCCTCACGGGCGGCAAGTGCATCACCGAGGACCTCGGCATCAAGCTGGAGAACGTCCGGCTCGAGGACCTCGGCCGCGCGAAGAAGATCGTCATCGACAAGGAGAACACCACGATCGTCGAGGGCCGGGGCAAGACCTCCGACATCGAGGCGCGCGTCAACCAGATCCGCAAGCAGGTCGAGGACACGACCTCCGACTACGACCGCGAGAAGCTCCAGGAGCGCCTCGCGAAGCTCGTGGGCGGCGTGGCGGTGATCAAGGTCGGCGCCGCGACCGAGTCCGAGATGAAGGAGAAGAAGGCCCGCGTCGAGGACGCGATGCACGCCACCAAGGCGGCCGTCGAGGAGGGGATCGTCCCCGGCGGCGGCGTGGCCCTGCTGCGCGGCATGGGCGCCCTCGAGAAGCTGAAGGAGAAGGTCGAGGACGTGCAGATCGGCATCAACATCGTGAAGCGCGCCCTCGAGGAGCCGATCCGGCAGATCGCGAACAACGCCGGCTACGAGGGCTCGGTCGTCGTCAACGCCGTGAAGGAGTTCGCCGACGCCGACGAGGCCAAGGGCTTCGACGCGCAGAAGGAGCGGTACGTCAACATGTTCGAGGCCGGCATCATCGACCCGACCAAGGTCGTGCGCTGCGCCCTGCAGAACGCCGCTTCGATCGCCGCGCTGATGCTCACCACGGAAGCCATCATCAACGAGATCCCCGAGGAAGAGGGCAAGAAGGCGCCGTCGATGGGCGGCCACGGCATGGGCGGCGACATGTACTGATAGCCAGTCCGACTGGCCCGCGGGGCGGCTTGCCGCCCCGCTTGTGATTCACGGCCCCGCCCGGGAGCGATCCCCGGCGGGGCTTCTTTTTTCCGGGCTTCGCGCGGACGGACGTGTGGAGCGCCGGGACAGGCCCCCCGCCCAGGACTTCCGGCGGCCTCCCGTGCCGGGGCTTCCGGCAGGGCGCCGGCCGGGCTCCCCCTCCTCCGGGCTCCCCTCCTCCTTGCGGTGGTTCGAAACCGGCCCTATCCTCATGGGCCGCGCGGGCCGCGATCGGCCCGCATCGTCAACCCAACAGCGTTACGAGGAAAGAGGGCAGACATCATGTTGGGCGAGAAGATCGGTGAAGTGTCCGGGAAGATCACGGGACAGCGCGTTCTGCCACCGCACGAAGGGCAGACCAGGGTGGAAACGTCGTTCCAGGCCATGGGGAAGCTGCTCGGCGCCGACGTCAAGGAGATGGGCACCTACTGGTCGGAACTGAGGGCCGGCGGCACCCTCTACGGCGAGGGACACGGCGTGTTCATGACGCCGGACGGCGAGTCGGCTTCCTGGAAGGGCTCGGGAGTCGGCCGGTTCGTCGGCAAGGGAGGGGCGGTCAGCTTCCGGGGCTCGATCTACATCCAGACGGCCTCGGCCAAGCTGTCGCGGCTCAACTCGGTCTGCATGATCTTCGAGCACGACTGCGACGAAAACGGCAACACCAAGGACCAGATGTGGGAGTGGCGGTAGAACCGGACCGCACGGCCCAGCGCGCGCGGGGCTGAGCAGCCTTCCGCAGCACGATCCCGCAGGCCCCGCCCGGGAAGCCCCCCGGCGGGGCTTCTTTTTCAACGGCCGTCACATCGCCCCGCGTCCCGGTCCGGCCCCGCCGCGGGCTCCCCTGCCCGGCGGCAGCGGTGCGAACTTCTTCTGATCGCTCCTGACTTCGCCTCCCCAGACGCCTAGCGCCGGCTGCGCCGCCGCTGTCCCTGCCGCCCCACGCTGACCGGCAGGCCCTGCATGCGATCTCATGGGCAGGCCGAGGAGAGCCTGGGCGTTCCTCCCGTCGCGGTCCCGTAGGTCCCCACCCCGCATGCGTTGCGGGCCCGCACCAGGTACCAGAAGGCGCTCCCGGCTGCCGGCTGGGGAGCGTCGTCGAGGCCCGTGGACGCGATGCCCGAGGCGCGGCACTGTTCGCCCGCTGACCCGACAGGAAGCGAGGCCGCAAGGCCCCGGACGACGTCGTAGACCGGGGCGGGCCCCGCGGTGACGGCCGCGTCCCAGGCCAGATGCGTCCTGCTGGAGAACCGCTGGTTCGCGACCTCGGGCGGGGGCCGCCACGGTCGCTCCCGTGCAGGCGCCCGACTGGCAGCTGTCGGGCTGGGTGCAGGCGTTGCCATCGTTGCAGGACGTGCCGTTCGGCGCGTTGTTGGCCTGGCATTGCCCCGTTGGGTTGCAGGAATCGGGGGCGGTGCAGGTGCTGCTCGTCGGGCTGCCGCACGGGGAGCCCGCGGCCTCGTACTGGCAGGTCGAGGAGCAGCAGTCCCCGTTCTGGGTGTTCCCGTCGTCGCACTGCTCGCCCGCTTCGGCGGTTCCGTTGCCGCAGACCGCGACCGCGCAGACGCGCATGTTGCATCCGGCGGGGCCTGTCCAGGTCACGGTGATGTTGTCCAGCTGCCAGTAGTAGTCACCCTGCCCATTCCAGTAGTGGAACCAGATCTTGACGTCCGGGGCGCCCGCCGCCTGGGCGGTGATGTCGATGGTCCGGTGGTACGGATCGGGCGTGGAATACCCCGTGAGATGGAGAACGTTCACCAGGGCGCCCCCCGTCTGGCTCGACTTCACCAGGACATCGGCGATATCCCCCGAGCCGTACCGATAGTATTCATCGTAGGCGAGGGTCACGCTGGACGCGGCGGACAGATTGAGGGCCGGCGTGATCAGCAGCTCGTCCTGCGTCGCAGAATAACCGGCGGCGCTGCTGTCGACGATCGCGACCGGCGCGACAAGGGGCGCTATGAAGACCCTTGCCGCCCGGGTTCGCCGTGGTCCACGTGGCGGCGGCGCCGCCGCCGTCGCCGCCGTCCGAGACCTCCCAGGCGACGGGGATCCCTCCCGAGAACGACTCGGAAAGGACGGTTCCGCCCGTCGTGAGGGGTTGACCGACGGTCTGCGAGAAGCTGCCCGACCAGGATCCCTGGTCCGCGTTGATCGTGAGGTTGTAGTTGATCGGGCTTCCGCAGGCGAGCGTGGGCGGCAGCTGAGCCTTGAAGTGCGGCGAGGTGGAGCTGCCCGTGGCGCCAACGGCGAGGTTCGGGTAGCCGGCCGTACCGGCCACCATCGTGACTCCGGCCGTCGTCGGGGTCACGGTCGCCGTCACGCCGGTGAGCTGGACGACGCCGTCGTTCCTGATCGTGACGCTGAACTGGATCAGCTCGCCCGCGTCGTAGATGCCGTCGTTGGCGCCAGCCCCGCCCGCGCTGCAGCTGTCCGCCACGCGGGCGCTGCCGGCGTAGCTCGCGCGCGGCCCCCCGGCCTGCGCCATCGTGCATGCGCTCAGGGGGCCGACGCAGGCGCTGTTCGATCCAACCGGCTGGATGGCGTAGTAGACGGGGTAATAGTCCGGCAGGTTCGTGTCCGTGTAGGTCGTGCCCGAGACCGTCGCGACGATCGTGTACCCCCAGTTGCACCCCTGATCGTTGCGTAGCACGTTGTAGGCCGCGGCGTTCGGCACGGCGGTCCAGGACAGAGCGACCTGCCCGAAGCCGGGGGTCGTGGCGACGGTCGGAGCGACGAGGGACGGGCAGCTCGACGTGTTCCGGTTGGCCGCGTCGGTCGAGGCCCCGCACGGAATGTTGTGCCGGCTGAAGGCCGAGAAGATCTGCGCCGCGTGCGGCGTCCCGTTGGCGAGGTTCCCGTCATCGTCGTCGATCGTGCGCAGCTTCGTGAACCAGGAGGTTGCCGCGCAGCTCCGGTTCGAAGCGGGCGACCCGCAGGTATAGGCGTCGCCGCCCGACCCCTGGCGCGATTTGAACCAGAGCCGGTCGACGATCTGCCACGCCGTTGGCTGGTCGATCCCGGCCGCGGGCAGATCGCGCACGGTGAGGTCCCAGAGGGTCTCGGCGGCAAGGGCCGCCTCGCAGTGGACCTCCTTATGACAGGGTCCGGTGCCGACCGGGCAGGACGAGGGCCAGTTCTCCGGAGTCTGGGGCGCGTGGTTGGTCCTCTGGTTCCAGTCCGAATCGCGAATTCCCGTGCAGCTCAGACAGGCGTTTCCATACCCGCCGCAGTTGGTGTCGCTGAAGCCGCGGCTCATGCACGACGCGTGGTTCACCATGAACGCCGTGATGTCGGAGTACGCCTCGGAGGGATTGTCCATCCCCCCCCCGTCGTTATCGTCAAGGCCATGTCCCCATTCGTGAAGGAGGATCGACGAGATCTCGCCCGTGTTCCGGCAGCCGCCGCCCGACCGGTAGAAATTCACCGTGCCGGACGCGCCTCCGCTCCAGTAGGCATTGCACGTATTGTTGATATTGACGTTGGTGGTGAGTCGCTGATCGATCCACGCGTTCGATGGAAGCCACGCGCGAACGTGCTCCTTGATGCGGTTCAGGTGGTAGAACGAGGTCCGGGCGGCGTGGGTGTTCCCCGGGCTGGAGCCCACCGGGACGCCGCAGTCGGTGCCTTCGCTCGTCCCGAGGTCGAGATCGCTGTCGCAGGTCGTCGAGATCGACACCGCACCGCAGCTGTCCGCGACCCTGATGTAGGGGCCCGCAAGGGTCGTCACAGCGGTCGAACCGCCCGGCGTGCAGCTGAACAGTCCCATGCTGCCAGCCGTCTGGTTGTTCGTTCCGATCGAGATGTTGGCCGAAGGCATCGGGACGCTTCCCTGCTCGCATCCTCCCGGGCAGATCCCATCGTCCGAGACCGGAAAGACCCCGCCCTTGACCCGCGCGTACTGGGCCAGGTCGCGCACGGAGAGGATCGCGCCGCTGTGTGCGTCGACGAGCCCCTCCAGGGCGCCCGGCTCGCCGTCCACATACAGGGCGATCCGCCAGGCAAGGACGGCCTGATAGCCGGTCCCCACGGCGCCGTCGAAGGAGTCGAGCCCCGTGCCGGCCGCCGCCGTCGGCACGTAGACCAGAGTCCCGAGATCGTAGACATCCACCTGGTCGCCGTCATCGAGGCGGAGGTGATTCGACAGGAAAGCGAATGCCTCCTGCCGGGAGATCCGCGCAGCGGCGCCGGCCGCGACCGGGCTCCAGCGGGACGCGCCGAAGGCGATGAGGTTGCCATGCCCCACGTAGAAGACGTAGCGGTCTCCCGCCACGGGCACGCCCGCAACATGGTGGGCAAAGACGACCTGCCAGAGGTCAGGCGTGATCTGTCCCGAGCCTTCGGCGTCGAGCGCCAGCTCCTTGTCGTCGGCGAGCAGGAGGGACGCGTTTTTCGCGACGAAGCCGCGCAGCAGGGAAGCGAGGGAATCGAGCGTGACGGGCTGGGTCGACGCGAGGGCGTTTCCGCCCCCGGGGACGAGCGGAATCCCCTGCCCCTGCACGAGGATCGGCGCCCCGGAGCGCGCGTCCAGGTAGACATCCCAGTCCGGACCCTCCCGGTCCTTGAACGACGCCCAACCCGATTGGATCGAGGCAGAAACCCGGGCCGCGGCCAGGGGAACGACCTCGGGCGAGACCTCCGCGCTCGGGTCGGGGATGACGAGCCCGGAGAATCGCCCGGGAGTCGGGGGAGCCTGCAGGGCCTCGACCATCGACGGCACTCCCAGTGCGAGGGCGACAAGGCTCAGGACTGACAGGCACAGCGCAAGGATGCGGTGGGATTTCATCCGGGGATCTCCAGCGGCCGATGATTCGACCGGATCGCTGCGAAGCCAATATCCAACGATGGACTAAGGATCAAGGGATGCGGGCGGAACAAAGCAGACCTGGCACCCTTGCCGCCCGCGGTCGCGTACCGCGCGGGCGCCGACACTTGCCGGTCGTCGCGGCCCGTCTCGCGTGCAGGATCGACGGACCCTCCCACGGCGTGCCTGGCCGCCTTCCCCGTGAGCCATCCCACGGGCATCAGGGACATGCCGACGTGCTCCTCTGGGTCGGCACCGGACCGGGTCCGGTGGCCAGGCCGTAGCCGCCGATCCCGCAGGCGGTCCTGGCGCGCACGAGGAACCAGAACGACGATCCTGCGACCGGAGCCTCCGGGACCGTCAGGCTCGTCGTGGAAGAGCCTGATGCGCGGCAGATCTCCGATGCGCCGCTTCCGACCGGCCATTCGCCCGCCTTGCCTCGCACGACATCGTAGACGAGGCCGGGACCGGAGGCCGGATCCCACTCCTGGAGCGTTTTGCCGGAGAACCGCTGGTTCAGCACCTCCGCGGGCCCGCCGAGGGGCGTGCCCGCGCACGCCCCGTTGGTGCAGACGTCGGCCTGGGTGCAGACATTGCCGTCACTGCAGGCCGTGCCGTTCGGCGCGTTGTTGGCCTGGCACTGCCCCGACGCGCTGCAGGAATCGGGCGCGGTGCAGGTGCTGCTCGTCGCGCTGCCGCACGGGGAGCCCGAGGCCTCGTACTGGCAGGCTGAGGAGCAGCAGTCTCCGCCCTGCGTGTTGCCGTCGTCGCACTGCTCGCCCGCTTCGACGGTTCCGTTCCCGCAGACTGCGCCCGTGCAGACATGCATGTTGCACCCGACGGCGCCGGTCCAGGTCACGGTCACGTTGTCCAGCTGCCAGTACCAGGCGTACTGTCCGTTCCAGTAGTGGAACCAGATCTGGACATCCGAGGCGCCTGCCGCCTGGGGGCTGATGTCCACCGTCCGGTGGTTCGGATTGGGGGTGGAAGACCCCGCCAGGTGGACCACGTTCACCAGGACGCCGCCCGTCCGGCTCGACTTCACGTAGACATCGACGATCTCGTCAGCGTCGCTCCGGAAGTACTCATCGTAGGCGAGCGTTGCGGTGGATGCGAAGGCGAGGTTGATGATGGGCGTGATCAGGATCTCGTCCTGGGTCGCCCCCGGGCCGGCGTTGTCGCTGTCCACGATCGCGACCGGCGCGACGAGGGGCGCCGCGAAGGTCCTCGCTCCCGGGTTCGCCGTGGTCCACGTCGCCGCAGCCCCGCCGCCTTCCCCGCCGTCCGCAATCTGCCAGGTCCCGGGGATCCCGCCCGAGAACGACTCCGAAAGAACGATCCCGCCCCCCGGGACGGGCTGACCGACTGTCTGCGAGAAGCCGCCCGACCAGGATCCTTCGTTCGAGTTGATCGTGATGCTGTAGTTGATCGCGCTTCCGCAGGCGAGCGCGGACGGCAGTCTGCGCCTTGTAGTGCGGCGAAGCGGAGATGCCCGAAGCGCCGACGGCGAGGTTCGGGTAGGATGCGGCGGCGTTCACCATGGCGACGCCTGCGGTCGTCGCGGTCACGGTCGCCGTCACCCCGGTGAGCGGAAAGACGCCGTCGTTCCTGATCGTGACGCTGAACTGGATCAGCTCGCCGGCGTCGTAGATGCCATCGTTGCTGCCCTCCCCGCCCGCGCCACAGCTGTCCGCCACCCGGGCGGTGCCCGCGTAGCTCGCGTGCGGCCCCCCGGACTGCGCCGTCGTGCATGCGCTCAGGGGGCCGACGCAGGCGCTGTTCGCTCCGACCGGCTGGATGGCGTAGTAGACCGGGAAGTAGTTCGGAAGGCCCGTGTCCGTGTAGGTCGTGCCCGTGACCGTGGCGATGACGTTGTATCCCCAGTTGCACCCCTGATCGTTGCGGAGCACGTTGTAGGACGCCGCATTCGGCACGGCGGTCCAGGACAAGGCGATCTGCCCGAAGCCGGGGGTCGTGGTGACGGTCGGAGCGACGAGGGATGGGCAGCTCGACGTGTTCCGGTTGGTGGCGTCGGTCGAGGCCCCGCACGGAATGTTGTGCCGGTTGAAGGCCGAGAAGATCTGCGCGGCGTGCGGCGTCCCGTTGGCGAGGTTGCCGTCATCGTCGTCGATCGTCCGCAGCTTCGTGAACCAGGAGGTCGCCCCGCAGCTTCGACTCGAAGCGGGCGATCCGCAGGTGTAGGCGTTGCCGCCCGATCCCTGGCGCGACTTGAACCAGAGCCGGTCCACCATCTGCCAGGCCGTGTGCTGGTCGATCCCCGCGCCCGGCAGGTCCCGCACGGCCAGGTCCCAGAACGTCTCGGCGGCCAGGTACGCCTCGCAGTGGACCTCCTTCAGGCAGGGTCCGCCGCCTCCCGGACAGGAGGCGGGCCAGTTCTCCGGGGTCTGGGGAGCGTGGCTGGCCCTCTGGTTCCAGTCCGCGTCGCGAAGGCCCGTGCAGTTCAGGCACGCGTTGCCGTACCCGGTGCAGTTGGAGGCGAAGAATCCGCGGCCGATACAGGAGGTGTGCGTCACCGTCATTGCTGTGATATCGGCGTATGCCTCCGAGGGGTTGTCGTACCCCCCGCCGTCGTTCTGGTCGAGGCCGTGTCCCCATTCGTGGAGGAAGACGCCCGCGATCTCCCCCGTGTTCCGGCACCCGCCGCCCGAGCGGTAGAAATTCACGGTGCCGGACGCGCCGCCGCCGTTCCAGTAGGCGTTGCACGTGTTGTTGATGTTCACGTTGTCGGTGAGCTGTTGCGTGAGCCAGGTGTTCGAGGGGAGCCACGCGCCAACGTGCTCCTTGATACGGTTCAGGTGGTAGTACCCAGTGCGCGCCGCGTGGGTGTTCCCCGCGCTGCTGCCCGGGGGGACGGCGCAGTCGGTGCCGCTGCTCGACCCGAGGTCGAGGTCGCTGCCGCAGGTCGTCGAGACCGAGACCGCGCCGCACGTGTCCTGGACCCTCACGTAGGGGCCCGAGAGGGTTGTGACGGCCGACGAGCCGGGGGGCGTGCAGGAGAATCCCCCCATGCTGCCCGCCGTCTGGCTGTTCGCCCCGATCGTGATGTCGGCCCAGGGCATCGGCAGGTTCCCCTGCTCGCAGCCGCTCGGGCAGACCCCGTCGTTCGAGACCGGAAAGACCCCGCCCTTGACCTGGGCGTACTGGCCGAGGTCGCGCAGGGAGAGGAGGTCGCCGCTGCCAGCGTCGATCAGCCCCTCCCAGACGCCCGGCTCGCCCTCCACCTTCAGGGCGATCCGCCACGCGAGGGCGGTCCGGTAGCCGGTTCCCACGGCGCCGTCGAAAGAGTCGAGCCCCGTGCCTGCCGCCGCCATCGGCACATGGACCAGCGTTCCGCGGTCGTGGACTTCCACGTCATCGCCCTCACCGAGCCCGAGCCGGTTCGACAGGAATGCGAAGGCCTCCTCCCTGGGGATCCGGGGCACAGCACCCGCCGCGACAGGGCTCCAGCGGGGCGCGCCGAAGGCAATGAGGTTTCCGTGCCCCACGTAGAAGACGTAGCGGTCTCCCGCCACAGGCACGCCCGCAACATGGTGGGCGAAGACGACCTGCCAGAGGTCGGGCGTGACCGGTCCCGAACTTCCGCCGTCGAGCGCAAGCTCCTTCCCATCGGCGAGAAGAAGCGCTGCATTCCTCGCAACGAAGCCTCGCAGCAGGGCGGCAAGGGAATCGAGCGTGACAGGCTGGGCCGATACGAGGGTGTTTCCGCTGCCGGGGATGAGCGGGATCCCCTGTCCCTGCACGAGGATCGGCGCCCCCGAGCGAGCATCCAGGTAGATATCCCAGCCCGGACCGTCAAGGTCCTTGGACGCCCCCCAGCCCGAGCGGATCGAGGCCGGGACCCCCACGTTACCCAGGGGAACGATCTCAGGCGAGACGGCCTCGCTCGGGTCCGGGATCGCGAGCCCGGAGAAGCGTCCGGGAGCCCCGGGCACCTGCAGGGCCCGGGCCGCCGGAGGCCATCCCAGCATGAGGGCGACAAGGCTCAGGACCGACAGACACAGCGCGAGGGTGCGGGGGGATTTCATCCGGGGATCTCCAGCGACCGGTGATTCGACCATTACTCGCTCCCGCCGCTGTTCTCGGCGGTCACGAGGTAGAAGTACGGATCGGGCGTGTTCAGCGCGTCGACGTCGACCCACCGCGTCGAGGTCGCGGAGCCGGCCTCGGCCCTCGGCCCCTGCGGCACGGTCGAACGCACGATCCGGTAGAGCGTGGCCGCGCCGTGGCCGGAGTCGACCGGGGGCGCTGTCCAGGTCAGGACGGCATGCCCGCCCGCGCCGCGCGAAACACGTAGCGTGTTCCCCACGCCGTTGGGCGGCAGCGCGGCCGGGGGCGTGTACCCCTGGCAGTCGACCCAGGTCCCGCTGACGTGGACTTCGTCCACGGCCGCCTCGACCACCGAGTCGGCTCCCCCGTCGGTCGCCGTGAACCGCAGGCGCATGTCCTCGCTCGGCGCCAGCACCGACATCAGGTCGGCGTTGAACGTCGCCCATCCATTGGTCGGGCTGACGCGCTGCTCGAGCAGCGTCCAGGCGGCGCCGCCATTGTTCGACACCTCGGCCTTGAACGAATCGCTGCTCGAGCTGTCGTCGTAGTACCAGCGGTCGTAGCGCAGCGCCATGTCCAGGATGAACGGCGCGCCGAAGGGCGGAGAGGTGAGGTACGTCGATCCCCCGTCCACGTCGTTGCTGTTCGCGCCGCCTCCCCCGCTCCCCGTCACCCAGCAGGCCACGCCGGGAGGGGGCGTCGTGTCGTCCTCGGGGTTGCTGAAGCCCCCCGTCACGGCCACCCCCACCGGATCCTCCCGCGTCCATGCGCCCCGCGTGGCTGTCCCGAGGCTCGACGTCCAGCCTGCCGCCGTCTCGAAGTCGTAGTCGAACCCCGCGAGCGGCCGTTCCGTCCCCACCCGGACCTGGAAGCTCGACCGGCGCACCGAGTTCCCGTAGCGGAACTCCAGGTCGAAGACCGCGATCCCCGAGCAGGCCGTGGGCGCGACGCTCAGAGAGAAGTGCGGCGCGAGGCTCGCCGCAGTCCCCCGGGCCGGCAGCGTCGGGAAATACGCCACCCGGTCGTGGATCGTGATCCCTGGCGTCGTCGTGGTCAGGATCGCCTGCAGGCCCTCGATCGGCGCGTCCGTCCGGCTTTCCACCGTCACCGACAGGAACAGCTGCTCGCCCGGGTCGAGACCCAGGTCGCCGTTGCCGAGCGCCGTGTCGTCGAACGCGTGCGCCTGGAGAACGACCCCCGACTCTACGGCCAGGACTGCCGGGTATGCCTGGAGGAGGCCCGAGCCGTAGACATTGTTCTTGCCGGGATCCCCGCGGTGCTGCGCGGTCGTCATCAGCGCCTGGGCCAGCTGGGCCGGCGTAGCGTCGGGGTTCGCCTGCAGCATGAGCGCGACCGTCCCTGACACATGGGGGGTCGCCGAGGAGGTGCCGCTGAAGCTGCAGTAGCCGCCGCCGGGGCATGTCGAGACAGTTCCCGTGCCGTAGGCCGACAGGTCCGGCTTGATCAGGCCCATGAACACGCCGTTCCCGTGCGGGTAGTCCCGGTACTCGGGTGGATTGACGAAGGGGAAGGTCGGATCGGTATTGAGCTGAATGTCCTCCCAGGCGGATGGGCCGAGAGAGGACGAGGTGGCGATGACATCCGTTCCCAGGTTCACGTCCCCGACCGCCAGAACCGACGAAACTCCCCCCACCAGCGTCTGGTCGGGGTGGATCCAGGGGGCCGGGCAATTGGCGGGGGTGGAGATGTTGTACGGGATCGGATAGTCAGCCTGCTGCGTCCCGTTGTTGCCGGCCGAGTTGACGTGGATCACCCCCGCCGCCAGCTCGACGTCGGCCTGCCGCCGGAACGCCGCGTAGTTTGGCCTGTCGGTCCACCACCAGCTGTAGGACTGCGTGATGAGGTCGGCTCCGTGGGCGATCGCGTAGTCGCTTGCCTGCCAGGCGCGGGATGGCGTATCGCAGTCGATGCCGAGCGACATCAGCTCTGCGTCCGGGGCCATGCCCGTCACCCGGCCGCCGGTCCCGTCGCCGGCCACCTGGCCCGCGACCTCGGTCCCGTGGGTGCCGGCCACCGGGGGGGTATTGCTGCAGAAGTCCCAGCCCCAGGTATCGTCGACGAGGCCGTTGGCGTCGTCGTCGATGCCGTTGCCGGGGAGTTCGCCGAGGTTTTTCCAGATGTGATCGGCCAGGTCGGGGTGATTGCGGTCGATGCCGGTATCGATCACGGCCACGATGACTCCCGCGCCGGTGTACCCGGACTGGTCCCAGACCTGCTTGCCGCCGTGGAGGATCACGTCCTGCGTGACCGCGGCGGTCGGATTCGGTCCGGAGGTGTCTCCTCCAGTCGGTCCCAGGTCCTCGGCAGCCTCGGCGTGGCCTCCGGCCGCATCCTGCCCTTCGGCGTGGCCCGTCGCCCGGTCATACAGGACGAAAAGGACTCCGGAGACCCCGGCCAGCCGCTCGATCGCGTCGGGGGTTGCGTCGAGCGCGAGGCCGTTGACCCCCCAGAGCACCCGGACATCACGAACCCGGCTCCGTTCCTGCTCGGCGGCAAGAAGCGAACGGACATGCCGCTGGCTGCGCTCCGCCAGCTCCTGCAATGAGTCGACAACCAGTACCCGGCGGCGCTCGCGATCCAGGCCCTGGACCCTGTCCAGCAGCCGCGACCGGTCGGGGAACTCCTCCATCAGCACCACGACCGGGATCCGATCGTCGGGGTCGGCCACCGTCAGCGCTTCGCGCAGGCTCGGCGCCACCGAGCCGGCAATGGCCGGGTGGATCGCAGCAAGCGACAGCGCCGCCATGACCACGAGGGATGCGTGCATGAGTCGCCGTCCCGCCTGGATTTGCAGGGCGGCCGCCGACAGGAGCGTTTTCGCTCGTAGTCTCATGCCGTGCGCCGGGGCGAGGCATCGACCTTCCGGAGTCACTCACTCGGCTGCTCCCGCCGCTGTTCTCGGCGGTCACGAGGTAGAAGTACGGATCGGGCGTGTGCAGCGCGTCGACGTCGACCCACCGCGTCGAGGTCGCGGAGCCGGCCTCGGCCCTCGGCCCCTGCGGCACGCTCGAGCGCACGATCCGGTAGAGCGTGGCCGCGCCGTGGCCGGAGTCGACCGGGGGGGCCGTCCAGGTCAGAACGGCATGCCCTCCCGTGCCGCGCGAAACACGTAGCGTGTTCCCCACGCCGTTGGGCGGCAGCGCGGCCGGGGGCGTGTACCCCTGGCAGTCGACCCAGGTCCCGCTGATGTGGACTTCATCCACCGCGGCCTCGACCACCGAGTCGGCTCCCCCATCGGTCGCCGTGAACCGCAGGCGCATGTCCTCGCTCGGCGCCAGCACCGACATCAGGTCGGCGTTGAACGTCGCCCATCCATTGGTCGGGCTGACGCGCTGCTCGAGCAGCGTCCAGGCGGCGCCGCCATTGTTCGACACTTCGGCCTTGTACGAATCACTGCTCGAGCTGTCGTCGTAGTACCAGCGGTCGTAGCGCAGCGCCAGGTCCAGGATGAACGGCGCGCCGAAGCGGGGGGAAGTCAGGTACGTGGACCCCCCGTCCACGTCGTTGCTGCTCGGACTGCCTCCCCCGCTGCCCGTGACCCAGCAGGCCACGCCGGGAGCGGGGGTCGTGTCGTCCTCGGGGTTGCTGAAGCCCCCCGTCACGCTCACCCCCACCGGATCCTCCCGCGTCCATGCGCCCCGCGTGGCTGTCCCGAGGCTCGACGTCCAGCCTGCCGCCGTCTCGAAGTCGTAGTCGAACCCCGCGAGCGGCCGCTCCGTCCCCACCCGGACCTGGAAGCTCGACCGGCGCACCGAGTTCCCGTAGCGGAACTCCAGGTCGAAGACCGCGATCGCCGAGCAGGCCGTGGGCGCGACGCTCAGCGAGAAGTGCGGCGCGAGGCTCGTCGCGGTCCCCCGCGCCGGAAGGGTCGGGAAGTACGCAACCCGATCGTGGATCGTGATCCCTGGCGTCGTCGTGGTCAGGATCGCCTGCAGGCCCTCGATCGGCGCGTCCGTCCGGCTTTCCACCGTCACCGACAGGAACAGCTGCTCGCCCGGGTCGAGACCCAGGTCGCCGTTGCCGAGGGCCGTGTCGTCGAACGCGTGCGAGTGGAAGACGACGCCCGACTCCACCGCGAGCACCGCGGGATACGCCTGCACGAGCCCGGTGCCGTAGTCGAGGTTCTTGCCGGCGGCGCCGCGATGCTCGGCGGTCGTCATGAGTGCTTCGGCCAGCTGCGCCGGGGTCGCATCCGGGTTCGCCTGCAGCATCAGCGCCACGACCCCGTGACGTGCGGGGTCGCCGAGGAGGTTCCGCTGAAGCCGCAGTAGCCGGTGCCCGGGCAGGTCGACGTGGTGCCGTTGCCGTACGCCGACAGGTCCGGCTTGAGCAGGCCGGTGGCCGTGCCGTTGTGGTAGGGGTAGTCCATGTAGGGCGGCGTCAGCGGGTACGGATAGGACGGATTGCTGTAGAGGACGATGTCCTCCCACGCCGAGGGGCCCCGCGACGACGACGGCGTCAGCGTGTTCGTCGCATAGTCGATGTTGGCGACGGCGACGACCGATGAGATGCCGGCCCGGATCGACTGGTCCGGGTGGAGCCACGGCGGAGGGCAGTTGGCGGGGGCGGCCACGTTGTAGGGGATCGGACGGTTGACGGTGTTCTGGCCGTCGTTGCCCGCGGCGTTGAGATGGATCACCCCCGCGGCCAGCTCGGTGTCCATCTGCCGCCGCCACCCCTCGTAGTCCGGCGGGTCCTCCCAGGGCCAGATGAACGACTCGGTGATCACGTCCGCGCCCATCGCGACGGCGTAGTCCGACGCCTCCCACCCGATCGAGTCGGGAGGAGAGCAGTCGAATCCGAGCACCATCAGCTCCGCGTCCGGCGCCATGCCGGTGACGATGCCGTTGGTGCCGTCGCCCGCGACCTGGCCGGCGACCTGGGTGCCGTGGGCGCCGCTGGTCGGCTGGTTGTCGTGGTTGCACAGGTCCCATCCCCAGGTGTCGTCGACGTAGCCGTTCGCGTCGTCGTCCAGCCCGTTGCCCGGGATCTCGCCGAGGTTCGTCCAGATGTGATCGGCCAGGTCGGGGTGGTCGCGCCAGACCCCCGTGTCCAGGACCGCCACGATGACCCCGGCGCCCGTGTAGCCGAGCTCGTTCCAGACCCGGGGCGCTCCCATCGCGGTCACCTCGCCGCGGATCGTCGCGTTCGGGTTGGGGCCCGACACGTCGCCGCCGGTGGGGCCGGTCATCGCGGGGGAGCCGCCCCCCTCATGCGCGCTGCGCCAGGCCCGTCGCGGGTCGTCGCCGGTCGGGGCTGCCGCTGCGGGGGTGCCGCCGTCGGCCGGCTCGCCGCGCCCGCCGTCGTGGAGCACCCAGCGCACCTCCGGCAGGGCGACAAGCCGCGCGATCAGCGCGGGTGTGGCCTCGAGGGCGAGACCGTTGACTCCCCAGAGCGTGCGCGGGCCGCGCGTCGCGCCGGGATCTTCCGCGAGCACCGCGCGGACCCGGCCCTGGCTGCGTGCGGCGAGCGCCTTCATCGTCGAGACCACGTGCGCCCGCCGGCGCTCACGGCTCATGCCGCGGACCTCTTCGAGCAGTCTGCTGCCGCTCGGGGAATTCCTCCATCAGGACCACGACCGGGAGGCGGTCGCCCGGACGGGCGGACGCCAGCGCTTCGCGCAGATCGGGCGCAAGCGAGCCGGCCCAGGCCGGGCACATGGCGCTGACGAGCGATGCAGCCAGGACCATTCGTGCTGCGAGCATCGGCCTCCTTCGCCGGGAACGGCTTGCGCAGCGTGCTTCCGCACCGGCACTTTCCCGTGTCTTGTACTCCATAACCGTTGCGCCGAATATCAGGGAATACCTGAAATAGACCCCCTTTTCGGCTGAGCCTCATCCGGGCGGTCATCCGCCGGAGCGGCCAAGCCGGAATCCCAGGGACAAGGGGCCGGCGTCCCCGATCTAGTGGTTTTTTCCGCTCGAAGTCAGGAAATCCCCGATGGACTCGCTGTGCCCCCCCGCCGTACGCTTCCGCCCACATTGACCATCCCCTGGACCGGATCGAGGCCCGGGGTGGCCAGAAAGCAAGGGTGAGCGTGAACCGGGCCCGGACGCTTCTTGTCAGCGTCAACGACGTCTTCACCGACCGACTCGTCGAGTGGGTGACCCGCGGCTCGCAGATCGGACTCGTCGGCAGGGCCTACACCGGCGTGCAGGCCCTCGAGCAGCTCCGGTCACAGCCGGCGGACCTCGTCCTGGCGGACGTCTCCCTGCCCGACATGAGCGGTTTCGAGCTCGCGCGACGGATCAAGGCCCGCCCGAGCCCCCCCTGGTCATCCTGCTTTCGTTCCACGACAGCCAGACCGCCCGGTCCGAGGCCGTGGCCGCCGGCGCCGACGGGTTCGTCGCCAAGTCCGAAACCACCGATTGCCTGATACCGCTGGTCGGGGATCTCCTCCGCCGGCGAAACCAAACTAACGACCGGGAAATGGTTCCCGGCATTCCCAAAATGCGGGGAAAGCCATCCGATCTCTCCGAATGAACCGGCTGGCGGAACCTGCGCAAGGGGGGTTTATGCGAAAAGTCCTCGTTCTGCTGGGATTGGCGGCATTGGCCGCGATCCTGGCCACATCGGCCTTCGCGGCCAACCGCGGGGTCACCTTCACGCCGATCGGGTTCCATCCCGTGCCCGGACCGAATCCCTTCTCGTCGGTCAACTCGATGAACCCGGAAGGGACCGTCTTCATGGTGAACCCCTCCTGGGCCGGGAACTACTGCATCGAGTGGACGCGCGAGAACGGCTGGGGCACCCAGGTCGGCGAATCGACCAGCACCTGCCGCATCTCCTCCGGCGGCGTAGTGATGGGAACCGGCCGCCGGTACGGCACGCCTCCTACCGAGCCGCCCAAGCCCGACACCTACGTGTACGGCTGGCCCGGCACCTGGACCGGCGTTGAGAACGAGTGGTCCTACCTTCCCCCGCCGGCCGACTACGTTCCGTGTGGCTCCTCCCGCCTGTCGTTCTACGACATGGGCGGCGAGGGCGACTACGCCACGGGGCTGAGCTGGGTGACCGGCTGCCAGGGCCGGGCGTTCCTCTGGGACAAGGCAACGAACACGTCGATCGACCTCGGCTCGCCCAACAACCGCAGCACCCGCGGCAACGCCGTCTCGACAGATGGCAGCGTCGTCACCGGCTGGATGACCCCGACGTTCGGCACCCGGCGGGGTGGTCAGTGGGTGAACGGAGTCTTCCATTGCTTCGGCGACCCGAACTGCATCGAACCGAAGAAGTGCGCCGGGAGCGGCAACCCCTGCGTTTCGAACTCGGCCAGCACGAACGGCGGCTGCCCGGGCGAATACGTCGATGACGGCAGCTGCACGAACCGCGGGACCTGCGCGAGCATCGGGACCTGCCAGAACCGCGGAGTTTGCACGGCGAACGTCTGCGTCGGCGGAACCAACCCCGGCGCGAGCTGCACGAGCAGCACCCAGTGCAAGGGCGCCTGCCTGGGCGGATCGAACGATGGCACGGTCTGCACGAGCAACAGCTCCTGCCAGGGCACCTGCACCGGGGGAACGAACCCAGGGACGCTCTGCACGAGCAGCAGCGCCTGCGCCGGCACCTGCACCGGTCCGAACGCCGGGGCCGTCTGCACCTCGAACGGCACCTGCCCCGACACGCTTGTCTGCGTCGCCAACCCCAACTGGAACGACTCGCTCTTCAAGGGCGAGGCATACGACGTCACCCCCGACGGCCAGCATTCGTGCGGCCGGAACAGCGGCTACGACGCCGCCGGCTGGGTCAACGGCTACATCACCAACCCCGACGGCACCTTCACCACCATCCCGCCGCCGGAGTCGTTCCCCGACTTCGTGGATCCCTTCGCCATCAGCGCGGACGGGAAGGCTGTCGTCGGCCGTGTCGGGAATCCGTTCTTCGGCGCCATTCCGTTCTTCTGGACGGAGGGAATGGGCACCCAGGATCTCCAGCTCTTCATGGTGGCGCAGGGCCTGGACGAGCTGTTCTTCTGGGGTCTGACCGACCTGTACGACATCAGCGCCGACGGCAAGATCATGGGCGGTCGGGGCGTCAACCCCGATGGGCTCGTCGAGGGCTTCATCATCGACATCTCGAAGGTATGGGTCTGTCACATGCCTCCCGGCAACCCGGAGAATGCCCGCACGCTCGGCATCGACTCGGACTCCGTCGCCGACCACCTCGCCCACGGCGATTTCCTGGGCACCTGCGAGTTCATGAATTCCGGCAACCTGTCGCGGGCGGCCGAATTCCGCTCGCAGTGGAACGCGATCATCAACAGCTCCGACATCAGGACCTCGATCCAGCCGGAACTCGGCCAGTTCAAGATGTCCCCGGCCAACCGGCGGCATGCGAACTGGGGTGAAGGCCCGGAGAGGCCGGTCAGGGGTGGAAAGCGGCAGTCGCGTCTTGACTGATCTGCTTTCTTCAGAAGTTCTGTGCATGTGAAGTAAGGACGCGGCGGGCCTGGTGGCCCGCCGCGTCCCGTGGTACCGCCCCGGGAGCCGCAGGGGCTGCGGGCGGAAGACAGTCCCTGGTGGGAATGGTTGCAGGAAGACAAACCGTGGTGGAAGCCGGACGGCATGGAATTCCCGGAGTAGCGCGCGTGGCCGCGCTGCTCTGCGCGGCGATGCTCGGCGGGTTTGCCGCCCAGGGCGATCCGGGCGGCGCGGCGCCGTCGGACCACACCCTTCGCTTCGCGGAATTCGCTTTCGACCCTGCGCAGGGTCAGCCGGTGCTGCCCCCGGGCTGGGACCGGTCGTCGCAGGCCGCGCCCGACCTGCACCTCGTCCAGTTCGACGGACCAATCCCGGGCGACGCTCCCGAGCAGTTGCGAGCGGCCGGCCTCGAGCCGGTCCAGTACGTCTTTCCCGACACCTACATCGTCTGGGGGCGCGGCGCCGACCGGGAACGGATGAACGGCCGGGCCCGGGTGCGCTGGACCGGCGATTTCGCCCCGGCGTACCGGGTGCAGAAGGACCTGCGCGAGCGCGGGGGGGACATGCTCGACGTGCGGGTGCTGATCTACCGCGGCGCCCGCGCCGACACGGTCGTGGAGGCTCTGTCGAGGCTGGGCACCGCCACCGGCCGGCGCACGATCATCGACGACCGGTTCGAGATCGCCTCTTTCAGGCTGAGGGGCGACCTGATGCGCTTCGCCGCATCGGTCCCGGGAGTCTACTCAATCCAGCCGGTCCGGGGGAGTGGGCCTCGCGCGCCGAGGTCTCCGCCCAGATCAACGTCAATAACGTCGACGAATTCAATATTGCCTACCCGGGATACCAGGCATGGCTGTCCGGCGTCGGACTCGACGGAACGGGAGCCACCGTCGCCATCGTCGACGAAGGGATCGACGAACGCATCCCGACCTGGCGGGGAGCCGGCTGCCCTGCACCGGCGGCAGCTGCACCACCGCCGCGAGCACCCACGGCACGCACGTCGCCGGCATCGTCACCGGCAGCGGCGTCAGCGCCGTGCTGGACGCCAACGGTTTCCTGCGCGGGCTGGGCGTGGCGCCCGCATCGAGGATCCTCGAGCAGGAATTCATCATGTTCCGCTTCCTGCCGGGCGGCGTGTACGAGCTGATGACGGACTCGCGCCGCAACGGCGCCACGATCTCGAACAACAGCTGGGGCGTTTCCACGGTCGCTCTGGGCTATAACGCCGACGCGATGATGATTGACGCCGGCGTCCGCGACGCGGATCCGTCGGCGCCGGGGAACCAGTCCCTCTTCTACGTGCAGGCTTTCGGCAACGGCAACGGCGGCGTTTCGTCGCAGGGAACGCCCGACGAGGCCAAGAACATCTTCGTCGTGGGCTCGACCTGGGCGATCGACTCGGCGAGCGGGAACCCCAGCCCCTCCATCAACAGTCTCTCCTCCAACAGCGCCCACGGACCGGCCCTGGATGGCCGCAGGATCCCCCACCTCGTGGCCCCCGGCTGCTACGTCGATTCGACCCTTCCCGACATGGGGGGCGGACCCGGCCACGGCCTCCTGTGCGGGACGTCCATGTCGGCGCCTCAGGTGTCAGGGGCGGCGGCGCTGTTCACCCAGTACTACCGGAGCCTGCCGGGCGTCACGGCCGATCCGAGCCCGGCGCTGACGAAGGCGGCGCTGATGGTGGCCGCGCGCGATCTTGCGGGGAATCAGGACGCGGACGGGACGCTGATGGGCCACCGGCCCGACAACAAGCAGGGCTGGGGCCGCCTGGATCTGGATGCGCTCGTGGCGCCACCCATGGGCACCCCCATCTACTACGATCAGGCGCGCGTGTTCGAGGAGAGCGGCGAGAACTGGGTGCGCGAGGTGATGCCGGTGAACCCGACCCAGCCCATGCGGATCATGCTGGTCTGGACCGATGCCCCGGGGCCCGGTCTCGGCGGCAGCACCCCGGCCTGGAACAACGACCTCGACCTGAAGGTCACTGCGGGCGGAAGCACCTACCTGGGCAACGTTTTCGGCGCGAACGGCTGGTCCGCGACCGGGGGCGCCGCGGACCCGAAGAACAACGCCGAGGCGGTCTACCTGGCGCTTCCTCCGTCCAGGGTCACGATCGAAGTCCTGGCGTCCAACATCAACTCCGACGGCGTCCCCGGCTCGGGCGACCAGACCGACCAGGACTTCGCGCTTGTTTGCGAGAACTGCGCCTTTGCCCCGGGGTTCGATCTGGACCCGCACCCGGTCACGGTGCACACCTGCGCGCCCGGTGCCGCCCAATACGAGATCGACGTCCAGCAGCACACCGGCTTTTCGAGCCCGGTCTCGTTGTCGCTGACCGGACTGCCGGCCGGCTCCGGGGCGGGGTTCAGCGTCAACCCCGTATCGCCCGGCGCGCAGTCGCTCCTGTCGATCACCACCGGCTCGGTTGCGGACGGCGATTACAGCCTGCAGCTCGCGGGCGCCGCGCCCGGCCTGAGCCGGTCGCATCCGCTCTACCTGCGCGTGCGCAGGGCGGTGCCGGCGCCGGCCGCCCTGAGCCTGCCGGCGCCCGGCGCGACGGGCATCTCCCCGCAGCCGACGCTGGAGTGGACCGCGGTCCCCTGGGCCGCGAGCTACGTCGTCGAGGTCTCGACCGACCCGACGTTCCGGAGCATCTTCTACAGCGCCTATTCGAGCAGCACTTCCCACAAGGTCGAGCAGATCCTGGCCCAGAACATCCAGTACTACTGGCGCGTGCGCGCGCGCAACGTGTGCGGAGTCGGCGCATTCTCCCCGGTCGGGAGCTTCACGACCCGTGACGTGCCGGATGTCCTGCTGGTGGACGACGACTGGGATTACTGGGGGGATTACCAGCCCGACTACAAGGCCGCCATGAACGCCCTGCCGTTGTCTCCCGTATTTCTATCCCGTGACCTACGACGTGTGGGATGTCTACGCGGTCATGCACCAGGAGGAGCCGGACCTGGCGTCTCTGGCCCTCTACAAGAAGGTGATCTGGTGGTCGGGGAAGGAGGACTTCTACGCCGGCCCGACCGCGTTCTCCGAGTACGACCTCGACAGCTGGTTCAAGCAGCGGGGCGGCTGCCTGCTCGTGACCAGCCAGGACTACGTCTTCGCCCGCGAGGGCGTGACCGATTTCATGCGGCAGCGGCTGGGGGTCTCCTCGGTCGTCCAGGACACCACGCAAAGCCAGGTGACCGGCCAGGGGTCGGTCTTCACCGGCCTGGGCACGATCAACCTGAGGAGCAGCACGCGGGACTACTCGGACCGGGTCACGCCCGACGCCACCGCCGAGCTGGCCTTCTCCGGGAACATGGGCAACGCCGGCATCGACAAGAACGGCGGCTACTACCGCACCTCGTTCCTCGGCTTCGGCGCCGAGCGTCTCTTCTCGGCGACCAACCGGGCGCAGGCGCTCCTGAAGTTCCTCCAGTGGTGCGACGGCCTGGCAGGCGTCGACGGGGACGGCGACGGCGTCGCGAACAGCGCGGACTGCATGCCCGGCGATCCCCAGGCCTGGGGCCCGCCCTCCCCGGTGACGGACCTCATGCCGGGCACGGGTGAGGTCCGGTTCAGCTGGACACAGCCGGCCAGCGCGAGCGGCGCCGTCTACGACGTTTTGCGAAGCGACAAGGCTACAGATTTCTGGAACGCAACCTGCCTGGCCGTCCGGCCGCCAGGAAACCACCTTCCCGACCGCATGGGACACCGGCAACCCTCCACCCGGCAAGGCCTTCTTCTACCTGGTGAGGGTGCGCAGCCAGTGCGGGACGGCGCCCATAGGCACGAGATCCGACGGCACACCAAGGCAGGGGACTGCCTGTGAGTAAGGGGGCCCGAATGAGAGCCGCGTTCACGAGAAGCATGTTGTTCAGCACGGGGATCTTCGCGGGTCTCGCGGCCCTGGGGTTGTCCACGGCCACGGCCGCCCCGGCCGACGGCGTCCACCTGCGCTCGGGCGTCGTCGACCCGGGCCGAGCGGCGGCCGCCACCGCGACCGGCGCGCCGAACCAGCCCGGGCGGTGGGTCGTGCGGTTCAACCGGGCGCCGGGCTGGCTTGAGCGCGGTGCCCTGGAAACCTCGGGAGTTCGGGTGCTCGCTCCCCTGCCCGACCAGGCGTTCCTCGTGGACGTCCCGGCCGGGCGCGCCGTCGCCCTGTCGAAGATCGCCGGCGTGGACTGGGCCGCACCCTACCTCCCGCAGGACAAGATCGCGCCCGAGATCGTGCAGGAATCCATCGCGGGAGCGAGCGACAGAGGTCGTCCTCGTGCTCTACCTGTTCGACGATGCCGATCCCCGTGCTGTCGCCGCGGAGCTGGCCGCCTCGGGACTGCGGGTCACGGGGTCCGGTCGCGGGAAGACGTTCGGGCGCCTGGTGCTGCTCGCGAAGCCGGATGAGCTCATGAACAACGTGACGACGCTTGCCGAGCGCAACGACGTGTTCTGGATCGGCAAGCGCGGCCGCCGCACGCTGGCGAACGACACCTCGATCTGGGTCGGGCAGTCCGGCCTCAACGCCGGGCAGACCACCCCGGTCTTCAACCACGGGATCTACGGCCAGGGCCAGGTGGCCGCCGTGCTCGACACCGGCCTCGACGCGGACATGTGCTACTTCCGCGACTACACCCTGGGGCTCCCCCTGACCAACACGGGGAGCGGAACCTCCGTCAACCCCAACCACCGCAAGGTGCTCGCGGTCGATTTCCTCTACGCGGCGGAGAATCCGGCGAACCCCGCGCAGTGGGACACCCAGGGTCACGGGACCCACGTGGCGGGAACGCTCGCCGGCGACGACCTCTACCACCAGTACCTTCACGACACAGGCGACGGCATGGCCCCGGCGGCCAAGCTCGTCATCCAGGACGCCGGCTACGCGGCCGACAACTGCGGCGACCTTCCCGGCATCGGCTGCCCGGTGACCGATCTCAACCCGGTCTTCCAGCAGGCCTATGACCAGGGCGCCCGCGTCCACTCCAACTCGTGGAACGACAACGAGAACGGGGCGGTGCAGAACGTTTACTCGGACGCCTCGGTCGACGTCGACCAGTTCATGTGGAACCACCCCGACTTCCTGATCGTCTTCGCGTGCGGCAACCACGCCCTGGGCGGGACGGGGACGATCGGCAGCCCGAGCACCGCCAAGAATGGAATGGCGACCGGCGGCACCTACAACAATACGGCGGCGATCTACCTGTCGGACATCTCGGCCTGGGGCCCGACCTCCGACGGACGGATCAAGCCCGACGTGCTCTTCCCGGGCGCGAGCATCTACTCCGCCAAGAACGACACGAACGTCACGACCAACAACTGCGACATCCAGGGCATGACCGGGACCTCGATGACGGCGCCCGGAGTTTCGGGCATGGCCCTGCTGACCCGGCAGTACTTCATGGACGGCTGGTATCCCACCGGCTCGCCCGTGCCCGCGAACGGATTCACGCCGACGGCGGCGCTGCTGAAGGGGATGCTCGTCAACTCCGCCGTGCCGATCTCGTACGACGCCGAGGGGCGTCCGGTCTCGTTCCCCGGAAAGGAGCAGGGCTGGGGGCGCGTGCTGCTGGACAACGCCCTCAACTTCTCGGGCGACGCGCGCGGGCTGTGGGTCGCGGACAACGCGGGGGGGTTCACGTCCCCTTCGGACGCCCCTGTGATCTACCAGCTCAACATGCAGGGCACGGGCCAGCCGCTCAAGGTGACGCTGGTCTGGACCGACTACCCTTCGACGCCGGCGGCCGCGACCAACCTCGTCAACGACCTCGACCTGCGCGTGGACGGCCCGAGCGGCGGGTTCTGGGGAAACAACTTCTTCCAGGGCGTCTCGGTCGACGGTGGCGCTCCCGACCGCCTGAACAACCTCGAACAGGTGCTGATCGCGGACCCGGCGCCGGGCAACTACACGATCCGGATCGCTCCCCACGCCATTCCCGCCGGCCCTCAGAGGTTCGCGCTCGTCGTCACGGGGGGCCAATTCACGGTGACCTCCGGTCCGCGCCCCGCCTACTGGTCCCACACGGTGAACGACACGGGGCCGAACGGCAACGGCGACGGCGTCCTGGACCCGGGAGAATCAGCGAAGATCCCGATCACGCTCTGGAACGCCGGGGACGCCACGGCGACCTCGGTGCTGGGCGAGCTCTTCGGAGCCTATCCCGGACGGCTGAAGGTCTACGACGGCAGCGCGACCTACGCGGACATGCCCGTGGCCGCCCAGGCCACCTCGGCGGCCCCGTACTACGACGTCACGCTCGAGCCCTCGGCCGGCTGCGGCGACATCGTCGGGGCGACCATGGAGATCAAGGGGAACGGGTTCGACGTCGGCAGCGCCCTCACCATGGACATCGGGACCTACACGGGAGACTACCCTTCCACGGACACTCCCCTGTCCATCCCTCGGAACAGCACGACGGGCGTCACCTCGTATCTCAACGTGCCGGTCACCTTCCCGCTCACCGAGGTGGACGTGACCGTCAACATCGATCACACGAACATCGGGGACCTGGATGTCATGCTGTACCGCCCGGGAGTCAACCCGCCCGTCTACCTTCACAACAACACGGGTGCTGGGGTCTCGGGGATTCACACGACGTACGACGACCTGACCGCCGTGGACGGCCCGGGGTCCCTCGCCGACTTCGTCGGCACCGATCCCCAGGGAACCTGGAGACTCAAGGTCACCAACGCGGGGTCCCGGACCGGCACCCTGCAAAACTGGACGCTGCGCCTCAAGAGCACGGTCCCGTACAACTGCCACCCGGTTTCCTGCGGCCAGGGGGTGCCGACGGCGGTGGGCAGCACGCTGACCGTCACCAAGTCGGGAGCCGCGGATGTCCGGCTGGCGTGGACCGGCGTCGGCGCCGCGAACTACAACGTCTGGCGCTCGACCGACCCGCAGTTCGGGAAGGCGGCGTTCCTCGGCGCGACGGGGGGGACGACGACGTGGACCGACGCAGGGGCACGCTCCCTGCCGGGCCTCCACTGCTACCTCGTGCGCTCGGTCAACTCCTGCCGGTGGGAGAGCCCCTAGATCCGGGGAACGCCGGCTTTCGCGGGGCGCTGCACTGGTCCCCGGAGCGCGGCGCGGCGCGCTGTCGGAGCCGCCGGCGGGGCAATGCCTGCGCACTCGCGAGGCCCCGACCGGCCCGTGCGCGCCATGATGGGCGGATCGGGGGAGCGGGCGTCGCTCGGGGGCCGTCAGTCCCGAAGCGCGCCCAGGAACCGCTCGTGGATCCCCTCGAAGCCCCCGTTCGACATGATCAGCAGGACGTCTCCCGCGCGAAGCTCCGGCAGCAGGGTCCCGACGATGTCGGCCGCCCCGCCGCCCGCCGCGGCCCGGACTCCGCGCCCTGCGAGCTCGCGGACGAGCCGCGGCACATCGAGGCGCTCGCCGTCGGAGATCATCTCACCGTGGTAGACGGGCGCGACGAACACCCGGTCCGCGCCCTCGAGCGCCGACGGCAGCTCTTCCTGGAACAGGTTCCTGCGAAGCGACCATGACCGGGGCTCGAGGATCGCGATGATCCTCCCCTTCGGCCATCGCGCCCGCGCGGCGCGCAGGGTTTCGCGGATGGCGGTCGGATGGTGCGCAAAATCGTCCACGACCGTCACGCCTCCCGCCTCGCCGCGCACCTCGAGGCGGCGGCGCACGCCGGGGAACCCCGCCATCGCCTCCGCGGCCCGCGCCAGGGGGACCCCCAGCTCCGCCGCGGCCGCGATCGCCGCGACGGCGTTGCGGGCGTTGAAGGCGCCCGAGGTGGGAAGGCGGACGCCGATACCGCGCCGGACCGCGCTCGCGCGCGCGGCTGCGCGACCGCCCGGAACCGGGCCAGCACCGTCGCTGGAGCCGACGAACGTTTCCCCGCCCCGCGTGAAGGGGCCGGTCGCCCTCAAGGTCGAAGGAGTCTCCCCCCTCGGCGAGGTTCTCGATCCGCCAGTGGTTCCCTTCGCCCTGCCCGAACCGCTCCACGCGGCACAGCGCCTTCTCCGAGACCTCGATCGCGTTCGGATCGTCGCCGTTGATGAGCAGGAGCGAGCGGCGCGGGATGATGTTCACCCAGCGGCGGAACTGCAGCTTGACCGTGTCGAGATCGCGGTAGATGTCGGCGTGGTCCATCTCGACCGCGTTCAGCATCGCGACGTGGGGCAGGTAGTGCATGAGCTTCGGCCCCTTGTCGAAGAAGGCCGTGTCGTACTCGTCCCCTTCGAGCACGATCGCCGGCCCGCTCCCGAGGCGGGCGGGCGCGCCAGCCCCGATCGGGATCCCTCCGATCAGGAACGACGGATCGCCCCCCGTCGCCGAGAGGATGTGCGCAAGCATGGCGCTGGTGGTGGTCTTTCCGTGCGTGCCCGCGATCACCGCCACCTGGCGGCCGGGGAGGAACAGGTCGCTCACGACCGCCGGGAGCGATGCGAACGGCAGGCGCCGGTCGAGAGTCGCTTCGGCCTCGGGGTTGCCGCGCCGGATCGCGTTGCCGATGACGACCAGGTCGGGGGCCGGCTCGAGGTGCCGCTCGTCGAACCCCGAATCGGCCTCGATGCCGAGACTCGCGAGCCAGGTGGACATCGGCGGGTAGACCCCCTCGTCCGAGCCGGTGACGCGGCAGCCGCGGGCCCGCAGCAGGCCCGCGAGCCCTGCCATGGCGGTGCCGCAGATGCCGATCAGGTGAACGTGCGCGCCGTCCTTGAGACTCAAAGGGAATCCTCCCGGAACCGGCCGCGATTGTAGCCGCGGGACAGTTCCCCGTCGAACGGCCCCCGCGCCGGGCTCCGCTGCGGGCTGCTGCCGGGCCATACCCCACCGCCGCGTCGGGGTCTATACTGGTTGCAGCTCAGTTCCGGGGAACCGCCGCGATGAGGTGGTTTACCATCCTGATGACGATGACTTTCATCCTCGGCTGCGGCCTGTCCTGCAACCCCGCCTCGCGCGGCAAGTCCGCGCCCGAAGGGAGCGGCGGGGGCGGCCCGGCCGAGCCCGAGCGGTACAGCACGATGCGCGAGCGGATGGTGCGCACACAGATCGAGGCGCGCGGGATCAGGGACCCGCGGGTTCTCGCCGCGATGCGCAAGGTGCCCCGCCATCTCTTCATCCCCGAAGAGCTGCGGGATGGCGCCTACGAGGACGGCCCGGTTTCGATCGGGCAGGGGCAGACGATCTCCCAGCCCTACATCGTCGCCCTGATGACCGAGCTGGCCCGGCCCGGGCCCGGCGACCGGATCCTCGAGGTCGGAACCGGCTCCGGCTACCAGGCGGCGATTCTCGGCGAGCTCGCCGGCGAGGTCGACACGATCGAGATCGTCGAGCCGCTGGGCCAGCGCGCGGAAGCCCTGCTTCGCTCGTTCGGCTATGCGAACGTGCACTGCCGGATCGGCGATGGGTACGCGGGCTGGCCCGAGAGAGCGCCGTTCGACGCCATCGTCGTGACCGCCGCTCCGGGGTCGATCCCCGAGCCCCTAAAGGAGCAGCTGGCTGTCGGCGGCCGGCTCGTGATCCCCGTGGGACGATTCGATCAGGATCTCGTCGTCGTCACGCGCACCGCGGACGGATTCCACGAAATCTCGGTGGCGCCGGTCCGCTTCGTCCCGATGACGGGCGAGGCCGAGAAGCACTGACCCGTCCCCTGCCGCACTCCCCTCCCCGCGACACCGCGGGCCCACGATCGTTGCGCCCCGGACCCGCCCGAGCGGGCCCGGGGGCGCTTCCCCGTCCTCCGTGCGCCGGGCCGGGGGCCCCGGTCTGGATAAAGGATTGTGGACCCGGCGCCCCGAATCGGCGTACCTTCTGGGAGTTCAACCCGGGCGGGTCCGCGGTCGATGAATCCGAATCGCTCAACGGCAACCTACGGCGGGAAACCACGCGCAGCGCCGCCGCGCGCGCCTGGCGGGCGGCCCGCTGCCTGGCTCAGGCGGGGCTCGCTCTGCTCCTCGCCGGCTCTCTGCAGGCGCGCGCCTCCGCGCCCCCCGGCCTGAGATTCGAGCATCTCGGCTCGGAGCGGGGCCTTTCGGCGCGCCTGATCATGGCCCTGTACCAGGACCGGACCGGCTTCGTCTGGATCGGCACCCGGGATGGGCTGATCCTCTATGACGGCTACTCCGCGACGAGGTTCCAGTACGACGTTTCGAACCCCGACTCCCTCTCCGACAACACCGTGCGGACCATCTTCGAGGACAGGCAGGGGAACCTGTGGGTCGGAACGAACACGGCGGGGCTCGACAAGCTCGACCGTTCGACCTGGCGCTTCGAGCACTTCCACCATGACGCCTCCAACCCCCGCTCCCTCAGCCACGACAGCGTGTACGCCATCCTCCAGGACCGGGACGGCCTGATCTGGGTCGGCACGCAGGGGGGCCTCAACCGGCTCGACCCCGCCACGGGGGCCTTCGAACGGTTCCCCGCCGGCGCCGGCCACCCGGGCGGCCCCTCCCACGACTACGTGATCTCCCTCTGCCAGGACCGTTCGGGGAGGATCTGGGTCGGGACCTTCGGTGGAGGTCTCAACCTCTGGAATCCCTCGACGCGGAGCTTCGAAGTCTTCCGGCACGACGACCGGGATCCGTCCAGCCTCTCATCGGACTATGTCCTGTCCCTCGCTGCCGACAGCCTCGGCCGCCTCTGGGTCGGGACGCGGGACGGACTCAACGTTCTCGACCCGGGAGGACACCGATTCCGCAGATACGGGCACGACCCTTCGGGGACGAAGGGACTCATCAATACCATCGTGCCTTCCCTCGTGGAGGGGCCCGAGGGGACGCTCTGGATCGGCACCTTCGGGGGCGGGCTTCACGAGCTCGACCTGCGAAGCGGCTCGATCCGGGTCCACCGACAGAACCCCACCGATCCGAACAGCCTCGGCGAGGACCGGATCGCCGCCCTCATGGCCGACTCGACCGGCACCCTCTGGATCGGCACCGGAGGCGGAGGCCTGAACCGCCTCGTGCGCCTGCCCGGCCTGAGTCCCGACCCGGCCGGCGGCCTCGGCCATCCGGTGGACGGGGTGGCGGCGGATGTGACCTCCTTCCTCGAGGACAGGTCGGGCCGGTTCTGGATCGGGACCTTCGGGTCGGGCCTCCTCCGCCACGACCCCGGCAGCCCCGGCGCTCAGGACGTACGTGGGGGAAGGGGGACAGCCGGGGACCGACGCCACCGTGCTCAAGCTCCTCGAGGACGACAGCGGCTTCATCTGGGTCGGCACCATGTGGGCGCTGCATCGCATCGACCCCCGGACCGACGCGGTCGCGACTTTCCGCCACGATCCAAACGATCCGAAGAGTCTCGGCCAGGGATACGTCACCGCGCTGCTTCTCGACAGGCAGCGACGTCTCTGGGTGGGGGTCGGCGGCGGCGGCCTCCAGCGCCTGGACGCCGCAGGCCGCGTCGCCGAGAGATTCACCTTCGACCCCGCGAACCCGGAGAGCCTGAGCGACGACTACATCACGGGACTGTTCGAGGACCGCGAAGGGTCGCTCTGGGTCGGCACCAGATCCGGCGGCCTGAACCGGCTCGACCCCCGGACCGGCCGGATCCGGCGCTACCAGCCGAACCGCGCCGCCGCCGGGTCGATCGGCCACCAGTACATCACCTCGATCATCGAGGATTCGAAGGGGCGGCTCTGGGTGGGGACCGGCGGGGGCGGGCTCAACCGTCTCGAGCGGGGGGCCACGCCGGGCGCCCCGGACAGGTTCACCCTGGTCACCAGGCGCGACGGGCTCGTGGACGACAACGTCATGGCGATCGTCGAAGAGGACGACGGCTCCCTGTGGCTCAGCACGAAGCACGGGCTGTCCAAGTACGATCCCGACACGGGCCGGTTCGCCAGCTTCGGCGCCGCCGACGGGCTCAGGCAGGAAGAATTCGAATACGGTTCTGCCCTGAAGACCTCCGCCGCGATCTACTTCGGCGCCGTGAACGGCGTCGCCGCGATCTCCCGGGGCGTTCCATTCCCCGAGCCCCGGGCCTCCCCCACGGTGCTCACCGCCATCCGGACGCGGGAAGGAGACCCGACGAACAGGGGGCCCGCCTGGGACCTCGAGCGAATCGACATCCCCTACGGAGAGTTCCTTTCCCTCTCCTTCGCCGTGCTCGACTACAACGCCGAGCTGCGCCACCGCTACTCCTACCGTCTCGGCGGGTCGCGGGCGGAGTGGGTCGACCTCGGACCCCGCCGCGAGATCACCTTCACGAACCTCGAGCCCGGGGAGTACGAATTCGCGATCAAGGGCCGGAACAGCCGCGACGTCTGGAGTTCGCCCCCCCACCCGCTCCGGATCCGGGTCATCCCCCCCTTCTGGATGACCCTTCCCTTCCGCCTGCTGGTGCTCGGCGCCCTGTGCGCAGCGGCGGTCGGGGGGCACTACCTCAGGATCAACGCGCTGACCCGCCGCAATCGCGAGCTCGAGGCCCTGCAGCGGGATCGCGAGCGGGCCCTGGGGCTCGCGCGCGAGGAGGCCGCCGAGCGCAAGAAGGCCCAGGAGGAGCTGAGCGGCGCGTACGATCGGCTCATGACCCTGACGCGCGGCCTCGAAGCGGCCAAGGAGGAGGAGCGCCGGCACATCGCGCGCGAGCTCCACGACGAGATGGGGCAGGCCCTGACCGCGGTGAAGATCAACCTCCGCCTGATGGGGCGGCAATCCGGCGACGATGGCCCGCTCGGCAGGATCGGCGATACGATCGGGCTCGTGGACCGGCTGATCCAGGGGGTACGCGACCTCTCCCTCGACCTGCGCCCGCCGCTCCTCGACGAACTGGGATTGATCGCCGCCCTCCGGGGCTACCTCGAGGCGATCGCGGCGCGGGCCGAGCTGGGGATCGACCTCGATCTCGATGAAACCCTGGGGCGGCTGCCGCCGGAGCTCGAAATCGCCGCCTTCCGGATCGTCCAGGAGGCGGTGACCAACGCTGTCCGGCACGCGGGAGCCTCCCACATCCGGGTCCGGCTGCAGCGGGGGGATGGCGAGCTCAACCTGAGGATCCAGGACGACGGCCACGGCTTCGACGTCGCCGCCGTCGCAGGGCGCTCCACCGGCGGCCAGCACCTCGGGCTGCTCGGGATCCGGGAGCGGGCCCGGATGCTGGGCGGGGACGTGGCGCTCGATTCCACGCCGGGGCACGGGACCGATGTCCGGGTCCGCATTCCCCTGGGGGAGCCCATGTGAGCGAGACCTGCGTCCTCCTCGCCGATGATCACACGCTGGTGCGCGCCGGGATCCGCGCCCTCCTCGAGGACATCCCCGAGGTCCGGGTGATCGCCGAAACGGGAGATGGCCGGGAGGTCCTCGAGCTGATGAGGAAGCATGCGCCGGACATCGTCCTCCTCGACATCGGCCTGCCGGGGCTGAACGGCCTCGAGATCGCCGAGCGCGCCGCCAAGGAACACCTCCCATCCCGCATTCTCATCCTCTCGATGCACGCGGGGGAGACCTACGTCGCTCAGGCCCTGCAGGCGGGGGTGGCCGGGTACCTCCTGAAGGACGCGGCCGCCGACGAGCTTTCCCTGGCCTTGCGGGCCGTCATGCGCGGGGAGGCGTACCTGAGCCCCGCGGTCTCCCGCAAGGTGATGGACGGGTTCCTGCGCCGGGGCTCCGCCGCGCCTTCCCTGCTGGCCGACCTGACCGCCCGTCAGCGGGAGATTCTCCAGCTCGTGGCCGAAGGGAAAATCCACCAAGGAGATCGCGGCGGTGCTCAACGTGAGCATCAAGACGGTCGAAACCCACCGCCAGAACCTGATGGAGCGACTGGGAATCCACGACATTCCGGGCCTCGTCCGCTTCGCGATCCGCGCGGGCCTGATCTCGCCCGAAGCCTGAGCCGATCCCCAACCCCCACCGGCCCCCCGGCGTCCCGGTTGCCGCGGGCCCGGCATGGCCGTACTCCTTTCCCATGGCCAGCCTGCGAGCATGCCAGGATCTCGGCTGCCTCCGGCTCCAACCCACTCTTGCCGACCTCGAAGAGAATCGAGGACCCGGTTCCCCGCGAATCCATACTGTGCCCGGCCCGCGCCCTCGCTGGCCGTGCACGGCTTGAACTTGCAGGGAAACCTGGTCCAAGATCCCCTTCGAGGTCAGCAAGAGCGGGTTGGAGTCGGGAGACACGAGAGCCCATTCCCGGACCCTGGATCGACAGCACAGATTCAATTTCCATCCCCAAGGGAGACCTATGAAGATCAGTGGACGATCTCAGCTCGGGGCGGCGGTCATCGCGGCCCTGCTCACGACGGCGGTGGTCGTGGTGGCGCAACAGGCCGCGGACAAGCCCGGCACACCGGCCGGCACGGCCACGATCGACGGCAAGCAGCTTCCGGCGCCGCCTGGGAAGTTCGGCGGCAAGATCGAGCGCATCGACCGCAGGGCTCCAAGCCTACTGGCCGGCCGCGCATCGTGCCGCCCAAGGGCGCACCGAACGTGCTGCTGATCATGACGGACGACTCCGGCTACGGGGTCCCGAGCACCTTCGGCGGCGTGATTCCCACCCCGGCGCTCGACCGCATCGCCGCCAACGGCCTGCGCTACACCAACTTCCACTCGACGGCGCTGTGCTCGCCGACGCGTGCCGCACTCATCACCGGGCGCAACCACCATTCGGTCGGGCTTCGGCGTGATCTCCGAGCAGGCCACCGGGTATCCCGGCTACGACAGCATCATCACCAAGGATAAGGCCACGGTCGGCCGGATCCTGAGGGACAACGGCTACCGCACGTCGTGGTTCGGCAAGAACCACAACACGCCGGCCTTCCAGGCCAGCTAGGTCGGCCCTTTCGACCAGTGGCCGACCGGCATGGGCTTCGAGTACTTCTACGGCTTCATGGGCGGCGACACCAACCAGTGGGAGCCGGCGAACCTCGTTCGCAACACGACGCCGATCTATCCTTCCGAGGGCAACCCGAGCTGGAACCTGATCACCGCGATGGCCGACGATGCCATCGACTACATGAACCGGATCAACGCGCTGACTCCCGACGAGCCGTTCTTCATCTACTATGTGCCTGGCGGCACGCACGCACCGCATCACCCGACGCCGGAGTGGATCAAGAAGATCAGCGACATGCACCTGTTCGACGAGGGCTGGAACAAGCTGCGCGAAAAGATCTTCGCCAACCAGAAGAAACTCGGCGTGATCCCGGAGGACGCAAAGCTGACGCCGTGGCCGAAGGACCTGCTCAAGGAGTGGGACCAGCTCTCCGCCGACGAGAAGAAGATGTTCATCCGCCAGGCCGATGTCTTCGCCGCCTACGTGGCCTACACCGATTCCGAGATCGGCCGCGTGATCCAGGCGGTCGAAGACATGGGCAAGCTCGACAACACGCTGATCATCTACATCAACGGCGACAACGGCACGAGCTCCGAAGGCACGCTCGATCGGCACGCCCAACGAAGTGGCGATGTTCAACGGCGTCAACGTGCCGGTCGAGGACCAGCTCAAGAAATTCTACGACGCCTGGGGCACCGACAAGACCTACAACCACATGGCGGTCCGGCTGGGCGTGGGCCTTCGACACGCCGTTCTCCTGGACCAAGCAGATCGTCTCGCACTTCGGCGGCGTCCGGCAGGGCATGGCGATCTCGTGGCCGAAGAAGATCACGGACAAGGGCGGCATCCGCAACCAGTTCCACCACGTGATCGACATCGTGCCGACCATCCTCGAGGCGGCCGGCATCAAGGCGCCCGAAGACGGTGGATGGCATCAAGCAGAGCCCCGATCGAAGGCGTCAGCATGGCGTACACGTTCGACAAGAAGAACGCGGACGCGCCCTCGACGCACAAGACCCAGTACTTCGAGATGTTCGGCGACCGCGCGCATCTACCACGACGGCTGGATGGCCAGCACCAAGGTGATGCGCCCGCCGTGGGTGCACGACCGCGCCCAAGGAGAGCGTGCTCGACTACCGTGGGAACTCTACAACCTGAACGAGGACTGGACGCAGTCCAGGATGTCGCCGCGAAGAACCCCGCCAAGCTCAAGGAGCTGCAGGAGCTGTTCTGGAAGGAGGCGGAGAAGTACCAGGTGCTGCCGCTCGACACGACGGTGTCGGCGCGCCTGATCACCCCGCGGCCGAGCATCACCGCCGGCCGCAACGTGTTCACCTGGACCCGGCCGCTCACCGGCACCCCCAACGGCGACGCGCCGAGCGTTCTCAACGCGTCGTACAACTTCAAGGCCGAGGTCGAGATCCCGAAGGCGGCGCCGACGGCATGCTGATCACCCAGGGCGGCCGCTTCGCGCGGCTACGGATTCTACGTGCTGAAGGGCAAGCCGGTGTTCCTGTGGAATCTGGTGGACCTCAAGCGCATCCGCTGGGAAGGAACCGACGCGCTCACGCCCGGCAAGCACGTGCTCGAGTTCGACTTCAAGTACGACGGGCTCGGCATGGGCACGCTGGCGTTCGACAACTTCAGCGGCATCGGCCAGCGGCGGCACCGGCGTGTTGAAGGTTGACGGCAAGGCGGTCGCGACCCAGAAGATGGAGCACACGCTGCCGTTCATCCTGGAGTGGGACGAGAACCTCGACATCGGGCTCCGACACCGGCACGGCGGTCAACGACGCCGACTACCAGGTGCCGTTCGCGTTCACCGGCAAGCTCGACAAGATCACGCTGACGATCGACCGGCCGAAGCTCTCGCCCGACGACATCAAGAAGCTCGAGGCGGCGCAGAAGAGCAAGGGCACCAGCGAGTAGCGCGCTCGCTATCTCAGATACCGCGCCCGGCGGGTGACCGCCGGGCCTTTTTTTGCCTTGGCGGCCGCGATCGTTGGCGCGTTCGCGCCCCGGGCCTCTGTCTTTCGCATGTCCAAGAAGCTGGGCCAGATCCTGATCGACCCGCGCGATCTTCCGGCGATCGACGCCCTCGCCTTGGCGTCGGCGTGCAAGCTCGTCCCGTGGGTGGCGCCCGAACGGAGGAGCAGGACCTCCTGCCGGAGCCCGTGGAAACGCTCTCGGAAATGCGCGGGATTGCGACCGCGTCGAGCGCGATCAACCGGACCTCCTACCGAGATTCAACCGCCTGAGCATTCAGGGATCGCCTCGAACGAGCGCCCGCGCTGCGGGCGAGCGCTGGCCCGCGCATTGCTGGGAGTGTCCCCGTGCGAGACGCATGGATTCCACGCTCACCCGCGACATTGCGTGGGAGGCCGCTCCCCCGGGCTCGCCGGGGGTATACTGTCGGTAGGTATATCTCGGGGAACCGCCGCGATGAGGTGGTTTGCCATCTTGATGATGACCCTCCTTTTCGGCTTCAGCCTCGCCTGCAACCCTGCCTCCCGCGGCAGGAGCGTCCCGGAGGGGAGCAGTGCGGGAGGGGAATCCGGCCCCACCGGCGATGCCGGGAAGGAAACCGGCGAACCCGAAGCCAGGAGGGCCGACGGCGCCCCGGCGGAGGGAACCGGCGGCTCTCCGGAAGGCGGGACCGCTGGCGGCAACAACGCGAATGCCCCCGGTGGCGGCGGCCCGGGCGCCAGGACGCCCGGCGACACGGACGTCTATCGGTCCATGCGCGAGCGGATGGTCCGGACCCAGATCGAGGCACGGGGGATCAAGGACCCGCGAGTGCTCGAAGCGATGCGCCGGGTGCCCCGCCACCTCTTCATCCCCGAGCATGCGCGGGAGAGCGCCTACGACGACGGCCCGGTCGCCATCGGCTACGAGCAGACGATCTCCCAGCCCTACATCGTCGCCCTGATGACCGAGAGCGTGCGCCCCGGACCCGGGGACCGCGTGCTCGAGATCGGCACCGGCTCGGGATATCAGGCGGCGATCCTCGCCGGGCTGGTCGCCGAGGTGGACACGATCGAGATCGTCGAGCCGCTCGGCGCTTCGCGCCGGTGCGCTCCTGCGCGAGCTCGGGTACGCGAACGTGCACTGCCGGATCGGGGACGGCTATCGCGGCTGGCCCGAGAAGGCCCCGTTCGACGCCATCGTGGTGACCGCGGCACCCGGAGCGATCCCCGAGCCCCTGAAGGAGCAGCTCGCGATCGGCGGCCGGCTCGTGATCCCCGTCGGCACGATGGACCAGGATCTCCTCCTCGTTACCCGCACGCCCGACGGGTTCCGGCAACAGGCGATCGCCCCTGTCCGCTTCGTGCCCATGACGGGGGAGGCCCAGGAGCACTGAGACCCGGTGGCCACGGCCGGCGCGCACCTGCGGGACCGTGGGGCGTGAATCCGGCGCCCCTTCGCCGAACTGGAACCTATCCCGCCATTACGCCTTGCGGGAGGGGGTCCGTGCGCGTATCCCTTCCTGGAGGAGGACGGCCGCGGCGGCGGGCGCGGCGATGAGGAAAGGATCGCCGGCAAAAGGCGCGGGAGTTCCTGGAAGTCGCTCACCTCTATCGCCTCGGGCACCTGCCCACGGAGCAGCCCCACCCCGAAACCGCCGAGCTCTCCCGCTGGGCGCGCGGCGACCTGCCGCGGGCGATCGAAGCGCTCAAGGGGGTCGATCTGACGGCCCTGCGACTGCTCGAGCGGCGCGCCGCACGCATCGACGCACTCGCCAGGGAGATCCGCGCGACGCTCGCCGCGGGGTCGCGCCTCTTCCTGTGCGGCTGCGGGGCGACGGGGCGGCTCGCCCTGACGGTCGAATCGCTCTGGCGCGGGGCCCGCCCGGGCGACGATCGGGTCGTCGCCTTCATGGCGGGCGGGGACGTGGCGCTCGTCCACGCGCTCGAGAAGTTCGAGGACCGGGGCGACTGGGGGGCGCGGCACCTGGCCGAGCTCGGCTTCCAGGAGGGGGACCTGCTGGTCGCCTCCACGGAAGGGGGCGAAACACCGTTCGTCCTCGGCGCCGCGGAGCGGGCCGCCGAGGCCTCGTCCCGCCCGCCCTGGCTCCTGTTCTGCAATCCCGAGACCGCCCTGAGCCCGGGGATCGAGCGGTTCCGGCGCGTGCGCGACAACCCGCGCGTGCGCTCCCTCTGCCTCGACGTGGGGCCGATGGCGCTCGCCGGGAGCACGCGGATGCAGGCGAGCACGGTGCTGCAGCTCGCGATCGGCGTCGCGCTGCTCGAGGATCGCGAGCCGGCGGCGACCGTCCTTGCGCGGTATCGCGGCGCGTCGAGGGCACCGACCTGTCGTTTCTCGCGGCGTTCGTCCGGCGCGAAGCGGCCGCCTACGAAGCCGGGGACCGGGTGTCGTATCGCGTGCGCGACTACGGGATCACGGTCTTCACCGACACGACCGAGCGGGCCCCCACTTTCAGCCTCGTCCCCTTCGATCAGCTCAAGGCGAGGCTGGAGAAGCACTCGCTGTGCTACATCGCGATCGAGGAGCGGCAACGCGACGGGGCAATGGCTGACGGGGCTGTTGCGGCCGCGGAGCCGATGCGACCTCCGGGGCTGACGCGGCCGCTGGAGCTGATGCGGCCGCGGGGGGTGCGGCCGCCGGGGCTGATGCGGCCGCCGGGGCTGGTGCGGCCGCCGGGGCTGATGCGGCCGCCGGGGCTGGTGCGGACGACGGGGCTGATGCGGCCGACGGGGCGAGCGGCCGATGGCGCTGATGCGGCCCATGCGGCGGACCGGGCATGGAGGATCCTCCTGAACCGCGCTCCGCGCCCGCTCGAGTGGCCCGAGGTGGACCCGCGCACGGGCCGCGACTACCTGCGCGGCTTCGATTTCGGCCCCGGCGCGCTCGCCCGCCGGCGGCTCCTCATCCCCGAGGCGACGCACCACGAGTTCTCGATCGGGGGCGAGCCGGACGGCATCCTCCTGCGCTTCGGCCCCCTGGCCCACACGCTTCCCACGCGGGGCCTGCCGGCCCTCCTGCGCCACACGCTCCTCAAGCAGGCCCTGAACATCCACTCCACGCTCGTCATGGGGCGGCTCGGCCGCTACGAGGGGAACCTGATGACCTGGGTCCGGCCCACCAACGGCAAGCTCGTGGACCGCTCCGCCCGGTACGTCCAGCACCTGCTGGGCCGCGAGGGGCGGCGGGACCTGGCGTACGAGGAGATCGTCCACCAGCTCTTCGCCGAGCTGGAGCGGGGGGCGCCCGACGAGCCGGTGGTCCTGAAGACGTTCCGCTCGCTCGCGCAGCGGCGCGAGCCGCCGATGCGGCGGGCGACGGACCGCCCGAAATAGCGTCCGGGACCGCTCGGCGCAGCGTCCGTGACCGATTGAAGCAGCCTCCGTGACCGCCCGGCGCAGCGTCCGTGACCGATTGAAGCTGCCTCCGGGACCGCCCGGCGCAGCGTCCGTGACCGATTGAAGCTGCCGCGGGGACCGCTCGGCGCGGCGTCCGTGACCGATTGAAGAAGCCTCCGGGACCGAGTGAAGTCGAGTCCGGGACCTCCTCGAGTAACCTCCCGTACAGACTGAAGCGACCTCCGGGACCGCCCGTCAGTACCAGGCCCGCAGCCAGGCGGCGAACCGTTCAACGAGGCGGGCCACGCGGCCCCGCCGGTTCCAGTCCTCCAGGCGGATCAGGTCCGAGTCGGAGAGGTCCTCTTCCAGGGCGGCGCGCAGCTGCGCGGCGGCGCCCGGGTCGAGGATGTTGACCGAGAGCTCCTTGTTGCGGAAGAGCGAGAGCGTGTCGAGGTTCGCCGAGCCCGCGATCACGGCCTCCCCGTCGATGATCCCCGCCTTCATGTGGAGCATCCTGCGCCGGCGCTCGCGCACCTCGACGCCGCTCCGGAGCAGGCGGCCGTAGAAGCTCGTCCCGCCTCGCGCGCGATCGGAACGTCGGACTTCCCGGGCAGCAGGATCCGGACGCGGACCCCGCGGCGAGCCGCGGCGCGCAGGGCCCGCAGGGTCCCGTGGTCGGGGAAGAAGTAGGCGTGCGCGAAGAGGATCTCGCGGCGGGCGAGCCGGATCATCGCGACCAGCGCGTTGCGCATCGTGCGGCGCCCCCTGAACCCGCGGCTCATCCCGAGGACCTGGAACGCCCGCCATCCCCGCCTCGGCCGGCGGAGGGCCGGCCAGGAGAGGCGCGAGGAGCGCGGGATCCCCCGCGTCCGGACCGTGGCGCAGCCAGCTCCTCGCGAACAGCCGCAGGCACTCGCGCACGGCGGGGCCTTCGATCGCCACCGTCAGGTCGCGAAACGCCCGCTCCCCCGCGAATTCCTCCGTGTACTCCTCGCCGACGTTGCGGCTCCCCACGAAGGCGACCCGCCCGTCCACGAGGATGAGCTTCCGGTGGTCGCGCATGCCGGGCCAGAGCCGGCCGACCAGCGCCCGCAGCGGAGCATAGGCCACCACCTCCCCGCCGGCCTCGCGAACGGGAACGAAGACCGCCTCCGATCCGTGGCTGCCGAAGGCATCGTAGATGACCCGGACCTGGACCCCCGCCCGGGCGCGCTCCGCCAGCAGCGAGGCCAGGCGCCGCCCCAGCCGGTCGTCGCGCCAGAGGTACATCTCGATCGAGATCGTCGAGCGCGCCCCGGCGAGGGCCTTCTCGATCGCGCCGAACGCCTCGACGCCGCCCAGCAGGAGCCGGACGCGGTTGCCGTAGACGATCCTCGCCTCCCCGGTCCTCGCGAGCAGCTCGAGGGCGCCGAGGTCGAGCGAGCGAAGCCGCCTCCGGCGCAGCCGCGCGCGAAGCCCCGCGAGGGACGCCGGTCTTCGGCTCCCGCGCGGATCGAGCGATTCCTCCCGGGCTCGCGCTCTCGTCATGGTCCCGACCACAATGCCACCACCGCTCGGAGGATTGCCAGCCCCCTGCCCGCGGCGCGGGGTTGCCCGCGCCCGGGGCACCTCCAGGACCGGCCGGGCCGGCGCCCGGACGCCCGGACGCCCGGCGAGGTCGCGTACGGCCGGGCGGACCGCGCGGCCGCGAACCGGTCCGGTTCCGCTATAATCCGGGCTTTCCCGAGGCCCGGAGATCCCCATGGCAAAGCTGATCGTTCCCCGTTCCGAATCGTTTTCCGAGTGGTATTCGAGCGTCGTCCTGCAGGCCAAGATGGCCGACTACTCGCCGGTCCGCGGCTGCATGGTGATCCGCCCGCACGGGTACGCGCTTTGGGAGAACATGCAGCGCGCCCTCGACGACATGTTCAAGGAAACGGGGCACGTCAACGCCTATTTCCCGCTCTTCATCCCGAAATCGTTCCTCGCCCGCGAGGCGGCGCACGTCGAGGGGTTCGCGAAGGAGTGCGCGATCGTCACGCACTCGCGCCTCAAGGCGACGGGGGAATCGGGCGCGAACGCGGTCATCCCCGACCCGGAATCGCGCCTCGAGGAGGAGCTGATCGTCCGGCCGACCTCGGAGACCATCATCCACTCGATGTACGCCAAGTGGATCCAGTCCTACCGCGACCTGCCGCTTCTCCTCAACCAGTGGGCGAACGTCGTCCGCTGGGAGATGCGGACGCGGATGTTCCTCAGGACGACGGAGTTCCTCTGGCAGGAAGGACACACCGCCCACGCGACCGAGGCCGAGGCCAAGGAGGAAGCGCTGCGGATGCTCGAGGTGTACCGGCGGTTCTCCGAGGACTGGATGGCGATCCCCGTCTTCGCGGGCGCGAAGAGCGCCAGCGAGCGGTTCGCGGGCGCCGTCGAAACCTACTGCATCGAGGCGCTCATGCAGGACGGGAAGGCGCTGCAGGCGGGAACCTCGCACCATCTCGGGCAGAACTTCGCGAAGGCGTTCGACGTGAAGTTCCAGACCGAGAAGGGGGACTGGCAGCACGTGTGGAACTCCTCGTGGGGCGTCTCCACGCGCCTCGTCGGGGCGATCATCATGACCCACTCCGATGACGAGGGGCTCGTGCTGCCCCCGCGTCTCGCCCCCGTCCAGGCTGTCCTCGTGCCGATCTGGAAGGGCGGCCCCGAGGTGGCCCAGATCAAGGAGAAGGCCGAGGAGATCGGCCGGGCCCTGCGCGCGGCCGGCGTCCGCTTCCAGTTCGACGGGCGGGAGACGCAGAACCCGGGATTCAAGTTCGCCGAGTGGGAGCTGGCCGGCGTCCCCCTGCGGCTCGAGCTCGGCCCGAAGGACCTGGCGGCCGGGCAGGTCATGGCCGTCCGCCGGCAGGCGACCGAGGACCCGTTCCTCGGCATCGCCCCCCCGGCCGGATCCGCCGCTCCCGCGGCCGGTCCGGTCGGCGGAAAGCCCGGAAAGCCGGGCCGCGTCAAGGAGGCGATCCCTATCGAGGCGCTCGCTTCGCGCGTCCCCGCACTCCTCGCGGAGATCCAGCGGGAGATGCTCGAGCGGGCCCGCTCGTGGCGCGACGCCCGCATCCACTCCGTCGACCGGTGGGACGACTTCCGCCAGGCGGTCGAGGCGGGCGGATTCCTGATGGCGCACTGGTGCGGGGACGGGGGGTGCGAGGCGCAGATCAAGGAGGAGACCTCCGCGACGATCCGCGTGATCGTCCCGGATGCCCGGAAGGAAAGCGGCTCCTGCATCCGCTGCGGGAAGCCGTCGCAGCACCGCGTCCACTTCGCCGTCGCCTATTAACGCCTTCCAGGCGGGCATCCCACGGCCCCAATTCAGCCGACGGACGCTGCGCGTCCGCGGCTGATCCGGGGCAATACGGGTGGCTCTTCCATGCGTACGCGGCTGATCCGGAGCAATGCGGGTGGCTCTCCCGCGCGGGGACGAACTGGGGGAAAATCGGTGTCAGCGGGTTGGGGTTTCCAGCCCGGATCAGCCGGCGAGGGCTTCGCATGAGATCCGACCGATCGCGCACGCTCGTCACCATCCTCCTCGCGGCCCTCTCCGCGCTCCCGGGGCCCGCCCTCCTTTCCTGCGGGGGGGGCGGGGAGCCCGCGGAGATCGTCCTCAACGGGCGGATCGAGGCCCCCATCGTCGACCTCGCCCCGAAGGTCCAGGGGCGGGTGATCGAGGTCCTCGTTCGAGAGGGGGATCGCGTGAAGTCGGGCGACCTCCTCGTCCGGCTCGACCTCGGCGAAACCACCATCGCGGTCGAGCGGGACCGGGCGGGGGTCGCATCGGCCGAGGCCCGCGTGCGCGATTACGAGGCGGGCTCGCGCCCTCCCGAGATCGCCGCGGCCGAAGCGGACCTCGTGGACAAGCGCGCGGCGGAGTTGCTCGCGGGGCGCGAGTTCGACCGGCAGAAAGTCCTCCTCGCGAAGGAGATCGGCACGCAGCAGGACTTCGACGCCGCGCAGACTGCCCTCGATCGGGCCGCCGCCGCGAGGACGGCGAGCGAGGAGCGCCTGGCGCTCCTGCGCGAGGGGTTCCGGAAGTGGCAGACCGAGCAGGCGCGGGCTGACGCCGACCGCTCCCGGGTCGTGCTCCGGCAGAGCGAAACGGTCGCCTCCGAGGCCGAGGTGCGCGCCCCGGCCGACGGCGTGATCCTGCACCGCATGGCTGAGCCCGGAGCGCTTCTCGGCCCCGGCCAGCCGGCTCTCACGATGGGATTCGCCGCCCGGCTCTACGTCCGCACCTTCATCCCGGAAACCCAGCTCGGCCGCGTGAAGCAGGGCCAGAAAGCGACCGTTGCGGTGGACGCCTATCCCGGCCGGACCTTCCCCGCCACCGTGACCGAGATCTCCCCCGACGCGGAGTTCACGCCGAAACCGGTGGAGACGCGCCGCGAGCGGGTGAACCTGGTTTACGCCGCCAAGGTGGACCTCGACGGAGGCTGGAAGGAGCCGCTCGTGCCGGGCCAGCCCGCCGAGGTGACGGTCGGCGCGGCGCCGGCGACGCCCGGCCGGGCCGGGCAGCCGTGAGGCGCCCCCGCCCGTGATCGTCGCCAGCGAGCTGCGCAGGACGTTCGGCGCGAGGACCGCCCTCGCCGGGATCGACCTCGAGATCCGCCGCGGCGAGCTGTTCGCGCTGATCGGACCCGACGGCGCGGGGAAATCGACCTTCTTCCGGATCGTGGCCGGCCTCCTCGCCCCGACGAGCGGCTTCCTGCGGACCGAGCCGGGGGTCACCTTCGGGTTCGTCCCCCAGAGGTTCTCTCTCTACGAGGACCTGACGGTGGACGAAAACCTGCGCCTGCGCTCGCGCCTCTACTCGATGCCCGACCGCGCGGCTCGGACGCGGGCCTCCGAGCTGCTGGCGAGGGTCGGTCTCGCCCCGTTCGGCGCCCGCCTCGCCGGTCAGCTGTCGGGGGGGATGAAGCAGAAGCTCGCGCTCGTTTCCGCGCTCCTCACGGAGCCGGACCTGCTGCTGCTCGACGAGCCGACCACGGGGGTCGATCCGGTCTCGCGCCGGGAGTTCTGGGTCCTGCTCAACGGGCTGCACCACGACGGGATCACCATCGTCGTCTCGACCCCGTACATGGACGAGGCCGAGTACGCCACCCGTCTCGGGTTCCTCGACCGCGGGCGCCTTTCGGCCGCCGGGACCCGGAGGGAGATCCTCGCGACCTACACCCGGCCCCTGGTGGAGATCCGCTCGGCCGACCGCCTCGCGGCCCGGGCCCGACTCGCCGGCCTCCCCGAGGTGGACGACGTGTCCCTGTTCGGCACCGAGCTGCATGTCCGTGGCCGGGACGGGTCGGGGCCGGCCCTGCTCGACACCGTTCGGGGAGCCCTGGCCGGCATGGTCGAGCCCGCCATGATCCGCCTGGTCGAGCCGACGCTCGAGGACGTCTTCGTGCTCCGCAGCGAGGAGCACGGCGAGGAGGCCGCGTGACCCGCCCGGCCGGCGCGCCTTCCCCCGCCCCCGACACCCCCGGCCCGGGCGAGGTCCTGGTCCGGGCCAGCGGCCTCACCCGCCGGTTCGGCTCCTTCGTCGCCGTCAGGGACGTGAGCTTCGACCTGCTCCGGGGAAAGGTGTTCGGCTTCCTGGGGCCGAACGGCTCGGGCAAGTCGACGACGATCCGGATGCTGACCGGGCTGCTCGCGCCGAGCGCGGGGTCCGCCACGGGGTTCGGCGGGCTCGACGTCGCGCGCGACACGGATGCCTGGAAGGGGCGGCTCGGCTACATGAGCCAGAAGTTCTCCCTGTACCTCGACCTCACGGTCGAGGAGAACCTCCGGTTCTTCGGCTCGATCTACGGGCTCGGCAACGACCGCCTGCGGTCCCGGATCGCGGAACTCGCGGAAAGGCTCCGGTTCGAGGCGGCCCTTCCCGCCCTCACGCAGGGCCTGTCGACGGGCCTGCGCCAGAGGGTCGCGCTGGCGGCGGCGCTGCTGCACGAGCCCGAGCTGCTGTTCCTCGACGAGCCGACGGGGGGCGTCGACCCGCGCGGGCGGCGGCTGTTCTGGGACCTGATCTACGAGCTGGCCGCCGCGCGCGGCATGACCGTGCTGGTCACGACGCACTACATGGACGAGGCGGAGCAGTGCGACCGGCTCGCGTTCATCCTCGAAGGCTCGCTGATCGCCCAGGGGGCGCCGCACAACCTGAAGCGCGACCTCGAGGGCCGGATCTTCGAGGCGCACGCGCCCGGCGATCCGTTCGAGGCGCTGGCGTCGGTCCGCGACGACCCCTCGCTCGAGGACGCCTACCTGTTCGGGGTCCGCGTGCGCGTCGTCGCGCGCCCGGGCGGTGAGGAATCGGCCCGAAGGCTCCTCGCGCGGATCGCGCCCCCGGAGGGGGCCGAGCCCTCGCTCGAGGACGTGTTCGTCGCCCTCGCGCGGCAGCGGGCGGCGGGAGTCGCGCCGGAGGCCCGCGCGTGAGACGGCTCCTGGCGCTCACCTGGAAGGAATTCCTGCACCTGCGGCGGGACCCGCTGACGATCCGCATGATCGTCCTCGTGCCGCTGATGCAGACCATCATCTTCGGCTACGCCATCAACTACGACGTGAAGCACCTCAAGACCGTCGTCCTCGACGAAAGCGCCTCGTACGAGAGTCGCGAGCTCGTCTCCCGGATGACCGCCAGCGAGTACTTCGAGGTGGTCGGCTACGTCGCTTCGTACGACGAGCTGCGCCACGCGATCGACACGGCCCGGGCCGCCGTCGGCCTCGCGATCGACCGGAACTTCGCCCTCGACAGCCACCGGGGCGATCCGGCCCGCGCCCTTCTGATCGTCAACGCCTCGGACACGACCACCTCGACGCAGGCGATGGCGATCGCGCGAGGGATCTCGCAGGGGCTCTCGGTGCAGTACCTCGCCCGCAAGGCGGGTTGGAAGAGCGAGAGCCTGCCCGTGGACATCCGGGTGAGGCCCTGGTACAACGCCGACCTCAGGACCGACACGTTCATCATCCCCGGGCTCATCGCGATCATCCTCACCTTCACCCTCATCCAGTTCACGGCAATGGCGATCGTGCGCGAGCGCGAGCGCGGCACGCTCGAGCAGCTCCAGGTCACGCCCGTGACCCGCCTGGAGCTGATCCTCGGGAAGATCTTCCCGTTCATCCTGATCGGCTACCTGCAGCTCACCCTCACGATCCTCCTGATGAGGTTCCTGTTCGGCATCCCGATCATGGGGTCCGTCGTCGAGCTGTACGCGGTCGGGTTCATCTTCATCGCGGCGGTCCTGGGCCTCGGGATGCTGATCTCGACGCTCGCCGACACCCAGATGCAGGCGATGCAGATGTCGATCTTCTTCCTGCTCCCGTTCGTCTTCCTGTCGGGGTACGTCTTCCCGATCGACGGGATGCCCGTCGTGTTCCAGTACATCTCGCGGATCATCCCGGCCCGCTACTTCATCGAGGTGCTGCGCGGGATCATCCTGCGCGGGGCGGGGCTGCGCGACCTGTGGGAGCCGATCGCCTGGCTGAGCCTCTACACGACCGGGATCATCGCGCTCGCGGTGGCGCGCTTCCGGAAGACCGCGCGCTGGCTAGGCGGGACCTCCCCGGGCGCGGCGCGCCCGGCCGGCGCCGCTCGCGCCGCCGCGCGGCGGGGGCCGGGCCTACACGCCCAGGCGGTGCATGACGAGGCCGGTCGCGAGCTTCGGGGCGAACCAGGTCGTCCTCGGGGGGACCGCCAGGTCGTGGGCGGCGATGTCGAACAGCGTCGTCGGCGCGATCGGCCGCAGGAAGAACGCCGCTTTCGCCTCCCCCGAGGCCACCATCGAGGCGGCGACCGCCGGGTCCCGCTCGTAGACGAGACGCCCGCCCCTCTCCGGCGCCTCCGGGTCGATCCCGAACTCGGGCTCGAGGATCAGCGAGTGCAGGGCGGCGACATCGAGGCCGCGCAGGGGCTCCTCGAGCCGCGTCCCCTCGAACGGGGCATCCCCGGGACGCAGGAGGAGGACGTGCAGGCGGGGATCGCCGGCCAGGCGCGCCCCGATCACCACCCGCCGGCTCGGCTCGTACTTGAGCGGGGCCGGGGCCTCGGCCGCGTGCGAGGCGGCGGGAAGGTCGAGCGACTGGATCTCGAAGCGCGCGGAGAACGAGCGGAGCAGGGCGGGAGCGTCCAGGGGCGGGTCGCCCGGCAGCGCCCGCACGACCCGGTGGGTCGGGTGGACGATGAGGCCGGGGTCCTCCGCACGCACGAAGCAGGCCAGCATGAAGTTCTCGGGGAGGTCGGGGTCGCCGTCCGGGAAGGCGGCCGCCATCCTCCGGCTGAACTCGAGCGCGGCGCTCCAGCGGTGGTGCCCGTCCGCGATGACCACGGGCAGCGCGGCGAGGCGGCGCTGCGCCTGCTCGATCGCCGGCGCGTCCGTGATCGGCTGCAGCCAGTGGCGCACGCCGTCGTCGTCGTTGAACTCGAGCGCCGCTCCCGGCGTCAGCTCGGTGGTCCGCCTTCCGAACCCGGTGCCGCCGACGGGGCGCGGCCCGGGGCGCTCGGCGCTCGCCCGCCCTTCCAGGGCTCTCAGCGCCGCCCCGTCGGGATCCGAGTAGAGCAGGAACACCGGCGAGAACTGCACGCGCGCGGCGCGCAGCAGGCGGAGACGGTCCTCGAGCGGGCCGGGGAGGGTCCTCTCGTGGCGCCGCACCGAGCCCCCCTCGGGCTCCAGCCGCACGAGGCCCAGGAAGCCGGTCCGCACGTACGCGCGCCCGTCCGGCCCCTTGAAGGTCTGGCGGTAGAGGTAGAGCGCGGGATCGCGCTCCTGCGCGAGGAACCCGTCGCGGGCCCAGCGCTCGAACCGCTCGGCGGCGACGCGGTAGCGGTCCCCGCCGCCCTGCGGGAGGATCAGGTGGACGACGTTGCGGGGGCTGCGCGAGGCGAGGCGCTGGCGCTGCTCCTCCGCGATCGCGTCGTACGGCGGGGCCGTGAGCATGCCGATCGGCCCCGCGGCCGGCGTGTACCGCACTCCCCGAAACGCGCGCAGCTCGGCCATGGCCCCTTCACTCTAACAGGAACGAGGAGAAGGTCAACGACGGCGGGCCGCGGGCTTTCCCGGACCGGGCCTCCCCCGCTCAGCCCATCCGGGCGAGGCAGTGGTCGACCTTCTCGATCCCCTCGTCGGCCTCTTCCACCGTCAGGTTGAGGGCCGGGCGGAACCGGATCGAAGCGGCGCCGCAGCCGAGGAGGATGACCCCCTCGTCGTAGCCGAGCGTCCGGAGGCGGTTCCTGAGCTCGGGGCTGGGCAGGTCGAAGGCGCACATCAGGCCGCGGCCGCGGACGTTCGAGATCAGTCCACCGTGCTTCGACTGGATCCGCCGCAGGCCCGCGAGCAGGTGCGCGCCCACGCCGGCCGCGTTCTCGACCAGCTTCTCCTCGTGGATGATCTCCAGGTAGGCCGTCGCCCGCACCATGTCGGCGAGGTTCCCGCCCCAGGTCGAGTTGATGCGCCCCGACATCCGGAACACGTTGTCGGGGACCTCGTCGAACCGCTTCGAGGCCATGATGCCGCAGACCTGCATCTTCTTGCCGAAGCAGAGGATGTCCGGCTCGACGCCGAAATGCTCGTGCGCCCACATCTTCCCCGTGAGGCCGACCCCCGTCTGCACCTCGTCGAAGATCAGGATCGCCTCGTTCTCGTCCGCGAGGCGGCGCAACTCCCTTGAGGAACTCGACGCGGAAATGGTGGTCTCCGCCCTCGGCCTGGATCGGCTCGATGATGATCGCGGCGATATCGTCGGGGTTGTCCTTGAAGGCCCTCTCCATCTGGGCCACGGCCCGCCGCTCGGCCCGGATGACCTCCTCGAGGTTCTTCTCATCGAGCGGGAACCTGATCGCCGGGTTGTCGATCCGCGGCCAGCAGAATTTCGGGAAGTAGTCGGTCTTCACGTGGTCGGTATTGGTGAGCGAGAGCGTGTAACCGCTCCTGCCGTGGAACGCGTGGCGGAAGTGGATCACCTGGGTCCCGCGCTCGACCTGGTACCCCCGCTCGAAGTTCCTGCGGATCTTCCAGTCGAAGGCTGCCTTGAGGGCGTTCTGACGCCGAGCGCGCCCCCCTCGATGAGGAACAGGTAGGGCAGGGACTTCGGCATCGCCAGCCGGTCCACCGTCTCCACGAACTCAGCCATCTCGACCGAGTACACGTCCGAGTTGGCCGGCTTGTTCCGCATCGCCCGGAGGAACTTCTCCTCGACCTCCTTCGTCCTGAGGCGCGGGTGGTTGATCCCGATCGGGCTCGAGCCGAAGAACGTGTAGAAGTCGAGGTACCACTTCCCGGTCAGGAGTCGAACATGCGACTCCCCTGGCTCTTCTCGAGGTCCACGACGAGGTGGAACCCGTCCACGAGCAGGTGCTTTCCGAGCACATTGCGGACTTCGCGCGGGTTCACGACGACGGATTCGCTGGAGTCATGCTCATGGGTGATGCCTCCGTGGGAGCGTTGTTGCCATGCCGGGAACGCCGCGCGGCGCTAGTTCGCCTGCCCCTTGAGGGCCAGGCGGGTCTCTTCCTTGGCCGTGTGCAGCACGATGACGGTCTTGGTCTGCCGGATCCCGTCGAGCGAGTTGATCCGGTCCAGGACCACTCGCGAAGGGCCACGCGGTCCGGCACCTTCACCTTCAGCAGGCACGAGAATTCGCCGGTCACGTAGTGGACTTCCTGGACCTCCTCGAGCTCGCGCGTCAGCTTGATGAAGGCCTCTTCGTGGCGCGGGTGCTCGATGAAGACCTCGATGAAGGCGGTGATGTCCTTGCCCGCCTTCCGATCGTCCAGGATCGCGACGTACCTGCGGATGATCCCCTGCTGCTCGACCTTGTGGATCCTCTCGTTGACGGAAGCGGGCGAGAGCCCCACGCGGCGGGCGATCTCCGCCTGGGCCGTCTTCGCGTCCTCCTGGAGGACCTCCAGGATCTGCCGGTCTTTCTGGTCCATATCCGTTCCTGTAACGTCGAAATGGCGGTTTCGACGAAAATTATACGGAATCGGATATGGAACGTCAAATGAATTCTGGAAAAATCGGGGCTCAGTCCCCGGCCGGTCCGGGGAACCCGAAGTGCAGGATCTTCTCGGCCATCTCCCGCAGGCGGGTGTCCACCCGTCCGTAGATCGAATCGGGCGGGAAATCGCCCCCCGCCTCCGCGACCCCGCTGGGATGCCCGGTAGGAGCTCGATCCCCTCGTCCACGTGCGCGACCGCGTAGATGTGAACTGCCCCGCGCGGACCGCGTCGACCACCTCCGGGCGAGCATGAGGTGGGCCAGATTCTGGACCGGGATGAGGACCCCCTGCTTTCCGGTGAGCCCCCGCGCCCGGCAGACCTCGAAGAAGCCCTCGATCTTCTCGTTCACGCCGCCGATCGGCTGGACCTCCCCCTGCTGGTTGACCGAGCCGGTCACGGCGAAACCCTGCCGGATGGGCACTCCGCGAGGGCGGAAAGCAGCGCGTACATCTCGGCGCACGACGCCGAGTCCCCGTCGACGCCGCCGTAGGACTGCTCGAAGGTGATGCTGGCGGACAAGGCCAGCGGCTTGTCCCGGGCGAACCGGCCGCGGAGGTAGCCGGCGAGGATCAGGACGCCCTTGTTGTGGGTCGCGCCCGAGAGCTCCGCCTCACGCTCGATGTTCATGACCCGCCTTGCCCCCGAGGGCGGGCCGTGATCCGGGTCGGGAGGCCGAAGACGTGGTCGCCGGGGTCGTAGACCGAGAGGCCGTTGACCTGGCCGACCTGCGCGCCCTCGGTATCGATGAGGATGCGCCCTTCGTCGAGCAGCTCCTGCATCCTGGCCTGGACGAGCGAGACCCGCCCCGCCGCCCGGCCAGCGCCTCGCGGACATGCTCCTCCGAGACGCGGTCGGCCTTCGCCTTCGCCGCGAGAGGGACGCCTCGCGGATCACGTCGGCGATCTCGGTGAACTTCGTCGAGGCCGGCTCCTTCGCGCCCGGCCATGCGATCCCGCTCTCGACGACGCGGCCACGCCGCCCCGGTCGAACGGCAGCAGCCCCTCCTCCCCTGGAGCTTCCGGATGAACCGCGCGTAGTCGAGGATCGCGTCCGGCGTCGCGCGCATCTCGGTGTCGAACTCGGCCTTCACCTTGAAGATCTTCCGGAAGTCGGGGTCCAGCGCGTAGAGCAGGTTGTAGATCTCGTGGTCCCCGAGCATCAGGACCTTCACCAGCACGGGATCGGCTCGGGCTTGAGCCGGAGGTCGTGAACAGAAAACCGGGTCGTAGGACTGGATCTCGATGGCGCCGGTGCGGAGCGTCCGCTTCAGCGCCGTCCAGACGCCGGGCTCGGTCAGCACGTCGTCGCGTTCAGGACGAGGAAGCCACCGTTCGCCCGCAGGAAGGAGCCGGCCTTGATCTGGGTGAAGTTGCTGCGCCACTTCCCCCCCGGTCCATCGTCTTTTCGATGGCCCCGAAAAGGTTCTTGTGGCTCGGGCCGATTCGTTCACCACCGGCGCCCCGCGCGTCGCGCCGTTGTCCACCAGGAGGTTCACCCGGTAGTCGGTGAACGGATCGGAGGTGGCGCCGCCTGACTGTCCGCCCCGGACCTTCCGACCCCTCCCCCTTCTCGCGGAACTGATCCAGGTTCGTGAGGATGTCCTCCTCGACCTCGTCGAGGTACTCGCCGACCCCCTTCTCGGCGTACTGCCGCCGCAGCTCCGCCAACGGGTCGTGGACCACCGGAAGGACGACGTCGGCGTCGAGCCGCTCGATCCGATCCTGCGCTTCCTGGTCGATCTTGCGGACCTCCTTCAGAGCATGCTCGAGCTCTTCGCCAAGCACCTGGATCCGCTTCTCGATCCGCTCGAGCTCGGCCTTCTCGAACTGCCCCGCCTCGGCCATCTCCTCGAGCCGGTCCATGCCGACCGGGTTGCCTTCGACCACCGCCACGATGTCGGGCGCACGATCGGACCCATCTGGATCTGGACGAGGCGGAACTGCTCCTGTCGACCTTGCGCTCGAACGCCTTGAGGAGCCTCCTCTGCGGTTCCCGGTACCCTCCAGGACCGCCTTGCGCTCCTGATCGTACTGGTCCGACTCGAAGATCCCCGGCAGGTGCCTGCGCAGGCCCGTGACGAACGAGTGGATCGCGGAGCGGAACTGGCCGCCCCCCGGCCGGAAAGACCAGCAGCCGCGGCCGGTCGGGCTCCTTGAAGTTGTTGACGTAGACCAGATCGGGCGGGACGGGCCCGTCGCGCGGCACCGCCTCGAGGAACTTGTTGATCGTCGTGTCGCGGCCCGTTCCGATGTGGCCGACGACGAAGATGTTGTACCCCTCGGAGGGGATGTCGAGCCCCAGGCGGATCGCCTTGAGGGCCCGGGCCTGGCCGAAGATCTCCTCCATGGGCGGAAGCTCGGCGGTGGTCTCGAACGGCAGGAGCGAAACGTCGCACCGTCGCCGGAGCGCGTCGGGCTCGAGGGGCGCGGGCAGCGGGGTGTCGGTCATGGGCGGGGTACCCTCCGTTCCAGGGGGTATTGTAGCCGCCGGCCGGAGAGGGGGTCGAGGCGCGCCCGCGGGGGCGCCGCGGCGGGCCTTCGCGCGCTGGACGGGAGTCCTCGGCCGGGCCTCCTTTCGCGGATCGGCCTCCACGAGTCCCGGGCCTGCCTCGTCCAGGAGGCGAAGCCCCTCCATGAGGAGGTACATGGGGTCGCAGTGCACCGAGCGGTGCTTGCCGCGGACGCCGTGCTCGATGACGAATTCCCCTTCGTCCCAGCGGAGCATCGTGAAGAAGGCTTCTTCGCCCTCCTGCTTCTCCGCCTTGCAGTGGACGATGGTGCCTTCCTCGAACCAGAGCGTTCCCGTGATCTTGCCGCAGCTCAGCGTGACGAGGGCCGTCTTCATCCCGATGTGCAGGGTCTGGAGGATGTCGGCCAGGTTCATGTTCTCGAGCCGGCCGGACAGGCCGCGATGCCTCGGCGCACGGCCCGGCTCCCGCCGCTGCGATTCCCGCATCAGGACGTTCTCGACCCGTGCGATCAGCTCGTCGAGCTCGACGTCCTTCACGACGAAGTCGTCCACCCCCAGGCGCAGCGCCCGCACCTTCAGGATCCGGTCGTCCCGCTCGGACAGGAGGATGAAGGGGATCCCCCGGAGGATCTCGCTCTCACGCATGTCGCGGACCATCTGGATAGCGTCCTGGCTCCCAGAGCGGATGTCGGCGATCACCAGATCGGTCGGCGTGTGCAGGAGGTGCTCGAGAGCTTCGTCCGTCGAGGAGACGGCGTCCACGTCGTGGTTGAGGTTGACGAGCCGCAGCTTCAGGAGGTTCCTGAACTCCTCGTTGGTGTCCGCGATGAGGATGCGCGAGCGCTTTGCCGGCGGCGCCGACGGGTACTTCTTCTCCATCATCCCGATGAAGATCTCGACGACCTCGGGGTCGAACTGGGTCCCGGCATGGCTCACCAGCTCCGCGAAGGCCGTCTCCTGGGACATCGCCGGGCGGTGGGGACGGTCCGAGACCATCGCCAGGAACGCGTCCACGACGGCCAGGATGCGCGATCCGATCGGGATCTCCCGGCCCTTGAGTCCGTCCGGGTAGCCGCGCCCGTCGTAGCGCTCGTGGTGATGGCGGATGACGGGCAGGACCTTCCACGGGAAGTCGATGTGCTCGAGGAGCCGGACGCCCCCTTCGACGTGGCTCTGGATCTCGCGCATCTGCCGCTCGGACAGGCCCCCCTCCTGCCCGATCGTCTCCTGCTCGATGCCGGCGCGGCCGATGTCGCGCAGCAGGGCCGCGATCGCGACCTCGTCGAGGGTTTCCCCTTCGCTCGACAGCTCCTCCGCGACCGCTTTCGCGAGGCGCATCGCCTGGTGCGAGGAGCCGCCGAAGTAGCGATCGCCCAGCTCGAGCAGCCCGACCATGACGTCGAGGACCTCGATCAGCGAGGACTTCGCCTTGTCGTGGAACGGGGAGGGGGAATCGTCCGCGCCCCCCTGCGAGGAGCGCAGCAGCTCGACCAGGTCCCCCTTGCGCAGGAGGAAATCGTCCTCGCCGAAGCGGAGAAGCTCCCTGGTCCCCTTGATCGCCGCGAACGAGGTCAGCTGCAGGACGCGGCAATCGGGGCGGGCCGCCTCGATCTGCTTCTTGAGCGCGTCGCTCCGGGTGTCCACGAGGACCGAGTCGATCAGGACGGTGTCCACGGAGACGTTCTTGACGATGAGCAGCGCCTCCGCGCCGCTGCCGGCGAGCGTCACCGTGTACCCGCGCGGACGGAGGGCGTTCGAGAGGCTCTTCCCTCGTCTTCACGCTCGAGCTGACGATCAGATAATTGCGGAACATCGCCGAAAATGAATATAAGTCCGGTCCGGGTCGAGTCAACGAGCGGGCGAATGGCGCGGCGCCGGGCGCCGGCGGCCCGGGGAGCGCCCCCCGGAATCCCGTAACTGCCGTCCTGACATGCAATTGCGCGCGCCCGAAGCGGGCAGCCCGCCGACCCCGCGTCATTCTATGATGCGGCGCGCGACGGGCGCGGCCTGCCCCGGGCGGGTCGAGGTTCGCCGGTGAAACGGCCCGCGGTGCCGGAGCGGCAGCAGGTTCCGCCCGCACGTCTGCCGCCGCTGTGGGCCCGACGCCCGGGACCGTGTCCCGGGCGCCCGCATGCCTCCTGCGGCCTGCGCCGGTTCCGCGCAGGCTGCCGCCGCGCCGGGGCATCGCTTCTGCGAGCCGCTGCAACGGCTCAGCGCCGGGGTGGCCCGGGGCGACACCACCCCCGCCGCGCCGATGCTATTCTGGGCCGATGAAAACGCGCGCTCGCAGCCCTTGCTCCTCCTCCTGTCTCTCGGCGCGGCCGCGGTTTCCGCCGCCCCCTCCGACCCGCGCCTCCCCCGCGCGACGGGCGGCCCGCGCGCGCCCGCGGCCCCCCCGGCGCGGCCGCCAGCGGCGGGCCTCCGGATCGTCGCCCCGCGCGCGATCGAGATCCTCTCGGGAGTCCAGAGCATCGAGATCGCCCCGCCCGCCCAGCCGCCGGGCGCCGCCGCGCCCACCATCGAGATCTCCGTGGACGGCCAGGTCGTCGTCCGCCTCGAGTCCCCGCCCTACCGGACCCCGTTCGACTTCGGCGGGGGGCTCGGCGCGCGCCGGATCGCCGCCAGGATCGTCGCCGGCCCCGGCGAGGGGCTCTCCGCCGAGCTCACCACGCGCGGGTTCGACACCCGGCAGGTCGGCCAGGTCACGCGGGTCGATCTCGTGACCCTCTACGCCTCGGTGCGCAACGCCTCGGGAAAGTACATCACGGGCCTGGGGCGCGAGCAGTTCATCGTGACCGATTCGGGGCGCCCCCAGGAGCTCTCCTACTTCGGCACGGAGCGCCGGCCTCTCGCGGTCGCCGTCGTCATCGATTCGAGCTTCTCCATGAAGGGAGAGCCGATCGCCGCGGCGCGCGAGGCCGCGATCCGGTTCGTGAAGACGCTCGCGCCGGAGGACCGGGCCATGGTCGTCTCGTTCTCCGACGACGTCCGGGTCCTGCGCGACCTCACGGGCGAGCGCGACGCGGCCGCCGCGGCCATCGCCGCCGTGGAGTCGCGGGGGGGGACCGCGCTGTACGACGCCATCTACCAGGTGGCCGACCGGCTGTCGCGCGAGGAGGGGCGGAAGGTGATCGTCCTGCTCTCCGACGGGCGGGACGAAGCGCAGAACGGCCTCGAGCCCGGCTCCCTGCACACCTTCGAGGAGGCTCTCGAGAAGTCCCTCCGCAGCGAGGTCGATCCTCTTCACGATCGGGTTCGGGAAGAGGCTCGAGACGCGAGCGCGACTTCTACGGGCGGGTGTCGCTGAAGGAGATTCTCGACCGGCTCGCCGCCGACAGCGGGGGCATCTCCGAGTTCCCGCAGCGGCCCTCGCAGCTCAAGACCGCCTACGAGCTGATCGGCGAGGAGCTGCGCAACCAGTACAGCCTGGGCTACACGCCCCAGCCCCTGCGCCTCGACGGGCAGTGGCACCCGATCAAGCTGGAGCTGAAGGACCCCGCGCTTCGCGCCATCACGCGGCGCGGCTACTACGCGCCGAAGGGCTGATCGCGGCTTCCCGCCGGGCCTAGTCGGCCTGCGCCGCCGCGGCGGCCGCCGCCTTCCTGCGGATCAGGTGCAGGTTGCGCAGGTAGATGAACAGCCCCGTTCCCTGCCCCAGCGTGAACGGGATCGAGCCGATGGCGAGCGCGTAGACGAACGAGATCGCGCCGCCGATGATGCTGAAGTACCAGAACGCCACCGGGACGACCGATTCCTTTCGCCGCTCGGAGGCGACCCACTGCACCAGGAACCTCGCGGTGAACAGGGCCTGGCCGAGCAGCCCGATGGCGGCCCAGAAATCGAGCCGGAAATGCCCCAGAAGAAAGCCTCCGCCGCCCGTCATGCCCCGCCTCCCCTTTCCGGCCCGCCGCCGCGTGATCCTGTAGCGGAGCGCCCGCTTGCGCATCCACCGGACCGCGAGCACGTCCATCAGGCCCGAGAAGGCCCGGTTCGCGATGCCGTACTTCGACGTTCCGTGCCTGCGCTCGCGGTGGTTCACCGGCATCTCGATCACCTCGAACCCCTCGATCCTGAGAAGCGTCGGAAGAAAACGGTGCATGCCCCGGAACATCTTCAGGCGCGCGACCGCCTCGCGGCGGAACGCCTTGAGGGAGCACCCCGTGTCCGTGATCCGGTCCTCGGTGAGGGAGTTCCTCACGAAGTTGCCGACCCTCGAGGAGACCCGCCGCACGAAGCTGTCGCGCCGCCCCACGCGCACCCCGATCACCGCCCCCGCCCCGCTCGACTCGAGCCTCGCGACGAGCGCGGGGATGTCGGCAGGATCGTTCTGCAGGTCCGCGTCGAGCGTCACGACGACGCTCCCGCGGGCCAGCCTGAACCCCGCGTCGAAGGCCGCGCTCTGCCCCGCGTTCTTCTCGAAGTGCACGGGGCGCAGCTCGGGGAACTCCCCGGCCAGGAGATCCATCAGCCCGCCGCTGCCGTCGGTCGAGCCGTCGTCCACCAGCAGCGCTTCCCACGGTCGGCCCGTGGGACCGAGCGCGCGGCGGATCTCCTCGACCAGCGGGCGGAGGTTCTCCTTCTCGTTGTAGACGGGAATGACCAGCGACAGCGCGGGCGCGTCGATCACGGTTGTTTCAGCGCTCCCTTCGGGTTGAAGACCCAGAGCCTGCGAAACCGGGCGAAGCGGCGCAGGAACCGCTCTTCCTCGGAGCGTGAGGGACTCCGGCCGGAGCGCCCGCTTCCACTTCAGGTAGGCGGCGCGGTCCACCTGGGAGAGCCTTCTGAACAGGAGCCGGTGCCAGGCGCTCCCGGGGCGGAACCGGAACGCGCCCGCGAAGTCGATGAGAACGACCCGCCCGTCCGGGCGGACGAGGGTGTTGTCCTGCCCGCGCAGGTCGTTGTGGATCACCCCGCGCGCGTGGACCGCGTCCAGGATGCCGAGCAGCTGATCGAGCAGGTCGTCGCGCCGGTCGCGCTTGCGGAGCTGGCGGATCGGCGTCGCATCGAGGCGCTCGAGCGCGAGGGCGTGGGCGTCGATCCGGCCGAGCCACCGGGCGACCCCCTCGACCCCCGCCAGCGCCGCGTAGGCGGCGCATTCGCGCGAGATCTGGATCCGCCCGAGCCAGCGCACCAGGGCCGACTTCGCGGCGAAGTCCTTCACCACGATGGTCTCCCCGTCCACGACCGCCAGGTAGACGTCCGCCTTGCTCCAGGAGCCCCGGAGGAGGAACTCGCTCCTGCCCCTCTCGACGGCCGACCGGGTCGGAGGGATGGAGGCGTGGGGGGTTTCGCTCATGTCGATGGAGTGCCCGGCCCGGCGGCCGCGGCCCGCGCTGCTGCTATAATGCGCCGCGATCCGGCCTGAGCGGGCCCGATGTTAGCACAGGGGCGATCCGCGGACGGGGCCCCCGGCGGCCGAATACCCGATGCAGACGCTGACACGCGACACACTGAAGCAGCGCCCTTCGCGGCTTCTCTCGGCCGGCCGGAACCGCACCAAGGCGGATGTGAGCCTGATCGAGCTCGGCCCGGAGAAGGTGGTCCTCAAGGACTTCCGCGGACGCGGCTTCATCGTGCGCAACACCATCGGCCGGTTCTCGGTCTCCCGGGAGTGCCGGGCCCTGGGCCGGCTGGCGGGCGTGCCGGGCATCCCCGCGCTGCTGGGCCGGATCGACGCCCACGCCGTCGCCTGGGCCTGGGTCGAAGGGCGCCCGCTCCCCCAGCTGAAGGCGCGAAGCCTGCCGTCGGCGTTCTTCGACGCCCTCGAGAGGCTTCTCGCGTCCGTCCACGACCGCGGCGTGGCGGTGAGCGACCTGCACCACCGCAACGTCATCGTGAGCGCTCCCACGGGCGCGCCTTCCCTGATCGATTTCTCCCTCGCCCTCGCGAGGCCCGCCGCCCGGTGGAACCTGCCGGGGCGCTGGCTCTTCGAGAGGGCCGCCGAGCTCGACCGGATCGCGGCGGCCCGCATCCGCCTCCGCTACCAGGAGCCCGCGGCGAGCGCAGCCGGTCCCGAGCGGCCCGGAGGGGACGCGGGGCGATCGGGGGCCGGCGCCGGGGCGCCGATCGGGACGCCGCGCTGGTACGGCTGGGGCCGCGCCCTCAAACGGCTGTCGCGCCGGATCAGGGGAAAGGCGTGAGCGGCGGGCTGGACAACCGGCCTCCTGCCGCCGCCAGCGGCGGGGTGTGAACGGCCGACGCGGCGACCGATCCCCCGCCGCCATCGGACATCGACTGGAGGAACGACTTGAGCGAACGGACCCCCCTCGGCATCGCGCGCGTCGTGCTGGCCTACATCTTCGTCGCCGCGATCTTCTGGCTCTCCCGGCCGACCCTTCCGCTCGTCGCCGCGGGCGCGGTGCTCGTCGCGGCGGGCGAGGCGGTCCGGTTCTGGGCCGCCGGCCACCTGCTGAAGTCGAAGGAGCTCGCGGTCAGCGGCCCGTACCGCTACACGCAGAATCCCCTCTACCTCGGGCGGTTCCTGATCCTGACGGGGTTCTGCATCATGGCGTACTTTCCGGTCGGGGCGGGAGGCGTGAGCGTCCCGGCCAACCTGATCGCGCTCGTCCTCGCCTACGCCGTCTTCTTTCTCTACTACCTCCCCCGCAAGATCCGGGTCGAGGGCTCGCGCCTGCGCGAGCTCCACGGCGGGGCGTGGGAGCTGTACTTCAAGAGCGTGCCGATCCTCTTTCCGCGCCTGACCCCGCACGGCGAGAACCTCCGGGGATGGGACGCCTCCCGGATGAAGCGGAACCGCGAGCACTGGATGCTGGCCGGGGTGACGCTCGTCACCCTGCTGTTCCTGCTGAAGGCGCTGGCGGCGAAGCCCTGACGCCGGCCGTCCCCGGGTGGGCCCGCCCGCGCGGGGACCGGCTCAGCGGTCGAGGATCTCGTTGAGGACGCGCAGCACGCCCTGGAGCGGCCAGGGGACCGCCGTGTCCATCGCGCGGATCGTCCGGGTCCGGTAGGTCACCCGGTAGGTCATCAGGTCCTGGCCCTGGGCGGGGTTCTCCGCGGGAAGGTCCTGCAGCTTCGCGTGGTCGAGGGTGTCCGCGATCCGCTGGAGCAGCGCGGGAGCGAGCTCCAGCTCGCGCCGCTCGCCGCGCTTCGTGACGGTCGCGCGCCCGTCCTGCTGGATCTCCAGCCTGTCCTGGTGCCCCGCCACCCCGCCCGAGCGCTCGTACTCGACGAGGGCCGGGCTCATTGCTGGTCCTGGAACTGGATCGCGTACAGGCGCGCGTAGACGCCCCCCTTCGCGATCAGCTCGTCGTGGCGCCCCCGCTCGACGATCCGTCCCCCCTCGAGCACGTGGATGCAGTCCGCCCGCCGGATCGTCGAAAGGCGGTGGGCGATCACGATCGAAGTCCTCCCCTGCATGAGCACCTCCAGGGCCTTCTGGACGAGCGCCTCGGACTCGGCGTCGAGGGCGGAGGTCGCCTCGTCGAGGATCAGGATCGGCGCGTTCTTCAGGAACGCGCGCGCGATCGTGATCCTCTGCCTCTGTCCCGCCGAGAGCCGCGAGCCCTGCTCGCCGATCACCGTGTCGTACCCCTCGGGGAGCGCCTCGATGAAGTCGTGGGCGCCCGCCGCGCGGGCGGCCTCCCGCACCTTCTCCGCGGAGATCGCGGGGTTCCCGTACGCGATGTTGTTGCGCGCCGAGTCGTTGAACAGGATCATCTCCTGCGTCACGAGGGCGATCTGCCGGCGGATCGAGCCGAGCGAGAGGCTCCGCACGTCGTGCCCGTCGATCGTCACGGCCCCGCCGGTCACGTCGTAGAACCGGGGGATGAGGTTCACGAGCGTCGTCTTCCCCGCCCCGCTCGAGCCCACGAGCGCGTGGACCTCGCCCGCCCGCGCCACCAGGTCGATCCCGTCGAGGACCGTCTTCTGATCGTAGCGGAAGCACACGCCGTCGAAGCGGACCTCGCTGCGAAAGTCGGGCAGGGTCCCGGCATTCTCCGGCTCCGACGATCTCGTTCGGCATGTCCAGCATGCCGAACACGCGCACGGCCGCGGCCATCGACTGCTGCAGGTCGTTGTTCATCGCGGACAGCGACTTGAGGCTGACGAACAGGTAGCCGAGCGCCGCGAGGAACATGAAGAAGCCCGGCCCGTCGAGGACGCCGCGGTGGATGTTCCGCCCCGCGTACCAGAACAGCGCCCCCCCGAACGCCGCCCCGACCAGCTCGAGGAAGGGGGAGGTCAGCGCGATCGTCCTGAGGGCCTTGGCGTCCGCCCGGAACATCCGCGCGAGGGCGTTGCGGAACCTCCCCTTCTCGAACTCCTCCATCCCGAAGGCCTTGACGATCCGGTTCCCCACGACCGTCTCGTTGAGGATGTTCGACACGTCCGCCGCCTTCTCCTGGCTCGTGCGGCTCGCGCTCTTGAGCCTGCGGCCGAAACGGACGAGGGGCACCAGCACGAGGGGCATGGCCACGAGGCAGAGGAGCGACAGCCTCCAGGAGATCGCGAAGACCGCGACGATCGCCATCAGGGCGATGAAGAAGAGCCGCACGGCGTCCGCGAGGTTCGTGGACATGATCTTCTGCAGGCGGCTGACGTCCCCCATGATCCGCGAGTTGAGCATGCCGGTCGGGTGCACGGAGAAGAAGCGCGCCGACTGGCCCAGGATCTTCTCGTACAGGGCGAAGCGCAGGTCCTGGATCGTCCGGTACCCCACCCACTTCAGCCAGTACTCCGCGAAGTAGCCGAAGAACCCCTTGAGGAAGAAGACGAGCACGATGAAGATCGGCACCCGGGTGAAGGGCGACTCGTGCAGCCAGGCGCCGAGCCGGTCGAAACCGAGGGCCCGCGTGAGCCCCGCCTTCAGCCCCTCCGCCCACTCCTTCCATCCCTGCAGGCCCGGCGCGCCGGACGCCCGCGCGTCCGCTGCCGCGTCAGGCTCCGGCCGCCGGCCCGGGACCGACCCGCGCGTTCGCGTCCCCCGCGCCGGCCGGCGACGGGACGGGGCCGAACGTCTCCGAGGCGATCGGCCGCACGAGCAGGAGGAACCCGGCCAGGCAGAGCGAGGAGAGGAAAGAGGCGAGAACGGCGAGCGCGATGCGCGCCTTGTACGGCTTCAGGTAGTGACCGAGCCGGAGAATGTCCTTCATCGCTGCGGCAAGTCTAGCATCGGTGGGAGCCGCGGCCGCGCGCGCCCGCGGTCCGCGGGAAGGGGGGCCGGGGGGAACGCCTCAGGGGAGCAGGAAAACGAACGGCACCGTGGACGTCTCGTTGCCGTCGGCGTCCTTCAGGACCACGCGCCAGTAGACCGGCGCGCCCGGATCGCCCAGCTTCCTGATCTTCTTCCAGATGTCGGACGTCGCGTGCCAGAACGGGTTCTTCCGCTGGTTCCCCTTCACGCACCTGGCGCCGGAGGAGCCGGTGCAGGCCTCGAAGGTGGGGTCCGCCGTGACCTGGACGCGCCCCTGGATGTTCGAACCCTTCGCCCACTGGAAGATGGCGTCCTTGGCCGCCTTCATCATCTGCGACCCGTTGCAGGGGTACAGGTTCCGCTCGCGGCTGCCCGGAGAGTCGGGATCGCAGCCGACGCGCTGGCTGTCGGTCAGCGTGAGCGAATCGGCGACGACCCGGATCGGCGTGAGGCTCGTCTGGTCGTTGCGGGCGTCGTACAGGGCGAAGCCGGCGACCATCGGCGCGGCGTTGAGGAACTGGACCGCGCCGATCGTGGTGATCTGGTTCTTGCCGTAGTTCCCGTCGGAGGAGTATCGCCTCGTTCCCGAGGTGGGCGTGAGGGCGGCCTGCAGGCCGATCGCGGCCTCGCCGTTCGTGAAGAAGACGCCCGCGGAAACCAGCCCGCGCGGGCGCGTCGGGGTGTTCTTGGCCTGAAGGTAGAGGTTGAGGTATCCGGTCTCGGTGATGACGAAGAATTCCTTGCCCGCCACGCAGTCCGGGTCGTAGTCGGAGTCGGTCTCGGCGGGGCACGAGCAGGACGGGCGCGTGCACAGGGCGCTCGTGCGCAGCGTCTGCATGAAGGAGTACGAGGTCTTGAACCCCGAACGCGCGATCTGGAACGTGATCGGCTCGTCGGCGGGGATCGGGATCCCGTTCGACTCGGTGAACCGGAAGACTCCCGCGGCGTCGGCGATCGTCGAGAGGAACGGGTACTCGACGATCGTGACCACGGCGCCGCCGACGCTGCTCGACTGGAACAGCTCGTCCAGGACCCGCCCCTCGAAGGAGACGAGCCGCATCCCGAGCAGCTCGCCGCTCGTGACGGCGCCGGCCTCGGAGGGGACGACCACGCTCCGGATCGCCTGGCGCGGCGCGATCGCGGAGAGCGTCACGCTGCCGACCGGCACGTTGAAGATGACGAACAGCCCCGATTCCGACGTCTGGAGCAGGCCCGGGGCGGGGTTCCCGGCCAGGTCGAAGTAACGGACCGTGCCGACGGCGGGATCGGGCGTGACCGTGGCCCCGGCGACGGGTGTCCCGTCGGGGCCGACCACGCGGCCGTAGATCATCCCCTGCATCGGGGCCTGGAAGAGGCCGAAGGCGCTCTGCCACGCCGTGTAGGCGGCGTCGCTGAGGAAGCCGAGCTTCATCGCGAGAGGGTCCGGCGTGTCGGCGCGGAGGCGGCGGAATGTCAGGGCCGGCCGGAAACCAGGGGCCTCGCCGCTCAGCCCCAGGTCGAGCCCGCGGGGCACACCGTTGAGGAGGAAACCGCCCTCCGCGCCGGCGACGGCGTTCACGGTCCCGTCGAACGACCACGAGACCACCGCGCCCGCCACCGGGAAACCCGCCTCGTCCACCGCCGTCCCCGCGACGGGCAGGAAGGGCTCGGCGCTCAGGCCGCTCACGGTGTTGGCGATCACCCGCCCGTAGGACCGGCCGAGGATCCCGGCCTCCCCGAACCCGGGGCTCGCCGAAGCCGTCACCACGCAGTCGCCGGGGGGGTAGCTCAGGACGAGGAACCGGCCCGTGGAAGGGGTTGCCGTGGCCGTGGGATCCGGATCGCCGGCCTCGTTGAAATAGTAGAGCTCGCCGCCCGCGGGGAGGACCGACACGGTGGCCCCCGCGACCGGGACGCCCGCCGCGTTGCGCACCTCGCCGAAGATCACGCCCAGGGACGAGTCGAGATCGCCGTTCCCGTCGACCGTCCCGTCCGCCAGCAGGTCGGCCCAGCGGTTGACCGAGGAGGACTCGACCACGAGGACGTCGGGGACGCTCACGCTCGCGGCCCCCGTGAAGAACGTTCCGCCGATGCCGTCCTCGAGGCCGCCGCCGACGACCTTCATCCGGTCGTAGCTGCCGGGGACGATCCCGTCCACGAGGTACCAGCCGCCGCCCACCGTGCCGGTCTGCTTCTCGGAGAGAACGTCGAGGTTGAGGGCCAGGTTCGGATAGCGCCCCCCCGTGTCGGAGATCGTGCGCCCCTGGATCCAGGTGGTGGTGGCCCCGCGGGCGGGGCCTGCCCCGATCAGGACGGCGGCGACGACCGCAGCCGGGACGGCTTTCCCGACGACCCGCGACAGGCTGCCCACGACTCGCCGGAATCCTCTCATCCGATCAGGATTCGCTCTCTCCGCCGCAGATCTCCAGCGCGTCGAAGAAGTAGCCTATCTCGAACGCCGCGGACTGGGGGGAATCCGATCCGTGAACGACGTTGCGCTCGATCGAGGAGGCGAACGCGCGGCGGATCGTCCCGTCCGCGGCCTTGGCCGGGTCGGTGGCGCCCATCACGTCGCGCAGCCGCTTGATCACGTCCTGCCCCTCGAGGACGATCGGGATGCAAGGGCCCGAGGACATGAACTTCGCGAGGCTCGCGAAGAAGGGCCGCTCGCGGTGGACCGCGTAGAACCCCTCGGCCTGCGCGCGCGTCAGGCGCACCAGCTTCATCGCGAGGACGCGGAACCCCTCCGCCTCGAAGCGGGCGAGGATCTGGCCGGCCACCTGCTGGTGGACGCCGTCGGGTTTGATGATGGTGAGAGTTCTTTCCAGTGCCATGGTCTTGTCCCCGGTGAACGGACTACTTGCCGAGAGCGGCGGCCAGCGATTCGCCGATGCTCGCGGGAGAATCGGCGACCCTGACGCCCGCGGCCCTGAGGGCCGCGACCTTCTCCGCGGCGGTTCCCTTGCCGCCGGAGATGATGGCGCCCGCGTGGCCCATGCGGCGTCCCGGAGGGGCCGTCTGCCCGCAGATGAAGGACACGACCGGCTTCGTCACGTTCGCCTTGATGAACGCCGCGGCCTCTTCCTCCGCCGTCCCGCCGATCTCCCCGATCATGACGATCGCGTCGGTTTCCGGGTCGGCCTGGAACAGGGCCAGGGCGTCGATGAAGTTCGTTCCGATGATCGGGTCGCCCCCGATCCCGATGCAGGTGGACTGCCCGATCCCCCGGCGGGTGAGCTGGTCGACCGCCTCGTAGGTGAGCGTTCCGCTGCGCGAGACGACACCGACCCGCCCCTCGCGGTGGATGTGGCCGGGCATGATCCCGATCTTGGCCCGGCCGGGAGAGATGATCCCGGGGCAGTTCGGGCCGATGAGGCGCGTTCCGCGCCCGTCGAGGTATGCCTTCACCCGGACCATGTCGAGGGTGGGGACCCCCTCGGTGATGCACACGACCAGGGGGACCCCCGCCTCGGCCGACTCGAGGATCGCGTCGGCAGCGAAGGGAGGAGGAACGAAGATGACGCTGGCGTTCGCCCCGGTCTCCGCCACCGCCTCGGCGACGGTGTTGAAGATCGGGATCCCGTCCAGCGCCTGGCCGCCCTTGCCGGGCGTGACGCCCGCCACGACATGGGTCCCGTAGGCGACCGCCTGGCGGGTGTGGAAAGTCCCCTCGCCGCCGGTGATGCCCTGCACGAGGAGCCGGGTCTTCTTGTCTACCAGTACGCTCATGGGCGGTTCAGGCTCCCGTCCGGGCCGCCGCGACGACCTTCTCGGCAGCGTCCTTCATCCCGTCCGCGACGATGAAGCGGAGGCCCGAGGTCTTGAGGATCTCCTGCCCCTTCTCCACGTTGGTCCCTTCGAGGCGCACGACGATCGGGACTTTCACCCCGACCTGCCGCGTGGCCGTCACGACCCCCTCGGCGACCACGTCGCACCGCATGATCCCGCCGAAGATGTTGATGAGCACCGCCTGCACGTGGGGATCGGACAGCAGGATCTTGAAAGCGGCGGTGACCGCCTCGGCCGTGGCGCCGCCGCCGACGTCGAGGAAGTTCGCGGGCTCGCCCCCGGCCAGCTTGATGATGTCCATGGTCGCCATCGCGAGGCCCGCGCCGTTGACCATGCACCCGACGTTTCCGGAGAGCTTGATGTAGTTCAGGCCGTGCTTGGAGGCCTCGATCTCGAGGGGCTCCTCCTCGTTCAGGTCCCGCAGCTCCTTGAGCTCCGGGTGCCGGTACAGGGCGTTGTCGTCGAAGCTCATCTTCGCGTCGAGCGCGACCACGCCGCCGGACTTCGTCACGACGAGCGGGTTCACCTCGACGAGCGAGGCGTCGGTCTCCTGGAAGGCCCTGTAGAGATTGGCCAGCAGCGCGACGCCGCCCGCCACGGCCTCCTTGCGCATCCCGAGACCGTAGATCAGCTTGCGCGCGCCGAAGGCGGAAAGGCCGATGACCGGATCGATGCCGAACTTGAGGATCTTCTCGGGCGTCTCGGCCGCGACCTTCTCGATCTCGACGCCCCCCTCGGTGGAGGCCATCACGACCGGCTTCGCGGTCGCGCGGTCGATCACCATCCCGAGGTAGTACTCCTTCTCGATCTCGAGGGTCTCCTCGACGAGGACCCTGCGCACGACGCGCCCTTCCGGGCCGGTCTGGTGCGTGATCAGGGCCTTCCCCAGGATCGCGCCCGCGATCGCCTCGGCCTCCTTCTCGGAGGAGACGAGCTTGACGCCGCCTCCCTTGCCGCGGCCGCCGGCGTGGATCTGCGCCTTGACGACGCACCGGCCCCCGAGCTCGCGCGCGATCGCGGCCGCCTCGGCGGGCGTGCTCGCAACGCGGCCCCGCGGGACGGCGACACCGTACTTCGAGTAGATCTGTTTCGCCTGGAATTCGTGGATCTTCATGATGGTTTGTGGGCGGCATTATAGGAACGCCTCCTCGGAATAGTCAAACCGCCTCCGGGTTCGACGGGAGGGCGATCCGCCGTTACAATTCCCGCCCATGACGAGGCGGACCCCGGGAGCGCCCGACCAGATTCCTTCGGGGCCGCGCCGCGCTTCGCCGCCGCCGGCACTCCTGTTCGCTCTCGCCCTCGCGCTGGCGATCGCCCCCTCCCTCGGTGCGGCGCTCGCCGCGCCCCGCCCCGCGCCCAATCCAGGGGCGTCCGCCACCGCCGGGAAGAGCAGCGGGTCGAAGTCCGCGGGCAGCCGGACCGCCCCCCCGCTGCGCAGCCGAGGACGCTCGCGGGGGATCTCCGCGCCCGCCTGGCGCGCCCTCCCCTTCGCGGAGCCCGCGTCGGCGCGCTCGTCGTTTCGCTCAGGGACGGGCGGACCCTCTTCGAATCGAAGCCCGACACGCCGCTGATGCCGGCCTCGACCATGAAAGTGATGACGAGCGCGGCGATCCTCGCGAAGCTCGGCCCGGACTGGCGGTTCCGGACCGGTTTCCTCGCCGACGCCCCGCCGGTGGACGGGGTGATCGAGGGGAACCTCTACGTGAGGGGGGCCTGCGCCCCGGATCTCGTCGTCGAGCGGTTCCCCGAGCCTGGCGGCCGGGCTTCTCGCCGCCGGCATCCGCGAGGTCAGGGGAGATGTCGTCGCGGATCTTTCGTACTTCGACGGCGAGGAGCGCCCTCCCGAGTGGCCGGACGGCCACAACCCGAACCCCTACGCGGCGCCCATCTCCGCGCTCGCCGCCAATTTCTCCTCGGTGCGCGTGACCGTGACTCCGGGTCCGCGCGCGGGAGGGCCCGCGAACGTCCTGGTCGAGCCGGTTTCCGACGCGGTCGCCGTCGTATCCTCCGCCCGCACCATCGCCAAGGGCGCGACCTCGATCCACGCGAGTCGCGGGCTGATCCGGACGACGGACGGCGGGTACCGCAACCGGATCCTCGTCTCGGGGAGGATTTCCCGGGGAGCGACGGGCTGGGAGCTGTTCCTCCCGATCGAGGACCCGGCCACGATCGCCATCTCCGCGGTGCGGCGCGCGATGGCCGACGCCGGGATCGTCGTGCGCGGCGCGGCGCGCAAGGGCGCGGCGCCCCCGGGCGCGAGCCCGGTCTACACCCTCGAATCGAAGCCGCTCGCCGAGATCGTCCGCGACATGAACAAGAACAGCAACAACTTCATGGCGGAGATGCTCCAGCGCGCCCTCGGCGCCGAGTCGTTCGGCCTTCCCGCCTCGCGGGAGAAAGGGGCCAGAGCCATTTCGGATTTCCTCCGCTCCTGCGGCGTCGACCCCGCCCCCCTCGTCCTGACCGACGGATCGGGGCTCTCGCGCTCGAACATGCTGACGGCCTCCGCCCTCGTCCGGGTCCTGGTGCGGATGAACGAAGACCCGGTCCTCGGCGGCCCGTTCCTCGACTCGCTCCCGATCAGCGGAACGGACGGGACCCTCAAGCGGCGGATGAACGGCTCGGCGGCCGGGAGGGTCCGCGCCAAGACGGGCCACATCGACGGGGTCACGACGCTCGCCGGCTACGTGGAGGAGACGCGCGAGGGGCCGGTCGCCTTCGCGTTCCTCGTGAACGGGGCGGACCACGGCCGCGCGCTCCGCGCCATCAACGAGCTCTGCACCATCCTCTGCGCCCCCTGACCTTCCGGACGCTCCGGCGCCGGCCGCGGGGGATTGGCGCAATGGAAGGAACCGGGGCAGGGTAAAATGAGTTCGCTTGGGGTCACATTGGTTCGGACTGGGCCGTCCGCTCCACCGGGGCAATGACCATGGCTGACGAGGGTGAAGGCGAGAGGACCCGGCCGGCCTCGCCCGCGACCCAGGGGCGGATCATCCGCTTTCAGAACCTGGGGCGCGGGGCGCTGTTCGCCGGCCGGTACCAGATCCGCGAGCGGATCGGCTCAGGCGGGGCCGGCGAGGTCTACCGCGCGACCGACCGCACCGCCGGCGCAGATGTCGCCCTGAAGGTGCTGTTCCCCGGCTCCGATGACCGGCATTTCGAGCGGCTCCGCCGCGAGCTGCGAATCGTGCGCACCCTGCAGCACCCCGGGATCGCCCGCATCTTCGACATCGGCGACAGCGACGGTCTCCTCTACATGGTTTCCGAGTTCCTCGAGGGAGAGAGCCTCGCCGACCGGATCCGGCGCGAGGGCGCTCTTCCCTCCGCCGAAGCGGAGGGGATCCTGCGCCGGGTCCTCGAGGCGCTCACCGTCGCCCACGCGGCCGGCATCATCCACCGCGACGTCAAGCCGGCCAACATCTTCCTGGAAAAGCCGGGGAAGGACCGCTCGCGCCGGGTGCTGCTGCTCGATTTCGGCATCGCGCGCTCGCTCACCGAGCCGGGCCTGACGGCGACCGGACGGTTCGTTGGGACGCCCGAGTACTGCTCCCCGGAGCAGATCCGCGGAGAGAAGGAGCTGACCCCTGCGACCGATCTGTACTCCTGCGGCATCACCCTGTGGGCGATGCTCTCCGGCAGGCCGCCGTTCCGGGGCGACTCCGAGGTCGAAATCCTGACCGCGCACCTCACCGATCCCCCGCCCCCGCCGCGGCGCGAGATGCCCCATGCCCCCGCAAGGCTGCGCCACCTCGCCCTCGACCTCCTCGAGAAGAAACCGGGCAACCGTCCCGCCGATGCCCACGAGGCTCTCCGCATGCTCGATCGTCCCGTCTCCCTGCGACGGCGAGGGCGGGCCCTCCGCTCGACGGCCGGCCGGCTGGTCAAGGGAAGACGACTGGCGCTCGCGGCGGTCGCGGGGGCGCTCGCCCTGGCGCTTGCCGCCTTCGCGTTCTGGCTCCTCCTGCCCGTGAGCGCCCGTTGGCAGGGACGGCAGGTCGTGTGGGAGACGAGGCTCGGGTTGGAACTCGCAAGCGAGCCCTTTCCCCAGCCTGTGGCATCGGTGCTCCTGAGCCGCTCCGAGAGCTGGCCGTTCGGAGCGACCTACGTGGGGCTGCAGGGGCAGCACGTGGATGGGGCGCCGATGCGCGCGACTCCTCCCTTTCCCCCGATGCTTCACCGGATCGCCAACCCCTGGGTGAGCCCGCGTCCTCTCCTGCACGCCTACGCGGGGACGCTCGCCTGGGAGAGCTGCATCTACAGGGATTTCGACCCGGCCTACATTCCCTCGGCGCTCGTTGACCTGCCGGGGGTGAGGCCGGGCTCGGGGCCGAGGCTCCTCGTCGAGGCGGGCCACCTGGTGTTCTATCCGACGAGGCTGATCGGCACGGACGCCGGAGGGAGGATCTGGTTCTCCTACGATCACCCGGGCCGGCTCCCGGTGCTCAGCGCCTACCCCGCAGGCGGCGACTCCCCTCTCATCCTCGCCGGGGGGACCAACAATCTTCTCGGTCCGCGCAGCGTCGTGGTGGCGCTCAAGGCAGGCGAACACGGGCCGGGCCAGGCTCCTCCCTACACCGGGCCACCGACCCGCCACGACGAAGCGGCTTACTACCTGTTCCTCCCCTTCAACCGGCAGCTCGCCATCGAGTTCCACCTCGAGGGGGACGTGGGAGTGGTCGATGTCGAACATGGCGGACAGGTGCGGTTCCGCGCCTCGACCGGCGTTCCCCTCGATACTTCCCGGCGCGGGGGGCTGAGCGAGGACGCGTGGGATGCCCGCCGCCGTGGGCTCCTGGAAGCCCTGTTCCAGGCAAGTGTCCGGGGCCAGGCGGGAGACCCCGAAGCCGGGGCCCTGATCCTCGAGCAGTTCGCCGCGGAGGGGAGCGGCTCACCCGAGCTGCTCTCGATCCCCCTCTACCGGGCGGCGCTGCTCCGCATGCAGCTGTCGCCTCGGCAGGGGCAGGCCGCCCTGGCCCGGGCTCTCGAGGACGTCAGCCGCGCGTGCGCGCTGGAAGGCCGGCCGCACACGCCACCCCGGTACATCCTCCTGCAGGCGGACCTGCTGACGAGGCTCGGCAGGAAGCAGGAGGCGCTGAAGACCCTGGCCGACTGGTGGAGCGGTTCGGCCCAGGAGACCTACGACTACGAGTGGATGCTGATCGGCTGGCGGGCAGGGAGCGACCCCTCGCTCACCCAGCCCCTTTCAGGGTTCCCTGAAGGGACGCGCCCGGAGTGGCCGATCCTGATCCGGCTCGCCCATGCCGCCCGGCATCGAGACCTGGAGGCAGGGCGCGCGGACGCGGAGCGGCTGAATGCGCTGGCCATCCAGTGGGACATCCATCACTACTGGGCGGCGCGCCTTTACCTCGACGCCGCCGTCCCCGATCCGGCCGCCGCCCTCGCCCACCTGGATCGCGCGAGGGAGTCGTTCCGAACAGGCGTCCACGTCCCGTTCGCGGCGGCCCGGCTCCGTACCCTTCTCTTGCGCAACCCCGCGGACCGACCCTCCGCCGCGCGGGTCGAGGAGGCGCGTCGCGACCTCGGGGAGACGGCGGACTGCGCGACGACCAACGTCGAGTGCTTGACGCTGCTGGAGTACGGCGAGCAGGATCTCGCTGTCCTGGCGCGGTCGGATGATCCGACATCGACAAGGACGACCGCGCCCTAGCATGACCGACGAGCGACCCCACGAAGAGACGAGGCCTGCCTCGCCCGCGGCGCAGGAGCGGATTCTCCGCTTCCAGAGCCTGGGGCGCGGCGCGCTCTTCGCCGGCCGGTACGAGATCCGCGAGCCGCTCGGATCCGGGGGGGCCGGTGAAGTCTACCGAGCGACCGACCGCACCGCCGGCGCGGATGTCGCCCTGAAAGTGCTGTTCCCCGGGTCCGACATGCGGGACCTCGATCGCCTGCGCCGCGAGCTTCGGCTCGTGCGCACCCTGCAGCATCCCGGGATCGTCCGGATCTTCGACATCGGCGAGAGCGACGGCCTCCTCTACATGGTCTCGGAGCTCCTCGAGGGGGAGAGCCTCGCCGACCGGATCCGGCGCGAGGGGGCCATTGCCCACGCCGAGGCGGAGCGGATCCTGCGCCGGGTCCTCGAGGCGCTCGCCGTCGCCCACGCGGCGGGCGTCATCCACCGCGACATCAAGCCGGCCAACATTTTCCTGGAGAGGCCCGGGAAAGACGGCCCCCACCGCGTGCTGCTGCTCGACTTCGGCCTGGCGCGCCTCTGGGGCGAGCCGGGCCTGACGGCGACCGGCCGTTTCGTGGGCACGCCCGAGTACTGCGCGCCCGAGCAGGCCCTCGGCGAAAAGGAACTGACCCCCGCGACCGACCTCTACGCCTGCGGCGTGACGCTCTGGGCGATGCTCTCGGGGAAACCCCCGTTTCGCGGGACTTCCGAGATCAAGATCCTGAACGCGCACCTGAGCACGCCGCCTCCCTCCCCGCGAAAGGAAATGCCCGGCGCGCCCGCGCGCCTTCGCGCCTTCGCCCTCACCTGCCTCGCGAAGAACCCCTCCGGCCGCCCCACGGACGCGACCGAAGCGCTCGTGATGCTCGACCACCCGCTCTCGCTCCGCGTGCGGGGGCGCCTGTTCAGGGTTCTCGCGGGACGCGTGCTCGGCCGGAAAACGGCGCTCGCCGCGGCAGCCGCGGCCCTTCTTGCAGCCGCCGGCCTGCTGGGGTTGTGGCTCCTGGTGCCGGTCGGCGTGCGCCACGAGGGGAAACAGGTCTACTGGGAAACGCGGGGCGGCTGGGAGCTCGCGGGCCCGCAGTTCCAGCAGCCCGTGGCCTCGATCCGGCTCGCCGAAGCCGGGCTGGGACTGTTCCCGCAGGCGTTCATCGGACTGCGGGGACAGGCGGTCGACGACGGACCATGGCGTCCGCATCCTCCCTTCCCGCGGATGATCTTCGAGGTCCCGAACATCTGGAGCAGTCCAAGACCGGTCCTGGCGGAGAACGCCAGCCGCACCGCCCTGGAAACTGGCTTCTACAGGGATTTCGATCCCGCCTACCTCCCGTCGGCGATGATCGACCTGCCCGAACTGGAGCGGGCCGCGGCCCGCGCCTCGCGATCGAGGCGGGGCACGCCCTGTTCTACCCGACAAGGATCGTCGGGACCGATGAATCCGGCCGGATCTGGTTCACCTACAACCACCCGGGCCGGCTGCTGCGGCTCGAGAGCATCTCCCGCGACGGGAAAGATCCTCTGATCCTCGCGGCCGGCACCAATTACCTCCTGGGGCCGCGAAGCGTCGTCGCGGCGCTTGGGACCGAAGAGCGCGGACCCGGACAGGGCCCCCCCTACACGGGACCCACGCTGCAGCGCGAGCAGGCGGAGTGGTATCTGTTCCTTCTCTTCGATCCGGACTTCGACAACAAGTTCCATCTCGAGGGGGACATCGGAGTCGTCGAGGCAAACCATCGCACTCCGCTCCGATTCCATGCCGCGACCGGCATCCCGGTGGAGGCCGGGGACCGTGGCGGGCTCTCCGAAGAGGCCTGGAACGCGCGCCGGAACGGGCTTCTCGCGGCGCTCTTCGAAGCGAGCGCCCGGGACCAGGGCGGGGATCCCGGCGCCGGAGCCCGCATCCTCGAGGAGTTCGCCGCGAAGGGTGGAGGATCGCCGGAGATCCTTTCCATCCCGCTTTACCGCGCGGCGCTCCAGAGGATGCGCGAGGCGGCCCGGGTGGAGGCGCCCCCTTCGACCGCCTCGATCGCCGGCGCCGGCCGGGCGGGGTCTGTCCCAGGCGGCCCCCCGCGATCGGGCAGGCCGGGCCAGTCGAAGACGATCGCTCTTCTCGCGGCCCTCGACGATATCCACCGCGCCGCTTCGATCGAGAGGCAGCCCGCAACTCCTCCGCTCTACCTGCTCCTCGAAGCCGACATTCTCATCCGCCTCGACCGGAAGAGGGAGGCGCAGGAGCTGCTCGGAGCCTGGCGGACGGGCTCATCGGTGCAATCCCACTTTTTCTACGATTGGATGGTCCTCTCCTGGCGGGCGGGCGCCGATCCGTCCCTCGACCTCGCGCTCGCCGGTTTTCCCGAAGAGGTCCGCACGGGTTGGCCACCCCTCATCCGGCTGGCCCATGCCGAGCGCCACGGCGACCTTCTCTCCGGCCGGGCCACCGCCGAGGAACTGAACTCCATGCAGGTTCAGTGGGATTCGCAGCACTACTGGGCGGCGCGTCTGTACCTCGACGCTCCCGCCCCCGATCCCGCGGCCGCCCTCGCCCACCTCGATCGCGCGAAGGAGTCCTTCAGAATGGGCGTCCACGTGCCGCTCGCCGCGGCGCGCCTGCGCGCGCTCGTTCTGCGCAACCCTGCGGACCGGCCCTCCGAAGTGCAGCTTGAGGAGGCTCGTCGCGACCTCGCGGAAACGGCGGAGTGTGCCGCGACGAACGCGGTCTGCCTCACCCTCCTGGAGTATGGAGAACGGGATCTCGCGGCCCTGATGCCGGCGGGTGGTCCAACCGCGGCGGGGGCGGGCGCACGCTAGGGACGGAAGAAACGATCCATTTCCTGGGTGGAAAAGCGGGCAGGAGGGGAACCAGCCGGGGCCGCGCGGGGTTGGTCACGCGGCCCGGCCCGAGCAGGGTAGGAGGGGCTAAATGACGTGGCGGAAGGGTGAGCGCTCCCCCGCTGCCCGCACCCTGCGCTCCCCCGCCGCCCGTCACCGGAATGGATCCGGCGATCTTCTATTAGAGCAATAACTGCGCCACGAACTCTGCCCGGCGTTTTCCCAGGCAGGACGCGAGAACCCGGAATCTTCCCTTCCCGGGCCGCTCGGAATCCCGAACAGCCTTCACCCCGCCGGCGGAAAACCCGTCCCGGAAGCCGAACACGCCGCTTGAATTCCCCGCTCCAACGTGGAGAAGAACCGAGGAGGGAAGGGCTTTCAAGGCGGCTAGGGAGGCGAATGGGGGGCAGCCGGAGGGAGCAGGAACCCAGGTGACGGGCGACCGGGGGGCCACCGAGGAGGCAGGCGCCCCAGATTTGACAGGCGCTCCAGGGGTCACGCCGGGGGGGCGGCTGCAGGCGTAGAAGGGAGCCCCAGGCCAGGGGCACGGGGGCGGGGATCATTCGCCGATTGCCGGCGAGACCCCGTCAGCGGGAGGAGCCACCCCCGCGCGCGGCCGGCATCGCGGCGCGGGCCGTTCCGGAATGGGCGCCACCGCCCCCACCTCGTCTCCAATCCGCGTACAATTCAGCAAAGCGCCGGCGGTGCGCAGGGGGTGAAAGACTTGCTCTACCTGGAAGCCCGATTGCGGGGCGGAACGCGTCACTGGGCGCTCGCCGAGGGGACATTCGTTCTCGGGAGGGATCCGCTGTGCGACATCGTCGTGGACGATCTCTCCGTGTCCCGCAAGCACTTGCGCATCGTTCTCTCGGGCGAGGCGCTCGAGCTGGAGGACCTGGGCAGCTCGAACGGCCTCTGGGTGGACGGCGCCCGGGTCGTGAAGGTCAACATCGCGCCGGGACAGTGGTTCTCGACCGGCTCGGTCCTCTTCAGCGTCCGGCGCAGCGTGACCGTCAGCTCGCTCGACCTCGGCGGCTCGCTGAGAAGCACCCCTCCGGAAAAGCGCCCCGACGGTGCGGCCAGGGCCCGCAGCGGAGCCGGAGAAAAGCTCAGCCCGGCTCCCGGCGCGGGAGAACGAACGCCGGACCCGGAGCCCGCCGAGCCCTCAGGCGGACTGCTCGCCACGCCCTCTCCGAACCCATCCTCTCCGGGCGGCCTCCTCAGGACCCCGGCGCCCGATGCGCTGCGTGGCTCCGCCGGCGACAGGTTGCCGTGGGCGAAGCAGCCGGCCGACCCGGACGTCGGGCCCGCGGAGGGGATCCGCCCCGCACCTACCGCGCGCTCGTCCAGCAGCTCGTGCTGCTGTCCCCTTCGCCGGATGGCCAATCGGGCGCCCTGCTCGCGGCCGTGGTCGCCCTTTCGGGCTGCAAGGGAGGCGCCGTCGTTCTGCGCGAAGCCGGCGAATGGATCCTCCACTGCTCGCGCGGCGAGTACCTGCCGAACTGGGAGGAGCTGCCGGCCCGCCACTGCGAGGAGGCGGCGCGAACGAACGCCGGCCCGACGCTGATCAGGGCGGGAGCCCTGACCCTCCTGTGCGCACCCGTGCGCTCGGCGGGCGGGACGGTCGGGTTCATCCTTCTCTACCCTGCTCCCCACGGCGGCACCCCGCCAGGTCTCGGGCTCCTGGCGGAAGCGGTGCTCGCCGAGTCGACGGCCCCGCCCGCGGGCGGGCGTTCGAACGCCGGGGCTGCTGCGCCGCCCCCGGGCAGCGCGGCCGGGAAAGGTCCCTTTCAGTCGATGGCCGCGGGGTTCCTCACGGCGTCCGAGTCCGGGCAGCGGCTGCTGCAGGAGGTGGACCGGCTGGCCGTCAGCGGCCTTCCCGTCATGCTGGTCGGCGAATCCGGGACCGGCAAGGAGCTGCTTGCGCACCGGATCCACCGCCGTTCCCAGCGCGCGGGTGGCCCCTTCGTCCCGCTCAACTGCTCGGCGTTCCCGAAGGACCTCGTGGAGGCGGAGCTGTTCGGCATCTACCGGGGCGTGGCCACCGGCGTCGCGGAGAGGGTCGGACGGTTCCAGCAGGCTTCGGGCGGGACCCTGTTTCTCGACGAAGTGGGAGATCTTCCCCTACCGCTGCAGCCCAAGATCCTGCGTGCGCTCGAGTCCGGCGAGATCCTCCCGGTCGGCGGCCCCGAGTACGTGAAGGTGGATGTGCGCGTTCTTTCGGCGACCCACCTGGACCTGCGCCAGGCGATCCGCGAGAACCTCTTCCGGCAGGACCTCCTCTTCAGGCTCGCGGGCGCGGAGATCCTCGTGCCGCCGCTGCGGGCGCGGCCCGAGGACATTCTTCCCCTCGCGCGGCACTTCGCGCGCGAGGCAGCCGCGGGGCTCGGGTCCAGGTTCCTCGGGATGGATCTCGAAGCGGCCGCCCTTCTGCTGGGGTACACCTGGCCCGGGAACGTCCGGGAGCTGCGCCACGTGATCGCCCGCGCCGTCGCGCTGTCCGACGGGCCGATCCTGCAGGAGGCGCTGCTCCCGCCCGAGGTCCGCCGCGAGTCTGACCGCGCCCTGGGAGACGCCCTGCTGTCCCTGCGCGAGGACTACCGCACGGCCTCGGAGGCCTACGCGCGCCTCTACTTCACCCACCTGCTCGCGCGGCACGGCGGGAACCTCTCCGAGGCGGCCCGCAAGGCAGGGATCGGACGGACCACTCTCTACACGCGCCTTCAGGAACTGGGGCTGCGTCCTCCCAGGGAGGAGGAGCAGGAGGAGGACGGAGAGGGATCCGCGTCCTGAGCGCGCCGCGCCGAAACGCAGCGCCGGACGCGAACAGGCAGGGTCAGGGCTTGGCGGGGGAGCCGGACGCCGCGGCGGCCGCCTGCCGCTCCTTCTCGATGTCGTCCTGGTACTTCCGGAGGAGCGGCTGGCTCGGGACCTTCTTCAGGGACTCCTCGGCCACGGCCATGGCGGCGTCGTAATCCTTCATCAGCCGGTAGACCACGACGAGCGAGTTGAGGACCTCGGGTGAGTCCAGGCCCCGCTTGCGCGCCGCCAGCAGGACATCCCGCGCTTCCGACGGCTTGCCCGCGTCGCTGAGGGCGCGGGCGAGGTTCACGGGCGCCTCGACGTTCCTCCCGTCCGCCTCGATCGCCTTGCGGAACCACGCGGTCGCGCCCTGCGTGTCACCCAGGCCGTGCAGGGTCGAGCCGAGGTTCACCATCGCGGTGGCATTCTTCGGGTCGACCTTCAGGATCCGTTCGTACTTGTCCTTCGCCTCGGCGAAGCGCTCCTGCCGCAGCAGGCTGTTGCCGCAGAGGAGGAGGATCGGGACGGAGTCCGGCTTCTTCTCGAGCCCCGCGTCGAGGAACCTCTGGAGCTTGGGATACTGGTCGAGGCGCCCGTACAGCTCGTTCATGCCCGTGAGCGCCGCTTCGTTCGCGGGATCGAGCTTGAGCGCCTCCCGCAGCTCGAGCTCAGCGGGCCCGAGCTCGTAGTTCCCCATCCGCAGGATACCGATCGCCGCGTGGAAGTTCGCCGTGACCGGCCGGTCCCCCGCCCACTCGATCAGGCTCTTTTCTCCGGGCCCGAACTGCTTGCGGTCGGAGAAGATGCGCGCGGCGAGAAGGTACGCCTTGTCGTCGAACGCCTTGCCCCGGCGGATCGCCCGCTCGAGCGTGGCGAGCGCCGCGTCGGGCTTGCCGAGCCGCAGCTGGACCGACGAAAGCGGGATGAGGACCGTGCAGTAGTCCGGAACGAGCCGGTCGGCCTCGATCAGCGCCTTCTCGGCGCCGGCGTAGTCCCCGGAGGCCATCAGCCTGGTGGCATCCTGCACGCGGGCCGCCCCTTTCGAGGCGCGCTCGAAGGCTTCCTTCTTGGCGGCCTCGCTCGGCGCCCGCGCGGGGGCCGGCTCCGCGGCAGCCCGCGCGGCGGGAGCCGCGCATGCCAGCAGCGCCGCGGCGGCCACGGCCCGCACCAGGAGGATCGGTCGGCGATCGTTCATCGTTTTTCCCCGTCGCGAAGCCGCATATTGTGACACGATTTCGCGCTTCCCGTCCGGCGCGGAGCCCCGTGGAGCGCCACTTGCGCTAGACTGCGCTCCGCGATGGACGATCACTCCGTCCCCAATCGTTCCCCGCGCGGAACCTCCCCCGCCGCCCTGCGCGCGTGCCTGATCGGCAGCCTGATCGCGGCGGCGGCGCTGCTGACCTTCAATCCTCCGGGCCGTCTCGGGGTGACCGGGGGCGAGGCCCACTGGCTCAGGACCGCGCCCGGGCTCGCCCGCGCGCTCTTCGACGCATGGACCGGCGCCGTCGCGGGCGACAGGCTCTTCAGGCTTCCCGTTGTCCTGCTGTCGCTCGCCGCGGCCTGCGCTGCCGCGTGGATCGTGGCGCGCGCGGCGGGGAGCATCGCGGGCGCCCTCGCCGGGCTCGCCACCAGCGCGCTGATCTGCGTCCTCGCGGGCCCCTACCTGGTCGGCTCGTCCGCTCCCCTCGCGCTCGCCGGGTCCCTGCTCTGCCTCGCCGTCATCGCCTCCCGCGCCCGGCCGGGAGGCTCCGCGCTCGTTCTCCTGCCCCTCGCCGCCGCGCTCGGTGCGCTCGAGCCCGGCCTCGCCCTTCTCCCCCTGGGCGCCGCCGGCGGCGCGCTCCTCGCGCGCGCCCCCCGCCCCGACCTCGTCGCGCGGCTCGCCTCGTGCGGGGTGGCGATCCTGCTTCTCGGCCTGCTCGCGCTCCACCCTGAGCTCCCCTGGGCAGGCGAAAGCGGGGGCCGGATGGTCGCCCGCTCCGCGATGATGCTGCTCGTGGTCGCGGCGGGCGTCCTGACGGCCGCGGCCTGGAGGCGCGGGTGGAGCCTGCCCGGCGGGTGGGGCGCCGCCGCGGGACGGGAGGAGGGGCCGTCCCAGCTTCTCCTGCCCGCCCTCGGCGCGTTCGCCCTGCCCCTCGCCTGGCTCGCCTCTCCTCCGCTTCGCTCCCTCACGGCCTCCCCCCTCGCCGCGCTCCTCTTTCTTGCCGCGCCGCTCGCCATCCTTGCGGCGCACCGGGCCTGGCCCGCCGGCGCACTCCCGGCGGCGCCGGGCGCGAGGCGGCCCGGCGTCCCCGCGATCCTGACGGCGGCGGTCGTCCTCTGGCCGCTCCTCGCCTGGAGCATCGGGCGGGAGCGGCCTCCCGCCGCGCTGCCCCTGTCCGAAGCGCTCTCCGCGATGAAGGAGGCGCACGGCGCTCTGCGCGAGCTCGTCGCCGGGCCGGGGCTGACGCGCGGCGTGCTCGCCCACGCCGCGGGCCCGCGCGGGCTCGTCGTCACGCCGGAGCCCTCCCGGCCGGTCCTCGGGATGGTGAGCTTCGCGGCGCTCGCCCCTTCACTCGCCGAGCGCGACAGGCTCTCCTCGCTGCTCGGCGACAGGATCCTCGATCGCTACGGGGTCGTGGGCGCCGCCGGCCCGACGCTGCGCTGGGCCCTGTTCCGGCCCCTCGTCCTCGAGACCGGCGGCGGCGCCCCGCGCCCCAACATCGCCATCATCTCGGTGGACACGCTCAGGGCCGACCATCTCAGCTTCTACGGTTACGGGCGGGAGACCTCGCCGCGGCTGCGGCGCTGGTCGGAGCGGGCCCTGGTCTACGAGCGGGCGATGGCCCCCGCCCCATCGACGGCGCCGAGCTTCGGCAGCCTGCTGACGGGGCGCCTGCCGGTCTCGCACGGCGTGCGCCGCAATTACGAATTCCTCGACCCGGGGAACTGGCCCCTGCCCAGGATCCTCCGCAGGGCCGGGTACGAGACGGCCGGGTTCGTCTCGAGCTACGTGCTGAGCGCCGAGAACTGCGGTCTCGACCTGGGGTTCGACGAATGGGACGAGACGTTCGACCTGCTCGAGCTGAACCGCAGGGACCGGCCGATCCGGCTCGCGCCGGCCCTGTCCGCCTCGGTCCTGCGCTGGCTGGCCTCCCGCCGCCCGGACGACAAGCCGTGGTTCCTCTGGGTCCACGCCATCGACCCTCACGGGCCGTACACGCCCCTGCCCGCGTACGCCGGCGCCTTCAAGGACGGTCCCGCCCGGGAGCTGCCGCGCGCGAAGATTCCCCCGTACCAGTGGCTGGGGACGACCCGGTTCGGGTCCTATCTCGACGCCTACGACGCGGAGATCCTGCAGACGGATGATTACCTCGGCAGGATCGTGGAGGCGATCGACGCCATGGCCTCGCCGCGGGGAACGATCCTCGTCTTCGTGGCGGACCACGGCGAGGCGTTCGGCGAGCATGGGGTCTATTTCGACCACGGGCATTCCCTGCACGTCGAGGAGCTCCACGTGCCCCTGGTGATCGAGGAGACGGGGCGGCCCCGCGCGGGCCGCGTGCCGCAGGTCGTCAGCACGCTCGACGTCGTCCCCACGATCCTCGGCCGCCTCGGCATCGGTTCCGACCTGCCGCTCGACGGCCTCCCGCTCGAGCAGCGCGAGCAGGGCGCCGGCGCGGTGCTTTCGAACTGGACGCCGGGCGAGGTGATGGTCCAGCGCGACCGCTGGAAGCTCATGGTCCGGCCGGGCGCGTTCGACAGGCCCATCACGAGCCTCTACGACACCGTGAAGGACCCGCGCGAGGCCGATCCGATGCAGCCTCCGCCGGAGCAGGCCGGCCGGCGCGACCCGGTCTATGAAGCGCTCTCCCGCGAGGCCCTCGCGCTGATCGCCCGCGACCCGCTCACGCCACAGCTCGGCATCGAGCTCGACCGGGAGCAGTGGCGGATGCTCGAGAGCGAGGCGCAGGAGAAACTCCGCTCGCTCGGCTACGCCGCGCAGTAGGCGTCCGTCGTCGCGCGCGGCGCATCCGCGCTGCCCGGCGGCCCCCGACCTTGGTATCATGGCGCGCGGCGGCGATCGAGTCCCCCGGCTGGACCCGCCGCCGACCCGGGCCTAGATTGAGTCAGACCGACAACGACATGGAACCCTCGTCCACGCTCATCGACAGGATCGCCTCCAGCGCCGTGCGCCGGATCGCGATCATGGGACTGACCCGCGGCGCGGGCAAGACGACGACCCTCGTCCACCTCCTGCGCGGCCTGCAGGAGCGGGGCAGCGACATCAGCCTCGCCGCGGCCGGTCGCGAGGAGGACGATACCGAGTTCACCGAGACGCCGCGCGGCCTGACCGTCCCGGTCCGCAAGGGGACGGTCGTCGCCACCACCGTGGCGTCCCTCGCGCGCGCCACGGCGCGCCTCGAGCGTATCGAGGCCACGGGAATCCTCTCGCCCCAGGGGCCCGTCGTGATCGTCCGGGTCCTCGAGGACGGCGAGGTCGAGCCGGTCGGCCCCTCCTCGGCCCACGAGCTCCGGCAGGTCGTCGAGGCCCTGGGCCGGCACGCGTCCGGCCACATGCTGATCGAGGGATCGTTCAACCGCCGGAGCTTCGCGGCGCCCGGGATCGCCGACGGGCTGATTCTCGCGGTCGGCGCGGCCCTCGCACCCGAGCTCGAGCGGAACGTCGCCAGCACGAAGTACTACCTCGACCTGTTCAGCCTCGCGCCCTGCGAGCCCCGGGCCGCCGAGGTCTTCCCCGTGGCCGAGACTGAGGGGGCCGCCGTCCTGCTCGGCCCGGGCGGGACCGTCGTCGGCGGCATTCCCTGGAAACCGGGAGGCAACGCCAGGCTCCTGCTCGGATGGAAGGACACGCCGTTCGAGCGGGTGGTCCTGCCGCGCTCGGTCGGCGACGACTTCGTGATCCCGCTCCTTCGCGAGAACCTGCGCTTCGAGATGATCGTGCGCGACCCGATGAGGATCGCGCTGTCGCCCGTCTACTACAACGCCTGGAAGAAGCGCGGCGGCGGGATCCGGGTCGTCCACCCGACGCGCGTCCTCGCCCTCTCGCTCAACCCGACCAACCCCGCCGGCCCCGACCAGCAGCCCGACGAATTCCTGAAGGCGTTCCGCGACGGCCTGCCCGAGGTCCCCGCGCACGACGTCGTCCAGGAAGAGGTGCCGAACCAGCCGCGCCGGCGCTGGTTCGGGATCGGCGGCCTCGTCGGAGACTAGGCCCGGCCTTCGGCCGGCGGCGCGCCCGCGCCCGCATCCCCGTCCGCCCGACCCGCTCTCATCCGCGCCCCGCCGCCGCGCCCTTCGCGGCGAGCAGCCGGTCGTAGAGCGCCTCGGTGGCCCGCTGGGTCTCCTCGAGGCTGAACCGGCGCGAGCGGGCGCGGGCCCCTTCCGCCATGCGGGCACGCAGGGCGTCGTCGGTCAGGAGCTCGATCAGCCGGCGCGCGATCCCCGCGGCGTCCCCCGGGGGAACCAGGTAGCCGGAGAGCCCCTCCTGGATCGCCTCGCGGTTTCCCCCCACGTCGGTGGCGACGAACGGGAGGCCAGAGGCGAGGCATTCCAGGACGACGTTCGAGAAGCCCTCGTGGACCGAGCTGAGGCAGGCGACGTCCGCGGCGCGGCAAAGATCGGCGACATCCGCGCGGCTGCCGAGGAAGAGGAACCGCTCCGCGAGCCCGCGATCGCGCACGAGCCGCTCGAGCTCCGCCCTGCGGGGCCCCTCCCCCGCCAGCGCAAAGCGGGCCGACGGGCAGGCGCTCGTGACGGCTCCGGCCGCCTCGATCAGGACCTCGTGCGCCTTCTGCGGGTGCAGGCGCGCGACCGTCAGGACGAGCCTGTCGTCCGGGGCCAGCCCCAGCGCGGACCGGACCTCCCCGCGCGGCTTCCCCCCGGACACGAACCGCTCGAGGTCGAGGCCGTTGTAGATGACCTCGACCTTCTCCGGACGCACGCCGATCGTCCGGCAGTAGTCCTCCTTCACGCGCTCCGACACGCAGACCACGGCGTCGCGCCACCTGTCGAGCAGCCGGTCCTGGAGAATCCGGCGGCGCCCCTGGATCGAGGCCATGTTGTGGATCGTCGCGATCACGACGGGAACGCCCGCGAGGCGCGCGGCGACCGTGGCGGTCGTGTTCGCCTCCCGGACGTGCGCATGCGCGATCGAAACCCCCTCGTCGCGCAGCAGGCGCGCCAGGGCGCGCACGCCGCGCGGCTTCAGCCGGCCTTCGATCGGCAGCACGTGCACGGGCACGCCGCTCGCCCGCAGCTCGTCCGCGAGGGCCCCTTCCCGCTGCAGCAGGCAAAGGGAGACCCGGTACCGTCCCGCGTTGAGCCTCGGCAGCAGGCGGAGCATCTGCCGCTCGATCCCCCCGAGGTCGAGCCGCGAGTAGATCCGCATCACGTGCGGTCGGCCGTCCGGCCCGGCCTGCCTGTCCGCCATCATGCCGGTCTCCCCGCGCCCCGCGTTCCGTCCTCCGCCACCCGGGCCTGTCCGCCCTTCGGAGACCGGCTCGAACGGGGCAAGGCGCGCATCGGCCCAGACAGTACCAGCCCGGCGGCAGGTCCGGCAATCGGCGGGACACCGACGTGGGGTTGCTCCCACCCGCGGATCTCCGCGACAATGGGGCCGATTCCGGGGTGATCCTGCCATGAGCGAGACCGTCGACGCGCCGATCGGAGCGGCCCCAGGCCCGGGCACCGTGGAGGAGCGCCTCCGGGGGCTCGACAGCCTGGTCGGGCGGACCCCGCTCCTCGCGATCGACTGCGAGTACCGGGGCGCGAGACGGACCCTGTACGCCAAGGCCGAGATGTTCAACATGACAGGCAGCGTGAAGGACCGGATGGCGCTTCACGTGCTCCGCTGCGGCTACGCGAAGGGGGCGCTGCGGCCCGGCGGGCTGATCGTGGAGGCGACCAGCGGGAATACCGGGATCTCGTTCGCCGCCCTGGGGCGCGCCCTCGGCCACCCCGTGGCGATCTTCATGCCGGACTGGCTCAGCCCGGAGCGGATCGACCTCATCAACTCGATCGGCGCCGAGGTCCGCCTCGTGAGCAAGGAAGAGGGCGGGTTCCTGGGAAGCATCCGGCTGGCCGAGGAGCTGGCCGCGAGGACCCCGGGCGCGTTCCTTCCCCGGCAATTCTCGAACCAGGACAACTGTGCCGCCCACGAAACCTCGACCGGTCCGGAGATCTGGTCGCAGCTGCGCGAGCTCGGGCTCGAGCCCGACGGTTTCGTCGCCGGCGTCGGAACGGGCGGGACCGTCATGGGGACCGGCCGTTTCCTGCGCAGGATGAAAGGGTCCGTGAAACTCCACCCTCTGGAGCCGGCCAATTCACCGACGCTCTCGACCGGCTGCAAGGTGGGGCGGCACCGGATCCAGGGGATCTCCGACGAGTTCATCCCCCCGATCGTCGACCTGGCCTTCCTCGACGAGGTGATCGGGGTCGACGACGGGGACGCGATCCTGATGTCGCAGAAGCTGGCGCGCCAGCTCGGGCTCGCGGTGGGAATCTCCTCGGGCGCGAACTTCATCGGCGCCCTGCTGGCCCAGGAGCGGCTCGGCCCGGGAGCGGTGGTCGCCACCCTGTTCCCCGACAGCAACAAGAAGTACCTGAGCACCGACCTGATGCGCGTGGAGCCGGAGCGTGAGGGGTTCCTCTCGCCCCGGGTCACGCTGCTCGGCATGCGCGCCGTCGGCAGGTCCTGCGACACCTGCCGCGAGGCTTCCCGCTCCCGGCCGCCCGCAAGCGCCCCCCGCTGAAATGGGATAAGATCCGCAATCGGCGCGTCACGCGGGGCCCGCTGGCGGTCGTCGGCCCGAAATAATTGCGTCCGGGCAGCCAGGCCTCGGATCAGGCCCTCCGAGCTTCCGCCCCCGATGTGTGATGCCGCGCCGGCTGCCGTGGCACCCGGCTTGCAGGGTTGCACTGAGCGTTTCGCGCCACCGGGGCGCTCTCCACGAGGATAGAGAGGCATCCATGAGCAATGACATCGTGATCGGAATGGCCGGGTCGGGCGGCGACGGCATCGTCTCCGCCGGCGAGTCGCTCATCGCCGCGGCCGCGATCGAGGGATTTCACTCGATCATGACCAAGAGCTTCGGCTCGCAGATCCGCGGCGGCGAGTCCTCGTGCAGGGTGCGGCTCTCGATCAAGCCGATCTTCAATCCCGGCGGCACGCTCGACGTCGCCGTCGCCCTGAACTGGGAAGACTTCATGAAGTTCGGGGCCGAGCTGCCGGTCAGCGGCAGCACGGTGGTGATCTACGAGGCGCGGACCGGGACCGCCCCCGACAAGCTGCCGCTCGTCGGTGTCTCCCCCGTCGACGCCCTCGCCGTGCCGATCACCGACATGGCGAAGGAGACCTCCGGGACCGACCGCGCCAAGAACAACGTGGTGCTGGGCCTCCTCTCCGGCTGGTTCGGCATCGGGGGCGAGGCGATCCTGCGGGGGATCCGCAAGCGGCTCGGGAAGAAGGGCCAGGAGGTCCTCGAAGCGAACGAGCGGGCGTTCAACGCGGGCGTCGCCTACGCGGCCGCGCACCCCCTGCGCCGCACGACGATGGCGCTCGACCGCCCGCCGAAGGCGACCCCCAAGCTCCTCACCGACGGGAACGACATGACGGCCGCCGCGGCGGTCTTCGCCGGCTGCCAGTTCTTCGGCGGCTACCCGATCACCCCCTCCTCCGAGGTGATGCAGTTCCTGAGCAACCACCTGTGGAAGTACGGCGGCGCCGTGCTGCAGGCCGAGGACGAGATCGCCGGGATCGGCGCGGCGCTCGGCGCCTCCTTCGCCGGCCGCAAGGCCCTCACCGCCACCTCGGGCCCCGGCATGTCGCTCAAGTCCGAGATCATGGGACTCGCCTCGATCGCCGAGCTTCCGCTCGTGATCGTGAACGTCCAGCGCGGCGGCCCCTCGACGGGGATCCCGACGAAGTCCGAGCAGGCGGACCTCTACCAGGCCGTCTTCTCCGCGCACGGCGACGTCGTCCGCCCGGTGCTCGCGCCGACCTGCGTCGCTGACACGTTCAAGACGACCGTCGACGCGTTCAACATCGCCGAGCGATACCAGACGCCGGTGATCATCCTCTCCGACCAGGAGATCGCCCAGCGCAAGGAAACGCTCGACCCGATCGACACCTCGACCATCCGGGTCGAGGAGCGGCTGCGCCCCTCCGAGGCCGACCTCGTGGACTACAAGCGGTTCCGCTTCACCGAGTCCGGCATCAGCCCCATCAGCCACCCCGGCATGCCGGGCGGCAACTACCTCGGCTCGGGGATCGAGCACAACGAGGCCGGAGCACCCACCGCCAGCGGGATCATGCACGAGAAGATGAACGACAAGCGGGCCCGGAAATTCGATCCCCTGAAGAAGCGCCGGGACCTGTTCGTCCAGCAGGGGGACCCCAAGGCGCCGCTCGGCCTCGTGAGCTGGGGATCGAGCGCCGGCGTCTGCATGGAGGCCGTCGAGCTGGCCCGCGCCGAGGGGCTGAACGTGAAGCTCCTGGTCCCCTACCTGCTCTACCCGATCGTCGAGCAGGTCTACAAGGATTTCTTCGTGACCGTGCGCGCCGGCCTGGTGGTCGAGCAGTCCCACCAGGGGCAGCTCTACCGGATCCTGCGGATGTTCCTCGACGTGCCCGCGGGAGTCGAGCCGATGAACAAGAGCGGCGCCAACCCGTTCCAGCCGCGCGAGGTGGTCCGCCGCCTCCGGGACGTCTCGCTTGCCCTGCAGCGCAAGGCCGCAGACAAGCTTCAACCCCAGGAGTGAGGTCCGACATGAGCACGACCCAGACCAGCTGTGAAGCCGCGCAGCCGAGGGACTACAAGAGCGACCTCAAACCGATCTGGTGCCCCGGGTGCGGCGACTACGGGGTGGTGCAGGCGATCTACCGCGCCCTCGCGGCGGTCGGCCGCCCGCCCCACGAGATCGCGTTCATCTCGGGCATCGGCTGCTCGAGCCGGATCCCCGGCTACACCACCGCCTACGGGTTCAACAGCGTCCACGGGCGGGCCCTGCCGATCGCGCAGGGGATCAAGATGGCGAACCCGGACCTGCTGGTCCTGGCCGCGGGCGGGGACGGCGACGGGTTCTCGATCGGCGGCGGCCACGTGCCGCACGCGATCCGCCGCAACCCGGACATCACCTACATCGTCATGGACAACTGGATCTACGGGCTCACCAAGGGGCAGCTCTCCCCCACCTCCCCCAAGGGCTCGAAGACCGTGACCTCGGCCTACGGGAGCATCGAGGAGCCGGTGAACCCGCTCATGTACGTGCTCGGGTACGGGTGCGGGTTCGTCGCCCAGGGGACGCCGGCCGACATGGCCAGCCTGTCGGCCGTGATCGAGGAGGGGATCCGCTATCCGGGGTTCTCCTTCATCAACGTCCAGTCCCCGTGCGTCACCTACGGCACCGAGGACCAGCAGATCAAGGCGCAGAGGGCGCTCATGCAGTCGCTCTCGAGCCTCGACCACGACCCGGCCGACTTCCTGCGCGCGATGGACCTGGCGAGGGAATACGGCACGAAGCTCTACACCGGCGTCCTCTACCGCAACCCCTCGCCCCCGGCGACCTACGACGCGCTGGTCCGCGAGAGGCAGCAGGCGCTCGCCGCGGGCGCCCCGCCGCGCGAGAGGATCCTGGATCTCTTCCTTCAGAAATAAGGAGCCGGACATGAGCAGCACCAAGGGAATCGACTTCACGAGCCTGTCGCTGCGCGACGCGCTGGACCTCGCCATCCTCATCGAGGAGGAGGCGATGGAGCGCTACATGGAGTTCGCCGACCAGATGGAGATGCACAACACGCCGGAGGCCGCGTCGTTCTTCCGGTTCATGTCCTCGAACGAGGCCAAGCACGGCTCGGACCTGAGCGACCGCCGCAGGAAGCTCTTCAAGGACGCCCCGCGCACCGTCACGCGCTCGATGATCTTCGACGTCGAGGCCCCCGAATACGACCAGGCGCGCGCCTTCATGTCGCCCCAGCAGGCCCTGATCTCGGCCCTTCGCTCCGAGGTGAAGGCCCACGCCTTCTTCGTCGCCGCGATTCCCCAGCTGAAGGACGCGGATGTGCGGAAGCTCTTCGAGGAGCTGCGCGACGAGGAGGTCCAGCACAAGGACCTCGTGAAGAAGGAGCTCGCGAAGCTCCCGCCCGACCACGGCTTCGATCCCAACGACTTCGTGGACGAGCCGGTCGCGCAGTAGTCCCGGCCGCCGTCTCCCCGCGCCCGCCCGCCCCGGCCCCGCGATGCCATCCCCCCGGTCCGGGGCGGATGGGGCCCGCCATTCCCGTCGTCGCTTCCGTCGCCGGTCCTTGCCCTGCTGCAGGGCAGGCCCGCGGGCGACACCTGCGGGCCTGCCGGCGGCCCGGATCGGTTCCTCCGCGGACCGGGGAGCCGGGCGCACCCCCCGTCCACGCCGATGCCGGGGATCGGTTTTCGGAACGCGGGGGACCGTGTGGCAGAATCGGCCCAGGTGCGCCGCCGGAGCGCACTCGGTCCAGCGCCTCCGGCGCTTTCCCGCTTACCGGGAGGTGTCCGATGCGAAGCGATCCCCTCCGCCAGGGCCCAATCTTCCACCCTCGCACCCTGCCGGCCGCCCTCCTCGCGGCCGTCCTGACCCTGCTGCTCGCGGCGCCGGCCGCGTTCGCCCAGAAGGCCGCTGCACCCGCCGCGGCCGGGCCCCCGGCCATGGCGGGGGCCCTGAAGATCGAGCCCAGCGCCGACAGCCGCGCCTGCGTGACCTGCCACCGGGCGAAGACGCCCGTCATCGCCGCGCAGTGGGCGGAAAGCAGGCACGCTCCGGCCGGCGTCGGCTGCTACGAGTGCCACCGCGCCGAGCCGGGCGACGCCGACGCGTTCCTGCACAACGGGAAGCTGATCGCCGTCATCGTGACCCCGAAGGACTGCGCGGGGTGCCACGACTCGATCGGCGCCGAGTTCGGCGCCTCGCACCATGCCAGGGCGACGCAGTTCATCGGGAGCCTGGACAACGTCCTGGGCGAGGTGATCGAGGGGCCGATCATCGCCGCGAACGGCTGCTGGCAGTGCCACGGCTCGACCGTGGCGCTGCTCAGGAACAGCGACGGGAGCGTGAGGAAGGACGCGGACGGCAAGCCGCTGATCGACCCGATGACCTGGCCGAACACGGGGATCGGGCGCGTCAATCCCGACGGCTCGAAGGGGGCCTGCTCCGCGTGCCACTCGCGCCATGTCTTCAGCAAGGCGATGGCGCGCCAGCCCGAGGTCTGCGGCAAGTGCCACATGGGGCCCGACCACCCGCAGCTCGAGATCTACGAGGAGTCCAAGCACGGCATCGCCTTCCGCACGCAGCTCGACAAGATGGCGCTCAGCAGGGAGTCCTGGGTGCTCGGCAAGGACTATTCGGCGGCTCCCACCTGCGCGACCTGCCACATGTCCGCCACGGCGAAGCAGCCTCTCACCCACGACGTCGGCGCGCGGATCTCCTGGACCCTGCGCCCGGTCATCAGCAAGAAGCTCGACAACTGGGAGAAGCGGCGCGACGCCATGAAGGAGACCTGCCAGTACTGCCACGGCCCCGACTTCGTCGCCGCCTTCTACACATCCTTCGACGCGGCGGTCGAGATGTGGAACAAGAAGTTCGGCCAGCCCGCGCAGGACGTGATGAACGCGCTCAGGGCGCGCGGGAAGCTGACCCCCACGCCGTTCGACGAGGAGCTCGAGTGGAGCTTCTACCGCCTCTGGCACCACGAGGGCCGGCGGGCCCGGATGGGGGTCTCCATGCAGGGGCCCGACTACACCCAGTGGCACGGCTTCTTCGAGGTGGCCGAGCGGTTCTACTTCGACTTCCTGCCGAAGGCAGAGGCCGCGGGGCAGGGGGACCCGGAGGTGACGAAGGTCATCCGGACCATCCTCGATTCGCCCGAGCACGCGTGGAAGAAGGGGATGTCGCCGGAGGAGCGCAAGAAGATCGACGACTTCTACAAGGAGCGCTACGGGCTCTCGACGAGCCAGTGACTGCCCAGGATCAGCCGGGGCAGCAGGGTGGCCGCCGGCTGAACGGGAGCCGGGAAACGGCACACCTGCGTTTCAGAGCCGCTGGTAAAGGTAGTTGAGCTCGCGCAGGCGCGCCTGCAGGGCTTCATCCAGACTTTCGGCGGGGAGCCGCCAGGTCCAGTTGCCTCCCACGGTCCCGGGGTAGTTCATCCGGGCCTCCGAGCCGAGGTCGAGGAGGTCCTGCATCGGCGCGACGGCCAGCGCCGCGACGGAAGACCACGCGGCGCGGACCAGGTCCCAGGCGATGTCGCGCCCGTCCCGGGCGAGATAGCGGAGACAGAACTCGCGCACGGGCTCCGGGGCGGTCTCGAACCACCCTCGCGTCGTGTCGTTGTCGTGCGTGCCCGTGTAGACGACGCAGTTCTCAGGGTGGTGGTGCGGGAGGAACTGGTTGTCGGGCCCGGAGAAGGCGAACTGCAGGACCTTCATCCCCGGAAGGGCGAACTCGTCGCGCAGCGCGATCACGTCGGGCGTGATCCGGCCCAGGTCCTCGGCGATGATCGGCAGCTCCCCCAGCGCCTCGCGGACCGCCCGCAGGAAGGCGGGTCCGGGCCCCGGCGCCCAGCGGCCCCGCTCCGCCGTCGCGTCGCCGGCGGGGACCTCCCAGTACCCCGCGAAGCCGCGGAAATGGTCCAGCCGGACGATGTCGACCATCCGGAGGATCGCGCGCAGCCGCTCGAGCCACCACGCGTAGCCGCTCGCCGCGTGCTCCTCCCAGCGGTAGACCGGGTTTCCCCAGCGCTGCCCGGTCGGGGAGAAGTAGTCGGGCGGAACGCCCGCGACCACGACCGGCGCGCCGCGCTCGTCCAGGTGGAACAGCCAGGGGTGGGCCCACACGTCCGCGCTGTCGTGCGCGACGAAGATCGGCAGGTCCCCCACGATCCGCACGCCGTGCCCCTCGGCATGACCGCGCAGGGCGTCCCACTGGCGGAAGAACAGGAACTGGCCGAACGCGGCCCGCTCGTACTCCGCCGCGTGGCGCGCCCGCGCCTCGGCGAGCGCCTCCGGCCGGCGCGCGCGCAGCGGCTCGGGCCACTCGGTCCAGGGCCGTCCCCCGTGCGCGGACTTGAGGGCCATGAACAGGGCGTAATCGTCCAGCCAGGAGCCGCAGGCCTCCCTGAACGAGGAGAACTCGTACTTCAGGCCCGCGGGCGCCGCGGCCGCGAATCGCTCGAAGGCCCGCTCGAGGCGGCCCGCTTTCCAGGCGAGCGCCGCCCGGTAGTCCACGCGATCGGCCGGCAGCGCCGCCCCCTCGAGGTCGCCCGGCTCCAGGAGCCCGTCCTCGACGAGCGTTTCGGGGCTGATCAGCGCGGGGTTCCCCGCGAAGGCCGCGAAGCACTGGTAGGGCGATTCACCGAAGCCGGTGGGCCCGAGCGGGAGGATCTGCCACGCGCGGCACCCGGCCCCGGCGAGGAAGTCGATCCAGCGCCGCGCCGCGGGACCGAGGTCTCCGATGCCGAATGGTCCGGGAAGGCAGGTGGGATGAAGGAGGACTCCGGAGCTTCGCTCGAGTCTCATCGAGGGCGCGGGGGCGCGCCGCCGCCGGATCCCTGGGAGCGCCGCTGCGTGCCGGGCGGGTGCTTGCGCATGTGGATCTCGGTGCCGCCCTTCTCGAAACGGACCTCGTCCATGAGCTGGTTGATCAGGTAGATGCCCCGCCCGTGATGGCGGTAGATGTTCTGGGCCGTGAGGGGGCTTTCGACCTTCTCCGGATCGAACCCGGGGCCGGGATCGCGCACCACGATGAGCATCCCCCGCGACTCGTCGCACATCACGCAGCACTCGACCATCTTGGTCGCGTCGTTGCGGCAGCCGTGGCGGATCGCGTTCGCGAGCGCCTCGAACAGGGCGATCTCGATGTCCAGCTCGTGGCCGTTGGCGCAGCCGGATGCCTTCACGATCTCCATCACCCGGTCCACCGACGGCTGGATGGCGGCAACCTCGGCCGGCAGGGAGAACTCCGCCTTGACCAGCAGGTCCTTACTGTCGAACTCGCAATGGCGCAGCGCTTTCCTTGGCACGCGGGCCCTCCCACTTCCGATCTTACGACAGCCGCCCCCCGCGTGACCAGCGCGAACTTGCGGGGGCGGCGCGCTACAATCGCGGCGGCTCGCATTCCGGACTTCCCCGCCCGGGCCGGCGGCGGACGCCGGACGCGATTGACGCCGGCCGCGCAGCGGCCGCGCCACGATCGAAAGGGGCGCCCATGGGACCCCGGGCACGGGGGTTGTTCGTCTTCCTGCTCTGCCTGCTCGCCGCGGCCGTCCTTCCCGTCATGGGCGGCGACGGAGGTCCCGGCCCCCTCCGCCGCGCCGGGGACGGGGGCCCCTCCGGCCACCTCGCCCGCGGCCGCGGGAGCCGGCGCCGTCCCGGCCGTCGCGGGCGCCGCCGGCGTCCCCCCCGCAGCCACCCCCGCTCCCGCCGGACAGGCGGCGGACGGGAGCGGCCCGGTCGCCGTGCCCGAGCCCGAAGCGCTCGCGCTGCGATACCACCGCGGGGGGGTCGCGCTCTGGATCCTCGGGATCGCCTGGGGCCTCTTCGTGCCGGCCGTGCTCCTGCTCTCCGGCTTCTCCGCGAAGCTCCGGACCTTCGCCCGCGGGATCGGCCGCAACTGGTATTTCACGATCGCCGTCTACGTCGTGCTCTTCTCCCTCCTGATGTTCGCGATCGACCTGCCGCTGAACTGGTACGAGGGGTACGCGCGCGAGCACGCCTACGGGCTTTCGAACCAGACTCCCGCCAAGTGGTTCGGGGACGCGATCAAGAGCCTGATCTTCGGCTGCCTGTTCGGCGTCCTCTTCCTCTGGGTCCCGTATCTCCTCCTGGAGAAGAGCCCGCGACGGTGGTGGCTGTACACCGGCCTCGGCGCGATCCCGCTGATCTTCCTGCTCGTCCTCATCCAGCCGGTCTGGATCGATCCGTTCTTCAACGAGTTCGGCCCGATGAAGGACCAGGCCCTCGAGGCCCGGATCCTCGCCCTGGCCGACCGCGCCGGGATCGAGGGGGGCCGGGTCTTCGAGGTCGCGAAGAGCGCCGACACGAAGACGCTCAACGCCTACGTCAACGGCTTCCTCGGGACGAAGCGGATCGTCCTGTGGGACACGACCATCGCGAGGATGAGCCCCGACGAGCTGCTGTTCGTCATGGGCCACGAGATGGGCCACTACGTCCTGGGCCACGTCTGGAAGACGATCCTGTTCCTGTCCGGGTTCATTCTCCTGCTTCTCTGGCTCGCCCACCGGACCGCGGGCGCCCTCATCGCGCGCTTCCGGGGGAGGTTCGGGTTCGATCGCCTCGCGGACATCGCGGCCCTGCCGCTGCTCCTCTTCCTGCTGACCTTCTTCTCCCTCTTCGCGATGCCGGTCGTGAACGGCTACAGCCGCTGGCAGGAGCACGAGGCCGACCGGTTCGGGCTCGAGCTCACCCGGAACAACCACGCCGCCGCGACGGCCTTCGTGAAGCTGATGACCACCGATCTCGGCGTTCCCCGCCCGAACCCTGTCGTGGTGATCTTCCGGTCGAGCCATCCCCCGCTCGGCGACCGGATCGATTTCTGCAACTCCTACATGCCGTGGAGGACGGGGCAACCCATGAAGTACGACCGGCTCTTCAAGCCGGCCCCCGGACAGCCGTCCGCCGGGAACGGGGCGGCTCTGCGGGACGCGAGGAGAGCATATGACGAACGGAAAGGGTGGACCGGCGGCGCGCGCGGCGGGTGGGCGGCGGCAGCCGGAGGACGACCCGGGGAGCACGACGATGACGGGAAACGCGGACGGGACGCTCGCGCGCGGGCCGGCGGCCGTCTTCTCCCGGCGATTGATCGAGGAGTGCGACGATGACACGAAGCTCCGGACGGGCCGCACGCACCCGCGGCCGCAAAGGGCAGGTCTGGCAGGTCTTCGAGCGGGCCCTCGCGCCTGTACGGGGACCTGTCCTCCTGGTGGCCCCTCCTGTCGGCCCCCGAGGACTACGACGAGGAGGCGGCCTTCTACGCGGAGCTCCTCGCGGCGAACAGCGCCCGCAGGCCGCGGACGATCCTCGAGCTGGGATGCGGAGGGGGCAACAACGCCTCGCACCTGAAGGGGCGCTTCAAGCTGACGCTCGTGGATCTCTCCGCGGACATGCTCGCGATCAGCCGCTCGCTCAACCCCGAGTGCGAGCACATCCGCGGCGACATGCGGACGCTCCGCCTGGGACGCACCTTCGACGCCGTCTTCGTCCACGACGCGATCATGTACATGACGACGGAGGAGGACCTTCGCGCCGCCATCACCACCGCCGCCGAGCACCTGCGGCCCGGCGGGGCCGCCCTGTTCGCCCCGGACCACGTGCGCGAGTCGTTCGAGCCGGCGACCCGGTCCGGGGGGCACGACGGGCCGGGGCGCGCCGCGCGCTATCTCGAATGGACCTGGGATCCGGACCCCGCGGACACCCACTACGTCTCCGACTTCGTCTACCTCCTGCGGGACGAGCGCGGCAGGATCCGGAGCGAGTACGACCGCCACGTCCTCGGGCTCTTCCCCCGGGAGACCTGGCTGCGCCTCGTGACCGGGGCGGGGCTCGGCGCGAAGCTGATCCCCTACGAGAACCGCAATATCGAGCCGGGCTCGGGCGACCTGTTCGTCGGCACGAAGGCGCGGAGCGGCCGGTGAGGCCCCGCGACGGCCGGAAGACGAGGCCCGTCATGACCCGCCCCCCCGGCCCATGGCGATCGGCCCTCGCCTGGCTGGCGTTCCTCGCGCTCGTCGCGGCGGCTGCCTCCTTCGGGGCGCGGTACCTGCCCGGCGAGTGGTACGCCGGCCTCGCGAAGCCCGCGTGGAACCCGCCGAACTGGATCTTCGCCCCCGTCTGGACGGCGCTGTACGTCATGATCGCGACCTCGGGCTGGCTCGTCTGGCGGCGCGGCGGGCTCGCGGGCGCGGCCGCGCCTCTCGCGGTCTGGCTTGTTCAGCTCGTGCTGAACGCGCTCTGGTCCTGGCTCTTCTTCGGCCTGCACCTCCCCGCCGCCGCCCTCGTGGAGATCCTGCTCCTGTGGGCGGCGATCGCCGCCTGCATCGCGCTGTTCCTGCGCGTGAGCCGCGCCGCGGGCCTGCTCCTCGTCCCCTACCTGCTCTGGGTCTCGTTCGCCGCTCTGCTGAACCTCGCCCTCTGGCGCCTGAACCGCTGACCGGTCCGGCGCGGCGCCGGCGCGATCGCGGGACCGGTCCAGAAAGCCCACGCTCATGCCGCGCCAAGGCAGCGGCGTCAGGCTTTCGGAGCAGCGCGGGCCGCGATCGTCCGGGCGGAACCGGGTGCAACGTTCCGATTCCCGTCGCCTTGCGGAGCTCGGTCGAGCCGCCAGGAGCCCGGCCTACACCCCCATACGCGCCGCGCTCCGCGGGGCTCAGGCCTCCCGGGGGGCGTGGGCCGCGATCGCGCCCCGCGCGAGGTCCCGGGCGGCGTCATCGTGCGGGTAGCGCAGCTCGATGCCGCGCGAAAGGAAGAGCAGGACCGTTTCCCGGACCGCGCGGCCGGTGGCCCTCGCCATCGCCTCGGCGTACAGCGCGAGCTGCGCCCGGTACTTCTCCCCGCGCTCGCGCGCGCCCGCCTCCCCCTCGACCGCGTCCGTCTTGAAATCCACGACGACGAGCGAGCCGTCCTCCTCCTCGTAGACGAGGTCGATCTGCCCCTCCACGAGCACGCCCTCCTCGAGGAACGCGATCGGCGCCTCCCGGAGCATCCGCCGCCCGAGGGCCCGTTTCAGCGTCACGGAGTCGAGGGCCCTCTCGGAGGCCGCCCGGACCTCCTCCGCGCGTCCCGGGATGCCGTTCAGGGCGGCCTGGGCCGCGGCGAGCGGGCCGAGCCCGCGCCGGTCCGCGAAGTCGGCCAGCTCGAGGACCGCGTGCACCGCGATCCCGAACCGCTTCGCCTCCTCGCGGGCGTCGTCCTCCCGCCCGCTCAGCCCGGGAAGGTCGCTGAAGCGGGCGGCGCGCGAGCCGGCAGTCGCCGAGAGCCCGTCCGGTGTTTCGTGATCGGCGGTCCGGGACGCCGCGAGAAAGGCGAGCCCCGTCCGTCCCCCTCAGGAGGAGCGCTTCGCGCTCCGCCTGCCACGCCTCGAGCGAGGGCCCGTCCGCGCGGCAGGCCCCTGAACTGCCAGCCCGTCCCGGGCGTCTCTCCGCCGCCGCGCCCCCCCTCTCCGGGGCTCACGCCCGCCCCCTGCTGCTCGCCGCCATGCCCGTGACGGGAAGCGCGGGGAGCGGGACCGGCTCCTCCCATGCAGCCGGCTTCGGCGCGCGCCGATCCCCCGCCGCCCGGCGGCTCGACGGCGCGGATCACGACGCGGGCCCCGTTGGGCAGAAGCCCTTCCTCGGCCCCCGCGGCGGGTCGCCCCGGCGGGCGCGCGGCATCCCCGCCTCGGCCGGCCCGCCCGGCTCCGCGGCGGCGCCCTTCGCTTTCTTTCTTCCGCCTCCCCTGGCCTTCCCTCCCGCCGGTCTCCGCGCCCGCCTCCTCCGCGCTCTTCTTCCCGAGCCTGTCGAGGACGCTCGCGGGGATCGCCTTGCCCGCGTCCAGGTCGGCGAGGAAGCAGCCGCTTCCCTTCCAGGGAGAGAGCAGGGGCACGACCAGCAGATCGCGCGCCCGCGTCGCGCCCACGTAGAGAAGCCGCCGGCGCTCCTGGCCGAGAACGAGCTTCTCGCGCTCCGCGGTCTCCTCGTACGCCCCGGAGACGCACCGCGTCGGACCGGCCTTCAGGGTGAACTCGATCCGCTCGTTCGCGCGGTCGACGATCCCCGGCTCGCGGCGGTTGACCGACCTCGCGAGATCCGCGAGGACGACGATCCGGAATTCGAGCCCCTTCGCCTTGTGGATCGTCATCAGCCGCACGGCGTCCTCGTCCCGCTCGACGACGGGCGCTTCGCCTTCCTGGAACTCCTCGTCCCGCGCCCGGCCGAGCCAGCGGACGAAGCTGCGGAACGTCCCGCCGTCGGCCTCCTGCAGCCGCGCGAACTCGACCACCTTCAGCAGGTTGAGCGCCGCCTGCGCGCCGCCCGGCCGCGAGGCCGCGAGGAGAAGCCCGTCGCACCCGTCGAGGATCCGGCGCACCGAGGTGGCGAGCGGGGCGTCGTTGCGCGCGAGGTGCCAGAGCCGCAGCCTGTCGAGGGCGGCCCCCGCGGGGCCGCCGGCGGCAGCGGCGGCGAGCGGGTCCAGCCGGCCGCGCGCGAGGCGCGCCTCGAGGAGCTCTTCGTCGCTCAGCCCGAAGAAGGGGGATCGCAGGGCCGCGACCACGGCGACCTCGTCGTGCGGTCGTTCGATCGCGCCGAGCAGGGCTCCGAACCAGGCGACCTCGGGCCTGGTGTGGTACCGCTTCCCGCCCGCCGTCACCCAGGGGATCCCTTCGCGCGTCAGGGCATCCTCGTAGATGCCGACGTCGCTGAACGAGCGCAGCAGGATCGCGATGTCGCCGTAGCGCGCCGGGCGCGATTCCTCCTCTTTCCCGGGTCCCGCTTCCTTCCCCCGGGCGACGCGCCAGCGCTCCTCCCCGACCGCGGTCACGATCTCCCGCGCGAGGATCGCGGCCTCCGCCTCGCGCGCCGCCTGCGCGTCCGGCTGCCCCGCCCCCCGCGCGTCGCCCGCCGCCGGCCCGTGGACGAGGTAGAGCAGCGCCGGCCCCTCTCCCGCCGGCCTGCGGGGGTCGAGCGGCCCGTAGTCTCCGTCGGGATCCTCGCCCGGGCCGAACAGCTTCCCGAACAGCGCGTTCACCCAGGAGGTGATGCCGGGGCGGCAGCGGAAGTTCGCGGAGATCCGCACCAGCGACTCGTCGCCGCACGCGCGGGCGATCCAGCGCCGCGCCTTCCGGTAGGTGTCGATGTCCGCGCGACGGAAACGGTAGATCGACTGCTTGGGGTCGCCGACGAAGAGAAGCGACCCCGCCGCGGGCGTCCTCTCCGTCCCAGGGCCCCTCGCCCCCTTCGCCCGTGAGCAGGGCCACCAGCTCGACCTGCAGAGGATCGGTGTCCTGGAACTCGTCCACGAGGACGAACCGGTATTTCCTGCGAAGCCCGGCCGCGGCATCGGGGTCGCGGAGAAGATCGCGCGCCTTGATGAGGAGGTCCTGGAAGTCGAGGTACCCCGCCTTCTCCTTGCGCTCCTGGTAGGCCGCCACCAGGCCGCGGATCCAGAGCTCGGCCTCGCCCGCGAGGTGCGCCGCCAGCGCCTCGCGGTACGAACCGCGCCGTTCGTTCCATTCCCTCGCGAGCTCCTGCGCGCGCTCCTTGCCGCCGGGCCAGTTCTCCTTCCGCCCCCGGCCCGCCGCCACCTTCGCCCAGCCCTCGTCGAGGAGCGTGGCCCGGAGCAGCGCCGGGCGCAGCCCGGCGAGCCGCTCCGCCTCGCGGGCCGCCGCCTCGAGGCTCTCCATCAGGAGGTCCTTCGAGTCCCTGAGGCAGCATCGACCGCGCCTCGCCCAGGGCCGCGGCCATCCACTCGCGGAGGTCCCGGGCATGCTCGGACCGGATCGGGAGCGGAAGTGCGGCGGGGCTCCCCCTCCAGCGCCACGTCGCGGTTCTCGACGAAGAACCAGGCCAGCTCGCGCAGGTCGTCGAGCTTGACCCCTTCGCGGAGCAGGGACTCGAGCGCCTCGCGCCCGCCGGGATCCTCCCCCGCCACGCGCCGGCTCCAGGCCTCCTCGAAGATCCGCTCCTGCGCCTCATCGTCCGCGAGCTCGAAGCGCGGATCGACCCCCGCCTCCACCGGCCTCGAGCGCAGGAGCGAGGAGGCGAAGGAGTGGATCGTCTGGATCGGCGCCCGGTCGAGGTCGCGCTCGGCCTCGAGCAGCCGCTCGAGGCGGGCCCTCGCCTCGTCCGAACCGTCGCTCTCCCGCTGGAGCCTCCCGATCTCCGAGCCGATCCCGGCGCGCACCTTCTCCTCGAGCTCGGCGGCCGCCTTGTCGGTGAAGGTGATGATGGCGATGCCGGTCACCGCCGCGCGCCCGCTCGCCAGGAGCGCCACCGCGCGGGAGACGATCAGGGTGGTCTTGCCCGTCCCCGCGCTCGCCTCGACGGCGAAGGAGCGCTCGAGGTCGGATCCGACCTTCGCGCGGAAAGCCTGGTCGGGAGGCGCGCCGCTCACTGGTCCCTCAGGGCGAGGCGCGCCCGCACCGCGGGGTCGTCCTTCTTGCGGCCGAAGCTGCCGACGCGCCCTTCGCCGCACGGATCGCGGTAATCGCAGTACTTGCAGGCCTGCGGGTCCCGCGGATCGGCGGTGAAGTCGCCCGCGCGCGCCGATGCCGCCAGGACGCCGAGGGTCCCGATCAGGGCAGGCTCGAGCTCCCGCAGCTCCCCGCGGGTCAGCTCCTGGTCCTCGCCGTGGGCGACGTAGCGGTACAGGGCGGAGCGCGTGTCCAGCGGCCGGCCATCCGGCCCGGTCAGGGCGGACGCGGCCATCAGGTAGATCGGGAGCTGGAGCCCCCGCCCGTCGGCGATCCCCTGCGCGGGATCCCCGTCCGGAACCCGTCCCGTCTTGTAGTCGACGATGCGCGCCGCGCCGGCGGCGGGATCGACGTCGATCCGGTCGATCCTGCCCCGGAATTCCAGGCCCGTTCCGTCCCCGAGAACGATCCGCAGCGCTCTCCCCTTCGAGCCGGGATCGCCGAAGTCCCATTCGAACTCCGCCGGCCGCAGGCCGGTCGCGGCCGCCTCCTCGAGCTCGCGGTCGAGCCAGCGGTCCAGCAGCTCGAGGATCCGCTCGCGCTCGATCTTCCACAGGAGCGGGTACCCGACGGGGACCTCGCGCTCCGTGGCGGCGAAGGCGGCTGCCGCCGCCGCGCGCAGCCTCTCGCGCAGCGCCTCGGCCTCGCCGCTCTCGAGCCGCGCGGGGCCGCCGTCTGCGTCCGCCTCCCCCGCGAGGAAGCTCCGGAGGATCTCGTGCACCAGGCTCCCCCGGTCGAGCGGCTCGATCGACTCGAGCTCGACCGGGTCGGGGACCGGCAGCAGGCCGAGCACCCGGTGAAAGAAGGCGCGCAGGGGGCAGACCGCGTACTCCTCGAACCGCGTCGCCGAGACCAGCCCGCCCGCGAAGAGGCCGTACGCGCGGGCCGCCCCCGCGCCGGCGAGCTTCCCGTCGTGGCGGCCGAACAGCCTCCCCTCCGCGCGGGCCCGCTCCGCGGCGAGCCCCGCGGCAAGGAAGGGACGCGCCGCGAGCAGTCTCCCGCTGTCCCGCGAACGCCAGCAGCCTCTCCGCGCCGTCGAGCGCGAGCGCCGGCTCGCGGCCGGCCAGCGGGAGCTTCTGGACGAACCGCCGCACGGGGGAATCTCCGGGCCACTCCGGGCCAGAGCGGACCTGCGCCGAGCTCATCCGCGAGGGCGCGCGCGAACGGAGAGGGGGCTCTCCCGTCCTCCGCCGCGCCCGACAGGCGCGACCACGAAAGGACGAGACGCTCGCGCGCGGACCCGGTGGCGAGACGGAACAGCAGGCGCTCTTCCGGCAGCCGGTCCCCCTTGCGCGGCAGGGGGGCGGGGCCGCGCCCCGCGGGCGCGGCGAGGGCGCGCGCGAGCTCCTCTCTCTCCTCGTCGAGGAGGATCGGATCCTCCCTCCCCGCGGCGGGGAAGGTCCTCTCGCTCATCCCCGCGATGGCGCACGCGCGGAACGACAGGCCCCGGGCCGCCGCGACGTCCGCGAGGAGAACCCCGTCCTTTTCGTACCGCCCGCGGCGAACCGCCAGCTCCTCGATCGCCCGGACGGCGAACCGCGCGAACTCCTCCGGCCCCGCGCAGGGGCCGACGGCGTCGAGTCCGGCCAGCTCCTCGAGCAGCTCTCCGAGCCTGGCGACCTCCTCCGAGGGCTCGAGGAGCGACTCGAGCGCGCCCGCGAGGCCGCGCGCGCACTCCGCCCAGCGGCCGGCGCGCGGCCAGAGCTCCATCGCCCGCGCGAGCGCGTCCACGGTCTGCAGCAGGCTCCGTGACGCCTCGAGGCGCCGCCGGGCCGCGGCGCATTTCGACTCGAGCGCCGCGCGCCCCTCCTCCTCCTCCCCGGCGGGAGGTGGCATCCCCACGACCGGGAAGACCGACGGGGGCTGGCCCGCGCCGGCGCCAGCCCCGGCAACCGCCCCCCCATCGTGCGCGCGCCCAGCCCGGCGCTCTCCGCGGAGACGGGGAGGGGCCCGGCCGCCAGCTGCGTCTCGAGGCGGGCGAGGCGGGCCGCGGCAGCATCCTTCGCGCGGCGAAGTCCCGCGTTCCAGGACGCGCGCCCCGAGACGATGCCGGCCTCGGCGGAAACGAGGTCCCAGGACGAGGGAGCGCCGGAGAGAAGCTCCCCCTTGAGGTTCGCGATCGAGAGGAAGGAGATCACTTCGTCGCGGCCCCAGTCGCTCGAGCGGATCTCCAGGAACTTCAGGGCGGCCTTGCCCGTCCTCGTGAGCTCGAACGGCTCGCCTCCCGCGGGAACGCAGGGGACCCCGGCGCGCGCGAGCGCGCGGGCCGCCTCGACCAGCTCGGGCTCCCGCCCGCGCGCAAGGACCGCCATCTCGTGAAAGCGGATCCCCTCCCCGGCCCAGCGCAGGATTTCCCGCGCGAGCTCGCCGGCCTCGCGCGCCTCTCCCGGGGCGGAGATGAAGAGCGGCCTCGGCGGCGCGCCGGCCGCAGGCGGGGCGCCGGCCGCCGTCGGAGCCCCGGCCTCGACGAACCGGAATCCCTCCGCTTCGAGCCGGGCGAGGAGCCGGTCGGCGAACGCGAACGCCTGCTCCTCGCCGTGCGGGACGAAGAGGACCGTCTCCCGGAGACGCGCCTCGGCCAGCAGCAGCCGCCATTGCAGCTCGATCAGGTCGTAGAAGCCGTAGACGAGCAGGAGCGGCGCGCGGGCGGCTTCCCCGGCGCCCTCGCCGGCCGCGCCCCGGGGCAACGAAGCAGCCCGGGCGAGCAGGTCGGAGCGGTCGAAGAACCGTCCGGAGGAAAGGAACCGCTCGTACTGCTCGAAGATCGCGAGGAACTGCGCCAGCTTGCGGGCCGCCCCGCCCAGGCCCCGCGAGCGGCCGAGCGCGGCGCGCAGGTCGGCCGGGGACCAGCCGGCGTCCTTCAGGTCGCGGATCGTCGCGAGCAGCGCGGGGCCGAATCCCTTCATGCCGCGGATCGGATCGAAGTAGCCGCCAGGCTCGAGCGCTGCCGCGATGCGGGCGATCAGCAGATCCTCGCCGAACCGCGGGAGCGGGCTGCGCCCCTCCACCGCCAGAGCCGGCGCGGCCCGCTCCTGCGCCAGGTCGATGAAGGTCAACGGCCGCACGGCCGCGACCGCCCCCAGGCGGCGCGCGAGGAGACGGCGCAGGTACAGGCCGAGGAGGTTCGAGCCGACCAGGAGCTCGATCGGGCGGAGCGGATCCGCGGCGCGGGCCCGCCGGACCTCTTCCTCCAGCGCGCGCTCCAGCGCCGGGCTGAACTCCCCCCGGTAGGCCCGCTTCATCAGAAATCGCCCTGGTGTCCGAACGACAGCAGGAACCTCCCCTGGTTGTACTTGGCCCCGTCGAGCGGCCAGGCGATGTTCAGCCGCAGAAAGCCGGCGCTGGACGCCTTCACGACATCGGCGAGCAGCGACACCCCGATGTCGGCCTTCAGGTTACCAAAGGAGTTGTAGGAAACCACGTACTCGCAGGATTCCTTCCCCGAAGCGCCGGTGGTGCAGACCTCGTCGGAGCGGGTCCCTCCCCAGGCGTTGCCCACGTCGAGGAAGGGGGCGACCCCCAGGCGCAGGAAATGAAGGAGCTCGCGGTTGAAGCGGATGCGGTCCTCCACCTGGATGACGAACCGGTGCGTGCCGTCGAAGGAGCGCAGCTCGAACCCCCGCAAGCCCGTGTCGCCGCCGAGCTGGAAGCGGTTCTGCGCCGCGAGATTGACGCCCGTGTCCGCCTCCACGGAAACGAACAGGGTCTGCCCCCTCCACCCGGGGTAGTAATGGTTGAGGTCCAGGTGGGCCGCCGCGTGCTCCCCTGCCCCCGCGCGGCCGAAGAGAGCGAACGTGCCGAGCAGCACCCCCCCCTTCCAGGTCCTGTACCCCTTCGCCAGGTCCAGTCCGTAGATGATCTCGTCGTCGGAGGCGCCGAGCGCGCTCAGCGACGGCTGGAGGCGGACGGTGACCGAGCCGCCCAGGTTGAAGTCCTCCCAGCGCGAGAACCGCTCGAAGTTCTTCGTCTTCAGGAACTCCCGCCGGACCCTCGACCACGTGAGGACCGGCCCCGAGATGGTGCGGCTCTCGGGGAGCTCCTCGTCGGAGAGGAGCGGCGACAGGGTCCCGATCGGGTTGTACACGGTGTCGTCCCAGAGGTACCCCGCGGACCAGCGCTCGACGGCGCCGGAGGAGGAGTCGAGAGGGCGGGACCAGGAGACCGATCCGTTGAGGGTCCGGATGTCGTGCGAGAAGCTCTGCACGTACTCCCCCTCGCGGTAGATGGGGACCTCCTCGCTGTTGCGAACGGCGCTGGAGAACCACGAGATCCGGTCCTCGAACGAGCGATAGGGACGGCCGAGCGCGACGCTGTCCCCCTTCCCGTCGCTCGCCTGCATGTGGCTGAGCGCGAGATTCAGCCTCGATCCGAAGAGGTTCGGGTCGCCGTAGATCAGTCGCGTGGTCGTGCGGTCGACCCCCTGCTGCCAGCGGAGCTGCAGGTCCTTGCCGAACCCGAGCAGGTTCCGCTCGCTCACCGCGAACCCGCCGGTGGTCGCCCCGCCGGCGCTCGAAACGCGGACGTTGACGCGCGTGCTCCAGACGTCCGAGGTGCGGATCTTGATCGTGGCGCCGTCGCTGCCCACGTCCTCGACCTCGACGCTCGCGTCCTGGATGAACGGGAGGGCCCGGAGGTTTCGCTCCGTCTCCTCGAGGCGGGTCCGCACCAGCGGCTCCCCGGCCGCGAAGAGGACCTGGTGCCGGATCGTCTCCTCGCGGGTCTTGATGTGCAGCTTGTTGACCCAGCGGTAGAGGGTCCGGTCCTCGCCCGGGATGGAGGGATCGAAGATCTCGATGCATTCGATCCGGACCTCCCGGATCCTGACCTTTTCCCGCTCGAGCGCCTCGAGATCGTAGCGGGAGGAGTGCGGGAAGCGATCCGCGCCCCGCCCGGGGCATGTCGAGCGGCGGCGTCGGCCGGGGAAGCGGGGGCGGGTAGGCCGGGCCCGGGAACGGGGAGAATTCCGGCGGGTCCAGGCATCGGCGGCGAGGCGCCAGCCGGCGGCGGCGGCGAGGGACCCACCGTCGCGGGGCCGGATGCGGGGGGCGCGGGCGCCTCGGCGCAACAGGAGCAGGCCCGGACGCCGCCTCGGGCGCGGGAGCCTCCGCAACGGGAGCAGGCCCGGCCGCCGCCTCGGGCGCCGGGGAGCCGGCCGCAGGGGCAGGCTCCGCTGCGGCCGGCCACGCCGCGAGCAGGGCGAGGCACACGATCGCGGCGATGGTAACCATCCCGCCCATGCGCCCGGTATGTCGGGGAAAGCCATGGTGCTCCCGGCGCTGCCGCGGCCGGCAGCGCTGGATCCGGCTGCGCACCTAAGATACTCAATTTCGCGGGGAGGGGGCCGGCCCGTGGGCTATAATTTCAACTTTTCCGGCACCCGGCGGTCACGATGAAGAAACAGCTGATCGAGCTCGAGGTCAACGGCGCCCGCCACGAGGTGGCGGTCCGCCCCTACGAGCTGCTCCTCGACGTCCTGCGCGAGACCCTCAACCTGACCGGGACGAAGCGCGGCTGCGACATGGGGACCTGCGGCTGCTGCACCGTCCTCATCGACGGACAGGCCCGCCTGTCCTGCCTCACGCTCGCCCTCGACGCCGCCGGCCGGAAGATCACCACCGTCGAGGGGCTCAAGGAAGGGGCCGCGCTCCACCCGCTGCAGAAGGCCTGGGCGAACGGCGGCGGGAGCCAGTGCGGCTTCTGCACCCCGGGCTTCCTCATGGCCTCCAAGGCTCTCCTCGACGCGAGCCCGCGCCCCTCCGACGAGGAGATTCGCAGGGCGCTCGCGGGCAACCTCTGCCGCTGCACGGGATACGTGAAGATCGTCGAGGCGGTGAAGGTGGCGGCGGCCGAGCTCGCGGGTGTGCCGGTGGCCGGGGAGCGCGAGCGGTGAGCGGGGAAAAGCGCGACGCGCCGGCGAAGTCCGGATCAGCCGCGCGGGGACGGCAGGAGCCCCGGGTGCGGCGGGGGACGACAGAGCCCCTTCATCGAGCGCTGGAAGTCCGGGGGACGACAGAACCCCGGCAGCGGCCCCGCCGGAAGGCGCGAGGGGCGGGGCAGGGAGCGGGCAGGCCACGCCCGGCCTCGACCGCCGGCGGACCCCGCCGGTCCGGGCGCGGCCGGCGGCGCCTCCCCCCGTCCCCCGAACGTCGTCGGAAAACCGACCGCCCTCGTGGACGCGTGGCGGAAGGTCACCGGCGAAGGGGTCTACACCGACGATCTCAAGCTGCCGGGGATGCTGGTCGGCAAGATCCTGCGCTCGCCGCATGCCCACGCCCGGATCCTCAGGATCGACACGTCGAAGGCCGAAGCCCTGCCCGGCGTCCGGGCGACCGTCGTCGGCTCGGAGGCGCCGAACACGTTCGGCGTCCTGCCGATCTCGCGGGACGAGACCGCGCTCGCGGTCGGGAAGGTCAAGTACATCGGCGACTGCGTCGCCGCCGTCGCGGCCGACGACGAGGAGACCGCCCTCGAGGCGCTCGGCCTGATCGAGGTCGAGTACCAGGCCCTCAAGCCGGTCCTCCGCGCGGAGGACGCGCTGAAGCCGACCGACGACCCGATCCAGGCGAAGACGGTCCGCGGCACGAACATCCACAAGGAGGTCGACCAGGCCTTCGGCGACGTCGACGCGGCTCTCGCCGGGGCGGCCCTCGTCCGCCGGCGCGAGTTCGAGTTCGTGGGCGTGACGCACGCCTTCACCGAGCCGCACGCCGTCGTCGCCCACTTCGAGCCGGACGGGCGCCTGACCCTCTGGTCCGCCCAGCAGGTCCCCCACTACCTGCACCGGGCCCTGTCCGCGGTCCTCGAGCTGCCGATGCACCGGATCCGGGTCATCCGGCCGATGGTCGGGGGCGGGTTCGGCGGCAAGAGCGACCCGTTCCCGCACGAGATGATCGCGGCGCTGCTCGCCCGGAAGGCCGGACGGCCCGTGAAGATCCTCTTCGACCGCGAGGAGGTCTTCCTGACGAACCACGGGCGGCACCCGACCACGACGAAGATGGCGATCGGCGTCTCCGCCGACGGCGCGATCGAGGCCGTGGACCTGGAGGCGCTCATCGACGGGGGCGCGTGGGGCTCGTTCGGCGTCGTGACGACCTACTACAACGGCGTCCTCTGCATGGGCCCGTACCGGCTCTCGAGCTTCCGCTACAGCGGCAAGCGGGTCTACACGAACAAGCCCCCCTGCGGCGCGATGCGCGGCCACGGCGCGGTCAACAGCCGCTTCGCGATGGAGGTGATCCTCGACGAGCTCGCCCACGAGCTCAAGCTGGATCCCTGCGAGTTCCGGCTGAAGAACCTGCTCCCTCCGCACACGAAGACGATCAACGAATTCCGCATCACCTCGAACGGGACCCGCGAGTGCCTCGAGCGCGCGATGGCCGCCTCCGATTGGAAGGGCACCTACGGCAAGCTCCCGCCCGGCGAGGGGATCGGCGTCGCCTGCGGGTTCTACATCTCGGGCTCGGCGCTGCCGATCCACTGGTCGAAGCAGCCGCAGTCGACCGTCCACCTGAAGATCGACCTCGACGGCGGCATCACCGTCCACTCCCTCGCGGCCGAGATCGGGCAGGGCTCGGACACGATGCTCGCCCAGTGCGTCGCCGAGCCGCTCGGCGTGCCGCTCGAGCGGGTCCGGATCTACACCGAGAACACCGACACGGCGCCGATCGACCTCGGCTCGTACTCCTCGCGCGTGACGTTCATGGCCGGCAACGCCGCCCGGCGCGCCGCCGAGCAGGTCCGGCGCGAGCTGATCCAGGCCGCCGCGCGCCTGACCGGCTACCCCGAGGAGGGGTTCGACACCCGCGACGACCGCGTCGTCTGGCTGCCGGACCCCGGGATCTTCGTCTCCTGGTTCGACGCCGTCGCCGAGGCGCTCGCCGGCAAGGGGGCCCTGATCGCGCGCGGCTGCTACGCGGCCGCGCCCCCGATGGGGGGCAAGCACAAGGGGGCGGCGGCCGGCCTCTCGCCGACCTATTCGTTCCAGGCCTACATCGCCCGCGTCTCGGTGGACCTCGACACCGGCGCCACCCGGGTGCGCAAGGTCTGGGCCGCCCACGACTGCGGCAGGGCGCTCAACCCGCTCGCGGTCGAAGGCCAGATCGAAGGGTGCATCCACATGGGCCTGGGCCAGGCGCTGATGGAGGAGTTCCGGTTCCGCGAAGGGAGGGCCCTCAACGGGAACTTCCTCGACTACCGGACCCTCTCCCCGATGCAGATGCCCGAGGTCGAGACGATCCTCGTCGAGACCAACGATCCCGAGGGGCCGTACGGAGCGAAGGAGGCGGGCGAGGGCCCTCTCCTGCCGATCCTCCCGGCGGTCGCGAATGCCATCTCGAATGCGACCGGCGTCCGCTTCTATTCCCTGCCGATCACGCCCGACCGGATCCTCGAGGGGCTCGAGCGCAAGCGCCGCGAGGAATCCCGCGCCGGGCGCGCCCCGGCCTCCGTCCGCGGCCGCTGACCCGCCGCGCCTACTTCTTCCCCACGGCCTTCGCGAGGATGAGCCGCTCGGCGTCCCGGCCGAGCAGCATCTCCTTCGTCACCACGCCCATCGTCTGGATGATCCGCGCGACGCACCCCGTCCACCCGGTCTGGTGGCTGGCGCCGATGCCCGAGCCGTTGTCGCCGTGGAAGTACTCGTAGAAGAGGACCAGGTCCCGCCAGTGCGGGTCGTTCCGGTACTTCTCCATCGCGCCGTGCGCGGGCCGCCGTCCGCTGCTGTCCCTCAGGAAGACTCGGGTCAGCCGCTCGCCGAGCTCGTGCGCCACCTCGAACAGCGTGAGGAACCGCCCCGAGCCGGTCGGACATTCCACCGTGAAGGCGTCGCCGTAGTACGCGTAGAGGCGCAGGAGCGACACGAACAGCAGGAAATTGACCGGCATCCAGACCGGGCCCCGCCAGTTGGAGTTGCCGCCGAACATCCCGGAGTCCGAATCGCCCGGGAGGTAGTCGACGCGGAACTCCTGCCCCCCGTGGTGGAACACGAACGGGTGCTCCCGGTGATACCGGGAGAGGGCCCGGATGCCGTAGGGGCCGAAGAACTCGTCCTCGTCGAGCATCTTCGCCAGGATCCGGCGCAGCTTGTCCTCGTTCACGATCGAGAGCAGCCGCCGGCCCGCGACGCCCTGCTCCACCGGCATGTGGATGTTCGTCGCGAGCTCCGGGTGCCGCGCCAGGAGCGACCGGGCGAACTCCCGGAACTTCGGCAGCCGCTCCAGGATGTCCTCCTCGAAGACCGCGACCGCCGCGAGCGGCAGCAGCCCCACCATCGAGCGCACCTTGAGGCGCATGGCCTGCCCGTCCGGGAGGCGCAGGACGTCGTAGAAGAACCCGTCGTCCTCGTCCCACATCTCGTCCTTGTGCTCGCCGATGCGGTCCATCGCGCCCGCGATCCACATCGTGTGCTGGAAGAACTTGGAGACGAACTCCTCGTAGAGCGGGTCGTGCAGGGCCAGCTCGACCGCGATGCGCAGCATCTGCTGGCTGTAGAAGACCATCCAGGCCGTGCCGTCGGCCTGCTCGAGGAAACCCCCGGTCGGCAGGGGCGAGCTGCGGTCGAAGACCCCGATGTTGTCGAGCCCCAGGAACCCCCCCTCGAAGACGTTGTTGCCGGTCCTGTCCTTGCGGTTGACCCACCAGGTGAAGTTGACCAGGAGCTTCGCGAACGCGTACTTGAGGAACTCGAGGTCTCCCCTGCCGCCGCGGCGCTCCTTGTCGGACAGGTAGATCTGCATCGTGGCGTAGGCGTGGACCGGCGGGTTGACGTCGCCGAAGTTCCACTCGTAGGCCGGGAGCTGGCCGTTCGGGTGGAGGTAGTCGTTGCGCAGCATGAGGTCCAGCTGCGACTTGGCGAAGTCGAGGTCGACGATCGAGAGCGGCAGCATGTGGAACGCCAGGTCCCAGGCGGCGTACCAGGGATACTCCCACTTGTCGGGCATCGAGATGATGTCGTCGTTGTGCATGTGGAACCACTCGCCGTTGCGCACGCGGCGGCGCTCCTCCGGCGGCGACCACGCGGAGACGTTGTGCTCCGCCAGCCAGGCGTCCAGGTCGTAGTAGAAGTACTGCTTGGTCCAGAGCATGCCCGCGAGGGCCTGCCGCATGACGGCGGCGCGGTCCGCATCGGCCCGGACGGAGGGCGGGGTGATCGCGTCGTAGAACTCGTCGGCCTCCGCGCGCCGCTCCCCGAGGATCGCGTCGAAGTCCGCGAATGGCGCGGCCGCCTTCGCGCGCGCCCTCCCTGCGTGAGCCGCAGGCGGACGACCCGGGTCTCGCCCGCGCCGACCGTCAGGGCGTGGTGGGCGCAGGCCTTCGTCCCCGTGCCGGCGGGGTTCACCGCCTCCCGCGCGCCGTGGACGAGGAAGGAGTCGAAGGCGTCCTTCACGTAGGGGCCGGCGTTCGGGGCCCCGGACAGGCGGGCGTGGTTCGTCTCGTTCTCGGTGAACAGCAGGGGCGCCCCGCCTTCGCAGTAGAGGTGGTAGTCGGGAAGGGACTCCTGGAACAGGGGGTCCGTGTGGTGCGCGCGGATCACGCGGCAGCCCGCCCCCTCGCGCCCTTCGAGGACCGGCTTGGGCCCGCCGCCCTGCCACGACCAGGTGTTGCGGAACCAGAGGGTCGGCAGCACGTGCAGCGGGGCCGCCGCCGCTCCCCGGTTGCAGACGCTGATCTGGATCAGCAGGTCCTCGGGGCCCGCCTTGGCGTACTCCACGAAGACGTCGAAGTAGCGGTCGCCGTCGAACACCCCGGTGTCGAGCAGCTCGTACTCGGGCTCCCCGCGGCCGCGCCGGCGGTTCGTCTCGACGAGGTCGGCGTACGGGTAGGCCGCCTGCGGGTACTTGTAGAGGTACTTCATGTAGGAGTGCGTGGGGGTGCTGTCGAGGTAGAAGTAGCACTCCTTCACGTCCTCCCCGTGATTGCCCTCGCTGTTGGTCAGCCCGAACAGCCGTTCCTTGAGGATGGGATCGCGGCCGTTCCAGAGCGCGAGCGCGAAGCAGAGGACCTGGTGATCGTCGCTGATCCCCGCGAGGCCGTCCTCGCCCCAGCGGTAGGCGCGGGAACGCGCCTGGTCGTGGGAGAAGTAGTTCCAGGCGTCGCCGTTGGCGCTGTAGTCCTCCCGCACCGTCCCCCACTGCCTCTCGCTCAGGTAGGGGCCCCACTTCCGCCAGGGGACCTGGCTCGACCGCGCCTCCTCGAGGCGTCGCTCCTCACGCGTCAGCGTCCCCGATTTTCTTGGTTGCGCAGCCATGAGCCGATCTCCTTCTCCGGCACCCGTCGCCGGAGTACCACGTCCAAAGAACACCGCAACCACCGCATGCCACGCGAGAGGCAAGGCGACGCGACCCCTGAATCGGTCGCCGTGCCGGGCATCGGTCACGGTGTCCGGCTACGGGCTCCGCGCCCGGCGTTCGGGCAACGTGTCCGGTCTCGTCCCCAGCTCACCCGCCTCCGGAGCCGCTCGCGCTCGACTGTTCGTGCCGATTCTGCTCCCGGAGCCCCAGCGATTCCAAACGCGCAGGCCGCCGCGGGGGCTGTTTTTTGCCGCCTCGAGCATGGGGCTATACTCGCCTTCAACAATTTCATCTCTAGGGGGACTCGAAATGTCCACTGCGGCCACCCGCATCGAGCACGATCTTCTCGGACAGAAGCCCGTTCCGGCCGACGCCTACTACGGCGTCCAGACGGCGCGCGCGCTGGAGAACTTCCACATCTCCGGCGTGCCGCTTCACCTGTACCCGAACCTCATCAAGGCTTTCGCGATGGTCAAGCTCGCCGCCGCGCGGGCGAACTTCGACTGCGGTCAGTTCAGCCGCGAGATCCTCACGGGGATCGAGGGGGCCTGCATGGAGCTGATCGACGGCAAGCTCCACGACCAGTTCCGGATCGATGTCTTCCAGGGCGGGGCGGGCACCTCGACCAACATGAACGCGAACGAGGTGATCGCCAACCGGGCCCTCGAGCTGATGGGGCACAAGAAGGGCGAATACGCCCACTGCAGCCCCCACGATCACGTCAACTGCTCCCAGTCCACCAACGACGCCTACCCGACCGCCCTGCACGTCGGCATGGCCCTCGGCAACGTCCAGCTCGTGGCCTCGATCAACGAGCTGATCGCGTCGTTCCGCGCCAAGGGCAAGGAGTTCTCCGGGATCATCAAGATGGGGCGGACCCAGCTGCAGGATGCCGTGCCGATGACCCTCGGGCAGGAGTTCGAAGCGTTCGCCGAGACGCTCGCGGGCGAGGTGCGGGCGCTGGAGGTGATCCAGCGGGTGCTGTGCGAGATCAACATGGGCGCCACGGCGATCGGCACCGGGCTCAACGCGCCGGCCGGGTACGCGGAGAAGTGCACCGCGCACCTCGCGAAGATCACCGGGTTCCCGATCCACCTGGCCTCGGACCTGATCGAGGCGACCCAGGACACCCAGTCCTACGTGCTCTACTCGTCCTGCATGAAGAGCCTGGCGATCAAGCTGTCGAAGGTCTGCAACGATCTGCGGCTGCTCTCCTCCGGGCCCCGGTGCGGACTGCGCGAGATCAACCTCCCCGCGAAGCAGCCGGGCTCCTCGATCATGCCCGGCAAGGTGAACCCGGTCATCCCGGAGGTGGTCAACATGGTCTGCTTCCGGGTCATCGGGAGCGACCTGACGGTCTCGATGGCGGCCGAAGGGGGCCAGCTCCAGCTCAACGTCTTCGAGCCGGTCATCGCCGCCTGCATCTTCGAGGCCCAGACCATGTTCATGAACGCGGCCCGCACGCTGCGCGTCCACTGCATCGAGGGGATCACGCCCAACGCGGACATCCTCCGGCACTACGTCGACTACAGCATCGGCACCGTCACGGCCCTCAACCCGGTCATCGGGTACGACCGCTCGACCGAGCTCGCCGCCGAGGCGATGAAGACCGGCCGCGGCATCCTGGATCTCATCCGCGAGAAGAAGATCCTGACCGAGGAGCAGATCGCCAAGGTGCTCGACCCCGCCGCGATGACGGGGCAGGGCCGCAAGCCGTGACACGCGCCTCCCGCCTCCTCCCCGCCCTGCTGGCCCTCCTGCTCGCGGGCGCCGCGTCGGGCCAGCAGCCGGGAGTCCCCGCGCCGGGGGGCTGGAGGACGTTCGAAGGGACCTGGTCCGCCTCGGGGCAGCGGCAGGTCCTCCCCGTGGAGGGAGACCGCGCGGCCGCCACGGTCCAGGTCTCGGGCGCCGTCGTCCTCACGAGCGGCGAAGGGCTCAGCAGGGGGTTCCGCGGCGAGGCGATCGGCTTCGACGACGGGGGGAGCGTCTCCATCGGACGGTGCGTCTGGACCGACGAGCGCGGCGACCGGATCTTCAGCGAGCTGAAGGGCGAGCGGATGGAGACGGGGCGGCGCATCGTGGGCACGATCACGGGCGGGACGGGCCGCTACGCCGGGCTCACGGGCGAGTACGCCTTCGTCTGGCAGTACGTGGTCCAGGCGGAGAGCGGCTCGATCCAGGGTCGGGCGGTGGACCTCAGGGGCCGCGTCCGCTCCGGGGAGCCGCGGTGACGGCCGCGGCGCTCGCGGACCGCCGGACGCTCGTCGCGCGCGTAGCGACCCTGGCGCTCGCCCTCGGGATCTGGTTCTTCCCGGTCCCCGAGGGCCTGACGCTGCAGGCCTGGCGCCTCTTCGGCCTCTTCGGCTCGACCATCTTCGCGGTCATCGTCGGCGCCCTCCCGATCCTGACCGCTTCCCTCCTCGCGGTCGCGGCGGCCGTCCTCACGGGAACGCTGGCGCCCGCCAAGGCCTACTCCGGGTTCGCGAACGGGACCATCCTGCTCATCGTCGTCGCGTTCCTCGTGGCCAGGGCGGTCGTGAAGTGCGGCCTGGGCCAGCGCCTCGGCCACCTCGTGGTGAGCCTGTTCGGACGGTCCACTCTCGGGCTCTCCTACAGCATCTTCCTCGTGGACGGCGTCATCGCCCCGGCCTTCCCGAGCAACACGGCCCGCGGCGGCGTGCTGTACCCGCTCACGCTCTCGCTGACCCGGGCCGCCGGCGCCGAGCCCGGCGAGGAAAGCCGCAGGCGCCTCGGGAGCTTCCTGATGTTCTCGGGCATGGCGAGCCTCAGCCTCTCCTCCGGGCTCTGGTTCACCGCGATGGCCGCGAACCCTCTCGGGGCGGAAATGGCGCGGGGGTTCGGGCTGAAGATCGATTTCGGCACGTGGCTCCTCGCCGCCTGCGTGCCCACGCTCGCGGCCATGGTGCTCCTGCCGTGGTTCCTCTACAAGATGATCTCTCCCGAGGTGAAGGCCACGCCGGAGGCGCCGGCGGCCGCGAGGAAGGCACTCGCCGCGATGGGGCCGCTCGGCCGGGACGAGAAGATCGTCACCATCACCTTCCTGGGGATGGTAGGGCTCTGGGCCGCGGCCGGCACGCTGGGCCTCGATTCGACGGCGATCGCGTTCCTCGGCCTCGGCGTGCTTCTTGCCACCGGCGTCCTCACGATGAAGGACATCGCGGGCGAAGGGGACGTCCTCGCGACCTACATCTGGTTCGCCGTCCTGTTCACCCTGAGCGGCCAGCTGAACGAGCTGGGCTTCATGGGGTTCCTCGGCCAGAAGCTCGCCGGCGCCCTGGGCGGCCTGCACTGGATCCCCGTGTACCTGATCCTGGTGGCCGCCTACGTGCTGCTCCACTACCTGTTCGTGAGCCAGACGGCGCACGTCCTCGCGCTCTTCGGCGTCTTCCTCGACGTGGGCGTGAAGCTCGCGGTCCCGGCGGCGCCCCTCGCGTTCTCCCTCCTGCTCGCAAGCAATTACTTCTCGGTCATCACGCCCCAGGGCTCCAGCGCGAACCTCCTGTTCGCGGGGAGCGGCTACCTGACGCAGCGGGAGCTGTACAGGCTGGGGGCCATGACCACCGCGTTCAACCTGGCCGTGCTCCTGCTTGTCGGGACGCCCTGGCTGATGATGGTGACCCGCTAGAGAGAGGCCGACCCCATGAACTACGTCGTCACTTCGTTGAGGGAGAACCCCGAGCTCGCGATCTTCCTCACCCTCGCCGTCGGATTCCTCTTCGGGCGGATCCGGGTGGGATCGTTCCGCCTGGGCAACGTCGTGGGCACGCTGCTCGCCGGGGTCCTGATCGGCCAGCTGGACATCAAGGTCTCCCCCATCGTCAAGATCGTCTTCTTCGACCTGTTCCTCTTCGCGACGGGCTACAAGGTCGGCCCCCAGTTCTTCCGCGGGCTCAGGAAGAACGCGCTCTCGCAGGTCACCCTGACCGTCGTCCTGTGCGTGACGAGCCTCGTCGCCACGGTCGGAGCGGCGAAGCTCTTCCATTACGACTGCGGGACCGCCGCGGGCCTCATGGCCGGCGCCTTCACGGAGTCCACCATCATCGGCACGGCCGGGGACACGATCAACCGGCTCGCCATCTCCGAGGCCGAGAAGGCGAGGCTCCTCAACAACATCCCGGTGGCCTACGCCGTGAGCTACCTGGTCGGCACCGGCTTCGTCGTGTGGTTCCTCTCGAGCCTCGCGCCGCGGCTGCTCAGGGTGAACCTGAAGGAGGAGAGCCGGAAGCTCGCATCCCTCCTGTCGGGCGGGGCCGAGCCCGAGCCCGGCGTGACCTCGGCCTACCAGGAGTGGGTCCTGCGCGCCTACCGGATCGCGGACGGGCCGATCGCGAACCGGAGCGTGGCCGCCCTCGAAGCGTCCTTCGCGCCCGATCGCCTCTTCGTGCAGCGGGTCCGCCGCGGGGACGAGATCCTCGACCCCGAGCCCGGGACCGTGCTCCGCGCCGGGGATGTCGTGGCGGTGGCGGCGCGCCGGACCGTGATCCTCGAGAAGGCAGGCCCAGTTCGGCGTCGAGGTCGAGGACAAGGAGCTGCTCGATTTTCCGCAGGCGGCCCTCGACGTGGTCGTCACCAACAAGCAGTTCGCCGAAAAGACCCTCGCCGAGCTCGCGCCGCTGCACGGGCGCGGCGTCGTCCTGCTGAAGCTGATCCGCGGCGGGGAAGAGATCCCGTTCACGCCCGCGACCGCCCTGAACCGGGGCGACACGCTCCGGATCGCCGGCGCGCTGCGGGACGTCGAGCGCGCGGGAAAGGCGGTCGGCTACATCGAGCGGCCTTCGAGCGAGACCGACGTGACCTTCGTCGGCCTGGGGATCGTGGTGGGCGGGTTCGTCGGCCTGCTGTCGCTCACGATCGGCGGCCTGCCCCTCAGCCTCACCGCCAGCGGCGGGTCGCTGATCATGGGGCTGGTGTTCGGCTGGCTGCGCTCCGTGCGCCCGACCTTCGGCCGCATCCCGGAGCCGGCCCTCTGGGTCTTCGACACGGTCGGGCTTGCCGTCTTCATCGGGGTCGTCGGGCTGGGCGCGGGACCGAGCTTCGTCTCGGGGCTGCGCGCGACCGGCCCGAGCCTGCTCCTGGTCGGGTTCTTCGTGGCGGTGACCCCCCACATCGCGGCGCTTCTCGTCGGGCGGTATCTCCTGAAGATGAACCCCGTCATCCTGCTCGGGGCCTGCGCGGGGGCGGGCACCGTCACCGCCGCGCTGCGCTCGATCCAGGACGAAGCGCAGAGCAAGCTCCCCGTCCTCGGCTACACCGTGCCCTACGCCATCGGGAACATCCTCCTGACGGCGTGGGGACCCGTCATCGTCATGATCATGAAATAGGAGGGTCCTGCCATGTGGAAGCGGCTTACCGTCTCATCCCTCGCCCTGGCCCTCGTGCTTGCCTCCGGCGCCCTGATGTTGATGACTGCCCCTCCGGCCGCCGCTCAAGCAGCGCCGTCCGCGGCCCAGGGTTCGGCTCCGCAGGCCGCGCTGCCGAGGGTCGTGATCCTCGCGACGGGCGGCACGATCGCGGGCGTCCAGCCCAAGGAGGGGGACCCCGGGCTACAAGTCCGGCAGCCTGTCGGTCGAGTCCCTGATCAAGGCCGCGCCCGGGATCGAGAAGCTCGCGCGCCTCGACGGCGAGCAGATCGCGAGCATCGGCAGCCAGGACATGAACGACGCCGTCTGGTTCAAGCTGGCCCGGCGCGCCAACGAGCTGCTCGCGCAGCCCGACGTGAACGGGATCGTGGTCACCCACGGGACCGACACCCTGGAGGAGACGGGGTACTTTCTCGATCTCGTGATCAAGAGCGACAAGCCGATCGTGCTCGTCGGCTCGATGAGGCCCGCGACCTCCACGAGCCCCGACGGACCGCTGAACCTCTACAACGGCGTGGCCGTGGCGGCCGATCCCGCCGCGAGGGGCCTCGGGACCCTGGTGGTCGCCAACGACGACCTGCACTCGGCCCGCTACATCCAGAAGACCAACACGACCGACGTGCAGACCTTCGTTTCGCCGAACCGCGGGCAGCTCGGCGAGGCCTACTACGGCAAGATGCGCTACTTCAGCGCCCCGACGAACCGCCACACGACGAAGAGCGAGTTCTCCCTCGACGGCCTCGACGCGCTCCCGCGCGTCGACATCGTCTACCCGTACGAGAACGTTGACGGCACGCAGGTCAAGGCGGCCGTGGCCGCGGGCGCCAAGGGGATCGTCCTCGCGGGCGTGGGGGACGGGAACGCCACCAAGGAGATGATCGACGCGCTCGCCGCCGCCGCGAAGAAGGGGGTCGTGGTGGTCCGCAGCACGCGCGTCGGGAGCGGCATCGTCCGGCGCAACATCGAGCTCAACGACGACGAGCTGGGGTTCGTCGCCGCGATGGACCTGAACCCGCAGAAGGCCCGCGTGCTCCTGCGGATGGCGCTGACGAAGACGACGGACGTGAAGACGATCCAGAAGTACTTCGAGGAGTATTGATCGAATGCGCCCGCTCCTGAGGGAGATCCGCCGCAATCCCCTGCTCTGGCTGCTGGTCTTCGTGCCCGTGGTGTTCGTGGCCGACGAGCTCAGGCCCGAGGCCTACACGCTGCTCTTCGTGCTCTCCGTCCTGGCCATCGTGCCGCTGGCGGCGCTGCTGAGCCACGCCACGGAAGCCGTGGCGGCCAAGACGGGGGATGCGGTCGGCGGCCTGCTGAACGCCACGCTGGGGAACCTGACCGAGCTGGTCATCGCGCTCGCGGCCCTGCGCGCCGGGCAGTACACGCTGGTGAAGGCCTCCATCGCCGGCGCGATCGTCGCCAACACGCTGTTCGTGCTGGGCGCGTCGTTCCTGTTCGGCGGGCTCAAGCACCACCTCCAGGAATACAGCCGGGCCGGCGCCCGCTTCCAGGCCGGCCTGCTCTTCCTGGCCACGGTGGCGCTGCTGATCCCTTCGGCGGTCTCCGAGGCCGACTTCGTCGGAGGGGCGGCGTTCACCCAGAAACTGAGCGTGGGGCTGTCCCTGGTGCTCATCCCGGGTACGCGCTGGGGATGCTCTTCTCCCTCAAGACGCACCGCGAAATGTTCGCCGGCGCCGAATCCGGGGAGGCCGGCGAAGCGCCCTGGCCGATCGGCCTGGCCCTGGCCACGCTCGGCGGGGTCACGGTGCTCGTCGCGCTGGTGAGCGAGATCTTCGTCGCGTCCGTGCAGGAGGCGGCGGTCACCTTCGGGATGACCGCCGCGTTCGTGGGGTTCATCGTCGTGGCGCTCGTCGGCGGCGCTGCGGAGATGGCCTCGGCCATCTCCGGCGCCCGCAAGAACCGCCTCGACCTCAGCGTGGGCATCGCGCTGGGGGCCGCCGCCCAGATCGCGCTGTTCGTGGCCCCGGTGCTGGTCCTGCTCAGCTACGTCCTCGGCCCCACGCCGATGACCCTGCAGTTCTGGCCGGGGGCGGTGGTGATGGTGCTCATCGCGACGATCACCGCATCGATGGTGACGAGCGCCGGCCGGTCGGCATGGTTCGTCGGGGTGCTGCTGCTCCTGACCTACACGGTTTTCGCCATGACCCTGTACCTGCTCCCGCCCAGGGTGCAGTGACCTTCCTTGCCCGCTGAAAAAGAAAGCCCGGCCCACGCGGGGCCGGGCTTTTCCGTCTCTGCCGGGGACCGACGATGATGCGCCGGACCGGATCGAGGCCGACGAGGGAGAGCCCGCCGGTGCGGCTAGCGGGTCACTCCTCGTCCTCGACCACGTCCCACGTGGGATCCGGGTCGTAGCGCTCCATCGCCCGGAACGCCTCGAGCGTCTTCGGCCCGAGGTCCTTCTCGTAGACGATGCCGTCGTGGCTCACGATGAAGGTCTTCACGCCGGTCACCCTGTAATCCGCCGGGGCGGCGACGAGGGCGAAGCCGCCGATCATCGCGCCCTCCACGAGGAAGTCCATCGTGCCCAGCGGCGCGTGCGGGCCCTGGCCCTTCAGGACCTTGAAGAAGTACCCGTGGAACGGCTCGCTTCCGTTTGGAATACCCCTCGGCGATGACCCGGGCGATCCCCTCGCTCACCGGCCCCTGCCACGTTCCGTCGGGGGCCTGCCACGCCAGTCCGTCCTGCTTGCCGGGGGTGGCGATGATGCGCTGCGCGTACTGGTTCACCCTCGCGCCGTCGTGCTTCTCGAGGGCATACTCGTGCTGGGCCTCGACGAATCCGCGGCAGACCAGGATGGCGTCGAGCTCGTTCCTGCCGATGCGGCGGTAGAGAACTTCCTGGCGGCCCGCCTTGGTATCGAACCGCCACTGGCCCCCCTTCTCGACGATCGGGATCGGAACGGGCCAGTCCTCGGGCCCGATGGACAGGAATCGCGAGTTTCTTGTTCTTCGGATCCCGGACGATCTGGGTCTTGACGCGGGCCTGCGCCGCGAAGGCGGCCAGTTGATTCCTGTCATGCACCTCGTCTTCGGAGGCCACCAGGTCTTCGCCGTCCGGCCCGAGGATCGCCATCAGGGCAGGGACGTCATACTTCTCGGCGGCGTGGAACCAGGGCTTCGCACGCCTCCTCGGGGGTCTTGAACGTCTTCTGCCTGGCCGCCGGGGCTGGAACGGCCGCCGGGGCCGGCTTGGCCGTCCCGGCCGGCGTCTCCGCGGCGCGCGCGCCCGGCGCAAGCAGGGCCGCGCACGCGAGTCCCAGGCAGAAGCCGAGGCATGCGGCGAGGCCGCGGATCCGGGAAGAAGCTCCACAATTCATCGTGAGTGTCATCGCCATCACCTCCGCCCGCCGCCGCCACGACCACCGCCGCCACCACGACTACCGCCGCCGCCGCCACGACTGCCGCCGCCACCGCCCCTCGAGCCGCCACCACCCATGCTGGAGGAGCCGCGCGAGCTGGATGGACTTGGCGCTGGAGCCGCTGTAACCGCCGGAGCCGCCGCCGAAGCCGCCCGACTTCGATCCGCTGCTCTTCGGCACGTCCCGGCCGCCGACCTTGTCTCCGCCGCCGCCCCCGGCCCCCCCGCCTGCGCTGCGGTTCGAAGCGCTCGGCGATCCGCCGCGGTTCCCGCCGCCGCCCGCGCTGCGGTCCGAAGCGCTCGGCGCGCCGCCACGGCTTCCCGCTCCGCCCGCCGAGCGATCGCTCACGCCGGCGCCCCCCTGCTGCCGCCCGGCCTGCTGGCGGCTGCCCGCGGAGTCGCCGCGCGCCGTGCCGCCGTACTTGTTCGCCGTCGCCTTGTTTCCGTAGGGGGCCCCCCCGCGATGCTGGGGGTTGTGCTGCACCTTGCCCCCGCCGCTGCCGCCCCCGCCGCGGTTACCGCTGTTAGCGGTGTTGCCGCCCCGGTTGCCGCTGTTGTTGATGTTGGTGTTCTTGTTGAAGTTGTTGTTGACGTTGATGTCGACATCCCCCCCGCCCCATCCGCACCCGCAGCAGGAGCCTCCCCAGGCCGCTCCTATCGCGACCCCGACGCCGAAGGTCACCAACCCGGCACCCGGATAATAGGGTGGGTAATAGACGGGCGGATAGGGGTAGACGGGTGGTCCGTACACGACCGTCGGGCTGTAGGACGGCACGTAGACGACTTCGGGGTTCGTCTGCTCCACGACGATGACCGTCTTCTGCTCGACGACCTTCGTCTCGACCTTCTGCTGCTCGTTGGAGGCCAGGGCCCCGGTCCCCTGGGCCTTCTGCCGCATCCGCTGGACGGCGTCCATGACGTCGCTCTGCTGCGCAAGGAAGGCGTTGCCGAGGTCGGTGGTCCACTGGATATCGTCAGAGAGCCGCTTCACCAGGTCGGGGACCGCCGCCATCGACTGGATGCTCGGGTCCCACGGCTGCTTGGCGACCGCGTCGACCAGCGCCTTGTCCTTCAGGGTCGGGTTCTTGAGGAGCCACTGATGGAGCTGGATGAGCTCGAGCGGGTAGGTGGCGGCGACGAGCGTCTGCGCCAGGAGCGGGTCGGGATAGAGGGCGATCGGCGCCACCAGCGAGTCGAGCTGTTCCGGGGGTATCGGCGGTGCGCTCTCCTCGGCCGCGGCCGCAGGCGCCGCGGAGGGAGGGGGTGTCTGGGCGAGGACCGCAAGTTCTCCGGGGACGAGCAGGAGAGCACAGCAGATCCCCAGGAGGCTTCGCCCCATCCGGCTCCACGATCGGGATCGCAACGGATTCTGTTCCATGGCCACCGACTTCCTTTCGCGCAGGGTGATGCCCGCGCATCGCGACTTCCGTGGCCGACTATACGGCAGTTGCAACCGGACCGGCAAGCGGGGGGGCCGGACCGGGGAGCGAACCATGCCGGCGACGGTGCCGCGCGCTGCGGCGCGGCGAAGACCCGTGCGGGACCTCCCTGATCAGCCTCCGCGCATGCCGGTTCGGCCAGGCGCACACTCCACGCGCCGCGGCATTCGGGTAAACTGGCGCATCGAAAGGGAGCGGCCCGGCGGGGGCCGCGCCCCGCCGGCTCTTTCTATGCCAACGCCCATATCCCACTGCCGCCAGTCGATGTCGCCAGCGATCCGCCTGCTGGCGCAGGTTGCGCTCGCCGCCACGCTGCTGGCGATCGTCCCCGCGGACGCATCCTCCGGCGGGCTTCGCCGTGTCCTGATCCTCGCCTCCTTCGGACCGGACGTCGCACCCTTCAGGACCATCTCGGCGAGTTTCCGCACCGAGGTCGCGCAGCTCTGCCCGGATCCGGTCGAATTCCTGGATGTGTCGCTGGAAACGGCGCGATTCGAATCAGCGGACGAGACTCCGGTCATCGAGTACGTGCGCGCCATCCTGGCGAAGCGGAACATCGATCTCGTCGTCGCAAACGGCGGGCCGGCCACACGATTCTGGCTCCGCCATCGAGGCAGCCTCCTGGCCGCCGCGATCCCCGTGATCGCCGTCGTGGAGGAGCGGCAGCTGAAGGGGCTCCCGCTCTCCCCGGGCGACGCCGCCGTCCTGATCAGCGTGGACGTGCCGGGGCTCCTGCGCCACATCCTCGAGGTTCTCCCCGACACGAGGGAAGTCTGGGTGGTCGTGGGGAACAGCCCTCTGGAGAAGTTCTGGCTCGCGGTACTCCAGGAGGCCTGGCAGCCGTTCTCGGATCGGGTCCGCATCACCTTCATGAATGACCTCCCCTTCCAGGAGCAGCTCAGGAAGTCGGCCGCCCTCCCCCCGCACTCGGTCCTTTTCTACCTCTTCATGCTCGTCGATGCCGCCGGGGTTCCCTACGGGCAGGAAACCGCAATCGGAACACTGCATGCCGCAGCGAACGCTCCGGTGTTCGGATGGTCCGACGACCTCCTCGGCCACGGGATCGTGGGCGGACCGCTCCTGCCCTTGTCTGTCGCGGGCCACAAAGCCGCGCTCGCGGCCCAGCGATTGTTTTCTGGGCCGGCGGCTGCCGCCGTTGAACGGTCCACCACGGGTGCCGCGCCGCCCGCATACGACTGGCGCGAGCTTCAGCGCTGGGGTATTGAAGAAGGGCGGCTCCCGCCGGGTTCCCGGATCCTGTTCCGGCGCCCATCGGTCCTCAAGGAGTACCGCTGGCCCATCCTCGCCTCGCTTGGCGTCATCGCGGCCCAGGCCCTGGCGATCGCCGGTTTCCTGGTGGCGCACCGCCGCCGCCGGCAGGCGGAAGCGGAGGCGCGGAACTTGCGGCAGGAGCTGGCGCGAGCCGGGCGAATCTCCATCATCGGACGGCTGGCCTCGTCGCTGGCCCACGAGCTGAATCAGCCGCTCGGCGCGATCCTCCGGAACGCCGAGGCGGCTGACCTGCTTCTCGACGCAACCCCGCCCGACCTCGCGGAGGTGCGCGCCATCCTCTCCGACATCAGGAACGACGACCACCGCGCCGGGAGCGTGATCGACGGCATCCGGTCGCTGCTCAGGCGGCACGAGGTGGAAATGACACTGCTCGGCCCGGGGTCGATCGTGGAGTCCGTCGCGGCCCTCGTGAGGTCCGACGCGCAGGCCCGCGGGGTGAGCCTCGCCGTCGACATCGCGACCGACCTGCCCCGCATCCGCGGCAACGCCGTGCAGCTCCAGCAGGTCCTCCTCAACCTGATGATCAACGGGATGGAGGCCATGGACAGCTCGGCCGGTCGTCCCCGGGCGCTCGCTGTGTGTGCCCGTCCGCTCGAGGGCGGAGAGGTGGAAGTGGCGGTCAGCGACTCGGGCCCCGGTATCCCGGCCGAGGATGTCGAGAAGATCTTCGAGAATTTCTACACGACCAAGCCGGGGGGCATGGGGATGGGTCTGTCGATCTGTCGAGACATCGTGGCGGCCCACGGAGGCCGGGTCCACGCGGAGAATCGCGCGGGAGGGGGCGCAGTCCTGCGCATCGTTCTCCCCGTCGAACAGGGCGCGCGGTGAATACCGGGGGCCCGGTCGTCTTCGTGGTGGACGACGATCGCTCGTTCCTGACCGCCGTGTCGCGCCTGCTGCGCGCTGCCGGCCACCCCGTCGAGAGCTTCAGGTCCGGGGCGGAGCTGCTCGCGCGGCTCTCCCCCGACGCGACGGGGTGTGTCCTGGCCGATCTCAGGATGCCGGGGATGAACGGGATCGAGCTGCAGGAGGCCCTGGCCCGATCCGGGAATCCGATTCCCGTCGTCTTCCTTTCGGGCCACGGGGATGTCCCGACGACGGTGCACGCCCTGAAGCGGGGCGCGGAGGATTTCCTGACGAAGCGCGCCTCGCAGGAGGACCTCCTCGAGCGGTGGCCCGCGCGATCGCCCGCGATGCACGCGAGCGGGAGGCTCGCGCGCGGCGCCTCGAGCTGCGCGCCAGATTCGAGCGCCTGACACCCCGGGAGCGCGAGGTCCTCGCGCACGTGGTGCAGGGACGTCTCAACAAGCAGATCGCGTGGGACCTCTCGATCCACGAGCGGACCGTGAAGCTCCACAGGACGAGCCTCACGATGAAGCTCGGCGTCGACTCCGTCGCCGCGCTGACGCGCCTCGTCCAGGAGGCCGGCCTCCTTCCCGAACTGGACGCCGTGGCGCGACGCCTCCCCAATGGGCAGTAGCGCCGGCGGCGCACGCACTGGTAGGCTCCAGTAGGACCGCCGCTCGTCCCCTGGGAGCCCCCGCATGCTTCGGGTCGCGATCGTCGACGATGATGCAAGCCACTGCCGCGCGCTCGCCCGGCTGCTCCGCGTGTCGGGCATGGAGACGCTGACCTTCGCTTCGGCGGAGGAATACCTGGCGGGACAGCGCGAAAGCTGCATCGATTGCCTGGTCCTCGACATCCGTCTCGGCGGAATGTCCGGGTTCGAACTCCAGAGCCGGCTCTCGAACGCGGGCTCCCCTCCTCCCATCGTCTTCCTGACCGCCCAGGAAGACGAGACGACCACCTCGCGCGCTGCCCTCACCGGCTGCGCCTGCATCCGGAAGACCGAGGCTGGACACCTGCTGCTCTCTGCGATCCGCGAAGCGGCCCGGAGCCGCTCCACCTTCCCCAAAGGGAAGTCGTAGACGCACGGTCGAGGATCGGGATTAGGATTGCGCCTGTCTTGCCGGAGGGACGGACCCTGTGCCTATACTGCGGTCCACTGGCAGGCGCCGAATTCCGTGGAAGGTGGGACCGGACAGACAGTGCGCCCGAGCCTCCTGCGAGAGAGCACCTGCCGAGGAGGGAGCCGGAGAATGAAGCGGATCTGCCCCAAAACGCCGGTGTTGGTGCCGTTCATCCTTCTGGTCGCCGCGGTCCTGGTCCTGGCGACGCCCGGATTCTCCTCCGAAGCACTCGGCAGCCCGGCGGCGAAAGGGCGGGCGCGGCCGCGGGAGCGGAGCAGGCCGCTTCTCCGGCCCGGGCTCAGGCCCGCTCCCAGACGACCGTGGCCTGTGCGTCCACCGGCGCCGAGCGCGTCCACTGCCCCGCGGACACGTCCGCCGGGGTGCTGCTCAAGGCTCGACGGGCACGGCGGCCTGCCTGCTGGGAAAGACCTGGGGGTACGACGACAAGGGGATCTGGGTCTCCGACGGCTGCGCCGGCGAGTTCATCGTCGCCGGGCCGGCCCCCGCGGCGGCGCGGCCCCGCCGCGCCGGCCACGACGCCGCCGGCCGGGACGGAGGCGCCCGCGGCCCCGGAGCCAAAGAAGAAGCCGACCGAGCGCATCGAGACCTGGGGCGAGTTCGAGCCCGGCGACGGATTCCTGGTCGGCAGTAACAACGGCGGCGAGCTGGCGATCAGCGGCTACGCGCTGGTCCGCTACATCGACCAGCTCCCGGCCGACCAGACGTTCACCGATCACCTCGGCAACGAGCACCCGATCGACACGCGGCAGGACATCTTCTCCCACCGGGTCATGATCTTCTTCAAGGGGTGGCTCGGGTCGCCGAAGCTCATCTACAACATCTTCCTCTGGACCGTCAACTCGACCGACCAGAGACGCTCTTCGGGAGCCTCGGCTACCAGTTCCACCGGAAGTTCAGCCTGTACGCCGGCCTCAACGGACTGCCGGGAACGCGCTCGCTGCAGGGCTCGCACCCCTTCTGGCTCGGCCACGACCGCGTCATGGCGGACGAGTTCTTCCGGCCCTACTTCACGTACGGCGTCTGGGCGCAGGGCGAGCTCGCGCCGGGGCTCTGGTACAACGCGATGATCGGCAACAACCTGAGCGCCCTCGGCATCAAGGCCACGCAGCTGGACCGGAAGATCGTCGGACGGCGCCTCCGTCTGGTGGATGCCGACGACGCACGAGTTCGGCCCGAACGGGGGCCTACGGCGACTGGGAAATGCACGAAAAGGTCGCGACGCGGTTCGGCGTCTCCACGGCGTTCAGCCCCGAGGAGCGCTTCACCGACGGCACCACCGGGGCGACCGGGAACACCACGATCAGGCTCGCGGACAGCCTGAACGTGTTCGACACGGGTTCCCTGGCGCCGGGCGTCACGGTCCAGACCGTGGACTACCGGCTCCTCTCGCTCGACGCCGGGCATGAAGTACCGCGGCTTCTTCCTCCAGACGGAGCTCTACATCGCGGCGGCTCGACAAGTTCCAGGCCGACGGACCGCTGCCGGTCGACATCGATCAACGACAAGGGGTTCTACGTGCAGACGGCGTTCTACCCCATCCCGAAGAAGCTCGAGCTGTACGCCGCGACCTCGCAGATCTACGGCGACAAGGACGCCGGGTTCGGCAACAGCTACGAGTACCTCGTCGGCATGAACTTCTATCCCTTCAACACGCGCAACTACCGGCTCAATCTCCAGGTCATGGACGTCAACCGCTCGCCGGTCAGCAGCACCTTCGGCTACTACGTGGGCGGCCAGGACGGCACGACCGTCTCGACGGCGTTCTCGGTGTTCTTCTGAGGGATCGCCTCCCCGGGGCGCATCGCCGACAGCGCAAACGAAAGGAGACAGGCCACCGCATGAGCAGGTCATTCACGAACCGGAGCCTCACAGTCCGGCGCCTTGTCCGGGCCCTGGGGCTCGTGCTCGTCCTCGTCACTGCAGCCGGACCGCGGGAGCTCAGGCCGCGACCGCGGCGGCGGTGCGGCGCCCCGCCTTCCGGCGGATACCTTTTCCACGACGCCCACTTCCACCTGACGAACTACATCCAGGAAGGAACGGACATCCACGACTTCCTGAAGATCATGGGGACGAAGGTCGGCCGCTCCACGCTCTTCGGAATCCCGCTGCAGCAGACCTGGTCGTACGGGAACACCGGCGACTTCGCGCCGACCTATTACCTGCAGACGGACGCCCCCCTCTACTACTACTCCTTCACCGACGCCTGGATCGCCATGGCAGTACAGGTCCCTCACGAAGGAGGAGCAGGCCCGGTTCGACCCGATGATCACGGGCTTCAACCCGGCCGACATGTACGCGGCCGACCACATCAAGCGGGTGCTGAAGACCTTCCCCGGGGTCTTCTCGGGGATCGGCGAGTTCACGATCCACAAGGAGTTCGTCTCCTCCAAGATCGCGGGCGAAACGGCCAGCCTGACGAACCCCGCCCTCGACCGGATCCTCGACTTCGCCGGCGAGGCGGGGCTCGTCGTCATCCTCCACAACGACATCGACATGCCGTTCCCCAAGCCGGGGCAGGACCCCTACCCGGCCCGGCAGCTCGGCGCCCTGCTGAGGCGCCATCCCGGCACCACGGTGATCTGGGCCCACATGGGGCTGGGCCGGATCGTCCACCCCGTCAAGGACCAGCTCGGGATCATGGAGCGCGCCCTCTCCGACCCCGGGCTCAAGCACGTGTACATGGACATCTCCTGGGACGAGGTGGCCAAGTACCTGGTCGCCACCCCCGAGACCACCAGGATGGCCGCCGACCTGATCAACAGGTTCCCGGACCGGATCCTGTTCGGGACCGACGAGGTGGCTCCGACCGAGCAGGCCAAGTACCTGAAGGTCTACGAGATGTTCGCACCTCTTCTGGCCGAGCTGACCCCGGAGGCCAGGGAGAAACTGCTGAAGGGGAATTACGAGCGCCTCTTCGACGAGGCCAGGCGCAAGGTGAGGGCGTGGGAGAAGGCGAACGTCCGCTGAACCCACGCATCTCAAGGGAGAGTTCGTGACATAGAGCCGGATGACATCACGAGGGCTGAGCCCACTTCATTCAAGGGAGGCACCATGGCAGCAAGACCCATGACGTCACGAGGAAAGACCGTACTGGCCGTCATCGCCGCGGCCCTCCTGGTCGCGGGCACGCTCGGAGCCCCGGCGGCGATCGCCGAGGACGACAAGCCGCACGTCGAGGTCTACGGCTTCGTCCAGGCGGACTACATCCAGGACTTCAACCGTGTGAACCCGGACTGGAACGATACGCTGCGGCCTTCCAAGATCCCGACGGTCGAAGGGCCTGTACGGCGACGACGGGCAGGCGAGCATCTCCGTGAAGCAGAGCCGCCTCGGCGTGCTCATGAACTTCCCGACCGGCGACGGCGCCATCTTCACCAAGCTCGAGTTCGACTTCTTCGGCGTCGGCGGGGACGAGGGGCAGACGACGATCCGCCTGCGGCACGCCTACGGCCAGTGGGGGCAGTGGCTGGCAGGCCAGACGAACTCGCTCTTCATGGACGGCAGCATCTTCCCCAATACCATCGACTACTGGGGCCCCTGCGGGATGGTCTTCTACCGCACCCCGCAGATCCGCTGGACCCCCGTGCAGGGCGACACTTCCTTCGCGATCGCCATCGAGAAGCCCGGGAACGACATCGATGCGGGCCAGATCCGCCAGTTCGATCCGGGGCTGGCCGAGAACATCCAGGGCAGCCAGAAGGTCCCCGACTTCACCGCGCAGTTCCGCATGCAGCAGGGCTGGGGGCACATCCAGTTCGCCGGGATCCTCCGCGACATCGCGTACGACACGGCCGGCACCGAGGACAACGAGCCGAAAGGGAGCGAGCTCGGCTGGGGGCTCGACGTGACCTCGGGGATCAAGGTCGGAAAGAAGGACCAGATCCTGCTCGGCGTCGTGTACGGCGAGGGGATCGCCAGCTACATGAACGACGGCGGAGTGGACCTCGCGCCGGACGGGCCGACCATCCTGGAGGCCGAAGCGAAGTCGGTCCCGCTGCTCGGCATCTCGGCGTACTTCGACCACTACTGGAGCGACAAGTTCTCGACCTCGTTCGGGTACGCCCGGACCCAGGTGGACAACACGAACCTCCAGGAGTCGAGCGCCTTCAACACCGGCCAGTACGCCTCGGCGAACCTGCTCTACTACCCGACGAAGAACATGTTCGTCGGCTTCGAGGGGCTCTGGGGCGCGCGCCAGGACGACGGCGGCGCCACGGGCGACGACGTCCGGGTCCAGGTCTCGTTCCACTACAGCTTCTCGACCAAGGACATCTTCAAGAAGAACTGAACCATCAGGCAGAAAGAGGAGGCTCCATGCGAATCATTGGACCCAGGCGGACGGCGCTCGCGCTGATCCTGGCCCTGGTGCTCGGCGCCGCGATGACGGGCAGCTTCGCCCAGGTCCCCGCGAAGGCCGACATTCAGGCCGCGCTGCAGGCGGCGTACGACAAGTACAAGGGACTCAAGGAAGGGGCGAACGCCGATTACATCCCGGCGCTGGCCAAGGTGGACCCGAACATCTACGGCATCGCGCTCGTCACGGTGGACGGGAAGGTCTACACCATGGGCGACGTGAAGTCCGAGGTGTCGATCCAGTCGATCTCGAAGGTCTTCACCATGGCGAAGGTCATGGAGGAGCAGGGCCCGGAGGCGATCGAGAACAACATGGGCGTCGATGCCACGGGGCAGGTCTTCAACTCGATCGTGGCCGTCGAGCAGTACAAGGGCGCCGAGATGAACGCCATGGTGAACCCCGGCGCGATCACGGCGACCAGCATGGTCAAGGGGGCGAGCCGCGACGAGATCTGGAAGAAGATCCTGGACTGGTACGGCGAGTTCGCCGGCCGGACGCTCTCGGTCAACCAGGAGGTCTTCAAGTCCGAGTCGGACACCAACCAGCGCAACCAGGCGATCGCCATGCTGATGTACGCCTACGGGCACATCAAGGAGAACCCGCTCCAGGCCTGCGACATCTACACCGAGCAGTGCTCGGTGAGCGTCAACGCGAAGGACCTCGCGACGATGGCCGCGACCCTCGCGAACGGCGGCAAGAACCCGGTGACCGGCAAGCAGGTCATGAAGACCGGGAACGTCCCCGAGGTGCTGGCCGTGATGGCGACCGCGGGGCTGTACGACGACTCGGGCAAGTGGCTCTTCAAGACGGGGCTGCCCGGCAAGAGCGGCGTGGGCGGCGGGATCATCGCCGTCTCACCCGGCAAGTTCGGCATCGCCGTCATCTCGCCCCCCCTCGACAAGGCGGGCAACAGCGTCCGCGCGCAGAAGGCGATCGCCGACATCTCCAACGCCCTCGGCGGGAACCCCTACGCGCCCACACCCAAGTAGGATCCTGACGGCCGTCACCCGGGGCGCGACCCGCCCGGGTGACGGCCCCCTCTCCCCGGAAGCCCGGTCCGGGGCCCCTCTCCGAGGGATGCGGGCAGCGGGGGCCCGTGCCCCATTCCACACCGATCCACCGTGAGCATCCCCGGGGGCGCTTAGCCGGGACGCCGCGGAAGGCCGCAGGCCTTCGACAGCAACCCGGCCACCCGCCTGCCGTCGCGATCGCCCGGCGGCCTCCCAGCTCTGAATCCTCCCCTCCCCCGCTGTACCCGCTCCCTCCGGCGCTGACGAAGTAACTGCGCACCGTGGCTCGACCGGCCTCCCGGCAGCGCGCACTTTTTTCTTCATCCGGCCCGTTTTTTCCCGTGGTTCCGGCCTTTTTCGGGTGGAACACCGGTTGCATTTGCCACAGGAAGAGTCGAGGTCCGCCCGGCGGGCCCCCTCGGCCACATCCGAAAACTCGTGGGAGCGAAAACCATGGCAGACAAGACCGCAGACCTGGCAGGCCCGGGCATCAGCACCTATCCGGAGGTCGACAGGATCCTCCCCGGCGATTACCGGTCGATCCTCGATCCGAAAGAGACGCAGATCGCGCTGCACGCGCTGAAGAGGTACATCGACGATCACCTCTGCAAGGAGCTGAACCTCATCCACATCGAGGTTCCCCTGATCGTCGACCGCGACAGCGGCGTGAACGACTACCTCGACAGGGACGGCTCGCGCACCCCGATCGAGTTCCCCTGCGGGCTCGGGCTCGACAAGAGGATCAGCGCGCAGGTGGTCCAGGCGGCCACGAAGTGGAAGAGGATGGCGCTCCGCCAGTTCCAGTGCAAGGTCGGCGAGGGGATCAACACCGACATGCGCGCCGTCCGCAAGGACTACTTCCTCGACCACGACCACTCCGCCTACGTGGACCAGTGGGACTGGGAGAAGGTGATCACCGCCGACCAGAGGAACCTCTCCTTCCTCAAGGACACGGTGCGGAAGATCTGGAAGGTGATCGTCGGCGCGGAGAAGATGGTCCAGCAGATGTACCCGCAGCTGAAGGATCCCCGCTGTCCCAACCTTCCCGAGGAGCTGACGTTCCTGCACGCCGAGGAGATCCTGGACATGTTCCCGGACCTCCCGCGCAAGCAGCGCGAGACCCAGATCCTCCAGAAGTACCCGGCGGTGTTCATCATCGGGATCGGCTGGGTCCTCAAGGACGGCTATCCCCACGAGATGCGCGCGGCCGACTACGACGACTGGGTCACCCCCACGGTCTCCGAGAAGGGCCAGCCGATGCACGGCCTGAACGGCGACATCCTCGTGTGGAACCACATCACGAAGCGCCGCCACGAGCTGACCTCCATGGGGGTCCGCGTCACCAAGGAGACGCTCCGTCAGCAGCTGGAGATCACCGGGCAGCTCGACTTCCTCAAGCTCCCCTACCACCAGGCGATCCTGAACGACCAGATCCCGCTCAGCATCGGCGGGGGGATCGGCCAGTCGCGCACGACCATGCTGCTCCTGCGCAAGGCCCACCTCGGCGAAGTGAGCGTGACCGTCTGGCCGAAGGAGCTCAAGGAGATCTGCCGGAAGAAGAACATCAACGTCCTGGAGTAGGCAGCGGCCTGCCGGGACCTGACCCAACGGTCAATGTGACCCCACCCTCAGACCGCCGGCCGCAGGCGGCGCCGAACGCGGGCGCCTCCTGCGGCCTCTTCTTTTTCGCGCTGTCCGCGCGGCCGCTCGAGCCGGCCCGGGCCCGCTACTCCCGCCTCACGCCGACGAACAGAAGCGCGCAGTCGTAGTCCGCGGGGGGCGCTGTCTCCCGGGCAAACGGCCGCCCGGCCCCGCTCAGCTCCCTGAAGAACGCCTCCACGCCCGCGCGCGGGAGCTCGAGCAGGTAGAGATCCGGGCCCTGCGCCCGCATCGCGCGCCCCCCATGCGGCGCGGTCAGGCGCGCCAGCACATCCTCCGGGCTGCTCCCGCGGTGGACGAAGACCAGGAGGGGATCGGTTCCCACGAGCCAGGGCCGCGCGCACGAGGCGAGCTCACCGGCCTGGCGGCGCAGCTGGGCGGGGGCGGGCCAGGTGGCGCTGGCGGCCGTGGCCAGATCGCCGCCGCTGCGGAAGAGAGACGCGTTGCTGCTGGCTCCATCCGTGACGGCCGCGCCGGGCTTCGGCGCGGCGGCCGCCGCCTCCCGCGGCGCTCTCCGCCTGCGCGGGCGAACCGGCCGGCTGCCCCGGCGCGGCGGCGGTTGCGGCCGCGCGGGCCTCCCCGGGCGGCGGGGCAGGAGCGGGGGCAGTCTTCGAGACGGTCTCCCCCTGCCGGGGCGCGGCGGCGGGGGCTGTCGGCGCAGCAGCCTCCCCCTTCCGGGGCGCGGCCGGCACCGGTCGCTGCCCGGGGGGCCGGCGGAGGCGGTGGAGGCGGCGCCCACGCTTCCCCGTCCTGCGCGGAGGTATCGAGCGGGGGACCGGAGGAATCGGGGGGAGGGTGACGACGTACTGCCGGACAGGGCCCGCGGAGGGAAGGCTCACGAGCCGCACCGTCTCCTCGCTGTCCTTGCGCTCCTGCGCCGGGAGCGAGGCCGTGCCCCCGGGCTCGCCGGCGACACCCCCCAGAACACCTCCCAGGACGCCGCCGACAACGCCGCCGACGACGCCGCCCGGCGCCGTCTCCTCCCGCTTCTCCCCACCCGCACGCTGCTCCTTCGATTCAGCGGCGGCGGCGCGCTTCTCCCGGGCCGCACCTGTCCGGGGCGGCGCGGGCGCGCCCTTTCCGGCGCCGGCCTCGCGGCGCCTGTCCGATCGCCGGTGGCGCCGGGGCCGAATCCTCCTTCAGGGGACGGCCGGCACCGCTCCCGGCCCGGTGCGCACCTTGTCCTTCCGTGTGCCGCGCCCCGCCCTCTGGTGTCGGTCGGGCGTCGATGCGAATCCTCCTGCGCCGTCCGGCTCCACTCCCGCCGGCGCCGCGCACCTCTTCTCCCTCGGAGCGTGCTCGCGGCGCCGCCCTGCGCGCTTCTCTCTTCGGGCCTGTCCGCGCTTTCGTCCACCGGGCCCTTCGCCGGCGCCGGGCCGGGAGTGGGCGCGTTCAGGCCGAGCTCGGTCTCCGCGCGGGGCTTCCCCGTCCCCTCGAACACCGGCCCGCCGGCCCGCTGCTCCCTGAGGAGGACCACGGCCAGGACGCCGACGGCCGCGAGGCCCGCGACGGCCGTCAGGGACCAGGGGTTGGTCCAGCGGCGCCATGCGGCGCCGGGCGCGGCCTCGCGCCCGGCCCTCCTGAGCCGGGCGGCGATGCGCCATTCGAGACCGGACGGGACGGGAGGGATCGGCTCGCCCGAGCGGGCCGCGTCCAGCAGGCGCAGGCTCGGCCTCGAGCCTCCTGCAATCGGCGCAGGACTCCAGGTGCGCCGCGAGAAGTGCCCGCTCGGCTTCGGTCGCTTCGCCGTCCATCAGCGCCGAGATCAGTTCGTGCGGATGCCCGGATGCCGGTTTCATGATGCGTGTCCTTCGATGCACTCCTTGAGCGACAGGCGCGCCCGGGCCAGCCGGGAGCGGACCGTCCCGAGCGCGAGACCGAGAACGCCGGCGATCTCCTCGTAGCTGCGCTCCTCGGCGTCGCGCAGGGCCAGCACGGCGCGCCACGGCGCCGGCAGCCGCTCCAGGCACCACGCGAGGCGGCGGCGCAGCTCGGCCGCCTCGAGCTCCTCGAGCGGCGAGGCCGGCCGCGCCGAGGCCGCCTCGACGGCGGGCCTGGGGTCGCGCCGCCCCTCCTCGTCGTCCGGATCCTCGAGGGGCCCGGACAGGCGCCGCAGCTTCTCCGCGGCGCGATCGAGGTGGTTCAGCGCCCTCGTGACCGCGATGCTGTGCAGCCAGGTGGTGAACCGGGCCTCGCCCCGGAACCGCTCCAGCCCCTGCCACGCCGTCAGGAAGACCTCCTGCGTGACATCCTCGGCGTCCTCGTCGTGCCGGACGATCCGCCGGACCACGTGCCAGACCCGGTCGAGGTGGCGCCGCACCAGGGCCTCGTAGGCGGCCCGATCCCCGCTGCGCGCGCGTTCGACGAGGGCCTCGTCCTCGTCGGCCGCCACCGGCCTGGCTTCGTCCATCAGGCTCAGGATGCCACGGCTTCGCGCCCAGGCGGTCATCGCGTCCCTTCCGGCGCGATCCGGGGGTTTCCCGCCGGCCCGGACCGCGCCACCCGGTTGGACAGCGGCCCCCGGGGAAAGTTCCCGCGCGGGCCGGCCCGAACCCCGTCGCCGGCTGGCCTGCCGGTTCCCGGGGATTTCATGCGCGCCCCGGCCGCCATTTCCCGGGCCCCTGTCCCGGCGCCCCGGGACGCGCTAGAATGCCGCCCCGTGATACTCCCCAGGTTCGAATACCACCGCCCCGCCGGGCTCGACGAGGCGCTCCGGATCGCCGCGCAGTGCGGGGCCGACTTCGATTTCATCGCGGGCGGAACCGACCTGCTTCCGAACTACAAGCAGCGCCTCAACCCGCGGGGGAACCTGATCTCGCTCGCGGGGGTCCGCGAGCTCGCGGGGATCGGAGACGCGCCGGACTCCATCGACGGCGGCGGGCGCGGCCACGACGGAGACCGGCGCGGCAACCCGGGCGGACGCGAGGGCCGGCTCGAGCCCGGGCGGCGGAGCCGCAGACGGGAGTCTCACGCGGATCGGGGCCGCGGTCACCCTGACCGAGCTGGCCGCGAGTCCCGCTCGTCCGCGGCCGGTTCCCCGTCCTCGCCGAGGCGGCGGCGGAGGTCGCCTCTCCCCTCATTCAGAACGCGGCGACGCTCGGCGGCAATCTCCTGGTCGAGACACGCTGCTTCTTCTTCAACCAGTTCCCCGGGTGGAGGCAGTCGCTCGGCTACTGCCTCAAGGCCGAGGGGGACGAATGCTGGGTCGTCCCCCAGAAGAGCATCTGCTACGCCACCTACTCGGGCGATCTCGCCCCGGTGCTGCAGGTCCTCGGCGCGAGCCTGCTCCTCGAGTCCCCGTCCGGCCGGCGGGAGACCCCGCTCGCGGCGTTCTACCGCCCCGACGGGATCGCCAAGCACGTCAAGGGGCGCGACGAGGTGATCCGGGAGATCCGGATCCCGTCGGGGGCGGCCTCCCTGCGGGCCGCCTACCGGAAGCTCCGGATCCGCGACACCATCGATTTCCCCTCGATGGGGGCCGCGGTCGCCCTCCGGATGAGCGGGGCGAAGATCGAGACGCTGAGGATCGCCATCACGGCCGTGGACGTCGTTCCCCTTCCGATGGACGAGGTCACGGCCCCGCTCGCGGGCGAAACGCTCGGCGACGCCCTGATCGAGAAGATCGCGTCGGACGTCGAGGGGCGGTGCCGCCCGCTCCGCAACGTTCCCCTCACGCCGCCGTACCGCAAGAAGATGGTGGGGGTCTACGTCCGCGATCTCCTCACGAAGCTCCGCGACGCCTCCCGGGGGGCATAGACTCTCGCCGCGGCGCCGGCCGGAGGGAGGGCAAGGGGACGGCATGAAGGAAATCCGGAAGACGACCTGCAACCGCGACTGCCCGGACGCGTGCGGCATCCTGGCGACCGTCGAGGACGGCCGCGTGACGAGGCTGCAGGGGGACCCCGATCACCCGGTCACGCGCGGCGCGCTCTGCTACCGGACGAGCCACTTCCTCCAGAGCCCCTACTACCGCGACCGGATCACCCAGCCGCTGCTTCGGAAGGACGGCGAGCTCCGCCCGGTCGGATGGGACGAGGCTCTCGACGTCGCCGCCGAAAGGCTGACGAGGATCCGCCGGGAGTCGGGCCCGGAAGCGATCTTCCACTACCGGAGCGGGGGCTCGCTCGGCCTCCTGAAGCACCTGTGCGACCGGTTCTTCGAACGGTTCGGCCCCGTGACCGTCAAGCGGGGCGACATCTGCTCGGGGGCGGGCAACACCGCCCAGGAGCTCGACTTCGGGGTAGTCGGACAGCAACGATCTCTTCGACCTCCTCGAACGCGAAGAACATCCTGATCTGGGGCAAGAACGTCTTCACCTCGAGTCCCCACACGATCCCGGTCCTGCGGCAGGCGATCGGGCGCGGCGCGGGGTGCGTGCTGATCGATCCCGTCCACCACAAGACCGCCGGGCTCTGCGAGCGGTTCATCCAGCCCCGCCCCGCCGGCGATTTCGCGGCCGCGATGGCCGTGGCGCGGATCCTCTTCGAGGAGGGCTGGACCGACCCCGCGGCCGCCTGGTACTGCGACAACCTCGAGGAGTTCCGGGCCCTCGCGCTCGGCCGCACCGTCCCGGAGTGGTGCGCGCAGGCCGACATCTCCGCCGAGGAGGCGCTCGACCTCGCCCGGCGGCTCGGGCCGGGCGGGCCGACGGCGATCCTGGTCGGCTGGGGGATGGGGCGGCGCGCCAACGGCGCCGGCATCGTGCGGGCTCTCGACGCGCTGGGCGCCATCTCCGGGAACCTCGGCGTGCCCGGAGGCGGCGTGTCGTTCTACTTCAGGCGCCGGGGTCCCTTCGACCTCGATTTCCCCGGCGGGGCCGCGAAGGCCCCCCGCTCGATCTGCGAGCCGCTGTTCGGCCCGGAGCTGCTGCGGAGCTCGGATCCCCCGATCCGCGCCGTCTGGATCACCGCGGGGAACCCGGTCGTCATGCTCCCCGAATCGCAGACGATCGTCGAGGCCCTCCGCTCGCGCGAGTTCGTCGTCGTCGTCGATTCCGTCGATGACGGACACCGCCGCGCTCGCGCACCTGGTCCTCCCGACGACCACCCTGCTCGAGGCCGACGACATCGTCGGAGCGTACGGCCACCACTGGCTCGGCGTGGTGCGGCCCGTGGTCGAGCCTCCCGAAGGAGTGAAGAGCGACCTGGAGATCATCCAGGGGCTCGCCGCGCGGGTCGGGCTCGGCGAGGAGCTGGCCGGCAGCGCGCGCGAGTGGAAGCGGCGGCTCATGCAGCCCGAGGCTGGCCGCGAAGGGGGGTCACGCTCGAGCAGCTCGAGGAGGGCCCGGTCCGGAACCCGCTCGCGCCGAAGGTCCTGTTCGAGGGACGGAAGTTCCCGACGCCGACGGGCCGCGTGAACCTCATGACCAGCCGCCCCGCCCGAGGACGGGCCCGCCGCCGGTTTCCCGCTCTTCCTCATGTCGCTCTCGACCGACCGCGCCCAGTCCAGCCAGTGGTCCGCCGAGCTCGACGGCCCGGCGATCGCCACCGTCCATCCCGACGCCGCGGCCGGCGTGGCCGACGGCGATCTGTGCCGCATCGAATCGCGCATCGGCTCGATGGTGGTCAGGCTGCGCCACGACGCCAGGCAGCGGCGCGACGTCGCGCTGGTTCCCAAGGGGGGCCACCTGCGCGACGGGCGCTGCGCGAACGCCCTGCTCAGGGCGCGGACCAGCGATCTCGGCGAGGGGGGCGCGCTCTACGACGAGCGCGTCAGGATCGTCCCGCTGCGAACGGCGACCGCCCGCTAGACGGGAGGCTTCTTGGGGAGCGCCCGCCCGCCCGTGCCGCGGGGAGCGAGAAATCCCGCCTCCCCTCCCCGCTCGGAATAGACCTCGAGCGCGGCGTGGTAATCGGACGGGGCGTCGAGGTCGCGCAGGACCTCCGCATCGTCCGTCTCGACCGCGCGCACCCGGGCGGGGTCGGCCCCCGTCACGAGGTGCGCGGGGGCGCCGGGATCGAGCGCCGCGAACTCCGCGATCAGCGCGCGATCGCAGAGCACGGGGTGCCCCCGCCTGCCGGCGTGGACCGGGGCGACGAGCGCCCCTCCGCCTTCGCGCCACGACGCGATGAGCAGCTCGACGGTTTCCGTCATGACGAGGGCGTGGTCGACGGGGAAGAGCACGAAGGCCGAGGCATCCTCGGGGAGAGCGCGAAGCCCCGCCTGCAGCGAGGAGGTCTGGCCCGTCTCGTACGCCTCGTTCACGACGACCAGCGATCCCGCGAGCGAGGAATTCGCCCGGATCCGCTCCGACTCGTGGCCGAGGACCACCACGACGGGGTCGCAGCCCGCCTCCAGGCAGACGCGGATGATGCGGTCCACGACCGTTTCCTTGCCGAAGATCAGGAGCGGCTTGGGGTACATCATCCTCTCGGACTTCCCCGCCGCCAGGATCACGGCCCCGATTCTGCGCTGCTCCGTCATCCGCTTCCTGCTCCCGCCAGGCCCCGCATCATCCCCGAGGCGCGCGGGCCCGGTCAAGGCCGGGGGGCCCTGCCGCGCAGACCCCGCCGGCATCCGGGGAGCCAGGCTGCACGCTGTCGGTGGGGATTGGAGCGGGAAACGGGATTCGAACCCGCGACTTCAACCTTGGCAAGGTTGCACTCTACCACTGAGCTATTCCCGCTCGCGCCTTGCCGATGACCGAAGGACTATAGCAACGGACCCCCTAACTGTCAAGAAACAGGGCGCTTCAGAGCCGGAGGCCGCTCAGCCGTCGGCCCGGAAGGCGTCGGCCCGGTGCTCGATCTCGGGAGGGCCGTCCCGCCCGCCCCGGACGGCCACCACGTCGAAGCGGCACGGGGCGGCATGGAGGCCCCGGGCCGAGAGGAAGACCCGGGCCGCCCGGATGAGACGGGCCCTGCTTGAGGAATCCGACCGATTCGAGCGGGTCGCCGAGCGACGTCGAGCGCCTCGTCCGGACCTCCACGAAGACGATCGTCCCGCCGTCCTCCATCACCAGGTCCAGCTCGCCGTTGCGGAGACGGAACCGCCTCGCGAGCGTCCGGTACCCCTTCGCGACCAGGTGCGCTTCGGCCTGCTCCTCGCCGCCCCGCCCGACCCGCACCCGCGGGTCCTTCTCCGCCACGAGACCCTCCTCCCCCAGCGACTCCCCCCCGCTCCTCGCTCACCCCCTCACGCACGGGACGGCCGGCACCCTCCAGGGCAGGCGCGGGCCGGGCCGGAGCCGTCTCTCCCGTCCCCTCGCCCACCCGGGCGGCGCGCCCCCACCGAGGGCGCGCGCTCCGCCATCCTAGCAACCCCGGTGTGTCGAGGCGCACGGGATGAGGGAGCGGCGTTTCAGGCGTGGAACGGTGGGGGCGACCCCGGTCGGAATGAAGTCCGGATGGCTACCGCGGTCCGGGAGCGGAATCGTCGTCGAGCGCGCCCGGACCGGCGCCACGGCCGGCGCCACGCCCCTGCCCGCCGGGGCCAGGTCCCTGCCCGCGCAGCTGGCGCGCGTCCCGCATGCGGCTCTCGATCCACTGGCGGAACTGCATGCGGAAGACGATCAGCTGGGCCTGCTGGCGCGGGGTCAGGACCCTGCGCAGCTCCGCGAGGTGGGCGGCCTCCGCCTTCCGGTCCGCCTCGTCGAGCGACGCCATCCTGTTCACCAGCTCCGTGTACTCGGAGTCCTTCACGCCTTCGCGGCCGAGGAGCGCGCGGAGCTGCTCATCGAGCGATCGGCGCTCGCGGAAGGAGGCCGCGCGCGTCTGCTCGAACTCCTGGACCTTCGGGAGGATCTGCTCGTACTGCTTGTCCGAGAGAGCGAGCTCGCGCTTCATGCGGACCATCATCAGCAGGGTGATCGTCTCGCGCAGGTCGTCGTCGGGCGGCCCCCCGGGAGGTCCTCCGGGCGGACCGAAGGCGTCGGGAGGAGGCCCGGACGGTCCCTGGACGGGAGGCCCCCCCTGGGCGCCCGCGGCGAGTGCCGCGCCGGCGCCGGCCACCAGGATCGCCAGGGCGAGCGCGGGGACCAGGGCGCACGCGCGGGCCCGCATCCGGGCGCCTTCCCCGCGTCCGCGCGGGACCGTCGCTGCCGCCGGGCGGGCGGAGACGCCGCCCCGGCGGGCACGGAGGGAACGATGATCGTCAGCCGATTTCACCGCGCAGCTCCTTCAGAATGTGATCGCGCTCGTCCTTCTCCAGCTCGTAGAGCAGATCGTACTCCTCCCCGCTGGTTCCGGACGCCTTCGAGCTCCTTCGGCAGCGAGGTTTCCGCTTCCGCGAGCTCGGAGGGGGCCGAGACGGGATCCACGGGGAAGACCGCGTCGAGCGCCTCGTCGAGCCGGGCTTCGGAGGCGAGACCGAGCCTGCCGAGCAGCTCCTCCTCGGCAAGGATGACTGCCTGCCGCCGCGGCCGGAGGGAGGGCCCGCGAGACGCGGCCGCCGACGGGGACGCCGGCGCGGAAGGCGAGCAGCGACACGACGAAGATCGCGAGGCTTCCGAGCGCGAGCGCGAAGCGCGCGCCCGCGGGCACGGGCAGGAGCCACCCCCGGCGCCCCGCGCCCGCCGCCAGCTTCGACTCCAGCCTCTCGGAGAACCGGACCCAGTAGGAAGGGTGGGGATCGGGCGCCGCGAACGCAGGCGCCGCCTCGCGCAGCGATTCGAAGACGGCGAGCAGGCCGGCGCACTCGGCGCACGAGGCCGCATGCCGGCGCAGCTCCGCGCGCGTCTTCCCTCGCCCGGCGCGCCGCCGGCGAGCGCCGCGCAGAGTCGCTTCGGCCCGGTTGCAGCTCATGCGAGCGCCTTCCTGAGGTTCGTCATGGCGTGGAAGAAATTCGCCTTCGCGGTGCCGATCGGGCACTCGAGCAGCTCCGCGATCTCCTGGAACTGGAGTTCCTCGTACATCCTGAGGATCACCACCTGCTTCTGCCGGGGAGGGAGCCCCTCGATGGCGTCGCGGACCCGCTGCGCCCGCTCCTCGACGAGAAGCCGCTGCTCCCCTTCCGCGGCCCGGTGCGAAGGATCGACCGGGAGGCTCTCGAGGTCGCGATCCTCCGTGCGCCGGCCCGCCCGCGCGCGCCCGGCGTTGATCGAGAGGTTCAAGGCGATCCTGAAGAGCCACGTGCGCAGCGCCGAATCCCCGCGGAAGAGAGGCAGGGACCTGTAGGCCCGCAGGAACGTCTCCTGCGCCACGTCGTCCGCGTCCTCGTGATTTCCGGTCATGCGATGAGAAATCCGGTAAACATCGCGTCGGTACCGCGCAACGATCCGGTCGAATGCCTCCGTCTCGCCCCGCTTGAACCGCTCGATCAGGACTTCGTCCGCGGGTTCTTCCGGCGGAAGCGTCATTCACCTTTCCAAGACATTGGACACGCTGGGGACTGCGGGAGGTTTAGCGCCGGGGAGAGAGGCCATTTTCGGCGGAATACCGACCTTTTTCAGGCCGCCTCCCGCCGCGGCCGGCCGCGGGGAAGCGGACGCCGCCTAGCGCCGCTTCCAGCGGACCCCCTGGGGGGTGTCCTCGAGGACGATCCCGCGGGCGGCCAGCTCGTCACGGATCCTGTCCGATTCCCGGAAGTTCTTCGCCTTCCGCGCCTCCTGGCGCTTGCGGATCAGCTCCTCGATCTCGTCATCGAGGACCGTGGAGGTCCGGTCGAGGACGCCGAGCACCCCGTCGAACCTCTCCAGCGCCCGGGCCGCCTCGCGGATCTCGGCCGGCGTCGCCGAGCCGCGGTCGAGGGCCGCATGGGTGTCGCGGACCATCCGGAAAACGGCTCCGAACGCGCTCGAGACGTTCAGATCGTCGGCCAGGCAGGAGGAGAACTCCTCCTCGGCTTCGTGGATCTGCGCGCCGAGGCTCCCGGCCGGCCGCGGGGGCGCCGTCCCCGGGTTCCGCTTCCGCGGAGGCATACCCGCCGGCCTCCTCCACGCGCCTGCGGAAGTCATCGAGCCGGCCGACCTCGCGGGCCGCCTGCGCGATCCCGTCGAAGGTGAAGTTGAGGTTCCGCCGGTAGTGGGTGCCGAGCAGCAGCCAGCGGATCGCCCTCGCGTCGTACCCCTTCTCCAGCAGCTCGCGCAGCGTGAAGAAGTTGCCGAGGGACTTCGCCATCTTCTCGCTCTCGACCATGAGGTGCGCCGCGTGGAGCCAGTAGCGGACGAACGGCTTGCCCGTGTACGCCTCGCTCTGCGCGATCTCGTTCTCGTGGTGCGGGAAGATGTTGTCCACGCCGCCCGTGTGGATGTCGAACGTCTCGCCGAGGTACTTGATGCTCATCGCGGAGCACTCGATGTGCCAGCCGGGCCGTCCGGCCCCGAACGGGCTGTCCCAGGCCGGCTCGCCCGGCTTCGAGCTCTTCCAGAGCGCGAAGTCACGCGCCGACTCCTTCTCGTACTCGTCCGAGTCGATCCGCGCGCCGTCGAGAAGCTCGCGCCGCTCCACGCCCGAAAGCCGTCCGTAGCCGGGGAACGACGCGATCCGGTAGTAGATCGAGCCCTGGCTGTCGTAGGTCATCCCCTTGTCCCGCAGGACCTCGATGATCCGGATCATCTCGGGGATGTGGGCGGTCGCCCGCGGGTAGTGCTCGGCCCTCTTGACCTTGAGGAGATCCAGCCCCTCGAAGAACGACCGCGTGTACCGCTCCGTGTACTCGGCGAGGCTGACCCCCTCGGCCAGGCTCTTCCTGATCGTCTTGTCGTCCACGTCGGTGATGTTCATCACCTGCGTGACCTCGTAGCCGAGGTGCTCGAGCGAGCGACGCAGCAGGTCCTCCCAGACGAAGGTCCGGAAGTTGCCGATGTGCGTGTGGTCGTGGACGGTCGGACCGCACGTGTACATGCGCACTCGGCCCGCCTCGAGGGGCTCGAACTCCTCGACGCGCCGCGTCAGGGTGTTGTAGAAGCGGGCCATGGCCGGGGGCGCCCTACTTGATGATCGTGAACTCGACGGTGCCGGACGTCTCGACGTTCGCGATCTTGTCCTTCACCTGGACGGTCAGCCGGAAGTCGGCCGCCGGCCACTGGACCAGCACGTCCGCGGGGATCGTGTAGCCGAGCGTTTCCTCGTGCTTGTCGGGCTCCACGAGGCGTCCCCTCTTCTTCCAGCCCGAGGGGGTCCGCTGCTCGAAGCTGTAGGTCACGTCCATCGAGGGCTTGTTGCTCGCCGGGTCGGGCTTCGCGTTGTAGATGTCGTAGAAGAAGTTGAGCTCGTCCTTGCCCGCCGTGAGGACCGGTTTGACGCACGGGATCAGCCGCAGCGCGCCGACCCGGTAGTTGTCCTCCCCCGCGGGGGCGGCGTCCGTGACGGGCTCGGCCTTGCGCGCGAGCGTGATGCTGCTCAGGGAGAGGTTGCCGGTCTTGTAGTCGGGCAGCGTCAGGGTCTGCGAGTAGGTGGCCATCTTCCCCTCGGGGCCGTCCGAGGCCGCGACCTTGAGCTCGTAGACCTTCCTCTTGAGCGGCCAGGCGAACGCGTACTTCAACACGCCCTCCGCGGGATCGTCGTGCATCGTGAACAGTTCCTGCTCGATGAACTCGATGAACGCCTCGGGCGCCTCCTGCGGGATCAGCCGCGCGTAGAGGATCGTCCTCGGCGTGTTGTCGGTTCCCATCGCGATGTCGGATTTCTTCACGGCGACCGCGATCACCGTGCGCGTGGACCCATCCTCGGCCTTGAAGTAGCGGGGCAGCGTGGACATCCAGAGCTCGGTCTTCGGCTCGGCGCCCGAGCGCCGCGGTCCGGAGCCGTTCGACGCCGTCCGGCAGCGCGGGCGGTGCGGCGGGAGCGGCGGCCGCTCCCGCGGCCGCGGGGGCTCCGGCTGCGCCCGCGGCGGGCGCGCCTGCTGCCGGAGCGGCCGGGGCGCCCGGCTTCGCGGTCTTGATCGGGGGCATCGAGGTGACCGCCGCGATCGTCGGATCGAGAGAGCCCAGCGGCGTCGAGGAGCTCGCGCCCCTCCGTGCTCATGCGGAACTCCTCGGCCCCCTCTTCCTTGATGAACTGCACCTTCCAGGTCTTGGCGGGACCAGGCTGGCCGTCGGCCCCGGGGAAGGCGCGCTTGTAGGTCCAGGTCTCCTTGTTGGTGTCCGTCGCCCGCTCATCGGGGTAGCCCGCGGTCAGGAGCAGCTTGCCGCGGTCGGTCATCCAACCCGGGACAGTCCCCTCGCGGAACTCCTTCGCGGTGTCGTCCAGGCGGCGGTAGAAGTCGTCCCGGAACTCGTTCGCCGGCGTGCCGGGCGTCGGGTCGCGCCGAAGCCAGAAAGCCTCGATCGCCTTCGCCCGGTCCTCGTCGGTCTTGAGCCCCTTGTACGCCTTGTCTTCCTCGGGCGTCAGGATGTAGCGAACCGGCCCTGTTCTCCAGGCCGGCTTGGGCTCGTCCCGGGGTGCGTCGGCGGCTCGCGCGGCACCAAAACCGGAGAGGAAAATCGCTGCCAGGACCGCCCAGGAGGCGGCGTTCTTGAGGGAAATTGCGTTCTTTTTCAAGGAGATCTCTCCTGCGCGGTTTGTTCCCCGCAAAACCCGGTCATCGTAGCATATTTCCCCCCTTGCCCCTTGCCGCGGAGCGAGTAGAATGAACTTGAGACAGCTGCAACTAGGGAGTTTTCGGAGGAGGTGCCTATGAATCGAAACGGTCGTAGGTTGGTTCTGGGGCTTACGGTGCTCGGCCTTCTGGCGATGTCCGTAACGGTCGTCGCCGCACGCGAGTTTCCGCGCCCCGTGGACCTGAGGGCGGGATGGCATGAGGAAGGTCTTTACGTCCAGCAGATTCCCGGGACGTACGGGAAGCTCTGGCCGATCAAGCCCCTCATCCCCACCGAGCCCGGCAAAGGGGGCGTGAGCTCACAGTCCGCGCAGCTCTCCCTGACGCCGTCGGCGCCTCAGATCTCCCTCGGAGCCGGCCCGCTTGCGGCGCGCGTTGCCGATCCAGTCGCCCTGACGAGCGCGGGTATCAACAAGGGCGCTGGTCCCGCCAATGCACAGCTCGGGAACTTCCTCTCCGGCGGATCGGACGAGACCCGCGTTGAGACTCTCGAGAGCGGCCTGCGGGACATCATCAACAGGCTGAACGCGCAGTAACCGGAAGACGAACCCACCATCCCTGCGCCTGGGCAAGGCGTAAAAGAGCCGCGAAAGCGGCTCTTTTTTTATCATTTCTGCAGCCGGAGGCTCCCGAGCATCAGGCGGAGGTCGTCCTCGCGCAGCCGCTGCTCCTTTCCCCAGCAGATGGACATCAGGACGTAGGCGCGGCCGTCGCGCGCTTCGAGCAGCCAGGCCCGGCCGGCCGCGCGCTCCGCGCCGGCCGCCCCTGCGCCTCCGGTCCCCTTCCGCTCCGCCACCGTGAAGGAGGCTTCGAGTCCCCTGGTGGCGCCCAGCTTCGAGGCGCGGGCGTACTCGCCCGTCGCGAGGTTCCCTTCGAGGGCAAACCCTTCGCGCGCCAGCCAGTCGCGCACGGCGGCGCCGAGCCGCGGCCTCCGACGCCGGCTCCGCGCCCGCGCCCGGGGGAAGCCTGTCGAGGACGGCGATGGCGCCGCCGTCGCGGTGGGAGATCCGCGCGGGGAACGCCTCGATCGAAGCGGTGTTGAGACCGACGTAGAAGCCCCGGGGGACGATCATCGTGAAATCGCGCGAGCGAAGGTCTCCTTCCTTGTAGAAGGCCTCGCGCCGCTCCGTGGGGGGCGGCCGGAGAAACGTGATTCCGAGCCGCCCCATGAGGTCGAGCGGGGCGGGCGGGGGCGTTCCCCTGCGCGGTCCGCAGGGTGGAAGGGATCCAGTAGAGGGCGACGGAGCGGGCCCCGGAGAAGACCGGCATCGCCAGCTCGACGATCCGGCCGGTGTACACGAGCCGCGCGACCACCCACTCGAACGGGCGGCCCGCGGAGGGACGGAACCGTCCGAGGAGGACCTGCGAGGCGCCGGTGTCGGCCCCGAGCAGCGGCGCCGCATCGAGCGCCGAGATCGGCGACGCGCCCGGATCCGCCGCCGGAGGCGCGAGCGCCCCGACGCGTTCCCGCAGCGGCGGCTCCCGCGCCGGCGGGCGCGAGGACGTCGATGCTCGCGGCCACCCCCTCGTCGCCGATCGCGACCTGGATCCCGTCCCGGTCGAGGAACCGCCCGCGGAACCAGAGCGCCGCCTGCGGTCGGCCGGGAGCGCTCGCGGGCGGAGCGCACGGCGGGAGGGGCCGCGACCGTTCCGGGCGGCAGGGCGATCGAGAAGCCCGTCCCTCCCAGGGGGAAGGTCCGCCAGGGGGACTCGCGCTCGTCCGCCGCCCTGTCGCGGACCAGCGGGACCGGGAAGTCGTCCTCCCCTCCCTCGGCGGCGGCCAGCGCGGCCCAGCGCGGGGGGACCGCCACGGCGCTCTCGATCGCTTCGGAGAGCTCCGCGCGGACCTGTTCGAGCCCCTCCGCTCCCAGGCCCCCGGTCCCCGGCAGCGCGAGGAGGACCAGCGCCCGTCCCGGGCGCCGCCGGCGATTCGATCAGCCAGACGGTCCCCTCCGCGCGTCCTCCGGCGTTCGTGTCGAGTGAAAGGGGCGAAGAGCGCGCCGTCACCGTGATCGGTCGCCGCGAAGGCCGCGGGGGACCAGTTCATCGGGGCCGGCCGCCTGGAGGCGAGCAGCCGGCGCAGCGCCTCGTCCGCCGTCCCCTCCGCCGCGCCGAGCACGACGCGCGGCGAAAAGCGAGTCCCCCGGCCGTCGCCGCCAGACGCGGACCCCCTCCCCTTCACCGGGAGCGTCGTCGAACCACTCGTCGCCGAGACGGATGAAGACCGGGCCGAGATCGATGAGGGTCCGCCCCCCGCGCCGGCGCTCCATCCGCCACCGGCCGGCCGCCTGTTCCGGCGCTCATCCCGGAGAGAAGGAAGGTCTCCAGGCGCCGCTGCGAGGCCGCCTTCGCCGCCTCGTCCTGGGACGACCACGACGGCCCCGATCAGGGCCTCCGCCCGCGCGCGCGCCGCGCGGAGCGCCTCGCACCGCCCGGCGTACGGCGGGACGCGGGCTCGCCGGAGCCTCCTCCCCCGCCCGGCGCGGCCACCGCCGCCGCGGCGCACGGGTCTCCGGCCCGATCGAGCGCCTGCGCGAGCAGGGGAGCCTCCCCGCCCGCCTCGAGCGAGCCCGCGATCCCCAGAAGGAGCGCGGCCGACTCCACGCGCCCCGCCTCGAGGTCGAGACGCGCCAGTTCCTTCAGCGGGCCCGCGGCCTGCGCGCCGGTCCCGCCGAGCCAGCCGGCCTGCCGCTCGAGGCAGGGGCGCAGTCCCCCCGTCTCGTCCCAGGCGGCGGCGCCGCCCGTCCCGGTCCCGCCGGCCGGCGGTCTCGGCCTGATCCCCCTTCACGCACGTTTCGCGCGGGCCCTCTCCCCTCTTCGCCGGAGGGGGAAGCGATGCGAGGGCCTCCTCGAGAACGCCGCGCGCCGTTTCGTATCGCGGATCGAGGTACTGGGCGACGCTCGCGAGGTGGACCGCCTGCTCCGGGGAATCCTCCGTCGAGCGCGTGCACGGCCAGGTTCGCCCAGGGCGTCTTGAGGGAGGCATCCGAGGCGATCGCGGCCCGGTAGTGAGCGATCGCCTCCGCGGTGCGCCCCAGTTTCTCGAGGGCGATCGCCGTATCCTGCTCCCGCAGGGCGCGCGCCTGCCGTCCGAGCGGCCCGGTCGAGGCCGCACCGGACGGCGGCTGCGTGGTGGCGGCCGGGGAGGGAGCAGCCCCTGCGCCTCCGGCTCGCCGCGGCCAGGGCGCATCCGGTCCCCACCGCCGCGAGCAGCGCGCCCGACGAACAGACGCTTCGGTCTCTTGCATAGCTCGCATTTTAGGGCAGGTGGTGGCGCGCGCCATCAGCCGCGAAGCGCCGAAGGCGCTCGCCGGCCCCGCTCAGAAGGCCAGCCGGATGCCGACCTGGAACTGGCGGCCCGTGTGCCGCTGCGCGATCGTGTTCCGGTTCGCCACGCGCTCCACCAGCAGGGCGTCGCTGTTGAGGAGGTTGATGACGTCGAGGGAGAGCTCGAGGCTGGTCTTGCCGAGCGGGAAGTCCTTGCGCCCTCCCACGTCGAACTGCCAGTAGCTCCCGTTGCGCTGGTCGTTGCGCTCGTGGGTCGGATAGGTGGTCCTCTGGGAGAGGTACTGGACCGAGGTGGAGCCGAACGCGCGTCACGGCGTCGTAGGAGGTGCCGACCTGCACGATCGAGTACGGCAGGCCCGACTGCCAGCTGATCGCGCTGCTGAGCCGCACGTTCCAGCGCGGGACCTGGGTGCGGGCGTTCACCTTCACGAAATGGCGCTGATCGTAGGAGAGGTACCCGTATTCGTCCTGGAGCGTGGTCGGGTCGTTCCCGAGCGTCTGGTTGTAGTCCTCGGCCTGTCCCGTCGCCTCGGACCAGACATAGGACGCTTCCAGCTCCCAGTTCCGGTGGAGGCGCCGCACCAGCTCGATCTGGTAGGCCTTGTAGTCGGACTGGTTGAAGTTGCCGACCCGGTTGATCTGGTTGAAGAACGGGTTGTAGATGTACAGGTCCGGGATCCCGTCGGGGAGGTCGAGCACGATCGGGCGGTAGAACGGCGGCGGCCCGCGCACCACGCGGATCTGCCCGCCGCAGTCGTCGAACTGGCCGTCCGGCTTGGGGTCGACCGGGATCAGCTGACCGTTCGAATCGACCGTGCAGCCGGCCGTGGCCGTGTGTCCCGACGTCGCGTCCGAAGTGGTTGATGTCGACGTCCTGGAACTGGTCCCGGAACTTGCGCCGGATCGCCGTGAGGGTGATCGAGGTCTCCTGGAAGATCTCGGCGGAGAACCCCGCCGTGTACTCGTCCTGGTAGGGCGTGCGCAGGTCCCGGTCGACCTGCCGGATGCTCGCGGGTGACACGCGCGAATTCTGGTCGGAGTCGATGAGCGGGTAGGTCACGCACTCGGGGGTGCCGTCGCCGTTCCGGTCCGGCCGGCACTGCGTGGTGCTCTCGTCCGCGATCACCCTGTACGCGAAGCGTGAACGGGTCGGGCGGCTGCTCGTAGAGCGGGATGAGCAGGAAGGTCTCCCCGTAGTAGCGGCCGGCCGTGCCGAACAGCTTCAGCCTGCCGTTCGTTCCGGGGTCCCACGACACCGACAGCCGCGGGCCGATGTTCGTGTTGGAGATCCTGAACTGCTCCGGTGTCCGGGGCTGCAGGCCGACCGTCTGGTCCTCCAGGATCGGGCGGAACGGGAAGGTCCCGGTGACGGGGAACCGCTCGTACTTGTGGAAATACGTGGAAGTTCGCCCGCGCGCACCGATCGGGATTCTGCCCGCCGGCCAGGCACTCCACGTACCCGGTCTGGAACTGCTCGTACTCGGCGGCCGGGTCGAAGTGCCCGAACCCATCGGCCGACATGTTCTCCTGCTCGACCCGCACGCCGAGCCGCACGGAGACGTTCTGGTCGGGGCGGAACTGGTCCTCCAGGTAGAGGGCGTAATTCGATCCGTTCGCCTGGTTCCGGGCGGCGTCCGGGTATCCCGGGGTGAAAACCTGCCGGCTGAGGGCGCCGCCTCCCGGGTAGGAGACGTTGCCCAGCCCCGTGAACCCTCCCCGCGTCTCGGTGAACAGCGAGAACCCCCGGTACTGGTCGCTCGCCTCGAAGCGGGTCTTCTGGGCCAGGAATCCCCCCTTCAGCGTGTGGCTGATGCCGAGGAAGTCCTCGAGGTAGTAATTGGCGTCGCTGCGGGCCGTGTAGCGGATCCGGTCGTCCGAGTAGGTCTCCACGAAGGACCCGCTCGTGCGCGACGAGAGGGTCGCGAAGCACTGGTCCTCGTCGATCGGCTGGGCCACCGGGCCCCCGAAGGGATCGCGGCGGACGCCGATCACGGCGTACTCGTCGATCCCGCAGTTGTTCTTGATGCCGTTGCTCGACGGGACCGCGTCGATCCCGGTATCGCTCAGGCCGATGAGCGACTGGATGTTGAAGATCGACGAGACCTGCACATCCCAGTGGACCTGGTAGATCGGCCCCCCCTGCTTGTAGGCGTAGCCGGAGCGCGGATCGGTCAGGGCGTCCACGCCCAGGGGCTCGACGCGCAGCGGATCCGACTGGGCCTGGAAGATGAGCTTGTTGCGGGGGTCGACCTGCCAGGTCACCTTGTCGAGGTTCCGGGTCCCCTTGGTGACGACGACGATTCCCCCGGAGCCGAGGAAGCTGACCGGGCGCCCTCGATCCTGGTACTCGTGGAAGAGGGCGAAGAAGAGCCTGTCCCGGACGATCGGGCCGGTGAAGTTCAGCGTCGGCCGGACGTCGTGGTACTGGATCGGCTCGGCATCGGTGCCGGTGTTCACGGTCCCGCCGTCGAGCACCGAGGAGCGCAGGTACAGGCTGAAGGAGCCGTCGAAGGCGTTGGTCCCCTGCTTCGTGACGATCTTCCCGAAGCCGCCCACGGCGCCGCCGTACTCGGCTCCCGCGCCCGTCGTCACGACCTCGATCTCCTCGATCGCGTCGGGGTTGACGTTCGACATGAACGTCCCGGTCAGCGGGTCCACGTTCGACACCCCGTCCACCGTCGCCTTGAAGTCGCGCTCGCGGGCCCCGTGCACGTTCGGGTTGCCGTCGCCGTTCGAGTCGTTCACGCCGGGGGCCAGCTTCAGGACGTTCTGGTAGGAGCGCCCGAGGATCGGCAGGTCCTCGACGAAGGTGTCCGAGAAGGCGACCCTGTTCTGGCCCCCTTCGTCGAGGTCCACGACCCTCTCGCCCCTCACCTTCACTTTCTCGACGAGCTGCTCCTGCATGGTGAAGACGATCGTCGTCTTGTGGTCGCGATCGACGCGGAACTCGTCCGAGGCCTGGGGCGCCATGCCGGAAACGGAGGCCTGCACGGAGTATCCCCCGCCCGGCGCGACCAGGAAGACCGCCTGCCCCGCCTCGTCGGTCTGCTTCGCCGGCCGGGACCGGGAGTCCCTTCGCGTTGCGGACGGCGACCGCGACGCCGGGGAACGGAGAGCCGCTGCGCTCCACCGCCCGGACGATGATCGTCCCGGTCCCGCCCGCGGGTCGGCGGGCGGCTCCTGGCGCCGGGCGGACCGGCCGGTCCGCTCCCGGCGGCAGACGCCGCCACGAAGGGCAGCAGCAGGAGCAGGGCCCCCGCCAGGAACCTGGAACCCCCTTGCATCCGAACCTCCGCCGCGGCCGCGGGAACGGGAAACCGCCCGCCGGGCCGGGAGCGGTCTTCGCCGCCCGGCGACAGCTCTCCGCTCTCGTGGCTGTGAGAATACCCCGCCCACCGTGACAGTCAATCGGCTTGCGGGGCCGCGGCGCAGATCCCGCTGCATCCGCGCGACACCCGGCGCGGCATCCGGACGAGGCTGGTCGTGTGCGGGGCGGCCGGAACGGCTATTCGTCGCCGCCGGCCTTGGGGATGTCGGCCTCGAGGTTCCGGGTCTTCGCCTTCCTGCGGGCGTGGGCCTCTTCCTGGTCCGTCCTGTTGAGATCGGAATGGAAGGACCGGTCCCGGATGTCGCTCCCGATCTTTCCCCCCGGCGTGACCTCCCCGATGGGTCCGCCGCTGAACCGCTGCGGCGCGATCGCCGGCCTTGCTGTACCCGATGGTCACCCCTTCCGCGTTGCTCACGCCTCGCGCGAGGAACCGGGACGGCATCTCGGCCTTGCGGGGCGCGAGGAATTTCTGGACATGGACGCGGGAGGGGACCTTGTTCCAGAGGGGCGAGGGCGTGGTGCGGGCCGATTCCTTGCCCCCCTCGAGGTTTTCGATGAGGTCCTTGGGGAAACCGACCTCGCCGCCCCCCTCGAGGGTGACCATCACCATCCCCTTCTCCTCGCGGTGGGAGACCACCATCATCTCGTACCCGGACTTGAAGCGGATCAGCTCGTCGGCGTGGGCGGCGGCACCGGCCAGGGCCAGGACAAACACAAAGGCCGGAATCGGGAGGATTCTCGCTTTCATGGCCTTGAAAATACTCCCGATTCCGGCCTCTTTCAAATGTTTTTGGACGTCTTAGAAGGCCAGCTTCGCCCCCACCTGGAACTGCCGCCCGACGTGCCGCTGGGCGTTGGTGTTCTGGTTCACGACGCCCTGGACCAAAAGGGCGTCGTTGTTGAGGATATTGATGATGTCGAGGGAAACCTCGAGGCTGGTCTTCCCGAACGTGAAGTCCTTGCGCCCCCCCACGTCGATCAGCCAGTACGATCCGTTGCGCTGGTCGTTGCGGACCCCGGTCGGGTAGGTGGTGCGCTGCGAGGGGTACTGAATGGCCGTGGTCCCGTACCTGCTGACCCCGTCGAACGTGGTGTCCACCTTCGTGACGGAGTACGGCAGGCCGGACTGCCAGTTGATGGCGCTGCTCAGGCGCACGTTCCACGAGGGGATCTGCGTGCGGACATTGACCTTCACGAAGTGGCGCTGGTCGTAGGAGAGGTAGCCGAGCTCGTTCTGCTTCGTGGTGGGGTCGTTGCCGAGGGCCTGGGCGTAGTCCTCGCCGTTTCCGATCGCCTCGGACCACACATAGGATCCTTCGAGCTCCCAGTTCCTGTGCAGGCGCCGCGTCAGCTCGATCTGGTAGGCCGTGTAGTCGGAGTAGTTGAAGTTCCCGACCCGGTTGATCTGGTTGAAGAACGGGTTGTAGATGTACAGGTCCGCGATCCCGTCGGGGACTTCCTTCACGACGGGCCGGTAGAACGGCGGCGGCCCGCGCACGATGCGCCTCTGCCCGCCGCAGTCGTCGAAGATCCCGTCGGGCGTCGGGTCGACGGGGATCATCTGGCCGTTTGAGCTCGTGGTGCATCCGGCGGTATTCACGTTCCCGAGGTCGCGCCCGTAGTGGTTGACGTCGACGTCCTGGAGCTGGTCGCGGAAGTGGCGCTTGATCCCCGTGAGCGTGATGGAGGTTTCCTGGAAGATCTCGGCCGAGAACCCGAGGGTGTACTCATCCTGGTAGGCGGTCCGCAGGTTGCGGTCCACCTGCCGGATGCTCGCGGGGGCCACGAGCGCGTTGGCGTCGGAGTCGATCACCGGGTAGGTGATGCACTCGGGCGTTCCGTCCCCGTTCTGGTCGGGCCGGCACTGGGTCGTCGTCTCGTCGGCGATCACGCGGTAGGAGAAGATGAACGGGTCGGGGGGCTGCTCGTAGAGCGGGATCGCGAGGAAGGTCTCCCCGTAGTACCGGCCGGCGGTCCCGAACAGCTTGATCTTCCCGTTCGTTCCGGGGTCCCAGGAGACGGAGAAGCGGGGCCCGAGGTTCGTGTTCGAAATCCGGAAATCCTCGGGCGTGCGGGGCTGGACGTTCGGATCCTGGTTGACCGCCGCGAACGCGTAGTTGCCGATCACGGGAAACGGAACGTACTTGTGGAACGCCGGGAAGTTCGCGCGGGCGCAGCGGTCCGGGTTCTGGCCGCCGGCGAGGCACGTGTTGTACCCCGCCAGGTAGGTCTCGTACTCGGCCTGGGGATCGAAATGCTCGGAACCCGGGCGCCTTCAGGTTCTCCTGCTCGACGCGCAGCCCGACCCTCATCGAGACGTTCTGCTGCGGCCGGAACTGGTCCTCGATGTACAGGCCGTAGTTCGAGCCGCTGGCCTCGTTGGAGGCGGAATCGGGGTAGCCCGGGTAGAAGACCTGGCGGCTGAGGACGCCCGCGCCGGTGTAGCCGACGGTGTCGAGCCCGCCGAAGCCGCCCCGCTGCTCGTTGAAGATCGAGAAGCCCGCGGTACTGGTCGTTCGCGGAGAAGCGGGTCTTCTGCGCCACGACGCCGGCCTTCACGGTGTGGCTGATCCCGAGGAAGTTCTCGATGAAGTAGCTCGCGTCGCTGCGCGCCGTGTAGCGGATCCGGTCGTCGTTGTACCTCTCCAGGTACGAGCCGGTCGTCCGGGAGGTGTACGACTCGAAGCACTGATCTTCGTCGATCGCCTGGGCAACGGGGCCGCCGAACGGATCGTGGCGGTTCCCCTGGAGGTACTCGGTGTCGATGCCGCAGTTGTTCTTGACGCCGTTCGTGGTCGGGATCGCGTCGATCCCCGTGTGGCTGGCGCCGAGCAGCGACTGAATGTTGAACACCGACGAGACCTGGGAATCCCAGTGCAGCTGGTAGACCGGCCCGCCCTGCTTGTAGGCGAACCCGGAATCGGGGCTCGTGAGGGCGTCGACGCCGAGAGGCTCGACGCGCAGCGGGTCCGACTGGGCCTGGAAGACCAGCTTGTTCCTGGGGCTCACCTGCCAGGTCAGCTTGTCGAGGTTCCGGGTCCCCTTGGTCGCGATGACGATCCCGCCGCTGCCGACGAAGTTCACCGGGCGGCCGCGGTCCTGGTACTCGTGGAAGAGGGCGAAGAAGAGCTTGTCCTTGATGATCGGGCCGGTGAAGTTCAGCGTCGGCCGGACGTCGTGGTAGGCGATCGGCTCGGCGTCGGTCCCCGTCGCCACCGTGCCGCCGTCGAAGATGGAGGAGCGCAGGTAGATGCTGAACGACCCGTCGAACGCGTTCGTCCCCTGCTTCGTGATGATCTTCCCGAAGCCGCCCACGGCGCCGCCGTACTCGGCTCCCGCGCCCGTCGTCACGACCTCGATCTCCTCGATCGCGTCGGGGTTGACGTTCGACATGAACGTCCCGGTCAGCGGGTCCACGTTCGAGACCCCGTCCACCGTCGCCTTGAAGTCGCGCTCGCGGGCCCCGTGCACGTTCGGGTTGCCGTCGCCGTTCGAGTCGTTCACGCCGGGGGCCAGCTTCAGGACGTTCTGGTAGGAGCGGCCGAGAACCGGCAGGTCCTCGACGAAGTTGTCGGACATGGAGAACTTGTTCTCCCCGCCCTCGTCGAGGTCCACGACCTTCTGGCCGCTCGACCTTCACGACCTCGGTGATCTGCTCCATCATCGTGAAGACGATCTGCTTCTTCTTGTCGAATCCGACGTTGAACTCCTCGGAGTTCTGGGGCGCGTAACCCGCCAGGCTGATGCGCACCGAGTACCCGCTGCCCACGGGGAGCAGGAAGGTCGCCGTCCCGGTCGCATCGGTCTGCTTCGCGGCCGGAACGGAGATGTTCTTCGAGTTCTTGATCTCGACGACGACGCCCGGGAACGGAGACCCGTTCTTTTCCTGGGTCTTGACGACCACGGTCCCGTTGTCGCCGGCGAGGGCCACGCCCAGCGCCAGGATGATCAGCGCTGCGGTGACGATGAACAGACGATGCAATCTCATGACGACCTCCGACGGCCGAGGCGGGCCTGGCGCCCGCTCTCTTCGCTTGTCAGGTGCGGCCTTCCCTTGCGCTTCGCTGGAAAACTCCCCTCCGAGGAGCAGAAAATACCCTACCCCCCGCGGGAGTCAACGGGTTGCTCCCCGTGGCGACGGATTGCCGCTGCATAGAACCCGCACGCTGTGAGTCCTCGGGAAAACGAGCCTCTGTGGCCCGGCCCGCCCACACGGAACCGGACGCCACCACCTCTCCATCCTGGAGCCGTGAACTATATCGGAAACGCCCGCCCGATGGAAGCCGCCGGGCAGGATCAGGAACGGAGATCGATCCCCAGCCGCTTGATCTTCTCGTTGAGGGTGGTCGCCTTGAGCCCGAGCATCTCCGCGGCGCGCTTCTGCACCCCCCGGCATTTCGCCAGGGTCGCCTCGATGAGCTCCTTTTCGTACCGGTCCACGGCCTCGTAGAAGTCGAATCCCTCGCCGACGTCCGGGATGCGCCCCGGGGGGACCGCCCCGCCGACCGCGCTCAGGATCTCGGCCGGCAGCAGGGATTCATCGATGGTCCGTCCCGTGGAGAGGACGATCGCGCGCTCGACGAGGTTCTCGAGCTCGCGCACGTTCCCCGGCCAGCGGTACCGGAGAAGGCGCTGCATGGCCCCCTGGGTGAACCCCTCGATCGATTTTCCGTTCTCGGTGTTGTACTTGCTGAGAAACTCCGCCGTCAGGACCGGGATGTCCTCCGGACGGTCCCGCAGCGGCGGGAGGTTCACCGTGATCACGTTCAGGCGGTAGAACAGGTCCTCGCGGAAGCTGTTCTGCTCCACCAGGTCGCGCAGGTCCACGTTGGTCGCGGCGATGATGCGCACGTCCACGGTCACCGTCGCCGTCGCGCCGAGGGGGAGGAACTCCTTCTCCTGCATCACCCGCAGCAGCTTGGCCTGCACCTCGGGGTGAACGCTGCTGATCTCGTCGAAGAAGATCGAGCCCCCGTTCGCCACCTCGAACAGCCCCTTCTTCGTGTGGGTCGCGCCCGTGAAGGCCCCGCGCACGTGCCCGAACAGGTTGCTCTCCAGGAGGTCGGGCGGGATGCTGTTGCTGTTCACCACGACGAAGGGCGCGTCCGCGCGCAGGCTGCGCGCGTGCAGGGAGTGGGCGATCAGCTCCTTGCCGGTGCCGCTCTCGCCCTGGATCAGCACGGTGGACCGGCTCGGGGCGATCTGCTCGATCAGCCGGAAGATGTCCTGCATGACCCGCGACTTGCCCACGAGGCGCTCGAACCGCCACCGCTGGGAGAGCGCCTCGCGCAGCCTGCGGTTCTCGTTGACGAGGCGCCCGCGCTCGATCGCCTTGGCGACCAGCAGCAGGACCTCGTCGTTCTTGAACGGCTTGGTGATGTAGTGGAAGGCGCCGATCTTCATCGCCTCCACCGCCGTCTCGACCGAGCCGTAGGCGGTCATCATGATGACCGTGAGCTCGGCGTTCTTCTCGCGCATCCGCCGCAGCGCTTCCATCCCGCTCGCGCCGGGGAGCATCAGGTCGAGCAGGATGACGTCGAAGCCCGGGCCGGTCTCGAGGATCTCCCAGGCCTGTTCCGCGCTTCCCGCCGGGGTGACGTCGTACCCCTGCTTCTGCAGGAGGGCGGTCAGGACCTCCTGGATGATCTCCTCGTCATCGACGACCAGGATCCTTCCCTCAGGCATGGACGGCGCCCCGGTCCTCGAAAGGCAGGTCCACCGTGAACACCGAGCCCTCCCCGCGGCGGCTGTCGACCAGGATCTCGCCCTGGTGCTGCTGGATGATGTTGTAGGAGAGGGACAGTCCCAGCCCGGTGCCGCGCCCGCGCGGCTTGGTCGTGAAGAAGGGGTCGAAGATCTTGCCGATGTCCTCCTCCGGGATCCCGGTCCCGTCGTCGGCCACCTCGAGCGCCAGGCGGCCGCCCCTGCTCCGCGCCGTCACGCGGATCGTCCCGGAGTCCTGGATGGCGTCGCGCGCGTTGAGGAGGAGGTTGAGCAGGACCTGCAGCAGCTTCCCGCGCTCGCCGCGCACGGGCGGGAGCCCCTCCTCGACCCGGGCATCGATCGTGACGCTGCGCCCTCGCAGCTGCGGCTCGAAGAGCGACAGCGACTCGTCCACCAGGTCGCGCACGCGGATCGTCTCCGCCGCGCCGGTGCCGTCGCGCGTGAAGTTCAGGAGGCTGTGCACGATGCTCGACGCGCGGAAGGTCTGCCGCTCGATCTTCCTGAGGATCTCGACCCGGGGATCGGTGGGCTCCAGCTCGTCGATCAGGATCTGCGCGTAGGAGGAGATCCCCGTCAGCGGCGTGTTCACCTCGTGGGCGACCCCCGCGGCCAGGAGCCCGATCGAGGCGAGCCGGTCCTGCCGGAGCAGCTGCTCCTCCATCCGCACCTGGTCGGTCACGTCGTCGAACGTGACGACGCGTCCCGGCCGCTCCCCCTCTCCGGCCTCGAGCTCGGAGATCGAGACGTTGAGGACGATCCGCCGCCCGCGCAGATCGTTCAGCGGGTAGCGGTACAGACGGCGGATGCCGTCCGGCTCGTCGTCGCGCTCATCGGCGTCGCGCCAGCCTGCGCACGAGGGGCAGGGGGAACACCTCGCCCAGCGCCATCCCGAGCGCCTTGTCACGGTTGGCGCCGTAGATCTCGACGAGCGCCCGGTTCATCGCGCGGATCACGCCGTCCCCGTCCACCACGAGGATCCCGATGCGGCTGCTTTCCACGATGTTCTCGTTGTACCGGCGCAGGCTCTCGACCTCCTCGACCTTCTCCTTGAGGGCGGCGAACAGGCGCGCGCTCTCGAGGGCGATGGCCGCATGCCCGCACACGGCGACGAGCAGCTCCACGTCCTCGGAGTTGAGCGATTCCCCCCCGCGCCTCGGCCCGGTCGCGAGCACCGCCCGCACCTCCCCCTCGACCTTCATGGGGAACAGGTACTGGATGCCGCGCCCCATCAGCGACTGCAGCCTCTCCCCGCCCGGGGCGTGGAGGAGGTCGTCGAGGACGATGTAGGAGACGTCGCGCGTCCGGTCCATCAGCGGGGAATCGATCGGCACGGAGAGCGTCGGCGGGCCCCACGACGGTCCTGAGGACCCCCTCGCGGTCGTGCCTCACGAGGAGGTGCGCGGCGGCCAGGTCGAGCGTCTCGCGCGTGCGGTCCTGGAACTTGGCCACGAGCGCCTCGAGGTTCAGCTCGGCGTTCAGGTCCCTGCCGAAGGAGAGCAGCGTGCGGCGGAACGAGAACCTTCCCCCGTACACCAGGCGGTCGATCGTCTGGCGCGTGAGGACCCGGATCCCGGGGTAGACGAACGCCGCGACAAGGGCGGCGACGCCGGTCCTCATCCACGGCGAGAGGTCCAGGAGATCGCCTCCGACGCGGTTGAGGAAAACGAGGGCGGCCTCGAACACCGCGAGCGTGAGGAACGCATCGGAGACGTAGGCGAGCGCCTTCTTGAGGTACAGCTCCAGGTCCCCGGGACGGAACCGGAAGATCGCGGTCGAGAGCGTGAGGGGGAGGATGGCGAGGGAGATCGTGGACAGTTCGGCCCAGGACGGGGGATCGAATCCCAGGCCCGACGGGCAGCAGGTACAGGATGGCCAGGGGCGCGAACCCCGCGGCGGAGCCCCAGAAAGCCCATCGCAGGTAGTAGCGGCGGTACGCCATCCGCTCGCAGCGGATCGCATGGGCCAGCACGACGAGCGAGAGAAGGACGAAGGCCGCCCCGGCGAGAAGCTCCACGCGGTCCTTCAGGGTCCACAGCGCGAGCGGGTCGCGCAGTCTGCCGAGCGCCGCCCCTCCCTGGATCGCCAGCCCGGCCAGGCCGAGCAGGACGGGGGGAACCCAGACGATCAGGCGGCGCGGCAGGCGCGCGTCATCCACCCTCGCGAGCGCGTAGGCGAGGAGCAGGAAGAGCGGCCCGAAGGCCAGCCTCCCCAGCCTGTCGCCCCAGAACAGAACCCAGTCGAGCGGGGCGTGGGCGGGAGTGTCGGATAGCGCCAGGAGCGCGAAGATCGAGACCGAGAAGGCGTAGTACCGCCAGACGAGCGGGCTGCGGGAGGGGCGGAGGACCGCGATGGTCGCCGTCGCCAGGAAGAAGAACCCGACGAGCGCGAGGTAGTAGTACCAGGGTCCTGTCCCGCGCACGACCTGGACCGGGACCTGGAGCCGTCAGCTCCTCGCCGGCGCGGTCAACCGTCACCGCGATCGGGCCGACGCGAGGACTCTCGATCAGCGCGCGGTTCCACGCAAACGGACTGCCGAACGGCCTGCCGTCGAGGGATCGAAGCCGGTCTCCCGAACGAAGGCCTGCCGCGGCCGCCGCTCCGCCCGGCTCGACCTGCAGTTCCCCGCCGGCCGAGACCACGGAGAAGCCGATCTCCGCACGACGGTAGGTCGCCTGCCGGATGACGCTGGTCACACCGAGGGCCACGAGGGCGAGCGTCACGCAGAGCGCGACCGCTGCCCCCACCTTCGGCGAGCGGATCCGGTTGGTCCCCGCTTCAGTCAACTCGCTTGTCCTCTCGTCCCCCGGTGGGACGCAAGAGCCTCGTTTTCCCGCAACAATTCCATAGGCAAGCGCCGTGCCCACGAGCGCGCCCACCTCTGGCCCTGCAACTCTTCATTCCGAAGGACTTGACTTTCACGGGCCGGGCGTCCTTCACGGCCGGAATCCAAGAATTCGGACCAGTCCGATCTTACTTCAAAAAATTGGATTCGGCGAGGGCGAAGGGGATTTCAGAACCTGACCGACAGGCCGCCACTCAGGCGGTTGATCGATGCCCGGGACATGAGGAGTCCCCCGCTCCCCTGGTCGAGGTTGGTCTCCGTCGTCGGCCGGTAGGAGGAGTAGCTGAGCAGGAGGGTCCAGTCGGTATCGCCCGGGTGAAGGAAGGCCAGGTCCTGCAGGACCCGGAACATCGACCGCACGTCGCTGTAGTCGAGCCCCTCCTGCAGATCCCCCGGAGACTTGATCGAGCCGGGAGAGGTCGACCTGGACTTCTGTTCCGCTCTTCACGACGCGGCCCCCGAAGTGCGCCGTGCGGTACCGGATTTCACTGTCCGGCTTCGCCACCATCAGGAAGTCGTGGTCGGGAATCGAGGCCGCGACCAGGCCGCGGACCTGTCCGGCGGTCGCTGCCGACGGTCCAGTCCGCCCACGGCCCGAGCCGGCCCTGGAGCGAAAGGGTCAGATCGCGCACGCTCGCCCCGCCGTCGCTGACGTAGAGTGGGCCATCGATCCCGCCCAGGACAGGGTCGTTCCATCGTGCGCCGATCGAGTCGTAGAAGAACGGGCGCGATTCGGCGTCCACCGCCACGAGCAGCTTCTGCCCGATCCGGTGGTCGACCTGGAGGCGATAGCCGATCGGATCGTAGTCCGTCACGCTCACCGGCGCGACACGTCCGCCGGACGCCGGGGACATCGCGCATCATCGCCACGTAGGAGACCACGCCGCGCACGGTCGTGGCCTCGCCGGGCCGCAGCGTCACCCCCGCCTGCGGGACGACGGCCTCGCGCAGGCTGCCGGCGACATAGGCGATGCGCGACACGTCCAGCCCGTAGTCGAGCGAGATCGGCTCGGCCAGCGTCCAGGACTCCGCCGCGCTCACGCTCACCGTCCAGCCGTTGCAGGCCGATCCCCGAGTACAGCTCGGGGTCCTGGATCGGCGACGGCGCGATGACCAGGTTTCCCCTCGCGTCCGAGGTCGTACAGGCCTGCCTTCACTCCCACGTGCATCTGGTGCGCGCCGAACCCCTTCGAGATTCGCGCGGAGGTCCGGACGAGATTCGCCTGGGCGCCGGACTCGCCGAGCCGCTCCATCCGCGCCGACGAGGAACGGCGGTCGTCCATCGAGGCCGTGGCGCCGACGGCGCTCGAGAGGTAGCGGACATCCACATCGAGCGAGCCGTCGTCCCAGACCCTGCCGTTCCAGGCGGCGTCGTATCCCCAGGCCCGCTTCTCGGTTCCCAGCTCGTCCCACCCGGGGGCGATCCCGGCGCTCGACTGGTAGAGCAGCGCATCGTGGTCGTAGTAGGCCCGCATGTCGAGCTGGCCGGCATCGCCGGTATCCACCTGGACGTTGACGCGGAACCGCTCCGCGTTCGATCTGGCGCTGCTCGGCGAGCGCGCGGCTCAGCGTGAGGTTCTCGCTCGCCTTCTCGCCCGCGAGATCCCACCGGCCCCTGTCGCCGATCGGCGTGCCGAGCAGGAGGCTCGTGGAGGAACCTGTCCCGCTGGCGGGCCCGGAGGACTGGGAGAGCCACGGCCCCGCCTCGCTGAACGACTGGCGCACTTCGCCCTGGATGGAAGCCATCGCGGCAGAGGCTCCGCTCGCCACCGCCCGGGGCAGCTCCCCTCCGGCGCCCGGGACCGGCGCGGCCGGCATGACGGGATCATCGCCCCCTCCGGATCGCGGGCTCTCGACCCCCGGCTCCGGATCGAGCTCGCGCAGGATGTCGCGCCGCGGAGCCGAGAGTACCCAGTCGGGTCCTGCGGGACGGGGCTGCGGCTCGCCGGACGGCGCAAGGACGACATCCAGCCTGGCCTGGACCCAGGTGCTGACCCGGTTCACCGACGACTCGTATCCTTCGCGGATCGCCGTCAGCTTGTAGAGACCGGCGGGAAGATCGCCGAACCTGTACCGTCCCTCGGCGTCGGTGATCGCCGTGCGGACCTCCCCCTCGCCGCCGATCGGGCTGAGCAGCACGAGCGCCTGCTCGACGACCTTGCCGGCGGCGTCGCGGACCAGGCCGCCCAGGGCCGTCGAAGGGGGCACCGGGGTCTGCAGGGGCGAGCGCATACGCACTTCCCGCCCACAAGAGGATCAGGAAGATGAACGCGGCGCCGATGATCGGTCTCTGGGTCACAGGGGGGGGACCCTCCGCATAGCTCACCCGATCGGATTTTAGTCCCCGGATCGCTGTGAAGTCAAAGGAAAAGGGCTATCATCCCCTGATGCTTCCCGACCTCACCCTCCCGATGGAGGCACCTGGGCGCCCTCGCAGGCCTTCTTCTTCTGGCTCAGGGACTTGCGCCCGCACAGGAGTGGCGGCCTCCGGTCGCCCTCACGACCCACCTGATCGTCAAGGTGGAAGCGCTCGGGGTCCGTCCCGGGACGACCCGGCCCCTCGGCGCGGGGACCCTCGAATCGGCCCCGGGAAGGCCGGGAAAACTGACCATTCCCCTCGATTTTTCCGTTTCCAGGACCGAAAAGGCCGTCGCGGTCGAGGTCACGGTCGACGGTGGCAGCGCCGAGGAGGGGATCCTGAAGTTCACACTGACCTCCGAGGTCGCCCTCGAACCGGGGGGGCCGGCCCCTTCGCGCACCCGGCGGGAGCGCGCCGCGCAGCTCGCCGAGGGCGGGGCGATCCTCCATGTCGCCTACGACAACCCCGCGACGGAGAGCTCGATCACGCTCGTTCTCACCCCGGAAGCCCGCCTGGTTCCGGAGGTCGTCCCCGCTTCGGCGGGCGCTCCGGTCCTGTTCCGGGTCGCAGTCGAAAGGCTCACGGAGAGCGGTGCTCAGCCGATGGAGGAGAGCCTGCTCACGGCGATGGAAGGCTCGCCCTGTCTCCTACTCGGTCCGGCTCGCGGCCGCGGGGGCCCTCGGGCCCGTCCTCGGCGGCATCCCGCCCCCGGGCAGCGACGTCGCGCCCGGAGCGACCGCAGGCACGGCGCCCGGCACGGGCCCCGATCGCGCTCCGGGCCAGGCCGGGGCCGACGCCTCCCCCGGAGCCTCTTCCGGCACCGGGCCCGGTGCCGCGCCCGTGGCTCCCGCGGTCGCCGCCGGGCTCCGCGGGCCGCGATGCGCCCGCCGCCGGCGCTGCCCCAGCGCCCCAGCCGGCGGAAGGAAAGACCGATCCCCCGTCCCCCGCCGAGCCGGGCCCACCCCGCATGCTCTCTTTGCAGGGCGCGCTCTACGACGAGCTCGAGCTGACCCTCGTGCCGCGCGTCTCCTCGCCGGGGATCCTCACCGTGGACGCCACGCTGCGCGGGCGCGTTCGCGGCGCGAGCGGGCTCGGCGGCGAAGTGCTCCTGCAGAAGACGCAGGCGGTGACCAACAACGGGACCTTCGAGCTGAAGGTCCCGCCGAGGGGATTCGGCGGGGCCGGCTACCGGTTCCAGGTCTCCGCGCGGTTCTGAGCGCGCAAGTCCCGGAATTGTTGATGCCGCCGGCGCGGCGCCTGTATGATCGGCCCGTGAAGATCGAACTCACCGAAGTGCGCCGGATCGCCAGGCTGGCCCAGCTCGAGTACGACGACGCCGAGCTTCCCCTCCTCGCCGGCCAGCTCAGCGAGATCCTGACCTACATGGAGAGCCTCGCGCGCCTCGACACGAGCCTCGTCGAACCGACGTTCCACTCGCTGGAGCACGCGGGACCGTTCCGCGAGGACCTGCCGGCGCCCGGGCCTTGGCGCCGAGGAGGCGACGCGGGGGGCGCCCGGGGGCGAGCCGGGCAAGTTCCTCGTTCCCAGGATCATCGGGTGAGCGGGACCTTCGATCCCGCGACCGCGACCATTCTCGGAACCGCCGCGGCGATCCGCGTCGGGCGAGGTCCGGGCGCGCGAGGTCGCGGAGCGGACCCTCGAGCGCGCCGCCGCGATGGACGCGAAGCTCTCCATCTTCGTGACCCTGCGCGGGGACGAGCTGCTCGACGAGGCGGACGGGATCGATCGGCGCCGCGACCGCGGCGAGCCGCTCCCCCGCCTCGCCGGCGTGCCGCTGGTCGTCAAGGACAACATCGTGACGCGGGGCCTGCGCACGACCTGCGGCTCGCGGATCCTCGAGAACTTCGTCCCGCCCTACGATGCCTCGGCGATCGAGCGGCTTCGCGCCGCCGGCGCCCTCATCCTCGGCAAGGCCAACATGGACGAGTTCGCGATGGGGTCCTCCACCGAGAACTCGGCATTCATGAAGACGCGCAACCCGTGGGATCCCTCGCGCGTCCCCGGCGGCTCGAGCGGCGGGAGCGCCGTCGCCGTCGCCGCGGGCGTCGCGGCGGGCGCCCTCGGCTCGGACACCGGGGGCTCGGTGCGCCAGCCCGCCTCCTTCTGCGGAACGGTCGGGCTCAAGCCGACCTACGGGCGGGTCCCCCGCTACGGGCTCGTCGCCTTCGGCTCCTCGCTCGACCAGATCGGCACGCTCACGCGCACCGTCGAGGACGGCGCGCTGCTGCTCGGCGCGATCGCGGGCTTCGACGGGCGCGACTCGACCTCCTCCCCCGCCCCGGTCGGCGACTATCTCGCCGAGGCCCGGCGCGATCCGGCCGGGCTGCGCATCGGCGTGCCGAAGGAGTACTTCGGCGAGGGGCTCGATCCCGCGGTCGAGCAGGCGGTCCGCGGGGCGATCGCGGGGCTCGAGCGGCTGGGGGCCGAGGTGCGCGAGGTTTCCCTCCCCCACACCGCCTACGCCATCCCGACCTATTACATCATCGCGACCGCCGAGGCCTCCGCGAACCTCGCCCGCTACGACGGGGTGCGCTACGGGCTGCGGGAGCCCGGCTCGACCCTCGCCGGGATGTACCGCGCGACCCGCAGCCGCGGGTTCGGGGCCGAGGTGAAGCGGCGGATCATGCTCGGCACCTACGCGCTCTCGGCCGGCTACTACGACGCCTACTACGTCAAGGCCTCGCGCGTGCGCACGCTGATCCGGAAGGATTTCCTCGACGCCTTCCGCGACGTGGACCTGCTGGTCACCCCGACCGCCCCTTCGCCCGCGTTCCGTCTCGGGGAGAAGGCGGACGATCCGCTGGAGATGTACCTCTCGGACATCTACACGACGACGATGAACCTCGCCGGCGTCCCCGCCCTCTCGCTTCCGTGCGGGTTCAGCGCCGAGGGGCTGCCGATCGGCTGCCAGATCATCGGGCCCGATTTCTCCGAGGGAACGATCTTCCGCGCGGCGCGCGCCCTCGAGGAGTTCCTGGGTCTTGGCGACAGGCGCCCTCCGCTCGGTTAGCGGTCCCGCGGCCGGAGCGGGCCCGCTCCGCGCTCCACGCCGCTCTCCCGGCGCCGGGGGCCGGGCGCCCGTGATGCGCGCGCGGGCGGACCGGGCCGCCGGATCCCCTCCGGCCAGCGCTGCTCGGGGCGATCGCGCTCGCATGCGCCCTCGGCGCCGTCGCGGCGGGTCCGCGCTGCTGCCTGGCTTCGGTCGATCTCTCCTCCTCCCCGCCGGCGCGCCGGGAGTCTCCACCGGTCCCCCCGCCGCGCGCTCTCCCCGCGCGCCGGCCGCGGGCCCGGCCACCGGGGGCGCCGCCGCCGGAACCGCGGGCCCGCCCGCCGGCCGCCCGCGGCGCGGCTGGGTGAGGGTCGGGGACGAGGCGCGCGCGACGATCGAAGAGGGCCGCGAGCTTCTCCTCCTCGCGCAGGCGCGGCCGGGCGACACCTTCGAGAGCCTCGCGGCGCGCTACGCCGTGGAGGGAACCCCGGCGACGGCGCTCGCCGCCGTGAACCCGGGACGGAGCGAAGTCCGCGCGGGAGCATGGTACCGGATCCCCGTGACGGTTCTCGCCCCGGCCTGGCGCTCGAACGCCCTGCTTGCCCTGTTCCCCGCGGACCAGCTCACGGCCAAGGGGTGGATCCACCGGCCCTCCGCCTCCGCGCTCGACACCTACGGCGAGGGGGCCTGGCAGGCCGCGCTCTGGTTCACCGGCGATGGGGAGAATTTCCGGGAGATCCTGCAGGCCAACGGCCTCTCCGACCCGATCCTGCCGAAGGACCGCGAGCTCCTGATCCCCCGCGACCTGCTGCTCGACTCCCTGCTCACCGCGGGCGCGGCCGCCGCCGCGGCTTCGACCGCCCGCCAGGGAGCGACGCCGCCGGCGCCGCCGCCCTCCGGGAAGGAGGCGCCTCCGGAAGCGGGCGGGGAGGCCGAGGGCGGCGCGACCCGGCCTCGAGGCGGCCGGCCCCTCGCTCGTTCTCTCGAAGGACGAGGCGGGGAATACGCCGCCTACCGTCTCCGGCCCGGGGAAGCGCTCTATTCCGCGGTGGTCATCCGCTTCACGGGCCGGATCGACCCCGACGACGTGGCCGAGGCGACCTCCGCCATCGCGCAGCGCAGCGGGATCCGGGACGTGACGAACATCCCGGCCGGCTTCCTCGTGAAGATCCCGGTCGCCCTCGTCCTCCCCGAGTTCCTGCCGGCCGGGGACCAGAGGCGCAGGGCGGTGGACGAGGCCCGCCGGGAAGCGTCGAAGGTGAAGAACCCGGTCCGGTCGAGGAACCTCGAGGGGATCCACCTCGTCCTCGACGCCGGCCACGGCGGGATCGATCCCGGCGCCGTGGTGGACGGGATCGCGGAGCACGAGTACGCGTACGACGTCATGTGCCGCGTGAAGAGGATCCTCGAGACGGAGACCGCCGCCGTGGTGCACCCGACCATCGAGGACCCGGCCGTGGGTTTCCCGCCCCGCGACGGGCGACGCCTGGCGCCGAGCGGGGGCGAGACGATCCTGACGACGCCCGCCCCACGTGAACGGCGGGACCGGCGAGACGGCGCTCGGCGTCAACCTTCGCTGGTACCTGGCGAACTCGATCGAGCGCCGGCTGCGCAAGGCGGGCGTGGACCGATCGAAGATCCTCTTCGCGTCGTTCCACGCCGACGTGCTGCACCCGTCGCTGCGCGGGGCGATGATCTACGTCCCCGGCGAGCGGTACCGCCGCGGCTCCCAGGGGAGCAGCGATCCCGCCGGGGCGCGCTACGCCGAAGTGCGCGAGATGCCGACCGTGCGGTTCTCGCGCTCCGAGCGGATCTCCTCGGAGGGGCTCTCGCGCCAGTTCGCGCTCCTGCTCGTCCGCGCCCTCGGCAGGCGGGGCCTGGGCGTGCATCCCTACGAGCCGATCCGCGACCGGATCATCCGCGGGGGCGGCGAATGGGTGCCGGCGGTGCTCCGCGGGAACAGCATCCCCGTCAAGGTCCTCGTGGAGCTGGCCAACCTCAACAACCGCGCCGACCGGGCGCTCATCCAGGACCCCGCCTTCCGCGAGTCGTTCGCCCGGGCCTTCGTGAACGCCGTCCTGCGCTTCTACAAGGCCGCTCCGGAGCCGAAGGCGCAGGAGCGCCCCGGGAAAAGAGCCGCGACTCCGGGTTCCGCCCGGGGTTCCCGCCAGGGGCTGTAGTCCGGGCGGACCCGGGCCCGCGCGCGCGGCGAGCGCCCCCCGTCGCCCACCGGTTCCGACGAGGCCCTTCCCGCCCCTCCCTGGTGGTGTGGAGATTGTTGGCGCCGCACCGGGTCGGCCCGCGGACAGCGCGGGTTCCGGGCCTCCGGATCCGGACAGGACGGACCCGAGCCTGGAGCTCCTGCCACGTCCGCGGCTCGAGCGCCGACTCTCAACAATCTGCGCGCCACCATGTACAATTCCCCGCGTGAAAATCCTCCTGATCGGCGGCGGCGGGCGCGAGCACGCGCTCGCCTGGAAACTTCGCCAGAGCCCGCTCGTGAGCGAGCTGCTCTGCGCCCCGGGGAACCCGGGGATGGCCCGGATCTCCACGCTCGTTCCCATCGAGGCCTCGGACATCGCCGGGCTCGCCAGCTTCGCCCGGGGCAACCGGATCGACCTCGTCGTGGTCGGCCCCGAGCTGCCGCTCACGCTCGGGATCGCCGACGAGCTGGCGCGGCACGGGATCCCCGTGTTCGGGCCGACCGCGGCGGCGGCGATGCTCGAGTCGAGCAAGGCCTACTCCAAGGAGTTCATGCAGCGCCACGGCATCCCGACGGCGGCCTGCGAGGTCTTCACCGACTCGGCCGCCGCGCGCGCCTACCTCGAGAGCCGCGAGGTCCGCTTCCCCCTCGTCGTGAAGGCGGACGGACTTGCCGCCGGCAAGGGGGTCGTCGTCTGCGCGGGGCGCGAGCAGGCCCTCGGGGCCGTGCGCGAGATCATGGACGAGCGGGTGCACGGCGCCGCGGGCGAGCGGCTCGTGATCGAGGAGTTCCTCGAGGGCCGCGAGGCCTCGTTCTTCGCGCTCTGCGACGGCGCCGGTTTCGTCCCCCTGGCCACCTGCCAGGACTACAAGCGGGCGCTCGACGGCGACCGCGGCCCCAACACCGGCGGCATGGGCTGCTACTCCCCGAGCGTCTACGTGGACGAAGCGACCGCCCGCTTCGTGCGCGAACAGGTCGTCGCTCCGACGCTGGCCGGCCTTGCCGCCGAGGGGCGCCCCTACCGCGGCGTGCTCTACGTCGGCCTCATGCTCACGCCCCAGGGGCCGCGCGTGCTCGAGTACAACGCCCGGTTCGGCGATCCCGAGACGCAGGTCCTGATGCCCCGGATCGCCTCGGACCTCGTCCCCCTGCTCGCGGCTGCGGCCGAGGGGCGCCTGGGAGCGGCGGCGGTCGACGTGGCGCCCCGAGAGCGCGGCGACCGTCGTGATCGCCGCCGAGGGGTACCCCTCCTCGCCCCGCAAGGGGATGCCGATCACGGGGATCGCCGAGGCCGAGGCGATCGAGGGCGTGACCGTCTTCCAGGCCGGCACGGCGGCCGGCAAGGGGACCGACCCGGTCGTCGCCGGGGGCCGCGTGCTCTGCGTGAGCGGCCTCGGCGGGGACCTCGCCGCCGCCGTCGCGAAAGCCTACGAGGGCGTCGCGCGGATCCGCTTCGACGGGATGCACCACCGCACGGACATCGGTCGCGACGCGATCCTCGCCTCCGCGTCCCCCGGCGGCGGCTCCCCCCACCACTGAACTCGTTCCGGGAGACGACCATGGCCAAACCTCTCGTTGCCGTGATGATGGGAAGCGACTCCGATCTGCCCGCGATGGCCGAGGCGGTCCGCGCGCTCGCGGAGTTCGGCGTGCCGCACGAGGTCCTCGTCGAGCTCGGCCCACCGCACGCCCGACCGGACCGCGCGCTACGTGCGGCGGGCGCCCGCACGCGGGATCCGCGTCTTCATCGCGGGGGCGGGCGGGGCGGCCCACCTCGCCGGCGCCGTCGCGGCCAACACGACGCTGCCCGTCATCGGCGTCCCGCTCGCCAGCAGCGATCTCGACGGCCTCGACGCCCTTCTCGCGACCGTGCAGATGCCGCCCGGCGTGCCGGTCGCCACGGTCGCCATCGGCAAGGGGGGGGCGCGCAACGCGGGGCTCCTCGCGGTTTCGATCCTGGCCGTCTCCGACCGCCGCCTCGCGGCCCGGCTCGTCCGCTTCCGGCAGCGGCTCGCCGGCGGCGTCGAGGCGCGCTCGCGCAAGGTGCCCGCCGCCCTGAAGAGGCTCCTCGCGGAGACGACGTCGAAGGGATGAGCCTCGCCCGCACCTACAGGGTCCTCACGCTCGGCTGCAAGCTGAACCAGTTCGATTCCGCGTCGATCGAGGGGCTGCTCCGCGCCCGCGGCTTCGCGGACGCCGTCGCGGGCGATCGCGCGGGAGTGGTCGTCATCAACACGTGCACGGTCACGGCCGGCGCCGACCGGGAGGCGCGCCGCCTTGCCCGGCGGGCGCGGCGCGAGAACCCGGGGTGCCGGCTGATCGTCACCGGATGCTACGCCGAGCTCGACCGCGCGCGCCTCGAGGGGATGGAGGAGGTGGACGCGGTCGTGGGCCAGTCGGACCGCGACCGGATCCCCGCGCTGCTCGACACCCTCGCCGCGGAGGCCGGCGGACGGGTCTGCCCCGGCCGGGGCGGCCGCTGACCAGCCGGCCTGCATCCAGGCGGCGGACGGCCTGCCGGCCCTGCACTTCGGCGAGCGGTCGCGCGCGTTCCTCAAGGTCCAGGAAGGGTGCGATCTCGGCTGCTCGTACTGCATCATCCCGCGGGTGCGCGGGCGCAGCCGCTCGGTCGAGCCCGCGCTGCGTCGGGCGGGCGCTCGCGGCGCTCATCGGCCGCGGCTACCGCGAGATCGTCCTGACGGGCGTCAACACGGGCGACTACGGGAAGGACCTCTCCCCGCGCACCGACCTGGAGACCCTCCTGCGCGGGCTCCTGGAGACGCCCGGTCTCGGGCGCCTTCGCCTGAACTCCCTCGAGCCGCGCACGATCACGCCGGGGATCGTGCGCCTGCTCCGCGACGACGGGCGGCTCGCGCGCCACCTGCAGGTCCCCCTGCAGAGCGGCAGCGACCGGATCCTGAAGCGGATGCGCCGCAACTACCGCACGGCCGAGTACCTCGCCACGCTCGAATCGCTTCGCGCCGCCGTGCCGGAGATCGGCCTCGGCGCGGACGTGATCGTCGGGTTCCCCGGCGAGACGGACGAGGATTTCGCCGGGACCCGCCGGTTCATCGAATCGTCGCCCCTGAACTACCTTCACGTCTTCCCGTACTCCGACCGGCCCGGAACGCCGGCCTCCGGGATGGACGGCCACGTGCCCCCCGAGGCGATCCGCGCACGATCGGCCGGCCTGCGCGCGCTCGGCGCCGCCCTCGGTCTCGCGTTCCGGCGCTCGTTCATCGGCCGGACCCTTCCGGCGCTGGTGATGGGCGAGAGGCTCGGGGCCGGGCGCTGGCGGGCGCTCACCGACAACTTCATCGACCTCGCGATCGACGCCCCGGAGGAGTGCGTGAACAGGATCATCCCCGCGACGATCCTGGGCGCGGACGGGGAGGGGGCCCGCGCCGTTCCCGCGCCCTCAGCCGGCGGCCCGCGCCGGCCGGCCGCTCCCCCGCCCCGGCCCCGAGCCGGACCCGCCGCACCTGGCCTAGAATGTCTGCCATGCGCGCCATGAAGATCCTCGTCGCCGCGGCCCTGGTGGCGGCGGCGCTGCCGGCCCGCGGGGCGATCCCCTGGTTCAAGGACGACGTCGACGCTCGCGTTCAAGGAGGCGAAGCTCCGCAAGCGTCCCCTCCTCGTCTACTTCCACACGACCTGGTGCTCGTGGTGCATCGAGCTGGAGGACAAGGTCTTCTCGGACGGGGATGTCGAGGAGGAGGCGGGCTCGTTCGTGCCGCTGCGCCTGAACTGCGACCGGCGCGAGGGGCAGAAGCTCATGAAGCGATACAACGTCTCCTCCTTCCCGACCATCCTGGTCCTGTCCCAGGGCGGCGATGTGCTCGGGCGCCTGGGGATGTACCGCCCCGCTCCCGATTTCGTGCGGTTCCTCACCGAGTCCCGGACTCCCGGCGAGACCCTGGCCGCGGTCGACAAGCGGATCGCGAAGGGGGACCGGACGCCGGCGCTCCTGCTGCACTCCGCCTCCCGCCACTTCGAGGCGGGCGAGCCGGACGAGGCCGCGGCCCGCTACCAGGAGGCGATCGCGGTGGCTCTCGCCGCGGGGCAGGCCGAGCCGGTGGTGGACGCCCGGCTCGGCCTCGCCGGCGTGAAGGCCGCGACCGGGGACCCGGACGGGGCGCTCGAGCAGTACCGGACCGTCCTGAAGGACAGCCCCGGGTCGAAGCGGCTCGCCGAGGCGTTCGTCGGAGCGATCGTGATCCTGCGCGAGCAGGACCGGGGCAGCGAGATCGACGCCCTGTTTCGCGACTTCGCCGGGCGGTTCCCCGACGATCCCGCGGTCCTCAACGACTGGGCGCGGCGCATTCTCGATGCCAAGGGGGACCCGGGGCTCGGCGGTCGCCAAGGCCTCACGGGCTGTCGCCGTCTCCCCGGCGACTCCCGACTACCAGGAAACGCTCGCGCGCGCGCTTCTCGCGGCGAAGAAGCCGGTCGAGGCGCTGGACGCCGTGCAGCGCGCCATCGAGCTGCGGCCGGCGGACAAGCAGCTCCGCGCTCCTGCGGCTCGAGATCATGGACGCGGTGCGCGATGCCGCCGCGCCGGCCGCACCGCCCAGGTCCTGAGCGGCGCCCGGGCGCGCCGCCGCCCACGCTGGAAAAGAAGCTCGGAGTGCCGGGGGGAAGGCCGTGGAGGGGGGACGATCCCCCCGCCCGCGACCGCTGGCCCCGGGCGGGGGAAACCGGCTGCAGAGACGGAACTTACTTCTTCTTGACGAGGTCCTTCAGGTTCTTGGCGACGGTGAACTTCACCACCGTCTTCGCCGCGATCTTGATCGGCTCGCCCGTCGCCGGGTTGCGGCCCATGCGGGCCTTGCGCTTCGCGACGCGGAACTTGCCGAGGCCGGACAGCGGAACCTCGCCGCCCTTCTTGATGGTCTTTTCGATGAGAGCGGTCAGGCCTTCGAGGAACATCTTGGCCTGCTTCTTCTCGGCGTTGGCTTCCGCCGCGAGCGCGGCGATCAGTTCAGTCTTGGTCATCCTCGCATATCCTCCGTGAGTGTCGGTTGCAAAAGCCGATTCGTCGCGGTTTTACCACCCTTCACGGCGCGAAGCAACTGTTCGCACCCCAACCGCAGCATTTTTTCCTAGGAAAAACGAAGGTCCGGCGGAGCGGGGCCGGTCTCAGGCGGGGGACAGCGCGGCGGTCCTGATCCGCCGGGCGTGCAGGGGCAGCTGGATCAGGCCGATCAGGAGCAGCCCCGCGAGCGCCGCGAACTCGAGCGGCGACGCCCGGAGGATTCCCGCCGAACCGGTCAGGACCACGGGGATCAGCAGCGCCCCGTAGACCAGCGCGGGGACGAAGGAAACGAGGTGCGCCCAGACGGCGCCTCCCCGCGGAATCGCCAGGAGCGGCGCAGCGAGCAACGAGGGGACGAAGAGAGCCGAGAAGAGGATCGGATCGGCCAGCATCGCCAGGGCGAAGATCGTCGCAAAGGCCAGGAAGAGCGCGCGGGTCAGGACCAGCCCCCCGTCCCGGCGCCGTCGCAGCAGGGCGATCCCACCGGGCAGCAGCGCCAGCGCGGCGAGGACGTTCACCTGGTCGCGCGTCAGGCGGAACGGCCTGCCCAGCAGCGACTGGAACACGAGGTATTCCTGCTCGCCCACGGGGAGCCGCTCGGCGACGGCGAGGTCCGAGAGCGCCCCCTCGACCGAGATGCCGACCGACCCGAGCTGCTCGGCCCCGACCTGGTCGATGGTGTCCGACCCCGTCCCCGACCGGTCGTAGGCGTTCGTGAGAGAGAAGTTCCCGATGAAGACCGCCGGCACTCCCTTGGCGAGGAACGGGCGGTCATCGCTGTAATAGCCGACATCCACCGAGCGGACCAGGACCTGGTAGACGAGGCCGAGCCACCTGTCCCCCACGGGAAGCGAGCCCCCGCGGGCGCGCGCCGCCCCCTCGACCCGCATCACCAGCCAGTCGGGCGCGATCGATTCCCTCCCGAACCGGTCCTGGTACGGCATCACGTGCAGGGCCGGGGTCCCCCCCTTCCAGCCGATCGAATCGAGGCTGACGACCGCGCGGAGACGTCCGCGGTCCCGCGCGGAGAGCGCATCGATAAAGTGCGTGGAGCCGGCGCAGGCCAGGGCGTCACCGTCCCACGAGGCGAAGACCAGGGTCCGCGATCTTCCGGGCAGCGAGCCGGCTGCCCGCGCTTCGGCCGCGGATCGAGCCAGCTCGAGCAGCGTCGCGAGGCCGGCCGTCCCTTCCACCGCCCCGGGGCCCGGTCCATCCACGTCGTGGTGCGCCGAAACCAGGACCGTCTCGTCGAGCTCGCCGGGGAGGACCGCGACGATGTTGGTCATCGGCCCGCCGAGGATGTCCCGGAACTTCTGCTCGGAGACGCGCAGGCCGGCTTCTTCGAAGCGCCGGGAGATGTAGTCGCGGGTGAGCGCGTTGCCCGGCGAGCCGACCGCGCGCCCGCCCGCGCGGGCGCTCAGCGAGTCGATGGCGCGAAGATCGTCCATCGCCCGGTCGATCCGAAAGCGGGACGCCCCCCCGGCCGGATCCGGGCTGCGCGCCGGCTGTCCGAACAGGACGAACCCCGCGAGCACGGCCAGGATGGCGAGATAGGAAGCCGCGACGAAGTGCCGCATTTCACAAATCTATGGTCTGCCGCCCCTTTTGCAAGCAGGGAGCCGCGGACCTACGGGTTGTGGAACCCCTTTTCGCCCGCGCGGACGGGAACCTTGAGACGGTTCTCCGAGGGCGCGAGGGGGCAGGAAAAGGCGTAGCCGTAGGCGCAGTACGGGTTATAGGCGTAGTTGAAATCGAGGAGGACGGTCCCGTCGGACCGCAGCTCGGTGTCGATGTAGCGCCCCCCGGGGTAGGTCTCCTTCCCCGAGCCCGCATCCGCGAAGCCGAGCCACAGGGAGTTTTCGGGAACCGGATCGTCGAGGATATGGAAGAGCGCGAGCTTCACCAGGACGCCGTCGCGCATGAATTCGACGTGCCCTTCGCGCCTCATCTGCCTCTTCTCCCCGAGGTTGCTCACGAAGGTGCGGTTCTCCGCCCTGCCGTCCCGGATCAGGGGAAGGACGAGCCGCCAGGACGGATCGACCGGGTAGTACTCGAGTCCCTTGAAGGCGCCGCGCTGATCCGCGGGGACCGGGCTTCCCTTCCCCGAGCGGAAGGTTTCGTCCTTGTGCGCGCGGAACGACTCGACCTCCTCGCGGTACGCGGCCGGCGACGCGGCCGGATCCGCGGAGGGCGCGCCGGCGCTGCCGGGCTCCTCTGCGCCGTTGGCCGGGGCCGCCGCCGGGGGGGCCTTGGAGGCGTCCGGCCCCTTCCAGGTCTCCGGCGGCGTGACGCCCCCGCACCCCGCGGCGAGCAGGGCGAGGACCCCGCACGCGAGGAAGACCGCCGGCCGGCGGCTTCCGCGCGTCGCGCGGCTACCAGTCGACAGGCACGCGCAGGTTGACGCCTTCGCGGTTGCGGAAGAGGAGGTAGCCGCGCTCGCGGCCCAGGAAGAAGAGGCGCGCCGTGACTTCGACGTCGCGCCGACAATACTCTTCGATGAGATCAAGCCGTCCCTCCTTGTACCACTGCAGGCTCTGCAGTCCGTCCGCCGACTTGCCGGCGTTCAGGTTCACTTCGGCGAGGTCCCCCAGCTTCAGGCGGAACCCGAGCCGGTCCTTGATGTGCTTGAGCATGTCGAGCGAGCGGACCCTCGACAGGTCCCAGGAGCCGTAGCCCGACAGGACCGTCAGGTCGAACCGCTCGGAGTTGTACCCGATCACGCAATCCGCCATCACCAGGTCGAGGACAAGCCGCTCGACGTCCTCTTCGAAGTAGGTCGTCGCCAGGTTGCGGCCGACATCGTACACGACCGCGAGCGCGAGTCCCATGTCGCGGATGCGGTCCCAGCCGCCGACCTCCTCCGCGCTTCGCTTGGTCTCGACATCGAAGACCAGGACCCGCCCCTCCCCCGCCCGGAGCGGGAACGGCGTCTCCACGAGAGGCCGGGGGACCGAGACCAGGCGCGCAGGCGGCGCCGGCGGCGCGGCCGGCGGTTCCGCCCCCTCGTCCGGGCGCGTCATCGGAGCATCCTCGTCCATCGGTTCCTCCCCCCCGCCATCGCCGTCCTCGCCGGCGAACAGGGACCCCGCCCGCGCGCCGCCCGGCGCGCCCGGCTCGACCCGCCCGTCCCGGCGCCCGGCCGTCCCCGCCGCTGCCCGCGCTCCCGTTCCCGCTCGCGACCGCCCGGGGCGCGGCGCGGGCGCGGCTCCCTGCCGCTCGCCTGCCGTCCCGGGCCCGCGCCCGGCGCGGGCCGGCGGGGCATCGGCGGGTCGCTCGCCCCCCTGCACCCCCGGGGCGGCCTGCACGGTCCCTGCCGGCGCTTCCGCCGCGCTCGCAGGCTCCTCCCGATCGAGCTGCCAGCCGGGGGAGCGGCTCGCCCGTCAGGTGGGCCAGCACGAGCCGCGCCGAGCCCTTGTCCAGGGGCCGGTTCCCCGACCCGCACTTCGGGGACTGGATGCACGAGGGGCATCCCTCGTCGCAGGGGCAGGTCTCGAGCAGGTCGCGCGTGGCGCGGAACAGCTCGTCGATCCGGTCGTGCACGGCGGCCGCGAGGCCGATGCCGCCCGGATAGCCGTCGTAGATGAAGATGGCCGGCGTGCCGAGCTGCCCGTTGCGCGAGTACGAGATCCCCCCGATGTCGGAGCGGTCGCACAGCGCGAGCAGCGGGAAGAGCGAGATCATCGCGTGCTCGGACCCGTGCAGCCCGCCCATGAAATGCAGCTCGCGCCGCACGGCCTCCGCCTCGAGCTCGTCGGGCAGCGTGAACCAGAAGCCGAGCGTCTCGAAGACGATCGGCGGCGCGTCGAGAGGGTGCTTGGAGATCGTCGCCTGGTCCCTGAGGCGCTTGCGCGCGTACTCGGTGATCCGCACCGTCACCTTCAGGCGCCCGAAGAACAGCCCGAAGCGCCCGCGGTCGGTCCGGCGCAGCGTCTCGAGGATCTCGGTTTCCTTGCTGCCGAGCGCCTGCGTGTAGTAATCGCCCGAGAAGGGCACCGCGAGCACGCGCTTCGTCTCGCGGTCCAGCCGGACGATCCGGTAGCTGTTGCCGGCGTGCAGGTAGATGGCCCCTTCGTGGCACTCGTGGAAGACCCGCACCCCGTCGATCGTCCCGATCGCCCGGTCCCCGTCGTCGGCGAGGATCGACCACGACTCGCCCCCGAGCGGAGGTTCACCTCCTGGTGCGGGCGGCGCTTGAGGGAGAAGAAGCGCTCGCCGTGCTCGTCCTGCGCGAGGCGCCCTTCCTCCAGGAGCGTCGCGAGCCCGCCGCCGCCGATGTACCGTTCGGCCTCGGCGCGCGGCACGGGCAGCTCGGCGCCGGCGCAGACGAGATGCGCGCCCGCGACCGTGAAGTTGGTCGGATCGACGACCGCCGGCTCGAACCCCCGCTCGAAGAACTCGCTCGGGTGGGTCATGAAGTACTGGTCCAGCGCATCGGGCTGGGCGACGAGGACCACGAGCGACTCGCGTCCCTGGCGTCCGACGCGCCCGACGCGCTGCCAGGCCGACATCACCGAGCCCGGGTAGCCGACCAGGATGCAGACGTCGAGCCCCCCGACGTCGATCCCCAGCTCGAGAGCGCTCGTCGCGATGACGCCCATCAGGTCGCCCCGGAACAGCTTCTTCTCGATCTCCCGGCGCTCCTCGGGCAGGTAGCCCGCCCGGTACGGCGCGATGCGCCTGGCCAGGTCGGGGCCCGTCTGCTCGACGGCCCAGGAGTGGATCAGCTCGGTGATCTTCCTCGCCTTCGTGAACGCGATCGTCCGCAGGCCCGCCTTGACCGCTTCCGTGAACAGGCGCGTCGCGGTCGTGTACGGCGACGCCGACGGGGTTGACGAACAGGAAATGGCGCCCGGCGCGCGGGGAGCCCGACTCGGAGACGATCTCGAACCTCCGGCCGAGCAGGGACTCCGTGAACGCGGCCGGGTTGCCGATCGTCGCCGAGCAGACCAGGTAGCGGGGGTCCGCCCCGTAGTGCGCGGTCACCCGCGCGAGGCGGCGCATGACGTGGGCGAAGTGGCTGCCGAAGATCCCCCGGTACACGTGCAGCTCGTCGATCACGATCAGGCGGAGCGAGCCGAAGAACCGGGCCCACTCCCCGTGGTAGGCAAGCAGCCCGAGGTGGAGCATGTCGGGGTTCGTGATGAGCACGTCGGGAGGGGACGCGCGGATCTTGCGCCGCCTCGAGGAGGGCGTGTCGCCGTCGTAGACGTCCACCGAGAGGTTGCGCAGCCCGATCAGGCCGCGCCCGAAGACCTGCAGCTTCTTCAGCTGGTCCTGCTCGAGCGCCTTGTGCGGGAAGATGTAGAGGGCATGCCCCCCGCCCTCCGCGAGCATCTCGGCGGTCGGCAGGTAGAAAACGAGGCTCTTTCCCGAGGCGGTCGGCGTGACCGCGGCGACGTCATGCCCCGAGCGAAGGAGCTCGAACGCCTCGGCCTGGTGCGAGTAGAGCCTGCCGACGCCGAGCCGGGCCGACGCTTCGCTGATCTCCGGCGAGAGGGGCACGGCGAGATCGCGGAACCTCGCGGGCGCGGCCGGGATCTCGCGGCGGTGGACGATCTGGTCCCGCAGGAACTCCGACCGCACCAGAGCGTCGACGAACTCTCTCACGGCACGATTATCCCACGCGGGGGAAGGGCTCCCCGGACCGCGCGGGGGATCCTCGTTCCCGGCGGATCGATCCGGGGCGCGGGGGGCCGGGATCCGCTGCCGGGGGACGGTTCCGGCGCGCGGCGGAAGAGCTCAGCGTTCCGGGCGCCTGGCGGCGAGCTGCGCGACCAGCGCCCGGTTCGCCTCCGGGACCGGCAGGCTCTCGAGCTCGGAGGGGGCGAGCCACGCCCAACGGGCGCCGTCGGCCGCGCGGGGCTCGCCGGCGCACTCCCCCTCGAACACGTGGATGCGGACCGTGCGGTCAGGGTACTCGTGCTCGATCGTCCCGCGCGGGGTGAGGGCCCCCGCCTCGACGCCCAGCTCCTCGCGGACCTCGCGGCGCGCCGCCTGCTCCGGGGTCTCGTCGCCGTGGACCTTCCCGCCTGGGAACTCCCACGCGCCCGGCAGGTGCTCGTCCGGCTTCCGGAGCCGCGCGAGGAGCCGCCCGCCGCGCCAGAGGATCGCGATCGCCACGGCGATCGCCGGCGCCGCTCCCGGAGGGGGCGGCTCGCCGGCGGCGGGACCGCCGCGGGACGCCGGCGTCCCGCGGCGGCCGCCCTCCGTCGAGACGCACCGGCCTCGCGCACGGACCGTCCCCTCGACGGTGCTGATCCTCGGCGCCGGGCGCTGGCACGGGTGATCCTCGCAGGGCGGGCGGGCTCAGCCCGCGCTGTAGTCGTAGAAGCCGCGGCCGCTCTTGCGGCCGAGGCGCCCCGAGTCCACGTACTTGCGCAGCAGGGGGCACGGACGGTACTTGTCGTCGCCGAGCCCGGAGTGCAGGACCTCGAGGATGTTCAGGCAGACGTCGAGGCCGATGAAGTCGGCGAGCGTCAGCGGACCCATCGGGTGGTTCATCCCGAGCTTCATCACGGTGTCGATCGCCTCGGGCCCCGCGACGCCCTCCATGAGGCAATAGACCGCCTCGTTGATCATCGGCATCAGCACGCGGTTCGACACGAACCCCGGGTAATCGTTCACCTCGACGGGCACCTTCTCCATCGACTCGGCGAGCGCCTTCGTCTCGGTCCAGGTCTCGTCCGAGGTGGCGAGCCCGCGGATCACCTCCACGAGCTTCATGACCGGCACCGGGTTCATGAAGTGCATGCCGATGACCCGCTCGGGCCTCTTCGTCACGGCGGCCAGGCGGGTGATCGAGATGGACGAGGTGTTGCTGGCGAGGATGACGCCGGGCCGCGCGACCGCGTCGAGGCGCGCGAACAGGGCCTTCTTCGCCGCCTCGTCCTCGAAGATCGCCTCGACCACGAAGTCGGCCTGCGCCAGCCGGTCCATGGCGGTCGTCGCCTCGATCCGCCCCAGGATCGCGGACTTCTCGGCGACGTTCATCTTCCCCTTGTCCACGCCCCGCTGGAGGTTCCTGTCGATGGTGGCCATCGCCCGGTCGAGGAGCCCCTTCTCGACGTCCACCAGGATCACGCGCCGGCCGTACTGCGCCGCCGTGTGGGCGATGCCGTTGCCCATCGTTCCCGAGCCGACCACGCCAACCGTTTCGATCGTCATGAAGAACCCCTCCAGCGCGAGACCCGGCCCGCGAAGGCCGGATCGGATCCTGTGTCCCGGGGCCGGCCGCGAACCGCGGCGCACCCCGATAAACCGCTGACCCGGCATCCCCGCGGCATGCCGGGGCGGGGCGCAGCTACTTCGGCCGCTGCACCGCCATGGCCACCGCGTTGCCGCCCCCCAGGCAGAGGGCCGCGACGCCTCTCGCGAGATTCCGGTCCCGGAGCGCGTACAGGAGCGTCGTCAGGACCCGCGCGCCGCTCGCGCCGATCGGATGGCCGAGCGCCACCGCCCCGCCGTTGACGTTGTGCTTCGCGGGGTCGATCTCGAGGACGCGCCCCAGGGCCACCTGCTGGACCGAGAACGCCTCGTTGAACTCGTAGAGATCGACGTCGGAGTTCTTCCAGCCCGTCTTCTTCCAGATCATGCGGACCGCTTCCTCGGGCGCCATCATCACCCACTCGGGCGCCATGCCGCTGGTCGCCGAGGCGACGATCTCGCGCGAGCGGCCTCGCCTTGAGCTTCTCGGCGACGGCGCGGGAGGTCACCACCACCGCCGAGGCGCCGTCGTTGATGCCGGGGGCGTTGCCCGCGGTGACGGTGCCGCCCTCCTTGAAGGCGGGCCGCAGCTTCGCGAGCGTCTCCATCGTCGTGTCGCGGCGCGGGCACTCGTCCGCGTCGAAGGTCACCGTCGCCCCCTTCTTGCCGGGGATGACGACCGGGACGATCTCGTCCCTGAACCTGCCGGCCTCGATCGCGGCGATCGCCTTGCGATGGCTCTCGACCGCGTAGGCGTCCTGCTGCTCGCGGGTCACGGCGTACTTCTCGGCGACCAGCTCGCCCGTGTTCCCCATGTGGAAGTCGTTGTAGACGTCCCACAGGCCGTCGTGCACCACCGAATCGATCAGCTTCCCGTTGCCGAGCCTCAGCCCGTCGCGGATGCCGGGGGCGAGGTACGGCGCGTTCGACATGGATTCCATGCCGCCCGCGACGATCACCTCGGCGTCGCCGCACCGGATCGCCTGCGCCGCCAGCATGACCGCCTTCAGGCCCGAGCCGCAGACCTTGTTCACCGTGAACGCGCCGATGCGGTCGGGTATTCCCGCGCCGATGGCGGCCTGGCGGGCCGGGTTCTGGCCCAGGCCGGCCCCGACCACGTTCCCCATGATGACCTCGTTCACGCTCTCGGCGGGGACGCCGGCGCGGCGGACCGCCTCCTTCACGACGATCGCCCCGAGCGCGGTGGCCTTGAGGGGCGCGAGGGTGCCCTGGAACCTGCCGATCGGCGTTCTGACGGCGCTGAGAATGACGACATCCTGCACGGCGCACCTACCCTTCTGGCCCGCGGTACGGGCGGTTGTGGAATGCCAGATTCCAGGACAGGTGGCGGCGCGCCATCAGCCGCGAAGCGCCGAAGGCGCGTCGGCGGCTGCATGCGCGCCGGGGAAACCCCCGCACCTGCCGCGTTATTCTAGCACTCCGCGCCCCTCCTTGGCCCGCCGCGCGCGCGCGTGGTACATTGCCGACCCTTCTCAGAAAAAGAGGCGACGACGATGGCCGCGAGCGAACGGGACGATTCGATGGTGCTGCTCCTGAACGTCGATTCGCAGCGGAAGATCTGGAACCTTCCGGAGGGGACCGAGGAGGCGATCGCCGCGAGGTTCCCCCGGCTGCGGGTGCTCAAGGCCAGGGACGCCGCCTCGCTGCGCGCCGCGCTCCCGCAGGCCGACATCCTCTATACGTGGCACCTGCCGCGCGAGCTGGCCTCCCTCGCCAGGCGCGTGAAGTGGATCCACACGCCGGCCGCCGGCGTGGACCACTTCATGAACCTGCCCCTGCGGCACAGCGACATCATCCTGACGAACAGCAAGGGGATCGCCGGCGACGCCATGGCCGATCACCTGTTCGCGATGATGCTCGCGATCGCCCGCCGCGTGCCGGAGAGCGTCCGGCTCCAGGCCCAGCAGCGGTGGGGACAGGACGCGGTCTGGAGCTCCGCGCCCCCGCCCTTCGCCCTGAGCGGCCGGACCATCGGGATCATCGGGCTCGGAGGCGTGGGGATCGAGGTCGCCAGGCGCGCGCGCGCCTTCGGCATGAAGGTGATCGCGAGCAGGCGGAGCGGCGGGCAAGGCCCCCAAGGGGATCGACCGCCTCGTGGCGCCCGACGGGCACCCGGAGCTCCTCGCCGAGTCGGACTTCGTCGTCATCTGCGCTCCGCTCACCCCCGAGACGCGCGGCCTCATCGGCTCGAAGGAGCTGAAGCGGATGAAGAAGACCGCCTACCTCGTCAACGCCGGGCGCGGCGAGCAGGTGGACGAGGCCGCGTTGATCCGCGCCCTGCGCGAGGGCTGGATCGCGGGCGCGGCGCTCGACGTCTTCCAGCGCGAGCCCCTCCCGAGGAACAGCGTGCTGTGGCGGGTGCCGGGGCTTCTCATCACGCCCCACGTCGCGGGAACCTACCCCGAGCACATGGTCCGCGCGAACGAGCTCTTCATGGAGAACCTCGAGCTGTTCCTCAAGGGAAAGCTCAAGAAGCTCCGCAACGTCGTCGACAAGCAGGTCGGCTACTAACGAGCAAATGGCGGGGCGGTTCCCGGCCCCGATGCAGCCGCCGGACGCTGCGCGTCCGCGGCTGATCAGGGGCACATCAGTTCATGCTCCCCTCTCCATCCCGTCCGGCGGATCCGGCCTTGCGCTGCGCGCTGCTGCGCGTCCGCGGCTGATCAGGGGCGGGCCATGAGGGGCGGCAGGCCGGCCGCGGACGCGCTCAGACCGCCCAGACGATCAGGCCGGTCTCGTGCGGATTCCCGAGGTCGGCGTGGCAGGGCAGCGCCCGCACAGTCAGGCCCTGGCTGCCGCTCATCCTGCAGGGGATCGTCGCCTCGTAGAGGAGGCCCTCGCTGCTCGCGGCTCCTGCGTGCGCCATGGGGACGATCTGCGGATCGCCGATCTCGCGACCCTCGAGGAGCCTTCCCATGTAGACCTGCACGGCAAGCTCCCCGGCGGAAAGGCCACCCGCCTGGACCCAGGCCTTGACGCCGAACTCCTTGCCCACGCTCGTTTCCTCCGGAAGGTCGACCACCACTCGGACGATGTGGACCCGGCTCCAGCTCGACCTCACCCTCTCCTTCCAGCGGGCCAGCTCGCGGGCTCGACGGTATTCATCCTCCTCGAGCCGCGCGCGCCGTCCGAGCGCCGGCGCGTACCCTTCAACGTGGTACTGGTGGACCATCCGGTTGGTGTTGAAGACCGGGCACAGCCCGCTCATCGCGCTCTTCATGAGGCGCGATCCACCCGCGCGGAAGGCGGTCGGGGCCCCGCCTGTAGAAGAGTGGAACGACTTCTGATCTCGAGCAGGTCATAGAGCGCGCCCGCCTCGACGCGGTCCTGGTATTCAAGGTCCTGGTAATCCTCTCCCTTCCCGATCGCCCAGCCGGTCCGGTCGGAAAAGGCCTCGTCCCACCAGCCGTCGAGGATGCTCAGGTTGAGCGCGCCGTTGAACGAGCGCCTTCATGCCGCTGGTCCCGCTGGCCTCCATGCGGGCGGCGCGGCGTGTTGAGCCAGACGTCGACGCCCTGCACGAGATAGCGGGCCACCACCTGGTCGTAGTCCTCGAGGAAGACGATCCGCCGCCGGAACTCGGGCTGGCGGGCGAACTGGACGATCTGCGCTGATCAGAGCCTTGCCCGGCTCGTCCTTGGGGTGCGCCTTGCCGGCGAAGAGGATCTGCACCGGTCGTCTCGGGATCGTTGAGGATCCGCTCCAACCGCTCCGGGTCGCGAAGGAGCAGGCGTGCCGCGCTTGTAGGTGGCGAAGCGCCGGGCGAAGCCGATGCGTGAACGCCTCGGGGTCGAGCACCTCCTCGGCCTGCGCGAGCTCCGCGATGGCTGGCGCCGCGCGCCGCGGAGCTGGCTCGCCAGCCGCCGCCGCGCGAAGGCGACCAGCCGCTCCCGCCTTCGCTCGTGCGTGCGCCAGAGCTCCTCGCCCGGAATCTGCTCGCACGCGCGCCCAGACGCGTCGTGTCGCCCGGGCTCCTCGGCCCAGCGCGGGCCCAGGTACCGGTCATAGAGCATTCCGCATATCGTCCGAGATCCAGGATTGCGGGTGGACGCCGTTGGTGACGTGGCCGATGGGGATCTCGTCCGGCGGGAACCCCGGGCCACACGTCCTGCCACATGGCGCGGGATACCTGGCCGTGCAGGCGGCTGACGCCGTTGACGAAGCCCGCGGTCCGGATGGCGAGGACCGCCATGTTGAAGGGCTCCGCCGGCCTCGCCCGGGTGGATCGCGGCCGCAGGTCCATGAACTGATCCCGGGCGAGCCCGAGCTCCTGGCGCAGTCGAGGCGAAGTAACGGTCCATGAGCTCCGGCTGCGAACTGAGTCGATCCCCGCGGGCACCGGCGTGTGTGTGGTGAACAGCCCGCTCGCCGCGACCACCTCCAGGGCCTCGTGGAAGCGTCAGCCTGTGCTCGCTTCATCAGGACCCGGGCCCGCTCCAGGCCCAGGAAGGCGCAGTGTCCCTCGTTCATGTGGAAGACCCGCGGTCTCAGGCCGAGCGTCATCGAGGGCCCGGACGCCGCCGATCCCGAGGACGATCTCCTGCTGGATCCGCAGCTCCCCGTCGCCTCCGTACAGCTCGTCCGTGATGTCCTGCAGCTCCGGCGGATTCTCCGGGATGTTCGAATCCAGGAGCAGCAGCGTGACCCTTCCAACCTGAGCCCGCCACGGCCTGAGCACGACGGACCGGCCGGCCGAGGTCCAGCGACGATCGCGCACAGGCCGACCCGTCCGCATCGTGAAGGGCCGCACCGGCATCACCGAGAAGTCGTTGAGCGGGATAGCGCTCCTGCTGCCATCCCTCCGCGGTCAGGTACTGGCGGAAGTACCCCTTCTGATAGAGCAGGCCGACGCCGACGAGCGGGATGCCCAGCTCGCTCGCCGACTTCAGGTGGTCCCCCGCCAGGATGCCGAGACCACCGGAGTAGATCGGGAGGCTCTCGGTGAGGCCGAACTCCATGGAGAAGTAGGCCGCCACCGGTTCTTCGCACGGTCCGAACTTCTTCGATGCCAGGTTCCCGCGCCGGCCACGTATTCCCGGAGGTCCCCCGCGACGCGATCGAGGTGCGCGAGGAAGCGCCTCGTCCTGGGCGGCTTCCTGGAGCCTCTCCTGGGGAATGCTCCCGAGCATGAGCACCGGGTTGTGCCCGCTCTCCTCCCAGAGGTCCCGGTCGAGCCGGCGGAAGAGGCTGATCGTTTCGTGGTCCCAGGACCAGCGCAGGTTGTAGGCGAGCTCGACCAGGGCGCCGAGCCTCTCCGGAAGCGCTGGGCGGACGTGAAAACTCCGAATCGGGCGCATGGAGGTCACTCCCTTGGGCCGGGCGCGGCGCGCTCGTTCGCGCGAGCGGTGATACCGGAGCCTACGTCGCCGTGCAGCCGTTGGCAAGGGTCCGACCGGGGTGACCGGCAACCCCGGGTGGCCACGGTCGTGCCGGTTTGATCCCCCCGATTCCCGGGCGTAGGATTGCACCGAAGAGACCGCGACGCTCCATTCCCCCAGGATGCGCGCCCGTCTCCGGCAGGAGGCAAGAACCGGATGCCCGCAAGGGGGACACGAGGGCGAGGACCTTTTTGGGAGTCTCTTCCGCAAGGGGGAGGTGGTCTTCCGGGAGGGGGATCAGGGGGACGCCCTCTTCATCATCCAATCGGGAGCCGTCGAGGTCAGCCGCGAGGAAGCGGGCAGGAAAGTCGTCCTGGCCCTCCTGGAGCGGGGCGATTTCTTCGGGGAGATGGCCCTCCTCGACGATCGAACGCCGCTCTGCGACGATCACCGCGATCCGCGACGCGCGCCTCCTTCCGATCACCCGCCGCTCCTTCCGGGCGCGGGCGCAACGGGACCCCGCCGTGGCGCTCCACCTGCTGCGGACCCTGTGCCTGCGGATCGAGAGGAGCCGGCACGCCCACGGCATCGAAGCGGCCACGCCCGCGGAAATCCCATCCGCGGCGATCATCCCCTTCGATTTCTCACGCAGCCAGCTGCTGACCGTACTCACCTGGCGAGACCGTGTTCCGCCAGGGCGAGGCCCAGGACTGCATGTACCTGATCGCCGAGGGCCTGCTCGAGGTGGTCCAGGAACACGAGGGGGAATCGCGCACCCTCGCCCGCCTCGGGTGCCGGAACATCGCGGGGGAGATGTCGCTCGTCACGGGTCGCCCCCGTTCGGCGACCGTCATCGCGCTCGTCCCTTCCAGGCTTCTCCCCATCCGCCGGGATGAGTTCCTGGAGCGGATCCGCCTCGAACCTGGAGCTTGCCCTTCACGTGGCCCAGGTCCTCGTCTACCGGCTGAGGACCATGCTCGGCGAGCACCCCGCCGCCGGGCGCCCAAGGCCGGCCCGGAGACCGTGGCCCGCGCTCACGGCGGCAGGCAGGCCGCTCAGGACGGCGTTCGTCTCCCTCACCTCCTGCGGGGGGTGCACGGCGGCGCTTCTGGAAGATCGCGAAAAAGCTGCGGTAGCCTCCTCTCGAAGATCGATGTCGTCTATTGCCCGATGCTGATGGACCAGGCGCGCTTCCCCAGCGTCGACGTGACGATCGTCGATGGAGCCGTTCGCGGGAGAGCGGACCTGGTGATGCTCGAAGAGGTCCGCGCGAAGAGCCGCTACCTGATCGGGTGGGGAACCTGCGCGTCGAACGGTGGCATTGCCTCGCTGGGAAACCGCTTCGAGATCGAGGACCTGGTCGCCGAGTCATTCGGCCGGACGCATGACCTCTTCGGCCACTACCTGTCGGACTCCGGCGCTTCCGGGGGAGCAACTTCGTCCATCGATCGGATGGCCCTGCTGCGCAGGGCCGGGGGCGTGGGAGATTGGGTGAGGATCGACGGGTTCATCCCGGGCTGCCCGCCTCCCCTCGGGCAGCTGGCCCGCGCGGTCGGCGAGCTGCAGGGCGAAGCCGCGGACGGGCCTGCGGCCGGATACGAGCGAAAGTCGGTCTGCTCGGAGTGTGCCCGCGACCCCCTGCAAGGATCCCGTCGAACGGTTCATGGGGTTTCCCGGTCCGGCCCTTCAGCCGGATGCATGCATGGCTTCGCGGGGCGTGCTCTGCCTCGGATTCGCCACGCGCGGAGGCTGCGGCGCTCCCTGCCCCACGGGAGGACTCCCCTGCTGGGGCTGCCGCGGGGCCAGCGATGCGTCGCTGCGGAAGATGGCCGAGGGCGAGTCCCTCGAAGGAGTTTCCCTCGACTCCCTGGTTCGATTCTGCCGCCTGGATGTCGAGAAGATCAGACCCGCTCTCAGGAGAGCGCGCAGCGGCGATCTCAGCGCCCTGAGCATCGACCAGCGCCCGCCCGGCGCAGGGACGAGGGTCCGCTGAGCGCCAGGATCATCCTCCGCAAGGCGACCCGGATCGAAGGGAACGCCAACATCCAGATCGAGGTCGAGGACGGCCGCGTGAAGACCGCGCGCTTCATGGTCCCCGACTTCAGGGGCTTCGAGAAGATCATGCAGGGGCGCACGGTCGAGCAGGCGCCGGCCATGATCTCTCGCGTGTGCGGCCTGTGCAGCGTTTCGCACCAGGTGGCCAGCATCAAGGCGATTGAAAAAGCCCTGGGAATCGTGGCGACGCCAGGGCTCAGGGCTCTTCGGGACATCATCGTCCTCGGGGAGTGGATCAGCAGTCACTCGCTCGCCTACTTCTTCCTCTCGATGCCCGATTCCGTCAGCACGCCCGGCGGGGTCTTCGAGCTGGCGCGCACGCGGCCCGACCTCGTGGGCGAGGCATTTGCGCTGCGCAACGCAGGCCAGAGGATCGTAGGGCTGCTCGGCAAGCAGGGCCCAGCACCCGGTGTCGCTGGGGATCGGGCGGTTCCTCATCCCGCCTTCGAAAGACGGACCTCGAGGAGGTCCGGCGGACCGCGGCTGACATCCGGGATCGCTCCCTGCGCCTGATCGCGGAACTCCCCGGGCGGGGGTCATCGGCCGAGACCATCACCCTGCCCCCCGATCAGCGGGTGAACTTCGTCGTGTACGAGGATCGGGCCGGGGAGGAATCGTTCTCGGTCCTCGACCGCGACGGGACGCGCTCGCTCACCTTCGAGCCCGGACGAGTTCGAGGAGAACATCTCCGAGCTGCGCGCCGATTGGACCGCCACCAAGTTCCCCTACCTGGCCGGCCTCGGGTTCCCGGCGGGGATCATGTTGGTCGGGCCACTGTCACGAAGCCTTCTCAGGAAGGGCACCTCAGCGGACCCGGAGGTCGCTGGTCTCGAGCTGAGCACACGAGCGGGGACGCAGGGCGAGCTCGCCCTCGAGCAGTTCGACCTCTGCCGGCTGGCGGAGATTCTCTGCGCAGCGAAGAAGATCCTCGGCTGTCTCGAAGGAATGGATTTCGACTCCGTCGGCACCACTGCTGCTGAGGGCAATCTCGAGGGAAGCGGGCAGGGCCTCGGCGTCCTCGAGGCTCCCCGCGGCATCCTGGTCCACAGCTACCTGGTCAACCGGGGGCGGATCGAGCGCCTGCGTCTGCTGGTTGCCACGCAGTTCAACAACGCCTTCATCAACCTGTTGATCCATGATCTCGCACAGAGACACGTCGAGGGGAACGGTCTCTCGCCCGCGGGGGAGCGCCTGATCGGCCGGTGCATCCGGCTCTTCGACCCCTGCCTCAGCTGCGCGACGCACTGACCCCTCCGCCACCAGCGCGCGATCCCCCCGGATTCTCCGATCGATGCCCGGGATGGGTCGCATCGAGAGCAGCCCTGCGCAGGGGTCGGGCCACGACCCGTTCCATGGCGGTGAGGAGCCGGTGCAACGGCATCAGCGCGGCGCCGGCGCTCCGCTGCTTCCTTCGAGCTCCTTGAGCGCCTCGGCCAGGTGCGGGAAATCCGGATTGGCCGCCCGGACCTTCTGCAGCTCCACCCTCGCCTCGTCCCGGCGGCCCGCGTTCAGCATCAGGACCGCCAGGTTGAAGCGCGCCGTCACGAGGTCGGGGCTGAGCTCGAGGGCGCGCCGGTAGGCCGCCTCCGCTTCGCGCGTCTTCCCCAGGCGCGCGAGGGCCGACCCGAGATCGCACTGCACGTTGTCCGACCACGGATCACTCGCGGCCGCCTTGCCGAACCACTTCGCCGCGTCCGCAGGATCGCCGAGCATCAGCGCCGCGATCCCCCGGTTGTGGAGGGCCAGCACGCTGTCCGGCTCGATGGCGAGGGCCTGCTCGAGCGCCTTCGCCGCGCCCCGTCCATCCCCGGCGTCGAGGCGGGCGAGGCCCGCCTGCAGCATCGGGAGAATGGCGACGCCCTGCTTCGGGTCGCGCCGCGGGCGGTCGAGGAGCGCATCGCGTCCGCTCGTCCCCGTGACGGGTCCCAGGTAGCCGAGGCTGCGCAGGGCCTCGAGCCGCTCCTCGTCGAGCGGCTCCGCCTTCGCGGGCGCGCCCGGGCCGCGCATCCGGTCGAGCCGCGCGCGCCAGGGCCCCGCGCCCGCCCCTTTCACGAGGTTCTTCGACTCGCCGGGATCGGTCCCGAGGTCATAGAGCTCGGGCGCGGGCGCGCCGATGAACTTCTTCGGCCATTCGACCAGGCCGTCGAGCGGCGCCCAGCCGTAGCGCCTGCGCGTGTGGATGGTCTCGATGTAGAAGGTCCGCGCGGAGCCCGCAGCGGCGGCTTTCGCGGCCGGGGCGCGGAGCTCCTGCGCCGCCGAGACGCCGTCGAGCTTCCCCGCGGCGGGAATGCCGAGCAGCTCGAGCGTCGTCGGCAGCAGGTCGGACAGCGGCGTCGCGCGATCGGTGGCGCTCCCCCGCGTCTCTCCCGGCAGCGCGACCACGAGCGGGACCGCGAGGGCTCCCTGGTAGAGGAAGATCCCGTGGGTCGCCTCGCCGTGCTCGCCCAGCATCTCGCCATGATCCCCGACCACGACGATGAGGGTTCCCGGCAGACGGCCGGCGGCCTTCAGGCCGTCCACGAGGAGGCCGAGCGCGGCATCGGCGTAGCGGACCTCGGCGTCGTACGGGGTGTCGCCCGGCTTGCGCGCTGCGGCCGGCGCCTCGTAGGGATCGTGCGGGTCGTACAGGTGGACCCACGCGAAGAAGCGCGCCTTCGGCTCCAGCCGGCCCATCCAGGAAAGCGCGGCGCCGACCACCTCCCCGGCCCGCCGCTCGCTCAGCGGCCCGGGACCGCCGCCCGAGGCGCGGGTCATCCGGTCGTCGTAGGCCTCGAACCCGCGCGCGATGTCCGCCCGGCGCGCCAGGGGGGCGCCGCCGATGAAAGCGGCGCACCGGAAACCCCGCGCGGAAAGAATGGTCGCGAGCGTGGGGGTCCCCGGCGCGAGCGCGTACCCGTTGTTGTCCCTCACGCCGTGGTGCCGGGGATCGAGCCCCGTCAGGATCGTGACGTGCGACGGCACCGTGAGCGGCGTCTGGCTGATGGCGTGGCGGAAGAGCACTCCCCGGCGCGCGAGCTCCGCAAGCCGCGGCATGGTCTCCCCTCGCGCCCCCTCCCCCGGCCCCGCCGCGGCCAGCCGGTCGGCCCGCAGCGTGTCGATCGTCACGAGCAGGATCGAAGAGGGGGGCCTGGCATCCTCCTCTCCCCGGGCGAGCCCGGGCGCACCGAGGCCGGCCGCGAGAAGGACCAGGGGGCCGGCAAGTGCGAGCGCCGGGGGCAACCGGTTCACGTCATCACCTCCGGCCGACAATCCTACTCCGTTGCTCCCTGAACCATCGCCCCGACTGCGGGGCGGAGGGGACTCCTGATGGCTCGGCCGCGGATGCCGGAAGCACCCCTGACATCGGCCGGGATCGCCCCGGCACGGAGTTGCCCGCTGGCCGGCTGACCCGCTGATATGATGTCGCTCTGGCCCGTCCGTCCACCCCGGGCCGGTGCGATTCCTGCGGTGGCCAGATCATCCAATGATGGGCGCCGGGGCCGTGCCCGAACTGAGTTCCCCGACCCGGTCCCGCCCGCGTTGACTTCGTTCGAGGCGGGAGAATAGGCTGGGATCGTGGGCCCGCGAACCGGCACGAAGGCTGACAGGAACTGCGGTCGGCGCACGACGGCACGGCGCCGCGGCCGCTCCGCCCCCGCTCCGCCCCGGCCGCGGCGGAGCGCCCCGCGGCGCTCCGCCGGCACGGCGCTCCTTCTCCTGGCCCTTCTCGCGGGCGGCCTGCGCGCCTCCCTCGCGGACGATCCTCACTTCGAGCGCGTGGGGGCCGAAGCGAGCCCCCTCCCGGCGATCGTCACGACCATCTACGAGGACCGGAGCGGGCTGATCTGGCTCGGCTCGCGCGAAGGCCTCACGATGTACGATGGCTATGCGTTCACCCTCTTCGAGCACGATGCGGCGGACCCCTCGTCGATCTCCGACAACGCCATCCGAACCCTCTTCGAAGACCGGCGCGGCAACCTCTGGGCCGGCACGAACACCGGCGGCCTCAACCGTCTCGACCTCGCGACCCGCTCCTTCCAGCACTTCCGGTACAACGCCGACGATCCTTCCTCGCTGAGCTACGACAGCGTCTACGCAATCGTCGAGGACCGGGACGGAAGCCTGTGGGTAGGAACCCAGCGGGGGCTCAACCGGTTCGATCCGGCGAGCGGGAGATTCCAGAGGTTCCTGGCCGAGCCGGCCCGGCACGGGGCCATCGGAAGCGACTACGTCACCTGCCTGCTGCTGGATCGCTCGGGACGGCTCTGGGTCGGCACGGTCGGCGGGGGCCTTGCCGTTCTCGAACGGGGGGCGGGCGCCTTCACGGTCCACCGGCACAGTGAGGCCGACCCGGCTTCGCTCGGAGACGACAGCGTCTATGCGCTGCTGGAGGACGAATCGGGCGGCCTGTGGGTGGGAACCAATTCGGGCCTCGACCGCCTGGATCCGGACACGGGCCGGTTCCGTCACTTCCGCCACGATGCCGGGGATCCCGCCAGCCTGAGTCACCCGCTCGTGTCGTCGCTCGCGGCGGGGCTGCCCGGGAAGCTATGGGTCGGCACCTACGGGGGCGGCCTGAACGAGTGCGACACCGCGACCGGCCGGTTCCGGGCCTTCCGGAGCGGCGCCCAGGGGGGCGCCGGCCTGGGCGACGACAAGGTGATCTCCCTCCTGACCGACGCCAGCGGAACGCTCTGGATCGGCACCTGGGGCGGAGGTCTCACCCGGCTGCGGCGATCGGCCCTGCTCTTCGCGGAAGCGGCCGCGGCGGCCGGGGTTTCGCCTCCCGCCGGGCTGGCGGACCTCGACGTGAGCAGCCTCGGCGGCGACCGGCGGGGCGGGCTCTGGATCGGAACCGGAGGGGGGGACCTGCTGAGGTTCGACCCGGCCGCCAGGTCCTGGAGGAGCTATCCCCTCGATGGCGGGAGCGTCGTCCTCGGCATCAGCGAGACCCGGGATGGATCCATCTGGGCGGGGACCCCACGAGGGCTCGTGCGCCTCGATCCGGAAACAGGCAGGACCCGGATGCTCAGGCACGACCCCCACGTCGAAACGAGTCTGGGGCCCGGGTACGTCAAGAGTTTCCTCGAGGACCGGGAGGGGCGCTTGTGGGTCGGCACCGGCGAGGGGGGCCTTCAGAGGCTCGACGCGGAGGGCCGGGTCCTCGAGCGGTTCCGCCCGCGGGGGAACGAGGCCTCGACCCTGAGCGACGACTACATCACGGCGCTCCTCGAGGATCGCCGCGGGACGCTCTGGGTCGGGACCCGCTCCGGCGGGCTCAACGCGTTCGATCCGCTCACGAAGCGGGCGATCCGCTACCAGCCGGTCCCGGGACGAAGCGACAGCCTCAGTCACCACACCGTGACCTCGATCTTCGAGGATTCGAAGGGGCGCCTCTGGATCGGGACGGCGGGGGGCGGGCTCAACCGTGTGGAGGAGGCGCCTGGCGGGCAGGGCGAGCGCTTCGCGCGCTTCACGACAGCCGAGGGGCTGGCCGACAACAACGTGATGGCGATCCTCGAGGACGATGACGGCACGCTGTGGCTCAGCACGAAACGCGGCCTCTCGCGGTTCGATCCGGCGACGGGGGCTTTCTCGAATTTCACGGTGTCGGACGGCCTCCCGTCGGCCGAGTTCGAGCCCGGCTCCGCTGTCAGGAGCGGCTCGACCCTCTACTTCGGCACGGTGAAGTGGCTGGCGGCGATCTCCGCAGGGACCCCCTTTCCCCGCAGCGCCCCCTCCCCCACCGTCATCACCTCGGTCCGCGGAGCAGCGGCCGAGCTGAGGGGCGCGCAGCCGGCCTGGCGCCTGGAGCGGCTCGAGGTCCCCTACGGTGAATGGCTCTCGCTCGAGCTCGCGGTCCTCGACTACAGCGCCGAGCAGAAGCACGCCTACGCCTACCGGCTGGGCGGGAGCCGCGCCGACTGGGTGGACCTGGGGGCGCGCCGCGCGATCACGTTCACGGACCTGGCGCCCGGGACGTACGAGTTCTCGGCCAGGGGCCGCAACTACCAGGGCGTGTGGAGCGCGACAGCGCGGCCTCTGACGATCACGGTCGTGCCGCCGTTCTGGATGACGGCCTGGTTCCGCGTCTGCGTCGCGCTCGGGATCGCCGGGACGGCGGTCCTCATCCACCGGGTCCGGACGGCGGCTCTCACGAAACGGAACCGCGACCTGCTCGAGCTGCACGAGCAGAGGGAGCGCGCGCGCGAGGACCTCAACCGCGCCTACGACCGGCTGCGGCTGCTCGCCAGGCGCCTCGAGCTCGCCAAGGAGGAGGAGCGAAAGAGCATCGCCCGGGAACTGCACGACGAGCTGGGGCCGACCCTGACCGCCGTCGTCATCAACCTGCAGCTTCTCAAGGACTCCTCGGACCCGGAGAGGAACGCCCGCAGGATCGCCGACACCGTGGAGATCGTGGACAGGATGGTGCAGCGGATCCGCGATCTCTCCCTCGACCTGCGCCCGCCGCTCCTGGACGACATGGGGCTCGTGACGGCGCTGCGCGGGTACTTCGAGACCCAGGCCGAGCGATCGGGCGTGGCCATCGAGGTCCGCGGGGACGGGCTCGTGGAGGGGCTTCCTCCCGAGGTCGAGATCGTCGCGTTCCGGGTGGCGCAGGAGGCGGTGACGAACGCGCTCCGGCATGCGGACGCGAGCCGCGCCGTCGTGACCATCGAGCGCAGGGGCGGGCGCCTGGAGATCTCCGTCGAGGACGATGGAAGGGGGTTCGACGCGAGGAGTAGCATGGAGACGGCCGCCACGGGCAAGGTCCTGGGGCTCCTGGGAATGCAGGAAAGGGTGCGCATGCTGGACGGTGAGTTCGAGATCGAGTCCGCGCCCGGCCGGGGGACGCGCGTTCGGGCGAGTCTACCCCTGGAGGCGGGCGGGTGAGTCGTGTGCAGGGTGCTTCTCGCGGACGATCACACGCTCGTGCGCGCGGGGATCCGCGCGCTGCTCGAGTCGGTCGGCGGCATCGAGATCGTCGCCGAATCGGGGGACGGGCGCGAGGCCCTCGAGCTGATCATCAGGCACGGTCCCGACGTCGCCCTGCTCGACATCGGCATGCCGGGCCTGAGCGGGCTCGAGGTGGCGCGGCGCACCGCGCAGGAGTCGCCCCGCACGAAGGTCATCATTCTCTCGATGCACGCGGACCCGACCTACGTGCGCCAGGCGATGCGCGCGGGCGTCGCGGGCTACCTCCTCAAGGGCGCGGCCGTCGCCGAGCTGCCGCTCGCCGTGCAGTCGGTGATGCGCGGCGAGAAGTACCTCACACCCCGCATCTCCCAGACGATCGTGGATGGCTTCCTGCGGGAGGGCCAGCGCGAGGCCGAGCCCCTGGAAGGGCTGACCGACCGGCAACGGGAGATCCTGCAGCTGATCGCCGAGGGGAAGTCCACCAAGGAGATCGCCCAGGTCCTCGACCTGAGCGTCAAGACCGTGGAAACCCACCGCATGCGGATCATGGAGCGGCTCGGCATCCACGACGTCCCGGGGCTGGTCCGCTTCGCCATCCGCTCCGGCCTCATCTCCCCCGACGAGTAGCGCACCACCCGGACCGCGCTCCTCGCCCCACGGCCCCCCCGGACGGACCTCTCCAGCCCCGCGGAAAGGTTTTTTTCGCTTGGCAGGGGTATTTCTCCACTTTGTCAGGGACTCCCCGATGGCCCCGATCCCCCGAACAGCGAATACTCACGGCGACCTCGAGCCGGTCAGCCAGCCGCGGGCTGGCGGGCGCGGAACGGGTATGCCGTCAGGTCGGGGGGGTTCATGGCGCTCAACGCCCGGTTGCTTCTGGTCGACGGGAACGACGACTTCCTGGACGGGCTCTCAGCCTGGATCTCCGAATGTCCCGGCTTCGAGGTGGTCGGCGTGGCCCATTCCGCGAGCGAGGCGTTCGACCGGATCGGCCGCCTGGCCCCGGACATGGTCCTGATGGACATGACGCTGCCGGACCTGAACGGTCTCGACGCCATGCGCAGGATCAAGTCGCGCGCCGGCGCCCCGCTCGTCATCCTGATGTCCTTCCACGACAGCGCGGCGGCCCGCATGGAGGCGAAGGCGGCGGGGGCCGACGGCTGCCTGTCGAAAGCGGAGATCACGCGGGAGTTCTTCCTCGTGGTCGGGACGCTGTGGCGGGCGCGCCTCAGCCGCCCGGGAAGAAGCGTGGCGGCCACGGCAGTGGCGGCCGCAAGGCAGGACCCGAAGCGGGAGATCGGGGAATGAGCCCGCGCAGGGCTGAACCAGGGGATCGATTGACCCGGAGAGCAGGCCAGCGCCATCGCGTCGGTGGCGGGGTTCTCGCCGAGGTGCTCACCATCGAGAGAAGGAGGAACTCATGAGATTCCGACGCGCAACCATCGCCGCGGCGCTGCTGGCGCTGGGCGGGGTCTGGCTCGCCGCGCCGCCGAGCCTCGCCCTGAACACCAAGCGGTTCAACGTGGCCGACATGGTCCGGTACTCCGAGCAGATCGTCACCGGGACGGTCACGGCGGTGGACCAGGGGATCGACCGGAGCGGTTTGCCCTACACGCAGATCCAGCTGAAGGTCGCCGAATCGATCCGCGGCAACGCCGGCGAAACGCTCACCTTCCGCCAGTTCGGCCTGCAGACGGCCCAGCCGGCGGTGGACGGCCGCCAGTTCCTCGGCCTCGTCGCCGGGATGCCGCGTTACGCGAAGGGGGACCAGGTGGTCCTGTTCCTGTCGCGCACTTCGACGATCGGATTCCGCACGACCGTCGGCCTCGAGCAGGGGCGGTTCGCGCTCCGCGGCGGGAACATGCAGAACGGCGCGAACAACGCCGGCCTCTTCCTGGGCGCGGACCTGGGGAAGGCGCGCCTCAACGACAAGGAGAAGTCCATGGTCGCGACGCAGCAGGGAGCGGTCAACGCCGACACGTTCCTCGGCTTCGTTCGCCGCGCCGTCAGCCAGAAATGGTGGGACGGTCCGAAGACGAAGACCCCGCCGAACGCTCCCAGGCCCATCAGCGCGACGCCTGCCCGCGTCAGCACGGAAGGAGGGCTGGCTCAATGAGACACCGGATGACCTTCAGGAACCTCGCCCTGTTCGCCGCCGTGGCGGCCCTTGGCTGCGCGTCCGCCTTCGCGGGCGGGCCCCTCGCCCTTTTCGACCCCGCCACGAGGACTCCCTACTCCTGGTCCGGCGCCTACGCGCCGGTGTACACCGACCTCGGCGACCTCGGCCAGCTCACCAACGCCCAGGCCACCGCGATGGTGCAGTTCTCGATCGACCAGTGGAACGCGGTCCCGACCTCGTCGTTCACGGGCGCGATCGCCGGGAATTTCCCCTCGATCGGGCTGCCGGACATCGACGCCTCGAACGTCGGCCTCGTCCTCGGCCCGTGGAACGGCGGCGGCGTCCAGATCGTCTACGACGCGGACGGATCGATCTTCGATGAGATCTTCGGGCCCTACTCGGGCGTTCTCGGCGTCACGATCCTCGAGTACGTCAGCGGCACCAGCCCGGACCTCCTCGAGGTCACCGAGATCTTCAACGGCGCCACGGTGCCGGCGGACGACGTGAGCCCGGAGAACGCCGCGGCCATGTACGCCGGCGTCGTGACCCACGAGTTCGGGCACGCCGTGAACCTGGCCCACAGCCAGACCAACGGCCAGATCGTTCTCTATTACGAGCCGTGGCCCGGCCCCGCCGGCTGCGAGACGCCCTACGGCGGCTACCCGTCGAGCGACGAGATCGAAACGATGTATCCCTACACCTACCTCCCCTGGACCGGCGTGGCCGAATCCACGGTGGACGTCACCGACGACAGGTCCGCGCTGTCGGACATCTACCCCGCCGCCGGCTGGCCGGCGCGCCTTCCCGTCCATCAGCGGCACGGTCTACGTTCCGCAGCGCGCCAACACCCCGCAGAGGACGCAGTTCACCGGCGCCAACGTCATCGCCCGCAACGTTGCGAACCCATGGATGGACGCGATCTCGGCGATCTCCGGCGATTTCACGCAGGGGATGGCCGGCGCCGACGGGAGCTACGCGTTTCACGGCCTGACCCCGGGCGCCTCCTACGTCGTCTACCTGGATGGCCTCCTGGCGGGCGCGTTCTCCACGCCGTACCCCACGCTCCTGCCGGGCCCCGAGGAATACTGGAACGGCGCCTCCGAGTCCGGAGACGGCGTGACCGACGACCGCTGCGCGTCGCAGGCGATTCCCCTCGCCCCCGGCACGGCCGCCGTCGCCGACATCACCTTCAACAAGGTCAAGGGGGCCCCGGAGCTCCTCCCGATCGAACTGCCCAACTCGAGCATCGCCGAGCTCTCCGGTGACGGCCAGGTCGCGGTCGGCTTCAGCGACATCGGCCTGTTCCGCTGGACTCCCTCCACGCTCGACATCATCGGCGGCGACTGGCGCTCTCCGCAGGCGGGCATCTCGCACGACGGCCGGACGATCGTCGCGAGCATCGCCGACGCGGACAACAACGTGGTCGCCGGGATGTGGCTCGGCGGCCAGGACTGGGCGAGCCTGGGGAGCATACCGGGCAGTTCTCCCTGCGACTGGAATCTCTCGAGCGCGTGGGGCGTGTCGAACAACAGGACCGTCGTCGGGCTCGATTGGCTCGACTGCAACAACGTCACCGCCTTCCAGTGGACGAGCCACACCGGCATGACCAGCCTCGGCTACCTGGGCTCGCCCGAGATGGGCGGAAGCCGGGCCAACAGGATCTCCGCGAACGCCTCGACGGTCGTCGGGTGGGACAGGGGCGACGGCGGGGACTGGCGCGGCGCCATCTGGCGCAACGGCCAGGAGTCGATCGTTCACCAGGCTCCCGCGCTCTGCTGCGACTGGGAGGGATGTCTCCTCGACACGGTCGGCGAGGCGGGGGCCGTCAACCCCGACGGGTCGATCATCATCGGGGACTACAGCTACATCCCCCGCACCTACGAGGATCCCGGCACCGGCGATGTCTACCACTACTGCGACTCGACCGCCTGGAAGCTCAACCCGGCCACCGGCCTCGCCGAGCCGATCGGCGACTTCCAGCCCGGCTTCGGCCTCACGACCCACGCCTTCGACCTCAGCGACAACGGCGCGGTCCTCGTCGGGCGGGCCGATCCGTTCGACTGGGGCGCCTCCACCCCGCTTCTCTGGACCGCTCCGACCGGCTGGATCGACTTCCAGGCGCTGCTGGCCTCTCAGGGGACCCTCGCGAGCGACTGGCTGCTGATGACCGCGGGCACGGTCTCCGGAGACGGGACCGTCGTGGGCGGGTGGGGCTACTCACCCTACTCGAGGCAGGGATGGATCGTGAAGATGCCGAAGATCGTCATCTGCCACGCGCCGAAGGGGAACCTGTCGAACAAGAAGACGATCGATGTCGCCTGGCCGGATGGTCTTGCCGACCACCTGGCTCACGGGGACACGATCGGCCTGTGCGGTAACGGACAGTAACCTGCTCCCCCTGGGGGGCTCGCCCCCCCAACCCAGCAGGCCGGGGCGCCGGACCTTCGCGGTCCGGCGCGCCGGCCTTTTTTTCGCTCTCCGCCGCGATGACGGGAACCCGCGCCTGCCCGTCACGGGGACCTGTCCCTTCCGCATCGCGTGAAGGCCAGGAAAGGCCGCGCCCAGCCTCTCGAGTCCTCGCCTGCCAGCGGAGAGCTGTCCGTATTTCACCGGATTGGTCCGGCCGCACGGACCGCAGCCCGGGGTCGGTCCCGCTGCTCGCGGGCTCCCTGCCCGGGACTCGATGCCCCTTCCCTGTCGCGATTCGAGGAGAATTCCGCGCTCACGGCGCGCCCTTTTGGTGTATACAAGGCCCAACGTCGGCTCTGAATTGAACCCGTCCGGGGAGGGCGGGTCAGGGCGGGCGGCAAGGGGTTCGAGGTAGCAGGCGCGCGAATCGCAGATGCAGTCATGCTGGGACGTGCGGCGGCCCGGGTGCTCCCGGGAGTCGCGCGCGGGGTAACGGCATCCACTCCGCGTGCAGGCGGGGCCGATCCGGCCCAAGTCCCGGCAACACGGCATTCCACGATGACCGGAACCACGAAAGAGGTGGGCTCATGTCGAGAACGCGGATTCCAAAGTCCCTGTTGGTGATGTCCCTGGCGCTGGCGGTCGCTCCCGTGCTGATCGCCATCGGTCAGACCTGGCCCGGCGCGTGGGACCAATCCGGCCGCGAACCTGCCCGCGCGGGGAACGATCTTCGTGGTGAACAGCACGCGCGACGAGGGGCCGGGATCGCTCCGGCAGGCGATCCTCGACGCGAACGCGAATCCGGGCGCCGACACGATCCGGTTCTCGATCCACCTGCGCGGACCGCACGTCATCCGCCCCGCCTCGGCGCTTCCCGCCATCAGCGACACGGTGACCCTCGACGGGCTCAGCCAGCCGGGAGCCGTCCAGGCCTCCCGCAGAGCACTCCCCGGAGGGGGCCTGGCGGATGCCGGCGACGGCGCGCCCATGATCGCGCTGGACGGGAGCGCGGCTGGCGCGGCCGCGGGCCTGAGGATCGAAGCGGGCGAGTGCATCGTCCGCGGCCTCACGATCCAGCGGTTCGAGCGGGGAGCCATCGTGATCTCCGGCCCGGGGCGCAACCGGATCGAGGACAACACCCTGCGCGAGAACGGCGGGCCGGCCATCACCGTTCTGTCGGGTGAAGGGAACACGATCCGCGACAACGCCATCGCCGCCAATGCCTCGGCGGGGATCGATCTGGCGGCGGACGGGGAGTCGTCCAACGACGCGGGCGACCGGGACGCCGGGCCGAACGCGCTGCAGAACACGCCGCGCCTCGCGGCGGTCTCGCGGGAATTCTGCGATGAGCCAGCAGGCTGCGACCGGGGATGCCTGCGTTCCCGGCTGGAGCGCGACCATCGCCGGGACTCTCGAGAGCCGTCCCACCAGCGCCTACAGGATCGACTTCTTCTACACGGTCGACCCCGCCGCCCCCGGCGCCGTCGGGCCGCCCGCCGCCCGGCCGCAGGGCGAGCACTTCCTCGGCGCGGTGCGCGCCACGACGGATGCTGCCGGCCGGCTCGATTTCACTCTGGCCTTTCCCACGGCCCGGCCGCTCCCCTCGGGCGCCCTGGTCACGGCGACGGCGACCGACGCCGACGGAAACACCTCGGAATTCTCCGGCGTGGTCGCGGCTCCGACTCTCGTCATTTCCTGGGCCTCGGCCGTGAGCGGGAACTGGAACGACGCAACGAAGTGGACGGGCGGCGTGGTGCCGGGCGCGACGGACGACGCGGTCATCAGCGTCGCCGGGACCTACACGGTGACGCTGAACGCCTCGGCGACCGTCAACAGCCTTGCGGTGGGCGGGGCGAGCGGCACCCAGACACTTCTCGATGAGCGCCAACACGCTCACGCTCAACGCCGCGAGCTCGTTCGGCGCCAACGGGACGTTCGCCATGGCCGGCGGCACCCTCACGGGCGCCGGCGACCTGACGCTGAACAGTCCCTTCACGTGGTCCGGCGGGACGATGAGCGGGGCCGGCGTGACGAACGCGAACACGACCCTGACGATCAACGGGACCGCCCAGAAAATCCTGGGGCGCCGCCTCAACAACAAGGCGACCGGGACCTGGTCGGACACCGGGTTCTTCTACCTGGTCACGGGCGGCTGGCTGGACAACCAGGCCGGCGCGACCTTCACCGTCCAGAACGACGAGATCTTCCGCTGGAACGGAGGCTCGCCCCACATCGACAACGAGGGAACCTTCATCAAGTCCCCCGGCGTGGGCACGACCCAGCTCGCGGGCAGCGTCGCCTTCAACAACGCAGGGACGGTGGACGTGCAGAGCGGCCGGCTCGACCTGTCGGGCGGGGGGACCTCCTCGGGCTCCTTCGACGCGACGGGGGCGGAGCTGGAGTTCGGCGGGGGAACCCACACGCTGACGGGGACGTCGAGCGTCACCGCGACGAAGGTGATCTTCAGCGGCGCGACGGTGAACCACGCCGGCGGCTACGCCGTGACCGGCGAAACGCAGGTCACGGGCGGGACGGCGAACCTGACGGGGAGCGTGACGAACGCGGGAACGCTGACGATCAGCGGCGGCACCCTCAACATGAGCAACACCCAGGGAACCCTGACGACGCCCTCCCTGGCGCTGTCGGGGAGCGGGACCCTGTCGGGGACGAGCGCGGTCACCGTGAGCGGGGCGCTGGCGTGGACGGGCGGGACGATGAGCGGGGCCGGCGTGACGAACGCGAACATCGACGCTGACGATCAACGGGACCGCCCAGAAAGTCCTGGGGCGCCGCCTGAACAACAAGACGACCGGGACCTGGTCGGACACCGGGTTCTTCTACCTGGTCACGGGCGGCTGGCTGGACAACCAGGCCGGCGCGACCTTCACCGTCCAGAACGACGAGATCTTCCGCTGGAACGGAGGCTCGCCCCACATCGACAACGAGGGGACCTTCATCAAGTCCCCCGGCGTGGGCACGACCCAGATCGCGGGCAGCGTCGCCTTCAACAACGCAGGCACGGTGGACGTGCAGAGCGGCCGGCTCGACCTGTCGGGCGGGGGGACCTCCTCGGGCTCCTTCGACGCGACGGGGACGGAGCTGGAGTTCGGCGGGGGAACCCACACGCTGACGGGGACGTCGAGCGTCACCGCGACGAAGGTGATCTTCAGCGGCGCGACGGTGAACCACGCCGGCGGCTACACCGTGACCGGCGAAACGCAGGTCACGGGCGGGACGGCGAACCTCACGGGGAGCGTGACGAACGCGGGAACGCTGACGATCAGCGGCGGCACCCTCAACATGAGCAACACCCAGGGAACCCTGACGACGCCCTCCATGGCGCTGTCGGGGAGCGGGACCCTGTCGGGGACGAGCGCGGTCACGGTGAGCGGGACGCTGGCGTGGACGGGCGGGACGATGAGCGGGGCCGGCGTGACGAACGCGAACTCGACCCTGACGATCAACGGGACCGCCCAGAAAGTCCTGGGGCGCCGCCTCAACAACAAGACGACCGGGACCTGGTCGGACACCGGGTTCTTCTACCTGGTCACGGGCGGCTGGCTGGACAACCAGGCCGGCGCGACCTTCACCGTCCAGAACGACGAGATCTTCCGCTGGAACGGAGGCTCGCCCCACATCGACAACGAGGGGACCTTCATCAAGTCCCCCGGCGTGGGCACGACCCAGGTGGCGGGCAGCGTCGCCTTCAACAACGCGGGCACGGTGGACGTGCAGAGCGGCCGGCTCGACCTGTCGGGCGGGGGGACCTCCTCGGGCTCCTTCGACGCGACGGGGGCGGAGCTGGAGTTCGGCGGGGGAACCCACACGCTGACGGGGACGTCGAGCGTCACCGCGACGAAGGTGATCTTCAGCGGCGCGACGGTGAACCACGCCGGCGGCTACACCGTGACCGGCGAGACGCAGGTCACGGGCGGGACGGCGAACCTCACGGGGAGCGTGACGAACGCGGGAACGCTGACGATCAGCGGCGGCACCCTCAACATGAGCAACACCCAGGGAACCCTGACGACGCCCTCCATGGCGCTGTCGGGGAGCGGGACGTTGTCGGGGACGAGCGCGGTCACGGTGAGCGGGGCGCTGGCGTGGTCCGGCGGGACCATGAGCGGAACCGGCGTGACGAACGCGAACTCGACCCTGACGATCAACGGGACGGGTCAGAAGGCCCTCGGGCGCCGCCTGAACAACAAGGCGACCGGGACCTGGTCGGACACCGGGTTCTTGTACCTGATCACGGGCGGCTGGCTGGACAACCAGGCCGGCGCGACCTTCACCGTCCAGAACGACGAGATCTTCCGCTGGAACGGAGGGTCGCCCCACGTCGACAACGAGGGGACCTTCATCAAGTCCCCCGGCGTGGGCACATCGGAGGTCGGAGGCAACGTCGCCTTCAACAACGCGGGCACGGTCGAGATCAAGAGCGGAACACTGAAATTCAGCGGTTCCTTCACGCAGAGCGCGGGAGCGACCTACCTGAACGGCGGCTCCGTCACGACCACGACAGCGCTGAACATCCAGGGGGGCGTTCTCAAGGGGTTCGGGACGGTCACGGGGGACGTCTCGAACACGGGAGGCCAGGCCAGCCCCGGGGCCTCGCCGAACATACTCGACATCGCAGGGAGCTACACCCAGGGTTCCGGCGGAGGCTACACGGTGGAGATCGGCGGTACGACCGCCGGGACAGGGCACGATCAGCTCAACGTGACCGGGGTGGGGAGCGCCGCGGCGCTCGCCGGCGCGCTGAACGTGAGCCTGATCAACGGCTTCACGCCCGCCTCGGGCGACAGCTTCACCATCCTGACCTTCCCCTCCCGCACCGGCACCTTCGCCGCGACCAACTTCCCTCCCCTGGGCGGCGGCCTGGTCTGGAACGTTGTCTACAACGCGACGAACGTGGTCCTGACCGTGGGGGGCGGGGTCGCCAGCGCTGACCTGTCGATCGTGAAGACGGACAGTCCCGACCCCGTGAACGCGGGGGCGACCGTCACCTACACGCTCGCCGTCTCGAACGCCGGACCCGACACCGCCACCACCCTGACCGTCACCGACACGCTCCCCGCGGGCGTGACGAACGCGGCCGCCTCCGGCACCGGCTGGACCTGCAACCCGCCCTCGGGCGGGGCGATCAGCTGCACCCGGGCGAGCCTCGCCGTCGGCGCCGCCCCGAACATCACCCTCACCGCGACCGCGCCCGGCGAGCGGGCCGCTCAGCAACACCGCCTCCGTCTCCTCCTCGACGGGGGACCCGAACTCCGCGAACAACACCGACACCGAGCCGACCACCGTCACCCCGGTCGCCGACCTGTCGATCGTCAAGACCGACAGTCCCGACCCCGTGAGCACGAACGCGACGCTGACCTACACGCTCGCCGTCTCGAACGCGGGGCCGAGCACGGCCACCTCCCTGACGGTCACCGACACGCTCCCCGCGGGCGTGACGAACGCGACCGCCTCCGGCACCGGCTGGACCTGCAACCCGCCCTCGGGCGGGGCGATCAGCTGCACCCGGGCGAGCCTCGCCGCCGGCGCCGCCCCGGACATCACCCTCACCGCGACCGCGCCGGGCGCCGCCACGACCCTCAACAACACGGCCTCCGTCTCGTCCGCGACGGCCGATCCGAACGCCGCGAACAACTCCGACACCGAGGGCACGACGGTCACCCAGGCGGCGCTCCAGGCTGACCTGTCGATCGTGAAGACGGACAGTCCCGACCCCGTGAACGCGGGGGCGACCGTCACCTACACGCTCGCCGTCTCGAACGCCGGACCCGACACCGCCAGCAGCCTGACGGTCACCGATACGCTGCCCGCGGGCGTGACGAACGCGGCCGCCTCCGGCACCGGCTGGACCTGCAACCCGCCCTCGGGCGGGGCGATCAGCTGCACCCGGGCGAGCCTCGCCGTCGGCGCCGCCCCGAACATCACCCTCACCGCGACCGCGCCGGGCGCCGCCACCACCCTCAACAACACGGCCTCCGTCTCGTCCGCGACGACCGATCCGAACGCCGCGAACAACTCCGACACCGAGCCGACGACGGTCACGGGGGGGGCGAGCGGCGCGGACCTTTCGATCACGAAGATCGACGATCCGGACCCGGTGGAGGCGGGGCAGCTTCTCACCTACACCCTCACGGCCGCCAACGCCGGGCCCGAGAAGGCAAACCGCGTCGTCGTGCGCGACACCCTCCCCTCCGGCGCGACGAACATCAAGGCCTCCGGCAACGGGTGGGACTGCACGAAGTCCGGACTGACGGTGACCTGCAGGCGGGATGGCATCGCGTCAGGGCAATCGAAGACGATCAGGATCACGGTCAGGGCTCCGGGAGAGCCCGGGGCCATCGAGAACAGCGCCCAGGTCAGCTCGAACACCCCGGACCCCGACCCCTCGGACAACACGATCACGGTCGGGACGACGGTGACGCCCGTGCACGACCTCGCGGTCAAGAAGATCTCCGTCGAGCCGCAGATCGAGTTCACGAACACGAGCACGACCAAGACCAGGCAGGTCTATGTGCGGATCCAGAACCGGAGCCCGCACGCGGAGGTGATCCAGGACCTGGCGATGCTGGGCCAGCTCGTCACGCTGAGCGTGGAGTCGTTCGGCCCCTGCCCCGCCCCGGTCCCTGTCCTGGTGAGCGCGACGCCCCAGGTGGCCCTGCCCTACACACTTCCCTCGAAGGAGAAGCTGAATGTCTTCTTCGACATCACCTACGACGGTTCCTGCATGAACGACCCGAAGAAGAGCACGGACGCGAACCCGGGCCATGACGACTTCGGCTTCACGGCCAGCGTGAACCACGCGGCCCTCGACGGCGAGGCCGATACGCACACGGTGGACGACGTCTGCCCGCGCAGCGTTCCGGCTTCGGGCACGCGCGATCCGTACCCTGACGGTGGAGATCCTCGACAAGGGGTGCGGCCGCCAGAAAGCGAACGGCACGTTCGGGCTTCCGGTGACGGTGGATCTTTACCTGCGCCGCTGAGGCGGGAACCGCGCGGATCCGAATTGCAGGGACCGCAGCAGCCGGAGGTCCCTGGTCCGGTCCGGCAGGGTCAGCGCAAAGTCAGCTGGCCTTGCCGGCTCCGCGGACCTTGTCGACGAGAGCGTTCGCGGCCGGGCCCGAGCCGACCTCCGCCGTGGCCGCGGCGGCGACGTACACGCGCAGGTTGTTCGACTTGGGATCGGCCGGGAAGACGACGAACCCCTCCCTGCCGGGGGTGTAGTTCATGCAATAGCCGGTCAGCAGCTCGCCGTCCTTGAAATGGACCGCGATCTTGCTCCCTTTGGCGGCCTGCGGCGGCCCCGCCATGAAGCTGCGCAGGTCGCGCCTCCTGTGATCCCCCTCGAAGCTCTTGACGAAGAAGATCGCCTTGATCCACTCGCACCGGATCTCGACCGGCTCTTCCGCGTCGAGGGGCTTGAGGAGGAACGTCGGACGGTTGGGAAAGAAGTCCATCGCCGTCCCCTTGAGGACCTCCCCGTCCATCAGGTGGACCACGACCCGGTTCGTCTCGATCATGCCGATCCCATCCCTTCTTTCGCGGCGTCCCCGGGCCTGAGCCAGCCCGGGTGCCCCTCATCGGCAATCTAGGGAAGATCGGCCCGCCGTCAAGCGCGGCGCAGGGCGTCCAGCCAGGTTGGAGCGACCGCAGTAGCTGCGGTCATCAGCCGCGGGACACCGCAGGGTTCCACGCGGCTGTTGCGGTCATCAGCCGCGGGACGCCCAGGGTTCCACGCGATGTTGCGGTCATCAGCCGCGGGACGCCGCAGGGTTCCACGCGGCTGTTGCGGTCATCAGCCGCGGGACGCCGCAGGCGGCCCGCCGGCTGCATGGGAGCCTGATCAGGCTCCGCCTATTTGCGGTCCTTGTACCAGTTGGCGTTGATCTCGATGTACTGCTTCCACTTCTCCGGAACGAAGTCGTTCTCGAAGATCGCCTCGACGGGACAGACCGGCTCGCAGGCGCCGCAGTCGATGCAGGTCTCGGGATCGATGTAGAGCATGGTCTCGGCCGCGAACTCGGGCTCTTCCTTGGTGGGGTGGATGCAGTCGACGGGACAGACGCCGACGCAGGCGGTGTCCTTGGTATTGACGCAGGGTTCAGCGATCGTGTAGGCCATTGCCTGTGGCTCCTCCGCCCGGGATGAAACCGGGGTCCATTGATTGATGAGGTCCGGTAGTTTACCCGCCGCCGCCGCGGCCGTCCACACGAAATCGGCCTGGATTCTAGCCCGGAGGCCAGCCCATGGATCGGCCGCCGAGCAGGTGGACGTGGACGTGAAAGACCGACTGGCCCGCCCCTCCCATGGTATTGAGGACGAGGCGGTAGCCGCTGCCGTCGATTCCCCGCCCTTTCGCCAGGGTCCGCGCCGCGAGAAGGAGCCGTCCGAGGGCGGCGCCGTCCTGCTCGGAGGCGTCGTTCAGCGTGGCCATGTGCCGTCGGGGGATGACCAGGATATGGACCGGGGCCTGGGGATTGATGTCCTCGAACGCGACGAGCTCGTCGTCCTCGTGGACGACCTTCGCCGGGATCTTCTTCTCGACGATCTTGCAGAACAGGCAGTCGGCCATGGCGGCTCCTCAGGATATCCGCTCGATGTCGGCACCGAGCGGGCGGAGCTTCTCCTCCATCCGCTCGTAGCCGCGGTCGAGATGGTAGACGCGGTGGACCACCGTCGTTCCTTCGGCGACGAGGCCCGCGAGAACCAGGCAGGCGCTCGCGCGCAGGTCCGAGGCCGTCACCTCGGCTCCCGAGAGGCGCGACGGGCCGCGCGTGGTGACGGTGTTCCCCTCGATCGTCAGGTCGGCCCCCATGCGCTGCAGCTCGAGCGCGTGCAGGAAGCGGGCTTCGAAGATCCGCTCCGTGACGCGCGCGGCCCCCTCGGCCTGCGTCATCAGCGCCATCCACTGCGCCTGCATGTCGGTCGGGAAGCCCGGGTACGGAGCCGTTTCGATGTCGCAGGGCCGGAGCGGCCCCCTGCGCGACACGACGGCGCCCCGGGGGGCGGCCGTGATCTCGGCCCCCGCCCTCTCCAGGTGGACGAACACTGCCCCGAGATGCTCGGGAGCGCACCCCTCGAGCCTCACCTCGCCGCCGGTCAGGGCCGCGGCGACCGCGTACGTGCCCGCCTCGATCCGGTCGGGGGCGATGCGGTGCTCGGCTCCCGCCAGGCGCTCGACCCCTTCGATCGTGATGGTCGGCGTACCGGCTCCTTCGAGCTTCGCGCCCATCTTCACGAGGAGCCTGGCCAGGTCAACGACCTCGGGCTCGGCCGCTGCATTGCGCAGGATGGTGGTGCCGCGCGCGAGGCAGGCGGCCATCATGAGGTTCTCGGTGCCGGTCACCGAGCAGGTTTCGAACTCGAACGTCGCGCCTGTCAGGCGCGCGCAGCGCGCCTCGACGTAGCCGTGCTCGACCGTCACCTCGGCCCCGAGCCGGCGCAGGCCGTCGATGTGCAGGTTGATCGGCCTCGCGCCGATGGCGCACCCGCCCGGCATCGAGACGCGCGCCCGCCCGTTGCGCGCGAGCAGCGGGCCGAGGACCAGCACGGAGGCCCGCATGGTGCGGACCAGGTCGTAGGGCGCCTCGTGGTTGGCGACGGTGCGGAGCTCGATCTGCCGCCGCCCGTGGTTCGGCGTGTCCCACTCCGCGCCGAGCCGCTCGATGACGCGCAGCATCGTCGTGACGTCCCGGACCTCGGGGACGTTCGTGAGATGAAGGGGCTCCTCGGTCAGGATGGCGGCGGCGATGGCGGGGAGCGCCGCGTTCTTCGCGCCGGCGATGCGAACGGCGCCCCGGAGGGGGGCTCCTCCGGTAATCCGGATCCGGTCCACTAGGAAACCGATTCTAGCAGTTTTCCCCCTTGCCATCCGGGAGGCATCGTCGTAGATTCCGATTGCACCCGCCGCCCGCGAGGCGGCGCTGGTTCACGGAATCCACCCACCGCCTCCAGGCCCCCCGGCCTTCATGGGGGGCCCCTGCCTTGAGAGGCGGCTCGCGCGAGAGCCGGCGCGGCTTCAGTCCAGCTTCAGCGTCCTGAGGTAGCGGCGGAAGTCCGGCCCCACGTCTCCCCGGCGCAGGGCGTACTCCACGGTCGCCTTCAGGAATCCGAGCTTGTTGCCGGTGTCGTAGCGGATCCCCTCGAACTCGTAGGCGCAGATCCGCTGCTCGGACAGGAGCGAGCGCAGCCCGTTGGTGAGCTGGATCTCCCCGCGCGCGTCGGCCGAGGTCCTCTCGAGGTGCTCGAAGATCTCCGGGGTCAGGATGTACCGCCCGATGATCGCAAGGTCGGACGGGGCTTCCTCCGGGAGGGGCTTCTCGACCAGGTCGAGGACCCGGTGAACAGGTCCCTTGCCCGGCTCGACCTTCACGATGCCATACGCGCCGGTCATCTCCCGCGGGACCCGCTCCACGGCCAGGATGGGGCACCGCTCGCGCTCGTAAACGTCGAGCATCTGCTTCATGGCGGGGACGCGGGACTCGATCAGGTCGTCGCCCAGGAAGACCGCGAACGGCTCCCTGCCGACGATATCCCTGGCGACCAGCACGGCGTGGCCCAGCCCGAGCTGCTTCTTCTGGCGGACGTAGGTGAAGTTCGCGAGGTCGGAGATGGCGCGGACCTTCTCGAGCAGCTCGAGGCTCCCCCTCTCGGCGAGGAACGACTCCAGCTCCACGGCCACGTCGAAGTGGTCCTCGAGCGCCCGTTTTCCGCGCCCCGTGACCACGATGATGTCCCGGATCCCGGACGCCAGGGCCTCCTCGACCACGTACTGGATGACCGGCTTGTCCACGAGGCAGAGCATTTCCTTGGGCTGCGCCTTCGTCGCGGGGAGGAAACGGGTTCCGAACCCCGCCGCCGGAAAGACTGCTTTGCGGATCTGCATCGCTCCTCCTGGGGTGAGATGGACGGCCGATCATAGCATTGACAAAACCCTTGCAGGAATGTAGTTTAGCCCGCGTTTCCCCGGTTACCCATGCTCGACCCGAACTACCTCAGGACGAACGTCGAAGCCCTCGCGGCCCGGCTCAGCACCCGTGGCTACGACGTGCCGATGGACGTCTTCAGCCAGCTGGACGCCGAACGGCGTCACCTGATCGCCGAGAGCGAGAAGCTCAAGCACGAGCGGAACGCCGCGAGCGAGCAGATCGGCCGGATGGTCCGCGAGAAGCAGGACGCCGAGCCGCTCAAGGTCCGGGTCCGGGAGCTCGGCAACCTGATCAAGGACTACGACGAGCGGCTCAAGCAGACCGACCTCTCGCTGCGCCTCCTCCTGAGCGAGATCCCGAACATCCCCCACGAGTCGGTCCCGGTCGGACGGGACGAGACCGACAACCGCGTGGAGCGGGTCGTGGGCGCGGTGCCGTCCCCTCCCTTCAAGCCGAAGCCGCACTGGGAGCTCGGCGAGGCGCTCGGCATCCTCGACTTCGAGCGGGCCTCGAAGCTGGCGGGAGCCCGCTTCGCCGTCCTGCGGGGGGCGGGCTCGCTGCTCGAGCGCTCGCTGATCTCCTTCATGATGGACCTGCACACCCGCGAGCGGGGCTACACCGAGATCCTCCCGCCCTTCATGGCGAACTCGGAGACGCTCTACGGCACCGGCCAGCTTCCCAAGTTCGAGCAGGACCTCTTCAAGCTCCGCGACGGGGACTGGTACCTGATCCCCACGGCCGAGGTGCCGCTCGTCGGCATGCACGCGGGCGAGATCTTCGACGCCGGCCGCGCTGCCGGTCTCCTACTGCGCCTACACGCCCTGCTTCCGGAGCGAGGCCGGCTCCTACGGCAAGGATGTCCGGGGCCTGATCCGCCAGCACCAGTTCGACAAGGTGGAGCTCGTCAAGTACACCGAGCCCGAGCAGTCGTACCAGGCCCTCGAGCAGCTCACCTCCGATGCCGAGGAGGTCCTGAAGCGGCTCGGGATCCCCTACCGCGTCGTCTCCCTGTGCACCGGGGACCTCGGGTTCGCCTCCGCCAAGACCTACGACATCGAAGTCTGGCTCCCGGGCCAGAACGCCTACCGCGAAATCTCCTCCTGCTCGAACTGCGAGGACTTCCAGGCGCGCCGGGCCAACATCCGCTACCGCCCGCAGGCCAAGGGGCGGCCGGAATTCGTGCACACGCTGAACGGCTCGGGGCTCGCGGTCGGCAGGACCCTGATCGCGGTCCTCGAGAACTACCAGCAGGCGGACGGCTCGATCGTCGTCCCCGAGGCCCTGCGGCCCTACGCCGGCGGGCTCGAGCGAATCACGTGAGGAGGGAAGAGGCATGTCACTGAGGGGCCGAGGCGCGGTGAGACAGTGGACGAAGACCTGCTCGGAATACGACGACGCGGGCAACGCCACGGAGATCCTCTACCAGACGGTCATGGACGGGAAGATCTACGAGATCCACGCCACGCCGGACGAGGTGATCTTCTGCGTCAGCCCCCGCCGCCAGGTCCGCCTGACGCCGGGCCAGGTCCTCGACGCGATCGGCGGCGCCGACCACCTGGAGGACCTCCTGGACCAGCAGTTCCTGCTGGTCGACAAGCCTTCCTCGATCAAGTCGTTCAACACGCTCATCGCCCGCTTCCCCAGGCAGACCATCGACCGGCCCGAGTCCGAGCTGGGCTCCGAGGAGTAGTCTCCCGCCGTGAAGCGACTTCGGACCCTGATCGTCGTGCTCCTCTCGCTCCTCGTCGGGGGAGTGTTCGTCGTCGCGGGCGTTCTCAAGGGACTCGACGTCGACGGGTTCGCCAGGGACATCATGCTCCACGGGATCATCGGGCCGGGCCTGTCCGCCGTCGCCGCCCGCGTCCTGGTCCCCTTCGAGATCGTTCTCGGCGCGGCCGCCATCATCGGGTACCGCCGCCGCACCGCCCTCGTGCTGCTCATCCTGACGCTGGTCTTCTTCGTGGGCGCCACCGGGTGGGCCTGGGCGAAGGGGAACACCGAGGGGTGCGGCTGCTTCGGGCGGTACGCCTCCCGCACCCCGCTCGCGGTGATCGTGGAGGACCTCCTACTGGTTCTCGCGGGGGTCCTCGCCCTCGTCGTCGCGGGGAGGCCGGCCCGGGCGGGGGAGACCGCCCGTCCCGCCGGTGCGGACCCTGCCGTCCCCGCGGCGGCCGGCCGCGCGCCCGCCTCCGGGAAGTGGAAGGGGGCCGTCGTCGCGCTCCTCGCCGTCGTCTCGACCGCCTTCGCTCTGGCCTCGCCGCGACTGCCGCTGGACGATTTCGCGACCGCCCTGCGGCCGGGCGTCACGCTGCGCGAGCTGGGGCTCGATCAGATCGCCGGGAACCTCGCCGAGGGGGACCGGCTCCTGGTCGTCCTCGTTCTCGACGAGAAGGCCTCGCAGGACGCCGTGCCGTGGCTGAACGCCCTCGCGCAGTTCCCCGGCGTTCCCCCCATCTCGGGACTCACTTCGGCGCCGGAAGAGAAGCGAACGGAATTTCTCTTCTCCCATGCGCCGTCCTTCGAGCTTCTCGCGGCCCCCGCGCCCGATCTGCGCCGGCTCTACCGGCGGGCGCCCCGGGCTTTTCGAGTGCATAATGGCCAGGTGATTCAGGTGTGGCAGGGGATCCCGCCTGTGGAGGGATTTGCCCAGTGACAGTCGCGTACGAGCCGATCCTCTGTCTTCGTCCTTGCCGCGGTGTTCGCGTCCGCCCTGCTCGCCTTCTCCGTCCTGCTCGCCGAGGACCGGGGCCTCAAGCCGGTCTACGACTTCGTCGTGGACGTGGACGGGGTCGTGGACAAGGGATGGCGGGTCCTGGCGGGCCAGCAGAAGAACAGGCTCCTGCTCATGTCCCCTCCCGGCGACCAGGCCCTGATGGTCTCCTTCCCGGAGAAGTCGGTCCGGCCGGCCGACACCAAGCTGCTGCTCAAGCACGACGGCGTGGTGGATGTCCTGGCCGGAGGGCTCTCGGCGACGAGGATCCTCCCGCTCACGATCGCGGGCCCCACCGCCTCGTTCACGGTGGACGGGCGGACCTTCACGCTGAAGAGCCGGCCCCCGCTGCTCGGGCCCCACTCCGTGGACGACCTGGTGAATGATCGCCCCGATTTCGGCGAGGGGATCAAGACCTACAAGCCGGACGCCGCCGCGGTCGCGTTCCTCAAGGGGTACGAGAAGGCGACCGAGGTCGAGATCTTCTTCGGGTCCTGGTGCCCGGTGTGCGAGGTCCTGGTCCCGAAGCTGATCAAGTCCTTCCAGGTCGCCGGCAACAGCCGGCTCCAGATGAACCTGTTCGGCGTGGCGCACGATTTCGCCCAGAACGGCGACCTGGTCAAGGCCAAGGGGATCCGGGGGCTTCCCACCTTCATCATCCGGCAGGACGGGGTCGAGATCGGAAGGATCGTCGGCGCGCCCAAGGACGGAGCCCCGGTCGAGGGAGCGCTCGTGGACCTCCTCAAAGCCAAGTCCTGAGCCGCTGTTGCGCCGGATCCGCCTCCCCTTGGCAGACGTCCCGATCGACGGCCCCCGCGCCGGGGGCGGCCCGGAAGGCGGTCCGCAACTTCCGCCAGCCCCCTGCGTATCCAGAATCCTGGCCGCGAGCCGGCGAGGGCGATCGGCCGGGCGCTGTCGTATGCTATCCCGTCTTTCGCACCGTGATGGATCGAGTCGGGCGGGCGGCCCCGCACGGGCCCCGCGCGCCCCAGGTTAAGGAGACCCCCATGCTGCGCTCCCGCTTCCCCGCCCCGCTCCTGGCGACGCTCGTCGCGCTCGCGTTCGTGTTCGCCTCCGGCGCCGGGTCGAGCCCCGCCTTCGCGAAGAAGAAGAAGGCGGAGCCCCCGGCCGCCCCCGAGAAGAAGGAGGAGAAGAAGGACGAGGATTCCCCCTTCAAGGACTGGGACAAGACGCTCAAGGACGCCGAAGCGAAGCCCGGCTTCTTCACGGTGCACCGGCGCTACGACAACACCTGGTTCGAGCTCGCCCCCGAGCAGCTCGACAAGCCGTTCCTGATGGTGTCGAGCGTCTCGAGCGGCCTCGGCAAGGGCTGGCTCCTCGGCGGCATGCCGCTCGACACCGACCTGTGGAGCTTCCATCGCGCCGGCAACAAGGTCCAGCTCCTCGTCAAGAACAGCCGGTTCCGCGCCCAGCCGGGCTCGGCCATGGAGAAGGCGGTCGCGCTCTCCTACAGCGACTCGGTCCTCGCCTCGATCAAGATCGTCAGCATCCAGAAGGAGACCAACCATCTCCTGCTCGACGTGAACGATCTGCTCGTGTCCGACCTTCCCGGCATCGGCCTCGCGCTCAAGCAGGCCATCGGAGGCCCGGCCGTCTTCGACAAGGACCGCAGCGCCGTGAAGGCGATCAAGGTCTTCCCGAAGAACGTCGAGATCGAGGTCGCGGCCGTCTTCGCGTCCCCCGAGGCGAAGCCGCTCGACAGCGTCTCCGATCCCCGCTACCTGCCGATCGGCATCCACTACAGCCTTTCCGAGCTGCCCGAGGACGGCTACAGGGCGCGGCTCGCCGACGACCGCGTCGGCTACTTCAACACCGTCGTCAAGGACTTCTCGCGCGACGGAAGCGACACCTTCTTCGTCCGGTACATCAACCGCTGGAGCCTCGAGAAGCAGGATCCGGCCGCCCCGCTTTCCCCCCCAAGCAGCCGATCGTCTACTACCTCGACAGGACCATCCCCGAGGAGTACCGGGCGTTCGTCCGCGAGGGGCTGCTGATGTGGAACAAGGCCTTCGAGAAGGCCGGGTTCAAGGACGCGGTCGTGGTGAAGGATCCGCCGGACGACCCCGACTTCGACCCCGAGGACGTCCGCTACAACACGGTGCGCTGGATCACGTCCACCGAGCCCTCGTTCGGCGCCATCGGGCCGTCCCGCGTCGATCCCCGCAACGGGCACATCCTGGACGCCGACATCCTCGTCGAGGCGGCCATGGTGCAGAACGCGCGGCGCGGCTACCGCAACCTCGTCAACACGGTCTCCACCTCGACCCCTTCGGGCGCCCCCTCCGCGGCCGACTGGTCGGCGTACTTCTCGTCCCACCCGGAGACGCTCTGCAACCTCGCGGCCGGCCTGGAGCTGAACGCGGCCGTGGATGCCGCGCTGCTGCAGACCGCGGGCGAGATGGAGCCCGGAGGCTCCGTGCCCGAGGAGTACATCGGGCAGTTCCTCCACTGGGTCGTCTCCCACGAGGTCGGGCACACGCTCGGTCTGCGGCACAATTTCCGCGCGAGCGCGGCGACCCCGAACGCGAAGCTGCACGACCTCGCCTGGACGCGCCAGCACGGCCTGTACAACTCGGTGATGGAGTACCCGGCGAGCAACATCTCGCTCGACCGGAAGAAGCAGGGCGACTACTACACCCAGACCGTCGGGGACTACGACCTGTGGGCCATCGAGTACGGCTACGCCCCCGTCGAGGCCGGGACCCCGGAGGAGGAGCTGCCCGCGCTGCGCAGGATCGCATCGCTCTCCCAGCAGCCGGGGCACGAGTACGGGTCGGACGAGGACGCCTTCGCCGGGCCGCTGCCGGCCGGCGTCGATCCCGACATCAACCAGTTCGACCTCGGCGCCGATCCCGTGGCCTACGGCCGCGACCGGCTCGCCCTCATCCGCTCGGTCCGGGGGAAGATCCAGACCTCGCTCACGGCGGAAGGGGAAGGGTACGACCGCCTCCGCAACACCTTCGACAGCCTGATGACGGCGCAGTCGCAGGTCCTGCAGATCATCTCGAAGCAGATCGGGGGCCTCAGCACCTCGCGCGCCCACCGGGGCGACCCGGCGAGCGTCCCGCCTTCACCACGGTGCCCGCCGCGCGCCAGCGCGAGGCGATGGGGATCCTCGCCGACTCGGCGTTCTCCGACGCCGGGTGGGAGGTGTCGCCCGACCTGCTCGCGATGCTTCAGCCGAACCACTGGTGGCACTGGGGGATGGATCCCACCCGTCTTTTCCCCTTCGACTACCAGTACACCGACCGCGTCCTGGAGATCCAGGAGGGCCTGCTCGGCTACCTGATGCACCCTCTCGTCCTCTCGCGCGTCGCCGAGAACGAGGTGAAGGCGAAGAAGGGCGAGGCGTACACTCTCGCCGAGCACCTTCGCGGCCTGTCGGACTCGGTGTTCTCCGAGCTCGGGCCGAAGGGGCCGCCGGCGGGCCCGTTCGCGATCTCGACGACCCGGCGCAACCTGCAGCGCGCGACGCTCGGCCGGATGATCTCGGCCATGAACATGCCCGCCAGCGGCATGCCCGAGGACGCAGGCTCGCTCGCGAGGGCGAACGTCGTGTCGCTCGAGAAGCGGATCGGCTCGGTCCTCGCGCTCCGGGGGCCGGGCATGGACGATGCAACGAAGGCGTTCCTCGAGGAGTCCCGCGCCCGGATCAAGCGGGCCCTCGCGGCGCAGACGATCGTAGTGGGCTGAGGCGCGGCCCGGGAGAGGTGGCCGAGTGGCTCAAGGCGGCGGTCTTGAAAACCGCTGATGGCGAAAGTCATCCGTGGGTTCGAATCCCACCCTCTCCGCCAGGCCCCGTGAAGCTCAGCCCTTGAGGTTCCTGACCGACGCCTCGATCCGCGCCGCGATCGCGTCGGGGTCGGTCATTCCCCCCGCGAGCGGATCGAACGGCTCGCCCACGGTCACGCGGGCCCTCCCCTTCCCCGGCCAGCTCGCCTCGCGGTCCATGATCTCGTAGAGCCCCTCGAGCAGGACCGGCACGATCGGCACGCGCGTCTCGATCGCGAGAAGCCCGATCCCCCGCTTGAAGGCGTGGATCGGTCCGTCCGGGGTCCGCTCCCCTTCGGGGAAGATCAGCGGCGAGAGCCCGAGCGTCGATCAGCTCGCCGGTGTACTCGAGGCTCGGGCGGAACCCGCGGCTCTGAGGCAGCGGGTAGGCGTTGAAGCAGAGCACGACGAGGTTGTAGAGCAGCGCCGAGCGGATGCGCCGCGCGAGCGGCTTCCCCTCGGGCTCGAAATGCTCGGGGAGCACCTCGATCGCCATCGCGGGCGCGACGAGGCCGCGCAGGGGCCGGGGCAGCGCGAAGAGGATCGCCGGGACGTCCATCAGGCTCTGGTGGTTCGCGACGACGATGCAGGGGCCGCGGTACCCGCGCAGGCGCTCCCCGCCGCGGAACTCGAACCGGACGAAGGGCCAGTAGAGCGGGCGCACGACGATGGGCCGCACGAGCGCCCGCAGCCAGCGGAAGGGGGCCGTGCGGCTCCAGCGCGGCATCCGCACCCGGACCGCCTCCTCTCCCCCGCCCGTGACCAGCGACTCGAGCTCCCCGACCGTCAGCGAGGATCCGACCTGCCGGTCGTCGAGCGCCACGTCGTGCTCCTCTTCGAGCAGGCCGATCAGCTCGACCATCTCGAGCGAGCTCAGCCCGAGATCCTCGGCGAGGCGCGCGCCGGGCGTGATCGCCGGGCCGGCCGGCGAACCCGCCCCGCGCAGGCGCGCGATCGCGGCGGCCACGGGCCCGCCGGCGCCGGGGGCGGCCACGGCTGGGCCTCGCTCCCCCGCGCCGCCCGGCGCCCCGCTCCCGCGCGCAGGGCGAGCGCGACGGCCGCCACCTCGCCGCGCTTCACCTTCCCGATCCTCGTCCTCGGGAAATCCGAGTCCCCCCAGACGATCACCCCCCTGAGCTTCTGGTGCCCGAGCAGGCGCCCGTTCGCGGCCTGCCGGACCGCCTCGGGATCGGGCGGGGAGCCCGCGGCGAGGACCGCCGCGTGGATCTCCTCGCCGGCCGGCCCCGGCAGCGCGAAGACGACGGCGCCCCCCACGCCCGGCACCGCGCAGAGCACCTCCTCGACGTCGGAGGGGTGGATGTTCATGCCGTCGGCCGTGACGATGACGTCCTTCTTCCTCCCCCTGAAGAACAGGCGCCCCCCGGCATCGAGCTCCCCGAGGTCGCCCGTGTGGAGCCACCCTTCCCGGAGCACCTCGCCCGTCGCCGCGGGATCCCCGTAGTACCCCTTCATGATGTTCGGCCCGCGCACGAGGATCTCCCCGTCCTCGGCGAGGCGGATCTCCTGCGCGCCGGCCGCGTGGCCGATCGTCCCCGCGACGCCGTCGAGCGGGTTGTGGACCGCGATGATCGGCGCGGCCTCCGTCATGCCGTATCCCTGGATCACGAAGATGCCGCAGCGGGTCCAGAACTCCTCGATCTCCCTGTCGAGCGCCGCGCCCCCCGAGACGAACGCCAGGGTGCGCCAGCCGAGGATCCGCCGGATGTCGCGCGTGGCGAGGATCCGCCGCGCGAGCCCTCTTCCCCGCGCCCGCTCGAAGCCCTTCTCGAAGCGCTCGGCCCGCCCGCGGCGCCCGAGCTCGCGCCGCGCCGCGTCGGCAAGACCGGCGAGCGTGCGCGGGACCGCGATCACGACGATCGGGCCCTCGCGGCGGATCTCGCCCAGCAGGCGCGCGGGCTGGAGGGTGGAGGAGTAGATGCCGACGCTGCGCAGCGCGATCGGGACGAAGATCCCGACCGACTGGCCGAACAGGTGCGAGAGCGGGACGAGGCAGAGCAGGCGCAGCGGCAGAAGCGGACGCAGGTACCATTGCCGCGCGCGGAATCCCGCCTCGATCCCCTCGAGGCTCGCGAGGAGGTTTCCGTGCGACAGCTCGACCCCCTTGGGCTCCGCCGTGGTCCCGGAGGTGAAGACGATCTCGGCCGTGTCCCCGGGCGCGGCCTGGTGCGGGGCGCGAAGCGGCCCGGACACGGCCGCGAGCAGGCGGAGCGATTCGAGCGTTTCGGTCCGGGGAGCCACGCCCGCGAGCTCGCGCGCGCGCGCCGCGGGCAGGATCGCCGCCCGCGCGGCCACCTTCGCCCCGACGCGCCGCCCGAACTCGGGCGGGGAAACCTCGTCGAGCGGGACCGCGATTCCCCCCGCCGCGACGATCCCGAGCAGGGCGGCCGCCCACTCGGGGCAGCTCGGCCCGCTCAGGAGCACCCGGTCGCCCGGGACGAGACCCCCCTCGCGGAGGCGCCCCGCCAGCCCGAGCGCCGCCCGGCGGACCTGCGCCCCCGACCAGGTGAAGCGGCGGTACGGCGTGCGCAGCGCGAAGGCAGGCCCGTCCCCGCGCCGCTCGAGATCATCGAGGAAGGAAGAGAGGTTCCGGCGCGGCTCTGGCACGCATTCCTCCGTTCGGCGCTCCGCCAGGCCGATTCTAATCCCGGAGCCGTGCCGCTCTTCCAGCAACTTCCGGCGCCCTGGCCGGCTCGCGCCCCGGACAGATCGCGGCCGCGCCCCGCCCGCCTGGCGCCTGCACCCGCGCGCTCTGCCCCCTTCTCGCCGGGCTCTTTCATGGGAGCGGCGCTCCGGCGCGCTCTGCTAAGATCACCCGCTAACCCTGTTCCGAGATGACTCGAGCCACCCACGAGCGCGGAACCAGGACATGAGCCGGCTCCGCGGCTCAATGCAGGGGATTCGCATGGCTGACGAGGGCGCGACGAAGATCGACCCGGTCTGCGGGATGAAGGTGGACCCCGCGAAGGCGGCGGCCACCCACGTCCACGAAGGGACCACCTACTACTTCTGCCACCCGGGCTGCCGGACGAAGTTCGCCGCGGACCCGGCGAGGTACCTCGCGAAGGGCCCGTCGGCCGGCCACATGCCGGCATCGTCCGGCCTGATGGGGATCGGTCCCGGCCCTTCACCGGCCGGTCCGACGGGGCTCGCGCACGGCACCGAGCCGCTCATGACGATCGGGACCTCCCCGGCTCCGTCCACCGGGTCGGCTCTTCGCATGGCGCCTGAAGGCGCGGCGCATGCAGGCCCACCCGGCACCGTCTACATCTGCCCGATGGACCCGGAGGTCCGGGAGACGAAGCCGGTGCCGTGCCGGATCTGCGGCATGGCGCTCGAGCCGGAGAGCGTCGGCGCCCCCGCGACCAGGATCGAGTACGTCTGCCCGATGCACCCGGAGGTGGTGCGCGCCGAGCCCGGCTCGTGCCCCATCTGCGGCATGGCGCTCGAGCCGCGGAGCGTCACGATCGAGGAGGCGCCCGACCCCGAGCTCCGGTCCATGTCCCGGCGCCTTCTCATCGGCCTGATGCTCACGGTGCCGGTCTTCCTGATCGCGATGCTGGAAATGCTGCCCGGGATCGGCGTCGCGCACGAGGGGCCGCAGCGCCTGCTGACCTGGGTCCAGTTCGTCCTGGCGACGCCGGTCGTCCTGTACTGCGGCTGGCCGTTCTTCCAGCGCGGCTGGGCCTCGATCCGCAACGCGAGCCCCAACATGTTCACGCTGATCTCCATCGGGACCGGCGCGGCCTACGCGCACAGCGTCGCGGCGACGCTCTTCCCCGGGATCTTCCCCGCCTCGTTCCGCTCGCACGGCGGGCAGGTCGCGGTCTACTTCGAGGCCGCGGCCGTGATCACGGTCCTCGTGCTGGTCGGCCAGGTGCTCGAGCTGCGCGCGCGCGGGCGCACGCGCGACGCGATCCGCGCCCTGCTGGCCCTGGCCCCGAAGACGGCCCGCCGCGTGAGGGAGGACGGGCGCGGAGACGAGGACGTGCCGCTCGAGGCCATCCGGCCGGGCGACAGGCTCCGGGTCCGCGCGGGGGAGCGCGTGCCGGCCGACGGCGTGGTGATCGAGGGGTTCAGCTCGGTGGACGAATCCATGATCAGCGGCGAGCCGCTGCCGGTCGAGAAGACCGCCGGGGCCGCGGTGACCGGAGGGACGGTGAACGGCGCCGGGACGATCCTCGTGCGGGCCGAGCGCGTCGGCGCCGACACGCTGCTCGCCCGGATCGTGAAACTGGTGGCGGAAGCGCAGCGAAGCCGCGCCCCCATCCAGAGGCTCGCGGACGCGGTCGCCTCCTGGTTCGTGCCCGCGGTCGTGGTCGCGGCGGTCGTGACCTTCCTGGCGTGGGCGCTGCTGGGGCCGGCGCCCAGCCTCGCCTACGCGCTCGTGAGCGCCGTCTCCGTGCTGATCATCGCCTGCCCGTGCGCGCTCGGGCTCGCCACGCCGATGTCGATCATGGTCGGCACGGGGCGCGGCGCGACGGCGGGGATCCTGATCCGCAACGCCGAGACCCTGCAGAAGCTCGCGACGATCGACACCGTGGTCGTCGACAAGACGGGGACGCTGACGGAGGGAAAACCCAAGGTCGTCGCGGTCGTTCCCTTCCGGGAGGAATCGCCCACCCCGCCTCCGGGTCCGCCGCGAGTGCCGGGTCCGCCGCGCCTGCCGGGTCCGCCCCGCCTGCCGGGTCCGCCGCGCCTGCCGGGCCCGCCGCGCCTGCCGGGCCCTCCGCACCCGCCGGACCCACCGCACCTGCCGCACCCGCCTTGCCTGCCTCGTCTGCCGCACCTGTCGCATCGGCAGGGCCAGCCGCGACTGCCGGGCCTGCCGACCCGGGGGACGAGGCGCTGATCGGCGAGCTCGACGCGGCCTTCGAGAGGCTGGGCGGGCCGGCCGCGCGCCGGCCTCTGTCCGAGCGCGAGCTGCTCGGGCTCGCCGCCGGGCTCGAGCAGGGGAAGCGAGCATCCGCTCGCCGGGGCGATCCTCTCGGCCGCGCGGGAGCGCGGCATCGAGCCGGGCGCGCCGGGCGACGTCCGGATCACCCCCGGCGGGGGGATCTCGGGGACGGTCGACGGCCGGCGCGTGGCGCTCGGGAATCGGCGGTTCCTGCAGGGGCTCGGCATCGCATCGGCCGGGCTCGAATCGCGCTTCGGCGCCGCGGTGGAGGCCGCCTCCATCGCCGCGGCGGACTCCCCTGCCGTCCCCGCAGCCGCCAGTTCCCCCGGTTGTGGCCCCGGTTCCGCCCGGTCACCGCCGGCGGCTCCCTCTCCGGCGCGGCCGCGACCGGCGCGCCCTTCGAGACCCTCGCCGGCCGCACGACCGTCTTCATCGCGGTGGACGGCGCCGCGGCCGGCGCGATCGCCGTCGAGGACCCTGTCAAGGCCTCGACCCCGGGGGCGATCCGGGCGCTGCACGCGGAGGGGATCCGGATCGTCATGCTCACGGGCGACGCCCGCGCCACGGCGGAGGCGGTCGCGCGCGCCCTGGGGATCGACGAGTTCGAGGCCGAGGTCCTGCCCGCGGGCAAGGGGGACGTGGTCCGGCGCCTGCAGGCCGAAGGGCGCAGGGTCGCCATGGCCGGGGACGGGATCAACGACGCCCCGGCCCTCGCGATCGCCGACGTGGGTGTTGCCATGGGGACCGGCACCGACGTGGCGATCGAAAGCGCCGGGGTGACGCTCGTGAAGGGGGACCTGCGGGGGATCGCGCGCGCCCTGCGCCTCGGCCGCGCCACGATGAAGAACATCCGCCAGAACCTCTTCTTCGCGTTCCTCTACAACGTGCTGGGGGTTCCCCTGGCGGCGGGGGTCCTCTTCCCCGTCCTCGGCCTCGTCCTGAACCCGATGATCGCGAGCGCCGCGATGAGCTTCAGCTCGGTCTCGGTCATCGCCAACGCCCTGCGGCTCCGGAAGCTCGAGCTGCGGTGAGGACCGCCGGACGCCCCATCGCCGCCCTGATCGGAGTCCAGACCCTGTTCGGACTCCACTACCTGGCGGCCAAGCTCGTCGTCGAGACGATCCCTCCCCGCCCCTGGGCGCTGATCCGCGCGCTCTCGGCGGGCCTCCTGCTCCTCGGTTTCGTCCTGGTCCGGAGGATGCCCCTTCCCCGCGAGCGGGGCGTCCTGCTCAAGCTCGCGGGCCTGGCGCTCATCGGGGTTTCCATCAACCAGCTCCTGTTCGTCTCGGGGCTGAAGCGGACGACGCCCGGCCACTCCTCGCTCATCAACACGTCGATCCCGGTCCTCGTCGTGCTGATCGCGCTGGTGCTCGGGCGCGAGCGCCCGACCGCCCGGCGCCTCGCCGGGATCGCGATCACCCTTGTCGGCGTGCTGATCCTGATCGGCCCCGAGCGGATCGACTGGTCCTCGAGCTCGTTCTCAGGCGACCTGATGACGATCGGCAACGCCTTCTCCTACTCGCTGTTCCTCGTCCTCGGCAAGCCGGTCTTCGAGCGGCTCCGCACGGTCCCGGCCTCGGCGCTGCTGCTGACGTTCGGAGGGGTGTGGCTCCTGCCGGTCGGCGCCCCCGGCGCGGCCGCGCTGCGCGCCTCCGCGATCGACGCGCGCACGGCGCTCCTGGCCGTCTTCATCGTTCTCGGCCCGACCATCGCCGCCTACGCGCTGAACACCTACGCCCTGAGGCGCGTGGATTCCTCGATCGTGGCCTTCTTCATCTACCTTCAGCCGCTGATCGGGGCGGGCCTCTCGATCGGCCTCGGCTTCGAGCGGCCGACTCCGCGCCTCTTCCTCGCCGCCGCGATCGTGTTCTGCGGGGTCTTCACGGCGCTCCGGGCGCCGGCGCACGCGGACCGCTCCTCCCCTCGTTCCCGAGCCCTGAGCCCTCCGCCCGGCTGCGGCTCCCCGCCCAGCCCGCTCCGCCCCTCGCGCCCGGTCCCTGAGTCCTCCGGCCGGGCTGCGGCGCCCAGTCCCCCTCGGCTCTGCGCGCGGGCCCCGAGTCCTCCTCGCGTGTTCCAGCGGCCGCCCGTCTTCGCCCCGCTCAGGGAAGGCTGACAACGAGCGCGGCGCAGGGCTTCTCGCTCGACCGCCGGTAGGAGTGCGGCACCGAGGAGTCGAAGTAGACGGCGTCCCCCTTCCTCAGGTCGTGCGCCTCCTTCCCGATCTTCAGCTCGAGCCGTCCGCGGAGCATGTAGAGCAGCTCGGCCCCGGCGTGGGCGTGCGCCCGCTCCTTCCCCGCGGCGAGAGGCTCGAACTCCGCGTAGTAGGCGCTCAGTTTCCTTTCCGTCGCGGGGAAGTCCAGGGACTCGAAGTGGAAGGCCACCTCGCGCTCGCCGGGGCGCTCGGGGAACCGCTGTCTTTCCCCGCGCCGGGTGATCGCGACGACATGGCGCTTGCTGTCGTCCGTGAAGAAGTAGTCGAGACCGACGCCGAACACGAGGGCGATCCGCAGCAGCGTCGGCAGGGTCGGCACGAGCTTGCCCCGCTCGAGCTTCGAGAGCAGCGCCGGGGACAGGCCCGTGTGCTCGCCCAGCTCGACGAGGCCCAGCTTCTTCTGCAGCCGCAGGCGCCTGAGTTTCTCCGCGATCCCGTAGGAATCGAGGCCGTCCTGGAGCGTCTTCGAGAGCATCCTTCTCCTCCGTCGAAACCGAAGCCCGGGTCGATTTTTTGATCCAGCGTCAAAAAAGGGGCCGTTTCTTTTCCCCACGCTCACTCGATCTTCCATTCATCGCCGTATTTTCCTTGGAGTTGAAGTAATTTAATCCATAATCAAACTCGTGACAAGCGGAATGACAGCGGCCAGTCCAGCGCAGCAGGCCGGCGACCGGGTGAACGGCTCGAACGCCAGCCACGAACCGGCCTGAACCAGGGAACAGCAGATAAGGAGACTCCCATGAAGCTGATCGACAAGATGACCCGTGAGCTCGCCATCGCCTCGGGCCTCGTGCTCCTCGCCCTCGGCGTCGGCTCCGCCGTGGCGTCCCCGAAGAAGGGGCGGGCGGACATCGTGGACACCGCCGTGGCCGCAGGAACTTCAACACGCTGGCCAAGGCCCTGACGGAAGCGGCCTCGTCGACACGCTGAAGGGCAAGGGGCCGTTCACGGTCTTCGCTCCGACCGACGAGGCGTTCGCGAAGCTCCCCGCCGGAACGGTCGAAGAGCTCCTCAAGCCCGAGAACAAGGCGAAGCTGACGGCGATCCTGACCTATCACGTCGTGCCGGGAACGGTCATGGCCGCCGACGTGGTGAAGCTCCGCTCCGCGAAGACGGTCAACGGACAGTCGGTCACGATCGAAGCCGGAAGCGGCGGAGTCACGGTCGACAACGCCAAGGTCGTGAAGACCGACATCAAGTGCAGCAACGGCGTGATCCACGTGATCGACACCGTGATGATCCCGAAGACGAGCTAGGTGCAACCCTCAGACCCACCGGCCGCCCCCCCGGCGGCCGGCCCGCCTCCCTCCCCCCACAGAGCGGCGGGGCCCGACCCCGGCCCCGCCGCAGTTTTTTGAGATAGGCTGGGGGCCATGATTCTTCTGACTGGTGCGAGCGGCTACATCGGCGGGCGCCTCCTCACGGCCCTCGAGGCGCGGGGAGAGCAGGTGCGCTGTCTCGCGCGGCGCCCCGAGTATCTCGCTCCGCGCGTCGGCCCCTCCACGGAGATCGTCAAGGGGGACCTTCTCGACCCGGCCTCGCTGCGGCCTGCGATGCGCGGGATCGGGACCGCGTACTACCTGGTCCACTCCATGGGCTCCGACACCTCGTTCGAGGAAGAGGACCGCGCCGCCGCGAGCGCCTTCGCCGGGGCGGCCCGGGAAGCGGGGGTCGGCCGGATCGTCTATCTCGGGGGGCTCGGCAGCGGAAGCGCGCTGTCGGCCCATCTCGCCAGCCGTCAGGAGGTCGGCCGGATCCTGAGCGAGTCGGGCGTCCCGACGGTCGAATTCCGCGCCTCCATCATCATCGGCTCCGGAAGCCTCTCCTTCGAGCTGGTGCGCGCGCTCGTGAAGAAGCTCCCCGTGATGGTCACCCCGCGCTGGGTGCGCACACCGACCCAGCCGATCGCCGTCGAGGACGTGATCGACTACCTCGTCGCCGCCCTCGACGTTCCCCTGCCCGGCAGCGCGATCTTCGAGATCGGCGGTGCCGACCGCGTGTCCTACCTCGACCTCATGAGGGAATACGCGCGCCAGAGCGGTCTTCGCCGCGCCTTCATCACCGTGCCCGTCCTGACGCCCTGGCTTTCGAGCCTGTGGCTCGGCCTCGTCACTCCCGTCTATGCGCGGGTCGGGCGGAAACTCATCGAGGGAGTCCGCAACGAGACGGTGGTCGAGGACGCGCGGGCGCTGTCGGTCTTCCCGGTCCGCCCGAGGGGGATGTCCGAGGCGATCGCGCGCGCCCTCGCGCACGAAGACCATCCCCTGGCGCCGACGCGCTGGGCGGATGCGCTTTCGTCGCGCGGCGCCGTCCGCGAGGCGGAGCCGTCCGCGACCGGCGCCCGGCTGCTCGATTCCCGCACGCTCCGCGTTCCCTGCCCGCCCTCGGCGGCATGGCGGCCGATCGAGCGGATCGGCGGCGAGACGGGCTGGTACTACGGCAACTGGCTCTGGAGGATCCGGGGCCTGATGGACCTCGCGGCCGGCGGCGCGGGGATGCGCCGCGGCCGGCGCGATCCCGACCGGCTGGCTGTCGGCGAGACCGTCGATTTCTGGCGGGTCGAGGCGCTCGAGCGCGGACGTTTGCTGCGGCTCGCGGCGGAGATGAAGGTGCCGGGCCGCGCGTGGCTCGAGTTCGAGGTCGGCCCCGATCCCGCCGGGTGCGTCATCCGTCAGACCGCGATCTTCCTCCCCGCCGGGCTCGCGGGGCGCCTGTACTGGTACGCCCTCTACCCCGCGCACCTGTTCGTCTTCTCCGGGATGCTTCGCGCGATCGGGCGCGCGGCGCGGCGGGAGCGCTGAACCCGGCGGTCGCCGGCCTCCTACGAGCCCGGCCCTCCGATCAGGAACCTCACGCTGCCGGGCCTGTCGAACTCCTCGAAGGCGAGGAGCCCCTGGCCGTACCTCATGAGCGTGCGGGGCCCCGCCCAGCTCCGGCCGCACGTCCCGGTGTCGATCAGCTGCCGGAAGTACCATCCACGGGACGTCAGGCTCGAGCAGTCCTGCTCCCCATCCCAGAGAGGAAGCGGGATCCATCGGTCGCCCGCAACCTCGTACACCCACTCCTCCCGGCACTTGAACCGGATGGAGTCTTCATCGCCGGACACCGGGCTCCAGGGCGCCGAGGGTGCGGCCTGCCCTGCCGGGACTTCCGGGGCGCTCCGGTCGAGCGAGCCGATCCAAACGAGGAGACGCAGCCGATCGGGTGACGGCTCCACGAATGCGCGCGCGTCGCTCCACGTCCTGACGGTGCGGGGCGCCTCCCCGGGCTTGCCGATCATGAGGCTGCTCCCCGGGCCATCAACCGCGACCCAGACGAGCGCATCGCCCGCGAGCCACTCCCCTCGCGGCGCAGGCCGCTCGACCCCCGTTTCGAGATCGACCAGCGCCATCTGGTCCTCCGCCCGCCAGGTCCGTCCTCGCAGCCAGAAACGGCCTGTCGGCGAGAGCGTCCCGGAGGACGAGAACGGGTGGCCGATGCCCCGGGCCAGGACCGTCGGCTCGATCGCGCAGCGCGCGGCATCGAATCGCCTGAGCTCGTACGGAACGTTGCTCTCCATGTCGGTCTCCACCGTTTCCCCGGCGGCCGGGGGAGAGCCGACCGACAGGACGGGCCGGCCATCCCCGTCGAACCCGGCGAGGCCGACCTGCCCGACGGGCAGGTTCAGATCGAGCGAGCAGGCCCGGCCGGTCCGCCGGCTCGATCCCGTAGAGGCGCTGCTTTCTCTCCGAGATGCTGCACTGCGCGACGAGCCGGTCTCCGGACCACCAGGTCGACTGACGAAGAGGTCCGCATCGGCCGGGGGAAGGCGCCATGGAGGGAACACCTGTTGCCCGCTCGGGGCCATGAACTCGATCCTGGGATCCGATTCCGAGCCGAGAGGCCCCGACTTCGTCGGTACCGCCAGGACCGTTCCATCCCTCTTCCACCCGATGTCGAAGGTGGGAGGAGGAATGAACCTCGTCCGGCGCGCGGCGGTGGTGTCCACCAGCCAGACCCCCCGGTCGGAGAAAGACCACCTGTTCGCGCCGAGAAGGCCGGCTCCCCCCGCAGGGGCCGCGTCGAAGTCGCAGGAATCGACGAAGGCAAGAGTGTCGAGGCGCATGGCAAGCGGCGCGGCGATCACGAAGAGGGCGCCGGCGAGCAGCAGCGCGAGGACGAGGGTGCCGGCCCCGAGCCGCGCACGATGGCGCCCCGCAGGCTCGCCACGGCAGGAGGCGAGCCAGGAGGAGACAAGGTACCCGCCCGGAAGAACCAGGGGGACGATGAATCCGACCGCCACGAAGCCGACTCTGGCGAAGGGGAAGAATCGCACCAGCAGCGCGGCGAGGCCGAACGGGAGCAGCGCCAGGAGCAGGCCGACGATCACCGCGATGAGCGGGGCGCCGAGAAGCGATGCGGCGGCGATTCCCCCGAGGAAGGCGACGAGCGTGACCGGGGCACCGAAGATCGCCATCGCCCTGACGGGCTCAATCCAGCGCCCCGGGGCCGGTCCGCCTGTCGCCGCAAGGAGCGCCGCCCAGAACGCGGCGGTCCCCAGCGCCACGAGCGCGACCGATCCGAGGGATGCCAGGCAGCGCGCCAGCCAGATCCTCTGGCGCGGCACAGGCCGCTCGAGCAGGAAGAACTCCGTTCCCGCGCCCCGGTCCGCGCCGAACGACTGCGAGCGTGAACAGGAGAGCGGCAAGAGGCCACAGGCCCACGGCCAGCGCCAGAGGCACCGCGTCCATGAGGATTCCGCGCGCCGTGTAGCTCGACACCGTTCCGAACGGGGACAGGCCCCGGCGCGCGCCCTCGGCCCCCGCGACGAGGAGCGCGGGCAGGACCACGCCCAGTCCCGCTGTTCCCCACCGCAGCGCCCGGAGCTGCCGCCATTCCTTCCAGATCAGCGCTCTGTTCATGCGTCACCTCCGCCGCGGCGCCCGGGCACTCTCGACGGCGGCACCGTCGCGCCCTTCGCGCAGGAAGGCGATCAGGATCTCCTCGAGCGGGAGCGGATCGATCCGCACATCGCGCGCGCCGAGGGCCCGCAGGGCCGCCTCGAGCTCGCCGTTCGCGCTGTCGGCCACGACGTTCAGCACGCGCCCGTCCGCCCGCGCGTCGATCCGGCCCGGGAGGGCCACCGCCGCCGGAGCCTCGCCATCGAAGACCGCCGTCGCCCGCCGGATCCGGCCTTTCAGGGTCTCGAGCCCCCCATGGAATCGCACGCGTCCCCCGTCCAGCACGGCCACGGTGTCCGCGACCCGCTCGACGTCGCCCACGAGATGGGATGCGTAGACGACCGCTCCCCCCTCGCCCGGAACCGCATCGAGGATCCCCTCGAGCACCTCGCGCCGGACGAGCGGGTCGAGCCCGGCGGTCGGGTCGTCCAGCAGGAGCAATTCCGGCCGGCATGCGACGGCGAGGACGAGCGCGACCTTCGCGCGCGTGCCGCGCGAAAGCGTGCGGATCCGCGCCGAAGGATCGAGTCCCAGGCGCGCGCGCAGGGATTCAGCGAGCGCGCGCGTCCCATCGCGGGTGAAGCCCCGCCGCGAAGCGCAGGATCTCGGCGATCGTCATCCAGGGATAGAGCGACGACTCCTCGGACAGGAGGCTCGACCGGGAGCGAACCGCGATCCCTTCCGTGACCGGGTCGAGCCCCAGCACGCGGATCCGCCCCGCATCGGGGAAGAGGACCCCCTGGGCCAGCCGCAGGAGCGTCGTCTTCCCCGCGCCGTTGCGGCCCACCAGGCCGAGCACGGTTCCCGGCTCGACCGCGAGGTCAATGCGATCGAGCGCGACCGTTCTTCCGAACGACCGGGTCACCTGTTCGAAGAGCAATCGCCGGCTGGCTCACCTGTTCTCACCTTCCTGGGGCCCGCGCGCTTCGCGAACCGCCCGCACCTGCCCGCTGGAGCGCGCCCCGCCCTCCGCCTCGGTTTCCTTTCGGAACTGCTCGATCCTTCGCCACAGGCGTGAGGGGATCTGCTCGAGAGGAACCCCCAGCGAACGGGATTCGACGAGGAGACGGTCGATCTGCCCGTCCAGGATCGCGTCCTGCTCGCCCGGCTCGAGCCCCGACGCCTCGTCGGAAACGAAGGTCCCCTGGCCGACCCTCGTCCTGACGAACCCCTCCCGCTCGAGCTCCTGGAAGGCGCGGGCGACCGTGTTGCGGTTGACCCTGCACTGCACGGCCAGATCGCGAACCGTCGGGGAGCTGGTCACCCGGCCTGAGCGCACCGATCGCGATCATCCGCCGCACCTGCTCGATCAGCTGCAGGTAGATCGGAACCGGGCTCGCCGGGTCAACTCCAGGGTCACTTGGGTCCTCTGGGAACAATCATTGTCCTATTGTCCTAGGACAATATGACTCTTGATTTTCAGATTGTCAAGGATCGCCGGGAAATTTTCGGTCAACCGGGAGGTGAGAGCCGGGGTGCTGGGCGCGGGAGTGCCGGGCCCGGGAGGGGTTACCCGAGAGGAGTGGCGCGGGAGGCGTTGCGCGGAAGTGGTGGCGTGAAAGGTGTGGGCGCTGGCTCAGTCAGCCCACTCTAGGGCATAAGCCATTTATTTATTATGAATTAGCCTCGGCACAAGGCAGAACGACGTTTCATCTTTGGAGGGGGGTATGCGGACATCGCTGAGCTCCACTCCTTGATGAGCCGCGCCGGGACGCCCCCCCTGAATCCGGGGCCGGACAGGTGCACGGTGCGAAGGTGTAGACCGCGACGTATCCCTGGCCCGTGCCCGTGCTCCTGTGCCAGCCGCCGATGACGATGTCGGGCTTGAAGTCCCCGTTCGCGTCGGTGGCAGTGATCGCCCAGCCGACCGAATCTCCCGCCTGCCCTGAATAGCACGGAACAGCACCGAGCCGTTCGCGCCGGAGATGAGCTGAACGCCCCCCCCGCACCGGCGAGGCCGGGGATTCCGACGAGAAAGTCCCATTTCCGATCGCCGTTGACATCACCGGCCGGAGCGACCCTCCATCCCATGTACCCGTTGGCGGTCTGGCCCTTGAAGAGCAGAAGTTTCGAATTGTCTTTTCCGGAAGCGACCTTGACCTTCCCTGCTCGCTGGAGGCCACCCGGGGAGGCGCCCGGCGAGGCAAGGAGGATGTCGGCGAAACGGTCCCTGTTCACGCTTCCCCCGCCCGCAACGCAGGTGCCGATTCCCTGGCCGACCGTAGTCCCCTTCCACGCCCGCTTGAGCTGCAGCGTGGCGCCGGAATAGAGGTACGCTCTGCCCGCGCTCAGGACACCGCCGGGAGCGGCGCCCGGCGCGCCGATCATGAAGTCGGGCTTGTCGTCGCCGGTGACATCCCCCACGGCAGCCACCGAAGAGCCAAGCTTATCCTGCGCCGTACCATCCGCGGACCAGATGACCGATCCATCGATGCTCGAGAACAGGCGCGCCGTGCCGGGTCCCGTGCCGGGTCCGCCGACAAGAATCTCGCTCTTGTTGTCCCCATCCAGATCGCCGACCGCGGCGACCGATGCCCCGAACTGCTCATACGGCGAATATCCCCTGACCGTCATCAGGACGCACTCCGGTCCGAGCCCCGGGCACCCCTCCGCGCCAGACAGGACCTGGGCATACCCGAGCTCGCAGAGGCCACAGGCGCCCCCCATCGCGCCGACCAGGATGTCGAAGGTCCCGTCGCCGTTGAAATCCCCCGCCGGAGCGACCGAGTAACCGAAATCGGCGGGGCGAGGATCGTCGCTCCCGCCGTAGGTCCGCAGGGGCAAGCCGTTCGCGCCCGAGAGGATGAAGGCCTTGCCCCCTCCTGTCGAGCCAGGCGCGCCGACGACGATGTCGATCTTGCCGTCGCCGTCGATGTCGCCGACCGGGGCCACCGACCAGCCGAATTCCATGATCCCGGCATCCCACGCCTCACTTCTCCCAGAGGAGGCTCCCCGGAAGGGGCGCGGCTGCCTCGGGGAGCAGGGCGTCCTCCCCGGCGAGGGCCGGCCCGCACGCCGCCAGCAGGAGCATGGTCGAAAGCGACACGACGCTCGACAGGCGGATCGTCGCACCGCGCAGCGAGCTCTGCATGCTTTTCATGATTCCCCCTCCCGGCGCGGGGCCGGTTGCCAACTGCCCATAAAATACGCCGTCCGGGGCGAGGGGCCAAGTGGAAACCCTCGCCCGGGGAGGACGTCCCGCCCGCCTCCCGCCCGCGGCGCCCCGCAGCGATTGCCGCGCCGCGCTCGGGCCGCGGGAAAGGCGGTCGCGGATTTCCCTGCATTGGCGCGCCGCCTGCCGCGCGCCACTTCCCGGCATTCCGCCCGCCCTGCTCGGCCGCCCGTCCCGACTTGCGGGCGGGACCGCGATCGGGGACGATGGGAGCCTGCTCAGGACGCGCCCGCAGGCCGTCCCCCGGAGCGGGGACGCCTGCGCGCGCCCGAAAGGAGACCCATGAGACCGACCCTCGCGCGCACCCTCGGGCTGGCCGCCGGCCTGGCCTTCGTCCTGGCGATTTCCCCCGCTCCCGCCTCGGCGGGCGTCGTCATGCAGTTCGTGAACAAGTCGCCCGGCAGCGAGCCGATCCAGGGGACCGTCTCGGTCGAAACCGACCGCCTGCGGATCGATCAGGGCGGCACCGTGGCGATCTTCCGCGGCGACAAGGACCTGATGTGGATCGTGGACGAGAAGAAGGGCGAGTACACCGAGCTGACCAAGGAGCAGATGAAGAAGATCGGCGACGCGATGGCGGGCGCCATGGCGCAGATGCAGGAGCAGATGCAGAACATGCCCCCGGAGCAGAGGGCGATGGTCGAGAAGATGATGGCCGGCAGGATGCCGGCCGGAGACGGGAAGCCGTCCGAGCCGCTCAAGTACGCGAAGCTCGGCAAGAGCGAGACGATCAACGGATTCCCCTGCACGGGCTACGCGGCCAGCCGCGGCTCGAAGCAGGTCAACGTGACCTGGGTCACCGACTGGAAGCAGTTCGACCTCGGCGCGAAGGACTTCCGGGTCTTCGAGCAGATGGCCCAGTTCATCAAGGAGGGCCTGGGCCCGATGGGAAAGAAGCTCTCCTCCGCGCTCGCGCAGAAATACTCCGACGGGGAGTCCCCGGACGCCGTGCCGGGCGTCCCGATCCGGATCGTCACCGAGACCAAGGGCGGTCAGTCGGTGATGGAGATCCAGAAGGTCGCGCGCGAGCAGATCGCCGCCTCGCGCTTCGAGGTCCCGGCGGGCCTGAAGAAGCAGGAGCTCGACGGGATGCACGAGGACATGCGCCAGCAGATGCCCCCCGGGAAGTAGGCGCTCTGCTGAGAACGGCAGGCCGCGGTCCTGGGCCCGCCTCGCGGGGAAACTCCGGGCCCGGGGACTGGCGCCGAAGGGGACGATTGGTTAGAATCATCCATCCCTGATTCAACCGGCGCACAAGACCGTATCCATACACCAATGAACCGAAAAGGAGTGCGAACATGAGCGTGTTGGTCACCAAGGAAGCCCCCGATTTCACGGCCCAGGCCGTGTACGGCGACGGATCGATCAAGGAGTTCAAGCTCTCGTCGCTGCGGGGAAAGTACGTGGTCCTCTTCTTCTGGCCGCTCGACTTCACCTTCGTCTGCCCCACGGAGATCGTGGCGCACGATCACCGCTTCGAGCAGTTCAAGGAGCGGGGCGTCGAGGTGGTCGGCGTCTCCATCGACTCGCAGTTCACCCACTGGGCCTGGCGCGAGACCGCGGTGGACAAGGGCGGCATCGGCAAGGTGAAGTTCCCGATCGTCGCGGACGTGAAGCACGAGATCTCGAAGGCGTACGGCATCGAGCACCCGGCGGCCGGCGTGGCGCTGCGCGCGTCGTTCCTGATCGACAAGAGCGGCGTGGTCCAGCACCAGGTCGTCAACAACCTGCCGCTCGGCCGCAACGTGGACGAGATGGTCCGGATGGTGGACGCCCTGCAGTTCTTCGAGAAGAACGGCGAGGTCTGCCCCGCGGGCTGGCAGAAGGGGAAGGCGGGCATGAAGGCGGACGCGAAGGGGGTCGCCGACTACCTGGCCGCCCACTCGAAGGAGCTGTAACCCCTCCGCAGCAACGACCGGACGAACGGGCCCGCGGTGCTTCGCATCGCGGGCCTTTCTTTTTGGGCGCGGTCCCGCGCGGCGATGGGGGCCCGGGGGTCCCCCCGTCAGGGCGCGGGCGGCGGCGGGGGCGCGGGCTCGTCGGGCAGCGGATCGGCCGGCCGCCCGTCGAGACCGAGCAGGCCCGCGATCGGGAGGTTCGAGCGGATCACGAGCGCGACGAGCTCGCCGAGCGGCGATCCCCACTCCTCGGCCCCCTGCAGGACATAGCGGCGGTCGACCGTGCGGGCGAACGACTTCTCCTTGAGCCGCTTGAGGACGCTCTCCACCGGCAGGTCCGCGAGCCTCTTCGAGGGACGCACGAGCGCGCACGCGCCGACGAACCCCGTCAGCTCGTCGGCCGCCAGGATCGCCTTCATCATGGGGGTGGTCCGCTCGATCCCGGTGTAGAACGCGTGCCCACCGACGGCGCGGACGAAATCCTCCGGCCAGCCCCTCTCCCGGAGGATCTCCATCCCCCGCCAGACGTGGTCCGACTCGGTCGGGAAACGCTCGTAGTCGAAGTCGTGGAGCAGCCCCACGAGGCCCCACGTCTCGAGCTCGATCGGGTCGTCCACGCCGGCCGAGCGCCCCAGCTCGCGCATCGCCGCCTCGACCGCGAGGGCGTGCCGGCGCAGCGACTGGTTCTGCGTGTATTCGACGAGGAGCCGCCAGGCGGCATCGCGCGCGGGCCTGGCCATCACGGGGTGCCGGTCCGCCGCCATGTTCGCGCCCCCGCGGACGCCGCCGCCACCCTGCAGGTCCTCATGTCGGCCGTTCCCGGGCCCGCCTAGGAGGCGGGCGCCGCGGGTGCCGCGGCCCGGGACGCCTTCTCCCCGGCCTTCACGGGCTTCTGCTCGGCCGGGGCCTTGAACTCGGTGTGGCAGTCCGCGCAGGCGCCGCCGTCCGGGTAGTGGTTCGACTTGTCGTCGTGGCAGGACTGGCAGGCGCTCCTGCCGGCCACGACCCAGCCGTGGGGCTTGTGGCACGCCGTGCACGAGGCGTCGGCGTGGCCGCCCTTCTTGTGCAGCCCGCCCAGGTCCGAGTGGCAGGCCTTGCAGTCGTTGATCGGCAGGACCTCCTGCTCGTCCGCGTGGCAGGTGTCGCAGCCGGCTTCCATCATCGGGGCCTTGGGATCGAGCTTGTGGCACTCGGCGCACTCGATCGGGGGACGGTACCCCGCCGCGTGGCAGCGGCTGCAGAGGATCTTCGCGTGCTTTCCCTTGAGGACCCAGGGGTGCCAGGTCTCCTCGCTCGACGGCACCTTCGCCGCGATCGGCGCGAGCGGGCCGCGCTGCGGCATCGTGTGGCAGGTGATGCAATCCATCGTCAGGGTCTTCCCGCCCGCCGTGACGTGCTTGCCGTCGTGGCAGCGGAAGCAGCCGGGCCAGTTGCGGTGGCCGATGTTCGAGGCGTACGTCTTCCAGTTCACGTTCATGGCCGGGAAGACGGACCGGCCGTAGATCGCCGTGACGGTGTCGACCGCGTGCTGGAGGTCCGCTCGCCCGTGTGGTCTTCACGTCGGGATAGTTCTTGGCGTAGAAGCCGGTGATCTCGTCCGCGCAGCCCCGTCTTCGCCGCCTCGCGGTCGGGGTACTCGCGCACCAGGGCGTCCACCGCGACCTTCTTGATCCAGGGCAGGCCCGGCGAGATCAGCCCGGAGGCCATCGCCACGTCCACCGCCCCTTCCGGCGCCTGGTAGACGTGGGTCGGGCGGTTGTGGCAGTCCATGCAGTCCATGGTGTGCTTCGGCATGGCCTCGAGCTGCTCCGCCGTCAGCTTCGATTCCTTGCTCCGGTACTCGTCGCTCGACCCGTCGGGGCGCTTGACGCTGACCCACGGGATGACCTGCAGCGTCTCGTCCTCCGCGACGTAGTGCACCGCGTTCTCGATGATCATGTGCCAGTGGATCCCGGCGCTCTGCCCGAGCTTGGGGCTGCCGCCGCCGGTCTTGATCAGGAAGGTGACCTGCTCCGCCGTGTTCGCCTCGTCGTACCGGAAGTGGGGATTGCGCACCGAGCTGCGCACCGTAGAACTTCTGCGGCCAGTGGCAGTTCTCGCAGGTCTCGCGGGCGGGCCGCAGGTTCTTGACCGGCACGGGGATCGGCGTCTCGTACTTGTGGAACAGGACGGCGTAGACCTGGTACACGCCCGACAGCTTCGACTTGACGTACCAGGAGGCGCCCTCGCCCACGTGGCATTCCACGCAGCGGACGCGCGCGTGCGGCGAGGCGAGGTAGGCCGTGTACTCCGGCTCCATCACGGTGTGACAGGTCTTGCCGCAGAACGTCACCGACTCGGTGAAGAAGAACCCCTGGTAGGAGACGACCGACAGCAGCACGAGCAGCAGGAAGCCCCCGAGGACCAGGTAGGCGAACCGCTTGCGCTGGCGCGGCTCGTTCAGGTCGAAGTGGGGATACGGGAGCGCCTCCAGCGCGCCCGTCCTCAGCCTGCGGCGGCTCTCGCGGTACATGCCGAGCAGCCACGATCATGACGCCGAACCCGAGGAACGAGGGGAAGACGAGGAAGGCGAAGATCCCCAGGTAGGGGTTGCCGCCCCGCGTCATCATCTGAACGACGAGCGTCAAGACCGTCAGCAGCGCGCTTCCCACGACGACCATGCCGCCGAAGTAGCTGACGGTGTTCCTGTAAAGCCCCCTGCGCTTCTGTCCCGGCGTCATTCCGTCCCCTCCAGATTGGAAGCGACAGTGTAGCCGCAGGCCCCCATCGGGCGGAAGCGGCCCGCGCGGCGCGCGCCTGGCCCGGTACGTGGGCCTCGAGAACATCCCCTGGCTGCTTGCGAAGGAGCCCCCCGGCTTCTACTTCGGCCTGATGCTCGCGAAGTTCCGCCCGCCCCACGTCCCGCGAGAGTCGCTGAACACCGGGACGATGTGGTTCGTGCACAGTTGCATCGCCATGATCTCGCCGATCGGAGTGTGGCTCGCGCGCCCCTGGGTCATGGCGGGCCTGCACGCGCCGGGTTCCCTGAAGGCCGCTCGGGGGGAGGCCAAGCCTTGACATTTCAGAGGGTTGCGGCTAATCTTGGAGTTCCTGAGTCTCCTATTGAATGCTCCCGGCCTCCCCTCGCGGCGGCCCCGAAGCCCCCGACGGCCCCACCCGGACACGGCGTCCGGTTGATCCGCGGGGTCAGGCGGACGCCGCCGGCTCCCTCGGGAAACGGTCGGCAGGGGTTCGCGGCAGGGAGCAAGGAGTGGAGTCGTCCATGGAAAACAGGAGTCCCATGTCCAAGTCCTCCGTCACGCTGGCCCCCAAGGAGCGAGTCAGTCACTTCCTGTACGGCCCCGGAACGATCGTCGAGATCGGTCAGACCTACACGACGATCGACTTCGACGAGAACGGCCGCAGGAAGTTCGTCACGACCATGGTCCAGCTCGAGCCGACCACGGTCAGCGCCCCGGAGCCTGTCGCCAAGAAGTCGAGGGCCAAGTCGACGAAGACGACGGCCAAAACTGCCAAGGCGGCGAAGTAGGCACCGCGCGTGGCCAGGCAATCCAGACCGAGCCAGCGTAAGCGCCAGCGCGAGCTGGCGCTTCAGCAGAAGCGCCAGAGCAAGATGGCGCGCCGCTTCTCGAAGGACGCCCCCGGCGAAGGCGGTCGCCCCGACGCCGGGGAAGATCCGGACATCGCGGGGATCCGCCCGGGTCCGCAGCCCCTTCCCGAGGAATGGGCCGACCTGCCGCCGACCCCGGCGGACGACGAATCCTCGAAATCCTAGCCTGACCGTTCCCGTCACCGGCCCGCGCCCCTGCCACCTCTCCGGCCGGGGCCGCCGGCGACATGCGCCGGGCGTGAGCGGCGGCCCCCTCCTGTAGTAGTGTTGCGCCGGCGCGCGCCCCGCTGCCCCCGGCGCGCCGCAGGGGGGCATCCATGAGCGTCTTCCTCGCCATCTCGCCGGTCCTCCTCATCTTCCTGCTCATGACCTGGGGCCGCCGCTCGGCCGACGTGGCCGGGCTCGTCGGCTGGGTCTACACCGCGCTGCTCGCGGCGCTCTACTTCCGCACGTCCTGGGAGGTGATCCTGCTCGCGTCGCTGGCCGGGATCGTCGCGAGCTTCCCCGATCAGCCTGATGGTCGTGACCTCCATCTTCCAGATCAACGTGATGGAGGAGGCCGGGGCGATCCGGCGGCTCGTCGTCTTCATGAAGACGCTGGCCAGCGACAACCGCGCCGCCCAGGTCATGCTCATCAACGTCGGGGCGGGCACGCTGCTGGCGGCGCTCGGCGCGACGCCCGTCTCGATCCTGCCGCCCGATCATGCTCTCGCTCGGCTACGGCGCCTTCGTCGCCATCGCGCTGCCGGCCATCGGCTACGACGCGCTGTGCACCTACGCGCTGCTCGGCGTGCCGGTGGTCGTCTTCGCCGACGTGGCCAAGGGGATCACCGGCCGCGAGTTCGCGCCGGCCGAGGTCGGGCTCTACTTCGCGCAGTACATGCCGGTCGTCACCACGCTCATCGCGCTCTCGATGCTCTGGCTGGTGGGCGGGCTGGCGCGAGGTGCGCCGCGGCTGGGACGTCGCGCTGCTCACCGGGCTGACCGCGGGCTTCATCGCGATCGGCATGAACGTGGCGGGACTGCCCACCCTGACCGGGGTCGTCGCCGGGATCGGCGTCGTGCTGGTCGATGCTCGCCTGGCTGCGCCTGACGCGGCCACCGCGTGATCGACCGCGTCGGCTGCTCGGCGGCGAGGACCTCGCAGGTCGAGCGGGCGATGGGCGCTGGCGCTCGCCGTGCTCCCCTGGCTCCTGCTGGTCGCGTTCAGCGTCCTGACCAACTTCCGGGCGTTCGGGCTCTACGACGTGCTGTTCACAGCGGCTGGCGATGCCCGTCGAGATCGTGCCCGGCCAGGCCCGAGCGGCTGCGCGTGCTCTGGCAGGCCTACACCTGGGTCCTCGTCGCCACGCTGGTCGCGCATCCCGTTCTACCGGATGGGGCGCGGCGCGGCTCGCGGCCGCGGGGCGCAAGACGCTGCGCCGCGCCGCCGCGCCCGGCCTTCGCCGCCGCGGTCTACTTCGCGATCGCCTTCGTGCTGAACCACAGCGGCAAGGCCGGCCGCGGGCGCCGGCGGCGGCCGGCGTGGGCGCCGAGCCCGGACGGCGGCGCTCAACATGGTCAAGGTGGTGGCCGACGCCTGCGGCGGGCACGTTCCACGGCGCCTACGCCGGCGTCGCGGCGTTCCTCGGGCTGCTCGGCGGCTTCATCAGCGGCAGCGAGACGAGCAGCATCGCGATGCTCTCGAAGCTCCACTTCGAGACCATGGCGCAGGTCTTCGCCACCGCCGACCCCGAGCGCCTGCTCCGCGATCAGCCTCCTCGTCGCCGCGGTGAGCGGCATCGGCGGCGGGCTGGCCTCGGTGATCAGCCCCGCCAAGCTGCAGAACGCCGCGGCGGTGATCGACAAGATCGGCATGGAGAGCCAGGTGATCCGCGCCACCGCCGTCATCGCGCTCCTCATGATGCTGGCCGTGGTCGCCCTGATGACCTTCGTCTTCCTGGCGACGGATCTCAGAGGGCTACAGCGCGAGTTCTGCTTGAGGGTGAAGATCACCTCGGCGCGGAAGAACCAGGCGGGGTCGCCGTGCCGCGTAGAAGTCGCCGGGGAGCTGGCGCTCGACGAGTGGCCCCTCCAGGGCGAGCCGGCCTTGAAGTCGGCGCGGACCTCGTAAAGGTCGCCGCGGTCCTTCCCGTCCGCCGAAGTTCGGCGAGTTCCCGGCGAAGGGAGCGGAAGGCGCCCATCCTGTAGTAGGTGGCGCGCAGGGCGAGCGGCTTCACGGGCGAGAGCGGACTCGGCCTGCCACATCGAGAGGTTGGTCCAGTAGGCGACGCCCTCCCTCGGTCGCCAGGCTGTAGATGTACAGCTCGCTCCACTTCGGCCAGCGCGAGAAGAGCGGATCCCAGCCCTCGTTGTCGTCGGTCGAGGGATCGTCGCCCGACATGCCGATCCAGCCCGAGGGACCGACGGCTTCGCCGCGACCTCGAACGCCTTCTTGACGAGGCGTAGCCGCCCCAGGCGCGGATCGAGGCGTCCTCCTCCGCGCGGCCCCACTGCGCGGCCAGCTCGGCGTCGCGGACCAGCCCGCGCCGAGCTCGCTGCGACGAGGCGGCCGCCGAGCGTGTGGATCCTCCGGTCGCGCGGCCGCGCGGCCTCCGACGGCGGGTACCCTTCGTCCGTCGTCTCGGTCTTGATAGAAGTAGTAGGCCTCGATACGGTCTTCGTCGAGGTCCGTTCCCGTGTAGTAGAGCCCGAGCGCCCGCTCGTTCCACTCGATCAGGGGCTTCTCCTTGTCGGTGAGGCGGAAGAAGTACGTGTCGTGGTGCCGGGTCCGAGACGCGCGATCAGCTCGAGCCTCGACTGGCCGGCGTCCATGCCGCGTCGAGCGCGTTGACGTAGGCCGTGCGCGAGCCGTCGAGCGGGGTGCCGTCGAACAGGATGAACCCCTCGCCGCGCTGCAGGTTCTGGCGGCCGAGCCGCGCCGACCAGGTCTTCGCCTTGTATTCGGCGTAGACGGTCTCGACGACCGTCTCGTCCCAGATGAACGGGGTGTCCGGCACGAAGATGCTTCGGCTCTCGTTGTTGAGCCCGAGCGCCAGTTCGACCCCGGAGAAGTTGAAGCGCGCCCAGAGCCGCTCGCGGAACCGGAACTGGCTCCGCTTGTCGGGCGTGGCGCCGTTGAAGTCGAGGAGGTTGTTCCAGTTCTCCTGCCGGAGACGCTCCTCGAAGCCGACTTCGACGCGGCTTCCCTCCTGCCCCTTGGCGGGGCTCGCGGCGGCGGCGCGGTGCGGCGCGGCCCGGCTGCCGGCGGGGTCCGAGCCGCGGGGCCAGCCGGCGGAGGCGCGGTCGTGGCTGCCGGAGGCGGCGCGGTCGCCGGCGTCTGCGCAGCGGCCGGTCCCGGCCAGGAACAGGGAAGCGCGGGGAGAAGCCGCATCCACCGCCCACGGCACGCGGCGGGCAGGCGGCCCGCGGGATCGAGCGCGCGGCGCGGGCGGCGGCCCCGGGCAGGATCACCGCGTCCCTGGCGTTCGGCGGGCGAACGTCGTCTGTCACTCTACCCTCCCCGCGGGAGAGCCTACGACCACCGCCGACCCCGGGGGCAAGGCGCCCGCACGGGAGGCCGCCCGGGCGGTGTCCCGGGGCGGGAATTTCCTCTGGCAAACAGCGCCGAAACGGGGCATTCTTGTCGGCCCCCCGGGCGGATGGACGGTCGTCACCCCCATGGACGCCAACGGCCCGGGCGGTCCGGAGGATAACGATGCTCAGACCCAGCCTCGCTGTGCTGTCCCTCGCAACCTGGTCCCTCGCAACCCTGCTCGCGCCGATGGCGCTCGCCGGGATCAAGTCGAAGACCGTCGAGTACAAGCAGGGCGACGTCACCCTCGAGGGGTACATGGCCTGGGACGACGCGGTCAAGGGAAAGCGCCCCGGCGTCCTGCTCATCCACGACTGGATGGGCGTGGGCGATTACGCGAAGTCCCGGGCGGACCAGCTGGCCGGGCTCGGGTACGTCGCGTTCGCGGCCGACATCTACGGCAAGGGCGTCCGGCCGAAGAGCCCGCAGGAGGCCGGCGAGCAGGCCGGCAAGTACAAGTCGGACCGGAAGCTCTTCCGCGCCCGCGCCGCCGCGGGCCTCGACGAGCTGCGCAGGAGCGAGCTGGTGGACCCGAAGCGGATCGCCGCCATCGGGTACTGCTTCGGCGGCACGGGCGTGATCGAGCTCGCCCGCAGCGGCGCCGACATCGCGGGCGTCGTCAGCTTCCACGGCGGGCTCGATTCCCCCACTCCCGCCGACGGGAAGAACATCAAGGCCAAGGTGCTCGCCCTGCACGGCGCGGACGATCCCTTCGTCCCGGCCGCCGACATCGCGGCGTTCGAGGACGAGCTGCGCAAGGCGGACGTGGACTGGCAGCTCGTCGCCTACGGCGGGGCGGTCCACTCCTTCTCGCGCCCCGACGCGGGCAACGACAACTCGAAGGGGGCCGCGTACAACGAGCGGGCCGACCGCCGGTCGTGGCAGGCGATGAAGGACTTCTTCGCCGAGATCTTCAAGTGAGGGGCGGCGCGGGCCTGCCGGGCGCGTCGCCCCGGCGCCCTTCCTTCGGCCTTCCCCGTCGATGAAGTAACATCCACGGCTCGCGCCTGGCTTCGGGCGGGCCACCGGTGCCCGCGCGCGGCGCGTCCGCACCCGGATCGCGGGCCCGGCGCGGGGCATGATGGACGCACCACCGTCGCCCGGGCAGGCGCTCACGGCCCGGGCATGGAGAAAGGACGCACCCCGAATGACCACGACGAACCCCCAGGAACTCCCGCAGGACACGGCTGCCGCCGCCCCGGGCGCCGAGCGGGAAAGGCTCCCGATCGCCGGCTTCAAGGGCACGCCCGAGGAGATCGAGCGCCAGTGGTTCGAGCAGGTCTACAAGGGGCGCGGCGACACGCATCGCCCAGCTCACCTGGCGGGCCGTCATCATGGGGTCGGTCCTCGGGGGCGTCCTGTCGCTGACGAACCTCTACATCGGGCTGAAGGCGGGCTGGGGATTCGGCGTGGCCATCACCGCCTGCATCCTCTCCTACGCGATCTGGACCACCTGCTACAGGATCGGGCTCGTCGGCACGCCGATGACGATCCTCGAGAACAACTGCATGCAGTCGACGGCCAGCTCGGCCGGCTACTCGACCGGCGGCACGCTGGTCTCGGCCTTCGCCGCCTACATCCTGCTCAACAACAGCACGATGCCGATGCTCGCTGATGCTGGGCTGGGTCTTCTTCCTCGCCGTCCTCGGCGTGACGATGGCCATCCCGATGAAGCGGCAGATGATCAACATCGAGCAGCTCCGCTTCCCGAGCGGGATCGCCGCCGCCGAGACGCTGCGGGCCCTGCACTCCACGGGCGGGCAAGGGAATGCAGTCGGCCACGCGCCCTGGGCATCGCCGGGCTCTTCGGGCTCGTCAGCAAGTTCTGGACCGAGGGGCTGACGCTGATCAGCCCGCGCCTGGAGCCGTTCCAGATCGGGACCTGGGTCGACAAGTTCAACCTAGCCGCTGTTCGGCAAGGCGTGGATGGGCCGCACCGTGCTGTTCTCCTGGGAGCCGATGTTCATCGCCGCCGGGCGCGATCACCGGCCTGCGCGTCTGCGCGAGCATGCTGCTGGGCGGCGATCCTCTGCTGGATGGTGTTCGTGCCGATCCTGCAGCACCACGGCGCGTGATCACCGGCGCGGCGGGTACCGCGACATCGTCCAGTGGACCCTCTGGGGCGGCGCCGCCTGCATGGTCACCTCCGGCCTGCTCTCCTTCGCGCCTGCAGTGGCGAGCGCCGTCCGCGCCTTCAGCCGACCTCGGCACGATGTTCACGGGCGGCGGCCGGAAGCGCAGCGACGATCGAGCGCGATCGAGGCGCCGGCCTCGTGGTTCCTCGCGGGCCAGGTCGATCGGGTTCGCTCGGCCTGGCCTGGCTCGGCCACATCACCTTCGACATGCCCTACTGGCAGACGCTGCATCGCGGTGCGTCCTCTCCTTCGCCCTGGCCCTGGTCGCCTGCCGCGTGACCGGCGAGACCGACACGACGCCGGTCGGCGCGATGGGCAAGATCACGCAGCTCACCTTCGGCGCGATCAGCCCGGGCAACATGAACGTCAACCTGATGAGCGCCAACATCACCGCGGCCGCCGCCGGCGCCTCGGCCGACCTGCTGACCGACCTGAAGAGCGGCTACCTGCTCGGCGCGCACCCGCGCAAGCAGTTCATCGCCCAGTTCGCGGGGATCTTCGTCGGGACGCTTGTCACCGTCGCTCTGCTTCCAGCATCCTGGTGCCGGACGCCGCGGTCCTCGGCACGGACCAGTTCCCCGCCCCGGCCGCGCAGACCTGGAAGGCGGTGGCCGAGGCGCTGAGCCGCGGGCTCGCCTCGCTCGGCCCGGTCAAGATCTGGTGCGATCGTGATCGGCGGCCTGGTCGGCATCATCCTCCCGCTGCTCTCGAAGCTCGTTCCCGAAGTACGAGAAGTGGATCCCCTCGGCCGCCGGCCTCGGGCTGGCATGGACCTTCCACTGGTACTACGGCGCTGCTCTTCTTCCTCGGCGCGGTGATCGGCTGGTGGCTGGAGAAGAAGTACCCGAAGCAGGCCGAGGACTACACCTTCCCCGTGGCCTCCGGCGTCATCGCCGGGGAGAGCCTGATGGGCGTCGTCCTGGTGGTGGTCAGAACGGCCCGGAGATGATCAAGAAGATCCTCGGCGGCTAGCCCGGCTTCGGGCGCTTTGCGGCGTCGCGGCCTATCATAGGAGCCCGCCTGCCGGGCCGTCACGGGTCCGGCAGGCAGGCCGGACGGCCGTGCCCGAAACGAAGCCGATGGAACCCATGACGCCGACGCCGCAGGGAGCTCGAACCCGGGAAAAGCGGGGCGCTACGCGATCTGGATCATCGTCGTCTCCGTCGCCCTCAACGCGATCCTGCTCGGCTATGTCCTCTCGAGAACGGGCCGGGGAACCCCGCCGACCGCAGACCCGGTGCTGGAGCAGGGGCGGGCCTCCGCCCGGGCGGCGGACCCGGCGGCCCGGCCTGACGGAAGCGGCCTCCGGAGCGAAACCGGGGCGCCCGGAGCGGAGCCCGCGGCAGGCGCGGCGGGCTCCCCCGCAGCGGCAGGAGCGGCCGGCGATCTACGGGCCGGCTCGGGCGCCGGCACCGGGGCGGGAGCCAGGTACGGCGGCCGTGATGCCCGGTCCGGCCGCGGGCCTGGCGCGGCGGCCGGGCAGGGCGAACTCCGCGGCCCGAGGGGATACGCTTCGGGCGATGGGGGGGCCGGCTCCGGCGCCGCCTCCGCAGAGGTGGCCGGCGGCGGCCGCCCGGCGGACGGGTCCCGATCCGGTGCCTCCGATACCCGCGCCGGGGCCGCCGGATCGACCGACTCGCGCGCGGCGGGGGCCGGGGCCCCGTACGTCTATACCCAGGTCCCGCCCCGCGGGCGCGGGCAGCGACGGCTCCACCGCCCCGCTCGCGACACCGCCCGCCGTCACGCCGCCCGTCGTGAACGACGATCCCTCCTCGGACCGCAGCCCGCCCGCCGTCCAGGGGATCGCTTTCGATCCGCCCTCGATCACGGACGGCAGCGGGACGACGCTGCTGCTCCGGGTGACGGACGACCTGTCAGGGGTGAAGACGGTCTCGGGCAGCGTTTCCAGTCCCAGCGGCGCGGCCATCCTGCAATTCCTGACGCAGGGCCAGGCCGGTCCCGACGAGTTCACGACCCGCATCACGATCCCCCCGAAGGCCGAGACGGGCCACTGGTTCGTCTCCAGCCTGTACATCGTCGATCGCGCGGACAATGCCCTCGTCACGACCTTCAACCCGGTGACGGTCCCCGCGGGAGGCACCCTTCTCGTCTCGTCCTCGGAGTCCGATTCGACCCCGCCCGACGTGCGCAGCATCTGGGTCGAGAAGGGGACCGTCTCGGGCGGGGAGCGGAATCCGATCAGGGTCCAGGTCGAGGACGACCAGTCCGGGGTCGCCAACATCTCGGGCACCTTCACCAGCCATTCGACCTCGGCCCTCGTCCCGTTCCAGTGCGTCAAGGGCCAGGATCCCGGGACCTGGGAGGGCGATATCGCGATGCCCGCGAGCGCGGACTGCGGCGAGTGGAACATCCACTACATCCGGGTCGCGGACAACGCCGGGAACATCTCCCTCCTGGTCGAGGGCTCGCCCAAGCTGCCCCGGGTGGCGTTCAACGTCGTGGGGGACGCTTGCGACTCCTCGGCGCCGACCATCGAGTCGCTCTCCCTCTCCCCCACGGTCGTTTCGAACGAGGCCGCCACGGAGATCCAGATCACGGCCCTGATCCACGACGAAGGGAGCGGGCCGAACTCGATGTCGGGCTGGGTCACGGGACCGGTCGCGACGAACGGCCAGTTCCCGCGGATCTTCTTCTCCTGCACGCACCCCTCGGCCGATCCCGACGCCCCCTGGACGGGGAAGATCCTCGTGCCGCAGTTCGCGGCGAAGGGGATCTGGAGGTTCGGCCTGGTGCGCCTGCAGGACAAGGCGCTCAACATCCGCGACTACAAGCTCGGCGACCCCGCCACCGCGCAGGCCACGTTCGAAGTCCAGTAGCGGCGCACGGCGGACTCGCAGCAGGATCCCGGCGGCGCGGCGTGCGCCGCGGCGGCGGGGCCGGGCCGGTCCCCGGGCGAGGAACCGCGGCGCCTCGCGGGCGATCCCGCCGCGAGGCGATTCACGGAGGGAATGCGCAGGCCCGCCCGCTCGCCCTAGGGTGCGTCGATCAGGAACCAGCCGTCCGAAACATCGCTTCCCACGGACTTCCCCTGGACGTCGCGCAGCGCCAGCTTGACCTTGCAGCGGCTGAAGGCGCGGGGGAGCGCGGGGATCGTCCAATCCCAGGACGTGGCATCCGGGCCGAGAGCGGCAAGCTTCTTCCACGTTGTGCCGCCGTCCCGCGTGTAGGACACGATCACCTGTGCGACCGGCCGGAGAGTCCCGTGGAGCGCCCACTGGACGGGCACCTGCTGGCCGCCGTGAAGCGATTCGCCGCCGTTGGGCGCTTGGAGCCTGACGACGACGATCGAGAAGACCGCGTCCGAGCGGTCGGTGGCCAGGCGACGCCCGTGCTCGTCGTACGCCGTCAGGCGGACGAGGCACTTCGTCCGGTTTCCCGGCGGAGCGGGGACGGTCATGGGATACGTCGGCGTCAGGACTCCCGCGACGTACCGCTTCCACGTGCTCCCGCCATCGTAGGAGAAGTCGATGGCGATGCTGCGAACGGTGGACGGCTCCTCCCAGGTGATGACCAGGTCCGCGCCGGCCGCGAGTTCCTCTCCCCCGTTCGGCGACAGGAGGCGCAGGGCCGGGGCGGCGGCCGCCTGCTCGACCGTGAGAACCGCCGGGCCCACGCTGATGGTCCCGGTGCGGGGCTGGCCGGACGGATTCGGGGCGACCGTGAACGCCACGGAGCCGGGCCCCTGCCCGCTCGCCGGCGGTGTGACCGCGATCCAGGACGCGTGCAGGGCGGTGCTCCACGCGCATCCTTCGGGTGAGATCACCTGGATCGAGCCGGGCCCGCCCCCGGCCGGAAACGCCATGGTCGCGGGCATGACCTCCTGGTAGCAGGGGTCCACCAGCAGGTCCACGGAGGCATGGTCGTTCGAGGGGTCCACGTCGCCATCCGCCGAAGCCGCCAGCGCCCAGAGGCTGTACGTGCCGGGAGCGGACGGCTCCAGGACGATCGTGATGGTCGCCGAGCCGCCCGCCGGGAGATTGCCCACATCGCAGGAGATCCCCCCGGAGACGGGGGCGCAGGTTCCCGCGGTCGAGGTCGCGCTCGTGATGCTGGCGGGGACGCGGGATCGCGAGCGTGAAGGTGACGCCCGAGGCCGGATCCTCGAGGTTGCGCACCAGGGCGGTGACCGTGGTCGGGCTGTGCAGCCCGACCGGGTTCGGCAGCGCCGACAGCGACACCTCGAGGTCCGTCGCGGGGACGTTGCGATGAATCCTGACGAGGCCCTCCCAGCTCGAGGTGACCGCCAGGTCGAGCCACCCGTCGGAATCCACGTCCCCCGTGGCCACGGCGGAAGGCTGGATCGAGCCGGTCTGCGGGTCCGAGACGTGACGAAGAGCGCCGAAGGTGCCGTCTCCCCTGCCGAAGAGGAGATCGGTCACGTTCTCTCCGTACCCGCCGTTGAAGATCCTCGTGACGACAAGGTCCGGGACCGCGTCCCGGTTCAGGTCGCGCGCCGTCAATGCCGACCGGGAACTTGCCGACAGCGAGGAGCGTCGCGGCGGCGAACCCCCCCGCGCCGTCGCCCGCCCAGATGGCCACGCTGCTCGTGCCGTCGAGGGCGGCCGCGATGTCCTTCCTGCCGTCGTGGTCGAAGTCTGCGACGGCGACCTTCACAGGGTAGGACGCCACGAGGGTCGGCCCCGACGAGAAGGTCCCGGTCCCGTCGCCGAAGAGGATCCTGACGCCTCCTTCGGCGCCGACCGCCAGGTCGAGGGTCCCGTCGCCGTTCAGGTCGGCCGGGAAGGCGTCCGTGGGGTGCCACAGTGAGGAGGTCACGACCGGAGGAATCGAACGTGCCGTCCCCCGCTCCCCGGAGGACCGACACGTCGCCGCCGAAATCGTCCGCCGTCACGAGGTCGAGCGTGCCATCCCCCGTCAGGTCCGCGGCGACGACCGACATGGGCCGGCTTCCCACCGCGTAGGGGACCTCGGGCGCGAACAGGCCGCCCCCCTGGTTGATGAGGACCGACACGTATCCCGGGGGAAGGGGGAACGAGAAATTCTCGTCGGCGACCGCGAGGTCGGTCGTTCCGTCACCGTTGAAATCGCCGGTCGCCAGCCTCCCCGGCTGCGTGCCGACGGGAAGGTGACCGCGGCGGAGAACGCGCCCCCGCCCGTGCCCATGAACACCGCGACGGAGTTCAGGGCGGGGACGGTCACGGCCAGGTCGAGCGTGCCGTCGCCGTTGAAGTCCGCGAAGGCCGGCACTCCCGGGCCGCTGAGGGGCACGGAGCCGGCCGCAACGAACCTGCGGGCGTGGGCGCTTCCCGCCCCCAGGAGCAGCGCGGCTGCAATGATGGGCAACGCGTGCGTGAGTCGAGCGGTCCGCGGCATGCTGTCCCCCTCGGGTCGGGAGGCGATCGGCTCCCCTGCCCCGGACGATGACCGCCGGAAGTATACGCCGGCGGGCGGGAGACGACGACGCTCCCTGGGCATCGCGGACAGCGGACCAACCGGGCTGTTGCGGCCGGGCAGCGGTGTGCGCGAGGCGCCGCGGGCAGGCCTTCCCGCGCCTAGAGCGCCGGGGCCGGGCGCGCGATCAGGAGGTAGTTCGCCCAGGTCACCGTCTCCTCCCGCTCGACCTGCAGGCCGCCCGCCTCCAGCATGGCGCGGGCCGCTTCCCGGTCGAGGCGCTTGTCGAGGGGTGGCCCCATGCCGGTCTCGGTCTTCTCCCAGTCCACGGCGACGAACCGCCCACCCGGCGCAAGGAGGCGCCGCACCTCGGCGAGGAACGCGGGGGGGTCGTGGAGCTCGTGCAGGAGTTGGCACGTGAAGACGAGGTCGACGCAGGCCGCGGGCAGGGGCACGGCGCTCTCCTCCGACCGCGTGAGAGTCACATTCGAGCAGCCCGCCGCGGCCACGCGCGCGCGGCACTCCTCGAGCATTTCCGGCTCGATGTCCGCCGCGTACACGCGCCCGCCTTCCCCCACCGCGCGCGCCAACAGGACCGTGAGTATCCCGGTCCCGCAGCCGGCGTCGAGCACCCGCTCCCCTGCACGGCATCCCCGCGAGCGAATACGATCCGTTCAGGATCGAGGAGCGCCAGTCTCTCCGGGCTTTCGAGGCGCGCGCGGTGCGCCGGATCGAACTTGTGCGCCACTTAGCGGTTGTCCCCGTCCAGGATGCCGCCCAGGCCGCCGAGGATCGAGCCCTCCTCCTTGCCGCCCCTCATCCTCGCGGCGGCCACGATCCGGCCCGCGAGGCGGCTGAAGGGGAGGGACTGCAGCCAGATCCGGCCCGGACCGCGCAGCGTCGCGAAGAAGAGCCCCTCGCCCCCGAAGAGGGCCGACTTGATCTTCCCGACGAACTCGATGTCGTAGTCCACGGACGGCTGGAACCCGACGATGCAGCCCGTGTCGACGCGGATCGTCTCGCCCGCGGCGAGGGTCCGCTCGTAGAGGGTGCCGCCCGCGTGGACGAACGCGAGGCCGTCCCCCTGCAACCGCTCCATGATGAACCCCTCGCCCCCGAACAGTCCCACGCCGAGCTTCTTCTGGAACGCGATCCCGATGCTGACCCCCTTCGCGGCGGCGAGGAACGAGTCCTTCTGGGCGATCAGCTCGCCGCCGATGTCGGCCAGGCGGATGGGGATGATCTTGCCCGGGTACGGGGCGCCGAAGGAGACCCGCTTCTTGCCGGCGCCGCGGTTCTGGAAGACCGTCATGAAGAGCGACTCGCCCGTGAGCAGGCGCTTGCCCGCGCCTATCAGCGCGTCCATGAAACCGGACGATTGGCGGGAGCCGTCCCCGAAGATGGTCTCCATCTCGATCCCGTCGTCCATGTACATCATGCTGCCCGCTTCGGCCACGGCTGCCTCGCCCGGGTCGAGCTCGACCTCCACGAACTGCATCTCCGCGCCGAAGATCCTGTAGTCCACCTCGTGCATCGCTGGCATGGGTTCACCTCCGGGTTGCCGTTCAGGCGGGAGTATCCCACGGCGGGCACCGGGGCTCGGAGACCGCGCCGGGGCCGCAGGGCGCTGCCTCCGGCGGAGGCCGTCTTCCCCGCGGGATCACGCCTTCACGGCCCCGGACGACCAGCCGGTCCTGGCGGGCGCCGCGTCCCCTCGCCGCTACCCCTGCGGGATCCCGCAGGCTCCCGCCGAGCACGACGTGCCGGTCGGGCAGACGTGGCCGCAGGTCCCGCAGTTGTTGTTCGAGTTCAGGTTCGTTTCGCAGCCGTCGGCGTTATTCGCGTTGCAGTTGCCCCAGCCCGCGGAGCAGGAGATCCCGCACTGGGAGTTGAGACAGGCCGGAGAGCTGTTCGGGCGGGAGGGGCAAACGCTGTTGCAGGCGCCGCAGTTCGTGACGCTCGCGGTGGGTGTTGCGTCTCGCACCCGTCGAGCGGGTTGTTGTTGCAGTCCCCGTATCCGGTCAGGCAGCCCGCGATGCGGTGCAGGCGCCGTTCCGTGCAGGTCGTGCAGCTCGAAGCCGCGTTCGGCAGCGCGCAGTAGTTGCCGCAGGCGCCGCAGTTGTTCGGATCGGCCTGGACGTAGACCTCGCAGCCGTCGATCGGGTTGTTGTTGCAGTCCCCGTAGCCGGGGCTGCAGGGCCCGACCGCGCACTGGCCGTTCACGCAGACCGGGACCGTGTTCGGCAGCGAGCAGATGTGCCCGCAGTTGCCGCAGTTCGTGACGCTCGTCTGGAGGTTCACCTCGCATCCGTCCTGGTTGTTGCCGTTGCAGTCGGCGGTGCCGGCGGCGCACTGCACGCAGACGCTCGGCGAGCCGGCGCAGACGATACCCCGGCTCGATGGTGCAGGTCGCGTGCAGCCGTCACCATTCGCGTTGTTGTGGTCGTCGCAGGCTTCGCCGCCGGTGACGATGCCGTTCCCGCAGATGGCCGTGCAGACGCTCGGCGAGCCGACGCACACGTACCCTGGTTCGACCGTGCAGGTGGCCGAGCAGCCGTCCCCGTTCGCGTTGTTGGCGTCGTCACACCCCTCGAAACCGCTGACGATCCCGTTGCCGCAGATCGCCGTGCAGATGCTCGGCGAGCCGACGCACACGTACCCCGGCTCGACCGCGCACGTTTGGCTGCACCCGTCACCGGGCACGGTGTTGCAGTCGTCGCACCCCTCGCCGCCGTTGACAACGCAGTTCCCGCAGACCGCCGTGCACACGTTGCCGATGCACAGACCATTGCAGCACTGGCTGTCCATGACGCAGGCCCCGCCGGTCGCCGCGCAGGGCTGGCAGGTCCCGCCCTGACAGATCCCGCTGGAGCAATCGGTGCCAACCGCGCACGGTTGTCCGTTCGCGCAGGGCGGGCAGGTGCCGCCCCCGCAGTCCACGCCGGTTTCGTTGCCGTTCTTCACTCCGTCCGAGCAGGACGGGGTCATGCAGAAGCCGCCGAAACAGTTGCCGCTGCAGCACTGGGAACCGGCCGTGCACACCCCGCCGTTGGCGGTGCAGGCGGCCTGGCATACGCCGCCCGAACATGACCCGCTGCAGCACTGGGCATTCGACGTGCACCCGCTGCCGCTCGGAGTGCATCCCTGGCAGATCCCGCTCTGGCAGACCCCACTGGCGCAGTCCGAGCCGCCCGCGCACGGTTGTCCGTTCGCGCAGGGCGGGCAGGTGCCTCCGCCGCAGTCCACGCCCGTTTCGTTCCCGTTCTTCACTCCGTCCGAGCAGGACGGTGTCAGTGCAGAAGCCGCCGAAAGCCGCGCAGACCAGGCTGCAGCACTGGGTACTGGCCGTGCACGCCCCGCCGGTGGGCGTGCAGGAGGCCTGGCACACGCCGCCCGAGCAGGACCCGCTGCAGCACTGGCTACTGGCCGCGCAGCCCCCGCCGGCCGGGATGCAGGACTGGCAAACGCCGAAGGCGCACGACCCGCTGCAGCACTGGCTGTTGGTGGCGCATGCGCCGCCGCCCGGCGTGCAGGCCGAGCCGCAGACGCTCGTCGTGCACGGGGCTCCGCCGCAGCACTGGCTCGCGGTCGCGCAGGGGCCGTTGCCCGCGGTGTAGCAGGGCTGGCAGAGCCCGCCCGTGCAGATCCCGCTGCAGCACTGGCTCCCTGCCGAGCAGGTTCCCCCGTTCGGCTGGCAGGGCGCAACGCAGACTCCGCCCGAGCATGCGCCGCTGCAGCATTGCGACGAGGAGGAACAGGACTGGCCCAGGGCGAAGCAGGGCTGGCAGGTCCCCCCGAGGCAGTTGTTGGTGCAGCAGTCGGCGGGGACGCCGCAGGCTGCCCCGACCGGGGCGCAGCAGGCCGCAAGGCAGGTACCGCTCGCGCAGTTGCTGCTGCAGCAGTCGCTCGCGGACGCGCAGGCCTGGCCCGCCGGCATGCAACCGAGGGGGCAGGTGCCGAAGGTGTCGCGGACGCGGGGCTGGGGGGTCGGCGCAAGGGTCGCGTTCCCGCTCGGCCCTTCGCCGTTCGTATTCTCCGCGGTGACGATGTACCAGAAGTAGCGCCCGGGGGCCGGCGTCCCGTTCAGCGCGCCGGTCCCGGTCGTGGTCGCTCCGTAGACGCTGCTCAGGCAGGAATCGAGCGAGGGGTTGACCACGCACGAGAGGCTCGCTTCCTCGCCGCGGTAGACCCGGTACTGGGTTGCGGTCGAGGCGGGCAGCCACGTGAGGCAGGTCTTGCTGGCGGGGCACCAGGCGACGGACTGGACCTCGGGCGGCACCTGGGCCTGTGCCAATCCGCTTGGGTGCGCCAGGAAAAGCGCCGCGAGACCGAGGATCTGGACGCCGTGAATCAGTTGCGACCGAATGGAACCCGCCATTGGACTCTCCTTCACATCCCCACCGACCACCCTCGGGAAACCGGCCCAGACGGTCATTGGGGACTAATTCGGTCAACGATACGCTCAATTGGGCTTGGACGCGAGGGAAATGTGAGCCTCCCCTGCTGCCGGCCCTGCCCCGGACGAGGGGGCACCTTGACTCGCGCGAGATCGTTGCGTCGTTTCCTCGCGCCCCGGACCCCGCCCCCGGGACCGGAGCCCACCGGGGCCGACCGGGGCCGTTGCCGCTTCTTGATTTTCAGGGAGCCGGCGCATACGCTCCTTTCAGCGGTGGGGGAACGGAATCCCCGACGGATCCAGATTCAGGATGGGGGCATGGATCCTTTCTCACTCGTGGGCATTTGCGTGGCGGCGCTCTATCCCCTTCTTCGGGAGGGGGGGCCTTTCCGCCCCGTCCCGAACCAGGGCTCGGGCGCGCCCAGCCCTCGCATCCGGAACCTCCAGGATTTTCGACGGTGGGTCGAACAGGCCCGCGCTCTTCTGCAGCGCGGGCAGGTCGAGGAGGGGCGGGTCCTGGCCCGCGACCTCCTCACCGCCGCCTCGCGCCTGTCCGGCTGGGAATCGCCGGAAGCGGCCACGGCGTCGGAGCTCATCCTCGAAGCCCTCCTGATGAACCACCAGGAGCAGGACGGCGAGGCGCTCGAGCTCGCCGAGCGGATCCTCCGCCTGCGGGAGGCGCAGCTCGGCCCGGACAACCCGCACCTCGTGGACCCGCTGCTGAAGCTCGCCCGGGTCGTTTCGGCGAGAGGCGGTCCCGGGGCGCCGGCCCACGTGCGGCGCGCCGTCGCCCTCGAGGAGAGCCGGGGGCCCGGGGCCGGCCCGCCCCTCGGCATGAGACTCGCGGGGATCGGACGAGCTGAGCCTGAGCTTCGGCCTCGTCGAGGAGGCCCGCGAGCTTCTCGCGCGCGCCATCGCCGACCGGAGCCATTTCTCCGGGGAGCCGAGGGTGCTGATCGTCGCGCTCATCCGCCTGGCCCAGCTGCGGATGGGAGAAAAGCGCTGGCCCGACGCGCGCGAGCTGCTGCTCGAAGCGTTACCCCTCAGCGAGGCCAATCACCCTGCCGACGAGTATCTGACCGGGACGATCACCTACCTCCTGGGCTCGACCCTGCTCAGCCAGGGGGAGTTCGAGCGGGCGGCGGAGCTGCTCCGGAGGACGCTCGAGATCGAGGAGCCGCTCCGCGGACCCTCGCATCCGGACGTGGCGCTCACGCTCCTCGCGCTCGCCCGCGCCACCGAGCAGGCGGGCGACCGCGCCGCCGCCATCCCGCTCGTCGAGCGTGCCCTCGCGATCCAGGAACAGTCGTTCGGCCCGGACGCCGTGGCCCTGATCGAGCCGCTCCTGCTGCTCGGGCGCGTCTGCTTCGAGGCGGGAGAGCCGGCCCGGAGCCGGACGGCCCTGTCCCGCCTGCTGAGCCTGCAGGAACACCAGGTGGGTCCGGAGGATCCGTCCCTGGTGACGACCCTGGCCAACCTCTCGATCGTCGCGGAGGCCCTGCAGGACGGGAACGAGGCGCGCCGCATGATCGAGCGCGCCCTGGCGATCGGCGAAAGCGCCTGGGGCGCGGACAGTGCGGAGCTCGGCCCGCTCCTGGAAACGCTGGGCCGGCTCCAATGGCTGGCCGGGGATCTGGAATCCTGCCGCGCCACCAACGAGCGGATCCTCGGGATCTACCGCCGCGAGCTCGGCCATCGCCACCCCGTGGTCGCGGGCAAGCTCGGGGAGCTCGCCGTCATCGCGATGCGCGACGGAGACGCGGCCGCGGCCAGCAGGCGCATGGAGGAGGCCCTGACCGTTCTCGAGCGGGCCTCCATGGCCCATGGCCCCCTCGTCGAACAGATCGTCCGGGACCTCGTCCAGGTGCCGCCGCCCCCGTTCGACGCGGCGGCGTGGAACCGGCTGCTCCAGAGAGCCAGGGCGCTCCTGATTGCCGGCGCGGGCGCGCCACCGGCGCCCCAGGCCTGAAATCGGGACGGCTCTTCCGCGGCGCCTCCGGTGACGTAGGATCCGCGGGAGAGGTGCACTCATGAGATCGATCGATCCGAAGGAACTGGTTCTCAGGCCGTTTCAGATCCTGGACAAGGAATGGGCCCTTCTCGTGGGCGGGATCCGTTCGCCGAATCCCATGACGGTGTCCTGGGGCGGGTTCGGGACCCTGTGGAACAGGCCCGTGATCACCGTCTATGTGCGCCCCACCCGCTTCACGTGGTCGCGGCTGATGGAGGACGCATTCTTCACACTGAACTTCCTTCCCGAGGAGCACCGCCGGGCCCTCGACATCTGCGGCGAGCGCTCGGGACGCGACGTGGACAAGTGGGAGTTGACGGGCCTGCACCCTGAGCCCGGCGGCGCGGTCGCCGTTCCGTGCGTCGCGGAGGCCCGGCTCGCCTTCGAGTGCCGTACGCTCGCGACGCTGGACCTCGACCCGGCCCGCTTCATCGATCCTCAGGTCGAGGCCAACTACCCCGCCAGGGACTACCACCGGCTCTTCCTCGGCGAGGTCCTCGCGGCCCGGACCGCGTAGGGTCTGCCGGACACAGATGTGTGACCCCGGTCGAGTTCAGGCTTGCCGGGGTGATCTCAGGGGGCCAAGAAGAACCCGAGAAGTTGCGGGGCTGATGGGTCAGGGTTGGGGTCAAGATCAACCCGGAACACCCGGGCGGGTTCAACCATCGGGCAGGACCTCAAGGTTGATCATATTGCAGATCGCGCGGCGATTCGGAGTACATCGAGCTGATGACGCTCCTGCGCCTCGGACCAGGTGCGAGGGAAGGAGCGTTCCCCCAGCAGGACCTCGCGGATCGCCTCACCCACCTGCCGGGCACAGATGTCGGGCGGCACTCGCCCCACACCGGTTCCCAATCCAGGGAAAGCCACCGTCTTCACGACCTCGACGATCGGCGTACCCTTCAGCCTCCCCAAACGAAATCTGCCGTTCATGATGAGGAGCAGGGCGGCGCGGGCGGCAAGGTAGGGGTTGACGCCTCTCTGGAGGATCATCGGAACACGCATCGTTGGCGCCGCAATCAGGAAGGGAATGCGCGGATCGTCCGTTTCCACCATCTCCGCTCTGCCGACCAGGAGCTCACCGTGATGGTATTCGCGAATCTGCTCCTGAAGACGCTCCTGCACGTGCCAGCCAAAGTGCTGGCTGTAGAGAAGATCGATGCCGCCGTCCATGAAGCCGAAACTGTTCGCAGGGCTGACCACGGCGTCGCACCCAGCCTCGAGAATCGAGCCGTCATGAATCACCACGCCTTCAAGAGCTCCGCAATGCTTCTGCCATGCAGCAAGGAGGGAGTGGTGTGTTGCGGTCAGGATGACATTCACCTGGCGCCTCGTCCTTTCTGCCCTCATCGGGCACATGCCCCCGCTGCTGCTCGGGCCGATCGGCGACACTTGCGGCCTTCCGTAGGAGTCGCGGCTCCAGGGACCGTCGCGCCTATCGCGTCAGGCATCACCCTCGGTCCAAATCGTCGCGTCTCGTCCGCAAGAGCCGTCTCCACCATGGCTTGGCTCTTGAGGTAGCGCTCTCGACCGCCGCGACGACGGCCTTGATCTTCGCGCCCGCAGGATCTGCCGCAAGGGCCCTCTCGGCCATCGACCGTGCTTCGTCGAGCCTTCCTTGCTCAAGAAGAACGGCAGCCAGATTGCAAAAGGCGCCTGCGTGCTCGGGGCGGATTTCCACGGCCTTCCGAGCCGCACGTTCGGCCTCTTCAAATCGGCGCAGGGTCACCAGGACGCACGTCAACTCCAACCACGCATCACGATGGTCCGGACGCAGTTCTGTGACCCGAAGAAAAAGCGATACCGCCTCGTCCCACCGCTCGAGGAGGCGCGCAGCGACCGCCTGAAGGTACAGCGGGCCGGGTTCGTTCTCGTGAGTGTCTTCAACCAGCTGCTTCGCCCGCTGGTAACATGCAACCAGATCGCCGCGATACTCTCCTGCAGGGACGTTCTCGAAGGCGCCCAGGCGAGTCGACTCATCAGTCAGCGATTCGTGGCGCGCCTGGAGCTTCGCCCTGGCGATGTGTCCTGGCGGCGCAACTTGCTGCGTTCGTCCGGCATACAGCAATTCGCCGGTTGCTTTGTCCCTGAAGACATCCATATGGTTCTTGGTCCCGAGGAACTCGAGATCGTTGCGTTCATTCCTATCGATGAGTCGCATCTTCCCCGGCGACCACTGCGGCGGTGCCACCACCTCCGAAAGGACTGTCCCGCCCAGCCATGCAACCGTGGTCGGCTCCTCGCCTCCCAGATCAACCCGGGCGAGCTCCAGCCAGTCGCACGGGAAAGCGAAGCCGCCGATCGGATCGAGCAGGGCGACCTCCGGAGAGCCCTCCGCTGTCGGACGGGAAAACCCGAGCCCGCAAAGGTAGTCGATGTACTCTTCGGCGTCGGCCTGTATCATGAAGCCAACCCGGCAGATCCGGCCATCCGTGCAGAACGATTGGTTGGGGCATCGTCGTTCGTATTCCCGGATTCCACCGGGGAAGCGCTGTTCCACGGTGCGATTCCGGATCACCACGCTCTCGGCCTCGATCAGAACGCCCATCTTGGTTTGCCTCTTGGATCCCCAGGGCCCGGGTGAGGCAGTCAGGACCGGCCTTGCGCCTCCTGAGTGACAAGACCAAACCGCTCCCGGAATTCATCGATGATCGCGACGAGACGCTCGTCCAGAGTCCCCCGGACGCGCTCGACGAGGTCGCGCGGGAGTCCGTAATAGGCTTCGGCGATACCGCCCGTGATGCACGCCAGGGTGTCGGCATCTCCGCCCAGCGATACTGCGTTTCGGATCGCATCCTCGTAACCCGTGGACTCGAAGAACGACATCAGGGCCAGCGGCACAGTGCCCTGGCAGGTCACATCGAAGCTGTGCTTCGGCCGGATCCGATCGAGCGACGATGAGAGGTCGTACCCGAACCTGGCTACCAGGAGTCTCTTGATCTCTTCCTTGTCGTGCCCCCGTCGGGCGAGATGGATGGCCACGGCAATCGCCTGCGCTCCGCGGATCCCCTCCGGGTGATTGTGAGTGACGGCAGCGCTCTTCTCGGACCACGCCAGAACGTCTTCCATCGTCTCGAAGGCGAAGCCGACCGGGCTGACGCGCATCGCGGCACCGTTGCCGAAACTGTTGTAGGGCCGGCGCAGACGTCCAAAGGCCCAGAGGTAGAACATTCCCCCGTAGCCCCGCCCAGGGTAGTCATGGGTATACGAGTGCAGCAGGTCGATCAGATCCCGGCCACTGAGGATCCAGTCAGCGACAGCGACGGTGAGCACCGAGTCGTCCGTGAAGTGTGACTGGGGCACGAACAGGGGAAAGTCCTTTGTCTTGGTCTCGGCCCCTTCATGAACCGAGCCGATCACGTCTCCAATGATTGCACCGAGCATGAGTCACACCCCCTGTTTGTGGGAGGCCAGCGAACCTGGTCGCGTGCGCCGCTTCCCAAATCGGCGTACCCTCGACGGAATTATCCACCCCGGCGCGGCAGAACAGGACTCTCCTCCGGAAAGCACCCTGCTCCCCAATTGGTGAAGCCTCGATGCTCTTTGGACACAGCACCCCGGACACGACACGGAAGTCCGTTCTCCTCCAGCCTGAACACCTCCGAAAGGCCGTCCAGGCGATCGATGCACGAGCCGGCGCGGACACCCGGACGGACTCGCGTCAGAATGCCCCAGCAACCGACGGAGAGCCTGTTGCCGCAACTCCTTCCGCCGCAGTAAGATCCCCACACCGCGCCCGTAGCTCAGCTGGATAGAGCGTTGGCCTTCGAAGCCACAGGTCGGGGGTTCGAATCCCTCCGGGCGCGCCAGCATCATCGAACCTGGACGCCGCCACCAGACCTCGGAGTCGCGATCAGGCCTCCGATCACGGGCACGGCTGCGCCGACGCCGCGATCTCCGCGTCGCGGCTTCCCTGCTGGGTTCCGTCGTCGTAGGACCCGTTGCCGGCGCATGCGTTGACCGCTCGAACGACGTGCCAGGAGCCGCTTCCGGGAGGCACGACGCCTGGGTCCTCGGCGTAGAGGTCGGTGTCGCTGTTCTCGAGACAGCCTGTCGTGCTCGACGCAAAGTCGCCCATCGATGCGTGCAGGAGGCCCAGATCGCCGATGACGACATCATAGCCTGTCGCGCCCGGGATCGGGGTCCACGAGAGACCGGCGCTCGTCCCCGCCCCCCTCCACTCCGTGAGCGTGGGCGATCCCGAGGGGACGGGGATGCCATCATCGATCGCGGTGTCGCAGTCGTCGTCGACGCCGTTGCAGACTTCCGGTGCTCCGGGGTACACGCTCGAGTAGGCGTCGTTGCAGTCCCCGGCGTTCGCCACCCAGCCGGCAGGGCTCGCGCAGGTGACCCGCGAGACGCCCGGGTCGCCGTAGCCATCGCCGTCGGCATCCTGGTGGAGCGTCGCGGGTGACGCGCAGTGGTCGGCGCAGTAGGCGCCTCCGGAGCCGAGAACCCGCAGGCTGACCTCGCTGGTCCCGGCCCAGCCTCCCCAGACGATCATCTGGCTCCCGGTCCAGACGGCGGTCTGGTTGTCGCGAGGATAGGGCACGTGCCCACTCGTGGAAGTCGGCAGCCACGCGTCGGTCCACGGGTTGTAGCGGCCACCGGTATTCACCAGCCTCTGCCCGGTCCCGCCCCCCGGTAGAATGACTGTCTCAGTACCGCCCCAGAGGATCATCTCGGTCCCTGACCAGACGGCCGAATGCCCCACTCGGCCACTGGGGGTGGACGCCGTGACGGACGTCGCCTCCCAGGAGTCGGTGGCGGGATCGTAGCGGCCGCCGGTGTTGAACCCTAGGTAGTTTCCCGATTGCCCACCCCAGACGACCATTTGGGTGCCGGTCCAGACGGCGGTATGCGAGGTGCGCGCTGCGGGGACGCCGGCCCCGAGCGAGGTCGCCTGCCACGAGTTGGTGGACGGATTGTAACGACCCCCGGTGTTCTCGGCCCAGGCGGCGCCGGTCCGGCCTCCCCAGACAATCATCTCCGATCCCGTCCACACAGCGGTCGCACCGGTTCGACCCGTGGGCGCCCCCTCAGTGGGCGTCGCCGTCCACGAGTTGCTGCCGGGCGTGTAGCGGCCGCCGGTGTTGGCGAGACCCAACGTCCAGTCGTCTCCCCCCCAGACGATCATCTGGGTGCCCGTCCAGACCGCCGTATGCCCGGTCCGCGGACTGGGGCAGGCTCCGTTGCGGGCTGTCGTCTGCCACGAGTCATTCAGAGGGTTGTAGCGGCCGCCGCTATCCAGGAGAGCAACCCCACCGTTTCCGTTGTCCGCGGTCCCGCCCCAGACGATCATCTCCGTTCCGGTCCACACGGCCGTGTGGAACCAGCGAGCCGAAGGGACGCCGCCTCCACCCGTGGAGGTCGGTTCCCAGCTATCCGTGGCAGGTCTGTATCGTCCGCCGCTGCGAAGAGCGGAGGAGGAGGACTGACCGCCCCAGACGATCATCTCGCTCCCCGTCCATACGGCGGTATGGGACATCCGCTCGGTGGGCTGATGGCTCGACGGGATCGATGTGGCCACCCAGGAATCGGTCGTCGGCGAATAGCGGCCTCCTGAATCGACCGGCCCGAGCACGTCCCCGACTTCCGGAGAAGTCCCGACCACAACCCTGCCTCCCCAGACGATCATCTCCGTCCCGGTCCACACCGCCGTGTGGTACGAGCGAGCGATGGGTGTATTGGGTCTCGAGGTGACCCTGACCCAGGAGTCGCTCCCCGGGTTGTACCGTCCGCCCGTGTCGGACAGCCCGGCATCACCGCCACCCCCCCAGACGATCATCTCGGTCCCCGACCAGACCGCCGAATGGCCCACGCGGGCGCTGGGGGTGTTGGCCGTGATGGACGTCGCCTCCCAGGAATCGGCGGCGGGATCGTAGCGGCCACCGGTGTTCAGCACCATGGAGCTGGGCGTGTAGAGCTGTCCGCCCCAGACGATCATCCGTGTACCCGTCCAGACGGCGGTGCGCCCATAGGCGCCGGCCGGTGTGGTCGCGCTGACGGAGGTGGCGCGCCAGGAATTGGCGGAAGGATCGTAGCGCCCCCCCGAATTGACCGTCTGATAGCTGGCGTTGGAGCCGCCCCAGACGATCATCTCGCTCCCGGTCCAGACGGCCGCATGCGAGTCTCTGGCTTCCGGGGCGCCGGCTGTCGAGGTGGGCTGCCAGGCATCGGTCGAAGGGTCGTAGAGACGGCCCGTGTTGGTCTTGACGCCCCCGCTGATGTAGCCGCCCCAGATGATCATCCGGGTCCCTGTCCAGACGGCGGTGTGGCCCACCGTAGCCGGCCCACCGGTGAGCGGCGTCCAGGAGTCCGTCGTCGGATCGTAGCGTCCGCCGTCATTGAACGGGAGCGAGATACTGCCGGAGGCCCCGCCCCAGACGATCATCTCGGTTCCCGTCCAGACGGCCGTGCACCCGGAGCGGGCCGAGGGAGAGCTCAGACTCCGCGACGTGGCGGTCCAGGTGTCCGTTGCGGGGGTGTAGCGGAGGCCCGAATCGACTGGCTCCTCGATGCCTCCCCCTCCCCAGACGATCATTTCCGATCCCGTCCAGACGGCCGAGTGACCCGAGCGCCGCGCGGCCCCTGGCAGGCTCGACCAGGTGTCGACGGTGCATCCATCGGTCAGGGTCGAATCAATCGAATACGCCCCGCGAGGAGGCTCGACCGTGGTGCCGAGCTCAGGGCCCACCGATCGCCACCACTCGTCGAAGGGCTGCTTGTCCCAGACGACGGAAGCCGTCGTGAGGGAATCGCCGCTCTGCTCGAGGATGGCCGTAACCGAGAAGCCGTCCGCCGTTTCCTCGAGACGCCCGAGCGATCCCACTCCCGGATCGTCTCCGAGCCCATGGGGACTCCCGGCGCGTCTCCCTTCAGGGAGATCCGAAGCGGCGGTCCTGGAGGTCGCACCGCTGCCGGCATCGGCGATTCGCGAAACGCGACCGAGCAAACTCTTCCAGTCCTGCGGCTCGAGACGGACGGTGTGCCTGTGGTTGTCCTGGACGGCTCCTCCCCGCAGCGCGACGGCCCCGTCCTGCGGTCTGTCGCCCGAGCGCGATCCGGCGGTCCCGCCGGCGGCGACCTCGATCGCTTCGCTCGCCTTCCCGGCGGCGCCAGCGAACCCCTCGGCCAGTTGCCACCGGGTTTCTGAGTAGCGCCCGCCCATCGACGCCATGCAGGCGACCGTCGCGCACGAGGCTAGCGCCGCTTCGGCGCGCGCTCGCAACTCGCCATGAATCCTGTCGTCCGCGGCGTACCAGCCGCGCACGAGCCGGTCCGCCAGGGTCTGCCGCGCGAGCGTCTCGGCGATCAGCGCCGGATCGTCACCGAGAGCGGCGAAGAGCTGTCGCAGCGTGCCCGGATCGCGCGTGCTCTTCATCATGCGATCCAGCTCCGCCTGCAACTGCCCGGCGGAGAGCGGCCGATGCCACAGGCGGTCCAGGGCGTTCGATTCTCTGAGGTAGTTCGCGACGCGCGCGCGAAGCTCCGCGTCCGGGAGCACCGCCGAGAGCGGCGGCTTGGGCCCCGGGTTCTCCTTCGGCCAGATGCGCTGGTTCCAGTAGACCTGTTCGATCGCCCGCTGCGCCGCGACCCTGTCCTCGAAGGAGATGTCGGGCCGTTCGGCCCCGTCGCGAGCCTCCCGGGAAGAGGCTCCCGGGGAAAGTGAGCCCAGAGCGCACGCGATGACGAGACACGCGATACCAGCCCTCATCGGAACCCTCCCGGGGACACACCCACCCCTCAGGCCCTTCCGGCGGGCGCTGACTATCTTTTACGCTGCTCGCACACCGATGTCGAGCGACTTTGGTCATGGATCAGAAGAACAGCGCCGTGACCGCACCTTTCCGACGCGAGAAGGGCCGCCGGACGCCGATGGGTTGACTCAAGTCCGGGATGACCTGACCGCCGCGCGAGGCGCAAGATGACCTACCTCGAAGCCACAGGTCGGGGGTTCGAGTCCCTCCGGGCGCGCCAGACCCGCAGGGCTGCGGGCGATTCACGCGGTCCGGACACTCCCCTCCCCCGGGGCCTGAAACGCCGATCGTTCAGGATCTGGTCACGGAAGGGCCGCTACGACCGGCAGGAGGGACCGCGCAGACCGCGGCGTCATCACTTTGGGGCAGCGCTGCGGTCCCCTGCAAGGTGGTCGGGACCGTTCCGACGAATGCCGTCCTTACTTCTTCTCTTTGACGAACGACAGGTTCCCCTTGGCGGGGGCGTACCCCGTCACGTCGACGTTGCCGCTCGGATCGATCGCGAACGCGGTCACCCCGACGATCATCCCGTCCCCGCCTTTCTCACCCGCATTCGGGTAGAACGCGAGAAGGCCGAACGGGTACTTCATCTCGTCCGCGTTCATGATGGTGTTGGGATAGAGGGGGAAGCGCTGTGTGACGACGACGACCCGTTCCCCCTTGTCCGTCGTCTCCTTCGCGGCGTAGAAGATGTTGGTGCCGCGGCCGCCGGCGCGGACCAGCCTGCCGATCGGGTTCTTCTGGCCGAGCGTCAGGGCCGCCATCTGCCCCTTCTTCTCGAGGGCATCCTTCAGCGCCGCCTTTTCCTCGGGCGTCGTGAAGCGATCGATCACGATGATGATCTCGGACGGGGTGATGTTGCTGGAGTCGGCGGGCGGCAGCATGACGGCCGTGTACTCCGCCGCCGGTTTCGGCTTTTCCTTCTTTTCTTTCGCGACGGCGGCGCTCCCTGCCAGCGCGAAAGCCGTGAAGACGACAGCGACACCGAGAACGAGCCTGCTTCCGCAACGGTTCATGGAGGACCCCTTTCGTGGAAAGTCTAGCAAACTCCACCCGGAACCGGGAGGCACTCTCACCCGGCAATCCCCTCCCGGGGAGGGCTGCCCCGGGGACGGGAGCGCGCCCCGCTTGACACGCGGCGGCGGCAGGGGTACGGAAGTGGGCAGAGAACCATCCCGCAAGGAGGCAGCCATGGTCGGCTTTGCCCTGACAAGCCCGGCGTTCGCGGGCGGGGAGCTGATCCCCACAAGATTCACGGGCGACGGACCGGATCTCTCGCCACCGCTCGAGTGGACAACCCCTCCCGGCGCCGTGAAATCGTACGTCCTCATCGTGGACGACCCCGATGCCCCGGTCGGGACCTGGGTGCACTGGGTCCTCGTCGGCATCCCCCCCGACCGCAAGGCATTGCCCGAGGGGGTGGACAAGGGGGCCCACCCGAAAGGGCTCGAAGGGGCCGTGAACGGGAAGAACGACTTCGGGCGCCTCGGGTACGGGGGCCCTGCCCCGCCCCGCGGCCCGGTTCACCGCTACTTCTTCAAGCTCTATGCCCTCGACTCCCCTCTCGCGCTGCCGGCCGGCGCCACCAAGGCCGAGGTGGAGAAGGCGATGAAGGGGCACATCCTGGGGCAGGCGGAGCTGATGGGGCGGTACCAGCGGAAGTAGTCCCCGGCGGCGGGCGGCGCGAAAAGTCCCGGAGAGGGCCTCCTCGTCCGATGCTATAATTCGCGCCTATTCCAACGACCGAATCGGCTTTTCCGGTTGTCGGGAGCGCTCTGCGCCCCGCGCCAGGAGTTCATTCATGATCGCACCCACCAGGGCACAGGTGAAGCCGGGCCGTCTGTGGATCGGCGGCGAATGGCGGGACGGCGCCGCCGGCCGGACCTTCCCATCCATCAACCCGGCGACCGGCCGCCCCCTGACCGAGATCGCCGCGGCGGGGCCCGAGGATGTCGATGCGGCGGTCCGGGCCGCGCGCAGGGCGTTCAGCTCCGGCGACTGGCCGAAGATGGCGGGGGCCGACCGCGGCAAGCTGATCCGCCGGATCGCGGACCTGGTCATGCAGCACCGCGAGGAGCTGGCCGAGCTGGAGTCGCTCGACCAGGGCAAGCCGATCTCGGACGCGCTGAAGGTCGAGGTGCCGTTCATCGCGGAGATCCTCCATTACTTCGCCGGCTGGGCCGGCAAGGCGCACGGCGACACGATCCCCGTGCGGGGGAACTCGCTCGTCTACACGCTGCGCGAGCCGGTCGGCGTGTGCGCCTTCATCACGCCCTGGAACTTTCCCCTGCTGCTCGCGGTCTGGAAGATCGCGCCGGCGCTCGCCTCGGGGTGCACGATCGTGCACAAGCCGGCGGAGCTCACGTCGCTGACGGCGCTGCGATTCGCCGAGCTGTGCGCTGAGGCGGGACTGCCGGCGGGGGTCTACAACGTGGTGCCGGGCCAGGGCTCCGTGGTCGGCGCGGCGCTGACGAACCATCCGGACGTGGACAAGATCGCGTTCACGGGCTCGACCGAGACCGGCCGCACCGTGATGAAGGCCGCGGCCGGCAGGCCCTCGCGCGTGACGCTCGAGCTGGGCGGGAAATCCCCGAACATCGTCTTCGCGGACGCGGACATCGACGCGGCCGCCCGCGGCGCCCTGGGCGGGATTTTCTACAACCAGGGCGAGGTCTGCGCGGCCGGCTCGCGGCTGTTCGTCGAGGCGTCGGCCCACGACGCCCTGGTCGCGAAGGTGATGGAGGGGTCGAAGAAGTGGAAGCTGGGCGATCCCCTCGATCCGACGACCCGGGTCGGGGCGGTGGTCTCCGAGCAGCAGCTGAACGTGGTCCTGTCCTACATCGAGGCCGGCCGGAAGGAAGGGGCCACCGTCGCGCTCGGCGGCGCGCGCGCGAAGGTCGGCGACGGCGACGGATTCTTCGTCGAGCCGACGATCCTCGACGGCGTCACGAACGACATGAAGGTCGCCCGCGAGGAGATCTTCGGGCCGGTGCTGTCGGTCATCCGCTTCGAGTCCTTCGACGAGGTCCTCGAGAAGGCGAACGACTCCTTCTACGGACTGTGCGCCGGGGTCTGGACGCGCGACATCAAGAAGGCGCACCGCGCCGCGCGGGCCCTGCGGGCCGGGACGGTGTGGGTGAACACGTACAACCTGTTCGATCCGGCCGCGCCGTTCGGGGGCGTGAAGCAGAGCGGCTTCGGGCGCGAGCTGGGTGAGGAAGGGCTCCGGGCCTACACCGAGACGAAGACCGTCTGGGTGGACCTGGGATGACATCATGGGCGGGCGATGGTCGGACGCCGGCGATTCACAACCACCCGGCGCCGACCCAGCGCTCGCGCGCCTTGCGCGGAATTCGCGGAGCCGCCGGGGCGCGGCGCGTCGCTGAGCAGGACCATGAGCGGCTGCGCCCCGGTCTGGCTGAGGCCTTCGATCGAGGCCCGGGCGACCGGCGAGCGAGGGCCGGCTGACATGGAACGAACTGCGCGCGAGCGACGGGCCTCGAACCCGCCCCGCGCCCTGGAGGTCAAGGTGAGCGATTCAGGATTCAAGCCGAAGCGGATGCGGACCGTCATCCGGTGCTACGACCTCGACCGGTCCGTGGAGTTCTACCGCGACCAGCTCGGGCTTCCCGTGGGCTTCTCGTGGGACCGCGCGGACGGCGCGGGGTACCTGCTCGACGCCGCCGGCGGCGTGATCGAGCTGCTCGGCAAGCGGCCCGGCGACGGGGCGCGCGGCGGGTGGGACTTCATCATGCCGGTGGCGAAGTACGACCTCCTGTTCGAGGTCGAGGACGCGCAGAAGGCCTACGAGCACCTGAAGGCGAAGGGGCTGACGCCGCTCGCGCCGCCCGAGACCACCTCCTGGGGCGGGATCTGGTTCTCCGTGCTCGATCCCGACGAGACGCCGGTGGTCTTCCTGCAGGTCAATCAGTAGGTGCAGGACCCGGAATCCAGTCCCGGGGAGGAGCGGAGGACGTCCATGCCAGCAGCCGATTGGAGCCGCACCGACAGGACGCTCGTCCGGTACGAGGCGCGGGGGGGGATCGCGGTGATCACCCTCGACGACCCGCCGGCCAACGGCTACACGCACCCGATGATGCGCCAGCTCGACGACGCGGTCCTCCGGGCGCGCTTCGACGACGCCGTGCACGTCCTCGTGATCCGCGGCGCGGGAGAGAAGTTCTTCTGCGCCGGGGCGAACATCGCGATGCTCGGCGAGGTCACCACCTCCTTCAAGTACTACTTCTGCCTGCACGCGAACGAAACGCTGAACCGCCTCGAGCAGACCCCGAAGCTCGTCATCGCGGCCCTGAACGGGCACACGGTGGGGGGCGGGCTGGAGATCGCGCTGGCGGCCGACATCCGGATCGCGCGGCAGGGGGCCGGGAAGATCGGCCTTCCCGAGGTGAACCTCGGCGTCCTGCCGGGGACGGGCGGAACGCAGCGCTTCGCCCGCGTGGTCGGCAAGTCCCGCGCGATCCAGCTCATGGCCGAGGGGGAGCCGTTCTCCTTCGAGCAGGCGGCCGCGTGGGGGCTCGTCAACGAGGTCTGGGAGGGGGGGGCCGAGGAGTGGTGGGGCAGGGTCCTCGAGTACGCGGGGAGGTTCGTGCCGCCGGGCAAGGCGTCGAAGGCGGTGGGGGGGATCAAGCGGGCCGTGCAGAGCGGCGCCGAGGTCCCGCTCGAGTCGGGCCTCGCGATCGAGCGGGAGCTGCAGCAGCAGCTCTTCCAGAGCGCCGACGCCAGGGAAGGGCTCGCAGCCTACATCGGGAAGCGCAAGCCCGCGTTCAAGGGGGAATGAACCGCGCGCGGGGGCCTGGGCGCGCGACCGGACCGCGCCCGTCCATCCCTCCGCCGCTCGTGACCGCATGACACGACCGCAGCCCGATACGACGCTGCTTCTCAGGGCGCTGCATTTCTCCGCCGAGAAGCACCGGACCCAGCGCCGCAAGGACGCGGAGGCCTCTCCCTACATCAACCACCCGATCGCGGTCGCCCGGACGCTCGCGGAAACGGGGGGGATCTCCGACGTGACGACGCTGATCGCCGCCGTTCTCCACGACACGATCGAGGACACCGAGACGACCCCCGAGGAGCTCGAGACGCTGTTCGGCGCCGAGGTGCGCGCGCTGGTCGAGGAAGTCACCGACGACAAGAACCTCCCCAAGCACGAGCGCAAGAGCCGGCAGATCGAGCACGCCCCCGGCGCCTCGACGCGCGCGAAGCAGATCAAGATCGCGGACAAGATCTGCAACGTCCGCGACGTGACCCACAATCCGCCGTCGAAGTGGTCACACGAGAGGAAGATGGAGTACCTGGACTGGACCAGCGAGGTCGTCCGTGGATGCCGCGGCTGCAACGCCGCGCTCGAGCGGCTCTACGACGAGGTGCTGGCCGAGGCGCGCGCGATCCTGGGGAAGCAGAACTGACACGGCCCCGACGGGCCGATCGTGGGAGGTCACCGCATGGCGAATCCTGGTGCCGTCAACGTCGAACGCTCGGGCAGCGTGCTGCGCCTGACGCTCGACCGGCCGCCGCTCAACGTCCTCGACACCCCGATGATCGAGGCGCTCGCGCTGCACCTCGAGTCGGCCGCCGCCGACCCCGGTCTGGCCGTGGTCCACATCCGCGGCGCGGGGCCCAAGGGGTTCTCCGCGGGCGTGGACGTCGCCGACCACACGCCCGACAAGATCCGTCCCATGCTGGACGCCTTCCACCGCGCCTTCCGTCTCCTGAACCGGATGGACCCGGTCTCGGTGGCCGAGGTGCACGGGGCCTGCCTGGGGGGCGGCTGCGAGATCGCCACGATGTGCGACTTCGCGATCGTCGCCGAGGACGCGAAGCTCGGCCAGCCGGAGATCGAGCTCGCCTGCTTCCCCCCGGTCGCCGCGGCCGCCTTCGGCGCTCTCGCGGGGCCCAAGCGGGCCGCGGACCTGATCCTCACGGGGCGCGTGATCAGCGGCCGCGAAGCCGAGCGGATCGGCCTCGTGAGCCGCTGCGTCCCCGCGGCCGAGCTGGCCTCCGAGACGGCGAAGCTCGTCGAGACGCTCGCCGCGAAGAGCCGGCCCGTCCTCGCCCTGACGAAGCGCGCCCTGCGCGCCTGCCATCCCGGCGCCTTCGAGAAGTCCCTGGCCGAGGCCGAGCGGATCTACCTCGAGGAGCTGGTCGCGACCGAGGACATGGCCGAGGGGATGGCCGCCTTCATGCAGAAGCGCCGGCCGGAGTGGAAGCACCGCTGAGCGGGGGGGCATCATGAGAGCGGTCGTCATCCGGGAGCACGGCGAGTACGACGTGCTGAAGTACGAGGAGCTGCCGGCGCCGGAGCCGCGCCCGGACGAGGTGCTGGTCCGCCTGAAGGCGATCGGCGTCAACAACCTCGACACGTGGGTCCGGCGCGGCGTGCCGGGCCACAGGTTCCCGCTCCCGATCATCCCGGGCTCGGACGGCGCGGGCATCGTCGAGGCGGCGGGCGCGGGCGTGCGGCACGTGAAGGCCGGCGACGCGGTCGTCCTCGCCCCCGGGGTCTCCTGCGGGCTGTGCCGCGAGTGTCTCGCGGGGAACGACAACCTGTGCCGCCACTACGGCATCCTGGGCGAGTCCCGCGACGGCACCTGCGCCGAGCTCGTCGCCGTGCCGGCGCGCAACGCCCTGCCGAAGCCCGGATCGCTCTCCTTCGAGGAGGCGGCCGCCGTCCCCCTCGTCTTCCTCACGGCCTGGCACATGCTGGTCGCGCGCGCGGGCCTTCGCGCCGGCGAGTGGGTCCTCCTGCGCGCGGCGGGCTCGGGGGTCGGGAGCGCCGCCCTCCAGATCGCGAAGCTGCTCGGGGCGACCGTCATCGCCGAGGCGCGCTCGGGCGAGAAGTGCGGGCGGGCGAAGGCGCTCGGCGCCGACCACGTCATCGACTCCTCCTCGCAGGACACCTTCGAGGAGGTCCGGCGCCTCACCGGCAAGCGCGGGGTGGACGTGGTGGTCGAGCACGTGGGCGAGGCGACCTGGGAGAGCAGCGTCCGCTCGCTCGCGCGCGGGGGACGGCTCGTCACCTGCGGGGCCACGACCGGGGCCGACGCGAAGATCAACCTCCGGGTCCTGTTCTTCAAGAACATCTCGCTGCTCGGCTCGACGATGGGCGGGACCTACGAGCTGGTCGATGTCCTGTCCCACGTCGCCGCCGGGAGGCTCCGGCCCGTCGTCCACGCGGTCCTGCCGTTCGACCGCGTCGCCGACGCGCACCGGATGCTCGCCGACCGCGCCGTCTTCGGGAAGCTCGTTCTGAAGGTCGCATGATCGACGGCTACGAGATCTTCGACGCCCACATCCACGTCCAGCCCTGGGAGATGCTGCGCCCGGAGGTGGCGGCCCAGATGCGCGCGCGGCGTCCCGACCTCGCGCGGATCGACCGCGTCTTCTCCGACCCCGGGGCCCTCGTCGAGCTTCTCGACGAGGAAGGGATCGAGGCGGCCGCGCTCGTGAACTACGTCGCGCCCGAGGTCATGGGGTTCACCCCGGACGTGAACGGCTGGGTCGCGCGCTACTGCCGCGGCCGCGGGGATCGGCTGCACGCCGTCGGCGCCCTGCACCCCGCGATCACCCGCGATCCGCGCGGGGACGTGGACCGCCTCGCCGAGGACGGGATCCGCGCGCTGAAGATCCACCCCCCGCACATGCTCTTCCGGGCCAACGCCTACCGCGAGGGGGCCGAGCGGCTTCCCGCCCTCGAGGAGATCTACGCGCGCGCCCAGGAGCGGCGCCTGCCGGTGATCGTCCACACGGGCACGTCGATCTTCAAGGGGGCCCGCAACAAGTACGCCGACCCGATGGACCTCGACGACGTCGCCGTCGACTTCCCGGAGCTGCGTCTCGTCCTCGCCCACGGGGGGCGTCCGCTCTACATGGAGACCTGCGTCTTCCTCCTGCGCCGGCATCCGAACCTGTTCCTCGAGCTCTCCTCGATCCCTCCCGCGCGGCTGCTCGACTACTTCCCCAGGCTCGGGGAGCTGGCGGGCCGGACCCTGTGGGGGACCGACTGGCCGGCCCCCGGCGTCCCTTCCATGGGCGCGAACGTCCGCGCCTTCCTCGCCCTGCCGCTCGCGGACGAGGCGAAGCGGGCGATCCTCGGGGCGAACGCGCGGACGCTCTACGGCTCGAGCCGTTCCTGACCTGACGCCACCGTGCGTCCCCGCTCCTGCGCGCCGCTCGCGCTTTCCTGCCTCCGCATCTTCCTTCCCGCGCACCCGTGGACCGGTGCTTTCGCCCGCCTCCGCCGCGGATGGCGGCTGGGCGTCGGCGCGGGCGTCTTGATTCCTCCCGCGGTCCGGTTCAGGATGGGCGACTCATGACGGCAGGGATCCTCAGGACGCGGCGCTGGTTCCCCTCGTTCGAGGACCAGGTCTCGCCCCCGGGCGAGCGCGCCGCCCTCGCCGTGATCGCCTACGCGATCGGCGGCCTCGGGTACCTTCTCGTGAACCGCCTCGTCGGCGACGGCCCGTTCCACCGGCTCGACCTCCCGCTCGACGGCCGGATCCCGTTCGTTCCCCCGTTCGTCCTGGGGTACATCCTCGTCTACTTCACGCCGGCGCTCTCCGTGTTCTTCCTGCGCAACCGCGCCGAGATGTACCGGACCTTCCTCGCCTTCGGCCTCAACTCCCTCATCTGCTTCCCGATCTTCCTGCTCTACCCCGTCGAGTACCCGCGCGTGCAGCCGATCCCCGACACGGTCATGGGGCACCTGCTCGCGTTCGTGCACGTGCTGGACCGGCCGGTGAACTGCTTCCCGTCGCACCACGTCTCGACCGCCTTCACGACCTTCTTCGCCGTCCGCCGCCAGGACGCGCGCTGGGGCGCCCTGTTCGGCGCGATCGCCTGCCTCATCGCCGTCTCGACGCTGTTCGTGAAGCAGCACTACCTGGTGGATGTCCCCGCCGGGATCGCCGTCGCCTGCCTGACCCTCTGGCTGTCGTTCCCGGCCTCGAGGCCGGGCCGCCCGCGCTGACGCGCGGCACCGGCGTCGCCCGGATCGCGCGCCGCGAGCCGTCCCGCCGACGTGCGGCACCGGTCCGCGCGGCCGAGCTACGGCAGCCGCGGTGCTCACCGGCTCGCGGTGTCCCACGCACTTAGCCCCCCTGAAGCGGGGACAGCCCACAGTGGAAGCAGCCCTGCTGCGGCGACTACCCGCGCTTCAGCAGGTCGGCGAGGGCGCCGTCGAGGTCGGGGTGCGCGAAGCGGAAGCCGGTTTCGAGGGCGCGGCGCGGCACGACGCGGTGCCCGCGTCAGGAGCAGCGCCTGGGCCATCTCCCCGAGGACGAGGCGCATCGCGAAGGCAGGGGCGGGAAGCAGCGCGGGGCGTCCGAGCGCCCGTCCGAGCGCCCGCCCGAAATCGCGGTTCCGGACCGGGTTCGGCGCCGTGCCGTTCACCGGCCCGCTCAGCTCCGCCCGGTCGAGCGCGTGCACGATGAGGGCGCACAGGTCCTCGACGTGGATCCAGGAGAGCCACTGGCGTCCCGAGCCGACAGGTCCGCCGAGGCCGAGCCGGAACGGGGGCAGCAGCTTCGCGAGGGCGCCTCCCTCCGGGGTCAGGACGATCCCGGTCCGCAGCAGGACGACCCGCGTCCCGGCCGGCTCCGCGCGCCTCGCCTCGGCCTCCCAGTCCCTGCAGAGCTGGCCCAGGAAATCGGCCGCCGCGGGAGCGCTCTCGTCGAGCTCTTCGTCCCCCCGCGGGCCGTACCAGCCGGTCGCCGAGCCGCTCACGAGGACCGCCGGCGGGCGTTCCGCCGCCGCGATCCCGGCCACGAGGCTGCGCGTCCCGAGGACGCGGCTCGCGCGGATCCGCTCCTTGCGCGCCGCCGTCCAGCGCCCCGCCGCGATCGGCTCGCCCAGCAGGTTGACCACAGCGCCGGCGCCGGCCAGCGCCCCGGGCGGCACGGGCTCCGCGAGGGGGTCCCAGGCGATGAGCCGGGCCGCGCCCATCCTCCCCGCCGCGCGGGCGGGCTCGCGGGTCAGAACGACGACCTCGTCCCCCCTCGCGAGCAGGCGCGCGACCAGCCGCCTTCCCAGGAGCCCCGTGCCGCCGGTCACCAGGATACGCATCGCGTCGAATGGTACACCCGCCGCGCAGGGCAAGGACCGGGCACCGTTCAGCCAGGGGGTCAGGGCGCAGGGTCCTGGAGCGAGCGGCGGGGCGGCCGCGCCGGTTCGCGGGAGGGCCGGGTCTAGATCGGACCGCGCGGGCGGCCCCGGGTGGAAGCTCCTTCACCCGGGCGTACCAGGCGGCGAGCTGCGGGCGCTTCGCGAGGAGCTCCTCCCCTGCCAGCCCCTCCATCGTCCTCAGGAGGCCCCAGACGGCGAAATCGAAGATGCTCGGCTCCCCGCCGGCGAGGAAGCGGCCTCCCGCGGCGGCCCGCTCCAGGACGTCGAGGTCACGCTCGTAGTCCAGGCGGACCTGTTCCAGCGACCGGCCCCGCCGCCGCGACCGGGCCAGGGTCCTGAGCAGGACCGGGCCCATCGGGTAGAGCAGCTCGAAGTACCAGCGCGGTTCGTAGAACGGCTTCGACTGCTCGACCATCCGGCGGGCGTTGCCGGGGGTGAAGATCTTGAACGCGATCAGGTCGGTCGCGAACCTCTCGTCCGACCAGTCCTCGAGCAGCGCGACGCGCGCCCGCGCGGCAGGATCCGCGGGGTAGAGGCGCGGCTCCGGCTGCAGCCGCTCGAGCCTCTCCGCGATCGCCGTCGAATCGGCGGTGACGACCGCCTGGCTTCCCTCCTCGCCGCGCTCCAAGAGAACCGGCACCCGCTGCTGGCCGCTCAGGCGCGCGACTTCGCCCCGCGCGAACGGATTGACCTCGACCGTCCGGAACGGGATTCCCTTGTACTCGAGGATCCTCCGGACCTTGATGCAGTAGGGGGACAGCGTGAACTGGTAGAGGAGACGCTCGGGCACGGGCTCACTGTACGCGCCCACAGCCGCCGCGCCAACCTCGACGCCCGCCACGAATGCTCCTGGCAGCCCTCCGTCCGCCCGGCGGAGGCGCCGCCCCGGCGCGCGCGCGCCGCCCAACCGCTCCCTCCGGTGAGGATTCCGGCCGCCGGCCGTCCAAGGTTCCGGAAGGCGCCCGGGTCCCGGCGGTCGCGCGGCACCCTCCGCAAACCACGGGGGCAAGGATCGCGTATCATCAGCTGCCGGTCTCAGGACCGTCCTGCTATTCCACCAGGCGGGAAAAGTGCGCGGCGCGAACCATCACAGGGCGGCGGATATACAGGCGTGTCGGATCTCGAAACCAGGACCATGACTCTCGGGGCGGGAGGGCTGCTCGAAGCCACCGCGGCTCCGCCGGTGGTGTCCCCGAGCGGGGCCGCCGAGAAGCCCTGGCGCTTCATCGCAGGGTGGGTCCTCGGCTGGGCGCTCGTCGGGATCGCCGTCGGGCTGGTCATCGTGGTCTTCCAGGCGACCATGAGCCGCGAGTCGCTCCGAAGCATCTCCATGTTCGGGACGATCGTCCAGCTGAGCGTCCTGTTCGCGGAGGTGGTCGGACTCACCGCGCTCTCCTCGTCCCGGCTGATCTTCCCCTACTTCATGGCCCTCCCCTACCTGCCGCGGCTGCTCCTGCAGATCGCTTCGGTCGGCGGGGCCGCCTGCTTCGGAACCCTCGTGGTCTCGCTCATGTACCCGCTCTACTCCATCAACAATTTCCGCCTCATCCTCATGATGGCGCTCGTGAACGGCACGCTCGCCCTCGTGGTGAGCATCGCGGTCAATACCTACGAGTCGATGAAGCGCCAGCTCGAGAGGACCTACGTCGAGCTGCGCAAGAAGGAGGCCTTCGAGCGCGAGATGGAGATCGCGCGGGAGGTCCAGGAGCAGCTCTTCCCGAAGTCGGTGCCGAGGGTGCGCGGCATGGAGATCGCGGGCGTCTGCCTGCCCGCCGCGGGCGTGGGGGGCGACTACTACGATTACCTTCCGCTCTCCGACGAGCGGGTCGGCCTCGTGGTCGCCGACGTGAGCGGCAAGGGGATCTCGGCCGCGCTCCTCATGGCCAGCCTGCAGGCCTCGGTGCGCTCCGTCATCGGCCCGAAAACGAGCCCCTGCGAGGCGAACGTCCGGCTGAACGAGATCCTCTACCACTCGACCACGGCCTCGCGCTACGCCACGCTCTTCCTGGGCCTCTTCGACGGGCGGGACAGCACCTTCCGCTACTCGAACGCGGGCCACAACCCGCCGATGATGCTCTGTCGCGGCGGCCCGCGAGGCTCAGCGAGGGGGGCCTGCCGCTCGGGATCCTCAAGGGCGTCAGCTACATCGAGGGGAGGCAGGTCCTCGAGCCGGGGGACCTGCTCGTGCTCTACACCGACGGGGCGGTCGAGGCCGCCGACCCCGGCGGCCGCGAGTACAGCCTCGAGCGGCTGCTCTCCGTGTTGCAGCACCACCGGACGGGCGCGATCTGCGCGGGCTGATCGAGCAGATGGTCCTCGAGGTCCGGGGTGGACCCAGGGCGCGGCCCAGCAGGACGACATCACGATCGTCCTCGCCCGGGCGGTCGAGGACCGGTAATGGTCCGCGCGCCCTGCTGCTCCGCGTCCTGCTCTGGACCGCGGCGAACTCGGCCGCGGGGGCGGCCATCGGCCTCGCGATCGCGGCCTTCCGCGAGGGGCAGCTCGACTGGCGGATCATCTGGGTCAGCGTCTTGTTCGGGAACGTGGTCGGCTTCACCGCCATCCTCTCCGCGGCCTACCTTTTCCCGCGCTACCTGGCGCTCCCCGTGCCGGTCCGCCTCCTGCTGCAGGTGGCGACGCTGCTCGGCGGGTCGGTCTTCGGGACCGGCATCGTGATCACGATCTACCCCTGTTCCTCCTGCATGAATTCCGGACCGCGATCCGGATCTTCTTCGTGAACGGCGTCGTGGCGACCATCGTCGGCATCGTGCTGTTCTCCTACGAGACCATGCGCGCCCGGCTCGCGGAGAGCCTGCGGATCGTCGAGGAGGTGCGGCTGCGCGAAGCGGAGGCCCGCACGCAGGCCGCGCGGGCGCAGCTCGCGGCCCTGCAGGCTCAGATCAAGCCGCATTTCTTCTTCAACACGCTGAACACGATCTCCTCCCTCGTCGAAGAGGACCCGGAGAGGGCCGAGGAGACCATCACGATGCTCGCGGACCTTTTCCGCTACACCCTGCGGACCACGGGCGCGACGCTCGTGCCATTCCGCGAGGAGGTGGCCTTCGTGGAGAAGTACCTCGCCATCGAGCGGGTCCGGTTCGGCGAGCGGCTCGGGGCCTCCATCTCGCTCGGTCCCGCATGCGGGGAGGTCCCCGTGCCCGGCCTCGTTTTGCAGCCGATCGTGGAGAACGCCGTCGCCCACGGCGTCGCGCCGCGATCGAAGGGCGGGACCGTGACGATCGCCGCCCGGCGGCGCACCGGCTTTCTCGAGATCGAGGTCGAGGACGACGGCCCGGGGCCCGGTCCGCCCGACCGGGCCTTCCGGCCGGGGCACGGCCTCGCGATCGTCCGCGACCGGCTCAGCACGCTCTATCCCGGGGAGGGATCGATCGAGCTCCTCGCGCGCGAGGGGGGCGGAACGCGCGTCGTGCTGCGCCTCCCCGTGATGCCACCCTGGGCCGGTGAGCCACAGGAGTCGGCGGGGGTCGCGATCCTTGATGCCTGAGAAAGGGAAGCGATGAGCATCCGGACGATCGTCGTGGACGACGAGAAACCGGCCCGGGATCGCCTGAAGCGGTTCCTCGCCGAGCACGCCGATTTCGAGGTCGTGGGCGAGGCGGCCGACGGGGAGACGGCCGTGCGCCTGATCGAGGCTGAGCGCCCGGACCTGGTCTTCCTCGACGTGCAGATGCCGGAGTGCGGGGGCTTCGAGGTCCTCAAGCGGCTTTCGCTTCGTCCCACGCGTCGTCTTCGCGACCGCGTTCGAACGATTCGCCGTCCAGGCCTTCGAGGTGCACTCGATCGACTACCTGCTGAAGCCTTTCGACCGCAAGCGGTTCGGCGCCACGCTCGCCCGTGTGCGCGAGGAGATCCGCAAGAGCCTGCCCGCCGAGGAGAAGCTCGATGCTCTCCTGCGTGAGATCCGCGAGAGCACCCAGGCGCTTCGCGCCGCGGTGGGGCCGGGGGGGACCGAAGCGTCCGCCGCGCCTGCACCGCCTCCCTCGCCGGACGAGCCGGCTCCGGGGTTCACTCCCGCCGGCGCGGCCCGGACCCCCGCGGAGCGGATCTCCGGCCGGCGAGGCCCCAAGATCTACCTCCTCGCTCCCGAGGAGATCCTCTGGTTCGAGGCGGAGGGGGAACTCGTCTTCGCGCGCGCCGGCGCGCACCGCTACCACGTCTCGAAGACGCTCACCGAGCTCGAGGAGACGCTCGACCCGAAGCGGTTCTTCCGGTGCCACCGCTCGTTCATCGTGAACCTCGCGGGGATCGCCGAGATCGTTCCCGAGGAATCGGGGAACTACCGGATCATCATCCGCGATCCGTCGCGCCCCGCGATCCCCCTGAGCCGCCGCCAGGCGCGCAGGCTGCGCGAGGTGTTCCCCTGGTGAGGGCGCTCCCGGGCCCGCCGCCGGGCGGGCCATCGCGACCACTCGCCGGGAGGGACCGCCCGTCCGCAGGAATGGGGTTGAACCGCCGGGGCCCGCGTCCGTATAAATGGTGCAGGGAAAACGAATAGGCTGTCCTTTCCCGAGCGAAGGGGAGGCAGGATCCATGAGACCGGAGACGATGAGAGATGCAGACCGAGCGACGACCAGGCCTTCCGTGCTCCGAAGACCGCTCGTCCGGCGACCCCTCCTGCCATCTTCAGCCCCGGCCCTCCCTCGCGACCGCTGGTCTCGCGGCGCGGTTCTTCTCGGCCTGGTGCCGGTCCTGCCCGCGCTCCTTCTCACCCCGGTCCCCGCGCTCGGCGGGGCACGCGCGCCGCAGCGGCGACAGCGTGCCGGAAGCGGCGGCCTGGCGCGCGCAGCGGCCGGTCCGACAGGCCGCCGGCCGGCTCCGCCCAGTCCCCGGCCGGCTCCGCCCAGCCCCCGGCTTCCGGCGGCGCGGCCCCGGGCTCCGGCGAAGTCCCCTGCCCCCAAGACTCCCGGCGAGGGGACGCTTCGCCCGGCCGCGGCTCGGACGATCCCGGCGACCTCGCCGCCGACGGAACTGCCGGGACCGGCGAGGGAACCACCGAGGTCGCCGGATCCGGCGCGGAGGGCGATGCCACGCGCTGCATGACCGAGTACCACTCGAAGTCCTTCATCGTCCCCGCCGGGAGGACCGTTCACGGCGACCGCTACTTCTTCGGCAACGGCTCGGACATCGACGGGACGCTCGACGGCGACTTCTTCGTGTTCAGCGGGTCGAACAACAACATCACGGGCGCCGTGACCGGCGACATCAACGCGTTCGCGAGCAACCTGAGCGTCAGCGGCGAGGTCGGCGACGACGTGCGCGTCATGGCCGGGGACGTGAACATCAAGGGGAAGATCGGCGGCGACCTCCTCGCGATGGCCGGGCAGGTCCGCGTGCAGAAGGGGGCGAGCATCGGCGGCCTGACCTCGGTCGGCGGCGGGCAGATCGTGCTGTCGGGCGATTTCGGCCAGAACGTCAAGGCGGCCGGCGGCCAGGTGGTCTTCGGCGGCACGGCGGCCCAGGACGTGGACATCGAGGCGGACGTCCTCAAGCTGGAGCCCGGCGCTCACATCGCCGGCAACCTGACCTACAAGGCGCGCGAGGAGCTCGAGAGCCTGAGGGAGGGTGGCGAGTCGCGCAAGCTGGTCGCGGGCACCGTGACCTACCTGCCCAAGGCGGCCGAGGGCCAAGCGGGAGCCGGCTCGCACGGAACGCTTCCACTGGCTGTGGAAATTCTGGACCTTCCTCACGGCGTTCGTCCTCGGCTGCCTGCATCATCGCCGTGGCCCGCCGGCCCGTCCTCGCGATCCTCGAGACGACGCGGAAGGAAACGCTCAAGAGCATCGGCTTCGGCCTGATCGGGCACATCTTCGCGCCGTTCGCCGGCTTGATCCTGATCCTGCTCTGCCTGACCTTCCCGGTGGGGATCCTCGTGCTGCTCGCGTGGGGCGTCCTGTTCTACCTCAGCAAGCTGGTCGTCGCCGCCGCCCTCGCCGACGCCCTCCTGCGGAAACTGGGCCGGACTCCGTCCCCCTACCTCGCGCTCCTGCTGGGGATGATCCCGGTCTGGTTCCTGTTCAGCATCCCGGTCCTGGGCTCGCTGCTCTACTGGTTCGTGGCCCCGATCGTCGGGATCGGCGCGATCCTGATCGGCCTGCGGACCTGGTCGCGCGAGAAGTCGGCGCGCGCGCGCAGGCGCCGCCGCCCGCGGCCGCGCCGACCGAGGTCGCGCCGGGGATCTGAGCTCCCCGGCAGGGCAGGATCACCGCCGGGGGTTCAGGACGAGCACGCGCGGCTCGGTCATCTCCTCGATCGCGTAGCGGACCCCTTCCCGTCCGAGCCCCGACTCCTTCACGCCGCCGTACGGGTAGTTGTCCATCCGGAAGGTCGGGGCCTCGTTCACGATCAGGCCGCCGACCTCGAGCCGCTCCAGCGCGAGGTGGATGCTCCGGACATCGTGGGTGAACAGGCCCGCCTGCAGGCCGAACCGGGAGTCGTTCACGGCCTGCGAGGGCCTCCTCGAAGGCGCCGTAACGCTGGACCGTGACGACCGGGCCGAACGCCTCCTCGCACGGAGATCGCGGCGTCCGCCGGCGGGTCTTCGACCACGGCGGGCTCCACCAGGGTTCCCTTCCGCCCGCCGCCCGCAAGGACGCGCGCGCCCCGCTTCCGGGCCTCCTCGATCCAGAGCACGATCCGCACGGCGCTCGCCTCGTCGATGACCGGGCCCACCTCGGTGTTCGGGTCGAGCGGGTCCCCCTTGCGGAGCAGGTCCACGCGGCGCAGCAGCTTCTCGACGAAGGGCGCGTAGACGCGCTCCTGGATGAAGATCCTCTGCAGCGAAATGCACGACTGCCCGGCGTAGTAGAAGCCCCCCGCGACGCAGCGCTCGACCGCCCAGTCGAGGTCCGCGTCCGGCTCGATGATCGCCCCGGCGTTGCCGCCCAGCTCGAGGACCACCTTCTTCCGGCCCGCCCTCGCCTTCATCGGCCAGCCGACCGCCGGACTGCCCGTGAAGGTGAGGAGCCGGAACCGCTCGTCGGTCACGAGGCGGTCGCCCACCTCGCGATCGCAGTTCACGACGTTGAAGACCCCGGGAGGCAGGCCGGCCGCGAGCGCGATCCGGCCGAGGCCCAGGGCGGCCAGCGGCGTCTTGCGCGCCGGCTTCAGGACGATGGCGCACCCCGCCGCGATCGCGGGGGCCACCTTGTGCGCCACCAGGTTGAGCGGGAAATTGAACGGCGAGATCCCCGCCACGAGGCCGATGGGGACCCGGTGGACCGTGGCCACGTACCCCTCCGAGCGCGGCTCGAGGTCGATCGGAACCACTTCCCCGCCCCCGCGGATCGCTTCGTCCGCGGCGAGATCGAAGGTCACGACCGCTCGATCCACCTCGGCGCGCGCCTGCGCGAGGGGCTTGCCCGCCTCGAGAGCGATCGTGCGCGCGAAAGGTCCTTCTCCGCCCGCAGGCCCGCGGCGATCTCCCGCAGGAGCCTGCGCCTCTCGTGGCGCGGCAGGTCCCGGGCCGCGGCGGCCGCCTTCGCGCCGCTCCGGATCGCCATCTCGACCTCGGCCTCGGTCGCGAGGTTGACCGTCCCGACGAGCGAGCCGTCCCAGGGCGAGCGGACCTCGTCGATCCGGTCGCTGCCGACCTTCTGGCCGTTGATCAGGAGCGGGTACGTCTTCGCGGTTTCGATCGTGCTCATGCTTCCTCCCGCCTCGTTGGCCCCGCCAGCGCACCCCAGAGCAGCCAGATCCCCGGGAGAACCAGGATCGCGAGCGACGCGACCCCGGCCGCCCGGTAGGCGCCGGCCGAGAGGCGGAGCATCTCGGCCGCCGCGAACAGCCCCGGGATGAACCAGGCGCACCAGACCCATGAGAGCGGGTTCGCCCCGAGGAAGTACCGTACCACCAAGATCGTTCCGACCAGGGCGATGAGCAAGAACAGGCCCGAGCGCAGGAACTCGGCCGGCTCGCGGGCCTCGCCCGGCAGGAAGGCGAGAACGCACAGAGCGCCCAGCGCGATCCGCGCCGCCGGGGCGCGGAACCAGGTCCGGACCACCGCCACCGCGATCGCCCCGAGGGTCGTCAGGAAGATCGCGCGGTAGAGCAGGCCGAGCCCGAGCGAGAGGATCGGGATGTTCCCTCCCAGGCTCTCGGGCCACGGCACCCCCGTGATCAGGCGCCCCGCCGGAAGCGCCGCGTCGAGGATCCGGGAAAGGGCCGAGATCCCGACGGCGACCCCCGCCCCCACCACGCCCGCGACAAGGGCGTCGCGCGCCGGGAGCCTCGCCGGGACCCCCCGGAGCGACCGCGCGGCGCCCGGGTAGAGCGCCGCCGCGAGCGCGCAGGCGAGGGTCCCCGCCAGCAGGATCAGGACGGCCGTGACCAGGAAGATCACCACCAGCGTCGCCATGAAGGCGTTCTTCGGCACCGCGGTCTGGTAGACCATCGCCCAGAACCGGTCGAACTGGTTCGCGGTCAGGATCACCATCGCGACCGCCGCGACCAGCCCTCCGGCGAGGGCCCCTTTCCAGGGGATTTCCCGGGCCCGGATCTTCCCGATGAACAGCACGACCGCCAGGCCGGCCAGCACGCCGAGGAATGGGATCTTCAGGTACCGGAGGACGATCGTCACGGCGGTCTGCTTCTCCCGATCGCGCTCCCAGTCCTCGGGGATCTTCACGCCCCGCACCCAGCCCCCGACCGCGCCGCCCTGGACGGTCACCTCGTGGCGGAGCTTCGCCTCCCCCGCCCCCGCGATCGGGAACTCCCAGACGAGCGTGTGGTCGCGCCGCGCCTTCTTGTCCTCCTGCGTCTGCTCCTTGAGCTCGCCCGCCGCGGGATCGAGCCCGCGCGCCTTCAGGAACGAGGCGGCGAGAGCGAGCGCCTCCGGCTTCTCCAGGCTCGCTCCCGGGGCGTCGTCGGGCAGGGTGCGCTGGAAGCCCAGCCCCGCGGCGCTTCGCGGATCGAGCGAGACGGAGAACTCCTCCTGCTGGCCGGGCAGGAAGAACCGGATCCTCCAGATCGGCGTCGGGGCCAGGTCGCGGTAGACCTCCTCCGCGACCGCGGTCCCGCCCGTCTTCAGCAGGTAGGCCGCGTCGGTCCCGCCCGATTCCGCGATCCGGTCCATCGGCATCGCGGCGCTGCGCAGGGCCGAAACGTCGTGGCCGCACTCGGCGAGGAACGCCGCGGCGGCCCGCTTCGCCTCGGGCCGGGTCGTGGCGAAATCGGTCCAGGCGCCGAACCGCTCGACGGGCGCGAAGCGCAGCGCGAACCCGCCGCGGCGAGGACGAGCCCGATCGCGATGGTCCGTCCCGCGAGGGGCCGGTACCCGGCCATCGCCGCGCCCGCCGCGGCGGACGCCGGCCCTTCCCGCGGCGCCGGCGGGGGCTCGGGGGCGACCCCCTCCGCCTCGTTGGTCGCTTCGGCGGCGAACCCGCCCTTGACGAGATAGGCCACGAGGGCCGCGATGAAGAGGATGACGAAGACGCCCGCGGAGAGCGTTCCCGAGATCACGTAGTACGGGTTGGGCGAGCGGATCAGCACGAACGCGGTGTAGAGCGCGTCCACCGAGAAGTGGCAGATCACGACGGAGAGGATCCCGAACCGCATCAGGACCAGGCCGAAAACCATCCCCGCGAGGCCGACCTCGAGGCCCCGGATGAACCAGGGCTGGTTCGGGTATCCCGCGTGGCCGAACCCCCAGATGAAGGCGGAGACGACCATGGCCAGGGGCAGCCGCAGGGGGCCGGCGATCCGCAGGAACCGCTCGAAGAACGGGATCGAGAACATCCTCGAGACGAACTCCTCGGAGATCGCCGGGAACCAGCCGATGAACAGGACGTAGATCCAGGGGAACGCCGTGGACAGGAGGTCCGAGTAGGCGATCTCCCGCGGCGCCCAGGCCCCGAGCCTGTTCGCGATGATGTAGAAGACGTTCTCGTAGGCGAAGAAGAAGAAGGTCAGCGTGATGCCCACGACGGAGGCGATGAAGTACTCCTTCGTCCGCAGCGCCCGCGGCCGCAGGAGCGAGCTGACCGAGAGGAAGCGCGGGAAGCGCGTCCGGTAGAGCGTTTCGGCCGCCGCGGCGATGAGGAAGATCGCCGCCCCGAAGGAGAGGCTCGACAGGAAGGCGCCGAGCAGCTTCTGGACGAGGAAGCCCGTGAACGAGGTCGTCGTGTCGTAGGCGTAGATGTCGGCGGGGATCTCGTTGAGCGCCGAGAGAAGCTGCAGCACGGAGGTCACGGCGCCCAGCACCGCCGCGGTCCGCCAGCGGACGTCCCCCCGGACGATCCGCTGCACGAGGATCACGAGCATCGCCACGGCGGTCAGGAGCATCAGCACCGTGTCGAACTGCCCCGCGACCTCGTTCTTCGAGCGCAGCGTCGCGTAGTCCCGCTGCCAGGTATCCGGGACCTTGAGGTACTCGAGGTAGCGCGCCGGGCGGTCGCCCGCGACACCGACCTCGATCCGGTAGTCGGCCCCCTTGACCTCGCTGCCGGTGAGCTTCCAGGTGAACGTGTGGTCGGTGCGGTGGGGGCGCTTCTCGAGGGATCCTTCGACGAACGAGAGCGTCCCGAGCGGGCGCCCCATCGTGCCGGAGAGGAAGCCTTCGGCCAGGCGGCGGGCCTCGTCGGCGGGAAGGTCCGCGCCCGGGGCCTCCTCGGGGAGGAGGTGGTCGAACCCGACGATCTCCCCCTTCGTCGTCACCTCGACCTGGATCTCCTCCTTCTGCAGGGGCCTGAACCAGCGGTGCTCCCAGCGCCACAGGCGGACGGTGCTGTCGAGCAGGCGGCCCGACTCCTCGACCCCCAGCTCGCGCTCGAGGAAGACCTTGGCGGTGTCGTCGAACCCGAAGACGGAGGCGTGCCGGTACCCGGACGGATCGAGCCCCGCGCTCGAGACGAACGCCCGCGCGAGGGGGAGCGAGTCCTCGCGGGTGGTCCGGAACTCGATCGACGACTCGGGGAAGGCCAGGAAGAAGTAGCGGACGCCGACGAAGAGCGAGACGGCCGCCACGACGGCGCAGATCGCGATCAGCCGGATGTCCCGGCGCTCCAGCTTCTCAGGGTTCATGCTCCGCCTTTCCGCGCCTCGCGCGCCTCCCCGCCGGCCGTCGCGGCGGGCCGCCAGGAACGAGGCCGTGATGCCGATGGTGAGGATCCCGACGATGACGCCCAGGGAGACAAGGGTGTGAACTTCGATCCACTTCGCCGAGCACATCTTGGCGCCGACGAAGATCAGGATCGCCGCGAGGGACGGCTTCAGGTAACGGAACTTGTCCATCGCCCCCGCGAGGAGGAAGTAGAGGGACCGCAGCCCCAGGATCGCGAAGATGTTCGAGGTGTACACGATGAACGTGTCGGTCGTCACGGCGAAGATGGCCGGGATCGAGTCCACCGCGAAGACCACGTCGGTCGTTTCGACGGCGAGCAGGACGAGGAACAGGGGCGTGAACGCCACCCAGCGCCCGCGCCGCACCAGGAACGCGTCCCCCTGGTACTCCCGCGTCACCGGCAGGTACCGCGAGGCGAGCCGGATGACGGGGTTCTTCTGGGGGTCGAGGTGCTCCTCCGTCTGGAAGGCCATCCGGAAGCCGGTCAGGAGCAGGAAGGCGCCGAAGATGTAGGCGACCCACTCGAACCGGTGCAGCAGGGCCGCCCCGGCCCCGATCATCGTCCCGCGCATGATGATCGCGCCCAGGATCCCCCAGAAGAGGACCCGCCGCTGCAGGGGCCGGGGCACGCCGAAGTAGGTGAAGATCAGCACGAAGACGAAGATGTTGTCGACCGAGAGCGACTCTTCGATGATGTAGCCCGTGACGAAGTTGATCGCCCGTTCCTGTCCCAGGTAGACCCAGACCCCGGCCGCGAAGGCCATCGCCAGGGTCACCCAGACGATCGTCCAGGCCAGGGCCTCGCGGAAGCCGATGCTGCGCGTCCGGCGGTGGAAGATCCCCAGGTCCACCGCCAGCACGGCGAGCACGAACACGTGGAAGCCGACCCAGAGCGCGAGGGTCTGGGTCATCGGGCGGACACCTTCATGTGGGTGCGCGGGGGCCGCATGGGCTCGGGCGATTATAGGGCAAGGCCCGGGCCGCCCTCCCCCGACGCGGACAGGCCCGCGCACCTCCGGGCCGTCCCGGGCGGGCCTCCGGCCCGCTGAAGGCCGGGCTGGCGGGCCGGGCTACTTCTTCCGGGACTCGAGGGCGGCGCGCAGCTTGTCCCCGATCGAACCGAACGCCTCGGACGGGGAGCGCTTCTCCGCGTAGCTGCGCGCGTCGTCCCGCTCCTCGGCATCGAGCATCGCGCGGCGGCTCAGGCGGATCCTGCGCCCCGAGGGGTCGGTCTCCAGGACCAGCACCTCGACCTCGCTCCCGACCGGGAACGTCTTGCGCAGGTCGGCGCCCCGAGGCTCGCCGGACTCGGCGGCGGGCATGAGCCCCGTCCTGCCGGGCGCGAGATAGATGAAGACCCCGTACTTCTCGTGCCGCTCGACCTTTCCCTTGATGCGCGAGCCGGGCGCGATCCCCGGCCCCGCCGGGGCGGTCCTCGCGGCGGCCCGTTCCGCGGCGGCCGCCTCCGTGCGCGCATGGACACCGGCGCGGGTCGCCCCCTCCTCGAGCATCGCCACGCCGATCCGCTTGCGCTCGAGGTCCACGGTGAGGACCTCGAAGTTCGCGACGGTTCCCGCCGGGGCCGCCTTCTTCCACCCGTCCGGCGTCCCGGTGGGCGCGAACGTCGAGACGTGGGCGAGCCCCTCGATGCCCGGCTCGAGCTCGACGAAGGCTCCGAAGTCCTGCAGCCGCACGATCTTCCCCTGGTGAATCTGCCCGGCGGCGTACTTCTGCGCCACCTGCCCCCAGGGGTCCTCCTGCAGCTGCTTCAGGCCGAGGGAGATTCTTCCCTTCTGCTCGTCCATGCGCAGGATCTTGACGCTGATCTCGTCGCCCGGCTTCACCACCTCGGAGGGGTTGCCGACGCGCGCCCAGCCCATCTCCGAAACGTGCAGGAGCCCCTGCGTTCCGCCGCCGAGGTCCACGAACGCCCCGTACTCGCGCACGGAGACCACGCGGCCCGGGAGGACCGCGCCGACGTGCAGGCTCTTGCGGATCTCCTCGGCCTTCGCGCGCTCCTCTTCCTGGAGCAGCGCGCGGCGCGAGACGACGAGGTTCTTCCCGCCGTCCTTGAACTCGATGATCTTGAACGCGTAGACCCGCCCCGCGTGAGCCTCGGCATCGGCCGTGCGGACGGTGTCGATCTGCGAGATCGGGCAGAAGGCGCGCTGGCCCGCGATCCGGACCTCGTAGCCGCCCTTGATCGTCTTCTCGACGCGCCCCTCGACCGGCAGCCCCGCGCGGAAGGCGTCGCCGAGCTGCGCGGCCGCAGCCGCGCCGCGGGCCAGCCTGCGCGAGAGCTTCGGCCCTTCCTCGGTGGCGATGACCGTCGCCTCGATCGTGTCGCCGACCTCGACCTCGATGTCCCCCTCGTGGTCCTTCAGCTCGGCGATGTCGATCGGGACCTCGCTCTTGCCGCCCACGTCGAGGAACGCGACATCGGAGCGGATCGCCACGATCGTCCCCGTGATGGTCTGGCCCTCTTCGAAGCTCTTCGCCTCGGTGGACTGGTCGAGCATGTCCTTGAAGGAGCCCTCGTCCTCGCCGGCCGGCGGCATCGCGGCGCGCGCGGACGGACGGACCGGCATGGGCCCCAGGGCGCGCGGCGGCGGCGGGAGCGGGCCGCGCGGGCGCTTCGCCCTTCGCGGCGGGCGGCCTGGCCGGCCGGCGCGACGCGTCCTTGCCGCGCGGCGCCTTCCTTGCGCTCCTCCCCTTCGCGCGCCCGCCCGATCCCGGGCGGCGGGGGCATCACGAAGTTCATCGCGTTGGGGATCGCGCGGAACTCGGCCTCGGCGTCCTTCGCGGGCGCCGGCGCGGGCTCCTCTTCGAGGAAGTCCGAGAGCGTCTTGCCGCCGCTCAGGTCGAGCTCTTCCGCGGAGCCTGGCGTCCGGGGACGGAGCCTCCGCTGCCGGCGGGGGCTCGTGCTCGGATTCCGCCCCGCCGGGCGGCGTCCCCTCGCCGGCCGCGGAGGCGGCCTGTCTCGGGGATCTCGACGTTCTCGTCGCTGGCGGCTTCGGGCTTGTCGGACACGGGACGATCTTCGGACATCAGGTCTGCTCCTACCTGCTGGATTCTGGGGAAGGGGGCATTCTACCCCTCAGTGGGCGGGAAACAAAGAAGCATCAGCGGGACCGGGGGCTAGCCGCCTCCGACGAAATGGACGATCTCGATCCGGTCCCCCTCGGCCAGGGCGGTGTCGTCGTACCGCGCCTTCGGGACGATCTCCAGGTTTCGCTCGACGGCCACGCGCCGGGGATCGATCCCGAGCCGGGCGAGCAGGCTCCCGACGGTCTCCCCCGGAACCGCCTTCGCCCGGTTCACCGTTGATCCTGAGCTTCACGATGGCATTGTGGCACGGTCCGCCCGCCGGGACCGACCCGGGACCGGGCGATCATCGGCGAAGGGAGGACGGGGCGGGTGAGCTCGGCCGCGCAGTCCCCGTGGCGGACCTGGAAAACGAGCGCCCCCTGCAGCCCCCCGAGGTCCGGGATCTTCACGACCGTCCCGACGGTCCCGTCCGGGCCGGTCAGCCCCTCGAAGACCTTCGCGGGCTTCGAGCGGGGGTCGAGCAGGCGGACCGACACCGCGGCTCCCTCGACCGGACTTCCCTTGGACGCGTCGCGCACGACGAGCTCCAGGCGCTGCTCGGTATTGTCGAAGAAGGTCTCCTCCCCCTCGAGGTCGATCCCCAGCCCCATTCCCCCGCGGTCGGCGATCATCCATTCCAGGACGACCTCGTCCAGGGTCCGGTTGGAGATCAGGTTGTAGCCGAACGGCTTGGGCCCGCCCGGGTCGTACCTGCCGTTGCGGACCTCGCGGACCATCCGCCGGTGCTGCTGGTCCATGAGCCGGAGGATCGCCTTCTCGTCGTGCCCGTTCCTGAGGACCTCGGCGTAGGAGGACCGGCGCGAATCGAGGATGGCGCCGCGCGAGTAGACCAGCGTCTCGATGACGGGGTTGCTGTCCCCCTTGTCCTCGGTCTGCACGTGGTACACGCGCCCCGCGTACTCGACGTCGGTGTTGTACCCCGTGATCATCCGCAGGGAATGTAGCCCCGCGCCCCGGCCCCGTCAACGTTTCGCGGCGCTTCCTGTGGGGAATCGCGCCGCCGGCCTGGCGTTTCGGCATCACCGCCGGGCATCCGCCCGGCGGCCATTCGCCGGCCTGGCGCTGCCGCCAGGCCGGCTTCCCCACGACTCCGGTTCAGCGTCCGAACGAGTCGTACACCGCTCCCGAGTCGGTCGCCACCGGGTGTGCCCGGTCGTGCGGCACGCCGACGTAGGCCGTGCCGCTGCAGGTTCCGCCCCGGCCGTCGGCGGCCGTGTAGGCGATCCGGTAGACCCGGCCGTCGCCCCCGCCGTCCCGCTCCGCGCGCAGGGAGACCTTCCACGGGTCCGCGCCCTGCTGGGCGTCCGCTTCCGACCTGCCGTGGCCGCGGCCATGACCACCCGGGGATTCGTCCTGCGTCACGCCCGTGACGTACAGCGTGACCGGGTCACCATCCGGATCGGTCGCGCCGCCCAGACCGACCGTCCGGTACTTGTGGTTCGCCGGCCACAGCGAGCCGGGATTGGCCGCGACGGCGGAGCAGTCGGGCGGACGGTTCGCCGCCATGGTCCAGAGCATCGCCGCGGTCGCTGCCGCTTCGCCCGTGTCGCAGTTCTGGTTGCCGTTCGCGTCGTAGCAGGCGGTGATCGAGTCCAGGCCGGGGTTCACGCCCACCCAGGAAAGGTCCGCCGAGCCCCCCTCGGAGGTCGTCTGGTCGCCGAGAACCGGGTTCGCTCCCGCCACGAAGAAATGCACGACGGCTCCCGAGACCGGCTGCCCGCCGGCCGTCAGGGTCGCCGTGACGGAATGAAGCGTCCCGGCATTCCCCGCCGCCCGGACCGGCAGCAGGCTGAGGGCGAACGGCCCGGGCGCCGTCCAGTACTTCGTCGCGGCGGCGGCCGCCTCGCCCTGGTTGCACGTTCCGTCCGCGTTCGCGTCGTGGCAGGCCGCGATCGCGTCCTGCCCGACGACCGTGCCGGCGTAGTCGAATCCGGTCAGCCCGAGGCCGTCGGTCGCCGCCGAGCCTGAAACCGCGTGTGCGCCCGTCACGGCGAAGCGGACGGCGGCGCCGGAGACAGGGGCGCCGTTGTCCGTCAGCAGCGCCGTCAGGGCGTGGGACGATCCCACGGGGTTGGTCGCCGTCGACGGCGCGAGGGCGAGCGCGTACTCGTGGTGCTCGACGAAGAGCGCCGTGGCGGTCGCGTGGGTCTCCTCGAGATCGCAGCCGGCGTTGCCGTTGGCGTCGACGCAGGCGAGGATCGCCTGAACCCCGGCTGCGGACCCTGCGTAGGAGAATGTCGCGATGCCGTTTGCGTCGGTCGTCAGCGGGCTCACCACCGCCCCGACGACGAACAGGACCGGTGCGCCCGCGACGGGAGCGCCGGAGCTGGTCAGTTTCGCCTGGATCGCATCCGTCTCGCCGACGAGGAGCACGGCGGCGCCGGGCGTCAGGGTCAACTGCGGCTCGAGGAGCGCGGCCCGGCGGTCGGAGGCGGCGGCGGCGGGGGTCAGCGCTGTCGCCGCAATAAGGGCGGCGGCAAGCATGAGCGCCGTCGCTGTGAAACCCAGGCGCTTGTGCGCATCGATTCTGGACATGGTCGTTTCCCCGATGAGAATCGCGACCGGCACAATCCGGCCCCGAAGCGGGCGCGTCCTGCGCCCGCGGTTACCCAAGCATATACGGCGAAAAGGCGGGCGATTCAACGGATTTCCGCCTCCCCCGTCCGGGCGGGCTTCACCGCGCGGGTCGCCAGGAACATCGGCATCAGCCGCGCGAGCGGATCGTCCGCCCCGGGGGGATAGGAGTCCTCGTAGAACCCCGTGATCACGAACCCGGCCTCGAGCTGCCCGCCGAGCTGGTCCTCGAGCGTGTGGCTGAACTCGAGCGGCTCCCCGTGGCCGAAGAAACGCCCCCGCTCCTCCTCCGTGAGGCTCTCGAGGTCGGAGTACGGCAGGCGGTGACGAGCCTGCAGGATCCCCTTCGATTCGGCGAGCTCCCGGTCGAAGAGGTAGACCGCCGGGTTGACGAACCCCGCCACCAGAACGCCCCCCGGCCGCAGGACCCGGAACGCCTCGCGCCAGACCGGGCGGACCCGGGGCGCGAAGCAGTTCGAGATCGGGTGGACGACCAGGCCGAAGCGGCGGGCGCGAACATCGAGAGGTCGGCCATGTCCCCTTCGACCGCCCTCAGGGGCAGGGACTCCCGCGCCGCCACCATCCGGTCCGCGTCGAGCTGCTTCGGGGAGTTGTCGAGAACGGTCACCCGCGCCCCGGCCGCCGCCAGGATCGGACCCTGCTGCCCGCCTCCCGAAGCAAGGCACAGGACCTCGAGGTCCGCGAGCGGGGGGAGCCAGCTCGCGCGGGACCGGCTTGACCGGCGTGAGCACGATCTCCCACCGGCCGCGGCGCGCGTCGTCGATCGTTTCGGGACCGGCCGGGACGGTCCACTTGTTCCCTTTCTCGACCTCGAGGTCCCAGGCCTCGCGGTTGTGCTTGCGGATGTCCACGTTCATGCCCCCCGTCGCGGCGCCCGTCCGGCCGCAGCGTCCATTATCCCTGGAGCCGGGAGGACCCGGGAGCGGCGCGGGGAGGGCGCGGCGACCATCCCCTTCGCCCGCGCGGCGCGGCAACGCTACAATCCCCGGATGAGCTACGTCTATTCGATCCTCGGTTCCGGACGGCAGGGCACCGCGGCGGCCTACGACCTCGGACTTCGCGGCGAGGCCTCGGAGCTGCGGTTGATCGACGCCGACGGGGAGGCGGTCGAGCGGGCCGCCGGCCGCCTTCGGACGCTGTTCGCCGCCGCCGCCGCGCAGCGGCCCGTCCCCCTGGTGCGCGCCCTCGTCGCCGACGCTCGCGACGCCGGCGCAATCGGAGCCGCCATCGCCGGGTCGAACGCCGTGCTCTCGGGGCTTCCGTACCGCTTCAACGTGCAGGCCGCGAGGGTGACCGTCGCGGCGCGCGCCCACTTCAACGACCTCGGCGGCAACACGGGGGTCGTCCGCGAGGAGCTCGCGCTGGGCCCCGACGCGCTGAAAGCGGGGGTGTCGATCGTCCCGGACTGCGGGCTCGCGCCGGGGATGTCCCAGACCCTCGCCGTCTTCGCCATGTCGAAGCTCGAACGGCCCCGGCACGTGCGGATCCGGTGCGGGGGGCTCCCGCAGACCCCGCGGCCGCCGCTCGGGTACAAGCTCGGTGTTCAACGTGGGAGGCCTGACCAACGAGTACACCGGCCGCGCGGTCGTGATCCGGAACGGGAAGATCACCGAGCTTCCCGCCTTCACCGAGCCGGAGGAAGTGGAGTTCCCGCTGCCGGTCGGCCGCTGCGAAGCGTTCCTCACCTCGGGCGGCACCTCGACCGCCCCCTGGACCTTCGAAGGAAAGCTCGAGACCTACGACTACAAGACGGTCCGCTACCGCGGCCACTACGAGAAGGTCCGCTGCCTGATCGACCTCGGCTTCCTCGACACGGAGCCGGTTCTGGCGGGCGGCCACGCGATCGCGCCGCGGGAGCTGACGCACGCGCTGTTCGAGCGGGGCCTCTCCTTCCCCGACGACCCCGACCTCGTCGTGCTCCGGGTGGAGTGCACGGGGGACGGGCCGAACGGCGGGGAGGCGCCGGCCGGGTACAGGATCGACATCCTCGACTTCCAGGACCCGGCGACCGGCTTCACCGCGATGGAGCGAACGACCGCCTTCCCCGCCGCGATCGTGACCTACCTGCAGGCGAGCGGCGCCGTCCCCGCGGGAGCCCACCCGCTCGAAACCGCGGTCCCGGCGGAGCGGTTCCTCTCGCTCCTCGACAGGCGGGGGTTCAAGATCGTCCACGCGCGGCTCTGAGGCCCTTCCCGCTCCGCAGCGCGGGGGCCTGCCGGACCGCGCGCGCCCATCCGGGTCCCCGCCAGGGGGAGCGATTGGTCCGGTCACCGCCGGCTCCTCCAGGGCGGGCCTGGGGGAACGGCGGGGCGCCACCGAACAACGTCTCGAGACTGCGCGCCTACAAGCGCTGCCCCTGCGGGGAGCCGATCGGCGGCGCGGGGAGCCCGGACACGTCCGGGAACGAATTACGTCCGAAGAAGATGTGCGCCGCGAGCGGGCGCAGCAGGGGCGTTCGCAGGAACGCGCAGGCCGCCTCGAGGGGGGCCGGGCGGCGCATCGCCGCGAACAGCGCCCGCATCGAGCGGCGCGCGAGGAAACGGGCCCGGAACCGGCGGCCCGCGTAGGCCCCCAGGACCGAGCGGTCGTCCGCCGCGAGCGCGCCCGCGATGACGCGCGCCGCGAGCTCCGAGAGACGCATGCAGGGATCGAGCCCTCCGGCCGTGAGCGGGGAGGGGGCGCCGGCGGCATCCCCGACGAGCAAGCCTCTTCGATTGGCGATCCGGCCGAGCACGCCGCCGACGGGGATCCGCCCGCCGCGCCGCTCGACGCGCCGCGTCCCCCGGAAATCCACGATCCCCCCGACCGAAGCGCGGAACCGCTCCAGCGCGGCGAGCGGGTCGAACAGCGAGGGATAGCCGCCGACGCCGACGTGGAGCTCCTCGCCGTCCTCGACGATCCACGCGAGGTAGCCGGGCGCCAGCGAGGGATCGAGGAAGCAGTGCAGCCGCGGCGACGCGCTCCCGCGCGCGCCGTGATACACCTCCTCGACGCCGACGATCCAGCGCCGGTTCACGTCGAGGCCGAGATCCTGCGCGACCAGCGATCGCGCCCCGTCCGCGCCGACGAGGTAGCGGGCGCGGACCCAGCTCTGCCGGCCGCCCCCTTCGAGCCGGAGGATCGAGTCCTCCCCCGCGCTCTCGCAGCCCAGGTAGCGCGTGGAAGGGAGCCACGCGGCCCCGGCGGCGCGGCATTCGTCCAGCAGGTGCCCGTACAGCCGCGCCATCCGGCCCACGCGGTACTCGTCCCGGGGGCTTCGCAGGACCAGCGCGCGGCGCGCGGGGGAGTACAGCACCACCTCGCGCACGGGGGGGCCGAGACAGGCGCGGGGCAGGTCGAAGTCCTCGAGCGTCTTGCGGACGAAGATCCCGGTCGTGTGCACGGTCCGGTCGAGCGAGGGCTTGGCGTCCACCAGCAGGACGCCGGCGCCCGACCGCGCCAGGAGCCGCGCGGTCTGAAGCCCCGCGAGGCCCGCGCCCACGACGACGACGTCATGACGCTCCATGCGCCACCTCCGCCGGGAGACGGCCGAAGCGCCGCTGCCGGGTCCTGAACTCGGCCAGGGCGGCCGCGAAGTCGGCCGCGGTGAAATCGGGCCACATGGCCTCGAGGAAGACCAGCTCGGCGAACGCGCACTCCCAGAGGAAGAAATCACTCAGCCGCTTCTCCCCGCCCGTGCGGATCAGGAGGTCCACGTCGGGGGCGCTCTCCTGCTCTCCCTCGACGGAACCGAGCAGGCGCGCGAACTCCTCGCGCGAGGGGTGGGAGGCGCTGCGCGTCGCCAGGGGAACCGGGCCGTGGTTCCGGGACGTGCATCGTCGCGCGATCTCGCAGGCCGTCGCGGGCCCCCTCGCGCTCGCCCGCGCAGGCCGGGCGGGACCGGCGGCAGGCAGCGACCCGACCGCGCGGAGGATCGCGTCGCGGCCCGAATAGTCGATCGCGATGCGCAGCCGCATCGCCCCTCCCGCCGCTGTCCGTTCCTCGGCCGCGCCGACCGCCTCGAGCAGCCCGCCGCCCAGCCGGTCGCGCCGGCCGATGAGCCGGAACCGGATCCCGTGCCCCGCCAGGGCGGGACCTTCTCCGCGCAGGTACTCGGCGAAGAGCCGCATCAGGACCTCGATCTCGCCGCGGGGCCGGAGCCAGTTCTCCGACGAGAAGGCGAACAGCGTGAGGATCCCGATCCGCTCCGCCAGGGCCGCCTCGACGGCGCGGCGGACGGCGAGCGCCCCCGCCCGGTGCCCTTCGGCGCGGGGCAGGCCCCTCGCCGTGGCCCAGCGTCCGTTCCCGTCCATGATGATCGCGACGTGCATCGCGTCTCCTTTTCGTTCCTCCTCCGGGCCGGGCCCGGCGGCGCCTCCCCCCGCCCCGCCGTCGCGAGCCGCGGACGGAGACCGGGGGACACTTTCGAAAAGTCATTTGCTCCACAAAGTACCTTCGCAAAAAAAATCACCGCTCCCGGGTCGCGCGGATCAGCGCCTCCATGTGCGAGAGGTACCGCTCGAGCGCCCGCCGTCCCGCGGCGGTGAGCCGGTACTCCGTCCTCGGGAGGCGCCCCTCGAACGACTTGAGACAGGCGATGTACTGGGCGTCCTCGAGCTTGCGGGCGTGGACACTGAGGTTCCCGTCGGTCGTCTTCAGGATCTTCTTGAGGTCGTTGAACGTGAGCGACGCGTTGACGGCGAGGGCGCTGACGATGCCGAGCCGGATCCTCTCGTGGATGAGGCGGTCGAGCTCGGGCGCCGCGGCGGAGACCGCGGGCGCCGCCGGGCCCGGGCCCGGCGCCTCCCGCTGCCCGCGGCGGGCGCGGGGGTGCCGCGCCGGGGCCGGCCTACCCACCGTGCTTCCTCGCGATGATCGCTCCGAAGACGATCAGCAGCAGGCCGAAGCCGAGCGCCATGAACAGGTCTCCCGCAGCGGCGGGGGCCAGCAGCGCCGCGGCCCCGAGCAGCATGAAGGCGGCCCCCATGAAGGGGACGATCCGCACCGAAAGGGCTCCCCCGGTCACGACCGCCGCGCCGAACAGGAGCAGCCACGCGCCGGGCAGCAGGCTCGCGGCGCCGGCGCGGTAGAGCACCGGGGTCAGGATCGCGCCCGCGAGAAGAGGGGGCGCGAAGCAGATCACGAACTTGCGGGCCGGCCCGGCGCTCAGCGAGACGCCCGTGGCCCGCGCCTTGCGGAGGATCCCCCACGCCCCGATGATCGCCCGCGACGCCGGCCTCGATCAGCCAGACGGCGAGCCAGGAGGCGGGGCTCTCCTGGCGGCCGGCCACCGCGGCCGCCGCCAGGGCCGTCGCACCGATCACGATCTGGGCCGCCCCCGACACCGCCGTGAAGGAGCCCGCGCTCTCCATCGTCTCGCGGATGAAGCGCAGGTTCTCCATCGCGTGGGTGTGAATGTCGGCGGGACCCGGGTCGCGACGGGACGCGGCCCCGCCGGGGTTGGATGCGGCGCTCATGTCCCGGTCAACCTACGCTCCCGGGAGCGCTTTCGTCAAGTACTTTTCGACACAAAGTGCTAGCGCTGCTTGACCACCGCGATCACGGCGCTGTTGGTCGATCGGCCGGGCCGGCCCGCCGCGATGGCGACGTCCACGCCCTTCACCTTGATGTAGAGGCCCGTGCCGCCCGCCCGGCAGATCGTCTGCCATTTCCCCGCCGGGATGGTCCAGGAGGCCGTCTTGAGCAGCGTGTCGCCGCTCGTGACCTGCTTCGTGAAGCCCGCGTTGGCGCCGATGAAGACCTTGAACTTGTCGAACCGGTACTGGCCCCAGTGCAGGGTCGGCGGCGTCGCGCCGGTCCGGCAGTCGAGAACCTGGCCGGCGACGGGATCCGTCACCGTCAGGTCGCAGGCGTCCCCTTCCCCGTCCCCGTCGAGGTTCGCCTGGTCGGGGTTGGTGACCGAGGGGCAGTTGTCGCAGGCGTCCCCGTAGGCGTCCCCGTCCGAGTTCGTCTGCGCGGCGTTCGAGACGGCGGGGCAGTTGTCGCACGCGTCGTCCACGCCGTCCACGTCGCTGTCCGTTCCGGTCGTGGCCTCGATGCTGCCGTCGCAGTTGTTGTCCAGCCCGTCGCAGATCTCGGCCGCGCCGGGATGGATGAGCGGGTTCCCGTCGTTGCAGTCCCCCTCGCACTCGCTGAAGCCGTCCCCGTCGTCGTCCGTCCCGTGATCGAGGGCGTAGCGGCCGAGGGAATCGAGGTAATTGTCGCCGACGCCCCCGAAGACGATCATGAAGCCGCCCGCCCAGACGGCGGTGTGCTCCGCCCTCCAGGGGGGCGCGTTCGTCTCGGAGGTCGGCGCCCACGAGTCGCTCCCCGGCGTGTATCGGCCGCCCGTCGTGGCGGCCGCGATGCCGCCCCAGACCACCATCTCGCGTCCCGTCCAGACCGCGCTGTGATCCGAGCGGCCCGGCGGGGCCCCCTCCATCGTGGTCGGCGTCCACTTGTCGGTGGCCGGGTCGTAGACCCCGCCGGAGTCGAGGTAGCCGATGCCCACGTTGCTGTAGCCGCCCCAGACGATCATCCGGGTGCCGGTCCAGATCGCGGTATGGGTGTCGCGGCCGGGTGGGGCGTCGTTCATGGAGGTGGACCGCCAGGTATCGGTGGCCGGGTCGTAGCGCCCTCCGGTGCTGAGATAGTAGGGCTCGGTCGATCCGTACCCGCCCCAGACCACCATCTCCTTGCCGCTCCAGACCGCGGCCAGGTTGGTACGCCCCGAGGGCGCGTTGGTCGCCGCGATGGCCTTCCACGAATCGGTCGCGGGATCGTACCGCCCGCCTGTCTTCAGGTAGTAGGGATCGGCATAGGCATAGCCGCCCCAGACCAGCATCGCCTTTCCTGTCCAGACCGCCGCGTGCCCGTCGCGCGCCTTGGGGGCGTTGGCGGTCGTGGTCGCCGCCCAGGTGTCGAGCACGGGGTCGTAGCGCCCGCCGCTGTCGAGGCGGTAGACGCCCGTCTCTCCGTATCCGCCCCAGACGATCATCTGGCTCCCGGTCCAGACCGCGGTGTGGCGGTAGCGTCCCATGGGGGCCGTCACCGTGTTGGTCGGCCGCCATGCATCGGTGGTCGGATCGTACCGGCCGCCGGTCGCGAGGTAGCCGGTCGCGTTGCGGCCGCCCCAGACGACCATGTAGTTGCCGGTCCAGACCGCGGTGTGCGCTTCGCGCGGGGACGGGGTCTGGGCCAGGAACGTGGGGGTCCAGAGGTCCTCGACGGGATCGTATCGCCCGCCGCTCGCGAGCGTCTCGGAGTCGCGGAGCCCGCCCCAGACCAGGAGCAGGCTCCCGGTCCAGAGGACGGCGTTGTCCACGCGCCCTTCCGGCGCGGTCGCTCCCGAGATCGGCGTCCAGGCGTCGGTCCCGGGATCGTACTGGGCGCCCGCGTTGTCGTACCCCGCGCCCACGCCGCCGCCCCAGATCAGCATGCGCGTGCCGGTCCAGACGGCGGAATGACCGTGCCGCGCGAGCGGCGCCCCCGCGGTCCCCGTCGCGGCCCAGGTGTCGGCCACGGGATCGTACCTGCCGCCCGTGTTGAAATCGCCCCCCTGCGCCGGTGCCGCCCCAGACCACCATCGCGCCGTCCGCCCAGACGGCCGTGTGGTTGTAGCGCGGAGCCGGCGCGCCGCTCGTGGAGACCGGCTGCCAGGTGTTGGCCACGGGGTCGTAGCGACCGCCCGTGCCCAGGTAGAAGGGGTCGGCGCTTCCGTAGCCGCCCCAGATCACCATCAGGCTGCCGGTCCAGACCGCCGTGTGCCGGACCCGGCCCTCCGGGGCCCCGGCCGCCGCGACCGGCGACCAGCGTGTCGCTCTCCGGGTTGTAGCGCGCCCCGTCTCCGAGCGCCGGGCTGCCGCCCCACACGATCATGACGCTGCCGGTCCAGAGCGCCGTGTGGTCCGCGCGGGCCGAGGGCGAGCCCAGCCCGGCCATCGTCGCCCAGGCGTCGGCGATCGGGTCGTACCGGCCGCCGGTCTTGATGAGCCCGTTGCTGTCGCCTCCCCAGACGATCATCTGGCTGCCGGTCCAGACCGCCGAGTGGCGCTGGCGCGCCGCGGGGGCGCCGACCCGGGTGATCGGGGTCCAGATGTCGCTCGCTGGGTCGTACTTGTACCCCGAGGCGAGGGGCGCCCCCGTCGAGGACTTCCCGCCCCAGACGATCATGAGCGACCCCGTCCAGACCGCCGTGAACTGATCGCGCGCATCGGGCGACTTGCGGTTCATCCCGTAATCCCACGTGTCGTCCGGGTCGCAGGTGGCGGGAGGCGCCAGCGCGGCGGCGGCTTGCGGCCGCCGAGGCGGGATCGAAGAGCCCGGTTCCGGGCCCCGTCGGCTCGGTGAGCGGCGCCTCTGTCGGCGACCGTCGGGACCGCTGATCGACCGTCCCACGCCGGACGAGGTCTCGGCCCACCACTGGTCCCAGCTCTTCTTCTGCACCGAGAAGGAGGCCAGGCGGCTCTTCCCGGCTCCGTCCGACAGCGCGACCGTGACGACGAACGCCTCGGGCTCCTCGACGAGCGGGCCCGAGTCTCCCCGGCCCGGGCGGGCGCCGCGGCCCGGGCCCGCGCGAAGGATTCCGGCGAGAGGACGAGCCTGCGGACCCCGCCCGCGACTCGCGGCTCGCGACGGGAGCCGGGCTCTGCGGCCGACGAGGTCCGTCAGCTGTCCGGCGCGGGTGCTCCTCGCGCGGATTGATCCGCCCGCTGGCGAGCGCCTCGCGCAGTTCGGCGGCCTGCCGGCGCTCCGCGCCGTGGATCCGGCCGTCCGCGGCGAAGAAACTCCTCGTCATCCGCCCGACCACCGCCGGGCGGGCGAGGCATTCCTGGATCAGGACGGGATCGTTGCCGAGCGCCGCGTACAGCTCGCGCAGTCTCTGGGGCATCCGCGTTTCCGCCGCCATCCGCTCGGTTTCGCGGCGCAGCATGCCGGCCGTGACCGGCGTCTTCCAGAACTTCTCCAGCGCGGCCGATTCGGACAGGTAGGCGCGGACCTTGGATTCGAGGACCGACCTGCGGCACGGCCTCGCCGAACGGCGCCGTGGCTCCCTCCTGGTGGGCGTAGTAGACCCGCTCGATCGCCTCCTGGGCGGCGACCCGCTGCTCGAACGTGAGGTCCCGGGCGAAGGCGCCCGAGACGGCGGACGCGAGAGCGGCGAGCAGCAGGGCGGACATCGTGCGGGCGGACCTGTTCATCTCTGACCTCATGAAAGCCGTTGCCGGCCGGGAGCGTCTATTGTGCCTGTTCTCGCGCCGGGGCGCTCGTGCCCGCGCGCCCCCCCGCACACCCCCCCCGCCCGGCCCGCCCGCTAGTCGCTCCCCGCCCCCGGCCCCTCGCGGGCGCTACGCTCCGTACACCCCGCCCCGGCTGATCCTCGTGCGGACAGCCCACAGGTCGGGGAAGCACTTGCGGCCGAGCGTCGTCCGCAGGTAGCCGACCCCCTCGCTCCCGCCGGTCCCCTGCTTCATGCCGATCATCCTCTCCACCATCAGGACGTGGTGGTGGCGCCAGAGCAGGAAGTTCTCGTCGTACTCGATCAGCGCCTCCGCCAGGATGTAGAGGTCGTAGAGGCGGTTGCGGTCGTCGTAGACCTTCAGGAGCGAGGCCATCCTCCGGTCCGTCACATCCTCCCGCACCGCCACGGGCGCCGCCGCGTCGAAGGGCGGAAAATCGAGGCCCCGCGCCCGCAGCAGCCCCTCCCACGCGTCGAGGATCGAGGTGGAGGAGAGCGCCGCCTGGAGCATCCGCATCGCCTCCGCGTCCCCGGCGTGCATCTCGAGGTAGCGGGGCTCCTTCAGGCCGGAACGGAACTCCAGCGCGCGGAACTGGTAGGACTGGAAGCCGGACGCAGGGTTCAGGTGGTCGCGGAACTCCATGAAGTCTGGAGGGGTCATCGTCTCCAGCACGGCGATCTGCGAGATCAGCACGCGCTGGATCTCGATCATCCGGCGGGACAGCCGCGTGGCGAGCTTCGTGTCGCCCGCGATCAGGCAGTTGATGAGCGCGTCGGCCTCGTGCAGGAGCTGCTTGAACCAGAGCTCGTAGACCTGGTGGATGATGATGAACAGCGTTTCGTCGTGATGCGGCGGATCGGACAGCGTCCTCTGCAGGCCCAGCAGCTCGGGGACCTTCAGGTACTTTCCGTACGACGTCGGCCTTCCGCATCTCGCTCATCGCCATCCCTCCGCCGCGGCGCGGCCGGCGCGCCCGCGCCGTCGCCCGCACCCCGTGCTCACAGGCCCCTCACGGGCACCTGGAGTAGTCCTCCCAGACCCTGCCCTCGCACACGAAGCAGAGCCCGGTCTTCGAGCAGTCGTTGCACCCCTTCCCCTCGCAGTGCGGGCAGGCCCCCTTGCCGAAGCAGAAATCGCAGAGCCTCTGCACGAGGTCGATGCGGAGCTTGCCGTCGATCGCCTTCAGCGTGTAGCGCAGCCGCCCGAGCCCCTCGCCGGAGGTCTCGACGCGAAACTCCTCGGGGGAGACCTTCTCCGTCCGCAGCACCTTCTCCGCGGCCTCCTTGCGCGCCCAGCGGGAGAGCTCGTCCCGGTTCTTCTTCTCGTACCGCACGCTCATCGCGGCCGCGTTCACCTTGATGAGGTCGCTGTCCAGCCTGCGCCGGAGGGCGAGGACCTTGTGCACGTAGTCCTCGACGAGCTTCCTCGCCTCCTTGAGCTCCTCGGCGCCGGTCGGCGGAGCCGACGGCTTCGCGGGTCCTTTTCTCGCGTTTCTCACTCCCGTTCCTCCTTCGGTCCATTCCCCGGGGACCGCGCGGCCACCGCCGCGCTCCCCCTCACAGCGCCGCCATCCCCTCGATCTCGACCTTCGCCCCGTCCTCGAGCAGCGCCGCCACCTGGACCAGCGACATGGCGGGGTAGTGACGCCCCATCCGCGTTCTCCAGATCACGCCGAGCTCCTTGAGCTTCGCCTGGTACTCCTTCTTGTCCGTGACCGAGATCCTCATCTGGACCACGTTCTCGGGCCTACCGCCGGACTGCTGCACGACGGCGAGGAAATTGTCGAGCGCCGTCTCGAACTGCCCCAGGAAGTCCGGGGCCGTGATCCGGTGCTCCCTGTCCCAGGCCACCTGGCCGGAGACGAACAGGAAGCGGCTCCCCCCGGCCACAACGCCGTTGCTGTAGCCGACGGGAGAGCCGAGCTGAGGCGGGTTCACCAACCGTGGCATGGATCTCCTCGATTCCGGGAAGGATCGTCTAACTATAAAGGATCGCTCCGCCGCCGGACAAGGAGCTGACCGGCCCTGTCCCGCCCCCGGACGGATGGATCGGGCCGGCGGGCCCGCGCGGCTCCGCCCCCGGCGGCAGGGATTCCGCGAAAACCTCCGCGGGGCGGGGCTTTCCGGGCAGCGGGCCCCCGAAGCGGCGCCGGGCCGGGGCGGGTGGCAGGCCGCTTGCTGAAGGGAGCAGTGCGACCGCGACCGGTAGGCGGCCCCGAGAGGGACGCGTGGGACCGGGAGGGGCCGCGGCCGGGCGGGACGATCGGAGGAGGCCGTCCCGCCCGGTGCAACTTCAGGTGAGGTAGGTGTAGGCGTCGAAGGCGGCCTTGTACTCCTGGAGGATCAGCCGGGCCTCCTTCTCCTTCAGGCTTCCGTCCTTCACCCTGCTCTCCACCAGGGCCTCGACCTGCCGGACCAGCGCCGCCGGCTCGTAGCCGAACACGCCGAGGGTCTCGCGGATCACGTTGCCGCGCTTGATCACCTGCTGGTGGACGCGCGAGTTCTCGCCGATGATCAGGTGCGCCTCGTTCACCGAGCCGAAGAGGTTGTGCAGGTCCCCCATGACGTCCTGGTAGGCCCCGATCAGGAGGATGGCGAGGTAGTACGGCTGCCCCGGCTGGTAGGGGTGCAGCTCGAGCGCCTTCTTGATGTCCTTGAGGTCCACGAACTTGTCGATCTCGCCGTCGCTGTCGCAGGTGATGTCCACCAGCGTGCCCCGCCTGGTGGGCCTGTCGAAGAGCCGGTGGATCGGCACGACCGGGAAGAGCTGGTCGAGGGCCCAGTGGTCGGGGATGCTCTGGAAGACCGAGAAGTTGCAGACGAACTTCTCGTGGAGCACCTCCTCGAGGTCCTGGAACTCGTCGGCGATGTACTTCTGCGTCTTGGCGTGCCGGACCGCCTTCTGCGCGATCCGCCAGAAGAGGTTCTCGCCGTAGGCCCGGTGCTCGAGCGAGATCAGGCCGATGTTGAACAGGGAGTTCAGCTCGTCCCGCTGCTCCACGGAGTCGTGGTAGAGCTCGCGGAAGTTCTTCACGGTCATGTTGGTGTCGATGTAGAGCAGCTCGTCGATGACCTTGGGGTTCGGCTCGGTGGGCTGGATCTTCGGCTTCGCGTTGCCGTTGGAGTAGCCCATCTCCGCGAGGACGTCCACGATCAGCATCGAGTGGTAGGCCACGAGCGCGCGGCCCGATTCCGAGACGATGTCCGGGTCCGGCACGTTCTCGCTGTTGCAGACGTCCTTGATCGTGTAGACGACGTCGTTCGCGTATTCCTGGTGGGTGTAGTTGACGCTCGCGTCGGACGAGGTCTTGCTCCCGTCGTAGTCGATCCCCAGGCCTCCCCCGACGTTCAGGTAGGTGATGTCCACGCCCATCTTGCGCGCCTTCGCGTAGAGGCGCGCCGCCTCCTTGACGGCCGTCTTGATGCGGCGGATCTCGGTGATCTGCGATCCCAGGTGGAAGTGGAACATCTTGAGCTGGTCCAGGAGGCCGGCCGCGCGCAGCTCGTGGATGCCGTCCAGGAGCTGGGTCGTGTTGAGGCCGAACTTCGACGTGAACCCTCCCGACTTCTCCCACTTGCCGCTGCCGCGCGCGTGCAGGCGGACCCGGAAGCCGACCGCCGGGCGGACGGGGTGCTCCTTGGCGAGTGCGATGTAGTGGCCGAGCTCGAACGGCTTCTCGATGACGACGACGATGTTCCGGCCCAGCTGCGCCGCCCGGAAAGCGGTCCGGAAGTAGTCCCGGTCCTTGAACCCGTTGCAGGTGATCAGCGCCTCGGGGCAGGAGCTCATGGCGATGGCGGCGAGCAGCTCGGGCTTGCTGCCGGCTTCCAGCCCCAGGCCGAACTTGTACCCCGTCCGCAGCAGCTCCGCGACCACGGCCTGGGTCTGGTTCACCTTGATCGGGAAGACGGGACGGTACTTCCCGTTGTAGCCGAACTCCTGGATCGCGCGGGCGAAGGAGGAACAGAGGTCGGTGACCTGGCTCTCGAGCACCTGGGGGAAACGGAGCAGCAGCGGCGTGTGCACCCCGCGGGAGACGAGCGCGTCCACGGCCGCCTTGACGTCGATCTTCAGGGAGTCGTCGCGCGTCGGCTTGACGATGAGGTTCCCCTCGTTGCCGATGCTGAAGTAGCCGGCTCCCCAGCCGTCGATCCCGTAGAGGTTGGTTGCGTCTTCGAGCGTGAAATTTTCCATCTGCTTTCCCGGGTCGCTCTCCGCACACGCACGCTGCCTGAGCCGGCGGAGCGCGCGCCGGCCTCGCAGCCTTTCCTGGTTTCGAGTGCAGCGATTATAGCGGCAACGGGATGCGCGCGTGACCTCGCGCGGAGGAATTTCTCGGAATCGAGGGGGAGGGGGCCGCCGCGGGAGCACCGGCGGCCGGGACGTGGAGCTCAGGGGCGCGCGCGCCGCGCTGGGCGGCCAGCGCCGGGCGGCGCGCCCCGACGCACGACCGCCCCGCCTCCCGGGCGGCTCCCTCCCGGGGAGCGGCGCGTCGTGGAGCGGGGCGGAACCGAGGCCGCAAGCGGGGTCGGCGAGCGCTCACTAGCGGTGCGCGTTTCGGATCCGGGTGTGGCAGGGGCCCGGGAGGGCCTCGTCCGCCGTCGGTCCGCGGTGCGTGAGCTCGCGTCAGGTCCGCTCGCGGCCTTCATCGTCGTTCTTCATCACCGTTCCGGGCTGGACTCCCTCCATGTCGGTCGGTTCATTCATGCACAACCGGTCCTCGACGATTCGCTTCCACTCGCCCCCTTTCGTCGACACCCTCAGGACGGAGCCGGCGCAGCGCCGGCAAGGAGCCCCCGCCGCCCGAACTCCTCCAGAGCCTGGAGGAGATCGCGGTCGAGGCGCTCCCGGTCCACCTGGGGGTAGAGATTCGCGTACAGCTCGCAGATCGATGTGCCGTTGTGGCTCCCGTCGAGGAAATCCCAGATCCGCCGCGCCGTCTCGTTCAGCACGTGGTAGGTCTCGGAATGCCGATCGTAGAGGATCAGCTCGGAGCCGAGATCGCGGACTGTGAGATCGTTTCGTCGCACGGGAGCGGCCACTGTCCACCCTCCTTTCCGGTTCGATCCCAGTACAGTGCAAACGGCGCGCCCGGGGGCCCGGGTCGGGGCATCCGCGAAAACCCCAGCATTTTCGGGCTTTTTCCGGGGCGCCCCCGGCGCGGGGCCGCGCGCCGGGGGCGGCGATGGACAGATTTGGTCGTTTCGGGCCGAATCCCGGTCACAGGAGGAGACAATCCGGACCGACCGCCCGTCCGCTCGGGCGCGGACGGCGGGCCTGGCGCGCGGGCTGTCCCCGGGAATCCGCGGGTCCGGGCTCAATCCCTGAGGTGGCCGAGCCGGGAGACGACCTGGGCGAGGAGCCGGCGGTACTCCGTCAGCTGGCCCCGGTCGAGAGCCGACGAGGCCTCGTCGAGCCGCGCGGCCAGCTCGTCCTGCCCCTGGGCAGCGGACCTCCTGGCGGACCGTTTCGAGCTTCTTCCGGATCGAGTCGAGGTCCCCGATCCCCAGGCTGTTGAGAGAGACGATGATTTCGCGCCAACCCATGACCGGTGCCCCTTCGCGATCCCGGCGCCCGGTCACGAATTCCGGGCGCGGGCCTTTTCGGCCGCGAGGCGCAGCGCGTCCATGATCTCGCCCCGCCGGTCGTAGAGCCTCTTCAGCGGCCGCGGCCGGCAGTTCTCCAGGACGTAGGCCGTGAGGATCGGCAGGGCGATCGTCGCGTCCACGTAGCAGACCACCATGTCGGGCAGCCCCTCCTCGGAGACCTTCCCCCAGGTGTACGCCTCGGCCGGCGTGGCGCCCGACAGCCCCCCGGTGTCCGGCCGCGCGTCGGTGAGCTGGATGAAGTAGTCGTGCCCGCTCTCGGCGATCTTCAGGACCTCCTGCAGCTGGGGCTCGGTCTGGAGCAGGAAGTTCTTCGGCGATCCCCCGCCGACGATCAGCGCCGCGCTCTTCCCCCCGCCCGCCTTCGCGTGCAGGACGATGCCGGCCGTTTCGTTGACGTCGATGCTCGGGTCGATGAGCGGGCCGATCCCCTCGAGCCTCCGGGCCGCCACGTTCATGCCGATGCTGCTGTCGCCGGGGGAGGAGGTGTAGACCGGAACGCCCGCCCGGTACGCCGCCGCGACCACGCTGCGATCGCTCGCCCCGAGGGCCTTCGCGCGCTCGTTCACGGCGGCGCCGAGCAGGTAATGGAACTCGGCCGTTCCCATCGTCCGCTGGAACTCCGGGGCCTCGATCATCTGGTAGATGAAGGAGTCCGTCTGCAGCAGGACGTCGTAGTCGAACAGGATGTCGTAGATCCGGACGAGCCCCTTCCGGCGCAGCTCGCGATCGTCATGGAAAGGCTGGGAGGCGAACATGCCGAGATCGAGGCCGTGGTGGATGTCGTGGTAGAGGTTGGCCCCGGTGGAGATGAACCAGTCCACGAAACCATGCTCGATCAGGGGGACGAGGCAGGACATGCCGATCCCGGCGGGCGTCATCGCGCCGGTCAGGCTGAGCCCGACGACGGTGCTCTCGTCGGCCAGCATCTTCTTCGCGAGCAGGCCCGCCGCCTCGCGCAGGCGCCCCGCGTTGTAGGCGAGGAAGTGCTCGTCGACGAGCCTCGTAACCGATTTTCCCGCCTCGATCGGCGGCGGCTGGATTCTCTTTCCCTTCACGCGTTTCCCCCTGCTTCGCGGCGGCGGGGAGTGTAAACCGTTCCGCCCTCCCCCTCAAGTAACCCTGCCGACGCGAGCGTCACCCTGGCGCTCATGCAGCGGCGGAAGACCTTGCGGCCTTCCGCCGCTGATGGTGCGCGGGCCCGACGGCAACTCCGGGCCGGAAGAAAACGGCCGGAACCGCGGTGGAGTGCGCGGCCCCGGCCTCCTATCGAACGGGCCCTCGTGGGGAGGGCCCGACTGGCAATCTCACGCAGGTCCGGCGGCGCCGATGCGGATCGATCCGGCGGAGGTCCTCAGGCGCAGCAGCTCGCCCCCCTTCCCCAGGGCGCCCCGGAGGCTGTCCCCGGAGATCTCTCCCTGCACCTTCAGCGGCAGGTCGCTCCGGACGCGGCCGCCCGAGGTCTCGGCGTCGATCGTGAGATCCACGGCGGGGTCCAGGACCACGCTGATCCCGCCCCCCGAGCTCTCCAGGCTCCCGCCCTTCGCGTTCCCCCGGACGAAGGCCGCTTCGATGGCGCCGCCCGAGGTCTTCGCGACCACGCGGCCGCCGGCGCCCGAGATCTCGATGTGCCCGCCCGAGGTCGAGGCCTTCAGGTCGCCGGTGACGCCGTGCACCTCGATGTGGCCGCCGCTCGTGCGGCACTCGAGCGCGCCGGTCAGCTTCTCCGCCTCGATGTGCCCCCCCGAGGTCTCGACGCTCGAGTCGCCCGTGATCCCCTTGAGGCTGATGTGGCCGCCCGAGGTGGCGGCGACGAGCTTCCCCTCGAGGCTCTCGACGCCGATGTGGCCGCCGGAGGTCCGCAGGTCCGCGGGACCGCGGATCGACGCGATCTCCAGGTGCCCCCCGCCGGTCTCGATCTGCAGCGCGGTGCTCGTCGGGACCTCGATCTTGAAGTTCGGGGCCTGGACGTTGCCCCAGGAGAGCCAGCCGCTCCCCTTCTTCTTCGCGGTCACCTTGACCATGCCGGCGCTCTCCTCGATCTTGATGTCGAAATTCTCGGCCAGCTTGTCGTCCTTCGAGGTGATGACGATCCGGGCGCCGCTCTTCGCCGTGCCGACCAGCTCGACGCTCCCCGCGTCGGCATCCAGCACGAACTGCCCGCCCGGCTCGAGCCTGCGGGACTCTTCCATGCGCGTTTCCGCCAGCAGGGCGCCGGCGCCGGCCGGCAGCAGGGCGAGGGAAACGATCGCGATCGAGGACCATGCGGGGCGTCTTCATGGGCGCTTCCTCCCTTTGAGTCATCCTGTAATACGTAGACGGACGGCGGGAGGTTCCGTCACGGTGCGGTAGAATTCCCCGACCGCCGAGCGCGGCGAACGGAGACACGTGGCCACCGAAGAGACTCCCCGAGCGAAATCCCGCCCCGCTGACGACGATCCGGGCCTGTTCGGCGCCCCCGACGGCGCCGGACCGGCGCGGCCCCTCATCAAGAAGACGGCCCACGTGAAGGCGCGCCCGATCATCCCGGCCGCGGGCGAGGAGCTGTCCCTCCCCCTCTTCGACGGCCCCGGGGGCCGGCTCCGCCCCCGCCGGCCGGGCGGTCCCGGTGAAGGCCGGGGCCGGTCCGAAGACGGCCGCGCCCCACCAGGGAACGCTCCGCGGCGCCGAAGGGAGGCCGCCGCTTCGCCGAAAGGCGCGCCGGGCAGGGCCCCCGGCGCGGAGAAGAAGAAAGCCGCCGCGACGACCCGGGAGGCCGGGAAGACCGGCGGGACGACGGGGCGCGCCGGGAAGCCCCGGGGATCCGCCGCGGCGCCGGCCGCAAGTCCGGGGCGCGGCAGGCGGTCCTGGAGCTGGCCGAGCGCGAGGAGCCGATCGAGGAGCTGCTGCCCCCCGCCCGGGCCGCGGCGGAAACGGACCCGGCGGACGAGCAGCAGGACGGGGCGGCCGGGACGCTCGAGCTCTCCCCCGCGGAGCCCGCCGGAGAGGCCGCGCCGGCCGGCGGGGGACGCCGCGCCGCCCCCCGCGAGACCGCGCACTCGCTCGCCGCGAAGCAGCGGGAGATCTCCATCTCCGAGTTCTTCACCAAGAACCGGCACCTGCTCGGCTTCGACAACCCGCAGAAGTCCCTTCTCACGGCGGTCAAGGAGGCGGTGGACAACGCCCTCGACGCCTGCGAGGAGGCGGGGATCCTCCCCGCGCTCGAGGTCGCCATCACCGAGCTCGCCGAGGATCGCTACCGCGTCCGCGTGGTCGGACAACGGGCCCGGGATCGTCCGCCAGCAGATCCCCAGGATCTTCGGCAAGCTCCTGTACGGGTCGAAGTTCCACCGTTTCCGCCAGTCGCGCGGCCAGCAGGGGATCGGCATCTCCGCCGCCGGCATGTACGGGCAGCTCACGACCGGCAAGCCGGTCGCCATCACCTCCAAGATCGGCAAGGGACGCCCCGCCCACTACTTCGAGATCCAGATCGACACCCGCAAGAACCAGCCCGAGGTCGTGAAGGACCAGGAAGTCGCCTGGGACGTCGACCACGGCACCGCCGTCGAGCTCGAGCTGACCGGGACCTACAAGAAGGGGCGCCGCTCGGTGGACGACTACATCGAGCAGACGGCCCTCGCCAACCCGCACGCCTCGATCCTCTACAGGCCGCCGAAGGACGCGCCGGTCCGCTACGAGCGCGTGGCGGGCGAGATGCCGCGCGAGGCGCTGGAGATCCAGCCGCACCCGCACGGCGTCGAGCTGGGCGTGCTGATGCAGATGCTCAAGGAGACGAAGGCGCGCAACCTGCGCAGCGCGCTGCAGCAGGACTTCTCCCGCGTGTCGGGCCGCGTCGCCGACGAGATCCTGAAGAACGCCGGGATCGACGGATCGCAGGGCGCCGCACAAGATGCTCCCGAGCGAGACCGAGAAGCTCCACCGCGCCATCCAGAAGACGAAGATCATGGCGCCGCCGACGAACTGCCTGTCGCCGATCGGCGAGGAGCTGATCTTCAAGGGCCTGAAGGCGCGGGTCGAGGCCGACTTCATCACCTCGTCCACGCGGCCGCCGTCGGTCTACCGCGGCTGCCCGTTCCAGGTCGAGGTCGGGCTCGCCTACGGCGGGAAGCTGCCCGCCGACGAGCTCGTCGAGGTTTACCGGTTCGCGAACCGCGTCCCGCTCCAGTACCAGCAATCGGCCTGCGCGATCACGAAGTCGGTCGTCACGACCGACTGGCGCAGCTACGGGCTCTCGCAGTCGAAGGGGGCCCCGCCCACCGGGCCGATGATCCTGTTCGTCCACATGGCTTCGGTCTGGGTGCCGTTCACCTCCGAGAGCAAGGAGGCGGTGGCCCACTACCCGGAGATCATCAAGGAGCTGCGGCTCGCGCTGCAGGAGTGCGGCCGGCGCCTCGGCTCGCACCTGCGGCACCACCGGCGGGTGCAGGACGAGCTGAAGAAGCGCTCCTACATCGAGAAGTACCTGCCCGCCATCGGCGAGGCGCTGCAGGAGATCCTGGCCCTCTCCGACCGCCAGCGCGACGTGACGGTCGCGAACCTCAAGGACGTCCTCGAGAAGAGCCGCCGCCTGTAGGGGCCGCACGCGGCCCGGACGGGGTGGGCGCCGGGGCGTATCCACTCAGCGACGCCAAACGGCGCGACTTGAGGAAAGCCCCGCATGGGCGGACGGGGGCGCGGTCGCCGCAGGTCGGGCGTGGTTGATCCGGCTAGAGTCCTTCGGCCGCCGGGGGTCTGTCAGCCGGCGGCGGCCCGACGGCCTTCCTCCCCTCGAGCCACGGCCGGATGTCCAGCACCAGGATCGAGCCGATCCGCTTGACGATGACCGCCTGGTCCAGGGGAACGATGCCCCGGAACGAGGTCTGCGGGTCGAAGGCCAGGGCATGGGTCTGCGTGCTGTCCTCGGCGTTGAAGTCGACCAGGTAGCGGATGTTCCTCTCCGTGAAGTACCGGCGCCAGTCGCCGGTCCTCAGAACCTCGTCGAGGAAGCTCCTGTTCTGGACCAGCCCGTCGAGGTTGACGATCGGGCGCGGCTCGGAGAAGAAGCCGAGCTGCCCCGCGTTCCACGATCCGATCCGCGCGCGCGGGTCCAGCTCGGGCGCGGTCCCGATCCAGCGGGCCATGCGGACCCTCTTCACGTACAGGTGGCCGGGGTCGGCGTCCCCGAGAAGGCTGAGCCCCCAGAGGGCCGAGTGCCCGAAGGCGGCGAGCCCCACCGCGGCCAGGACGGCGAGGGCGACCGGCCGGCGCACCAGGGCGGCGAGCTGGGCCAGGCCGAACGCGAGCACCAGGGCGAACACGATGCGCAGGGGCTGGTAGTACCAGAGGTCGTTCTCGGCGAACCGCTCGAGGAGCTTCGCGAGCATCGCGGCGTGCGCCAGCAGGACGAGGAGCGCCGCCCAGAGCGCCGGCGGCAGCCGCCGCTTCCAGATCGCGAGCCCCAGTCCCGCGAGGGCCATCACCCCGAGGATCCGCGAGGTGAGACGGTAGAAGTTCAGGTGGACGCCGGTCGGCGTCGTCGGGTCGTAGCCGGTGACCCAGTGGTAGCAGGAGGCGACGACCCTGAGGAAGACCCCCACGGTGGCCCCGAGCGACCCCTCCGCCGCCGAGGCGGGCGTCTCGTGCACGTAGAAGAATTTCACGAGGCCCGAGATCGGCATGGGCGAGCCGAACCAGACCTGGTTCACGCCGAGGTAGGCGAGCATGGCCACCGCGGGGACTCCCGCCAGGAGCGCCGCCGCGGCGAACCTGCGGTCCCGCGCGAGCCGGAGGAGGACCGGGGCGCCGACCAGCGCGGAGACGATCGCCGAATCGAGGCGGCAGAAGGCGTTGAGCGCCAGCAGCGCGCCGTACAGCAGCACCGGCCCCGTCCCGATCGCCGCCGTCGGGCGCCTGGCCAGGACGATCGTCACGAGGAGCAGGCAGGCGAAGACCAGCCCGTGCAGCGGAGCCTCCATGCCGGAGATCGAGTCGGGGATGAAGAGGAGGAGCGCCCACAGGCCCCCCGCGAGCATCCCCGCGATCCGACCCCCGAGGAGGTTCCCGATCCGGACCAGGACCAGTCCGCTCAGGGCGTTCAGGAGCGCGCACAGGAGCGCCGTCGCGCGGATCAGGCCCGTGCTTCCCCGGACGACGAGGGCGAGCAGGCCGAGCAGCGTGCCCCACAGAGGCTGCACGCCGTTCGTGAGCGTTTCCCCGTCGAAGGTCGGCACGCCGTGGCGCGCCCAGTTCCGGGCGACCTGCAGGTAGAGGAAGGTGTCGTCGACCGTGGCGTGGCGGACGAGGGTCTCGACCGGTCCGAACGCGAACAGGCACTGAAACAGGAACCCCGCGGCCAGCAGGCCGAGCGCCACGCGCGTCGGCCACGGGCCAGGGGCCGGCCCCGGCCGGTCCCCCGCCCCCGGGCCCGCCTCCCGCCCGCCGCCCTCCCCGTTCGGCGGCCCCTCCGCCGCCGCGCCGGCTTCTTTCACGGCTCCTCGATCGTGAATTCCCAGCTGCAGTAGGTCCCCTCGGGAGCCTGCGGCGGGCACGACGCGCAGCGCGTGCGGATGCGCGGATCGACCGCGTGGGCGAAGGTGGTGAACTCGATCGTGCCGACGCTGCGGCAGGGGAAATCGGGCAGCCCCTTGCGGCGCCTCGCCTCCTGGACACGGCACGTGTCCATCGTGAAGCGCAGGGTCCGGCGGTCGGCGGACCACTCCGCCCTCTGCTCGTTGATGGCGGCGTACATCCTCAGGTCGAGGGCCTTCGCGAGCGCCTCCAGCCCCCCGCCCTGCGCGATCCCGAACGTGCTCATGATCCGGCGCGCCTCGGCGAACGCGAACCGCTCCCAGGAGCGCTCGTCGAGGGCGATCGCCTCCTCCAGGCCGTGCTTCTCCTCGGCGGCGAGGAACCAGCAGCCGTCGTGCGCCAGCCAGCTCTTGGCGAACATCTCGAGGGCCTTCAGCAGGTCCTCGCGGCTCATCTGCTCGTAGGCTCTCATGCCGCGGCGCTCCTTCCCCTGGCGAGGATCAGGATCATCCAGCCGACCGTGCCGAGCGCGGCCACCAGGAGGACCGCGAAGAGGCCGATGACCGCCCACTGGGGCGCCACCCACGAAACCGGCTCGAAGGAGGCGGCCGCGAGGGCCCCGCGGCGGACCTGGTCGCGGATGAGGATCATGCCGACCAGCGTCAGGGCGGCGCACGCGACCGATCCCCGCAGCAGGGACGCCGGGGCCGGCGACTGCACGGCGAGCAGCGCCATCATCAGCGCCCCGAGCGCGGCGAGCAGCGCGACCGCGAACACGGCCGTCGCGAAGATGCTGCCGCCCAGGAACCGCCCCATCGTCGCCGACGGGAGCATGAACAGGAAGAAGAACCCGACCAGCAGGTTGATGGCGGTCGGGATGGCGAACCACAGGGCCCCGTAGCGCGTGGCCCAGGCGCCGAACGCGGGGTTCTTCGCCTTCTTGATGAGCCCCAGCAGGGCGACCCACAGCCCCGCGACCGCGATCGCCCCGAGGAGGATGTGAAGGTACCGGGGAATCTGCGTGGGATCGTCGAGGTTGAGGTTGAACCCGCCCGCGCTCGCCCGGTGCTTCTCGAGGAACCGGTCGGGCCGGAGCATCAGGCTCATGTTGTTGCTGTAGATGAACCCGATCGCCATGAAGATGAGGGCCGCTCCCCAGCCGACCGGGCCCCGCAGCGCCCCGAGCCCCTCGCCCCGGAAGGCGACGAGGTAGGTCCCGTAGTAGCCGATGATCAGCAGCGGGATGACCGCCAGCCAGAACCAGCCCATCAGGACGGCGCTCGCGAAGAAGAGGCGGCCGTAGAGGACCTGCACGAACAGCAGCGGGGCGATGCCGAAGGTGATCGTCGCCGCCATGACGACCGGCATCGCCTTCGCGAACCACTGCGTCAGCTCGCGGTGATGCGGCCGGTCGCCCACGAGCCCGCGGCGGCGGGTGACGGCAGAGATGATCGAGCCGCCGAGGAGGATGTTCATCGGGAGCAGGTGCAGGAAGAAGGTCAGCATGAGGAGGAACCAGAGGAGCCAGCCCGGCGCCGGGAGCGGCATCGGGTCGGGGTAGGCGATCGTCGGCGCGTTCATCGTCCCGCCTCCTTTCCCGCGCTCGGGACTTCCAGCCCGGCGAGGTAGCGCGAAAGGGCCCGCCGCTCGTCCTCCGTGCCCTCGAAGCTCGGCATGTTCTCGTTCACCTTCGGCAGGCTCCCGATCAGCTCGTAGAGCTGCTCGGCGGTGCGCCCCTTGAGCCGCGGAGCCGATCGGCCACTGCGCGTCGGCGCCGTGGCAGGGCGAGCACTGCCCTTCGAAGACCTTCGCCCCCACCCCCTCGGCGGCATCCTCGAGCGGCTCCGCCTGCAGCCAGGCGGCGAGCGCCGCGTCGGGCGCGCCGCCGAGCTGCGCCAGGTAGACCGCGAGCGCCCGCTTCTCGGCGACCGTTCCCGCGAAGGGGGGCATGCCGCGGCTGCGCCACATCGCCGGGACCGCCTGCGGGTCGGTCCACGCGGACGGCTTGCCGTCGCGCGTGACGGGGACCGCGAGGCGGGCGATGGTCCCCTCGAGCCCCTCGGGCGTCTTCCCGCGCACCAGCTTGCGGATCCCCTGGTACCCGTCGATCGTGTGGCAGGTCGCGCAGAGCAGCTTGAACACCTCGCGGCCCGCGGCCGCTTCGACCGCGAGCTTCTCGGCGGGCGGGAGAGAAGGATCGGCCCCCGTCGCCGGGCGGAACCCCGCGGGCGGGGAGGCCCAGAGCGAGGCCGTCAGGACCCCTCGCTCGCTGAGCGCGTCGAGCGAGAAGCGGTCCTTCGCCGCCGCCTCGAGCCCCGCCGGCGGCTGCGGGATCCCCGGCGGCGCGGGAAGCCTCACGCCGTTCACGAACATGTAGTGGCCGATGATGAACGGCTTGCGCAGCCCCTCGCGGACCCACTCGGCCCCGCCCATCGCCAGGATGCCGAACACCAGGAGGAGCGTCCCCTCGACGGGGCGGAAGGAGCGCCGCCGGACAAGGAGGATCCAGAGCGTGAGGAGCGCCGTCACGGCGAGCGCCGTGACCAGCCCGCGGCCGGCGTGCTGCAGCACCCGGTAGCCCGAGGTCGCGGGGGCGGAGAACGCGGCGCCGAGGAGCGCGCCGACCCCTGTCCCCTTCGCCCCGAACAGCTCCGCCACGGGCACCCCGGCGGAGGCCGCGGCGCGCAGGGTCCACAGGAGCCCCGCGGGGACGATCACGAGCGCGGGGATCACCCAGGCCAGGCCGGTCCAGGTGGCGACCTTCTGCTTCAGGACGGGGTCCTTCGAGAAGGAGATCGCGAACAGGGCGTACAGCCCCGCGATCCCGGCCGCGCCGAAGGTCCGCGTCACGACCATCGGCCAGTAGGTCGGGTTGAAGAACCCGTCCCAGAAGCCGCGGGTCTGGAGCCAGCGGCCCGGGGTCAGCATGTAGGAGAGGATGCCGTTGATGATCACCAGGCTGAGCCAGGCGTTCGCGAAGTAGATCCAGCCGACCGCCATGTGGAGCTTCGGACTGAGCCGGTCCCATCCGTAGTAATAGACCATCGCAGCCGCGATCTCCGCGACGAAGAAGGTCCACTCGATCGCCCAGCCCCAGACGAAGGTGTTGATGAGCGACGAAGTGGCCGGAGGATGGATCAGCCCGATGGTGAACCAGATGCCGACGCCCGTAACGGCGCCGAGGACCAGGGTGAGCAGGATGAAGAACCGGCTCAGCCCGCGGACCCATTCCAGCATCGCGGCGTCCCCGTCGCGGCGCGCCTTGCGCTCCGCCACGACGAGGAACAGCCCCCCACCCACGGCGAAGTGGGAGATGAAGACATGGAGGATGGCGATGCCCGCGATGAGGAGCCCGGCGGCAGGGACCTCCCAGATCGGGTAGTTCATTGGCGACCTCCCGGCCCGATATGTTGGGGTCTCAGCGGGGGTCAAAGCAAGGCGATGCGCGGCGCTGGCTTCGCCCCGGCGGCGTCTGCTGCGAAAATGACCCGGCCGATGCAGCTGAAGGCGTCGGGACCCTCGCCGCCGGGCGCGGACCGGGGGCGACCGGCGCGGACCGGGAGGTCGATCGGATGGCTGAGAAAAGGGAGAAATGGGGATCGCGGCTGGGCGTGATCCTGGCGGTCGCGGGAAGCGCCGTCGGCCTCGGCAACTTCCTGCGGTTCCCCGCCAAGGCGACCCTCAACGGCGGCGGCGCGTTCATGATCCCGTACTTCGTGGCGTTCCTCCTGCTCGGCATCCCCCTCATGTGGGTCGAGTGGACCCTCGGGCGCATGGGCGGGCAGCTGGGACACGGGACGGCGCCGGGGATGTTCGACCGCCTCACGAAGAACCGCGCCGTCAAGTACCTGGGGGCCATCGGGGTCGCCGGTCCGTTCGTGATCCTGATCTACTACATGTACATCGAGTCCTGGAGCCTCGGGTACGCGTGGTTCTCGTTCACCCGGCACCTGTCCTCGGCCGCCGACCAGGACTCCATGCGCGCGTTCCTCTCGGGGTACCAGGGGATCTCGTCGAACGCCTTCTTCCACGGCCTCGGGTACGCCTACGTCTTCTTCGTCCTCACCTTTCTCCTGAACTTCTACTTCATCTACAAGGGGATCCAGGGGGGGATCGAGCTGCTCTCGAAGTGGGGGATGCCGATCCTCGTGGTGATCGGGGTCCTGCTGACGATCCGCGTGCTGACGCTCGGCACGCCGGACCCGGCCCTGCCGCAGCAGTCGGTGGGGAACGCGCTGGGGTTCGTGTGGAACCCGGACTACCGGAGCCTCGCCGACGCCAGGGTCTGGCTCGAGGCGGCCGGGCAGATCTTCTTCACCCTGTCGGTCGGGATCGGCGTGATCCTGACCTACGCGAGCTACCTGAAGCGCGACGACGACATCGCGCTCTCGGGCCTGACCGCCTCGGCGACGAACGAGTTCTGCGAGGTGATCCTCGGCGGCTCCATCGTGATCCCCGCCGCCTTCGTGTTCCTCGGCGCGGCCGGGGCGAAGGAGGTGGCGGCCGGGGGGACCTTCAACCTCGGGTTCGTGACCATGCCCCTGATCTTCGAGAAGGTCCCGCTCGGCTTCGTCTTCTCGGGCCTCTGGTTCCTGCTCCTGTTCATCGCCGGGATCACCTCCTCGGTCTCCCTGATCCAGCCCGCGATCTCCTTCCTCGAGGACGAGATGAAGTGGACGCGCCGGCAGGCGACGCTGGGGCTCGGGACCGTGGCGTTCATCGCCAGCCAGCCGGCCATCTTCTTCCTCTCCCACGGCTTCGTCGACGAGCTGGACTTCTGGGGCGGGACGTTCTTCCTCGTCGTCTTCGCCACCATCGAGACGATCCTGTTCGTCTGGGTCTTCGGGATGGACAAGGGCTGGAAGGAGATGCAGGTCGGCGCGCGCCTGAGGATCCCCCGCGCCTACCGCTGGATCCTCAAGTACGTGACGCCCCTGTACCTGCTGCTCCTGCTGGTCGTCTGGTCCTACCAGCAGTTCTGGCCCACGCTCGCGATGAAGGGGGTGGCGGCGGCCGACCGGCCCTATGTCTGGGGCGCGCGGGGGCTCGTCTTCGGTCTGCTGATCCTCACGATGGCGCTCGTCGCGGTCGTCTGGCGGCGCCGGCGGACGGAGGTGGCGCGATGAGCTTCGGCGGCGGAGTGTTCATGGCCCTCTCGTGGGGGCTCGTGATCGGGCTGACGGTCTACTGCTTCCGGAAGATCCTGAAGGACCGGTGACGGCTCACTTGCGCGTCAGCTTCAGCGCGTACGCGCCGCGCCCGCTCCCTTCGAGGCTCGTGACGGTGACCGTGTAGGTTCCCGTCTGCGCGAGCGCGCCCGGCTTCAGGCACGAGCCGGCCGTCTTCCGCGAGCAGTTGTCGTTCGACAGCTCCGTCCCGTCCGGCGTCATGACCCGGAGGATCGTGTCGAACGCGTCGGACTCGAGCTTCAGCGCGACGCGCCGCCCCGCGGCTGCCTCGAAGGTGTACACATCGTGCCGGCGGCCGGGCAGCAGGCTCTCCAGCGCGCAGTCCCCGTCCGCGAGCGCTCCGTCGGTCCGCCCGTCCGCGAGCGGGGCCGCGGCGCAGGGCTGGCTGATGGTGAGGACCCTCGCGCCGGAGGTTCCGCCCCCCGGGGCGGGGTTGGACACGGTCACCAGCGCCGTGCCCGCGGCCGCCGCGTCCGAGGCGGGGATCTCCGCCCGCAGGAGCCCGGGGCCGACCAGGGTCGTCGCCCGGGGCGAGCCGTTCCAGAGCACCACCGAGTCTTCGACGAAGCCGCTTCCCTCCACCGCCAGCCTGAACGCGGGCCTCCCGGCCTCCACCGTCAGCGGCGACAGGGCCGCGATCGAGGGCCCGGGGTTCGCGGGAGGGCACGAGTAGATCCGGACGTCGTCGATGTACCACCCCAGCAGGCTTCCTCCGTCGTCGGTGCCGAGGCGGAACCGCAGGCGCACCCCGTGGCCCGAGAGCGGGGACAGGTCGAGGCGGCTCGAGTAGTACCCGCGGCTCACGGCGATGAAGGCGGGCCGGCTGCCGAGCGGGTTCCCGTAGTGCGGATCGATCGTGCCGTTGTAGCCGTTCTCCGCGAACAGGCTCCCTGCATCGCTCCAGCTCGCGCCGCCGTCGGTGCTGTACTCGACCACGCCGCCGTCGTACCCGGTCGTCATCGAGGCCTGCTCCAGCAGGTGCGCGTGGCGGAAGCTCGCGTACACGCCGGCGCCGGCCACCGGGACGTCCGAGGTCATGCCGGCGGCGTAGTCCGCGATGGCCGGGCTCTCGAGGCCGAACAGGCTCGTGACCCCGCTCGTCGCGTAGGGGCCGTACGGCTCCCAGGCGCCGCAGTACCACTCCTCACCGGAGTCGGGCACGAGGCCGCTCCATCCCGCGCACGCGTTCTCGAAGTCGGCTTCGTAGAGGAGCGCCGGAGGCCCTCCCCCCGGGCAGACCAGGGCGTCGTCCGCGCCGCCGCACGGCTCCGCGAGCCCGGTCTCCGACGCGAGCAGGGCGTCCTCGACCTGGTTGCAGTCGGCGACCGAGATCCCCGCGGTGCCGACGAGCCCGGCGCACGAGGCCTGCAGGGCGTCGTGGAAGTCCCGGAAGTCCGACGCCGAGGTCAGCCAGTTCGCATCGAGGTCGTAGAAGAGGCGGCCCGCCTTGGCGAGGCCGAGGCCCGCGACCGTCCGGCCGTTGAAGGTCCCCCCGTCCGCGAGCAGGGCGGCCAGCCTGTTGGTGACGCCGCTGTTCTCGTGGACCCCGCCCGCGTCCTGCATCCCGCAGTAGTACAGCGGGCTGTGCATCCTGTCGGGCTGGCCGAAGGCGGGCGGATCGGCCATGCTGCGGATCGCCCCGATGCTCAGGTCCTCCCCCAGGAGCCAGCGCACCGCGGGAGAGTCGTTTCCCTTCCCGTTCGTGAGGTCCACGAACTCCCCGAAGATGTCCGAGAGCGACTCGTTGAGCGCGCCCGACTGGAAGATGTAGAAGAGGTGCGCCTCGTGGCCGGTGACCCCGTGCGTCAGCTCGTGGGCGACCACGTCGTCGGCGGAGGCGAAGCCCTGGCCGTAGACCATCTGGTCGCCGTTCCAGAAGGCGTTCGCGAGCGGGCAGGAGTAGCCGGGCTCGCAGTAGCGCACCGTCGAGACCATCGGCATGCCGTGCCCGTCCAGGCTGTCGCGCCCGAACTGGGAGTGGTAGTAGTCCCAGGTGTCCTTCCCGTAGTCGTAGGCGAAATCGACATCGCTCTGGCCGGTCGGCCCCTGTCCCGTCGTCCGGGCGAGGCTGCAGCCGGGCAGCCCGCAGGACGAGTTGTTGGCGTTGTCCCAGACCTGCTCGCTGAAGGCGGTCTCGAGCATGTCCCAGTGCAGGACGACGGCGCCCGTGCCGGCCTCGACGAGGACCGCCTCCCGGACGGGGACCGGCCCCGCGCTGCGGACCTCCGCGAGCCAGACGCGCGACGTGACGTCGCGGTCCCCGCCCAGGAGCACGGGGTTGAAGATCCAGCGCTTCGGGCCCGGGCGGACTCGAGGGACTCCCGCGCGATCCCCCGCGCCTTCGCGACGAACCGCAGGGCGAGCTCGCGGGCGGCGTCGGCGTCGAGGGGCGCGCCCGAGGGGGCGGCCGCCCCGTTCCGGCCGCGGGAGAGTCTGCAGAGCCGGCGGATGAACCGGCCGGGCGCGGAGGCGTCGGCGGATGGCCCCCGCGAGGCGGCGCCTCCCGCGCGGGAAGGAGCCTTCCGAGGGCGGCGCGCGTCGAGCCCGCCCCGTCCACCCGCACCACGAGCTCGGCGCCCAGCACGGGGATCCCCTCCCTCACCTGCTGGAACCGGACGAAGCTCCCGCCGTTGTCCGCGCGGCGGACGCGGGTGGTCCGCAGCTCGCGGGCCTCGTCCTCGAGTCCGAACAGCGGGCCGTACGATCGGAGAAACGCGCGCGCCGCGCCTTCGTCCTCCGGGCCGCCGGAGAGGACCGCCGGGGACGGGATCGGCCGCCCGGGCGCGGCGGCGAAGAAGCGGAGCTTGCCCGTGCGCGCGTGCCAGGTCAGCGCCGCGCCGCTGCCCGCTTCGGCGAGGAGACGGGAAAGGAGCGGCGCGTCGGCCGCGTGGGGAGCGGCGCCCGGCGCCGCGGTCGCGCGATCCGGGAGCGGGGGAAGAGGGCCCGCTCTCCCTGCCGGCATCTCCGGCCGTGACCGCCTGCGCGGCCCGGGCGGTCCCCGCCGCGGAGGCGAGGAGCAGGGCCGCGAGGCAGGCCGCAAGCCTGCATCTCGCGCGCCCACCCTTCCCCGGACCTGCCCAGCGGCCGCGCACGGCTGTCAATGTACCCGGAGCGGTCCCCCGGTGCCAGACAAATGCGTCGTTGGGGTCGGGGCCCGCGATCGAACCGCGGTCCCCGGGGGTGCCTCCGCCGTCCTCGACTCCCGCCGGCAGCGGCGGGACGGCGCCCAGTGACGGCCGGAGGGGGGCTCCGCCGCAGGCGGCCGCCGGCGGCGGCCGGTGGACGCGGCCGCTCCCTGCGGGCGGTTCTCGATCGGGACGGGGTGCGGGGGACGGGACGGGCGGCCGCCTACATCCCCTGCCAGCCCTTCGGGCCCTCGGCGCCGTTGGTGCCGACGTCCGCGACGAGGTAGAAGAAGACCTGCCCCGCCGCGGGCGCCTGGGTTTCCGTGTAGGACGCGTTCCCCGGGTTCGCGTCGGCGTCGAGCGCCGTCACGTCCCCGAAGTACGAGTCGCCGGGCCAGAGAACCGGCGTCGCGATGCGCGGGGCGGCGTTCGTCGCCCGGTAGACGTGGTAGCCCGTTCCCGAGAGCGAGTGACAGACGTCGGCGCTCGGATTCCAGGTCAGGGTCGAGGTCGAGCCGGTCCTGGTCGATCCCCACGCCGGAGATCTCCGTCACGGAGGCGCACCCGATGGGGCAGGTCCCGGTCTCGCAGACCTGCGGCGTGTACCCGTTCGTGATCCGCAGATCGTCGATGTTCCAGCCGCAGAAGACCTTCGCGCCGTTCGAGCTCATGGTGAAGCGGACCTTGAACGCCGGGTTCCCGTCGGCGTACTGGGACACGTCGTAGTCCACCGACTGCCAGGACAGGTCCGAAAGATCGTCGGACGGATTCGCCCAGACGACCTGCCAGTTCGCGCCGTCCCAGGCCTGGACCGTCGCGTGATCGAACTGGCTTCCCTCGACCCCCAGCCAGCGCTTGAACTGGACGTGCACGTTGTGGGAGTTCGTGCAGTCGTACGAGGGGGAGGTCGCGGTGATCGCGGACCCGAGGTTGTTCTCGTAGTTCCCCAGGCTCGCCCCCGCGCCGATCAGGTCGACGCCGAGAACGCGGATGCCGCCGAACGCCGCGGCCGGGTCCGGCCCGCCGTTGCCGTCCACCGTGCCCGCGCCCCCCTTCCCGCGCGGGCGGCTGATCTGCCATTCGCCGGTCAGGGTCCAGAGCGTCGTGGTCTCGAAGGTGTCGAGGGCGTCGGCGACCGGGGTGCCGTTGTCGGCCTGCAGGCGCACCAGCACGCTCGAATCGCGCGCCACGTAGTCGCCCGCGTTCCCCGAGAAGTCCACCGTGAAGGGGGCCTGCTCGAGGCAGGAGACCGTGTTCGCCACGCGGTAGCGGAAGACGGCGCTCGCGGTCCCGGCGGCGGGCACGCTCCCGAGCGCGGCCTGGCTGGTGATCAGGACGATGTTCGGATCGCTCGTGCGAGAGCGTGGCCACGAGGCCGCTGACGCCGGCGTTGCCGTCGTTCCTGAAGTTGACGGTCATGTCCACCGTCTCGCCCGCATCCGGGTACGGGTCCCCGTCCGTGCAGGAGGCCGTGACGCCGTCGCTGATCGACCAGGAGGCCACCTTCATGCTCGCCGAGGGGGCCACCGTGTCGCCGCAGATCGAGACGTCGTCGATGTAGAAGCCGCTCTCGTTCGTCGAGCCGTCGCTCTGCTGGCGGAACCGGACATAGACCGTCGGCTTCCCGTCCGCCAGGCTCGAGATGTCCAGGCGGTACTGCTCCCACGCCGTGTCGCGCCCGAAGCCGGACCAGACCTTCGTGAAGTTCACCCCGTCGGTCGAGAGCTCGACCGAGGAGAGGTCGGCGCCGGTCTCGCTGTTGAGCCAGCGCCAGAACCGCAGCTCGGCGCCCTGCAGGCCCGAGAGATCGAGCGGGAGCGTCGTCAGCTTGTAGTCGGCGCTGCTGCCGTACGATCCGGTCAGGTTGGTGCCGTAGACGAAGCTCCCCGTGTGGGCCGCCGTGGGCCCGCCGGTTCCCCCCGTCCCGCCCGGCGCGCCGAAGGCCCAGCCCTGCGCGTTCGTGTTCTGGATGGTCCAGCCGGGATTGGCGTTGAGCGGCTGGTTGACGAACGGGCAGAACGGGACGCTGCGCGTCACGCGGACATCGAAGGAGGCCGTCGCCGAGCAGAGCGCCTGGCCGGCGCTGAAGGACGAGCGTGAACGTGATGACGTGCCCCTCGGGCGGCGAAGCGGGAGACGTCGAAGGCGAACGTGTCGAGCGGGTTCGCCGTGCCGCCGGCGGCGATCGCCGGCCAGGAGGCGGTCGCGTCCGTGATGTTGACGTACGGGTCGCACGTCGAGAGCGTCGCGGTCAGGCCGCTCAGGGCGCCGCCCGTCGCGTACGCCTTCACGCTCATCGTGACCGACTCGCCCGGGTCCGCCTGGCCGTCGCCGTCCCCGGCCGCGTCCGCGATCGCGACGGAGTAGATGTCCGCCGCGTACGACCCGGTCGGGAACGAGCTTCGCGTCGCGGCGCGCCGCCTTCGTGCCCACCTCGACGGGCCAGACCTGCGTGGCGTAGCCGGTCTTGCTCGGGCGCAGGTGGTAGGTCCCGGGCGAGGCGACCGCTGGAACGGCCGAATCCCGCCTCGGTCAGGCGGGGCGATTCACCGTGGCTGTAGACGACCTCGTCGATCCCCACCGTCGCCACCAGGGGCGCCCCCGTGCAGGCGTCGGTGACGTGCCCGTAGATCGCCGGGCCCGTCACGCGGTCGAGGAGGTACTGCCAGCCCGGACGCTCTCGCAGCACGGTCGAGGCGCGCCAGGCGGCGTAGTCGGGCTGGAATCCCTGGGAATCGAGCCGTTGATCTCGATGGTCCAGGCCGGCGCGCCGAGCGCGCCGTAGAACCAGTCCTTCATCCCGCCGTCCACCAGGTAGCCGAGGGTCTCCGACGAGGTGCCGTAGGCGTACCAGTTGGAGCCGCCGTCCCCGACGATCCGGGCCGCGAGGTCCGAGGAGAGGTCGCGCAGGAGATGGAATTTCGGGGTCGTAGCCGTGTCGCAGCCGTAGGGATGGATGACGTCCTCGCCGTAGGAGTGGTACGAAACGGCGAGGCTCGGCCGGTGCGTCTGGGCCAGGGCGACGTAGCCCGTGGTCTCCGGCTCGGATGGAGGGGGAGGTCCCGCGGTAGTCCTCGGCGCTGCCGCTGCCCGAGGAGCCACCGCAGGCCCCCCAGTCGAACGGGTAGTTCCGGTTGATGTCGACGCCGAACGAGCCGTCCCCGTTGTTGCGCCTGTTCTTGCGCCAGCCCGTGTCCGAGGTGAAGACGGTGTTCGTGCCGTCGGGGTTGATGCACGGGATGACCCAGATTTCCCGGCCGTCGACCCACGCCTTCACCTGGGGGTCGAGCGTGTACCGGTTCAGGAGGTAGTCGATGGCGTCGACGCAGATCTCCGGCGCCATCACCTCGCGGGCGTGGTGCTGGCAGTCGAGGAAGACCACCGGCTCGTCCTCCTCGGTCGCCACGTTGTCGGAGACCTTCATCGCGAAGACGGGCCGGCCCTCGGAGGTCGTCGCGATCTGGAACTTCTTCGCGAGCGAGGGGAACCCCGCCTGGTAGGAATCGAGCCGCGCGGCAACCTCGTTCGGGTCGAGGTAGTCGCTCAGCGCCTCCGCCGCCTGGTCGCGGCTGCGACCAGACGACGACCGGGTCGAAGCCCGCGTCCTTGAGCCTGTGGAAGTCGTCCCAGCCCCGTAGAAATCGAGCGGTGCCCTGCTTCCAGTTCGCTGCCCGCGAGATCGAGATGCATCCCGGCGAGGATCGGCAGCTCCCTGGTCCTTGTCGGTGATGCTGGACCCGGAAGACGAAATGCGTCCTCGGGGTTGGCATACTGGGCCTGCGCCGCTCCGGCCATGCACAGGAGCGTCGCGGCGAGGCAGAGGCTCGCGATTCGTCGCACCGGAACTCCCCCTTGGATGGGCCGCGACCTCGCCGGAATGGCATGCGGCCGCGTACATATACCCAATAAGGGGCCCGCGATCAAGGGAATCCTGCCGGGAATCGGCCGCCGCGCCGGGAGGCCGACCGGGCGGGGGGGAGTCCATGCGCGCGCTTCAGCGATGGATGGCCATCTCCCGGAGCAGCGCGGAGGCCTCTGCGGCGGGTCCCGGCGGGGAGTCCCCGCCGGCGCACTCGGCCAGCGAAAGGAGCCCGTTCCGGTAGACGCTCACCCTGACGGTCGGGTAGCCGGGGGCCCGGAAGGCGAACCAGCTGCCGAGCCTCGAGTAGCGCACGCGCGCGACCGCGCTCCAGGGGATGAACACGCAGGCCGCGCGGCCGCGCTCCAGGTAGATCCCGGCCTCCGACACCGAGACCTTCGTCCAGAAGGCGTCCCACGCCGCGACCATCGCCGCCAGCCAGAGCAGGCCGAAGATCCCGATCCCCCAGGCCCGGGCCGGCGGATCCTCCCTCATGAGCACCATGGTCAGTCCGAAGGCGCCGTTGGCGACGACGGAAACGATGCAGGCCGTCCAGAGGAACCTGCGGCTGTAGGTCAGGCGCCGCCTGCCGGTCGCGACATCGGGCTCGCGCCTCGGGCTCGCGGACCCGCAGCAGCGACTCGAGCATGCTCTTGAGAAGGAAATGTTCCGGTCCCAGCCACTCGCATGTCCCGTTTCTCCCGGTCCGTGGATATACGGTGACGGGCCCCCCGCTTCAATGGACGATCGGCCGAAATGGCCGGCGGACGGGGATTTCGCGGGATCGGAGCGCGCCCGCGCGCACCGCGGCGCCGCCGGCGGATTACGGACGGTAACCGGGACCGTCAGGGCTGGGACAGGGAGTCCTGCAGGCTCCGCCCACTCGTCGTAGAGCCAGGCGACCCGCTCCTGGTCCTCCTTGTGCTCGCGGCTTCAGGCGGCGGGCCTTCTCGCCGTCCCGATAGGTGGCCGGGTCGGCGAGGGCCGCCTCGACTTCCCGGATGCGGGATTCCAGGCCGGCGATCTCCTGCTCGATCGCATGCGACGCGCTCCTTCGGCCCCTTCTGCTCGAGGTACCGGCGCTGCCGGTCCGCCGCTTCGGCCCGCTTCTGCTCGCGGGTCTTGGGCCGACCCCGCCCGGGGCCTGGATCCTCCCCCGGCTCTCCCCCGCTCTCCTCCGCTCCGGCCCGCGCGGCGCCCTGCGCGCGGCCGCCCGCCGGCGCGCCGGGCCCGCCGGCGCCCCGCCGCCCCCGCCCCGCGCCTCCGCGGCCGCGGCGGCCGCCGCCTCCCGCAGCCGCTCCGCGTAGTCGTCGTAGCTGCCGGGCCGCAGGTCGAGCTTTCCGTCCTTCACCTCGCAGACCGAGGTCGCGATCCGGTTGATGAAGTAGCGGTCGTGGGAGATGAACACGATGGTCCCCGTCGTAGGCTTCGAGCGCCTCTTCGAGGACCTCGCGGGCCCGCAGATCGAGGTGGTTCGTCGGCTCGTCGAGAGCAGCAGGCTCGCCGGCCGGACCAGCATCTTCGCGAGCGCGAGCCGCGCCTTCTCGCCTCCCGAAAGCACGCCGACCTTCTTGTCGACGTCGTCCCCCGTGAAGAGGAACGCGCCGAGCATCGTCCGCAGGCGCGGGCGCAGCTCGTCCGGCGCCGCCGACTCGAGCTCCTCGAGGACCGTGCGCGTCCCGGACGAGGGCCTCGAGCTGGTGCTGGGCGTAGTAGTGGAAGGTCACGTTGTGCCCGAGCACTCGCGCGCCCGCGTCGGGCGCGAGCACTCCCGCCAGCACCTTGAGCAGCGTCGATCTTGCCCGCGCCGTTGGGCCCGACGAGCGCGATCCTGTCGCCGCGCCGGAGCCACGAAGGACGCGCCGTCGTAGACCACGTTCTCGCCGTACGCCTTGCGCAGCCCCTCGACGCGGATCGTCTCCGCCCGGCGCGCGGCGGCTGGGGAAACTCGAAGTGGACCGTCCTGCACGGCAGCGGCGCACGCGGATCCGCTCCACCTTCGTCGAGCTGCTTGACGCGGCTCTGGACCTGCCGCGCCTTGGTCGCCTTGTAGCGGAAGCGCTCGATGAACCGCTCGGTCGCGCGCGATCTGCGCGGTCCTGGTTGCGCTTGCGCGGCGCAGGAGCGCCTCGCTCGCGCGCCTGCTTCTCCTCGAGGTAGTCGTCGTAGTCGCCGGTGATACAGCGTGAGCCGCGCCGCCGCTCGAGCTCGGCGATCTCGTCGCGCCACGCGGTTCAGGAAGAAGCGGTCGTGGCTGACGACGACGACGCTCCCGTCGTACTCGTCGAGGAACTCCTCGAGCCAGGCGAGCGACTCGAGGTCGAGGTGGTTCGTCGGCTCGTCGAGGAGCAGGAGGTCGGGACGCTGCAGGAGGAGCCGCGCGAGCGCGGCCCGCATCCGCCAGCCGCCCGAGAGCGTCGTGAGCGGCGGCGTGCATCGCCCCGGGCGCGAACCCCAGCCCCCCCAGGATCGCGCGGGCCTCGCCCTCGAGCGCGGTACCCGCCGAGCGCCTCGAACCGAAGCGCGCAGGTCGCCGTACCGCGCCGTCAGCTTCGCGAGCTCCTCCTTCGGAAGCGGTCTCGGCGAGCGCGGCCTCGATCCGCTCGAGCTCCTCCTCGATCCCCCGGACCTCGGTGAATCCGATCAGCGCCTGGCCGAGAACGGTCGAACCCCCGAGCGTCTCGACCTCCTGCGGCAGGTAGCCGATGACGGCTCCCTTCGGCACCGTGACCTCGCCCGCGTCGGGGGCGTCGAGCCCGGCGAGGATCCGGATCAGCGTGGTCTTGCCGGCGCCGTTCGGGCCCACGAGACCGATGCGGGCCCCGCGGCCAATGTGCCAGCTCAGGTCCTGGAGGACCGTCTGGTGGCCGAAACTCTTCGCGATCGACTGGGCGTGAAGCATCAGAGAGAGCGGTCAGCGGGCCGCGACAGAGTCAGCGTCCGCCGCCGGGGCCAGGGGGCGGAGGAGCCAGGACGGGGTCCGGGACCTTGTTCGCGACCGGCGGGAGGGTGCGAAGGAAGGCGAACACCGCCTTCAGGTCCTCGTCGGTCAGGCGCGCGTAGGCCTCCCAGGGCATCGGCGGAAGGATCGGCCGGCCCGCGCTCATGTGTTTTCCGGTGCGGATCGCCTTGACGAACATCGCCTCGGTCCAGGCACCCATGCCGGTCTCCCGGTCCGGGGTCAGATTCGTCCCGTAGCTGATCCCCCAGGGCCCGGCCCAGGCCGTGAGCGACATCGTCGTCACCACTCCCCAGGGTCCTTCCGGAAGGACGGGAGGGGCCGGGAGCGCGGGCTCGCCGAAATGGCCGGCCAGCCGGTGTGGGAGATCGAGCTGGGGGCCCTGCGGCCCCATCGTCTTGGCCGTGTGGCAGTCGTCGCAGCCCAGCACGGAAACGAGGTATTCGCCGCGCTTGACAGGATCCTCCGCCGCGGCCTGCGTCGCCTCCGCCGCGGGACCCTGGGGTTGTGTTCCGCACGCGGTGAACGGCAGCACGAGAATCCCCGCGAGAATCAGCAGCGCGATCGGATTGTTTTTTTCACCGTCCCCTCCTTGCAGAAACCGGGGCCCTGTGAATCGGGCGTGCCGGCGCATGACCCCTTCCGCACGGGCCCGGCCTGCCCTGTCGGCGGGCCGGCGACCGGGAACCCGACCCGGCTCCGACCGGGGTGGGAAGGGGCAGGACAGTATCGCCTTTTTTGCTCGCCGTTCAACTGGGTCCATGGCGGGAAACGTGCGTCGGGTTGGCCCGCGTCGAGGGCGGGACATATATTGCAGGACGTGAAAACAGTACCCCTTTCGGCAGCGCTGGTTGTTTCAATCTTGATCTTCTTCACGGGCTCCTGCTCCTTTGACGGCGCCGCGGACGAAGGACCCGAGGTTCTCGAGCTGTCGCAGGGGGTCCTCTTCGCGGGCGATCACCCGCTTCAGGTGGAATGGGTCGCCGAACCGCTCATCCTCGGCCTCCGCCGCCAGGAAAAGCTGGATGAGGTCGTGGCCGGAACAGCCTCAGATCTCGAGCTGTTCAAGCGCCTCACCTCGTGGACCCGGGCGCAGTTCGAGCCGGGGATCCCGACCCCTACCCTCCATGCAACGGGATTGCCATCCTCCGGGAGATCCGGGCGGGCCGGACGGGTGGGTTCTGCGGGCAGTACTCGTACCTGCTCGGGGATGCCCTGAAATCGTTCGGATACTTCGCCATCCGGTACGTCGAGCTCGAGAGCCAGTCCGGCGCAGGACATTTCGCGGTCGAGGCATGGTCGAACAACCTGAACCGATGGGTGCTGCTCGACCCGCTCCACGCGGCCCTCTACGTCCGCGAAGGGATCCCGCTCTCCGCGCTCGAGATCCACGACGAGCTGCTCGCGGGCCGTGCCTCCGACGATCCGGGTGCTCCGCCTCCCGGTTCCCGCGCTCAAGGGGGCCCGAGGCGCCGCAGCCTCCGAGCGCGCCGCGGCGGACGGCAAGGGAGACGGTGCACTCCTGGCCGTCTTCTACAACATCGCGGTTTCGACTCGAAACGACTTCGCCCGTCTTGATCACCCGCTCACCCTCGACGAGCGCGGGAGGATCTTCCTTCGCTACGCCGACCCGCGCGTCTCTCCGTTCCGCAACCTGAAGTTCGCCATGGTCACGAAGCGGCGCGAGGAGATCCTGACGCCGATGAACCAGGTCGGCGATCGAGCTCAAGCCCGAACGCACAAGGGGCTCCTCCACGTCACGCTGTCGACCGGCGGCTGCTGCCCTCACTTCATGAACTACAGGGTGCGCCTCGGAAACAGGGCCTGGGACGATTCCGGCGCACAGCTGGCGTGGGCCCTCGCCCCCGGCGAGAACACCCTCGAGGTGCGGACCGTCAACGCCTACGAAGTGCTGGGGCCGGTTTTCCGCGGTGCGCGTCAGGCTGTAGCAGCGATGCACCGGGGACGGCCAGCTGTCGGCCGCGGAAGACCGAAGTCCAAGGTCCGGTCCGCCGCGTTCCACCGAGGCGGCCCCGATCAGGGCTGCCCGGAAGGGGGTCGAGCGCCCGGCGGGCGGGGATCCCGAAGTGCAGCGCCGCGTAGCGGGCGACGTCTCGCCCCACCTCGAGCAGCCTCTCTTCGTGCTCGGGGTCCTTGAGGTGCCCCGCGGGAGTGAAGGCATCGCTGATTCGCGAGATCGAAACCTGCCGCGGCACGACCCAGGCGTGCAGGTGCCGGCAGACCATCCGCATGTGGGCCAGCGTGCCCGTGGCGCTCTGGGAACCGCCGGCCACCGCGACGAGCCCGACCATCTTGCCGTCCAGCTGCGCGAAGCCGAGAAGGTCGAGCGCGTTCTTCAGGCGCCCGGACATCGATCCGTGGTATTCGGGCGATCCCAGCAGGATGCCGTGCGCCCGACCGACCGCCCGGCGCAGCCGCGCGACATCGGGGGGGTAGGTGCTCTCGTCACGCCGCTCGTCGCAGAACGGAGTCGCATGGTGGACAGATCGATCAACTCGGTCTCCGCCCCCTCGGAAGCCGCCCCCCGGAGGGCGATCTCGAGGGAGCGCCGAGTGAGGTTTCCCGCGCGCAGCGAGCCCGAAACCGCAACCACCCGAGCCGCCTTTCCGGCCGTCGCGCCCTCGAAACAGGCGTCGTTTCCGCTGGCGCGGCTTCGTGGTCCGCTCGATCACCGCCCGCCGGCTTCACCCGCGACGGCCGGCGTGGAGCCCCCGCACCCCGCGCTGCGGGTTGAGGGCGCGGCCCCCCGGAGGGTGAGCCTCGGTCTTCCGCACCTAGTCCCCCCGGCGTGCCGGGCGCCGGTCCTCCGCCGCGGCGGGCGGCTCACGATCGGGCCCCTTTCACGGTCAGTTCGGCGATCAGTTCCGGCAGCCGCGGAAGCGAAGACCGATCGGGAACGACCCGTGACGCCCCCGCCTCGCGCGCGGCCGCGAGCGCCGCCTCGTCCACGTGCGCTCCGAACGCCAGGACCGGGATCCCTCTCGAGGCCGCTTCGCGGATCGCTCCGAGCGGGTCGAGCAGGCGGTCGCCGAGGTCGGCGATCAGGAGCACGGGGGGACCGCGCCCGGCCCGCCGCCGACTGCGTCTCCCGGGTCGCCGAGCCCCGCGAGGGCGGCCGCGGCGGTCGAGGGGAACAGCCCGGTCATGCCGGCAGCCCCGAAAGCCTCGCGAACCCTCGATCCGATCATGAGGTCGGAGATCAGTACCAGGATCGTCGCTCGAAGCTCGCCGCCCGTTCCGGATTCGTCATGTTCTCCGGCACCGGCTCCAGTGCCGATGGCGTTTGTCTGGTTCATCAAGGCGCGGATTATAGCGTGCCGGGGGGAGCGCCACGCCGCAAAGAGTTTTGGGCGCCTGCGGGTCCGCCGCCCGCATCAGCCCGGCGCCCGGCTCCCTCGCGCGTGGGGGGCGGAGAGAGCCGGGCTAGGCAGCAGGGGCCGGCCGGCCGCACACCCCGTCTCTGTCTTGCGATTCAGAGAGAGGACATGCTGGATCGGAGGCGGCCAGCGCGACCGGCCCCGTGGTTTTCGCGTCCATCATCGATCGACGGCACCCCATCTTCAGCGACTCGAGACACTCAGGTCCGCGCCGGGCTGCAAAAGCCGCGCCACGGCAGAGGGATGCGCCGATTCGCGGCGGACGGTGTAGGACCAGTCCGACACTGTCCGGAAACCCTCACCGCGCTTTCCGCCGGCTGTCCCTTGGCGTGGACACTCGCGGAGAAGCCGAAACGTCGAGCGCACGAAGGAAGAAGGAGCCCCTGATGGCCTGGATTCAGCGGACGCCCGGCGCGCGACCGATCCTGCGGGCCACCGGGCACGTCCGTTGCAGACAGAATGCGAGACTGAGTCGCAGTCTCGTCTCATTCCGTGGCAGGAGGCACTCATGGAAACTGCCTGGCCGCCGCTGAGAATCATGGATTGCTCGCTCCTGATCTGCTCGCTCGGGAAAAGCGCCCAGAACCTGAGGGAGTTGCGCGATCATCTCGCGGGAGTTCCCGAGCAGAGCCTCACCCACCACTTCTACGACTCGCTGCTGCGCCCCACGTTCGACCACCCGGAATACCGCAACGACCTGGCCCGGTGGGCGGCGCGCCATCTCCGGGACGAGCCGCTCGCAGAACGGCTCGCGGTGACGGACCCGATGGATTACTCCGATCTCGAGCAGTTGCGGCAGCACCTTGTCGACCTCATCGAGGACCGGCTCGCCGAGATCGCGGAAGTCCCGCAAGCCCCCCGCGGGAAGGAGTTCCACTTCCTCAGCTCGCAGTTCGTGATCGCCGATACGGGCCTCAGCGCGAAGCGACCTCAGGAGCTGGCTGCGATGATCCCCGTCCTCTCGACAGGGTCCGTGTTCTTCCACTTCATTGACGCGCGGCGGCGCCCGCCGCTGCGACGCGACGATTTCTCGTCTGGCTGGAAGGATGCGACCCCGACTTCCGGCGCGTGCGCGACACGATTGGAATCCATCGACTGTGATCAATGGTCGCTGACGCGAGCTCCGTGAGCGGATCGCTTCGTGCTTCCATCCCCAGGAGGGGGAAGGAGGGGACCGGTGACGTCGAGACTGGCCGATTACTCCGCTTCCGCCGGGAGCGAGGTGATCTCGCAACTCCGGAAGCTGGCCCGGCCCCTGGAAGGACGGACTGTCGTCCACGTGAATCGACCCGGGTCGGCGGCGGTGTGGCGGAGATGCTGATGTGGATGGTCCCGCTGATGAACGATCTCGGGCTGCTCGCCTCGTGGCAGGTCATGCAAGGGGATGCCGAGTTCTTCAACGTGACCAAGAGTTTCCACAACGCCTTGCAGGGCAGGCCGATCGCCATCAAACCCCGCCTCCTGGATCCTATCTGGACGGTATGCCGGCGGAATGCGCAGGCAATGCAGGATGAGCTCCAGGACGCGGACTACGTGTTCATCCACGACCCCCAGCCCGTGGCGATCGCCCGTCAGCTCTGCAAGCGCCGGGGCCGGTGGATCTGGCGGTGCCACATCGATGTCAGTCGGCCCTATCGTCAGGTCTGGAAGTTCCTGAGGGACTTCATCCGCGAGTACGATGCAAGCGTCTTCTCGCTGCCCGCCTTCGCCCAGCCGCTGCCACACCCGCAGTACGTGATCCGCCTAGCATCGATCCGCTGAGCCTCAAGAACTGCGCAATCGATCCCAAGGAGTGGCAAGCGATAGCCGGTCCTTCCACCTCGTTCCCGGAGCGTCCCATAATCCTGCAAGTGTCCCGTTCGACCGCTTCAAGGATCCCGTCGGCGTGATTCGCGCCTTCCGCATGGTCAGGGGGCGGGTACCCGTCCAGCTCGTGCTGGCGGGGGGCATCGCCTCCGACGATCCCGAAGGAGAGCGCGTCCTGGGGGAGGTCCGCGAGGAGGCGGGCGAGGACCCGGACATTCACGTTCTGCGTCCTGCCCCCCGATTCGCACCGGGAAATCAACGCCCTGCAACGCCGCGACAGCTCGTGATTCAGAAGTCGCTGCGCGAGGGATTCGGACTCGCGGTCGCCGAGGCGATGTGGAAGGAGAAGCCGGTAATCGGCGGCGAGACCGGAGGGATCGTGCTCCAAGTCGTCAACGACCATACGGGCTTCCGGTGACGACTCCCGAAGGGGCCGCTTTCCGGATTCGCTACCTCCTCAATCGGCCCGGAGAGATGCCGCGATGGGGGAAACCGCGAGGAGGTTCGGCCAGGAGAACTTCCTGCTGACCCGGGATCTGCGCGAGTACCTGACCCTGATGCTCATGCTCCAGGGCGGCACCCGCGACCGGCTGGAGCTCGTGGATGAAGGGCCCGCCGTGACTTCAGGCGGAGGGGATTGCGCGGGCCTTACCCTGCCGATCGAGGAACGGCGCGAGCGGCGAAAAGCCTGAACTTCCTCGTTCTCACAATGTCGATCCTCCTGATGATGGGAGCGGCAGCGAACACGGCGCCGCCTGCGCGGAAGAATCCGCCGGCGGCGGACCGTTCCACGGCGCGCACCGCTTCGGGCGCCATCGTTGCCACCCGCGCCGATTCGCTCGTCATCCGCCAGGAAGGCGGAAGGACAGGGCACCGTTGTCTTTTGGGTGGTCAGAACGCGTGGCGCGGCGTACTATAGGCCGCCGCGGGTGTCCGTCCGGGGAATCGGCATGGGCGGGGCTTCTCGCCGATCCCGCGCGCGGGACCGGTCCCGGCGGCAAATCCTCGAAGCAGGAGAGATCATGACCCTCAGAAAGCTCGGACCCGTAGTCCTCTCCCTGGTGATCGCGGGGCTGGCCGCCGCGGTTCCCGCCCTGTGTGCTGCGGGCAAGCCCGACACCGCGGCCGCGGCTTCCGCGAAGGCACCCGCAGCCCGCCTGACGATGCAGGAGTTCGACCGTTTTCTGAAGGCCGATGACGGAATAACCGCCGCGCTCAAGCGCGACCGGAACCTCGAGATGGCGATCGCCGCGAGCGCGGATTCCGACGCGATCGCCGGGATGCGCAGGCGCCTCCAGGCCAGTTCCGCGGCCAGCGAAGCGATCAAGGCGGCGGGCATGAGCGACCGGGCTATTTCCAGACCTACGTCGCGCTGCTCCAGGCGACCGCCGCCTCGGGGATCAAGAAGCGGGCAAGGAGGTTCCTCCCGCCCTCGCCCGCGCCGTTCCCTCCGAGAACCTGGCCTTCGTCGAGATGCACCCGGCTGAAGTGGGCGCCTGGATCCGCGAGACGGGAATAGGGCCGGCCCACACGGCCACGATGAACCCGGGCAACGCGGCGGTGGTGAAGCCGAACACCCTCGAGGACCTCTATTCCGCTCCGGCTCCCGCCCCGAAGAAGAGGGAAGAGCAGGCGGCCCCGGCGGGCACGCCCGAGCCTGCTCCCGCTCCGGCCCCGAAGTAGGCGGCCCGGCCGGCAACGACACCGGCGCCGTTCCTCCCGGCACGAACCGGTGGCTCGCCGGAGGCTTCGGGGGAGGCAGCCCTCCACACATCGGACGCCCACGACCCTCTCGAGCCCAGTCACTCGAGGAACGGCAGGGCTGCGACCACGCCGGGGATCCGGCCTTTTCCGATCGCAACCTCTGTCCCGGGCCGTTCGCTCGCGAGCCTCACGAATCCCAGCCCGATCGTGGCCCCGAGCGCCGGGGACACGACCGCGCTCGTCAGCGTCCCGATCTCGCGTCCCTCACCTCCGTCCCCGGTTCGAAGATCGTCTGCGGGAGAGGCGCCGGTGGGAGGGTGACCAGCCGCAGGCCCACCAGCCGGCGCTGGACCTTGTCGTAGGTCCTGAGGCGCGCGATGACTTCCTGTCCCGTGTAGCACCCCTTCGAGAGCGAGAGCGACCCGTCGAGGCGCGCCTCCCAGATCGCTCTTCGGTCAGCTCGCGCCCCTCGGCCGGAATGCCGGCTTCGACCCTCAGGATCTCCGACTCCTCGATCCCGATCGGCGCGAGCCCGCGCGGCTCGCCGAGCTCGAGCGCCCTCCCGTAGAGTCCGACGATCGTAGCGCTCGGTCCCACGACCGCCCAGCCGCGGGGGAGAAGTCGAGCGGGGCGGCGATCGCCCAGCCCTCGCCTTCGGCGGTCTCGAGGAACCCACCTCGATCGAGCGGCTCGGGGCTCCAGGCGACGATCGCGCGGACGAGCCCTTCCGCGCCCGGCCCGGTGAGGCCGAATGCGGCCGTCTCCCCGGTGAGGTCCCTCAGCCGGACATCGTCCGAGAGGGTGTACTTCCGGATCCAGTCCTGCACCCGGACCCGCCCTCCCTGTGCCGCCAGGAGCAGGAGCGACTCGCCACGATCGAGGACGAAGACACGGTCCACGATCCGGCCCTTGGGCGTCACGAAGATCGTCGGCGCAAGGCTCCCCTTCTTCAGGGGACGCAGGTCGTTGGTCGAGATCCTCTGCAGGAGGGCGCTCCGGTCCTTGCCGCTCACCTCGATGCGGGCCATCGGCGTGAGGTCGGCGATCGCGGCGAAAGTGCGCGCCGCCACAAGACCTCGATCGGGCTGGGAGTAGCGGATGGCCACGCCGCAGTCGGCCTCCTCGCCGAAGACCGCTCCCCTCCCCTGCTCGAAAGCGTGGAACGGGCCAGGCTGCGAAGGCCGGTCCCGCGCATCGGGCTGCTCGTTGAACGGGTGGTCCATGGATCGACTCCTCGGGTATCCATCCGCCGAGAGACGGCGTCGGCCCGCATGCCGGGAACGTGCGCGGAGGGAGCTTCTCCCCCCAGGACCGGGCGCCGCGCCGCCGGACGGGGGAACACCCCGATCCGCCGCCGCGAATCCTCAGGCCTGCCCGGCGAACTCGACCTGGGGCGCGACGGTGATCAGGCCCGCGGCCCGCCCGCGCTCGAGGAAAAGGCGGACCGCCTTCCGCCCGCGCTCGCCGTAGTCGAGCGTGAGGTCGTTCACGTACATGCCGACGAAGCGGTCGGCCATGCGCGGTCCAGGCCGCGGCCGACGCAGCGCGTAGCGCCAGCGCCGCCGCGCGGTGCTCCAGCCCGTAGCGCGATGCTCTCGTGCAGGAGCCGCGCCACCTTGCGCGATCGTCGCGGCGCCGAGGTCCTTGCGGATCGCGTTGCCGCCGAGCGGCAGCGGCAGGCCGGTCTCGTGTCGCACCACCACTCGCCCAGGTCGACGACCGTGTGCAGCCCGGCTCGCCGCGTAGGTGAGCTGGCCCTCGTGGATGATCAGCCCGGCGTCGACCTGCCCCCGCAGCACGGCGTCGAGGATCTGGTCGAAGGGCACGACCACGTCGGTCGAAGTCGGGCCAGGCAGAGCTGCAGGCGAGAAAGGCCGATGGTCAGCGTGCCCGGGCACGGCGATCGCTGAGCGCCGCGCAGCTCCGCCGGCGCCAGCGGCTCGCTGCGCGACGACCATCGGGCCGTAGCCGTCGCCCATGCGACGCGCCGTGCGGCAGCAGCGCGTAGCGGTCGGTCAGGTAGGCGTAGGCGTGGATCGAGACGCGCGGTGACTTCGAGCTCGCCGCGCAGGGCCCGGCGGTTGAGCGTCTCGATGTCCTGCAGGATCGTGCTCGAACTGCAGCCGCCGGTGTCGATCTTGCCCTCGGCCAGGGCGTAGAACATGAAGGCGTCGTCGGGATCGGGGCTGTGCCCCAGCGAGATTTTCATCATGGCAGAACGCGGATTCTAGCACGCAGGCGCGGGTGTTAACATGATCGTCCATGACGACCCGCTCCTTCCCGGGGCGCGCCGCGATGGTCGCGCAGGCTGGAGGCTTGCCCGTCGTGCAAGCGGCGCTCCGCTCCCTGATCGTGTGCCTCGCAGCCTGCGCGGCCGGCCTGGCAGCCTGCGCGCTCGTCGCCGCGGCGTCCGCCGCCGGGACTGGGATTGCCGCGCCCGCCCTCGCGGGGATCCTCGCCGCCGCAGTCGCGGGGGCCGCCGCGCATACCGCGCTCCACCGCCGGGACATCCGGGAGCAGGCAGCGGAGTTTTCCCACATGGCGAGGCGGGCCGGAGAGACGAAGACCGCCCTCTCGGAGTCTCGCACCGCCATCCGCCGCCTGGCCAGGGCGATCGAACACGCGGTTCCGGAGATCCTCGCCGAGGACGACTCGGACGGTTCCGCCCGGGCGATCGAGGGGAGCGTCGGCCCCCTCGATCCGTTCGGCGAGACCGGCCGGGAGAGGGACCACCACCTGGCGCGCCGCCTCATGCGCATCGCCCGGGCCGCTTCGTTCTACGCGGGGAACGACCTCGAGCTCAAGCGTCTCGCCCTCGCCGGCCCCTGCGCCGAGGTTCTCGAGCAGTACCGCCGCTTCACGGGCCCGGACCGGGAGATCCTCTACATGGAGGACGGCGGCGGCGAATGGCTCGCCGCCCCGCTCGACCGGCCGCTGTTCGTTCTCGTGCTGCGCGAGCTTCTCGACAACGTGTTCGAGCACGGCGGCGATTGGAACCGCATCACGGTCACGACCGAACCGGTCCCCGGCGCGATCCTGGTGCGCGTGCGCGACGATGGGCGCGGCATCCCGGCCGAGGCCCTGCGCGGAATCGCCGCCGGAGGCCCGGCGGGCTTCCGAGGCCTCGGGCTACCGATCGCGCGCGCCGTGGTGGAGGCGCACGGCGGCTCGTTCCGCATCGACAGCGAGGCCGGCCGGGGCACCAGCGTCAACCTCAAGTTCCCCACCCACGCCTGAGTCTCTCAAGGGGTCCGTCACCCTCCCGGCGCAGCCCGGCTCGGAACCCCCCCCGCCCCGGAGCGCCGTGGATCCCCGCCCCCTCCCCTGCCTGGGCGTCGGAAAGCTCGAGGCGGGCGGCCCCTCCGAGACCCGCCCTCCTCTTCTCGTGGGTCGCGTCGCCCCGCCCTCGCCGGCGCTCGCCCGCGACGCGCCCTTCTCGAGCCGTCGTTCGTCCCGGCGCCGGTCCGAGCTACGGGCACGGCGCGAGGTTCGGGATCGGCGCAATGGGGTAGCGGTACCCCAGCACCGACTCTCCGCAGTCGTCCTTGCGCGACACCAGGTAGTAGTAGCCGCCACCGACGGGGGGCACGCTCGGATCCGTCGACAGCGGCGACGCGAGCATCGACGCGAAGCAGGTGTGGTCGTACGCCCAGGCGCCGACCGCCTGCCGCAGGCCGCGATAGACGTTGTACGGTCCCGCGGGCGCGCTCCACGTGAGCTCGGCGACGTTCGCGGGGAGCCTCTGCAGGAGCAGCGTATCGCCGACCGGCGAAGGCGGAGGCACGGGCGTTCCCATGCAGAAGCCGTTCTGGCACTGGTCGTTCTGCGTGCAGGGGTAGCCGTCGTCGCACGGGACGCCGTTCGCCCCCGGGATGTGGAAGCACCCGGTCTGAGGATCGCAGGCGTCCTGGTTGCAGGCGTTGTTGTCGTCGCAGGAGCGGGGCGGGTTTTGGCAGCCGCTCAGGGGATCGCAGTCATCGTCCGTGCACGCATTGCCGTCGCTGCAGTTGAGCGGAGCGTGCGTGCAGCCCGCCTGCGGGTCGCAGGTGTCGACCGTGCAATCGTCGCCGTCGTCGCAGCTCGCCGGCGTGCAGCACCCCGACGCAGTGCACACTCCGGGAGGCGGACAGCTCGTCACGGTGCAGCAGCCCGTCACCTTGACATCGTCGATGCCGTATCCCGAGTAGTTGACGGTGGTGTCGCTGGTCATGTTGAATTTCAGCTCGACGCTGCCGCCCGCGAAGGAGCTGACATCGGCGTCGAAAATGCCCCAGCCGGCGCTCTCCTGGATCAGCGTCGCGGGAGTCCCCACCGAGCTCGACATGGTCGCGTCGAGGAACTGGAACAGCGTCCTCGCGTTCGCGCCGCCGACATCGCGAACCAGGGCCGAGGGCGAATCGTAGCTCGCGCTCTCGCTCTGGTAGGCCTGCGCCCAAGAGACACGACGGGCGCCGTCACGGCGGACAGATCGATCGGGGAGAAAGCAGGTCGCAGTTGCTGCTCGCGCCGTACGTCCCCGTCAGGTTGGTCTTCCAGCAGTTCGTGCCGCCGCCGCAGCCGAGAATCGGGGCCGAGGCGCCCGAGGGAAGCCCCCACGCCCACGAGTCGGCCGCTCCGGAATGAATGAACCCGCCCGTTCCGGCCTCGAAGTCCTGCGAGTAGAGCGTCGCGACGACTCCCGGGCACGTGACCGGCGCCGGCTCGCAGACGGTGATGCTCCAGCCGGTCAGGGTCCCTCCGCTGATGTTGTTTGCGTCGTCGTAGAGATCGAGGGTCCAGGTACCGCCGGCGTCCTCGCCGTCGAACCACCAGAGCCTGTAGCTGGATTCCGGCTGGACGGTCACCCCCTTCATGATCGTCCAGAAGCCGATCGGCCAGGCCGCCTCATCGTCGAGGGTCAGGTCCATCTGAGTCTGGCCCCCCGCAGCCGTGGCCCCCACATCGGTGAACAGGCCGTTGTTGTTGCCGGCTGGAGATCGCAGGTGCGCATCGATTTCCCACATGACCAGGTGATTCAGCTGGATGGAAACGTCGAGGTCCGCGATCCGCGGGTGACCCGGCACGGTGAGCGTCGAGCTGACGAGCCCACCGGCTGCGGGGATGGTCTTGGGAACATCGGTGCTGACATAGGTCGTGCAGCCCGCACCCTGGGCCGTGAATGGGTGCACCGCCACGCTCAGCAGGTACGTCTGGGTTGCCGCGCCGCTCGTCTGCGCGGTCGTGTCCACGTAGGCGTAGTAGGTCCCCGCCGCCTTCGCGGTCAGGAACATCGCCTCGGAGTTCGGCGAGGTCACGGAGCCGTCGTCGATCACGAGGATCTGGTTGCCCGCGTCCCCGAACAGGCCGAACCCGATCCTCGGATTCCAGGTTGTCCCGTCCCGTTCCGGGTCCGCGTCCAGACCGACGTAGACTGTATCGCCCGCGTTCAGCGCGATGCGGAAGTAGTCGGCGTCGGTGGCGATGCCGTGCGCGCCGCTGATCAGGCCGTTCGCGGGCACCGGGTCGGCGGTGGCCGGGGAGTCGTTCGCTTCGATCTCGGCCGTCGGCAAGCCGCTGCGGACCGCGAAGTGCAGGTGGTACGGTCGGATGGCCGAGCTGTTGGTCGTGCCGGTCCCGGGGTAGCGCACCTTGAGGTAGTAGGTGCCCGTCGCCGGGATGACCGCGCCGGCGATGCTCGAGGAAGAGCCACCGAGTGCTCCATCGTCATTGTCGAGTTCCAGGACCGTCACGCCGTCCGATGCGATCAGCGCGAGCTCGGAGTCGGCGCCGCCTGCCGAAGAGCTGGTCATGGTCGCCGCGAAGACCCTCTCGCCGGCGTTGGCCGCGAACGACCAGAGGTCGATGTCGTTGTAGGGATAGATGGTCCCCCAGCCGACCGCGACGGGGCCGGACAGCGGTGTTGCCGTGGGCACCGTTCCGTTCGGCTCGATCTCGCCGACTGCCCCCTGCGCCAGCACTGCGGCGGCGGCCACGGTCTCCGCGGCAAGCCCTTCGGCGTCGGTGCGGACTTCCGGCGCCTCCTTCTCCTCGGTGTCGGCCGCCGGCCGGCCGAGCTCCACGGAGACGGGCCGGGCCGAGTTGTCCGACGCACGGACCGGAGACGAAAGGCAGAGGCCGAGTCCCAGGGACACGAGGAGCGCGAGTTGGTGCGGATCCCATTTCATGAGCGGTATCTCCTTTGTGGTGGTTCGGTGAAGGCCACCTCGCCCCCCGCCGCCGATGAGCCGCCCACGCCGGGCCGGTCCCACGGCACACTGCCGCCCACTTGAAGTGATATTCATGTACGCCGAGTTGGGTTCCAGGTCAAGAAGCCTGCCCGGACGCCTGCCCCCGCTGCGGCGGCGGACCGGTTGAGCGCGGTGGCGGCTCGCGAGCGCGAGGGCGGAGGATCCGCCCTGTCCGTGGCCGCCCGGGGAAGGAAGAGGGTGCGGTGCCCGTGTTGCGCTCCGCGCGGGCGTTGGGCCATGATCCCGGCCGTGAGAGGCCAGGCAAGAGGGCGGATCGTCTTCTCGACGGACAAGGGGAGGATCTGCCCTGCCTGCGGCTGGCCCGAGGGGGCCTGCCGGTGCTCCTCCGCGCTGTCGGCCGGTCACGAGCCCGTGCCTGCGAGGATCACGGCCAAGCTCCGCATCGAAACGAAGGGGCGCGGCGGCAAGACAGTGACGGTCGTGGACGGCCTTCCCCGCAACGACGTCTTCATCGGGCAGCTGGCCGCGGAGCTGAAGAAGGCGTGCGGCACGGGGGGGAGCGAAGGCGACGGGTCGGTCACCCTTCAGGGAGATCGGCGCGAGCGGCTGCGGGCGCTTCTCACAGCAAAAGGGTTTCTGGTCAAGGGTTGATCCCGGCCATCGAAGGAGAGTTCATGTCGCGAAGAATGTGGGGGCTCATTTTCCTGCTCATCGGGAGCGAGGCGATCGGGCTTCTCCTCGGCGAGTGGTTCCACCGGCTGTTCGAGAAGACGGTCCCGCCCCTGGCCATGAGCACGTTCAACCAGGGCGCGGCCCATGTAGCGTTCATTTTCTACGGCGCCATCGCCGGGCTTCTCATCTTCGGCTGGAGCCTCGTGACCGGCTACCTCGGCCCTCTCTTCAAGAGTCAGGACAAGGCCGCCTGACCCCGGTGGCCACGTCGGGGGCGGCCGGAACGACCGCGGGTGGAGTCGCGGCGCCCGGCCCGATGGCCTGTGCCGTCCGACCCCGGCGGCTCACCGCGTCGGCAGTCGCGAAACAGGAACGGAGAGCGCGATGGATCTGGTGATTCCATCCTGCAGCTTGGGTCCACGCTCGCGATGGCAGGGCTGATCTGGTTCGTGCAGCTCATCCACTACCCCCTTCTTTCCTTCGTGGGGCCCCACGAATTCCGGGCCTACGAAGTCGAGCATGTCAGGCGGAGCGGGTTCGTCCAGGCCCCCCTCATGGCGCTCGAGCTGGCGTCCGCGCTGCTCTCGCCGCGGTGCGACCGGTCCCGATCGGCCAGATCGCCGTCTTCGCGGGGCTGCTCCTGCTCCTCGTCATCTGGGGCGACCTTCCTCGTGCAGGTCCCCCTGCATCGCAGGCTCGAGCGCGGTCACGATCCCGGCGCGCTGGCTCTCCTCGTCAGGACCAACTGGGTCCGCACCGCCTGCTGGACCGCGCGCGCCTTCCTCGTGCTGTACATGACCTCCCTGACGATCTGCTGAGGAAACCTGCTCGCTTCAGTGCCTGCCGGGTTCCGGCGCCGGCGGCGGGGGCGGGGGCGGGATGCGAGGCAGCACAGAATCAACCTCCGCCAGCATCCAGGTCGTTGCAGCGAAGACGGCAGCCGCCTGCTGCAGCTCCCCGGGATCGACCTTGTCGAGCGTGTCGGCCATTGTGTGGTGCCAGTCGAAGTAGTGGGTCGTGTCGCTGCCGAGATCGAGGCCCGGCACGCCGAACGGCTCGAGAACGGAGATGTCCGACCCTCCCGAGCCCGCGCGCACGGCGACCCTGCCCGCGGCGGCCAGGACCGGATCTGAGCCTCTCACCCAGGGCGTCCGCCCCCCCCTTCCCGGCCAGGACGCCGATGTCGAGGGCGCGCCCCCCGCCCGCGTCCGCTTCGAGCGCCGCGACATGGCGGCCGAGCTCGTCCCGGTGGGCGTCGCGGTAGGCGGCCCCGCCCACGAGCCCCGATTCCTCGTCCGCGAAGAGGACGGCACGGACCGTCCGGCGTGGGGGCTCTCCCCGGGCGAGCACCCTCATGGTTTCGAGGACGATGGCGCACCCCGCGCCGTCGTCGATCGCCCCGGACCCCACGTCCCAGGAGTCGAGGTGGGCGCCGATCAGGACGATCTCCTCCGGCCTCTCCCGGCCCCGGGAGCTCGGCGACCACGTTCGCTCCCTCGCGATCCGGCTCGGTGCGGGCGCCCATCTCGAGACGCACCCGCACCTCGTGTCCCGCCTCGGTGAGGCGGCGGATCAGCATGGCGTCCTCGATGGACACGCCGGCCGCGGGGATCTTCGGCGCGTCCTCGGCGTACCGCATCACGCCCGTGTGCGGGGTTCGCAGGCTCGCGGTCGCCGCCGACCGAACGAGGGCCGCGACCGCTCCCAGCCGTGCGGCGGCCGAAGCCCCTCCGCCGCGGAACTTCACGACGGCCCCGTAACCTTCCATCGGGCTGACGTCGCGCGGGAACGCCTTGTCGTAGAGAACGATCTTCCCCTCGACCTTCCCGCGGCCAAGAGCGGTCAGCTCCTCGTAGGAGCCGACGACCGCCACCGGCGCGGTGATCCCTCCGGGCGGAGTGCCGACGCTGCGACCCAGACCGAGGATCGGCAAGGGAAGGCGCGATGGGGCGAGGATCTCGGCCCGCTCCTGCCCGCGGACCCAGACCGGCTCCATGACCGGCTCGAGGCGGACGGTCAACCCTTCCCTCTCGAACTCTCCCTTCGCCCATGCCACCGCCCTGGCCCCCGCCTCGGAGCCTGCGATCCGCGCCCCGATCGTATCGGTGAGGGGCCGCAGCCTTTCCCAGGTCGAGTGCGTCCTCAGCAGCCCGGCGATGATCGCCCGCCCGCGCTCCGCGGCGGGGTCCTTCGCGGGAGCACCCGGCGCCGAAGCGCCCGGCTGCGCTGCGGCGGACGATGCAGCTGCGGGGGCTGATTCCGGAGCAGCCGGGGTGGACGACGAAGGGGCGGGGGCGGCCGCCGCGGTTGCGGGCGCGGGTGACGGGACCGCCACCTGCGAAACGGGCAGGGCTGCCGCGGCGACCGCGGAGATCGCCGGGCCAAGCGCCGCCGTCGCAACGGCGCGCGCGAGCGCGCCCCGGAGCCTGATCATCGGTGCATGCATGGGCGGCATTTTAGGACAGGTCGTGGCGCATACCATCAGCCGCGAAGCGCCGGAGGCGCGTCGGCGGCTGCATGCGCGCCGGGAGATCTCCGCGGCCGCAGCCTGATTTGCGCTATTCTCTTCATCCACGCAGGCACTGGAGAGGACGATGGCGGACGATCGGATTCACGAGGACGCAGCGGCGCTCGCGGCAACGGTGACGGAGCTGCGACGCGATCTCCACCGGCACCCTGAGCTCGGTTTCCGCGAGGTGCGGACCGCCAGGAAGATCTCCGAGTACCTCGCGGAGCTCGGAGTGGAGCACCGGACCGGCGTTGCGGAAACGGGCGTTCTGGCGACCATCCGCGGGAGCGGCCCCGGCAAAACGGTGGCGCTGCGCGCCGACATGGACGGTCTGCCGATCGAGGAGAGGAGCGAGAATCCGGCCCGCTCGGAGAACCCGGGCGTGATGCACGCCTGCGGGCACGACGGTCACGTGGCAATCCTGCTCGGCGCGGCGAGCCTCCTGCAGGCGCGCCGCAAGGAGTTCGCCGGGACGATCCGTGCTCGCCTTCCAGCCTGCCGAAGAGGGGCTCCGGGGGCGGTCCCCATGCTCGAGCAGGGCGCGCTCGACGATCCGCGGGCCGACGCGGCGTTCGCGCTGCACATCTGGAACTCCACGCCCGTGCGGCCAGATCGCGCTCGCCCGGGGCCCGTCATGGCCGCGGCGGACGAATTCACGATCCGGGTGATCGGGCGGGGGAGGACACGGCAGCCAGCCGCAGGCGACGGTCGACCCGGTCGTCGTGGCCTCGCAGATCGTGACCGCGCTCCAGTCGGTCGTCAGCCGCAGCGCCGATCCGCTCGACCCCGCGGTCCTCACGGTCAGCCACGATCCACGGCGGCACGGCGCACAACATCATCCCGGCCGAGGTCGAGATGACCGGCACGATCCGCGTCCTTCGACAACGACGTGCGCGCCGTCCTGCACGGGCGCCTGCGCGAGCTCGCCGAGGGGATCGCACGTACGCACGGGGGCGCGCGCGGAGGTGACTTTTCCGTCGGGCTACCCCGTCACCGTGAATCACGTCGAGGCGATGTGCGTTCGCACGCGCCGTCGCCGGCGACACGGTCGGAGCGGAGAGGGTCATCACGCCGCGGCCTGTCATGGGCGGCGAGGACTTCTCCTACTTCCTGCAGAAGGTCCCGGGCTGCATGGTCTTTCTCGGGTCGAGCAACGCCGCGAAGGGGCTCGCGCACCCGCACCACTCCGCCCTCTTCGACTTCGACGAGGTCTGCCTGCCGATCGGCGTGGAGCTCATGTCGCGCCTCGCCCTCGGCTATCTCGCCCGCCGCTGAGCGGCGGCGGGGTTCGGGGACTCCCGGAGCCCCTCGGGGAGGACGTGCTCCACCGGGTGATCGGGGCCACAGGATCGGTGGGATCGACGCCGCGGGATGATCGCGGGCGAAGCACCGGAGGAGCCCGGCTCCGCTGGGAGAAACGAACGGAGTGACGACCAACCGCCCCACGATTGAAACCGCACGGCTGGTTCTGCGCCCTCTCACGCTCGAGGATGCGCCCACGGTCCAGCGGCTCGCCGGGTCGCGGGAGATCGCCGCGACGACGCTCCTCATCCTCATCCCTATCCCGACGGCGCCGCCGAGGAGTGGATCTCGGGACAGCAGGAGCGTTTCGACCTGGGGGCGGAGCTCATCCTCGGGATCGAGCTGCGTGAGGGCTCGGTCCTGTGCGGGGCGATCGGGCTCAAAATCGAGCCCGCGCACGCGCGCGCCGAGCTGGGCTACTGGATCGGCGTCCCCTGGTGGGGCCGCGGGTACTGCACCGAGGCCGCGGCCGCGATGCTCGAGCACGGCTTTTCGGTGCTCGGCCTGCGCCGGGTCTTCGCGGTGCATTTCACTGGCAACCCGGCCTCAGGGCGCGTCATGCGCAAGCTCGGCATGACGCACGAGGGGAGGCTCCGCCAGCACGATGTGAAGTGGGGCGAGCGGGTGGACCTGGAGGTGTACGGAATCCTCCCGGAGGAGTGGCGGTCCGGGCACGGACGCTGAGCGCCTGCGCGCTCGCGCCCGCCCGCGCCTCCTGTGCCGCCGGCCCTCGTGGCCCCTTGGAGCGGCCACGGTCCGACAACCACTGCGCGCAGCGCGCGGAGACCCCCCGCCCCCGCCACCGACCCTCGGCCGTCCCCGGCGCGGCGTCAGCCGACTACCGCTGCGCGTAATGGGACGCGCCGGCCCAGTCGATGGCGACGACCGGCTCGTTGCCGACGACCCATGCGTCGTGCCCCTGCGGCAGATCGGAGACGCTGCCCGGGCCGAGCTCGAACTCGGCGCCATCCTTCATCTGGATGTGGATGCGGCCGGTCAGCAGGTACTGGAAGTGCGGGGCCTCGCACCAGTCGGTCCCCGCAATCGGCTTCACGTGCAGCGACCACTTCCAGCCGGGCATCAGCGTCAGCCTGCCGATCTGCGCGCCGCCGAGGCTGATCAGCTCGACCTTCCCCTTCTCGAACGTCCGGACCTCGTCGGGATGCGTGAAGTCCTTGTATTCCGCCTTGGCCATCGCTTCCTCCTTCCTCAGTACCCGTCGCCCACCATTGGTCACGGCCTGAAGCTGTCCACCCTAGGCCCGATTTCGAACGGCGTCAAGGATGCATGGGACAGAGCGGAGTCGCGTTCCGCGCCCCTTTCCTACAGGCCCGCGATCACCAGCCGAATGGCGTCCACGACCCCCGCGATGCGCTCCCCGGCGACGAGCCCCGCGCAGGTCGTGATCAGGAAGCGGGTGGTCCACCCCAGGGCGATCCTCGATGCGAGCACGGCCAGTGCCGCCCCGAGGAACATCGAGATCGAGGTGTCCATCTGGATCACGAAGGCGAGCCCGAGCGCGGCGGGACTCGGCAGGAACCGATGGATGCGCGCCGCATCGAAAGCGTGCGGTCCGATCCCTCCCGTCGCGACGAACTCGCGCCGCTTCACATCGAACCGCACCGGGCGGCGCCCGGGTCGGGCGTCGTCGAGCCCGGGCCTGCGGCCGCGGCGCCGAAGCCGACCCGCGAGCCGATCGCGTTCGATCGGTCGGTCTCCGGCCTGCCCCCGAACCTGGTGCGCGATCCCTCATGCGACGTGCTCCTCCATCCGCTCGAATCGCCGGGCCGCCAATCGAAAGCGCGAATGGTCCGGGGGAGCCGCACGGGCGTCAACGGGAATTGTCACGGGAATTGTCGAGGGGTGATTCAAGGCGGACCGGGCCATGATGATGGCGTCGGTCGGGCCTGCCCTGAGATCGTTCCTGCCGTGTAGAATGACCCGTTCGACCACTTCCCGCTGGTGGGAGCCACGACCGGCGGCCCCCGCGCAGGCCAGCGACATGATTGAGTTGGGGTGGTCATCCGGCGTGCCCGGAATTCTCTGAGCCTCCAGCGTTGCCTTTTGGGGCTCGGGGAAAGCGAGCGCGCGGGACGGTCGCAGTGGACGTGGAAACAGTCCGGGCTGATGGTGGGCCGATGAGAGGATTTTCGCCGCTCCCGCTGTTCTTCATTGTTCTGGCTCTCGCTTGCTGCACCAAGCCAGGGCCAGCCCCGCTGGTGGTGGGCATGGAACTGGCCTATCCGCCCTTTGAAATGACCGATCCCCAGGGCCAGCCCGCCGGGGTCAGCGTGGACCTAGCGCGCGCCCTGGCCGAGCACATGGGGCGGCCTCTGCAGATCGAGAACATCCCCTTCGACGGCCTTATCCCCGCCCTCAAGACCGGCCGCATCGACCTCGTCATCTCTTCCATGACCGCCACCGCGGAGCGCCGGCAATCCATCGATTTCTCCGAGCCCTATCTGACCACCGGTCTCGCCATCCTGGCCGGCCGGGACCGCGCCATCACGACCATCGAGGATCTCAACCAGGCCGGCCGCACGGTGGCCGTGAAGCTGGGAACAACCGGCGAACTCTATGCACGCGACCACTTGCCCCGAGCCACACTCACCGTGCTCAAGGAGGAGTCGGCCTGCGTGCTCGAGGTCATCCAGCACAAGGCCGACGCCTTCCTCTACGACCAGATGTCGGTCTATCAGCATTGGATCCGCCACCGCGACACCACCCAGCCCCTGCTGGCCCCGTTCAGGAAGGAGAGCTGGGCCATCGGCGTACGCAAGGGCCGGAACGACCTGCGCGAGCAGGTGAATGGCTTCCTGCGCGATTTCCGCGCCCGGGGTGGCTTTGACGACCTGGCCAACCGCCATCTGCGGGAGATGCGGGCGGCCTTCATCGAAATGGGCCAACCGTTCGTATTCTGATGAAACCGGCCTGGCTATTCGCCGCTCGCGGTCAGCCGCCCCGACCGGGGCTGCTGGCGCTGCATACCGGCCTTCTGCTGCTCGCCCTGGCCGCCGTGCTTCACCTGGCCTTCTCTCAGATTGCCTACCACTGGAACTGGAGCGGCGTCTGGGTGTACCGGGCCAAGTTCCTGCAGGGCTGGCTGAATACCCTCGGCCTTTCTGCGGCTGCTCTGGTGCTGAGCACGCTCTTCGGCCTGGCCGCCGCCTTCGCGCGCCGCGCCACATTCCTCCCCCTGCGCCAGCTGGGAGTGATCTATGTGGAGCTCATGCGCGGCACCCCCCTGCTGGTGCAAATCCTGATTCTCTTCTACGTGGTGGCCAACGCATTCGGCCTGCATCAGCGGGGAGTTGCGGGCGTGATCATCCTCGCCCTGTTCGCAGGCGCCTACATCAGCGAGATCGTGCGCAGCGGCATCGAAAGCGTGGGGGCCTCCCAGCTGGAATCTGCGCGGGCCATCGGCCTGACCCGCGCCCAGATCTACCGCTTCGTGGTTTTTCCGCAGGCCTTCCGGCAGATGCTCCCTCCGCTGGCCGGCCAGTTTGTTTCCCTGGTCAAGGACTCCTCGCTGCTCAGCATCATCTCCATCGGCGAGTTCACCCTGAATGCCCAGCAGGTGAACAGCTACACCTACAGCACCCTGGAAAGCTACCTGCCGCTGGCCCTGGGCTATCTCGCGGTCACCCTGCCCCTCTCCCTGATCACACGCGCGCTGGAGCGGAGGTTCCGCTATGAAACTTGACCTCCGCAGCCTGACCCGTCGCTACGGCGATCACCGCGTGCTCGACGATCTGTCCTGGCAGGCCGAGGGCCACGCCCTGGTGCTCATCGGACCCTCCGGCGGCGGCAAGTCCACCCTGCTGCGCGTCCTCGCCGGCCTGGAGCACCCCGAGTCCGGCTCGGTGGCGCTGGACGGCGAAACCCTGGCCTTCACCGAGGACGCCCTGCTGCGCCACCGCCGCCGGGTGGGCGTGGTGTTCCAGGCCTTCAACCTGTTCCCCCATCTGACCGCCCTGCAGAACATCACCCTCCCCCTTACCCGGGTGCACGGGTTGGGCGAGGAGGAGGCCTGCGCGCGCGCCCACGACCACCTGCGCCGATTCCACCTTGAGGTTCACGCTCACAAGAGACCGGCACAGCTCTCCGGCGGCATGCGCCAGCGCGTGGCCATCCTGCGGGCCGTCGCCATCCGTCCCCGCCTGCTGCTGTTCGATGAACCCACGAGCGCGCTGGATCCCGAGATGACGGCCGAGGTGCTGGACATGATCGCGGAGCTGCGCGCGGAGGGGCGAGACCTCGTGCTGGTGACCCATCACCTCGCCTTCGCCCGCACCGTGGCCGACCAGGCTGCCTTCCTGGCCGAGGGGAAGATCGTGGAACACGGCCCGGACATTTTCTCGGACCCGCAGTCCGAGCCCTGCCGGCGGTTCCTGGCCCGCGTGCTGCGGTACTAGAGAATCTCCGATCGTTCTCTTCCTGCCCGGATTTCCAGGTCTCGAGGTCAATGAGATTCCCGGGCCTCCTCTCCGCAGGTGACCGCTTTCCGCTCCGGACGGCTCAGGCCGTCGGGGCGTCCGCCGGGATCGCGCGGCCTATACTGGGGCCCTCGATCACCCACTGGAGATTCCGACGATGAGCGACGATCGGCAGCTCTCCCCCGCCCAGCTCGGGCTGGGCGACATGGATCCTTCCGAGTTCCGGGAAGCGGGCCGCAGGGTGGCCGACATGGTGGCCCGAGTACCTCGGACGGCTCGAGACCTACCCCGTGCTGCCGGACATCAGGCCCGGCTCGACCCGGGCCGCGCTGCCCGCCACCCCGCCCGCGCGGCCCGAACCGCTCGACGTGATCCTCGACGATTACGAGCGCCTCATCGAACCCAACATCACGCACTGGCAGCACCCGGGCTTCATGGCCTACTTCCCGTGGGTGGCCACTGGCCGGGGATCCTCGGCGAGTGGCTGGCGGCCGGCCTCAACTCGAACGTCATGCTGTGGCGCAACGCGCCGGCGTCGACCGAGCTCGAAGAGGTCGTGGTCGCCTGGCTGCGCCGCATGCTCGGCCTTCCCGACGCATTCGACGGCATGTTCACCGACACGGCGTCGATGTCGTCGCTGCTGTCGATCGTGGCCGCGCGGCATGTCGTCCCGGGCTCGAAGCGCGCGACAAGGGGCTCGCGGGGCGCGCCGGGGGTCGGGACGCCTGCGCCTGTACTGCTCCACCGAAGCGCACTCGTCGATCGAGAAGGCGGCGATCGTCGCCGGCATCGGGCGCGAGGGCGTGCGGCGCATCCCCGCCGACGGCGAGCTACCGCATGCGGCCCGGACCTGCTGAGCGGGCGATCGCCGAGGACCGCGCCGCCGGCTGGTGGCCGTTCTGCGTCGTGGCCACGTTGGGCACGACGTCGTCGACCAGCATCGATCCGGTGGATGCGCATCGCCGACATCTGCGCGCGCGAGGGGCTGTGGCTGCACGTGGACGCCGCCTACGGCGGGGTTGCCGCCATCGTCGCCCGAGATGCGGGGCGCTGTTCGCCGGCTGGGAGCGCGCCGATTCGATCGTCGTCAACCCGCACAAGTGGATGTGGACGCCGTTCGACGCGTCGCTGCTGCTGTTCCGGCGCCCGGAGGTGTTCCGCGACGCGTTCAGCCTGGTGCCCGAGTACCTGCGCACGCCCGACGACGGGCGGCGTTCACAACTTCAACGAGTACGGGATCCAGCTCGGCCGGCGCTTCCGCGCCCTGAAGCTGTGGATGCTGATCCGCTGGTTCGGCGCCGAGGGGATGGCCGCGCGGATCCGCGAGCACATCCGCATGGCGCGCGCCTTCGCCTCGTGGGTCGAGGCCGATCCGGACTGGGAGCTTCTCGCGCCCGTTCCCCTGGCGACCATCTGCTTCCGCTTCCGCCCCGCCGCTCTCCGCGAAGAAGCCGAACGTGCCGGCTCGCCGGTAATCGCGGCCGTCCGGCCCGGGGAGGTTCCCCGCGAAGCGGGCGCCGGCGGGCCGGAAGCCGGGGACGCCGGCCGGATCGACGGCCTCAACGAGAGGATCATGGAAGCCGTCAACCGGTCAGGCGAGGTCTTCCTTTCGCACACGCGTCTCGCCGACCGCTACACGATCCGCGTTTCGGTCGGAAATCCGCGCACGGAGATGCGGCACATCGAGACCTGCTGGAGGCTCCTGCGCGAAGCGGCGGCCCGGGCATTGGCCGAAATCCGTTGAGCCGGAGGCGGTCGCGGGTCGCCGCGCACCTGGTGCCGACCTGTTCCGTCCCCGGCGTCCCGCGAGGTGCGCGGGGCGGGGAGGCGCTTCTACTCCTCGCCCTCCCAGTAGTCGAGGGGCTCGATCCGGCCGATGAGGCTGGATCCCCCGGAGGAAGACCTTCTTCGAGCGGGGGTAGTAGGCGATGTCGTTCGGCTCACGCGTTCCGTACGCGAGGTAGGTGAGACCCCGGGGCCCCGCGCGAAACGCGTGCGCGACCCCGGTTCCCGGCGGGCGGGACACCACGTGCCCAGGGCGCACGCCGAACTCCTCGCTCCCCAGCGTGCAGACGCCGTCCCCGTCGAGGATCACGAACAACTCTTCCTCCGCCGAGTGGCAGTGCGCGGGGGCGCCGAGGCTTTCCGGCCCGAGCGCGACGTGGTTCAGCCCCGTGCGCACCGATCCCGCCGCGCGACCGAGCGCGCGGTAGGTCGCGCTCCGCTGCTTCCGCTCGCTGGTGCGGGCCGGGACCGCACCAAGCCCGACGACGTTCGCGGGCCGGGGCCCCGGCGCGGCGACCAGCGGCTCCTTCGCCGCGTCCATCGCCCAGAGGTTCTGCAGCCCCGGGGCGCTCACGACCGTGGGCCCGGCCCACGCCATGCCCGCGCGCGGAAGATGGCAGATCTCGACCGGAACGCGGGTCCCGAAGGCCAGGACATCCAGCCCGCCGGGACCGCCGCGAAGGGTGTGCGCCTCCTTCTCGGGGAGATGGACCATGCAGTCCCCCGCCCCGACCTCGCAGGCCGCGTCGCCATGGTAGAGGATTCCCGACCCGCCCAGGACGAAGAAGATCTCCTCCTCGGCGCCGTGGACGTGGAGAGCGGTCGTCCGCATGCCCCGCGGCCACCTCGATCCGTCGCAGCCCCACCCCGGCCGTCCCCGCCGCCTCGCCGATCAGCGTCCAGGTCGAGGAGATGTCCCCCGCCGTCCGGGTTTTCTTCTCCACCTCGTCCCAGTGGACCACATGCTTCGTCGCGCTCATCCGTTGTCCTCCCTGCTCCTGTTGCCGACCGCCCCCGGCGCTCACGCCGGCGTTCGCTCCTCCCAGACCCGGCGAGGTTGACGATCACCTCGACCGCCTTGTGCATGTCCTGGGCCGAGATCCACTCGTAGCGCGAGTGGAAGTTGTGCTCGCCGGCGAAGATGTTCGGCGTCGGCAGGCCCATGAAGATCAGGCGCGAGCCGTCGGTGCCGCCGCGGATGGCGCGCATCGCGCGGCTCGAGCCCCGCGCGGCGCATCGCCTCGCGCGCGTTCTCGACCACCTGCGGGATGCTGGTCGAGCACTTCCTTCATGTTGCGGTAGGACTCGCTCGACCTCGAACGTCGACCGACGCGCCCGGCCAGCGCCGCGGCCGTCTCCCGCGCCAGCTTCTCGAGGAACGCTTCCTTCTCCTTCAGCTCCGCCGGTGCGAAGTCGCGGATCAGGAACTTGACCGAGGTGCTGTCTCACCGCGGCCTCGATCACGTAGGGGTGCACGAAGCCCTCGCGACCCGCTCGGTGGTCTCGGGCGAGAGCCGTCCTTGGGCAGGCGGTCGATGAAGTCGGCCGCGACCTTGATCGAGTTGACCATCTTGCCCTTGGCGAAGCCGGGGTGCGTGTTGAAGCCCTGGAAGGTGACGGTCATGCGAGTCGGCGCGAGAAGGTCTCCATCTCGAGCTCGCCCGAGCGTCTCGCCGTCCATCGGTGTAGGCGCAGTAGGCGCCGAACTTCTGCGACGTCGAAGTACTTCGTGCCCGCTGCCCCACCTCCTCGTCGGGCGTGAAGCCGATGCGGATCGCGCCGTGCGGGATCTCCGGGTGCTGCCATCAGGTACTCGGCCGCCGCCACGATCTCCGCGACGCCCGCCTTGTTGTCGGCGCCGAGCAGCGTCGTGCCCGAGGCGGTGATGATGTCGTTGCCGATCTGCGCCGGCGAGCGCCGGGTTCTCGCTGAGCCGGATCACCGCCGACGGGTCGTCGGGCAGCACGAGGTCCTGGCCCCGGTAGTTGCGGTGCACGATCGGCTTCACGCCCGCGCCGCTCATCTCGGGCGAGGTGTCCACGTGCGCGATGAAGCCGATGACGGGCACGCCGCGCTTCTTCGTCGTCGCCGGGATCGTCGCCATGACGTAGCCGTGCTCGTCGCGGGCGGCGTCCGCGATGCCGATCGCCTTGAGCTCCTCGCACGAGGTGCTTCGAGCAGCACGAGCTGCTTCGCCGTGCTCGGGAACGTCTCGGAGTTCTCGTCGGACTGGGTGTCGTAGGTGACGTAGCGGAGGAAGCGCTGGACGCAGCTGGAAGCGACGGGATCCTGGCTCATCGTTCGACCTCGCGATAAAGACTGTTTACCGAACGTTAGCCGAACGCCCGGACGGGGCGCAAACCGCGCCCGCCCGGCGCGTCAGCCGCGCCGGCCGAGACGGGAGAGGATCGCGCGCGCCTGCGCGCCCGCCTCGCCTGCCGGGTCGAGCTTCGAGGCCCGCTCGAGCAGCGGGCGGGCCTCGTCGAGGCGGCCCAGCGCCGCTTGGGCCTGGCCGAGGAAGAGCAGGACCTTCGGGTCGAGCGGGGTGAGCCGCTCGGCCCGCCGGCCGGCGTCGAGGGCGCGGCGGACCTTTCCGGCGTCGGCCTTCCCCGCCGCGGGATCGATCATCGCCGTCTCCCAGAGCATCGTCGCGAGGTTGTACCAGGCGAGCGGGGCACCCGGGTCCAGACGGGTCGCTTGCTCGAACGCCTCGAGCGCACCCGTCCCGTCGCCCCGCATCCGGAGCACGATCCCGAGGTTCATGGTGGCGAGGGCCCTCTGGCGCGCGTCGAGGACGGAAGGGGCCGAGAGGAGCGAGCGGTAGATCGCCTCCGCCTCTTCCCCGCCCCCGCCTCGACGAGGGCCGTCGCGAGGAAGATCCGCGGGGCGGCCGCATCCGTTGTCCGGACCGCCGCGCGCCAGAGCGACAGATCGTCCTTCCAGATCCGCGCCCGCGCCAAGCGAGACGGCGGCGCCCGCCGCCGCGAGCGCGAGGACCGCCGCCGCGATGGCCCGCCGCCACGCGGGGCGGGCGCCGAGCAGGAGCGCGAGGCCGCCGGCCGCCGCGAGCGCGAGCATGGCGGTCGGCAGGTAGAGGTACCGCTCGGCGACGGGGACGGTGGAGACGTTCATCACGGCGGGGCCGAGCGAAGGGAGCAGGAAGACGAAGAACCCCGTGACGCCGAGGCCCGCCGCGCGGACAGCCGCGAGACCCGGCGGGGGCGGAGGGGACCGCCCGTTTCCCTCCGCGGCGGAGCAGCGCGAGGCCTCCCAGGGCGATCGCGCCCGCGGCGGCGAGCCCCGCCCACGCGGCAATCCCACCGGGCGTGCGGTCCTGGTACGGGGCCGGAGCGAGCGGCAGCAGGGCCTTCGCGAGGTAGAAGCCGAGCGCGCCGCCGAGGGTCTCGATCCGCTCGAGCATCCGCGTCGCCCGCGGCGCGTCCGCGCCGAGCCCGCCGAGGGCCGCGGCGCGCAGGGCGAGGACTGCCGCCCCGGTCAGCGCGAACGCCACGGTCGCCGCGAATGGCGACATTGCGGCTCTTTCTCCTCCTCGACCGCGAGCCGGCCGGGAGAGCGTTTTCCGTTCCTCCGGCCCGGCGCCCGGCGAGGTGTCGGATGGGCGGGACTCGCCCGCGCGGCCGCCCGTGTCCCCGCGTCCTCCCGTCCGCGGCGCGGGCCGCGCCCCGGGGGCGCTGCCTCCCTCCGTCCCGACGGTCGGGCACGAACAGGGGGACCAGCGCGACGAACGCGAAGGCGACCTCCTTGCAGAGGCACCCCGCGGCGAAAAGGACGAGCGATGCCGCGAGCGACGGCCAGCCGGGCGGGCGGCGGCGCAGCGCGAGCGCCGAGCCCCAGGACGAAGAGCGCGGCGAGGACGTCGGCCCGCCCCGCGATCCAGGCGACCGATTCCGTGTGGATCGGGTGCACGGCGAAGAGCAGCGACGCGCCGAGAGCCGCCTCCCGCCCGGCGGGACGTCCCCGCAGCAGGGACAGGGCCAGCAGGCAGACCAGCGCCGTCACGCAGGCGTGCGCCAGGACCACGCTCAGGTGGTACCCCCAGGGCCGGTCCCCGAACAGGGCCCGGTCCACGAGGTAGGAGCCGATCGTGAGCGGCCGGTAGTAATGAACGCTGAACTGGGGGATCCCCGCGGGGGGGAAGAACAGCTGCGCGCGCGGAGGCGAAGGCGGCGAGCTGACCCTTCAGGATCAGGATGTCGTCCCAGACCAGCCCGCCCGCGAGCGCCGGGAGACGGACGAGGAGGGCGAGCGCCGCGGGGAGGAGGGCGATCGCGCTGCCGAGCCCAGGAGCGCCGCCGGGGGGCTCTCGCCGTTGCGCGGTCTTCGTTGGCGATCGTGCGATGGCGGCCTCTAGGGGGCGCCGTCGAGGAGGATCCGCTCCTCGTGCGCGTAGATGTTGAACGAATCCCCGCGCAGGAACCCGATCAGCGTGATGCCGAACTCCCGGGCGAGGTCCACCGCCAGCGACGAGGGGGCCGAGACGGCCGCCAGGCAGGGGATGGCGGCGACGGCCGCCTTCTGGACGATCTCGTAGGAGGCGCGGCCGGAGATCATGAGGATCGCGTTGCCGATCGGGAGCAGGCCGCCGAGCAGGGCCGCGCCGATCGCCTTGTCCACCGCGTTGTGGCGCCCGACGTCCTCCCGGACGAGGATCAGCTCCCCGTCCGTGGCGGAACAGCGCCGCCGCGTGGAGGCCGCCCGTCGCCCGGAAGAGGTCCTGGCCTTCGAGGAGGGTCGCCCCCAGGCGCGCGAGGGCCGCCGGGGAGACGCGCATGCCGTCGAGCGGGACGCGCTCGGCCCGGGTCTTCAGGGCATCGAGCTGGGCCTTGCCGCACAGCCCGCAGGACGAGGTCGTGAGCAGCGTCCTGCCGAGGCGCTCCCAGTCCGGCTCGATCCCGTGCCGCAGGAAGACATCCACGATGTTGCGCAGCTCGGCGTTCTCCGGGTTCCCGCAGAGCGCGATCGAGCCCACGTCGCCGCGCCCCCGGATCACCCCCTCGGCGAGCAGCAGCCCCGCCGCGAGCTCATCGTCGTGGCCCGGAGTGCGCATCGTCACGCCGAGGGCCCGCCCCTCGATCCGGATCTCGAGCGGCTCCTCGACGACGATCCTGTCCTCGGTCCGGCGGGGGGCGCCGTCCCCGACCGGACCACGGGGACGCTCCTGTCGCGCTCCGCGCGGAAGCGGCGCCGCGGCTCGATTTCTTTCCGTCCTGGCGGGTTCATCGGTTCGTTCCGGACCGATCACGATAGCACCATCCGGCCGGGATCCGCCGCCCCGGGGCCGGGATCCGGCCGGGAAAGCGAAAACCCTGCTATCATGGATGGTTTCCGGGATTGAATTCCAGATCGGGGTCAAGAGCCACACCATGAGCGAGATGCTGGGCGCAGACGACACCATGCCGCAAACCATGCCGACACCGGCCGTCCGGCGGGCAGCCGGAGATGCGGACGCGGGACGATGTCCGGAACATCGCGATCATCGCGCACGTCGACCACGGAAAGACCACGCTGGTGGACGCCCTCCTGTGGCAGAGCGGGCGTCTTCCGGCAGGGCTCGACCGTGGCCGAGCGCGTGATGGACTCGCTCTCCCTCGAGCGCGAGCGCGGCATCACGATCCTCGCGAAGAACACGTCGATCCACTTCGGCAACACAAGGATCAACATCGTGGACACGCCCGGGCACGCCGACTTCGGCGGCGAGGTCGAGCGGACCCTCAAGATGGTCGACGGCGTGATGCTCCTCGTGGACGCGGCGGAGGGCCCGCTGCCCCAGACGCGCTTCGTCCTGAAAAAGGCCCTCGAGGCCCACCTCGCGCCGATCGTCGTCATCAACAAGATCGACCGGCAGGACGCGCGGCCCGCCGAGGTGCTGAACGAGATCTACGACCTGTTCATCGACCTGGACGCCGAGGAGGACCAGCTCGACTTCCCCGTCTTCTACGCCAACGCGCGCAAGGGAACGGTGCGCGAGCGCGATGGACGCCGAGGAGACGCACCTCGCGCCCCTGTTCGAGGCGATCCTGAAGACCGTGCCCGCGCCGCGCTACGATCCGTCGGCGCCGCTGCAGGCCCTCGTCACGAACCTGGCCTGGAGCGACTACGTCGGCCGGCTCGCGATCGCCCGGGTCTTCAACGGCTCGATCCGGAGCCAGGCCCAGGCCGGGCTCTGCCGCCCCGACGGGGAGATCGCGCGCGGCAAGCTGACCGTGCTCTACGGGTACGAAGGGCTCGAGCGGGTCGAGATCCAGGAGGCGGGCCCCGGCGACATCATCGCCATCGCCGGCCTCGATCCGATCGGCATCGGCGACACGGTCACGGACGCCGAGCGCCCCCTGGCCCTGCCCCGCATCACCGTGGACGAGCCGACGATCTCGATGATCTTCGCGGTCAACACCTCGCCCTTCGCCGGGCGCGAGGGGAAGTTCCTCACCTCGCGCCACCTGCGCGAGCGCCTCTACAAGGAGTCGCAGCACAACGTCTCGATCCGCGTCGAGGACACGGAATCCTCCGACAGCTTCCAGGTGTCGGGGCGCGGCGAGCTGCAGCTGGCGATCCTGATCGAGATGATGCGCCGCGAAGGGTACGAGATGCAGGTGTCCCGCCCCGAGCCGATCCTGCACTGGGTGGACGGGGTCAAGCACGAGCCGATGGAGCAGCTGATCATCGACTGCCCCGAGGAGTACATCGGCGTCGTCACGCAGAAGGTCGGGCAGAGGCGCGGACGGATGCTGAAGATGATCAACCACCACACGGGGCGGGTGCGGCTCGAGTTCCGGATCCCCTCGCGCGGCCTGATCGGGTTCCGGACCGAGTTCCTCACCGACACCCGCGGCACGGGCCTCCTGAACCACCTCTTCGACGGGTACGACGTCTGGCAGGGCGAGATCGCCTCGCGCATCACCGGCGCGATCGTCGCGGACCGGTCGGGGCGCGCCACCGGCTACGCGATCTCGAACATCCAGGAGCGCGGCGAGCTGTTCATCGCGCCGGGCGACCAGGTGTACGAGGGGATGGTCATCGGCGAGGGAAGCCGCCCGATGGACATCGACGCGAACATCACCAAGGAAAAGAAGCTGACCAACATGCGCGCCTCGACCAGCGACATCGCCGTGAAGCTGGTCCCGCCCCGCTCCTCTCCCTCGAGCAGGGAATCGAGTTCCTGCGCGACGACGAGCTGCTGGAGGTCACCCCGGCCGCCTTCCGCGTCCGCAAGCGCGCCCTCAAGGCCGAGGACCGGCACCGCCAGCGCTCCGACGACTAGCCCCGGCCCGCCCCGCGACACCGCCGCTCCGTCCCCCCCTCGCACCGGCGAGGCAGCCTCTACCCGCCCTCGCAGGCGCGCCTGCGTCCGCCGCCCTTCCGGGACCCGCGCCCGGCGGCTCCCCGGGCCGCAATTCCGCCCGGGGAGGGTGACTGTTCCCGGCTTCGCCGCCCGGCCTACCGCTTCTTCTTCAGGTCCGCGAGGTGCTCCTCGACGGCCTGCACCTCGAGCTTGAGCTCCTCGAGATACTCCTGCAGGTCCTCGATCTGCTCGGCCCGCGTCTGGAACTGGCGGGTGAAGCCGCCGTCACTGCAGCAGTCGCACCCGCAGCCGCACCCGCCCTTGTCGCAGCAGCCGCCATCGTCATCGCAGCACTTCCCGTTCTTTCCCATGGACATTCCTCCTGCCCCACCATTATCGTCGAACCGGCGAGTTACGGCCGATCGCGCCGTGCGCTATCCTGACGGCTGCCGCGCGGCGGTCGGACGCGCCGGGCGCGGAGGAGGAGACCCGATGACGATGCCTGTGCGCCGATGCCGAGTTCGCCCGCACGCCCCTGGCCCGCCTGCTCATCGGCGTCCTGCTTCACGCTCGCCTGCAGCAGGCATTTTCACGACGAAGATCGGGGACGATCCAGCGCGACCCGCGCGCCTACGACGGGCAGAACGGTCACGGTCTCCGGGACCGTGACCGAGAGCGCGAACGTGCTGGTGATCCGCTATTACGTCGTCAGGGACGACACGGGCGAGATCCACGTCATCACGGAAGGAGCGGTCCCGCAGAAGGGGCAGAAGGTGCGGGTCACGGGAACGGTCATCCAGGCCTTCTCCCTCGGCGACAGCAGCCTCCTCGTCCTGAAGGAAGCCCGGCGCTGAACCGGGCCGCGCGCGCGCGGCGACGCGCCCGCTGCCGGCCGATCGCGCGGACTGATGGAACCATGCGGATGACTCCGGAGCGGACCGACCCGGTCGCGGACCCTGCCGCCGCCCCTGGCGCGCCCGCGGCGCGCAACGGGCTCGCGGAGTCCTCCCTTCGCCCATCCGCCAGAGGGCGATCCTCGTCCTGCTCGTCGTGCTGATGACGGCTCCCGCGCTGGGACGGCGCGAGCTGATGCCGACCGACGAGCCCCGCTTCGCGCTCGTCGCCCGGCAGATGGTCGAGGACCCGGCCCCGATCGTGCCCCACCTCGGCTACGACGCCCTCACGCGGCAGGGGGATCTCTACGCCGACAAGCCGCCCCTCTTCTTCTGGCTGATCTCGCTTTTCTCGTTCGTGACCGGCGGGGTCAACGAGACTCTCCTCCCGCCTGCCCTCGCTCGCGGGGGCGATCGCCGCCGTGCTCCTGACCCGGCGGCTGGGCGCCCTGCTCGCCGGAGAGCGCGCGGGGTTCTACGCCGCGATGATCCTCGCGACGTCGAACCAGTTCTTCCTTCGCGCGGGCTGGTGCTCGATCGACATGCTGCTGACGGCGCTCGTGCTCGCCGCGACCGACTGCTGGTTGCGCGCGGCGCGCGCCGCTGGGGGACGGTCGCCGGGCGCCGGCCTCTCCTTCTCCCCGCGCTCGGCGGCCTGCTTGCCGCCTCCGCCACGCTCTCGAAGGGGCCGGTCGGCCTCATCTTCCCTCTCGCGTTCCTCGCCTGCGACCGGGCGGCCGCGTGGCGGACCGGCCGCGCGGGCCCGCCGAAGCCGCGCCCCGCGGCGATGATCGCCGCCGCCTGTGCCGCGTTCCTGCTGCCGATCGCCGCCTGGATCGCGGCGATCTGGGCCGTCGCGGGCCGCGGCTACGTGTACGAGATCCTCTTCCACCAGAACGTCACCCGCTACGTGGCGCCCTGGAACAACATCGCCCCCTGGTACTACTACTTCTACCGTCTGCCGCTCGGGCTGCTTCCCTGGACGCTGCTGCTCCCGGCGGCGATCCTCTCGATGCGGGGGCTGCCGGGGCCGAAAGCCCGGCCGCTCCACGGGCCTGCTCGGCGCCTGCGCGATCCTGTTCGCGTTCTTCTCGGCGACGACCGGCAAGCGCGGCGTCTACCTGCTTCCGATCTACCCGGCCATCGCGATCCTGCTCGCGGCCGCCTGGCTGCGGACCGATTCGCGCCTGCACCGCTGGTCCGCGTCGGCCCACGTCTGGGCCCTCCTCGCGGCGGGGCTCGCCGGGCTCGTCGCGCTCCCCCGCGCGGCCGCGCGACGGGATCCGGCGCTCGTCGCCGATGGGTGGATCCTCGCGGCGGCGCTCGCCGGGGCCGCCGTCGTCTCGGCCGTCCTGTTCGCGCGCAGGCGTCGCGGCGCCGCGCTGACGGCGCAGGTCTACGGCGTCGCCTTCCTCGTCGTGCTTGCTTCCGTCCTGCTCGTGCCCGACGTCAACCGCCGCTCGGGCCTGCGGGAGTTCGGCCGGCGCCTCGCCGCGGTCTGCCGCCCCGGCGACTACGTCGTCGTGGACCAGGAGGGGTACGAGCAGATCCTCTTCTACTCGCGCCTCAACGCGACGCGGCGGGACTTCGAGCAGACGCGCGTCACTTTCGAAGAGGGACGCGTGGGACTCGAACCCCGCGAGCCGCAACGGGGAGCCGGCCGGCGCTCCCCGGACAGCGGTGCCGGGGCTTCCGCCGGACCCGGCGGCCGGGCCGGGGCGCCCGAGGGGCAGGCCGCCCCCACCGTCCGGCCCGATGATGCCCCAGGGCCGCCCGGGCCGATGATCGCCGGCTCCCCGCCGCCGCCGGTCCGTTTCCCCGCCGGCGCGCGCGTCCTGTTCGTGGCGCGGGAGAGCCGCGTCGAGCGCCTTCGCGCCGCCCTCGGCCCCTCCAGCCGAACGCTCCTGGCCGCCCGGCTCGCGGGCGAGCCGTACTTCGTCATCGCCAGTGGCCCCCCGGGCAGTTCCTTCTGAGCCGGCCCCGCCGTGTTTGCCGCTCCCGCGCCCCGGGGGTAGCCTTGGAGCCGTCGTCCGTCACAGGAGAGGCGTGGCGCATATGAGGTCCCCCGCAGCAGCGCCCGGCGCGCCCGGACCGGCCCGAAGGAACGAGCGCCTGCCTGCACCCGCGATCGCGCGCTCTCTCCGCCTCGGGCTCCTGGCCGCCATCGTGGGCTCCCTGGCCGTGCCTTCCGGCACCCTGGCCGACGGCGGAGCCCGGGACGACCCGGCGGCCCTCCCGGGTGGGCAGGCGCCCCCCGCTCACGTCGCCGGCGCCAGGGAAGCGCCCCCTTCCATCTCGCTGGAGTCCGCGAGCGCCGCTTCCCCGCTGTTCGGGAAGGACGCGCCCCCTTCCATCCCGCAGGAGTCCGCGAGCGCCACTCCCCCACGGTCCGACAAGGAGGGGGGCCTGGTCCGCTACGCCGTCGACGGGAGCCGGTCGAGCGCGGGATTCTCTCTCGAGGCGACCCTGCACACGGTCCATGGCCGGACCGGCTCCGTCGCCGGCCGAGTTCACCAGGCCCGAACAGCCCGCGCCGGGCGGTTTCCCGGTGGAGGGCAGGATCGTGATCGACGCGAGGAGCCTCGATTCCGGCAACGGGACGCGCGACCGGCGGATGCGCTCGGAGATCCTCGCCGTGGACAGGTACCCGGAGATCGTCTTCGTGCCCACCGCGGCGTCCGGGACGGTCGCCTCGTTCGCCCCCGGTACGAGCGCAAAGTTCGACCTGAAGGGGAGCCTCACGATCCATGGCGTCACGAGGCCCGTGACGCTCGCCGTGTCGGCCTCCTTCACCGAAGGAGGGCTCGTGGCCGACGGAAGGGGAACGATCTTCTTCCGCGACTTCGAGGTCCCCGACCCCTCGAACTTCCTGCTGCGGGTGAAGCCGGAGGTCGAGCTGACCTTTCACCTCGAGGCCCGGACCGGGAATTGACGGGCGCCGGGGCGCCGGTGCCGTTGCCTGCGCCCGCATCGCCGCCGCGGCCCCATCCGGCCGTCCGCCAGGGCCTTCGAGGTCTGCACCGCGCGGCAGAACCGACCCTCCCCGGTGAAGCCGGCCTGCGCCGCCGGGTGTACTATTCCGGCCTCCGTTTTCGCGCCGGGAATGCAGGACGAGGACCTTCGATGACGAAACCGACAGAGAGCCACGGCGGGACGTTCCGGCCCGCCCCCGCGAAGCTGAAGCCCGCAGGGGCGCCCCCCCGTTCCCGCCTTCCGATCCTCGTCGCCGCCCTCCTCATCGTCATCGCCGCCCTCGCGGCGTTCTGGAGCGCCCGGCGGGGCGAGTTCCTCGGCGAGGATCACGCCCTGTTCAGCCGGTCGCCCCTGCTGACCGCGCCGGCGGCGGCGGGCGGCGCGGCGGCGGCGGTCTCCTCGTGGCTGCCCCGCGCGGTGACGGCGCTGTCCCTCGCGGCGGACCGCGTCCTGTGGGGCCCGATCCCGGCGGGCTTTCGGACCACCAGCATCCTGCTCCACGTGCTCGCGACGCTCCTTCTCTTCGCGCTCTGCCTGAAGTGGAGCGGCCGGCTCAGGATCGCCGCGGCGGCAGCGCCTTCTCTTCGCGGTTCATCCCGTGCACGCGGAAGCGGTGGACATCGCGGGCAACCGGGGGGAGCTCCTCGCCGCGAGCTTCGTCTTCCTGTCGCTCCTGTCGCTCGCCAGGCTCGAAGGGGCCGGCGCGGGCGGGCCCGGGGCGGACGCGGGCGGTCCCCCGGATGGCGCTTCCCGTCGCGGCCGCGCTGCTCGCGTACATCCTCGCGACCTTCTCGAGCCCCGTCGCGCTGGTCCTGCCGGTCCTCATCGTGGCGCTCGACCTGCTGGGCGGGGGCCCCGCCGCGGGCATCGCCCGCCGGCGCGGGATCGTCTGGCTCCTGTTCGCCGCGGCCTCGGCGCCGGCGATCGCCGTCTCGCTCGCCGCAGCCGCGCCGGCCGCCTCGCGCAACCCCTGGCTCGCCGAGCGCGCGTTCCTCGAGGGGCTTCGTTCCGTCTTCGTCCCGTTCCCCCTTCCCTACCACCGGATCCTCGGCCCCGCGGCGGGCTTCGACCCGCTCTGGGTCCCCGCCGCTCTCGCGGCGGCCGCGATCCTCGGGGCCGCGCGTGATCCTGTGCATGCGGGGACGGGCGCCTCTCGCCGCGGGCGCGGGGACTGGAGGCTCCGCGGCCGGGCCGGGGACCGCGGCGACGGTTCGCCATCCCCGAGGCCCTGGCACCTGCCGGTGCTGCTGACGGCGACCGCCCTGTTCGCCGCCGCCCGGTTTCCGGCCGCGCCGGCCGGGCCCGCCGTCCCCTACCCGCTCGCGGACCACAGTCTCTACCTCGCCTCCGCCGGCGCCTGCTGGCTCCTCGTCGGGCTCCTGGACCTGGCCGTGTCGCTGGCCGGAGCGCGCCGCTCGCCCGCGCGCGAGCGGGCCGGCATGGCCGCCGCGCTCGTCCTGGCCGCGGTGTTTGGCTACACGCTCAGCCTCCGCCACGCGGCGTTCGCGAACGACCTCGCCTTCTTCACGGCGGCCGCCGCGGAACACCCGGGCTCGGCCCCGCTGCGCGCCGAGCTGGCGCGCGCGCAGGCTTCGCGCGCCCAGGCATTGAGCGCGCGGGCCGCGCTCGGGAAGGAAGCGCGCGCCCAGCTCGAGCAGGCGATCGGGAGCGTGCGCCGCCAGGTCGAAGAGAACCCCTCCGACCCCGCGCTGCGCCTCTACCTCGCGAACCTCCTGCGCGACGCCCGCGACCTCGATGCGGCCGAGAAGGAGGCGCTCGAGGCGCTCCGGATCGAGCCCCTGCTCGCGAGCGCCCAGGTCACGATCGGCCTGATCCGGCGCGAGCGCGGCGACGTGCCGGGCGCCGAGGCGGCGTACCGCGAAGCGATCCGCCTCGACCCCGCGCTCGCCGAGGCGCACAGCAACCTCGGGGCGATCCTGGCGGCCCGGGGTTCGGCCGCGGAAGCCCTCGCGGAGCTCAGGAAGGCCGTCGCGCTCGATCCGTCCCTCGGCGATGCGGCGGCGAACCTCGCCTCGTTCCTCATCGAGCAGCACAAGCCGGAGGAGGCCATGGCCGTCCTCCGGCAGGGACTCCTCTGGTCGGAGACCAACGCCCGGCTCCACTACAACCTGGGAGTGCTCTTCCAGTCCCAGGGGGACAGGACGAACGCGGTCAAGGCCTACGAGAACGCGATCCGGCTCGACTCCGGCTACGCGCGCCCCAAGAACAACCTCGCCACCCTGTACGCCGACATGGGCCGCCTCGACGAGGCGATCGCGCTGCTGCGCGAAGTGGTCGCCCAGGAGCCCGGCAACGAGCGCGCCCATTACAACCTCGGCGTGGCGTTCCGGGCGAAGGGGGACACGAAGGAGGCGGCGAACGAGTTCGCCGCCGCGCTGCGGATCAACCCGGGCTACGCCGAGGCCGGCCGCGCCCTCACGGCCCTGGTCAGTCCATCCGGAACTCGACCCTGATCGTCACCCGCACGCGCACCAGGTAGCCGTGCATCCGGGCGGGCCGGTAGAGCCATTGCTTCACCGCGTCCAGCGCGGCCCGGTCGAGGACAGGGATCGAGCGGATCACCGTCAGGGATTCGATCCTGCCGTCCGTGCCGATCACCCCCTCGAGGATCACCGCCCCCTGGATCCCGGCCCGGCGCGCGATCGAGGGGTACTCCGGCTCGACCTTCCGGACGCAGGACCGGCCCATCGACGGGGCCGCCCACGATCATGATCTCGTCCGGACCGGGAGGAGGAGGCGCTCCGGTCAGGGAGCCATCCCGCCTGCCCCTCGGGTCGCCGCCGTCACCGGGGCCGTCCCCCGTCCCGCCGAGGCCGTCCCCCGATCCGTCCCCTTCTCCGTCCGTCCACGGGCCGTCCGTCGCCGGGCCGTCCGCGACGGGCGCCGCCTCGGCCGAGGTGCCGTCGCGATCCTCGAGCTCCTCGATGCTCACGGGCTGCGTGGCCTCGGGAGGCTTCTCCGCGGCCGGAGGCTCCTTCCGGACCGCGGGCCGGCGCGCCCTCCCCCCTCGGGCCTGAGGTCCAGGCCGAACCTCAGGACGTCGTTGACGAAGACAGGGCCGTCCGGCAGGGGCGGCGGCTCCCCGGGCTCGACGCGCGCGAGCAGGGAGGTGCCGGCCAGGGCAACGAGGATCAGGGCGTGGAAGAAGACCGCGCCGGAGACGGCGTTCTTCCCCAGCACGTGGCCGCAGGCTCGGGTCTCGGGCATGGTGTCGAACATGGAGCACCTCCTTCTCCAGAAATGACACCTTCTGAGACAGCGCGCCAGTGCCGGAGTTCCGCGGGTGCTGCGTTCCCGCAGCGCGGGGCGCGGTGAACAGGACGCAGCGCCCGGCTCCAGGGAATCCAGCCGGAACCGGTGTCACGCCCCGCCTGCGCCGAAGTGCGGGTAAGCGGCCTGGATCGAACCGGGCTTTCGTACGAGAATCGGGTCATGGCCGCGAGCGGACTGCCGCCGAACCTGCGCGTGGGGACCTCCTCGTTCTCGAGCGCGGACTGGGTCGGCTCCTTCTACCCGGAAGGGACGCCGCAGGGTGAGTTCCTCGATCGCTACGCGGAGAAGCTCGACACCGTCGAGATCGACGCCACCTTCTACCGGATCCCGTCGGCGAAGCAGGTGACGGGCTGGAGGGACCGGACGCCGGAGGGGTTCCTCTTCGCCGCGAAGGTTCCCCAGAGCGTGACCCACGAAGAGGCCACCGCGGAGAACCGTGACGAGCTCGATCGTTTCCTCGAGGTGATGCGCCTGCTCGGCCCGAAGCTCGGCCCTCTGGTGTTCCAGTTCCCCTACATCTCCAAGGCGCGACAGCCCGACGAGTACGCGACCGGCGACCGGTTCCGCGACAGGCTCGCCGCGATCCTCGAGCGCCTGCCGGGCGACCTGCGGTTCGCGGTCGAGGTCCGCAACGAGAAGTGGATCGCGCCCCCGCTCCTCGACCTCCTGCGCTCGCGCGGGGTGGCCCTCGCGTTCATCGACTACTACACGACCCCCGGCATGGCGCGGATCGCGGCCGACCCGTCGGCGGCCACCGCCGACTTCGCCTACGCGCGGTTCCTGGGGAACCACCGCGAGATGGACGCGCTGGTCGAGAAGAAGGCGAAGGAGGGGGGGCGGCGCTGGGACGAGGTGGTCCGCGACCGCAGCCGCGAGCTGAGGACCTGGGCGCCCGTCCTGCGCGGCCTCGCGGGCCGGATGCGCGAAGTGCTCGTCTACTTCAACAACCACTACGCGGGGCACGCGCCCGGATCGATCGAGCTGTTCCGCTCGATCTGGAGCGAGCTGGCCGGGTGACTGCCCCGAGGGCGCACCATCCGCGGCCGGCCCGACGCCGCCGCGGATCCGGAGCTCCGCCCGGTCGCTCATGGATGGCCCTCACCAGGAAGGCACAGAGGATCCCTCGCGACACGCTCTGGATTCCCGGCCCGATCGTCTATCCTTCTGACGGAGGGACCCGATGACCACGCTCCCCGAAGAGCCCCGGCAATCGCCGCTCCGCGAGATCGTGCAGCCGTTCATCGATCTGGTGCACGCCCCGCGCGCGCTCTGGGGCATCAACCTGGCCTACACCATCGAGGGCCTGTCCTACTTCGGCATCCTCACCTACCTGACCATCTATTTCTCGGATTTCGTGTTCAAGGGCGTGACGGCGGGCGGGGCCAGCGTCGCCGACGAGTGGTCGCACGCCATGGTCGGGGTGCTCACGGCCGGGATCGCCATCTCGATGGTCGTGCTGGGTTTCGTGCCCGACAGGTGGGGGGTCAGGCCGGCCCTGATCGCCTCGTTCGTGTTCCTCCTCGCTGGGACGCGTCATCATGTCCGCCGCTCCCACGATCCTCGGCCTGCAGCCGAACGGCCTCTGGTCCGCCCTGCACCTCGTCACGATGGGGGGGATCCTGCTCGTCCTGATCGGGTACGGGATCTACCAACCGGCCGCCTATTCCGCCGTCCGGCAGTTCACGACGCCCAAGACCGCGGCCATGGCCTACGCGATGCTCTACGCCCTCATGAACGCGGGGTCGTCGCTCGCCATGGCGGCGTTCCTCCTGCGGGACGACGAGTTCCTCGGGCTGGGGATCACGGGCACCTTCTGGGTCTACACGGCCCTCACCCTGGTTTCGCTGGTGGCGACCCTGTTGATCCTGTCCAGGAAGACGGTGGCCGACACCATCGCCCGGGCCAAGGCCGAGACCGCGGCGATCGAGGCGGCCGCGGGCGCCGCCGCGGGAAAGAACGACGCGGCCGGAGCAGCGGCGGGCGCCGCCGCAGGAAAGGTCGCGACGGCCGGGGCGGGAAGCGCCGCCGATGGCTCCCCGGGCGATTCGATCAAGGTGCCTGCCACGTCGTGGGTGGTCCTGGCCGGGGGCCTGGCAGCGATCCTGCTGAAGGTCCCGAGCCCCTGGCGCTGGATCGCCGGAGGCCTCCTGCTCGCGGCGCCGATCGTGATCGCGCTGCTGCCGGCGCGCCTCCGGACTCCCGTCCTCCGCCGGATCGCCTCCCATCCGCTGGCGGACGCGAAGTTCTTCTTCTTCATCTTCGCCCTCATCCCCGTCCAGACGCTGTTCACCTACAACTGGCTCGTGCTGCCGCAGTACATCTCGCGGGCTTTTGCGGGCGGCTGGATCGGGGACTATTTCGAGATCGCCTCGAACGCGAACCCGGTGCTGATCTTCGTCCTCGTCCCGGTCATCACCGCCATGACCTACAAGGCGAAGGTGTACAACATGATGATCATCGGCACGTTCGTGATGGGGGCCTCGGCGTTCATCCTGGCGATCGGCGCAACCCCGGCGACCCTGTGCGCCTACATCCTGCTCATGACGGTCGGCGAGGCGATGTGGTCCGCGCGTTTCCTGCAGTACGCGACGGAGATCGCACCCGAAGGCCGGGCCGGACAGTACCAGGGCGTCGCGCCAGCTCCCCTGGTTCCTGACCAAGTTCCTCGTGCCGCTTCTCTACTCCGGGAAGATGATGGAGCGCTACTGCCCGGCGGAGGGGCCGAAGAACACGGAGACGATGTGGCTCATCTTCGGGCTGATCGCCGTCACGACGCCGTTCCTCCTCATCCTCGCCAGGGGCTGGATCGGCAAGGACTTCAGGACGAAGGCCGCCTGAGGGCCGGGGGGCGGCGTCAGATCTCGCCGTCCCAGTAGTCCGCGGCCTCGAGGCGCCCGACCTTCCGGAGCGGGCGGATCATCACCTTCTTCGAGTCCGGGTAGACGCACACGTCGCCGCTTTCGCGCGTGCCGATCACGAGGTACTTCAGGGGCGCGCGGCCGGGGTTCCTGATCGCGTGCCCCGCCCGGCCGTCCGGCGGGAAGACGACGTAGCTGCCGGCGCGGACCTTCACCTCGCGCCGGCCCACCCGCATCAGGCCCTCCCCCTCGAGGATGTAGAAGTGCTCCTCTTCGTGGGTGTGCCAGTGGAACGTGCTGTTCCACCGGCCCGCCGGGACCGTCTCGAGGTTCACGCCGACCCGCTCGGAGCGCCCGAATTTCCCCAGCTCGCGGTAGACCCCGCCGAACTTCGAGCCGGCCGACCAGCGCGTCCGGGGCACCTCCGCGACCTGGAAGACTTCGTGCTTCCTCGCGCGCCGGCGCTTGCGGGGGTCGAGGTTCTTCGTCGTGAAGGGGGCGGCCATCAGGGGATCCAGTCCGCGACGAAGATGTTCGTGTCGCCCGGCTTGGCGTTGTTCCGGTTCGACGCGAAGACGAGCTTCTTCCCGTCGCGCGAGAAGAGCGGGAAGCCGTCGAACGTCTCGTTGTAGGTGACCCGCTCGAGCCCGGACCCGTCGTCGTTCATCATGAAGAGGTCGAAGTTCCTGCCCTTCGGGTCGAGGTAGTTGGACGCGAAGATGACATGCCGGCCGTCGCGGAACCAGGCCGGGGCGAAGGAGGCCGCGTTGAGCTTCGTGAGCTGCTTCGCGTTCGTGCCGTCCGCGTTCGCCAGTTGGATCTCGAGCGTCGTCGGCCTGACGAGCCGGTCCTCGAAGTAACTCTCCGGATCTTCCCCTTGGACCGACTCTTTGAGGTAGCGGTCCTCGGCGCTGGCCGCGTCGAGCGAGATGGGCGGCCTGCCGTGTCCACGTTTTTGGCACATGGCCTGGACATTTTGATCGGCCAAGTAATGCTGCAGGCAGGCCAGGAGAAACGAACGAAACCGGCCCCGGTCCGGGCTGACATTCTTGAGGAAATCCTGGCCCAACAGCTTTGCGAATAGCCCCTGGACGAGGTCTTCGGCATCGGCGGATTGATGGCCGCGCCGGCGCAGGTAGGCGTAGAGTCGGTACCAGTAAGTGCGGCAGAGTTGTTCCAGGGCTCCCTGGGCCTGGGGCGACTCGGTGGCTTTGGCGGCTAACACCACGCTCCAATGAGTGGTGGTAAACCAACCATGCCCCGCTGGACTGGGATCGTTGTCTTGGGACATGAACTCTCTTGAGCCGCTTCATCATGAGCATCCCGTTCATGGATTTCAAGACAATAGCCTGTCGTGTGGTGCAGCCGTAATTGTTTGGGCCAACCGCGAATGGACGAATGGACGCGAATGGAACCGGACAACTACGAGCGCTGCTGCTGAGTTCGCGTTCGTTGGCGTCTCTACGCGGTTTGCCACCTGAATAGTCAGATCCACCCAGACCCGCTGCACGCGGGTAACTCACCCGCTCTGGGCGTGGTCTCGGGCCGTGGGACCCGGCCCACGCGCTGCCGGCTGAAAGCCGGCGACACAGTCCCGCCTGCGGGCGGGATCTGCGCTACCCTAGCGGCGGGCTCAAGCCAGGAGCCGGGTCAAACCAACGCCAGCCTAGTCACCTCCCACTCGTGCCGGGGTGACCAGTTCGTAATAGCGCCCGTCGGCTCCATGCGGATCAGTCACCACCACCGTCCGGCTCTCCCGGCTGGCGACGACGTCGGCCAGCCTCCGCCACACTATGTTCGTTGTTATGTTGGTTGATACGTTAGGCACGATATTGGTCGCCACGATGGGTGTTAGACTCTGCGCGTATAGCACCGTGTAGGTCGTGTTGGAGGCTGCGAGAAATTCGATCCGCGCTTCACCCGACACCGCAAACCGGTTCACTTTCAGGCAACTGTTTTTCTCAGCGGGCTCGGTGCCGGCTTGGTATTCCATCGCGTTGCAGTGCCCGTCGCCATCCCCATCCAGGGCCGCATCAGCGGGATCGTTGGGATTGAGGCCGTTGTCTAATTCCCAGCTGTCGGGCATCCCATCGCCGTCAGAGTCCGGCAAGACGGTCAGGTAGATGTTGGCGCTGAACACCGGGCGGTGGGGTGGCGGCATTGGTCAGAGTCACCCAGTAACGGTTGCTGGCCCCGCCCATGTCCGGCTGAACGTTGGTCAGGACCAGGAAGCTTTGGTGACTGAACAGCAGTTCGTGTTTCACGTTGCTGTTGTTGCGGCGCCAGCGGTAGCCGATGGGCGGGGTGCCGGAGGTTTCCAGGCTCAAGGTCACACTCCCGCCCTGGACGACGGTGTAGTTGGTGCCGATTTGGGTGATGCGCGGCTTGAGCAGCACGGTCAATTGGGCATCCTCGTGACCGATCCGACGTCGTCGCTGACTACAACGTCATAGCGACCATCGTTTTCAGCCTGGACATTGGTGAGGCAGAGGGTGCTGTTCGTTTCATTGGCTAGTGCGTTGCCATTGAACCGCCATTGATATCGGAGGGGCGTGGCGCTGATCGCCGTCACGGTTAAGCAGGCGTTGCCGCCCTCCACCACGGTCAGGGACGGGGGTTGCTGCGTGATGACCGGTTTGTCGAAGACCCTCACCACGCAGGGGAGGCTGAGGTAGATGTGTGTCCCGTCGGAGACTTCGACGGTGTAGGTGCCGGCGTCGGCTACTTGGATGATTGAGCAGCGGGCTGGTGCTGGCGGCCCCGGCAGGTTGGTCCCGTTGAGCTTCCATTCATACTGCGGGGAGGAAACGTTTGTCGCGGTGGCACTGAGGGTGATATTTGAGCCTGGGGCCGTGACCACGGTTCGCGGTTCCAG
>CAVVHA010000011.1:0-296863 GCA_963747925.1 uncultured Acidobacteriota bacterium
AAGGCGTAGTCGCCGTAGCTGGCGGGCGGCGCGGGGAAGGCCGTGCCGCGGCCGAAGCGGCCGAAGGCGTCCTTGAACCCCTCCTTGCCGAAGATCTCCTTCTTGAGCTTGTCCTTCTTCTTCTTGTCGTCCGTCTGCTGCTCCGGCTTCAGCCACCAGAATTCGTCGGAGAAAGGAAAATTGGCGAGCACGAGCGAGAAGCGTTTGACCCGCCCGTCCTCGAGGAACTGCGGGTCGGTGATGGTGCTAGCGCCGGCCTTGATGTCGGCCTCAAGGCCGTGCAGGACCGAGCGATCTTGCCGATGGCGGCGTTGCCCCAGTTCATCTCCTGGGCGAAGTAGCGTGCGCTCGTGGGGTGGTGGCCGTGCTCGCGGAGATACTCGGCGGTGTGTACCAGCATGCCGCCAGAGCCGGAAGTGGGATCGTAGACGGTGTCGCCGGGCCGCGGCTCCAGGATCCGCACAAGTGTGTCGACGACTTCCGGCGGAGTGAAAAACTCGCCCGCTTTGGCGCCGGCGTCGTCGGCGAACTGCTTGATGAGGTACTCGTAGGCGCGGCCCAGCACGTCGGGCGGGACACTCCTGTTCGAGAGATCGTGCTCGTCGAAGTGCTGCACGAGCGCATGCACAACCTCGTTCGGGATGAGCGGCTTGCCGGAACCGTCGGGCGCGGGCTGGTTCCAGTCGACTGTGAACACGCCGCGGAGCTCGTCGTTGGCGTTCGCCACGGCGCGCATCGCCTTGGTGAGCACCTCGCCGAGGTTGGTTGAGGCCGCCTTCACGTCACCCCAGCGCGAGCCATCGGGGATTCGGAACCGATGCTCACCGCGCTTGCGGAAAACCGCCTTCTCCTTCTCGCTGAACGCGCGGCCCTGCTGGTGCTCCAGCTCGGCGATGGCATCGTCGGCCTCGCACTCCCACTGATCGCAGAGGCGCTTGTAGAACATCAGCGAGAGAATGTAGTTCTTGTAGTCCTGCCCCGCGGTCTTGCCGCGCAGGATGTTCGCGGCACCCCAGAGGTGGGCTTCGAGCTGCTGGAGGGTGAGCCTCCTGGAAACTCTGTTCGGCTCCGCGCGGTCGCGCCCAGCCTCGAAATCGAGGTTCGCGGTGGTGTCGGAGTTCTTCTTTGCTCGCGCCACCGGGTCCCCCCACGGTCCCGTGCCACGAAACCACTCTCAGGTCGCGTTCTCGGTTAACAGCCCTACCCCGCTCCTTCCCGCACCAGGATTCTCTTGCTATTTAACCGGCGGCACTCTCGGTTAACAGCGCAAGCCTGGTTCAGGGCGGTTCTGGACTCTCCGGCTGTTAACCACGCCGCCGGGACCAACCCTCAGGTTAGCACGCAGAGAGAGCGAGAGAGAGTACAGTGCCAACTCTAGGGGACAGGGGCGCTCTCGGTTAACAGATCCGGTTCGTCCATCCGTGACCGACCGACCCTCCGCAAGTTGTTGACAGGAATCACGTAACGTCGCGCGGAATCCCGCGCCGGTCAGGCGGCGTCCCGCCCGTCGAGAACGTCCGCTCGTGTCTTCGAGTGGGTGGCTCCCCACATGGGATTCGAACCTGCAACCCTGCGGTTAACAGCAGAGAATGGCTGACATCCGGGAATGGGCCCGCGCCGAGGCGGCGGCGCTCCGGGCGGCGTCAGTAAGGGGGCCGGGGCGCGAGGTCCAGGAGCGGGATGAGGTCCGCGAGCCGGTCCACCCGCGCATCGCCCCCGCCGACGCGGTAGCCGATCGAGGCGACGCCGGAGGCGCGGGCGGCCGCGATGTCGAGCGAGGTGTCGCCGACCATGACGGCGCCAGCGGGCCCGGCTTCGAGGCGCCGCAGGGCGAGGATCAGGAGGTCCGGGTCCGGCTTGCCGCGGCTCACTTCGTCGCCCCCGGCAAGGCAGTCGAATTCGCCCGCAAGGCCGAGCTGCTCCACGATGGTCCGCGCGAGCGCGACGGGGCTGTTGGTCACGACCGCGGTTCGCATCCCGGCGCTGCGGATCGCCCGGACCGTCTCGGCGACACCCTCCTCCGGGCGCACGTTTCCCAGCTGTCGAAGGAACTCCAGGTCGTACTCGCGCGCCAGCCGCGCTGGGTCCTCGCCCGGGAAGAGCGTTTCGCAGTCGGCGTTGATCCCCTGGCCCCAGCAGGCCCGGATCGCGTCGATCCCGAGAGGCGCCATCCCGCGGCGCGCGCGGCACTCCTCGAGCACCGACACCCAGGCGTCGAAGGTGTCCACGAGCACGCCGTCCATGTCGAAGAGAACGGCCTCGGGGGGGCGGGGGATGGGGCGCTTCGCGGGGATGGTCATCGGTTCCGTAGCCCTGTGTGGGAGGAGGACGGTAGCACAGTCACACCCGCAAGCGTGGCGCTCCTGTTGCGGTAGAATCCGCCCGACGCGGTGCTGCCGCGCCGTAACAGGGAGGATCGGGCATGCCTATCGCTAAACGTTCGGCCGCGGAGTTCATCGGTACGTTCTGGCTGGTCTTCGGAGGGTGCGGAAGCGCCGTCCTGGCGGCGGCTTTCCCCGAGCACGGGATCCATTTCGTCGGCGTCGCGCTCGCGTTCGGCCTCACCGTGCTGACGATGGCCTACGCCATCGGCCACATCTCGGGATGCCACCTGAACCCCGCGGTTTCGATCGGCCTGTGGGCCGGCAAGCGGTTCCCCGCCTCCGACCTGGTTCCCTACATCATCGCGCAGGTCCTCGGAGGGATCGCGGGCGCGGGCGTCCTCTACGCGATCGCGAGCGGCAAGGCGGGCTTCGATCTGAGCGGTGGTCTCGCCTCCAACGGCTACGCCGAGCACTCGCCGGGCGGATACGCGCTCGGAGCGTGCCTCCTGACCGAGCTCCTGCTGACCTTCATGTTCCTCGTGATCATCCTCGGCTCGACGGACAAGCGCGCGCCGCAGGGGCTCGCCCCGATCGCGATCGGGCTCGGCCTGACGCTGATCCACCTGATCAGCATTCCCGTGACCAACACGTCGGTGAACCCGGCGCGGAGCACGGGTCCGGCCGTCTTCGTGGGCGGCTGGGCGCTCGGGCAGCTCTGGCTCTTCTGGGTGGCGCCGATCGCCGGGGCCTTGATCGCCGGCCTCGCTTATCGCTGGCTCGGCAGCGAGAAGTAGGGAACCATGCCGATCTACGAGTACCGGTGCGGCGGCTGCGAGAAGGTCTTCGAGGCCCTGCGCCCGCTCGGCGACGACGGGCGCGAGCTTTCCTGCCCGAAGTGCGGAAGAAAACGCCCCGAGAAGATCTTCTCGGTCTTCGCGGCGGCGAGCTCGCACTCCTCCTCCGGTCCCGGCCCGTGCGGGCAGGGGGGGGAGGAGGCGGGGGCTGCGCCGGAAAGCCGTTCCGCTGAGGCAACTGAGAGGGGCCCGGAGGGCCCCCTTCAGGAATTCCGCGCGAGGCGCCCCAGTTCCTCCCGCAGGGAGCGGATGTCGGTGATCCAGCAGACGCCGGCCTGATCGACGGCTCCGCGGTAGCTGGCCGCGGCGCGGCCTCCCACCATCAGATCGGTCTCGCGCGGGAGCAGGTCCCGCAGCGACCGCAATTCCGCCGCGACCGCCGCGTCGTCCGCGGGGTAGGAGATGCCGAGCGCAACGGCACGGGCTCCGGTCCGGAGCGCGCAGGCCGCGATTTCGCCGGCGGGCAGGTTGCAGCCGAGGTAGGAGACCCGCCAGCCGGCCGTGCTGGCGACCGCGGCGGCGACCATCGCTCCGAGCTCGTGCAGCTGTCCCGAAGGCGTGGCCACGACGACCACGGGGCCCGCGCTGTTCCGGGGGTCCGGTTGAACCAGCGAGTCGAGCAGGGAGCGGACCACCATGGTCGCCAGGTGTTCCTCGTAGATCTGCATCCCGCCATGCTCCCATCGGGTCCCGATCGCTTCCATGAGGGGGGCGAGCACTCCCTCGATCAGGGCCGGCCTGCCGAGCTCGACAGCCGCGGAGGCGAGGTAGATCCGCAACCGCGCGGGATCCGCGCTACCGGCCGCCTGCAGGCACCGTTCGAGGTGCGCATGCTCCAGGCCTTTCGCCTCGGCGATCTCCGGGACCGGGGCGGTGACCCCGGTTGCTTCGTCGGTTCTCAGGAGGGCCGCGAGCTCGGCGTTGCCCAGCCGGGCCGCCTCGCTGATGGTTCGTCCGGCCTCGGTCGCCCGCTTGAGAAGGACGAGCCGCTCGACGTCCTGATCGGTGTAGAGCCGCCGCTGGGTGGCCGACCGGCCTGGGACGACTGCCCCGTACCGCTTCTCCCAGGCGCGAATCACATCCTGGCTCAGACCGGTCCTGCGCGAAACGACCTGGATCGGGTGCGTCACCGATTCTGCTGAGGAATGTGCGGCCACACCAATAACATAGACCTGTGTCCACATCGTGTCAAGAATTTGTTTAAATATATTCTTGACAAAGTCTAGACATGACTGTAATATTCTGGACATGAACTCGACGAGCTACACAGGCTGTGCGAACGGGACCCGAGGAGTGCGAGAGAAGAAGCTCCCCTCCCGGGCGGAGAACGCGACTGACGCGGCAAGTTCCAGGGCGGCAGACGTGGGCCGCATGACGATAAGAGTGCCCTCGGTGACCCGGGGGACGACTTCTCACCCAGACCTTCATTCAACCCGACCCTTCAACGAAACAAGGAGACAACCCATGATCAACCGTGCGAAGCATGCGCTCGCAGCCCTCGTCGTCGTCGCCGCTTTCGGAGCCGCCTTTGCCAAGGGAGGCGACGCGCGCGTCAGGTTCCTTCACGCCTCGCCCGACGCCCCCGCCGTGGACATCCTCGTCAACGGTGGAGCGGCCTTCGAGGGACTGAAGTTCGGCGAGGCCACCCCCTATGCGGCGGTGCCGGCAGGGGAGTACGACGTCCAGGTTGTGCCCGAGGGTCTGACCAGCCCCGTGGTCATCGATCTGACCGGCCCGAACGCGGTGAACCTGTTCTTCAACCGCAGCTACACAGCGGTCGCGCTGGGCACGCTCAGCAGCATCGAGCCGCTTCTCCTGGCCGACGACAACCGCCCGGCCCCCCGTCACGCAGCGCGGATCCGCTTCGTACATGCCTCCCCTGATGCCCCGGCCGTGGACATCGCCGTCACGGGTGGTCCTGTCCTCTTCAAGAACGTCGCCTTCAAGGGCGTGGGCGACTACGTCACGGTTCCGGCCGGCACGTACGATCTCGAGGTGAGACTCGCGGGAACGAGGACCGTGGTCCTTCCCCTGCCCGGAGTGACGGTCGAGGGCGGTACGACCTACTCAGTCTTCGCGACGGGCTTTGCCTTCAGCCACCCCCTCCCTCGCTCCCGTCGTGACCGTGGATGCGGTCAATCCCTCCATCGGCAGGGGTCAGGGGCGGGGGCTCGATCAGTAGGCCACTCCTCCCCGGACATCCGCTCTCTCCAAGGGCCCGGCTTCGGCCGGGCCCTTTGTTTTCCCGGGCCCCGCCCGTCACCTTCCCGCGACCGAAAAGATATCCATGCTGACGTAGACTCTCCCCGGGACAGAGGCCCGGGAGTCGCTCCCACCGATGCGGCCATGCACCTGGCGCCGATGGGGTGCAAAGGAGCGCCGCCGGGCACGAGGGTCCCCTGGGGCACCGCGGAGGGCGGGGCGCCCCGGCAGCAAGGCTGCGTTGGCCCGTTCGAGGTGATCGGGCACGGCCAGGAACCGGTGCCGGACCCGATGGAACCGCGCTGTCACCGGCCTGCAACCGTGAGGGAGGAGCCGGGATGTCGATCGTTGCGGAGAACCTGGTCAAGGCCTACGACGGCCACCCCGTCGTCAACCGCGTGTCGCTGGAGGTGGCCGACGGGGAGTTCTTCGTCCTCCTGGGCCCGAGCGGCAGCGGGAAGAGCACCGTCCTGCGGATGATCGCCGGCCTCGTGGACAACGACGAGGGGCGCGTGCTCCTGCACGGGCGCGACGTGACCTCGCTCCCCCCGCAGCGCCGGGGCGTCGGCTTCGTCTTCCAGCATTACGCCCTGTTCGGCCACATGTCCGTGGGCGAGAACATCGAGTTCGCGCTGAAGATCCGGCGCGTGCGGTCGGCCGAGCGGCGCCGGAGGCGCGACGAGCTGCTCGAGCTGGTCGGGCTCGCCGGGCTCGGCGACCGGATGCCGACGCAGCTCTCCGGCGGGCAGCGCCAGCGCGTCGCCCTCGCCCGCGCCCTGGCGCACAACCCGGACGTGCTGCTGCTCGACGAGCCGTTCGGCGCCCTGGACGCGAAGATCCGCGTGGAGCTCCGCCGGTCTATCCGCGCGATCCAGCGCGAGCTCGGCATCGCGACGATCTTCGTTACCCACGACCAGGAAGAGGCGTTCGAGCTGGCCGACCGGCTGGGGATCGTGGATTTCGGCAGGCTCCTCGAGGTCGGCCCCCCACACGAGCTGTACCTGCGGCCCCAGACCGAGTTCGTGGCGACCTTCCTCGGGACCGCCAACCTGATGGTCGGCGAGGTCGCGGCCGAGGGGGTGCGGCTCGGCTCCGTCCAGTTCCCGCTCGGCACCGAGACCCCCAGGGAGGGGGCGGCCCGGCGCGTGCAGGTCCTGTTCAGGCCCGAGGACGTCGCCCTGAAGGACTCGCGCGAGGCGCTCGGGTGGCCCCTCCTCGGGCGGGCGACGGTGGAGGAGAGCACCTTCGTCGGCTCCTTCGAGCGGCTGAGGCTGCGGCTTCCGCCCCTGCCCGGGGTGCGTCCCATCACGCCGGTGGCCCCCTTCGGCGGGGACTTCGTCCTGGTGGACGCGAGCCGCTCCCAGCACCAGACGCGCCGCTTCCCGCTGAAGGCGGGGGACGACGTCTGGGTCGGCGTGCGGCGGATCCACGCCCTCGTGCATCCCGGGCTCAGCCTGCTGCTGCTGACGGACGGCACGGAAGGGGCGGAGAAGGCGGTCCTCCTGGGCGGGGAGATCGCGCGGATGGCCCGGGCGCGCGTCACGATCCTGGCGCACGGCCTCGACGAGGCGCGGGGCCAGGAGCACCTCCAGCGCCTGCGGGAGGCGATCCGCGGCGGGCTGGCGGCGATCGAATCGAGGGTCGCCCCCGGCACGCTCCTCGATGCCGTGACGGAGGAGGCGGCGCGCCGGCACTACGACCTCGTCGTGACGGCGCTCCCGGCGAAGGGGGCGATGGAGCTGGCCGAGCTGTTGCTCGCGGCGGGCGATCACAACCTGCTGCTGGCGCCTCCGGCCGCCGCCGTTCCGGAGCGCGCGCTGGTCTGCACCGCCGTCGGGGAGCCGGGCAAGGAGGGGGTCCAGTTCGCCGCCCGCTTCATCCGGCACCTCGGGGCGCAGGCGACGATCCTGACCGTGCTCAAGGCGGGAGCCGGGGAGCCTGGAGACGGAGCACGCGCAGCGGTTCCTCGCGGCCGGCGTGCGCACGCTCTCGCTTCTCGGTGTCCCGGCCAGGAGCGCGGTCCGCGTCGGCGATCCGCTCGAGGAAATCCAGCACGAAGCGGCCGGGGAGCAGAGCGACCTGCTGGTCGTCGGGACTCCCCTGACGGGACGCAGGGGGAAGGTCGTCCTGGCCGGGATCGTGGAGAACATCGTCAAGAGGGCGGGCGATCGCGCGGTCCTGCTCACGCGGTCGCACCAGTCCGTGCACTAGGAACGCGGCGCATCCACTCAACCACTCATTCCAGGAGAGGAAGGAACCATCGATGAAGGACGCGGGCATAGGACGGAGAACGGGATCGATCATCGTGGCGTTGGCCGTTTCGCTGCTCACCGGCGCCCTGGCGCTGGCGGCGGGGACAGGGGCCGGGGCCCCGACGGGCGCTGTCCCGGAGGGTGCTGCCGCGCCGGCCGAGCGCTTCCCCCGCGGCGGGCCAGGGTGGCGGATCGGGGACCGGCGGCACTCGCCGCAGTCCTCCCAGCAGCCGGCGGACAAGGGAACGGGGGGAGACACCGTCACCGTGAAGGCCGGAGCCGGCATGGACGGCTTCTACCTGAAATCCACGGACGGGAATTTCCTCTTCAAGTTCCGCCTGCTGCTCCAGCTCGACGGCCGCTTCTACGCCGACGATACGACGCCCAACAACATCGACACGTTCCTGCTCCGGCGGGCCCGCCCGATCCTGGAGGGGACGCTCTTCCAGCGCTTCGACTTCCTGTTCGTCCCCGACTTCGGCCAGGGAAAGACAGTCATCCAGGACGCCTACCTCGACTCCCGCTTCCTGCCGGAGTTCAAGCTCCGCGCCGGGAAGTTCAAGACGCCGTTCGAGCTTGCGCGTCTGCAGTCGGATCCCGCGGCGACGCTCGTCGAGAAGGGACTGCCGAGCAACCTGGGGCCGGATCGGGATATCGGGGTCATGGTCCACGGCGACCTCGCGGGCGGCACGCTCGGATACGCCGCCGCCATCCTGAACGGCGTGGCCGACGGGGGGACGGGGGACACCGACATCAACGACAGCAAGGAGATGGCGGCGCGCCTCTTCTGGACGCCGTTCAAGAAGAGCGAATCGAAGGCGCTGAAGGGGCTCGGCGTCGGCCTCGCGGCGACGTGGGGAAGCAACAAGGGCACGGCGTCGACGACCGGCCTCGGCTCGTACAAGACCTTCGGCCAGCAGACCTTCTTCTCCTTCATCGGCAACGGCGCGGAGGGGACGACCGTGGTCGCGGACGGCAGCCGCGATCGGTTCTCCCCGCAGGCCTACTGGTACGTCGGGCGCCTGGGGCTTCTGGGCGAGTACGTGAGCTCGAAGCAGGAAGTGACCATCGGGACCGACTCCGAGAGCCTGAAGAACTCGGCGTGGAGCCTCGATGCCTCGTTCCTGCTGACCGACGACGAAGCGTCGTTCGGAGGGGTGAACCCCAGGCGGCCGTTCGGCCCGAAGGGGGGCGGGATCGGCGCGTTCGACATCGCCGTCCGCTACGGGAAGCTCACGATCGACGAGAACGCCTTCCCGATCTTCGCGGACCCCGCGAAGTCGGCGAGCGAGGCGGAGGAATGGGAGCTCGGCGTGAACTGGTACCTGAACAAGGCGGTGCGTTTCGCGCTGGACGGGGGGCTCACCCGGTTCAAGGGGGGCGCCGCGAACGGCGAAGACCGCGAGGACGAGAAGGTGCTGATCACGCGCTTCCAGCTGAGTTTCTGACCGGACCGACGAGGAGGACCGCCGGTCGCCCCCGGGCGCGGCCGCCAGGGAACGAACGCAACAAGGCCGAAAGGACGAAGACGATGATACGGAGAGAAGAACGGACGGATCGGGACGGGGGCCGCGGCCCTCGGCTTCGCGCTGGGGCTGGCGGCCCTGCGTCGCGGTCTCCCGCGTCCCGGCGTGGGCGGCCCCCGCGCCGGCGGCGGCTCCCGCCCCGCCCCCGCCACCGAAGGACGTGACGCTGCTCAACGTGTCGTACGATCCGACGCGCGAGCTGTACCAGGACTTCAACGGCGCGTTCGCGAAGTACTGGAAGGAGAAGACGGGCCAGAACGTGACGGTCCAGCAATCGCACGGCGGGTCGGGGAAGCAGGCCCGCTCGGTCATCGACGGGCTCGAGGCCGACGTGGTGACGCTCGCGCTCGCCTACGACGTGGACGCGATCGCCGAGTCGGGCCTGATGCCGAGGGCGTGGCAGAAGCGCCTGCCGAACAACAGCGCCCCCTACACCTCGACGATCGTCTTCCTGGTGCGGGCCGGCAACCCGAAGCAGATCAAGGACTGGGACGACCTCGCCAGGCCCGGGATCTCGGTCATCACGCCGAACCCCAAGACCTCCGGCGGGGCGCGCTGGAACTACCTCGCCGCCTGGGGCTACGCGCTGAAGAAGCCGGGAGGGTCCGAGGCGAAGGCGCGCGAGTTCGTGTCGGCCCTGTTCAGGAACGTGCCGATTCTCGACACGGGCGCGCGCGGGTCCACCGTGACCTTCGTGGAGCGGGGGATCGGCGACGTGCTGGTCGCCTGGGAGAACGAGGCGGTCCTCGCCGTGAAGGACCTGCAGAAGGGGAAGTTCGAGATCGTCGTCCCGTCGGTCAGCATCCTGGCGGAGCCGTCGGTGGCGCTGGTGGACAAGGTGGCGACGAAGCACGGCACGAAGGATGCGGCCCAGGCCTATCTCGAGTATCTTTACTCGCCCGAGGGGCAGGAAATCGCCGCGAAGCACTACTATAGGCCGCGGCTGGAGTCGGTCGCCGCGAAGCACAAGGCGGACTTCCCGCCGGTCAAGCTGTTCACCGTGGACGATACCTTCGGAGGCTGGGCGCAGGCGCAGAAGCTTCACTTCTCCGACGGGGGGGTGTTCGACCAGATCTACGCGCCGGCGAAGTAGGAGAAACAGGAGGAGGCCATAGCGGAGGCTTCGAAAAGAGGGGGAGTGCTGCCGGGGTTCGGGCTGGCGATGGGGTTCACCCTCGCCTACCTGGGCCTGGTGATCCTGATCCCCCTCTCGATGCTCTTCCTCAAGGCCTCCTCCATGACCTGGAGCGGGTTCTGGGGGACCGTCACGGCCCCGCGGACCCTCGCGGCGTTCCGGCTGAGCTTCCTCGCCTCCCTCGCGGCGGCGCTCATCAACGCCGTCTTCGGCCTGCTGGTCGCCTGGGTGCTGGAGCGGTACCGGTTCCCGGGGCGCAGGCTGATCGACGGCCTCGTGGACCTTCCCTTCGCCCTGCCGACCGCCGTGGCGGGGATCGCCCTCACGACCCTCTACGCCGGCAACGGCTGGGCCGGCCGGTTCCTCGAGCCGCTCGGGATCAAGGTGGCCTACACGCCGCTCGGCGTGGTGGTCGCCCTCACGTTCATCGGGCTGCCGTTCGTCGTCCGGACGGTCCAGCCGGTCCTGCGCGAGCTCGATCGGGAGATCGAGGAGGCGTCGGCGAGCCTCGGGGCGGGCAGGCTGCAGACCGCGCTCCGGGTGATCCTGCCCGAGCTCCTCCCGGCGGTCCTCACGGGCTTCGTGCTCGCCTTCGCCCGCGCGCTCGGCGAGTACGGATCGGTGATCTTCATCTCGGGCAACATGCCGATGCGCTCGGAGATCACCCCGCTGCTGATCATGATCCAGCTCGAGCAGTTCGACTACGCGAAGGCGACGGCGATCGCGGTCGTCTTCCTCGTGGCCTCGTTCTCGCTCCTGCTGATCATCAACCTGATCACCCTGCGGCGGCTCAAGGCCACGGGGGGCGCCTGATGGAGGGACGGTCGAAGCACCTCGAGGAGCCCGCGTGGGTCCGGTGGCTCCTGATCGGCACGGCGCTCGGGTTCCTCGCGCTCTTCCTCCTGCTGCCGCTCCTGGTCGTCTTCGCGAAGGCGTTCGAGAAGGGGGTGGCGGCCTACGCGGCCGCGCTGATCGAGCCGAACGCGCTCGCGGCCGTGCGCCTGACGGTGATCACGGCGGCGATCGTCGTCCCGGTCAACCTCCTCTTCGGCCTCGCCGCGGCCTGGGCGATCGCCCGGTTCGACTTCAAGGGAAAGACCCTCCTGACGACGCTGATCGACCTGCCGTTCAGCGTGTCGCCCGTGATCTCGGGCATGGCCTTCGTCCTGATCTTCGGGGCGCGGGGCGTGCTCGGGCCCTGGATGTCCGAGCACGGCTTCAAGGTCATCTTCGCGACGCCGGGGATCGTGCTGGCCACCCTCTTCGTCACGGCCCCCTTCGTCGCCCGCGAGCTGATCCCGCTCATGCAGGCCCAGGGGAGCGACGAGGAGGAGGCCGCCCTGACGCTCGGCGCCTCGGGCTGGCAGACCTTCTTCCTGGTCAGCCTGCCGAAGATCAAGTGGGGCCTCCTGTACGGCGTCGTCCTGTGCAACGCGCGGGCGATGGGGGAGTTCGGGGCGGTCTCCGTGGTTTCGGGCCACATCCGCGGCCTGACGAACACGCTGCCGCTGCACGTGGAGATCCTCTACAACGAGTACCAGTTCTCCGCCGCGTTCGCGGTGGCGTCGCTGCTGACCTTCCTCGCCCTCGTGACCCTCGTCGCCAAGGAGCTGATCGAGTGGAAGTCGGGCGGGGCAGGAAGTCGAACGTGAACGGGCGGGGCAAGACGTCGAGCGTGAACGGGCGGGACGCGGGGTTCACGCCGGCACGAGAGCGGAGGTATTCTCCACGGGAGATGACCGGCCCCAGCGGAAGTCGGGCGTGCTGAGAAAATGCGCCGCCTGAGCCTCAGCACTCTCCTGATCGCCGTCAACGTCGCGCTCGTGGCGCTCGCGGTGATCTGCGTGGTGGTCCCCGCCGTCGGCCTGATGCGCCGGCTCGCGGACGAGGACGGGATCGCGCGGGTCCGCCTCGCCGGGGCGGGCGCCATGCAGGCGGTCGAGCGGTCGGAGAGCGAGGCCGCGACGGCGGCCCGCCTCCTGGGGGCGAGGCCGACCCTGCTGCGGCTCGTCCGCCAGGGGGACGCGGCGGAGGCGTCCCGCTTCCTCGGAGAAGTTCAACGCGGCCGGAGGCCTCTCCGGCAGCGCCGTCCTCGCGGGGGGGGCCGTCTTCGCCCGCGGCGGAGCCGACCTGCCGTGGAGCGAGCTCGCCTCCCGCGCGGGCGCGGGCGGGCGGGGGCTTCCTCGCGGACGGCGGCGGGGCCGCGCCCCTGCTGAGCGTGGCGGTTTCGCCTCTCGAGGAGGAGCCGGGCGCGCTCGTCGCGGTCGCCCGGACGCTCGACATCTCGGCGGCCGGATCGTCCGCGCCCGGCCCGGGTCCCCGGGTCGAGGCGCTGGCCCGCGAAGAGGCGCTCGTGGAGGCGGCGGGGGGCACCTTCCCGGCGACCCCCGGGCAGGAGTTCCGGGTCGCGCTGCGGGCGCGCGCGATGGAGACGGGGACGACGCTCGCCGAGCGGATCCGGGCGGCGGCCCTCTACGTGTGCGTGATTCCCCTGCGGGACGCGGACGGCAGGGTCGTGGGCGTCGTGGAAGCGCGCCTCCCGACCGGCGGGGCGGAATCCTCGACCCGGTCCCTGGTCCGGTCGCTCCTCGCGGTCACGGCGGTCGTCGTGCTGCTCGCGATGCTCTCGAGCGTGCTGGTCGCGCGCCGGCTCGCCCGGCCGCTCGAGGCGCTCACCGAGGCCTCGGTCCGGATCGGGCGGGGCGATCTCGCGACGGCGATCCCGCGCGTCCCGGGCGCGGAGACGGGCATGCTCGGGGCCGCCATGGAGGAGATGCGCGGCCGCCTGATGCGCCTGACCGCCGAGCTCCACCGCCGGCACGACGAAGCGGAGGCGATGCTCACCGGGATCCTGGAGGGGGTCTTCGCGGTCGACCGCGAGCGGCGCGTCCGGTACGTCAACCCCCAGGCGGCGGCGCTGCTGGGGATCGATCCGGCCGCCGCCGTGGGACGGTTCTGCGGGGACGTCCTGAACCCCGAGGCGGCCGGCGGGGCGAGGCCGTGCGAGGACCAGTGCCCGATCCTGCACGCGAGGTTCCGGGGGAGCGCCCGCGCCACCGAGCGGCTGGTCCTGCAAGGCGGCGGAGTGCGCAGCGTCGTCATCACCTCCTCCGCGCCGTCGGGCGACGAGGGAGGGCGGCAGTTCCAGGTCATGCGCGACGAGACGGAGCTCGAGGCGACCCGCCGCCTGCGCGACGCCGTCATCGCGAACATCTCCCACGAGTTCCGCACCCCGCTCTCGGCGCAGCTCGCCTCGATCGAGATGCTCCGCGACCGCCTGGGGGAGGGGGACAATCCCGACGTGGTCGCGCTCGTGCTCTCCCTGGAGCGCGGCACCCTCCGCCTGGCGCAGCTGATCGACAACCTGCTGGAGAGCGTCCGGATCGAGGGGGGCCAGGACTCGATCCGGCGCCGGCCCGTGGCGCTCGACGAGGTGGTGCAGGAGGCCGCGGCCCTGACCGGCCCGCTGATCGAGCAGCGCCGCCAGCGCCTGCTGGTCGAGCTGCCCTACCCGCTCCCGCCGGTCACGGGAGACGCCACGAGGCTCGTGCAGGTCTTCGTGAACCTCCTCGCGAACGCCAACAAGTTCGCCCCCGCCGGGAGCGCGATCAGCGTGGGCGGCGCGGTGGAAGGGGGCGAGGTCGTCCTCTGGGTCGAGGACGAGGGGCCCGGCCTCCCCGTGGGGCGCGGCTCGAGCGTCTTCGACCGCTTCGTGCGGGCGCCCGGCAGGACCGACGAGGACGAGCCCGAGCAGAGCGGCATGGGGCTGGGGCTCTGGATCGTGAGGTCGATCGTCGAAAGGCACGGGGGACGGGTCGAGGCGCGCGCGGCCGGCGGCGGCGCGGCGGAGGCCGGAAAGCCGGGGACGCGCATCTGCGTGATCCTCCCGGGGAACGGGCGCGATGAAGATCCTGGTCGTTGACGATGATCTGGAGCTGCTCGGCCTCGTCGCCTTCGCGCTGCGGCAGGCCGGCTACCTCGTGATCGAGGCGCAGGACGGTCCGTCGGCCCTCGCGCTGGTCGAGTCCGAGAAGCCCGACCTGGCCGTCCTCGACGCGAACCTGCCGACGGGTGGACGGCTTCGAGGTCCTGCGGCGGATCCGCGCCTCGTCCGCGTCTTCCTCGATGCCCGTCATGATGCTGACCGTGAGGTCGAGCGAGGAGGACCAGGTCCGGGGGCTCGACCTGGGGGCCGACGACTACCTCACGAAGCCGTTCAGCCCGCGGACGCTCCTCGCCCGCGTGCGCGCGCTCCTGCGGCGGGCCGGCGTGGAGAAGCCCTCCCCGATGTCGGCGGGCGACCTGCAGCTCGACGGCGAGCGGCAGACCGTCTCCGTCCGCGGCGGGCCGCCCGTGTCGCTCACGGCGCTCGAGTTCCGCCTGCTGCAGCTGATGCTCGCCAGCGCGGGGCACCCGCTCCCCGTCTCCCGCCTCACGAGCCACGTCTGGGGATACCGGGGGATGGGGGACCGCCAGCTCCTCAAGCAGCTCGTCCATCGCCTCCGGCGCAAGCTCGAGCAGGATCCGTCCGCGCCCCGCTACCTCGTCACGGTCGCCGGGGTCGGCTACGCGCTCCACTCGGACGGCAGGCCCCCCGAATAGGGCCCTGCTGGGCCGGCTCCCCCGGACCGGGGCGAGGCGTCGCACGCGACCTCCGACCAGCGGGAACCCCCGACCACGGTGAAGCCGGGGCGGCGGACGACCCGGGCCCGCCGCGCGGATGTGGCGCGGCCGCATCCGAACAACACTCTCCGCACCACCATGAACAAAAAAAGCCCCCGGGGTTTCCCCCGGGGGCTCGAGAAAGCGTGCGGTCGGGTGAGGCTAGTCGACCTTGTGGAGGACGGAGCGGCGGTTCTGCGCGCGTCCTTCCTTCGTCTTGTTGTCCGCGATCGGCTGGGTCTTGCCGTACCCCTTCGCCGTCAGCTGGCTGGCGGGGACGCCCTGCTCGACCATGTACTTCATCACCGACTCGGCGCGCCGCTGGGACAGGGTCATGTTCCACGGATCGCCGTCGGTCGAGTCCGTGTGGCCCTGGACCTCGATCTTCACTTCGGGGTACTGCTTCAGCTCGGTGACCGCCTTGTCGAGGATCGTCTTGTCCTCGGCGGTGAGCTGCCACTTGTCGGTCGGGAAGGTCACGCCCTCGAGGACCATCTCGGGCTTGCCCTGGAAGAGCTGGGGCTTCGGCTCCGGGATCGGGCAGCCGGTCGCGTCCACCTTGGTGCCGCGCGGCGTGTCCGGGCACTTGTCGATGCCGTCGCAGACGCCGTCACCGTCGCTGTCCATCGGGCAGCCGGTCGCGTCCACCTTGCAGCCCTTCGGGGTGTCCGGGCACTTGTCGATGCCGTCGCAGACGCCGTCGCCGTCGCGTGTCGATCGGGCAGCCGGTCGCGTCCACCTTGCAGCCCTTCGGGGTGTTCGGGCACCGGTCGTTGCAGTCGATCACGCCGTCGCCGTCCGTGTCGATCGGGCAGCCGCGCGCATCCACAGCGCAACCCTTGGGCGTGTCGGGGCAGGCGTCGAGGCCGTCGCAGACGCCGTCGCCGTCCGTGTCCTTCGGGCAGCCCGTCTCGTCCACGATGCAGCCCTTCGTCGTGTTGTCGCACTTGTCCTTGCAGTCGCCCACGCCGTCACCGTCGGTGTCCTTGACGGGGGCGCCAAACAGGAAGGACGCGCCCAGGCCGACCTCGATGTTGTTCTGCCAGTCGGAGAGCTGGCCCTGGCTGAAGTCGGTCGCCACGATCCGCCCGTCGAGGCGGACGGCGAACCAGTCGACGACGAAGAACCGGGCGCCGCCTCCGATGTTGAAGCCGAGGTCGGTGTTGCTGTCGAAGTCCTTGGGCTGCACTTCCTCGTAGCCCGCGCCGAGTGTCACGAACGGGCGGATCTTTTTGCACTGCCGGAAGTTCCACAGCAGGTTCAGCCGGGCGGAGTTGATGTCCAGGTCGATGTTCTCGAGCCCGGCGAGATCCAGCTCGGGAATCGTGGCCGGGATCACCTGGGTCTTCGAGAAGATCTTCTGGTAGGACACTTCGAGGCTCAGCCTGGGAGTGAAGAAGTACCCGAAGCGGGCGCCCACCAGCCCGGAGTCTTTCGGGTTCAGGCCGAGGTAGTCGTCGAGGAGGGCGCCGCCTCCGTACACCCCGAGCTCGAAGTCCCCCTTCTCTCCCCCGCCAGCCATGGCGAAATGGGAGCAGAAGATCAGAAGCAGAAGCGACAACGCGACGGTATATTTCTTCACAGGGTTACCCTCCATCTAGGAACCGCGCTCACCTTGACGCCGGATCTTAGTACACTCTCCCCCATAGTCAAAACGCCCCCCGGCCTCAAACAGAGGACCACCCCCGCGGGGGACCGGGCCGGCGACCTGCAGGGGGGCGCCCGGCGCCACGGCCCGCGGAGGGCGCCGTCACGCCGCGCGGCGCGAGGTAAACTAGCGGCGCCGCGCGGGGGAAGCGCCTCCCGCGCGATGAACCGGAGGACCATCCATGGCCGGGACCGCCTCGCCGTTCAGGCAGACCGAACTCGAGCACAGGGAGCTGCGCGGGCTGACGAAGGAGCTCCGGCAGCTGCTGAAGGAAAGCGCCGGGCGAGGGGGACGCGGCGCGCTACTGGGAGAAGGTCTCCGACCGGGTCCTGGAGCTGCGCGACCGCCTGATCCTGCATTTCGCCCAGGAGGAGCGGGCGGGCCTCGCCGAGGTGTTCGCCGAGCTGCAGCCGCACATCGCCGACCGGTCGGAATCGCTCAAGGGGGAGCACGGCAGGATCCTGCGGGAGCTCAAGGATCTGTACGCGGCCACCCTGCTCCACTCGGGACCGGCGGCGCCCCAGGGGCCGGATCTCAGGAAATGGGTCCTCGATGTCCTGAGCCACCTCGCGCGGCACGAGGAGAAGGAGACCGAGCTGATCCAGCGGGCCTACCTCGAAGAGCTGGGCACGGGGGACTGACAAAAAAAGGGTGGCTTCCCTGGGGAAGCCACCCTCGTTTCTTCTCGTTGGACCGGTGGGACCGGCGCCTAGAAGCGGAAGACGACGCCGACGTTCAGGTTGTACGGGTTGATGACGATGCTCTTCGTCCGGTAGTCCCCGTTCGAGTCGTAGTACTTCAGGGCATTGACGGCGCTGGTCTGGTAGTACTGGATGTCGAGGTTCAGGCCGATCTTGCCGTCCCCGAACATGACGTCGACGCCCGTGCGCATCGCCCAGGTGAAGTCGTCGTCCACCGCGGCCTTGCCGCCCTCCTCGGCATCCACGTCGCCGTAGTTCATGTAGGCGAACTGCGGTCCGATGTACCAGTCGACAGTCTTGCCGCGCCCGAGGGGGTGGAAGAGGATTCCCGCGTAGGCCGGAATGACGGAGACGCTCGCGACCTTCTCGTCGATGCCCGATCCCTTCGCGTTGATGTCGTAGTCGGCCCAGCCCGCGCCGAACTGAAGGCCGACGATGTCGGTCAGCCGGCGCTCGTAGGAGATATCCACGCCGAAGGTGTTGTCCGCCTCGACCTGTGCCCCCGAGACGGTGATCTGGCCGGTCGGGAAGCTGTAGAGGATGTCTCCCCGCAGCACGTTCGCTTCGTCGGCGGCGTAGGCCGCGCCGGCGAAGCAGCACACGACCGCCAACACCGCAAACAGCCTGTAAGCTTTCATGGCTCCTCCTCGAATTCGTGGACTGAATTCCGACACCGAGGTCATCGGCGGGACTATAGGACTTTCGAATCCAGCATGTCAACGCAAGGCCCCGGAAACGATAGGTTCGCCGGGGCGAGAGAGGCAAGGCGCGGCGGGCGACGCGATCAGAGTCCGGCGCGCTCGAGCAGGAAGGGGCCTTCGGGCTTGTCGTCCTCCCGGCTCTTTCCTTCCTCGCGCGCCGGCTGGGGCCCGGCTCCGCCGGGCAGCGAGCTCCTTCGATGCGCGCGCGCAGATGTCGCACGAGCGGCCCGCTTCGACGCAGGGGACGCCATCGGCCTGGGCGATCGTGCAGAGGCCCGTCCCGTGCCACTCGGGCTGGGCCGCGGCGCGGGCGGCGTCCGCGGGATCGGGTTCGTTGCTGCTGGTCGACTTGCGGAACGCGCGCGTGCGGTCGTCCTCCATGGTGCCTCCAGGTGGCCGGTCGGGCCGGCCGGTGAATCTGTACAGCAAAAACCGGACCCGCGCACGGGAATTGCTGGCCTGATTCATGCTTCGCCAACATGAAATGGGGACGGGATGCCGCCGCGCGGCTCCCAGGTGGTGGCCGGGCGTGAACGTGCCCGGCGGGCCGGTTGGCCGGGAGCGCAAAAGAATCGCCGCGCCGCGCGGCGCCGGGGCCCCCGGTGCAAAGCCTGCGGCACGGGGGGCGGGGCTCCTTTCAGCCGGCCGGCGGGGCGGTTGAACCCCCGCCGCCCCTGTTTCCCGCCCCGACGGACCGGAACGAGTGGAGAAAGGCACAATGAAGACACCCTTCGGAACCAGGCGCGCGAGCTACATCGACATGGCGGACGTCACGGGCCAGCCCCCGCTGAGCCGGGACGAGGCGGCCCAGTTCGAAGCGCTCGACCTGATCTACCGGTCGCTGTGCGCCCTCATGTACAACTACGTCCCCACCTCGGGCCACCCGGGCGGCTCGATCTCCTCCGGCAGGTTCGTCGCGGGAATCCTCTTCGACGCGATGGACTACGACATCACGCATCCCGACCGCGAGGACGCGGACATGATCTCGTACGCCGCGGGACACAAGGCCCTGGGCCTGTACGCCATGTGGGCGCTGCGCAACGAGACGGTGAGGATCGGCGCGCCCGACCTGCTCCCGCACGACCCCAGGATGCAGCTCCGCCTCGAGGACCTGCTCGGCTTCCGGCGCAACCCCGTGAACCAGACGGCGCTGTTCAAGGAGTTCGGGTCGAAGGCCCTCGACGGGCACCCCACGCCGGCGACCCCGTTCGTCCGGCTCTCGACCGGGGCATCGGGCGTGGGCGTGGCGTCGTCGATCGGCCTGGCGATCGGCGCCAGGGACTACTTCGGCAAGGACGCGCCGCGCGTGCACATCGTGGAGGGCGAGGGAGGCCTCACTCCCGGCCGCGTCGCCGAGGCGCTCGCGGCGGCCTCCGCGGCGGGGCTCGACAACGTCGTCATGCACGTGGACTGGAACCAGGCGTCGATCGACAGCAACCACGTCTGCCGGGAAGGCGGGACGCCGGGCGACTACGTTCAGTGGAATCCCGCCGAGCTCGCGTACCTGCACGACTGGAACGTCGTGTACGTGCCGGACGGAAAGGACGTGCAGCAGGTGATCGGGGCGCAGCGCGCCGCCGCATCGCTCGAGAACGGCCTGCCGACGGCGATCGTGTACAGGACCGTCAAGGGATGGAAGTACGGGATCGAGGGGCGCGCTTCGCACGGGGCAGGCCACAAGCTCTGCTCCGACGGGTTCTACCAGGCGCTCGCCGAGCTGACGGGAGAGCCGAAGACGACGCTCCCGACCTGCGAGGAGAACACCATGCGCTGCGCCGGGCTGGGCGGCGACGCGGTGCTCGAGGAGTGCTTCTGGGAGGCGCTCACGGTGGTCCGCCGGACCATGGAAAAGCAGCGGCCCGTGATCGACGCCCTTGCCGGACGGCTGCGCGCCGCCCGCTCGCGGCTCGACGCGCGTTCCCGCAAGCCGCGTGCGCTGGCGCCGCGCCTTGAAACCGTGTTCGAGGTCGTCGGGCGGCAGGGAAGCGCCGTCCCCGAGGAGCTCGCCCTGACGCCGGGCGGTAGCACCACGCTGCGCGGCGAGCTGGGCCGCGCCCTTGAGTACCTCAACCGCGCGAGCCAGGGCGCGCTTCTCATCGCGTCGGCCGACCTGCTCGGGTCGACCAGCGTGAGCACCGCCGCAGGCGGCTTCCCCGCGGGATTCTGGAACGCAGCGACGAATCCGGGCGCGCGCCTGCTGGCAACGGGCGGCATCTGCGAGGACGCCATGTCGGGAATCCTCGCGGGGCTCTCGACCTGGGGGCGCCACCTGGGCGTGGGCTCGTCCGTACGGCGCCTTCCTCGCGCCGCTCGGCCACATCGCCGCGCGCCTGCACGCGATCGGCAGCCAGGCCCGGCACGCCCGCTCCTCCGAGCCGTACCACCCGATGATCCTCGTCTGCGCCCACGCCGGCCTGAAGACGGGCGAGGACGGGCCGACGCACGCCGATCCGCAGGCGCTCCAGCTCCTGCAGGAGAACTTCCCGGCCGGAACGGCGATCACGCTGACTCCCTGGGATCCCCAGGAAATCTGGCCGCTGCTGAGCGCGGCGCTCGCGAAGCGCCCCGCCACGATCGCTGTGTTCGTGACGCGCCCCAACGAGAAGATCCTCGATCGCGCGCGGCTGGGCTTCGCTCCCGCCGCCGCGGCTACGGGGGGCCTCTACCTGCTGCGCGCCGCGAGGGGGAAGGGGGACGGGACGGTCGTGCTGCAGGAGAGCGGCGTGGCCTACGCGTTCCTGGAGGGGGCGCTGCCGAGGCTCCTCGCGGAGGGGCTCGACCTGAACGTCTACTACGTTGCGAGCGCCGAGCTGTTCGACATGCTCCCCCGCGACGAGCAGCTCCGGATCTGGCCGGAGGAGCGGGCGCATGAAGCGATCGGCATCACGGGCTTCACGCTGCCGACCATGCACCGGTGGATCCGCTCCGAGAAGGGCCGGGTGGGTACCATCCATCCGTTCATGAAGGGACACTACCCGGGAAGCGGCGCCCCCGAGCGGGTCCTCCAGGAGATGGGCCTGGACGGCGAGGGCCTGTTCCGCGCGGTCCAGCGCTACGCTCTCGAGCGGCGCGCGGCGAACGAGGCGGCGGGAACGATCGCCACCTACTAGGGCCTCGACGGCGGCAGGCGGTCCGGGGTGCGCGGCAGCGTGCCGCTGCCCCGACGTTCAGGGCGCGCCGTGCCCCGTCCGGGTGGCGCCCGGGCAGGGCCCCGCCGGCCCATCCCGGGAGCGCCCGGCCGGGGCGCGGTCAGGCAGCGGCGGCGGGCCCGCGCGCCGGGACTCCTCCCTTGATCACCACCAGCGGAGACCGGAGCGCGCGGATATCGCGCAGCGGGTCGGCCCGGACCGCGACCAGGTCCGCCAGCGACTCCTCCGCGATGACGCCGAGAGCGCCCGTCTTCCCCAGGACGGAGGCGGCCGTGGATGTGGCCGCTCGCAGGGCCTGCGCCGCCGTCATGCCGTGGTCCACCATCAGCTCGAGCTCCCTCGAGTTGGCGCCGTGGCGGAACACGCCGGCATCGCTCCCGCAGGCGATCGTGACGCCGGACCGGAGCGCCCGGCCGAACGCCTCGCGCGCTTCGCGCATGCGGGGGGGCTCCGGGTCGCCCGGCTTCCAGCCCGAGTGGGAGGCGATCGCCTCAACGGCGGCGAGCGTCGGGCAGAGCGCGACGCCCCGCTCGCGCATGAGCGCCAGGACCTCGTCGGTGGCGCCGTACCCATGCTCGACGGTGTTCACCCCCGCCAGGACCGCGCGCCGCATCCCTTCCCCGGTCGAGGCGTGGGCCGCGACGGGAACCCCGGCAGAACGGGCCTCGTCCACGAGGGCCTCCAGCTCGGGCAGGGAGAAGCTCGGGGTCGGCGGCGCATCCTTGCCGCGCCTGTAGTCAGCGTAGACCTTCACCCAGTCCGCTCCCGCGGCGATCTGCTCGCGCGCGGCGCGGCGCACGCCGTCCGCACCGTCCGCCACCTGGGCTCCCCTGGGCGCCCGCCACCGGGCATCGAGGCCGAACGGGCCGTAGCAGCCGGTCGCCACGATCGCGCGCGTGGCGACGAACAGCCGCGGGCCCGGCACGATCCCTCCCGCGATGGCGTCGCGCAGGGCGGCGTCGGCGAACGCCGCGCCCTCGGTGCCGAGGTCGCGCAGGGTCGTGAAGCCGGCCTCGAGCGTCGCGCGCGCCGCCGCGACGGCCCGCACGGTGCGCGCCTCGAGCGATTCGCGCAGCACCTGGTCCTCCCAGGAGGCTTCGTCGTAGGGGTGCAGCAGGAGGTGCGAGTGCAGATCGATCAGGCCGGGCAGGAGGTGCAATCCGGCGAGGTCGAGGCGGGGCGCGTGCGACGCGCCGGAGCCCGTCCCGCCGGCGCGCGCTGGAACCGGCCCCGGGCTTTCGCCGCCGCCCCGGCCCCCCCCCGCGCCTTCCGGGCCGCTCCAGTGTCCCTCGTCGGGCAGGAGCTTCGCGATGCGGTCTCCCTCGATCAGGACCGACACCCCCTCGAGCCACCGCTCGCCGAGCGGGTCGAGCACGCGGGCGCCGGTCAGCAACAGGCTGTTCATGGGATCCCCTCCGGAGGGGCGGCGCTCCGGGGAAACGGAACGGCCGCCGAGGGAATCGTAACCCGGGTCGTGCGGGGAGCCTCGCCGCCGGCCCGGTCCCGCGCCGCGGTCGGCCCGGCTCCTCCTTGACCGCGGGGGCACGAGGCCTTTTACTGAACCGGGGGGAGGAATGAAGGAGGACGTCATGAAGCGATTCTCGACCGGCGCCGCGATCCTGGCCCTGGCGCTCCTGGGCTGCGGCGCGGGGCCGGCGTGCGCGGCCACGGGGTGGGATTTCCTCTTCGACATGGCGCGCGTCACGAACGACTCGCAGTATTTCCTGCATCTCGCCGTCGGGGACGCGGCGCTGCCCAGGCAGGTCATCGAGCCTGTCCTGCCGAGGCTGCGATCCGTCGAGTCGGACCTTCCCGTGGCTCTCTTCCTCGCGAAGCAGTCGGGGCGCCCGCTCGATTTCATCGTCTCGCTGCACAGCCAGGGCGTCTCCTGGTCCCTGATCTTCGGGAAATGCGGAGTGCCGATCGACCTGCTCTACGCGGGCATCGACCGCGACCCGGGACCGCCGTACGGGAAGGCCTGGGGCTACTGGAAGAAGCACGGGCGGTCCGCGTGGATCCCCGATCCCGATGTGGTCGGCCTGGTCCAGGTGCAGCTCGGACAGCGCTTCTGCGCCGTCCCGGCCTACACCCTGGCCGAGGAGCGCGGCCGGGGCATGAGCGTCTACACCGTCGTGGCGGACAAGAAAGGGCGGCCCTGGAAGGGCGGGAAGAACGGCAAGGGAAGGGACGGGGACGACCAGGGCGGGGGCGAGGGGGGCGGGAACAGCCACGGCAAGGGGCAGGGCAAGGCGAAGGGTCACTCGAAGTAGAGGAGGCTGAAGATGCGACGAATCCAGGCGGTGGCTGTTGCGGTCGTGCTCGTGGCGGGCGGAGCGGGCTCTCCGCTCGGCCCGTCCCCGGTCCTCGCGGACGACTGCGTCTGCAGGATCGAGGGGGCGAGCGTCAGCGTGAACAATCTGCCGACCGTCCAGAAAGTGAGCGTCGAGCGCGGAGGATCGCCGATCGAGGTGGTCGAGACCGATGCGACGATGACCTACAGCTCCGAGATCGACATCGGGACATCCGAGAAGAAGACGATGGGCCCTTTTCCTCTCGGGTCGAAGCACCGCGCCCGGCTCCAGGTGACGCAGATCTTCCCGAAGACGCCGGCCGCGCTGCCGGTCCTGGCGAACTGGTACGTCCGCTTCAATTCCGACGACGCGTACTTCGATCCGTGCCGGAGAGAGCCGGGCGCTCCCGCCTGCGAGAACGGTCTTCCGCCTGCCGGCGAGAAGATCAGGCCCCTGCCCACTCCGTTCGCGGCCGAGAAGATCGAGGAGATCCCGGTTTCGGGAGCGCCCGCGTCGATCGTGATGTTCGAGCCGGTCGGCGTCGAGGGGTTGCTCGTCTTCGACAACACCGGGGCCTCTCCGCGGACCCTCCGCGTCACGCTGATCCTCGAGAGGTAGGCCCCCGGCGGGAACCGCCGAGTTCGCTCCCGGCCGGGGACGGCGCCCGGGGCGCGGCTCTCCGCGCGCGCCGCTCCCCGCCCGTGTATCATCGGGGCCGGAGGTCCCCATGGGCGACACGCTGATCCTGTACGTGGGCGAAAAGAACATCTCTTCCTGGTCGATGCGGCCCTGGCTGGCGCTCGCCGAAAAGGGGATCCCGTTCGAGGAGAGGACGATCTCCCTGCGCGAGGACAAGGATCGCCGGCGCCGGCGGGAGATCGGCCCGACGGGAAAGGTCCCCGTTCTTCACCACGCGCGCGAGGGGGCCCCGCCGCTCGTCATCCCCGATTCCCTCGCGATCATCGAGTACCTCGAGGAGACGTTCCCCGCGCCGGCCCACCCGGCCCTCTGGCCCTCCGACCCCGCGAAGCGCGCGCACGCGCGCTGGCTCGCGGCCGCGATGCACTCGGGGTTCGGGCGGGTGCGCGAGGTGATGTCGTTCAACCTGTGCTTCCTCCCGCGCCCGCCGGCCGCCGCCCCCGACGCGCTGGCCGAGGCGGAGGAGATGCTCGGGTACTGGGAAAGCGCGCTCGCGGCGAAAGACCGACCCGGGGCCGTTCCTCTTCGGAGGGTTCGGGGCGGTGGACGCGATGTATGCCCCCGCGGTCTGGAGGCTCGCGGCGTTCGGCGTGCCGACCGGGAAGTTCCCGAGGGCGGCGGCCTACATGGAGTCGGTCCTGGCGCGGCCCTCGGTGAAGCGCTGGATGGACGCCGCCAGGGCGCTGCCGCCGGTCAGCTCCTACTGAGCGGGAAGCCGGCGGACGAGGACGATCGTCATGTCGTCCCCCTGGGGCGCGCCGTCGGCGAACTCCGCGACGGAGCTCACGATCCGCTCGCGGAGCGCCGCCATCGGCTCGCTGCCGTGCTCCCGGATGATGGCGGCGGTCCGCTCCTCGCCGAACAGCTCGGAGGACCGGTTCGCGTACTCGAAGATCCCGTCCGTGATCAGGGCCACGATGTCGCCCGGCGCCAGCTCGAAGACCTTCGGCGGCTTCAGGGGGATGCCCGAGATCATCCCCATCGCGAAGGTGGTGGCGGTCAGCAGCTCGCATTCGCCGCTCGCCGCGTGGAAGTGGAGAAGGGGGCCCTGCCCTCCGGAATGGTAGGGAGCCGGTGCGATGACGCGTCGAGCTCGCCAAGGAACACCGTGACGAAGCGGTTGTCGGAGAGGTCGTCGGTCAGCTGCGCGTTGATCTGCGTGTAGGCCGCGTCGATCCCCGCCCCCAGCCGCACCGCGACCCGCAGCATGGCGCGCACCTGCGTCACGCTCAGGGCGGGCCCGATGCCGTGCCCCGTGGCGTCGCCCAGCAGGAGCATCACGCGCTGGTCGGGCAGCGGGAATGCCGTCGAAGATGTCGCCCCCGGTCTCGTCCGCCGGCCTGCTCCACCCGTCGATGTCGTAGCCGGGGACGGAGGGCATCTGCTGCGGCAGGACGCGCATCTGGATCTCCCGCGCCACCGCGAGCTCGCGCTCCATCTTCTGCTTGACGAGAAGGTCCTCGAGCAGGCGCACGCGCTGCAGCGCCACGGCGCACTGGGCCGCGAGCGCCGTGGCCACCCCCTCGTCCTCGGCGGTGAAGACGCCCCCCTCCTTGTTCAGCACCTGCAGGACGCCCACGAGCGAGTCGTCGTGGCCCACCAGGGGAACGGTCAGCAGGCACCGCGTCCGGTAGCCGGTCCTGCGGTCCACCTCGGGATTGAACCGCGCGTCGGCGTAGCAGTCGGGGACGTTCACGAGGGCGCGGGACTGGGCGCATTCGCCCGCGATGCCGCGGTCGGCGGGGAAGCGGATCTCCCCGGTCCCGGTCGCGACCTTGGAGAACAGCTCGCGCGTGGCGGGGTCGTACAGGAACACGGTCCCGCGCTCGGCCCTAAGGACGGCCCGCGCCGCCTCCACCACCTCGGAGAGCATCGTCTCCAGCTCGAACGGCGCCGCGAGCCGCCGCGTGACGGCCAGGATCCTCTCGAGCGCCTCGGCTTGCACGGAGGCGGTGCGCTTCTGTTTCGCCATCGGACGGTCCTCTACGCCGGCGTCATTATGACAGATGCCCCGGGACCGGGGCCGCTGTGAGCCGGAGCGGCTCCCGGCCCTATGATGACGGAGAGCCCGGCCGGGGGAAGGTCCCCGCGCTCCGGGAGGATCCGAGGGAGGCGCGGATGATCGACCCGGCAGGGATGTTCCGGAAGGCGATGAGCGTGCGGCGGCCGCGATGGTGGCCGCGACGGCGGCGCTGGTTCTCCCCGGGCCCTTCGCCGCCGGGCGCCCGGCGGCCCCGGCGAAGGCGCCGGCCCCGCCCAGGCCCGCGTTCTCGAAGCGGTTCGATTTCGAGCGGGGCCGCACGCAGGAGGTCAAGGGGCAGGCGGGTCCGCTGCGCGTGGACTGGGTGAAGGCCGACGCCGCCGTCGTCCCGGTGGAGCGCGCGAAGCAGGAGAGGCGCCACCCCGGTCGCGCCGGAGGGGGCGAAGCGGAAGGCGCGAAGCCGGAGGGCGCGAAGCCGGAAGGGCCGCCCCGGTCGCGGCGGAGGGCGCGAAGAAGCAGAGCGCGACGCTCTCGGTCGTCGTGCACCTCTCCAACCCCACCAGCCGGGAGCGCCGCGTGGCGCTCAAGGTCACCTTCACGGGAAGCGACGGCCGCGTCCTGGCCACCGCGCGCGGCGAGGACTCTTGCGAGGAGGAGGACGACGACGATTTCGAGGTGCACGTGACATTCGACGGGCCGCTGGACGGGATCGCGGCCTTCACGCTCGAGATCGACGCCGCTAGCTGATCGTGGCGAGGAGCCTGCGCACGCGGGCGAGCCCCTCGCGGATCTCCGACGGGGAGGCCGCGCCGACCGACAGGCGCATCCACCCGTCTCCTCGCGAAGACCGAACGCCTGGAATGGCACGACGGCGAAGCCGGCCTCCTCGAGAAGGAGCCGGCGGATCTCCTCGTTCGTCCGGAGCGGCGTTCCGCCATGGGACTTCCCGGCGAGGTCGAAGCGGGCGGACAGGTAGATCGCCCCCTGCGGAGCGAGGCTCGCCACCGGCAGACCGGCGCGCGCCATCTCCTGGAATCCCGCGTGAAGCAGGTCGAGGCGCTCGCGCAGGCCGAGGATCATCGTCTCGTGGAAGGTCTTCATCGCGGCGTCGTCGGCGAGGAACCGGGCCGTGGCCACCTGCTCGGGGCGCGGCGCCCAGGCGCCGATGTGGCCGAGGATGTCCCGCATGCGGGCCGTCACGTAGGGGGGCGCCACGCGCCCACCCGACCCGCAGGCCGGTCGCGGCGAAGGCCTTCGAGATGCCGTCGACGAAGATGGTCCACGCCGCGGCCTCGGGCACCAGCTCGGGCGGCGTGTGGTGGCGCGCTTCCCCGAAGGTGAGCATCCAGTAGACCTGGTCCCACATGATGAAGACCGGGCGCTCGCCGGCCGCGGCGCGCCGGCGGTTCTCCGCCACCACCAGCTCGCCCAGGGCGCGGACCTCGTCGCGGGCCATGACGGTTCCGCACGGGTTGAGGGGCGAGTTCGCGCAGATGAGGCGGACGCCGGGAAGCAGCGGAGCGATCGCCGCAGCGGTCGGCAGGAAACCGCTCTCGGGGCCCACGACCAGCTCCACGGCCCGCGCTCCCGACAGGAACGCGTAGTGGTTGTTGTTCCAGGAGGGGACGGCGTAGAGGACCTTCTCGCCCGGATCGAGGATCGCCTTGAACGTCGCGTAGATCACTGGCCGGGAGCCGCCGGCGATCATCACCGACTCGAGCGGGTAGGAAAGGCCGAGCAGTGCGCTCGTAGAAGCGGAGCACTTCGCGGCGCAGCTCGAGGACCCCGTCCGAGGGCGGATAGTTGGTCTGGCCCGAGGAGAGCGCGCCGGCGATCTCCCGCTCGAGGGCCGCGGGCACGCGGAATTCCGAGGGCGAGAAATCGCCCACGGTGAGATTGCAGATCGAGCGGCCCGAGGCCTGCAGGGCGCGGATCTCGCCCGCGATCTTGAGGATCTCCGAGCCGACGAGCCCGCGGGCGAGCCCGGACAGCGCGCTCTTTCGGCCAGGGGAAGGGCGGCGGTCTGCGGGAAGTGCTTGGCGGCATCCACGCGGGGGCGCGCGTCGTTCATCGTCGTGGGCCTCTGATCAGTTGATGGCGAAAGGTTCGCTGAGGGCGAACGGGGCGATCTCGATGTTGAAGGTGTCTCCGAGGGCGCTCGTCATCTGGTAGGTCCCGTGCATCGTGCCGAACGGCGTGCCCAGGGGACAGCCGGAGGTGTATTCGAAGGACGTTCCGGGCTCGAGGACCGGCTGCTCCCCGACGACTCCCTTGCCGCGGACCTCTTCGACGCGGCCCTCGGCGTCGGTGATGATCCAGTGGCGGCTGACGAGCTGGACCGTCCGGTTGCTTTCGTTGGTGATCCGCACGGCGTAGGCGAAAAGGTACTGCTTCTGGTCGGGCTGGGACCGCTCGGGCAGGTACCGCGAACGGACTTCCACGCGGATCCCCTGGGTGACGGCGCACGACGAGGATGACGTATCGGCCACGAAGGAAGTGTACCGCACCCCGGCCGGTGCGGTTCATCCGCAGCCCCGCCGGGGCGGAACGATTGCGGCGGCCCGCGTCGGAGCGGTACCTTAGAGGTGAAACCAGCCCCGGGAGGTGCGCCATGCGTCACCGCCTGCTCTATTCAGCCCTGGCCGTCCTCGTCGCCTCCCTCGCGGGAGGTCCGGCCTGGGCCACCTCGGCCTCGGTCGCAGTCCCGTCGAAGGGCCAGCTCCAGCAGGCCGTCAGCTACTGCCTGCACGCGGAATCCGCGCTGAAGGCGGGGAACGTGAAGCGGGCCCGCGAGTCCCTGAACAGGGCGCTCGAGATCATCCCGGACTTCTCCCCGGCGCACATGGGGCTGGGACACCTCGCCCTTTCCGAGCGCCGCTACGAGGAGGCCCTGCGGGAGTACCGCCTGGCCCGGGATCAGTACGCGGAGCTGGCGCGGACCCTCATCGAGATCCGGTCGCGTGACTTCGGGAACTCCCGGGCGGAGATCACGGCCCTGGAGGACGAACTCACGAAGGAGCGGAAGTACAACGCGCCCCCCCTGAGGATCACCAGGATCGAGGCTGCGATCGACCGCCTGGAGCGGATGCCTCCTCCCCACCAGGTCATGAGCGACCAGCCGCCGGCCTACATCGATTTCTACATCGGCAATGCCCTCTTCCACCTCAACCGGCTCCCGGAGGCGGTCGACTCGTGGCAGTCGTGCCTCGCCAAGGACCGCGAGTTCGCGCCCGCCTACCAGAACCTGGTCGTCGGTTACTGGCTGATGGGGAAGAAGGAGGACGCCCGCCAGATCGCCGCGAAGGCGAAGGAGCTGGGAATCGAGCTCGATCCGGGGCTGAAGGCCGACCTGGAGCGCGGAGTCGATTTCGGCGCCCAGATTCCCCGGCCGAACTGAAGCCGGACGCACCCGGCATGGGTGGGGACGGCGCCCCCGGCCTCCCGGGCCGACGCGGGGCGGGACCCGACCGGGGCCCGCCCGCGTCGTTTGACGAATCCGCGATCCCGCCTGATCATCGATCTCCTTTTTTCACGAATGCGGCCTTCCGGGCCGCGGGAGAGGCGAGAGATGATCCGACGCAGGGCGGCGCAGGAGCGGGGGAAGACCCGCTTCGACTGGCTCGAAAGCTGGCACACCTTCTCGTTCGGCGAGTACTACGACCCGGAGCAGCTGGGCTTCCGGGCGCTGCGGGTCATCAATGACGACATCGTGGCTCCGGGAACCGGCTTCGGGACCCACCCGCACCGGGACATGGAGATCATCACCTGGGTGATCGACGGGGCGCTGCAGCACAGGGACAGCATGGGAACCGGCTCCGTGATCCGGCCGGGCGAGGTGCAGCGCATGAGCGCCGGAACGGGCGTCCTGCACAGCGAGCACAACCCTTCCCCCGCGGCAGCAACGCGACTGCTGCAGATCTGGATTCTCCCCGAGCGAGCCGGCCTGAAGCCGGAGTACGAACAGAAGGCGTTCCCGCCCTCCGAGCTGCAGGGGCGCCTGAGGCTGGTCGTGGACCGCGAGGGAAAGGAGGGGGCCCTGTCGGTCCACCAGGATGTCCGGCTCTACGTCGGGCGGCTCGCGGCGGGCGACTCCGTGACCCACTCCCTCGGCGCCGGGCGTCACGGCTGGGTGCAGGTGGCCGTGGGCGGTGTCGAGGTGAACAGCGTCGCGCTGGAGGAAGGGGACGGAGCCGCCATCAGCGACGAGGCCAGCCTCGCCATCCGCTCCGCAGAAGGCGCGGAGATCCTCCTCTTCGACCTCGCCTGAACCCCGCCCGGGCCGCGATCGGTTCCGCGCCGTCACGCTCGAAGTTACGTCGCCCCCTTGGCCGGAACGATCACGGGGGGCGGGAACAGGGGCCGCCCGGAGCCCGGTGCCTCGGGCTCCGCGCCGCGGGGCTCCGCTCTCCAGACGCCCGGGATCCTCCGGGCGCAGGAGGGGCAGGTCCCCCCGGGCGTGACCCTGTACTGCAGGATCGTGTAGCCCGACCGTTCGACGAGAAGCTCGCCGCAGCCAGGGCACCGTGTGGCTTCCCACTCTCCGACGCGGCCGGGGAGGTTTCCCGCGTAGACGAACCGCAGACCCGACTCTTTTCCGACGGCGGCGGCGCGCAGGAGGTCCGCGGCCGTGGTGTTGGCGGGCCCTGTCAGCTTGTAGTCGCGGTGGAAGGCGGTCACGTGCCAGGGAATGTCCGGCGACACCGAGGCGAGGAACCCCGTCAGGTCGCGCAGCTCCTCCGCTGAGTCGTTGTAGCCGGGGATCAGGAGCGTCACGATCTCGACCCAGAACCCCATCCCGTGGAGAGAGCGGATCGTGTCGAGGACCCGGTCGAGCCGGCCCCCCACCTCGCGGTAGGAGGACTCGCGGAAACTCTTCAGATCGACCTTGTAGAGGTCGACCCAGGGGCGCAGGTAGTCGAGGACCTCCGGCGTCGCGTTGCCGTTGGAAACGTACCCGCAGAGGATCCCCTCGCGCCGCGCCAGCTGGAAGACCTCGACGGCCCACTCGCTCGTGATCAGCGGCTCGTTGTACGTGCTGACCATGAGAGGGGACCGGTGGTGGAGGCCCGCCGCGACGAGCTCCGCGGCGCTCACGTCCCTGGGTCCCTCGAGCGCCGCGCTGTCGCGCAGAACCTGGGAGGTCAGCCAGTTCTGGCAGAAGCTGCAATGGTAATCGCAGCCGAGCATGCCGAAGGACAGGGCGTTCTCGCCGGGCAGGACGTGGTAGAACGGCTTCTTCTCGATCGGATCCACGGCCAGTCCGGCGACGTAGCCCCGGGGTGCGTACAGGACCCCGCCCCGGTTGAAGCGGACGCGGCAGATCCCCTCCAGGCCGTCCCCCACGACGCAGCGGTGCCCGCACGCGACGCAGCGGACCTTGCCCGCGTTCAGCGTCTCGCACAGACTGCGCTGCGCCGGCGCGGCGCTTCAGCGCGTGGTCGAGCGTTTCAACCGCCGGGTCGTTCGGCCTGGGGGGCATCCGCGTTCTCCCCGTATTCCATTCTTAGTCTACGCTCCGGCCGGGCAGGGTCCATGGCTGCTCCGCGCTCGCTCGCGGTCGGTGATCGGGCGAGGCGCGGAGAGGGCAGCGGCGGTGATTTCCGAGGCCCGCGGGCACGGCGTTTCCTGGAGCGATTGTGTCCGCATATCGGCGCGCTTCCTCGCTTGACTTGTTCGAGGAGTTGTGAAAGATTTCACAACCAGGACGCGAAGGGGAACGCGATGGCGCCCTCTGGCGGGCAGTGCCATCCGCAAGAGTTGCGTAAGGGAATCGCGGCGATCCGGGGGCTGCGCAGAATTTTTCGCAGGGGGGCGAGGGTGATTCGAGCCGTTTCTGTGAATACAGAAAGCCCCTTCGGAGCAACCGCTTTGCCCCTGTCAGTCGGACTCGCAGAATCTCCGATTTTCGTCAGGCGACAATCGCAAAACGCCGTGCAACGTTCGGATCGTGGACCGATTCGCGCGTCGCTCTTCGCTTTCTTCTCCATTTCGTGGATCAACTCTTGCACTTGCGCGCCGCAACGGAGCGGGGAGGAAGTTGTGTGCGCGGAGGTGCCGAGGAACGCTCCGGGAGTGAGGACGCTCCGGGAGAAACCGCGCAGGGAGTCGCGACTGACGGAAAGCAGGTTCGCCAACGATCGACGGCCCCAGCATTGATCGGCCGTCTGCTGGCCAGCAGGAGGCACTCATGGACCGTGGGGTAACCCGCCAAGGGACATTGGATCCGACCCAGAAGAGCGGCATCGACCGGCGCGATTTCGTCCGGATCGTCACCATGGCCGCTGCCTCGGTGGGAATCACCGGGACGGCAGCCATGAAGCTGGTCGAGGCGGCAGAGAAGGGGCTCAAGCCCTCCGTCATCTGGCTCCACTTCCAGGAGTGCACGGGATGCACCGAGTCGCTCCTGAGGACCTCCCACCCCGGAATCGCCGAGCTGATCCTCGACCTGGTCTCGCTCGATTACCACGAGACGCTGCTCGCTGCGTCCGGCTACCAGGCCGAGAAGTGCCTGAAGGACACGATGGAGCAGGCCGCGGGCAAGTACATCTGCGTCATCGAGGGCGCCATCCCGGTCAAGGACAACGGGATCTACTGCAAGATCGGCGGCCGGACGGCGCTCGAGATCGTCAACGAGGTCGCTGACAAGGCCGGAGCCATCATCGCGATCGGCTCGTGCGCCTCCTGGGGCGGCATCCCCTCCGCGGATCCCAACCCGACCGGCGCGACCGGCGCGCCGATGGTGCTCAAGGGGAAGACCGTGGTCACCCTGCCCGGCTGCCCCTCGAACCCCTACAACTTCCTCGGCGTCGCCCTGCAGTACGTGGCGCTGGGCACGCTGCCCGCGCTCGACGAGCTGGGCCGGCCGATGTTCGCCTACAAGCGGGTGATCCACGAAGACTGCCCGCGCCGCGCGCACTTCGACGCGGGCCGCTTCGTCCAGAAGTTCGGCGACGAGGGGCACAAGCAGGGCTGGTGCCTGTACAAGACCGGCTGCAAGGGCCCGGCGACCCACGCGAACTGCTCGATCCGGTCTTTCGGCGAGACGCCGAACGCGTGGCCGATCGGGGTCGGGCACCCCTGCTTCGGCTGCACGGAGCAGAAGATCGGGTTCCGGATGGCGCTGCACGAGACGGTGCCCCTCGACATGGTGACGCCTCCGTCCACCTACCCCCCGATCAAGGCGGCGCAGGGGCACGCGGGCGCCGTGGCGACGGGCGTGGCCGGCCTCGTGGCGGGCGCGCTCGTGGGCGCGGGGTGGATGGCTTCCAAGAAGCTGGGCGGCGAGGAGCCCGACAGGCCCGCCCCCGGCAGGAAGGACAAGGAGGCCTGAGATGCCCGTCGATCGCCGATCCGCTCTGAAGCTCATCGCCGCCGGCGGCGTCGCGGCGGCGGCGGCCGGCGCGCCGGCCGAGGCGCGCGAGCGCCGCACGGCTCCTCCCGCCGCCATGGGGATGCTGTACGACACGACCCTCTGCATCGGCTGCAAGACCTGCGTCGTCGCCTGCAAGCAGGCGAACGACCGCAAGCCCGAGTCGGGGCCGTGGGAAGGGGAGAAGCTCTACGACGCCCCCGTCGATCTCAGCGGCGACACGAAGAACATCATCAAGCTGTACGAGGAGGGGGGCTACCGCTCGTACATGAAGGCGCAGTGCATGCACTGCGTCGACCCGGCGTGCGCGGCCGCCTGCATGCTCCACTCCCTGCACAAGAACGAGGTGACGGGGATCGTCGAGTACGACCCGTTCTACTGCGTGGGCTGCCGGTACTGCCAGATGTCATGCCCGTTCAACGTCCCGAAGTTCGAGTTCGACAAGAGCGCCCCGAAGATCGTGAAGTGCGAGCTCTGCCGCCACCGCGTGAAGGACGCGGCGGCCGAGGCGAACGGCTTCACGCGCTACCCGCACGGGCAGGGGCCGGCCTGCTGCGAGGTCTGCCCGCGCGAGGCGGTGATCTACGGCAAGCGCGACGAGCTGCTCGCCGAGGCGAAGAAGCGGATCGCCGGCAATCCCGGCCGCTACTTCCAGGACCGCATCTACGGCGAGACCGAGGTCGGAGGCACGCAGGTGCTCTACCTGTCGCACGTGCCCTTCGAGAAGATCGGGCTGCCCGAGTACGGGGACCAGCCGGTCCCGGAGACCTGCTACAAGGTGCAGGACGGGATCTACTGGAAGCTGCCCATGGTGGCCCCGGCGGTCCTGTACGGGGCGATGGCGGTCGTGATCATGAGGAACCGCCGCGGCGGGGAAGGCGGATCGGAAGGCGGGGGAGGCAAGCGATGAGCGACCACGCCCTCGTTCACACGCCCGTGGGCGGGAAGCTCATGACCCGCCCGTTCATGATCCTGCTCGCGATCGCCGCGCTGGGCGGCATCGTCGGCATCTGGCGGTTCGCCAACGGCCTGGGGGCGGTGACGAACCTGAACAACGGCTATCCCTGGGGCCTGTGGATCGCGATCGACGTCGTGGTCGGAACGGCCCTCGGCTGCGGCGGCTACGCCGTCGGCCTGCTCGTCTACATCCTCAACAAGGGCCAGTACCACCCGCTCGTGCGCCCCGCGGTCCTGACCAGCCTGCTGGGGTACGGCCTGGCGATCGTGGCCGTCATCATCGACCTCGGCCGGTTCTGGGGTCTGTAGAAGATCCCGATCTTCTTCTGGCGCTGGTCGCACTCTCCGCAGCTCGAGGTGGCGCTGTGCGTCGCCACCTACATGCTGGTGCTGGTGCTCGAGCTCTCGCCGGCCCTCTTCGAGAAGTGGAAGACGAGCCCGAGCGAGGGGCTCAGGTCGTTCTCGGGCACGGGCCTGCGGTTCATCAACGCCATCCTGCCCTGGCTGCTGGCGCTCGGCCTGCTGCTCCCGACGATGCACCAGTCCTCGCTCGGCACGATGATGCTGCTGCCCGGGCCGCGCATGCACGCGCTCTGGTTCACGCCCTGGCTGCCGCTGCTGTTCCTGGTCAACTGCATCATCATCGGGTACGCGATCGTCACCGTGGAGTCGACGTTCTCCTCCGTGGTCTTCCGCCGCAAGCGCGAGACGAAGATGCTCGCGGCGATCTCGAAGGTGGCCGCGTGGGTCTCGCTGGCCTGGGTCGCGTTCCGGGTCCTCGACGTGGCCCTCACCGGCAAGCTGGGCTTTCTGGCGTCGGGCAAGGGGTTGCTCTTCCTCGCCGAGGTCGCGCTCCTGGCCTCGGGGCGGGGATCCTGTTCTCGGAGGCGCGGCGGGCCCTGCCGGTCTGGCAGGTGCGCGCCGCCATCCTGCTGCTGCTCGGGTGCGCCCTGTTCCGGGTCAACACCTACATGGTCGCCTTCAGCCCCGGGCAGAACTACTCCTACTTCCCGGCCATCCCCGAGCTGCTGATCACCTTCGGCATCATCGCGCTCGAGGTCATCCTGTACATCGTCGCGGTCAAGAGATTCCCGATCCTGGGCGGCGCCGCTCCGGCACCGCAGAGTCGCTAAGGGGGTTCCATGAGCAAGCGCATCGTCATCGATCCGATCACCCGAATCGAGGGGCACCTCCGCATCGACGTCGAGGTGGACGGCGGCCGCGTTCGCAAGGCCTGGGCCTCGGGACAGATGTGGCGCGGAATCGAGAACATCCTGCTCGGCCGCGATCCGCGCGACGCGTGGCTCTACACGCAGCGGTTCTGCGGCGTCTGCACGACCGTGCACGCCATCGCGTCGGTCCGCGCGGTCGAGAACGCCCTCGGCCTCGAGGTCCCGCTCAACGCGCAGTACATCCGGAACCTCATCCTCCTCGCGCACGGCATGCACGACCACATCGTCCACTTCTACCACCTGTCGGCGCTCGACTGGGTGGACGTGGTCTCGGCCCTCAAGGCGGACCCGGCCAAGACCTCCCAGCTGGCCGAGAGCCTCTCCGACTGGCCGCGCAACAGCGTGAAGGAGATGACGGCGGTCCAGCAGAAGCTGAAGGGGTTCGTGGAGGCCGGCCAGCTCGGCATCTTCGCCAACGGCTACTGGGGGCACCCGGCGATGAAGCTTCCGCCGGAGGTCAACCTCCTGGCGGTGGCCCACTACCTGCAGGCCCTCGAGTACCAGCGGAAGGTGAACAAGATCGTCACCATCCTCGGCAGCAAGACCCCGAACATCCAGAACCTCGCCGTGGGCGGCGTCGCGAACGCGATCAACCTCGACAACGAGTCGACGCTGAACATGGAGAAGCTGTACCAGATCAAGGACATCTTCGACGAGGTGATCCCGTTCATCCAGCAGGTCTACTTCCCCGACGTCTGCGCGGTCGGGGCCCTGTACGCGGACTGGCTGGGATACGGCTCGGGCGTCAAGAACTACCTCGCCGTCCCCGACCTGCCGCTCGACGGCAAGGGCACGCAGTTCGACCTTCCCGGCGGGACGATCTTCGACGGCAACCTCGGGACGGTGAAGCCGATCACCGAGCTTCAACGACCCGTACTTCAAGGACAACGTCACCGAGTCGATCGCGCACGCCTGGTACGACGGCTCCTGGAGCAAGCACCCCTACGACGAGACGACCGAGCCGAAGTACACCGAGTTCCAGGACGACGGGAAGTACTCGTGGGTCAAGGCGCCCCGGTTCCAGGGCCGGCCCATGCAGGTCGGGCCGCTCGCCCAGGTGCTGGTCGGCTTCGCCCAGGGCCACGAGCTGACGAAGAAGTGGGCCGTCAAGGCGCTCGAGACGGCCGGGGCCATCGCGAAGACGAAGCTCGGCCCCGAGGTCCTGCACTCGACGCTCGGGCGGCACGCGGCGCGCGCCATCCGGACCTGCATGTTCACCGACCTGGCGCTGAAGCACTGGAACCTGCTGATCGCGAACATCGGCAAGGGGGACCTGACGATCTTCAACGAGCCGGTCTTCCCCAGGGGCGAGGTCAAGGGGTTCGGCTACCACGAAGCCCCGCGCGGGACCCTGTCGCACTGGGTCGTGCTGCGCGACGGGAAGATCGCCAACTACCAGGCGGTCGTGCCGACGACCTGGAACGCGAGCCCCCGCGACGAGAAGGACGCCATGGGCCCCTACGAGGCCTCCCTGGTCGGCAACCCGATCGCCGATCCCGAGAAGCCGCTGGAGGTCCTGCGGACGATCCACTCGTTCGATCCCTGCCTCGCCTGCGCGATCCACACGCTCGATCCGGAGGGGAACGAGATCGCGCGCGTGAAGGTGCTGTAGGCCGGACCCCGTCGTGGGCGCCTCCCGCGGGAAGCAGCGCGGGGGGGCGCCCGCGTCGTAGTATGGGAGCCCTGCCCGGGCGGTCCATCCCGATGGACGGCGCGGTCCCAGGGCTCTTTCGCTGAAGGGGAACCGCCGTGAAACGAATCACCGTCGTCGGCCTCGGCAACGTCCTGATGGGGGACGACGCCCTGGGGCCCTATGCCGTCCGGGTCCTGGAGGCCGGCTACGAGTTCCCGGCCGGGACGCAGGTCCTCGATCTCGGAACGCCGGGACTCGACCTGCAGCCGTACATCACGGGCCTCGATGCGCTGATCCTCGTGGACACGGTTTCCTCGAAGGGGGAGCCCGGCGAGGTCCGCACCTACCGCAAGCCCGACATCCTCCGGCATGCCCCCCAGCCGCGCCTCAGCCCCCACGATCCGGGCGTCAAGGAGGCCCTGCTGACGGCCGAGTTCGAGGGGACCGCGCCGGCCGAGGTCTACCTGGTCGGCGTGATCCCGGGCAGCTCGGCGATGGGAACGGGCCTCACGCCCGGCGGTGAAGGACGCCGTGCCGCGGGCGATCGCGGCCGTGCTCGAGGAGCTGGAGCGGCTCGGGTGCCGCGCGGTCCCCAGGGTGCGGCCCCCCGCGCCGGACATCTGGTGGGAATCGTGAGCCGGTCCCCGGCGGCAGCGCCGTGGAGCCGCGGCTCGGAGCGCTGGCGCCGCCTCGACACGGTCCTCGTCGTCCTCGTCTCGCTGCATTCCCTCGTCGTCGGCTCGATGCTCCTGTTCGCGACCGGCTGGGCGCTGCGGTTCGGCGGATGGGCGAACGAGGCGCCGCACTTCTTCGTGCACCAGGGGGCTGCCTTCCATTTCGTCGTCGTCTTCGGGTACCTGCACGAGTACTTCCGCCACCGCGGCATCTCCCTCATGGTGGCGGCCAAGTCGTTCGCGCTGGTGTTCCTGCTCGTCGAGGCGGCGCTGAACCCCGTCCCCTGGGCCGTGCCGGTCTCGGGGGTCCTCGACGGGCTGATGGCGCTCGTCGTCCTGCTGGTCCACCGCAGGGCGGCCTGGCCTCGTCCGTAGCTCCCTGGGCAGGCCTCCGCGGTTCCCGGCGTCCACGGCCGGACTCGGCAGGAGAGACCTCCCGCGGCGGGGACGGGCCCGGCGCGCCAGGCGGGCTCGGCCTCCGCCCCGGGCAGGGGTCTCAGCGCATGAACGCCGTGATGTCCGCGCGGTAGTAGCGGTCCACGATGGCGGCGTGCTCGCTTCGCAGGACCTCGTCGTCGCGGTCCGCGTACCGGTCGTGGAGCGCCCGGGCGATCCGCTCGAAAGCGTCCACGATCTCCGGGTCGAAGTGGCTTCCGCGCCCCTGCACCAGGAGGCCCATCGCGTCCTCGTAACCGAGCGGCTCGTGGTACGGGACGGTGGGACGTGACCGCGTCGAAGACGTCCGCCACGGCGAAGATCCGGGCCTCGAGCGGGATCTCCGACCCCTTGAGCTTCCCGAAGTAGCCCGTGCCGTCGTACTTCTCGTGGTGCCCCCCCACGACGGAGGCGGAGTCCTTGAGCCAGGCGGAGCGGTTCACGATGTCGAGGCCGTGGTTGACGTGCTCCCTCATCACGGCGAACTCGGTCTCGTCGAGCCTCGCGGGCTTCAGGAGGATGGCATCGGCGATGCCGATCTTGCCCACGTCGTGGAGCATCGCGCCCTTGATGAGGGCGCGCATGGCGTCGTCGTCGAGCCCGAGCGCCTCGCCGATCCGCGAGGAGTAGATCGTGACCCGGTAGTTGTGGGCGTCCGTGTCGCTGTCGCGCTTGGCGATGGCGCTGCCGACCACCTGGAGCATCTCCAGGTTCGAATCGAGGAGGTTGAGGGAGAGCCTGGCCAGGCTTCTCATCAGGCCCAGGATGATCGGGTAGAGCAGCGCCGTGGTCAGGAGGACCGTTCCGATCGCGAGCGCGACGGCGCGCAGCAGTCGCTGGCGGGCTGCGGCCTGCTCCTCCGGGGAGGCGACGAACACCCCTTCTGCCCACGCGGCGACGCCGCCGCGGCTGTCCCTGAGGGGAACCCGGGCCATCACGCACTCCCTGCCGCCCAGGCGGGCGGAGGCGAAGGCCGGTTCCCCGTCGCTCCCGGGGGCAGGGAGCCCGCCGCTCTCCGCGTACTTCTGCACCTCCGCGATGTGGTCGAACGCCGGGTCGGCGGCCCGCGCGACCTCGCGCAGCCCGGGGTCGAGGATCCGCAGGTAGACGTAACGGCCGGTGGCCAGCGCGAGACCGTGGTAGACCGCCCCCGCGACCGACGCCTCGATCCCCGCCCGGTCGGCCAGGTCCCCCCGGTCGAGCCGGTCGAGCAGGACCGTCCTCAGGGTGTCGGCGCGGATCAGCGCGCGGTCCTTCGCCACCGCGAGCACGCGCCCGCGCTCGTTCTGGACGGCCAGGGCGCCGACCACGATCGAGACGATCGCGGCCACGGCGAGGAGCCTCGCCACGAGCTTGAGATGCAGCTTCTTCGTCTGGTTCATCCTCAGGGCCTCCGCGCTGAGGCGACTATGGACGATCCCCCCGGTCGGCCGCAATACGCGGGCGAAGCCGCCCCGCGGGGGAGGCGGGGGACCCGGAGGCTGCCCCGCTCGCGCGGGTGCTACCATCCGCGCTGGAGCGCGGGAATGCCGGAGAGGTGAATCGGAACCCGCAGGGAGCCAGACATGAAAGCGATGCCGAGCAAGGGAGACGTGGCGGAAAAGGTGGCGGCGGCGATGCGGAAGGTTCCGATGTTCGCGGGCCTCGGCGACGATCTGCTCCGCGAGGCCGCGGGCCGGACGCAGGTGCTCCAGCTCGAGGCGGGGGAGGAGCTGGTGCGGCACGGGGAGAAGTCGGACGGGTTCTTTCTCGTGCCTGGGAGGGGAGCTGCAGGCCCTCGTCAGCCCCGCCGGCGGCGGGGACATGGTGGAGCTCGCGCGCTTCGGGGCCGGGCAGCCCGTGGGGATCGCGGCGGCGCTCCTCGGGCAGCCGTCCAACGCGGCGCTGGCCTCCGCGGGGGTCTCGACCGTGATCAAGTTCGAGCCGGGCTTCTTCGAGGCGATGGCGGAGCGCTCGCCCGCCTTCGGGATCGCCGTGGCGAAGGTCCTGGCCCGGCGCCTCGAGCAGGCCGTGGACCGGATCCCGCTTCCCGAGGCGGAGCCGGACCTGGCGCCCGCGGCGGAGCTGCTCGAGCTGCTGCCCCGCGAGTTCATGGAGCGGCACCGGGTCCTGCCGCTGTCGGTGAGCGGCGAGGTCCTCACGGTCGGCTTCGTGGACGCCCCGTCGCCCGAGGTGGTGCAGCGCCTGCGGACCTACGTGCAGGCGATGGAGCTGCGGATCGTGAGGGTGGACGCCCGGCGGCTGAACCAGGCGCTCGGTTCGCATGTCGGGAAGAGGGAGGGGGCCGCCCCGGGCGCGCCGCACGATCCGGGCCTGCTGGACAGGCTCCTGCGGGCGATGGTCACCGAGGGGGCTTCCGACCTTCACCTCGCGGGCGGGCAGCGCCCGCGCTGGAGGATCGACGGCGACATGCGCGAGCTCGAGGACATACCGCCGCTCGGCCCGGGCGCGGTGCTCGAGATGCTCGCGGGCGCCCTGCCCGACCTGCGCCGCAAGGAGTTCGCTGGCCACCAACGACACCGACTTCGCCCACGAGATTCCCGGCGTGGCGCGGTTCCGCGTGAACCTCTTCCGCGACTCCGGCGGGATCGGGGCGGTCCTGCGCCGCATTCCGATGGCCATCATCGGTCTCGAGCAGCTCGGCATGCCCCAGGCCGTGGCCGACTTCTGCTCGCTACCGAAGGGCCTGGTCCTGGTGACGGGACCCACGGGGAGCGGCAAGTCCACGACCCTCGCGGCGATGGTCGATCTCATCAACAGCTCCCGGCAGGAGCACATCGTCACGCTGGAGGACCCGGTCGAGTTCGTCCATCCCTCGAAGAAGGGGTTCGTCAACCAGCGCGAGGTCGGCCTGCACACCGACAGCTTCGCCCGGGCCCTGCGCGCGGCCCTGCGCGAGGACCCCGACATCGTTCTCGTGGGCGAGATGCGCGACCTCGAAACCGTCTCGCTGGCACTGGAGACCGCCAACACGGGGCACCTGGTGCTGGCCACCCTCCACACCTCCACCGCCATCTCGACCATCGACCGGATCGTCGGCCTCTTCCCCGCGGACGAGCAGAACCGGATCCGGACGACGCTGGCCGACGTGCTGAAGGGGGTCGTCTCGCAGAACCTGCTCAAGCGCAAGGGCGGGGGGCGCGTCGCGGCGGTGGAGATCCTGGTGGTCAAGTCGGCGGTCTCGAATCTCATCCGCGAGGCGAAGACCCACATGATCGCGAGCGCGATGCAGACCGGCAAGGCCGCCGGGAACCAGCTGCTCAACGATTCGCTCGTGAAGCTGGTCACCGGGGGCAAGGTGGAGTACGAGGAGGCCCTGAGCAAGGCGGTGGACAAGGCCGACCTTGCCCGCAGGCTGAACCGCCCCCCCGCACCGGAATAGGGGTCGCGCTGCACCGGCAGCCCCCCGCGTAGTGAAACGTGGACAATTCCGGTATGATGTTTCCAACAAGGGGGTCAGGTGATCTCGGCCTCCATTTCCGGTGTGAGCGTGCACCAATAAGGACATCCGGTCTGTGCGACCGGACAGGAAAGGTGGGTACGACCATGAAGATGTTCCGTATTTTCCTCCCCGCGATCATCTGCGTCGCGATGCTCGCTGTGGCCCCCCTGGCTCTCGCTGCTGAGACGGCCAAGCCGGCGACCCCGGAGAAGGGCGCCTCCAGCGACGATGCCAAGTGGGACGAGATGAAGCTCGAATCCAAGCGGCAGAAGATCGACGCCGTGACCGGTGAGACGCTCGAGAAGCTCCTCAAGGAGGACGCCAAGGCCAAGGGCCTGTTCGACAAGTCGTACGGCTACGCGGTCTTCGACAACCTCAAGTTCGCCTTCTTCATCTCCGGCGGCGGCGGCAAGGGCGAGGCGGTCGTGAAGAAGACCAAGAAGCGCACGTACATGGCGATGGGAAGCGCAGGGGCCGGTTTGAGCTTCGGCGGGCAGAAGTGCCAGATCGTGTTCTTCTTCCAGGACGAGAAGACCTTCGACAAGTTCGTCGCTGAGGGATGGCAGGCGTCGGGCACGGCGTCGGCCACGGCCGGCGACGCGGGCGCGGGCGCCGGAACGCAGTTCGTCAACGGCATCGCCTACTATCAGCTCGGCGAGAAGGGCCTGATGGCGAGCGCGGATCTTTCCGGCGTGAAGTTCTGGAAGGACAAGGACCTGAACTAGTCACCCGGGGGGGCGGCCACCGCCCCCCTTTTCTTTCTTTCCCTCCCGCCTTTTCCTCCGTCAACCATCAGTCAAGATTGTGGGTCTCGGGGGGCAGGTCCGGGCGGGTGCTGAATCCCTCCCCGGGATGGGCCGCATCGCGCGGCCAGCCCAGCTGCTCGATGCGCTGGTCGAAGCTCTCGATGATCTGGTCGATCCCGAAGCGCAGGGTCATGATGACGTGCTCGTGCAGCTCGCGATCGAGGTCCTTCGCTTCCGGGTCCTTCGCGAGTACCTCCATGCAGGCGTACCCGAGCATCTCCATCGCTTCGCAGACCTCCTCCGCCGTGAATCCCTGGTGGAAGCGCCTCTCCGCCAGGTCCGCGCAGTAGGCCGTGAACAGGCTCCGCTCGCGGGTCCGGACCGCGTTGAACAGGTTGCGCATCGCGAGGCGGACGTGCCACTGGAGGAAATCGGGGCTCTCCGACTGGTAGTGGGGGAGGGAGGCGCCGCCCGTCGCGCCGTAGATCCTGCGAACGAGCCCCTCGAGGATCTCATCCTCGTGCCGCTCGAGCATGTGGTAGATCCGCAGGTTCACCCGGAGCCGGACCTGTTTCATCGCGGCGCGGTTGCGGCGGTGCCATTCGATCGGGTCGGTCCGGAAGTTCTCGAGCATGAAGGGGATCCGGCGCACGATCTCGAGTCTCGCCCGCGGCGCCCACCCCAGGCGGCGCCGTGTCACCGAGGAGTCGACCGTGAGGGAAAGGTCGATGTAGTCGGCCATCCACGGCCGCTCGAACGGGCGCTGCCCGGTCAGGCGGCCGAGCAGGTCGCGGGCCCGGATCCCCGGCCCGCAGAGGACGCGCGGCATGTGGATCGGCTTGAGGCGCCGCCCGAACTGGTCGAGCGTCGCCGCCGCGAAGAGCTGCTGGTGGCTCACGGCGCCGTCGGGGCTGGCGATCAGGATCTCTCCCGGCGCGAGCTCCCGCTCCCGGGAGAGCAGGTGCATCATGAACGCGGGGATCTCCCGCACGTGCATGAAGGGGATCGCGGACTGGCCCCGGCCGCCGAGGACCCGCCGGTTCCAGGCGCCGGAGAGCCAGGTGCCCAGGAACATGAACAGGGGGGGGTATTCGCACCAGTCCGAGAAGAGCGCGGCGAAGCGGAGGATCGCCGACGGGTAGCGATCGGCGTACTGCACGACCATCTTTTCCCCGATCGCCTTGGTCCGCGCGTAGATATGGTCCCCATCGGGAGGGCTGGTCTCGGTGAGCGCGCCGCCCGGGGGAGGAAACTGGCAGGCCGCCAGGGAGCTCGAAAAGATGAACCGCCGTATCCCCAGGCCCCCCGCCGCCTCGAGGACGTTGCGAAGCCCGTCCACGTTCGTGCGCTGGTACTCGTCGTGCTCCTCGCCGGTGAAGTCGTAGTGGGCCGCGAGGTGGATGAGATAGTCCGCCCCGCCGCTCCTGGCGATCCTGTCGAAGGCGGCCTGCAGCATCGCGCGGTCCGCGATGTCGGCCTGGAACCAGGTGATGTTCGGGTGGACCGGCGCGCCCGACCGGGCCTGCGTGCGCCGCGCGAGGCCGAAAATCTGGTAGTGCTCCTTGATCGCGTCGATCAAGTGCCGGCCCACGAACCCCGAGGACCCGGTGATGACGAGGCGGGGCAGGGACATGGCGGAATCAGCCGGGGAGGGGCTCGCCGACGATCAGCGTCTCCCCTGAAACCACGACCTTGAATTGCGCGAGGGGCTTCGTCGGTGGCCCCCCGAGAACCTTGCCGGAGCCATCATAGCGCCCCTCGTGGCAGGGGCAGTGGTAGATCCCCTCCCGCTCCTGCCATCGGACGATGCATCCGAAGTGGGTGCAGACCAGGGAGCGGGCGGTCACGCTCTCCTGCGTCCGGAGCAGCTCCACGGGCTGGCCCAGGTGCGTGATCCGCACGCGCTGCCCGGGCGGCACCTGCGCGAGAGGCACCACCGTCCCTTCCGGGCCGGGCGCGAGCCCCGAGCAGCCGGCGAGCCCCGCCGCATGGATGACCACGAGCCCGCCGGCCGTTCCGGCGAAAACGCGCAGTACGCCGCGGCGGCCCGGCGAGAAGTCTCCGTCGGGCTCTCTCAACGCCCTGCCTCCTGCCCGGTGAACGGTTTCTGCCAGCCGCGCTCGGGATGCGCGCGGTAGTCGTCGAGGTCGTGGAACCGGAAGAACCGCCCGACGCCGGTCGAGTGGATGTAGTCCCACCCCATGCCGTTGATGCAGCACGGATCGAGCTGGGTCCCGAACTGGCGCCAGTGGGCGCGGCTGTAGCCGACCGAGTCGGCGTAGTAGCCGCCGCGCACGGGCGCGATGCCGGTCCCGATCAGGAAAGGATGAACGTGCAGCCCGCACAGCCGCAGGAGGGTGCTGCGCGCGCCCGGGAACTTCGGGCCGCCCGACCTTCCCGCGGGGACGTACACGTCCCCCGAGGCGCCATCGTGCAGGATCCACCCGTCGTGCCCCGAGAGGAAATGGTCGACGAAGAAGTTCTCGCCGTGGACGAGGCACCAGATCCGCTCGCAGTGGTTGTACCGGTCGCCCGGTCCCGTGGCGGGGGTCCCTCCCCGGGGGCTCACGGTGTAGGCGGGACTCTGCGGCCCGGCCTGGGGGGCCGCGGGCGGGGAGGAAGCCTGCGGGCGCCTGGTCTCCCACTCCCTGTCGCCGCCGCCGCATCCCGCGAGCGCCAGCAGGAACAGGAGGAACAGCGGGACGTGACGAAGGTGGTCGCGCATGACGGCCATCATCCTCAATTGTGGGGCGCGAGCGGCCGGAATCCAAGCCTTCGTCCCGGAGGTCGCGCGAACGTTTGGCCGGGGCCTGCGTCGGGCGTACAGTCACTCCCCGGGAATGCCAGTCCACCAGCCACGCTCCCGGCCGCTCCCGACGATGGCGAGACGGCCTGCGCGGGCCTCCCTCCCGTTTCTCCCGAAGGCCACAGAGATCCCCGTCCACCACTCGAGGCGCCAATGACTTCCAGACCCGCCCGGTTCGGTCCGGTCAGCATCCTCGTCCTTGCCGCCCTCCTCGCTCTCCTGTCCCTTCCGGCCGCGCCGGCGGCGGACGAGCCGCGAGGGGGGCATGCCGGGGGATCCGGCCCCGGGCCCGGGGGGAAGGCGCAGGCTCCCTCCGCCCCGGTCGTGGAGGAAACGATCCTCGCGCCGCTCGAAGCGCCCGCGGCCCGCGCCGCAGGAAAAGGGCAGCCCGCGGCCGGGGCGGACGGCGATGGTCTGGCGCTCCTGCGCGAGCTCGCCGAGACGAGGTACTACTCGCTCGGGCTCCCGATGCAGGCACAGCCGACGCCAGACGGGAGGGCGGTCCTCTTCCTGAGGAGCGGCCCGCGCGACCCGGTGCTCAGGCTCTACGAGCTGAACGTGGCGACCGGCACGGTCAAGCAGCTCCTCGATCCCGGCGTGGTCCTGGAGGGAAAGGAAGAGACTCTGTCGGTCGAGGAGAAAGCGTGGCGCGAGCGGCGCAGGATCAGCCTGCGCGGCTTCACCTCCTTCGAACTCTCCCTCGACGGAGAGCGGATTCTCCTCTCGCAGTCCGGGAAGCTGTATGTCGTCCGCCGCTCCGACGAGGAACTCAAGGCTCTCCCCGGCGACGGCTGGCTCGCGCCGGCCTTCTCGCCCGACGGGAAGTTCGTCGCCGCGGTCCATGACGACGATCTCCACGTCATCGAGCTGGCCACCGGACGGGTGAAGCGCCTCACGACAGGCGCCTCGGAGACGCTCACCCACGGCGTCGCTGAGTTCGTGGCCCAGGAGGAGATGGATCGCCAGGAGGGGTTCTGGTGGTCCCCCGATTCGAAGAGGCTCGTCTACCAGGAGTCCGACCTTTCGCAGGTCGGGATCTTCTGGATCGCCGACCCGGGCGATCCTTCGGCTCCCCCCGTCCCGTTCCGCTACCCGCGGGCCGGGACGCCGAACGCGATGGTCCGTCTCGGCATCGTGTCGCGCGGCGGGGGGGCGACGACCTGGATCCGCTGGGACGCCGGGAAGTACCCGTACCTCGCCCGCGTCAACTGGGGGGAGGAGCGGGCCCCGCTCACGATCCTGGTGCAGGACCGCCTCCAGCACGAGGAGGCCCTGCTGGCGGTCGACCCGGCGACGGGCGGGACGCGCGCCCTGCTGACCGAGACCGACGAGGCGTGGCTCAACCTCGACGCCGACACGAAGATCCCGCGCTGGCTTCCCGACGGCAGCGGTTTTCTCTGGTCCACCGAGAGAAGGGGCGACTGGCAGCTCGAGCTCAGGGGCCGGGGCGGGGAGGTGATCCGCGAGCTGACCCCCGTCGGGTTCCACTACGCGGGCGTCGCGGACCTGGACGAGAAGGAGCGGGTCGCATGGGTTCTCGGCGGGCCGGACGCGCGCGAGGCGCACCTGTACCGCGTCCCCCTCGACGGCGGCGCCCCGGGGCAAGTCACGGCGGGCTCCGGCGTGCATGACGCGGTCTTCTCGCTGGACCACGGGACCTGGGTCGAGACCTTCTCGCTGCGCGACGGGCGCCGCGGGTCGGTGGTTCGCCGGGGCGCCGGCGCTCCGCTCGCGGTCCTCCCGTCCGTCGCGGTCGCGCCGCCCGCCGTCCCCGAGGTGGAGCTGGCGCGAGTCTCGGGAGGCGGGCTCACCTTCGATGCCGCCGTCGTGAGCCCGCGGGATTTCGTCCCGGGCCGGAGCTACCCGGTGATCCTGGATGTCTACGCCGGGCCGGGCTTCAAGACGGTCAGGGCCTCGAACCTGTCGTACATCGCTCAGCAATGGCTCGCCGATCGCGGCTACATCGTCGTGTGCCTCGACGGGCGGGGCACGCCCGGCAAGGGGCGCGCGTGGGAACGGGCCGTGGCGGACAACCTGATCGACATCGCGCTGGAGGACCAGGTGGCCGGCCTGAAGCTCCTGGCGGCGCAGCGTCCCGAGCTGGACCTCGGCAGGGTCGGCGTGAGCGGTTGGTCCTTCGGCGGGTATTTCGCGGCGATGGCCACGATCCGCCGCCCCGAGCTCTTCCGCTGCGGCGTGGCCGGCGCCCCCCTGGCCGATTGGAGGAACTACGACACGCACTACACCGAGCGGTACATGGGTCTGCCTTCGACGAACGTCGAGGGGTACCGCGAGACGAGCGTGCTGACCTGGGCCGACCGGCTCGAGCGGCCCCTCCTTCTGATCCACGGCCTGACCGACGACAACGTCTATTTCTTCAACACCTTCCGCCTGGCGGAGGCGTTCTACCGCGCGGGAAAACCGTACGAGCTGGTGCTCCTGCCGGGGACGCACATGGTTTACAACCCGGACGACTTGTCGAGCCTCGAGAGGCGGACCCTCACGTTCTTCGACGCGCATCTGAAGGGGCCGCTCGCGCGCGCAGAGGACTGATCAGCGACCTGATAAGATGATGCGTCCGTGCTCGGCGGCCCCGGCAGTCCGGGGTGGCCGCCTATCGTCCCTTTGCGCGGTTCGAACGGGAGCGGGTGATGGTTCGATGCCCTGAATGCTCAGGCGAGCTCCCCGAGGGCGCGAGGTTCTGCCTCTCGTGCGGGACCCCGCTCGCTCCCGGCCGCGACGGGGGGACTGCCGCCGGTCCTGCAGCCGGCGGCGGCGCGCATGGGCCGTGGAGCCCCGAATCGCCGACGCGCACCTCGCTTCCTTCGGAGACGGACTTCGCCGGGCAGGCGCGGGACCGCGAGGCCGGCCAGCCTGCCGGACAGGGCCCGGGCGAAGGCGTCTCCCCGACGCTTCGCCTCGGGACGGGACGCCCGCCCGCGAGCGTCTTTCCATCCTCGGTCATCGATGAAGGGCGGTTCGCGCCGGGCTCGCTCCTGCTGGGCCGCTACCGGATCATCGGCCTGCTCGGCCGGGGCGGCATGGGCGAGGTCTACCGGGCCGACGACCTGACCCTCGGTCAGCGGGTGGCGCTCAAGTTCCTGCCTGCCTCTGTCGGGGGGGACCCGGGCCGGCTCGGCCGCTTCTTCAACGAGGTCCGCACCGCGCGGCAGGTGAGCCACCCGAACGTCTGCCGGGTCCACGACGTGGGGGTGATCGAGGGGGACCACTTCATCTCGATGGAGTACGTGGACGGGGAGGACCTGGCGACCCTCCTGCTGCGGATCGGCCGGCTCCCCCGCGACAAGGGGGTCGAGATCGCGCGGCAGCTGTGCGCGGGCATCGCCGCGGCGCACGAGCAGGGGATTCTCCACCGGGACCTCAAGCCCGCCAACGTGATGATCGACGGCCGCGGGCGCGTGCGGATCGCGGACTTCGGCCTCGCCTCGCTCGCCGAGGGGGTCGCGGGCGCGGAGGTCCTGCGCGGGGACGCCGCAGTACATGGCGCCCGAGCAGCTCGCCGGGAAGGAAGTCTCCGTCCGCAGCGACATCTACGCGCTGGGGCTGGTGCTCTACGAGATGTTCACGGGCCGCCACGCGTTCCCGGCCGGCAGCGCGGCCGAGCTGATCCGCCTGCAGGAGCAGACCACTCCGGCCGGCCCTTCGACGATCGTGCCGGGCCTGGACCCGGCGGTCGAGCGGGTGATCCTCCGCTGCCTCGACAAGGACCCGGACAAGCGGCCCCGCTCGGCGATGGCCGTCGCGGCGGCCCTTCCGGGGGGCGACCCGATCGCGGCCGCGCTGGCGGCGGGGGAAACGCCCGCGCCCGAGCTGCTCGCGGAGGCGGGCGTCTCGCGGGGCCTCTCCCCGGGCCTGGCCTGGGCCTGCCTCGCGGCTTCGTTCGTGGCGCTCGCCCTCGTCGTGGCGCTCGCCTCGCAGACCCGGTTCACGAGCCTGGTGAAGCTCGAGAATCCGCCGGCCGTCCTGATCAAGAAGTCGCGCGATCTGATCGCCCTGCTGGGCCCGGGAGAGCCTGTCCGCGATTCGAGCTTCGGGTACCTCTTCGATCGGAGGTACTTCGACGAGATCGCCGCGACCGACCGTTCTCCGAATCGCTGGGCTCAACTCTCGGATCCCAACCGGCCTCCCGTGGCCTTCTGGTACCGCCAGAGCCCGCAGGTGCTCAATCCGATCGACGAGAGGCGGATCTGGCCCAACGTCGGGGATCCCCCCGTGCTGCTGCCCGGGATGGAGTCCGTCCTCCTCGACTCGACCGGCCGCCTCCAGATGATCTACCGGGTCCCGCCTCGCTACGACGGCAGCGTCGGGCCCCTGGCCCGATCCCGACTGGAAGCCGCTCCTGGTCGAGACCGGGGTCGATCCCGCAAGCCTGAAGCCCGTGGCCCCCCTCTGGACGCCGCGCACGAACACCGACAGCCGACTGGCGTGGGAAGGGCACTTCCCCGGCAGGGCCGAGTCGACGGTGCGCGTGGAGGTCGGCGCGTTCCGGGGCAAGCCCTGCTACCTCGAGATCTATCTGCCGTGGGAGAAACCGCCAAGCACGACCCCCGCTAAAGTCTCCCCCTGGGTCCGCGCAGCGGCGGGAATGAACACGCTCGCTCTTCTGACGGCGCTCGTGGCGGGCGGGTTCGCAGCCCGGCGCAACTATCGGCTCGGGCGCGGGGACAGGAAGGGAGCCTTCCGGCTTGCGGCGGCCGTCTTCGTTGTCTTCATGGCGGTCTGGACGCTGGTCCGCAGCCATCACGCGGACGGCTCGGAGATCGCCCTGCTTCTGGGGAACCTCGCCGTTTCGATCATGGTGAGCGCCATGGCCTGGGTCTTCTACCTCGCGTTCGAGCCGTACGTGCGCAGGATCTATCCGAACTGGCTGGTTTCCTGGGTGCGGCTGCTCGACGGCAGGCTCCGCGACCCCCTGGTCGGCCGGGATCTTCTGCTCGGATGCCTTCTGGGTCTGGTCCTGACCCTCGTGATGACCCTGTACGCCGCGGTTCCAGCCTGGCTCGGCCTGCCGCCCCCAAGGCCCGACATGCTGGGCAATCCGGCCAATCAGCTCGCGGCGCTGCCGTCGCCGCGCCACGCGATGGGGCTCGCGCTGTGGGTCGCCACCATGGGGGTAGTCACATCACTCGCCCTGGTTTTCCTCCTGCGCTCCCTCCGCGATGATCTTCCGCCGGCAGTGGCTCGCTTTCGCGGGAACGATCGTGGTGATGACGCTCGTCTCCTATACACCGGCCAGCACCCCGGCAGCCGATCTGCTCATCGTGGCCGGGTTCGCGGTGCTCTTCCTGGCGGCGCTGACGCGGTTCGGGCTTCTGACGGCGATCACCGGTTTCGCACTCTGGGGCGTGGAGGGAAACCTTCCCATCACGGCCGATCTCACCCGCTGGTATGCCTACTGTACTTTCCTCGCCGTGGCGATCCCCGCTGCCATCGCCCTGTACGGGTTCGTGGTCAGCTTCGGGGGGAGGCCGATCTTCAGGGACACCCTCGATCCCCGCTGAGGCGGGCCCGGCCCCGCCGGCCCGCCGCCCGGGCGCTGCGGGAGTGGTCCCCCCGGCCCGCCGCCGGGGCGCCGCGACCGGCCCGCCGCGGGACTCGCCGCCACCGGCCACCCGCCGGGTGGGCAGGGCCGGAATCGGGACTAATATTGATTGGGAATCCCGGCTGGGGATTCGGATGGGAGAGTGCGATGGCGTTCGAAAAGGACGGCGAGGTTGCCTCTGCCGGCGCCCCGGAGCCCGCGGAGGGAGTCCTGCGCGCGCAGGGGAGCGAGCGCGGCGGGACGGCGCGCGGCGGGCAGCGGGAAGCGGGAGGCGGAGGAGGACGCCGCGGTCATCGAGCGGCTGCTGCGGGCGGTCGAAGGGGCGCTCAGGGGCAAGCCCGAGGTCGTGCGCCTCGCCCTGACCTCGCTGCTCGCGCGCGGGCACCTGCTGATCGAGGACGTTCCCGGCGTCGGCAAGACGACCCTGGCCTCCGCCCTGGCGCGGGCCGTCGGCGGCCGGTTCGTGCGGATCCAGTTCACCTCGGACATGCTCCCCTCGGACCTGATCGGCGTCTCGGTCTTCGACCCGCAGGCGCGCCGCTTCGAATTCCGCCCCGGGCCGCTCTTCGCGAACGTCGTGCTCGCGGACGAGATCAACCGGACGACGCCCAAGACGCAATCGGCCCTGCTCGAGGCGATGAGCGAGAGGCGGATCTCGGTGGATGGCGTGACGCGGGTTCTCCCGGACCCGTTCTTCGTCGTGGCCACCCAGAACCCGATCGAGCACCACGGGACCTTCCCCCTTCCCGACTCGCAGCTCGACCGGTTCCTGCTGCGGACCGGCATCGGCTATCCCTCGGCGGCCGACGAGCGATCGATCCTCGGCACCGACGGGACGCTGCACGAGGCGGCGCACGTTCCCGCCGTGACCGATCCCGAGGGGCTGATGCGCCTTCAGCAGGCCGCCGAGGCGGTGAAGGTCACCGAGCCCCTGCTCGACTACATCGTGGCCGTGACCCACGCGACGCGCCGCGCCCCCGGGGTGGCGATCGGCGTTTCGCCCCGGGGATCGCTCGCGCTGCTGCGCGCGGCCCGGGCGACGGCGCTGCTCGCGGGACGGCCCTACGCGATCCCCGATGACATCAAGACCGTCGCCGCGCCCGTTCTTGCGCACCGCCTCGTGCTCGAGGGGGCGGAGGACGGCGTGGACCGCGAGGCGGCCGAGATCGTGATCCGCGAGATCCTCGAGACCGTCCCGGTGCCGCGCTAGGGACTGCGCGCCGATGACACCCGCCTTCGGCACTGCGGCGGTGGCTCCCGCCGGGGCGCGCCCGGCCGGGGGGGCGGTCCGCGGGCCGCTGCCGCCCCCGCGGCGGCCGGGGCCGGTCCGCCTGAAGCTGAGCCGTTTTCCCCGCGGGACCAAGCTCGGCAGGCGCGCCGGCCTGATCGGGATCGGGCTCCTCTTCGCCGGCTTCAACACCGGCAACAACCTCTTCTATCTCATCTTCACGGTGATGGCCGCGAGCGAGCTGGTCGGCTTCCTGGTCGCCGGCCGGGCGCTCTCCCGTCTCGGCGTGGAGGTGCGGGCGCCGCGCCGCGGCAGGGCGCACTCCCCGATGCGGATCACCATCACGGTGAAGAACGGGAGCCGGCGGATCCCGGCTCCCGCGCTGGAGTGGACCGTGCACGGCACGGGGGGCGCCTCGGGGACGGCGAGGACCCCCGCCCTGGCGCCCGGGGCGACGGGGACCGGCACGGGCCTGCTGGTTCCGGCCAGGCGCGGCCTGCTCAGGATCGAGAGCGCGGAGACCCACAGCGACTTCCCGCTCGGCCTCGCCCGCCGCGTCGCGAGGCTCCGGGGCCTCGCCCTCGAGTCGCTCGTCGCGCCCCGCCTCGAGCGCGGGCGCGCCGCGGTGTCCGGCCCCCGCAGGGGGGACGTGCGGCAGCTCGCCCACCCGAGGGGGTTCGGCGAGGAACCGCTCGATGCGCGCGAGTACCGGCCGGGTGACGACGCGCGGCGGATCGACTGGAAGGCAAGCGCGCGCACGGAGCGCCTGATGTGGCGAGACCGTCGCGGCGAGCCGCCCCGCGCGATCCGCGTGAAGGTGGATCGGACGGGGCCGCCCGGCGCGGCGTTCGAGCGGCGCGTGTCGCGGTACGCGGGCACGGCTGTCGCGGCGCTGGCCTCGGGGCGGCCGGTGGGGCTCGTCAGCGACGAGCTCGAGCTGCTGCCGCGCTCCGGTCCGGCCCAGCGCCGCCGGATTCTCGACTACCTGGCGCTGGTCCAGCCGGGGGTCGCGGGCGGCGAGCATCGCGGGAGGATGCCGTGACGCGCCGCGCGGGCTGGTCCGCGCCGGCCCTCGTCGCAGCCGGAACCGGCGCGCTCGCCGCGTTCGCGAGCGGCATGGCGGGGCCGGGGTCGCTGTGCGTGGCGCTGACGGCCATCCTGATCGCCCACGGACGGGGCGCGGGCTGGAGGATCTCGCGGTGGCTCGAGGCGCCGCGCCTGTTCGCGTGGCTCTGCGCAGCCTACGTGCCCGTCTTCCTCGCGGACCTCGGGTTCTCGATGTTCTCGAGCCCCGTCTCGGCCCTCGTCCGGCTCGTGATCTTCCTGCTCGCGGCGGACCTGCTTTCGGGGGACCCTTCGCGGCCCACCCGCCCGATTCTCTTCGGTCTCCTCCTGCTGGTGTCGTCCTCCGGGGAAACGACAGACATCTGGTTCTTCGCGCCCCTGGTCACGTTCGCGGTCGCGGCGGTGATGGCGCAGATGCGCGCGACGATGCTGGAGAAGCAACCCGCGGGCGGGTCCGGGACGCCCCGGATCCGGACGGCGCCGGTCGTCGCGGTCGTGGCGGGGTCGCTCCTGCTCGGCGGGATCCTCTTCCTGGCGATCCCCCGCATCGGGACCGGGTGGGGCAGGCGGCCCGCCGAGCAGGGAGGCGCGCGGAGCCTCGAGACCGGCCTTGCCGACGCCGTCCCGCTGGGGACCGTCGGGCAGGTCAAGAAGCGCCGCCGCATGGCCTTCACGGCAACCATCCAGGGCGGGCAGGTGGACCCGGAGGCGATCTACTGGCGGGCCCGGGCCTATTCCAAGTGGACCGGGGACGGGTGGATCAAGGAAGGGCGCGAGCACGAGACGATCCTGGACCTGCCGGGAGGCCGGTCGGCGTGGATGCCGGGAGAGAAGCCCGATCCCGCGTGGACGGGCCTGGTGGCGAGCATCGTGATGAAGCTCGAGCAGCCGCCCGCGCTCCTCGCCCCTGGCAGGGCGAGCTGGGTCAGGAGCCCGTTCTCGACGCGCCTGACGGTGGGGGTCGATGGAAGCCTGAGCGGGTCGGGCGGCCGGCTCCCCCGCCGCTACGACGTGGGGGTCCATCCGCTGTCCGCGGGCATGCTGGAGATGGCGCGGCCGCCCGGGCGCCGCCCGGGCGGAAGGGTCCCTCCCGCTCCGGGGCCCGCGCCCGGCCGCGGGGAGGCGCCCGCGCGCGCAGGCGGCCCGAGCGGGGCGCATCGGCCAGGGAGCGTGGCGGAAGGCGAGGACGGCGGGCCGGTCCTGCCTTTCTGGCTCGATGCGGGAGCCCAGGAGCCGGCGGTCCGGGACTGGGCTGCCGGCGTGGCGCCCGGGGAAGGGGACCCGCGCCGGCTGGCTTTCGCCTTCGTGGCGGACCTTTCCCGCCGGCCCTACAGCCTCGACACGAGCGGGATCGCTCCCGGCCACCCGATCGCCTCGTTCCTGGCGGGAGCTCCCGCGCACTGCGAGTTCTTCGCCTCCGCCATGGCGATCGGCCTGAGACTGCGCGGAGTCCCGGCGCGCGTCGTGTCCGGCTATCTTGGCGCGGACACCGTGCCGTTCAGCCAGACGCTCGTGGTCCGCGAAACGCGCGCGCACCTGTGGGTTGAGGCCCGCATTCCCGGCAAGGGGTGGGTGACCTTCGATCCGACCCCGCCGGAGGGGCGCGTCATCCCCTCCCAGTGGAGCTACGTGCTCCAGGGGGGCTGGGAGCGGATCGTCCTTGCCTGGGACGGCCTCATCATCGGCCTCGATATCCAGGACCAGGCCGACATGGCGCTCTGGGCGAAGGGGGCGGTCATCTCGGTCCTGGCCCTCGCGGCGCAGTGGAAGGGTTGGCTCGCCCTTGTCCTCGTCCTGCTCGTCGCGGGCGCGGCGGTCGGCACCTGGAGGGGCCGGCGCCCGGGCCGGGTGGGGAAGATCCGGGCCGCGGAGATCCCCCATTTCTACCGCCGGATGCTCGCGATCGCGGAGCGAAAAGGTCTGTATCCCGGCCCGGCCGAGACGTCCCGGGAATTCTCCACGCGCGCCGGGGCCAGTCTCGGCGACGCGGAGGCGGTCCGGCTGGTCGGCCGCCTCTACGAACGGGACCGTTTCGGCGGGAATCCTCCCGATCGCTCCGAGCTTGCGCGGATCGAGGCCGCGCTCGAGCGGCTCGTCCGCGCCGCCCGCTGAGCCCCGGCGTTTTTTCGGCAGTTCCGCCTTGCCGTCGACCGCTGCGGTGGCGTATATAGATGCTGTTGCCGGTGGGGGGAACCCCCGGAAAAGAGTCACCTCTCCGTGGGCTACAAGGGCAACGGAGACATTACACAGCACCAGGCAAGGCCGTTCGCAGCGGATGGGTCCACGACCGGGTCCGTTGGTCGCTCCGGCTCGTGACCTGAACCCGCCTTTCGGCCGGGGGGCTGCATGCGCTGCACCCTGAGCGCCGTTCCTCTTCCATCCGTACCGCCTGTCACCGGCCGGAACCCGAACGGGGGGGCCCGGCCTGCCGCGAGAACGCTCGGAGTCTGTCAAGGAGAGATCATGAGAAGAAGGGGTCTACTCACACTCGGCTTGCTGGTCGGCCTTCTGGCCTTCGGCGCCTGGTCGGGCCCGGGGTGGGCATTCGCGCCCAAGCAGGCCGCCACCGCGCTCGATCAGCGCGAGTTCTTCAAGCCCGACCTCCACATCAGCACGGACAACATCAAGTTCGAGGAGCTCGGCGTCTCGCTCGTCAACAGGGCGGCATGGAACCGGTTCTTCGCCGAGCACGGCAAGGACTTCCAGATCTACCTCGACCCCCGGTCAGGAACCCCCAGCAGCGTCCTCGGGCACATCCCGATCATCCCGGGTCGCGGCGTGGACAACCGTCTGACGCTCGCGGACATGGAGCTGACGCTCGCGCGCCCCGTGCCGGAGATCGATTCCACGATCGTGGCCGAGGCGGTCCGCCGCTTCCTCGTCGGGAACGCCGATGTTTTCGCCATCGACGCGACGCAGCTCGGCGCCGTCCGCGCCGACCGCATCACGGACGAGCTCTGGCAGATCAACATCCCCCAGCTCGTGGACGGCATCCCGGTCCGGTGGGGCCGCCTCGCCGCCACGATCAACAACGGGAACCTGGTCCTGATCGGCACCGAGGCCTGGGGCAACGTCAGGATCGGCACGAAGCCCGTGATCTCGTCCGACGACGCCCTGCGGATCGGCTACAACTACGCTGGCGGGCAGCAGCCCGGCGACACGGTGTGGATGAAGCCGCAGCTGGAGATCGTCCCGTTCGCGCCGGCCGACCTCGAAAACGGCGAGGCGTACGCGGGGCCGGTGGGCCAGGGGTACGGCCACCGCCTCGTCTGGACGTTCGGCTTCGTCAGGGACGGCGATCCGGCCACCTGGCGGGCCTCGGTGGACGCCGGCACGGGCGAGCTGATCGAGTTCAAGGACGCGAACGACTACGTCGCGAAGAAGATCTCGGGCGGCATCTACCCGGTGACCGACACCGAGGTGTGCCCCGACAACGCCCGCTGCGGGACGATGCAGCCGAACTCGTCGATGCCCTGGGCGAACACGGGCTTTGCGGCGCCCGACGATTTCACCAACAGCGCCGGCCTGTACAACTACACCAGCGGCACGCTGGCGACGACCTTCAACGGGAAGTACGTGAAGCTGATCGACACCTGCGGCGCCATCAGCGAATCGTCGGCGACCGGCGATCTCGACCTGGGCGGCGTCAACGGCGACCATGACTGCACCCATCCCACGGGAAGCTCCCTCGGGAACACGGCCGCCACGCGCTCGGCCTTCTACGAGGTCGGGAAGCTGATGGAGCTGGCGCGCGGCTGGCTGCCGAGCAATACCTGGCTGCAGGCCCAGCTCCAGACGACCGTCAACATCGGCTCGACCTGCAACGCCTACTACAGCTCCAACACCATCAACTTCTACAAGTCCGGCGGCGGGTGCCGGAACACGGGCGAGATCGCGGCCGTGTTCGACCACGAGTGGGGCCACGGGCTGGACTACCACGACACGAACGGCACCCCCAGCACGACCGGCGAGTCGTACGCCGACATCGCGGCGGCCTACCGTCTGCAGCAGTCCTGCGTCGGCTACGGGTTCTGGTGGACCTCGGACCAGGGCTGCGGCATGACGACCGACGGGACGGGCTACAACGGCGACAACGCCCAGGTGACCGGCACGAAGTCGTGCGAGCTGGATTGCTCGGGCGTCAGGGGTGTGGACTGGGCGGCGCACGATGGCAACGGCGACGGCACGGGCGACAACGTGCCGGACACGCCCGCCAACTTCGCGTGCACGAAGTGCCAGAGCGGCAGCGGGCCGTGCGGGCGCGAGGTGCATTGCGACGCCATGATGGCGAGCGAGGCGGCGTGGGACTTCGCCGCGCGCGACCTGCAGGGGCCGCCCTTCAACTACGACAGCAACACGGCCTTCGCCCTTGCCAACAAGCTGTTCTACCAGGGCAGCGGCAACGTGGGAGCCTGGCACGCCTGCACCTGCCCGAGCACCTCGAACGGGTGCGGCGCGACGAACGCCTACATGCAGTGGCTGGCGGCCGACGACGACAACGGCAACGTCAACGACGGCACGCCCCACATGACGGCCCTCTACGCGGCCTGGGACCGGCACGCCATCGCCTGCGCGACGCCGACCCCGGTGAACAGCGGCTGCGCGGGAGGCCCCACGGCCGCGCCCACGCTGAGCGTCGCGCCCGGCAGCAACCAGGTGGTCCTGAGCTGGACGCCGGTCGCGGGCGCCGTGAACTACTGGGTCTTCCGCGGCGAGGGGTTCGCCGGCTGCGATTTCGGCAAGGCGCTCATCGCGAAGGTGACCGGCACGACCTACACCGACAACCAGGTCGCGAACGGGCGCGAGTACTACTACAACGTCGTGGCGGCGGGCACCTCCGAGGCCTGCTTCACGCCGATGAGCGCGTGCATCCGGGCCACCCCGCAGCCGTGCGCCGGCTCTGTGTCGCTCGACAAGTCGGTCTACAACTGCAACGACACGGTCGGCATCAACCTCGTGGACAGCGACCTGCTCGGCGGCGGCACCCAGGTGGTCACGGTCTGGTCGACCACGGAGCCCACGCCCGAGAACGTGATCCTCACCGAGAACCCGCCGTCTTCGGGCATCTTCACGGGAACGATCCCGACGACCGCCGCGGCCGCCTCGAACGGCGACGGCCTGCTGTCGGTCTCGAACGGCGACACGCTCACGGTGAAGTACACCGACGTCTCGTACTGCGGCACGCCCAACGTGGACGTGACGCAGGGGGCCCCCGTGGACTGCCTGCCGCCGGTGATCAGCGGCGTCTTCTCCAGCAGCATCTCCGGCAGCCAGGCCACGATCAACTGGGCGACCGACGAGCCCGCGACGAGCGTCGTGCACTACGGGCGGACCATCCCCACGGGTCTGACGGATTCCAACGGGACCTTCGTGATAACCCACGGCCGGGTCCTGCGGAACCTGCTCGAGTGCTCGCTCTACTACTACAGCGTCGAGTCCGCCGACCCGGCGGGCAATGACGCGGCGGACGACAACGGCGGCGCGTACTACACGTTCCGGACGCTGAAGAACGTGAGCCCGAACTACGCGAGCACGGATACGCCCGTCGCGATCCCCGACAACACCCCGACCGGGGCATCGAGCACGATCGCGGTCACCGACACCAACGTCGTCGTGGACGTCAACGTGACCGTGAACATCACGCACACCTACGACGGCGATCTCTCGCTGTCGCTGATCGGGCCGAACGGGGCCATCGTCCAGCTCTCGACCCGGCGCGGTGCGTCCGGGGACAACTTCACGAGCACGGTCTTCGACGACCAGGCGACGACGCCGATCGCCAGCGGCACCGCCCCCTTCACGGGCTCGTTCATCCCCGAGACGCCTCTTTCGGTCCTCAACGGCATCCCGGCGACCGGGAGCTGGACGCTGAAGGTCGTGGACGGAGCCGGTTCCGACGTCGGGAACATCGCGTCCTGGACGCTGAACCTGACCTACCCCGTCGAGGACTGCGGCGCGACGCTGCGCCTCGACGCGGAGTCGTACAACTGCGGCAGCGTGGCGGGGATCTCGGTCAAGGACACGACTCTCGTGGGGCAGCCTTCGCTGACCGTGACGGTCGCGTCGGGCACCGAGACGACGCCCGAGACGGTGACGCTCTACGCGCAGGCGCCGCCCCGCGACGACACTTTCCTGGGCAGCATCCCGCTGACCTCCGCGCCTCCCGTCGGCGGCGACGGTCTGCTCTCGGTCGCGGACGGGGACACGGTCACCGTGACCTACCTCGACCTCGACGACGGGCAGGGGAACACGAACGTCATCCACACCGACACCGCGACGACCGACTGCGTGGCGCCCGTGATCACGGGCGTCGCGGCGACGAACGTCACGGGCGGCAGCGCGCAGATCGACTGGACGACCAACGAGCCCGCGACGAGCTCCGTTCTGTACGGTCTATCCATCCCTCCGTCGTCCACGGCATCGACGGCGACGCTGGTGACCACGCACGCCCAGCCGCTGACCGGCCTGCAGGAGTGCGCGCAGTACTACTACGGGGTCTCCTCCACGGACTCCGTGGGGAACACGGCGTCGGACAACAACGCCGGCGCCTGGTACGGCTTCCGCACCACGAAGAACGTCAACCCGACCTACGCGTACCCGGGCCCGGCGGTGCCGATCCCGGACAACACGGCCTCCGGCGCCTCGGCCACGGTGACGGTCACCGACCCGAGCTACGTCACGGACGTCAACGTGCGCGTGAACGTGACGCACCCGAACGACGGCGACCTGGTCCTGTCTCTCGTCGGGCCCACCGGCACCACCGTGACCTTGTCCAACAGGCGCGGCTCGACCGGGGACAACTTCGTCAACACCGTCTTCGACGACGCGGCGACGACTCCGATCGGGAGCGGAACGGCACCGTTCACGGGGTCGTACATTCCCGACGCGCCGCTCGGCGCCTTCAACGGCTCGTTCGCGCCGGGGGTCTGGACCCTCAAGGCGGTCGACGCCGCCACCGGCAGCAGCGGCCAGATCAACGACTGGGCGCTCATCCTGAGCTACCCCAACGAGCCGTGCGGGGCGAAGCTCTGGCTGAACGCGGGAACCTACAGCTGCACCAGCCTGATCACCATCACCGTCAAGGACGGGAACCTGGCGGGCGGGACCCTCACGGTCGCCGCTTCCTCGGGCACGGAGACGACGCCCGAAACGGTCACGCTGACCCGCATGGCGGCCCCGTACGACACCTGGTTCCAGGGGACGCTCCAGCTCACGGGCGGAGCCCCGCTGCCCTCCAACGGCCAGCTCTCGGTCGTCAACGGCGACACGGTCAGCGTCACCTACGTGGACGCCGATGACGGGCAGGGGAACACGAACGTACCGGTGACCACCACGGCCGCGGCGGACTGCGCCGCGCCCGCAATCACCGGCGTGTCCGCGACCAACGTCACGGGCAACAGCGCCCAGATCAACTGGGCGACGAACGAGGCGGCCACGAGCGTGGTCCACTACGGGCCGACCATCCCGCCGGCCCTCACGGCCTCGGTCGCGGCCCTCGTCTCGGGCCACGTCGTGCCGCTCGCCGGCCTGAGTCCGTGCACGACCTACTACTACTCCGTGGAATCGACCGACGCCTACGGCAACATGGCCGTGGACAACAACGGCGGCGCGTACTACGGGTTCACCACCGGTCAGAACGTCCACCCGACCTACACGGCCACCGACGTCCCGATCGCGATCCCCGACAACAACACCGCGGGCGCCACCTCGACGATCAACGTCACGGACAACAAGGTCGTCCAGAAGGCCACGGTCCGGGTGAACCTCACCCACTCGTTCGACGGCGACCTGACGATCCACCTGGTGGGCCCGGACAACACGGACATCGTCCTGAGCAACCGGCGCGGCAGCAGCGGCGACAACTTCGTGGACACGGTCTTCGACGACGACGCCACGACGCCGATCGCCAGCGGCACGGCGCCGTTCACGGGCTCCTTCAAGCCGGACACGGCGCTGTCGGCCTTCATCGGCAAGAACGCTCTCGGGGCCTGGAAGCTGACGGTCGTGGACTCCGCGAGCGTCGACACGGGCAGCATCACCGGCTGGGAACTCAGCCTGACCTACCCGTCCCAGTCGTGCGGGGCGGCCGTGGAGTACCAGTCCTCGCAGAAGAACGACACCTGCAACGGCACGGGCTCGGGAGGCGGCAACGGCGTGATCGAGCCGGGCGAGACGGTCGACGCTTCCCGTGACCGCGCACAACAACGGAACGATGCCCGTGTCGGGCGTGTCGGCGGTGCTCTCGACGACGACGCCGGGCGTGACGATCACGGACAACTACGCGACCTTCCCCGACATGGCCACGGACGCGGTGGCGGTCAGCAACCCGGACCACTTCGCGTTCGTCGTGGACCCGTCGTTCCCGTGCGGCGGCACCATCGCCTTCACGATCCAGTTCACGACCATCCAGGGAACGTTCAGCTCGAACTTCTCCCTGCCGACCGGGACGCCCGGCCAGGCGACGACTCCTCACGTTTCGACCGATGTGCCGAAGGTGATCTCCGACAACGCGACCGTCACGTCGAACGTGGCGGTGGCCGAGACCGGAACCGTCCAGAAGGTGACCGTGACCGTCTCGCAGATCACGCACACCTGGGACGGCGACCTCGTCCTGACGCTGATCGGTCCGACCGGGACGCGCGTGCTCCTGTCGAGCCGTCACGGCAGCAGCGGCGACAACTACACGAACACGGTCTTCGACGATGCCGCGACCACCCCGATCGGCTCGGGAACGCCGCCCTACACCGGCACCTTCAAGCCCGACGCGGCGCTTTCGGCCCTGAACGGGGTTCCCGCCAACGGCACCTGGAAGCTCGAGATCCAGGACGCGGCCTCGGGCGACACGGGCACGCTGGTCGGCTGGTCCATCGCGGTGACGACCACCGGCGCGCCCTCCTGCCTGTCGTGCACCCCGACGCAGACGGCGGGCGAGGCGACCAACCTGCACTTCCTGCCGGGCAGCAAGACCGACCTGGAGTGGACCGCGGCGCTGTACGCGACGAGCTACAACCTGTACCGCGGCGTCGCGGCGGGGCTGCCGGCGCTGCTGACGGCGGGCTGGACTCGTGCACGAGGCTCTCCACGGCCGGCACGTCGACGGGAAGCGTGATCACGGAGAACCCGCCGTCCGGCGGCATCCTCTGGTACCTGGTGCGTGGCCAGAACGGGCTCGGTGAAGGACCCGCGGGGAACGCGACCGCGGGGCCGCGCGTCCAGAACAGCGCGGGTGCCTGCCCGTAGTCACTGACGAACGGAGGCCGGGCCTGGCCCCGGCCTCCTCCCCCGAGCCTGCGGCGGCCGGACGGGCCGCCGCAGGCACAGCACCCTGGGGGCAGGTCCCGCGGGACCTGCCCCTTACTTCTGTCAGGGTGGTGCGCCAGCGTGCACGACGGCGCACCCTCTTTCAACATTCTTCGCACCACCATGGGCCAGCCGCCCTGATCACCCCGGGGACTGTTCCGCGGCCACAGGCGATTCCCCGCGCCGCTCACAAAAACGAGGCGGTGGCGCCCCGGTTCAGGAATTCCTTGCTGGAGGCCTGACCGTATCGTATATACACGCTGCTATTTGCGGCATCGTTGGGTGGCGCCGGCTGCCCCGCGCCCTCTGCGGAAGGCGGGGTCGTACGGCGCCGGGAGGGTCCGGCAAGGACCGGGAGGAGGGCGGCCGGGGATCCACCTTTTGTTAAAAATGGGGATTCCGCATCAAGGCCCGCCCGCATACAATACGTGCTTTTGGCCGTCGGCCCGCAATGTGGGGGGCCCGGCTTGGTTGGGAATCGGTCAGTCAAGGAGAAACCATGAAGACAAGGGGTTGGCGGACACTGGGCTTGCTGGTAGCCCTTCTGGCGTTCTGCGCCTGGTCCGGTCTCGGGCTCGCTTTCGCGCCCAAGCCGGCTGCCACGTCGCTCGACCAGAAGGAGTTCTTCAAGCCGGAACTCCACATCAGCATGGACAACGTGAAGCTTGAAGATTTCGGGGACACGCTGGCGAACAAGACAGCCTGGAACCGGTTCTTCACGGACTACGGCCGTGACTTCCAGGTCTACCTGGATCCCCGGTCCGGAACCACAACCAGCATCCTTGGCCACGTGCCCCTGATTCCCGGGCGCGGGGTGGACAACCACCTGACCCTTGCGGACATGGGGGCGACCCTGGCCCGGCCCGTGACCGAGATCGACTCGGAGCTCGTTGCGGGCGCCGTCCGCGGCTTCATCGTCAGGAACGCCGACGTCATGGCGGTCGACACGACCCAGCTCGGCGCCATGCGCGCGGACAGGATCACCAACGAGCTGTGGCAGGTGAACATCCGGCAGATGGTCGACGGCATCCCGGTCCGCTGGGGCCACCTTGCCGCGACGATCAACAACGGGAACCTGGTCCTGATCGGCACCGAGGCATGGGGCAACGTCAGGATCAGCACCAAGCCGCTCATCTCCTCCGACGACGCCCAGAGGATCGGCTACAACTACGCGGGCGGCGAGCAGCTCGGCGACAAGATGTGGATGAAGCCGCAGCTCGAAATCGTCCCGTTCGCGCCGGCCGATCTCCAGAACGGCGAGGCGTACGCGGGGCCGGTGGGCCAGGGGTACGGCCACCGCCTGGTCTGGACCTTCGGGTTCATCCGCCAGGGGGATCCCGCGGCCTGGCAGGCCTCGGTGGACGCCCGCACGGGCGAGGTGATCGAGTTCAAGGACACGAACGACTACGTGACGAAGAAGATCTCGGGCGGCATCTACCCGGTGACCGACACCGGCGTCTGCCCCGACAACGCCCGCTGCGGGACGATGCAGCCGAACTCGTCGATGCCCTGGGCGAACACGGGCTTCGCGGCGCCCGATGACTTCACCAACAGCGCCGGCCTGTACAACTACACCAGCGGCACGCTGACGACGACCTTCAACGGGAAGTACGTGAAGCTGATCGACACCTGCGGCGCCATCAGCGCGACGTCGGCGACCGGCGATCTCGACATGGGCGGCGTGAACGGCGACCACGACTGCACGATCCCGGCGGGCAGCCTCGGCCGGGAACACGGCCGCCACGCGCTCGGCCTTCTACGAGGTCAACAAGCTGGCCGAGCTGGCCCGCGGCTGGCTGCCCAGCAACGTCTGGCTGCCGGCCCAGCTGCAGACGACCGTCAACATCGGCTCGACCTGCAACGCCTACTACAGCTCCAACACGATCAACTTCTACAAGTCCGGCGGCGGCTGCCGGAACACGGGCGAGATCGCGGCCGTGTTCGACCACGAGTGGGGCCATGGGCTGGACTACCACGACACGAACGGCACGGCGAGCGTCACCAGCGAGTCGTACGCCGACATCGCGGCGATCTACCGCCTCCAGCAGTCGTGCGTCGGCTACGGGTTCTGGTGGACCTCGGACCAGGGCTGCGGCATGACCTCCGACGGCACGGGCTACAACGGCGACAACGGCCAGGGACCGGCCCCGTCTGCGAGCTGGACTGCTCGGGCGTGCGCGGCGTGGATTACGCCAAGCAGGCACGGGCGGGCTGCCCGACACGCCCGCGAACTTCTCGTGCACGAAGTGCTCGACCGGCAGCGGCCCGTGCGGGCGCGAAGTGCACTGCGACGCCATGCCCGCCAGCGAGGCGGCCTGGGACTTCGCCGCCCGCGACCTTCAGGCGGCGCCCTTCAACTACGACAGCAACACGGCCTTCGCCCTTGCCAACAAGCTGTTCTACCAGGGCAGCGGCAACGTCGGCTCCTGGCACACCTGCACCTGCCCCAGCACCTCGGGCGGCTGCGGCGCGACGAACGCCTACATGCAGTGGCTGGCGGCCGACGACGACAACGGCAACGTCAGCGACGGCACGCCGCACATGACGGCCCTCTACGCGGCCTGGAACCGGCACGCCATCGCCTGCGCGACGCCGACCCCGGTCAACAGCGGCTGCGCGGGCGGCCCCACGGTCGCACCGACGCTGACCGCGGCGCCCGGCAGCAACCAGGTGGTCCTGAGCTGGACGCCGGTGGCCGGCGCCGTGAACTACTGGGTCTTCCGCGGTGAGGGCTTCGCCGGCTGCGATTTCGGCAAGGCGCTCATCGCGAAGGTGGCCGGCACGACCTACACCGACAACCAGGTCGCGAACGGGCGCGAGTACTACTACAACGTCGTGGCCGCCGGCTCGTCCGAGGCCTGCTTCACGCCGATGAGCTCGTGCATCCGGGCCACCCCGCAGCCGTGCGCGGGCGCCGTGTCCCTGGACCGCGGGCTCTACAACTGCAACGACTCGATGGCCATCTCCCTGGTTGACAGCGACCTCATCGGCGCCGGGACCCAGGTCGTGACGGTCCGCTCCACGACCGAGGCGACGCCGGAGAACGTGATCCTGACCGAGACCCCGGCCGCGTCCGGGATCTTCACCGGCTCCTTCCTGACGACGGGCAGCGGCGCCGTGAACGGCGACGGCAAGGTCTCCGTGCAGAACGGGGACACCATCACCGTCAAGTACACGGACGTCTCCTACTGCGGCACCCCCAACGTGGACGTCGAGCAGACCGCCACCGCCGACTGCGTCGGCCCGGTGATCACCAACGTCCACTCCCAGAACGTGACCGGCAACCGCGCCGACGTTCTCTGGACCACCAACGAGGGCTCCAGCAGCACCGTGACCTACGACACGGTGACCCCGCCGACCGCGGGCACGGCCACCAAGTCGGCCCTCGACACCAGCCACAACGTGAGGGTCTCCGGCCTCCAGGCCTGCACCCAGTACTTCTACTCGGTGAGCTCCACGGACGCCGCGGCCAACTCGGCCTCGGACACGAACGGCGGGGCCTACTACACGTTCACGACGGGCGTGAACGTCAACCCGACCTACCAGTACACGGGCCCGGCCGTTCCGATCCCGGACAACAGCACGACGGGCGCGACGGCGATCATCGACGTGACCGACAACAAGCCGGTCCAGAAGGTGACCGTCCGGGTCAACGTGACGCACACCTTCGACGGCGACATCGCGCTGCACCTGATCGGGCCCGACGGCACGGACGTCATCCTGAGCAACAAGCGCGGCTCGAGCGGCGACAACTTCACGAACACGGTCTTCGACGACGACGCGACGACCCCGATCGCGAGCGGCACGGCGCCCTTCACGGGCTCCTTCAAGCCGGACGCCGCGCTCTCGGCCTTCATCGGCAAGAACGCGCGTCGGCCAGTGGAAGTTCTTCGTCGTCGACAACGCGAGCGTCGATACGGGGAGCATCCTCGACTGGGACCTGGTCCTGACCTACCCGCCGCAGGCCTGCGGGCCGGCCGTGGAGTACCAGTCCTCGTCGAAGAGCGACGCCTGCATCGGCACGGGCACGGGCGGCGGCAACGGCGTGATCGAGCCGGGCGAGACGGTCGTCCTGCCGGTCACGGCGCACAACAGCGGCACCGCGGCCGTCACGGGCATCTCCGGGACGCTCTCCACGACGACCCCCGGCGTGACCATCACCGACAACCACGCGACCTTCCCGGACCTCGCCGTTGACGCGGTCGGGGTCAGCCTTCCCGATCACTTCTCGTTCTTCGTGGATCCGTCGTTCCCCTGCGGGAACACCATCGACTTCGCGATCCAGTTCACCGGGAACGAGGGGAGCTGGAGCGTCGACGTTCACGCTCACGACCGGGACCCCGGGCATCGACGCACGGGCACGCTCACCTCGACGGACGTGCCGAAGACGATCGCCGACAACGCCACGGTCGAGTCGACTCTCGCCGTGGCCTCCACCGGGACCGTCCTCGACGTGAACGTGACGCTCTCGATCACCCACACCTGGGACGGCGATCTCAACATCAGCCTGGTCGGCCCGAACGGGACCGTCGTGCCGCTTTCGAGCCGCCGGGGCAGCAGCGGCGACAACTTCGCGGGCACGACGTTCGACGACTCGGCGACGACGCCGATCTCCTCGGGCACCGCGCCGTTCTCCGGCAGCTTCAAGCCGGAGACGCCGCTCGCCGCCCTGAACGGGATCGCGGCGAACGGCACCTGGACGCTCCGGGTCCAGGACGCGGCCTCCGGCGACACCGGGACGCTGACCGCCTGGTCGATCCAGCTCACGACCAGCGGCAACCCGTCCTGCCTCTCCTGCACGCCGATCCAGGTCGCGGGCGAGGCGACGAACCTGCACTTCCTCTCCGGCAGCAAGACCGACATGGAGTGGAGCGCGGCGCTGTACGCCACGAGCTACAACCTGTACCGGGGCGTGGCGGCGGACCTGCCGTTGCTCCTGACCGCGGGGATCGATTCGTGCAGCAGGCTCTCCGTGGCGGGCACCTCGACGGGAAGCGTGATCACCGAAGCGCCGTCCTCCGGGGCCATCTACTGGTACCTGGTGCGCGGCCAGAACGGCACGGGCGAAGGCCCGGCCGGCAACGCGACGGCGGGACCGCGCGTGCAGAACAGCTCGGGGGCCTGCCCGTAGGCCTCAGCGGTGAGGGCGGCCGGGACCAGGTTCCGGCCGTCGTCGCCGACCCAGGGGCGGTCCTGAGCGGCCGCCGCAAGCAGCCTCTGACGGGGGCAGGTCTTCGGACCTGCCCCCTTTTTTCGTCGCTGCGGGCCGCTATCGGACCCGCGCCCGGGGCTGGTATGCTTCCCCTTCGATCGTGTCCACGAACCCCCGGGTCGGTCCCGGGGGCCCTTCCGACAGGGAGTTTGATCATGAAGGACCGTCGAATCGCGTTGGCCGTGCCGGCGGCGGTGGCGATCGCCATCGCGCTGGCCGGGTGGGGCGCCTTCTTCGCCGATGCCGCTCTCGCCCAGGAAGCGAAGGCGAACGTGCCCGTGGAGACCTTCACCCTCGACAACGGGATGAAGTTCCTCCTGGTGCGCCGCCCCGAGAAGGCGACCGTCACCGCCGGCTGGGTGGCCCACGTCGGGTCGTCCAACGAGAAGCCCGGCATGACCGGGATCAGCCACCTGTTCGAGCACATGATGTTCAAGGGGACCCAGGTCATCGGCACGACCGACATCAAGCGGGACCTCGAGATCATCGGCGAGCAGGAGAAGCTCCAGGAGCAGATCCGCGCGCTCTACGCGGTGCAGCGCGAGCGCTGGCGCCGCGGGGAGATCCCCGACCCGTACGACGCCGCCAGCCGCCCGCCCGCGCTCGTCGACCTGGAGAAGCAGTTCCAGGGGCTCGTGGACGAGCAGCGCAAGCTGATGGTCAAGGACGAGTTCGACAAGGTCTACACGGCCCAGGGCGGCTCGCAGATGAACGCCTTCACGAACCAGGACATGACGGTCTACTTCCTCACCGTCCCGGCCAACAAGCTCGAGCTGTGGTTCTGGATGGAATCGGACCGCCTGGGCCAGCCCGTGTTCCGGGAGTTCTACTCCGAGCGCGACGTCGTCCACGAGGAGCGGCGCCTGCGCACCGAGTCGACCCCCACCGGGAAGTTCGACGAGCTGTTCGAGGCGATGTTCTGGGAATCGCACCCCTACTCGTGGCCCGTGGTCGGGTGGCCCTCGGACCTGCGGGCCATCAGCAAGGCCCAGGCCGACGATTACTTCAACACGTACTACTCGCCGAACAACCTGACGGCGGCCATCGTGGGCAACTTCGACCCCGCCGAGGTCAAGGCCTTCGCGCAGAAGTACTTCGGCCGGATCCCGCGGGGCAAGAAGGAGCCGCCCGACGTCGTCACGCTCGAGATGCAGCAGTCGGCCGAGAAGCGGATGGACGCCGAGTGCGACTGCCAGCCGCAGATCCAGGTCTCGTACCACACGGTCGGCTTCCGCCACAAGGACAGCTACGCTCTGGACGTCCTGAGCGGGCTGATGAACGGGGACACGGGCCGGCTGCGCAAGTCGCTCATCCTGGACAAGAAGATCGCGACGTCGGCGAACGCCACCCAGAACTCGATGAAGTGGGCGGGATCGTTCGCCTTCACGGCGGAGACCAAGGGCGACGCCACCCCGCAGGAGCTCGAGGCGGCGTGGAACGACGAGGTGAAGCGGATCATCGAGCAGCCGATCCCCGCCGAGGAGCTCCAGAAGGTCAAGAACCAGATCGCGGCCGACGCCTTCCGCCGCCTCGACAACCCGTTCTTCCTGATGATCCAGCTCCTGGTCTACGACGGGATGGGCGACTGGACCTACCTCCAGGACTGGGCCGTCAAGACGACGGCCGTGACCGAGGCGGACGTCAAGCAGGTCGCGAAGACCTACCTGGCGAAGGAAAACCGCACGGTCGGCGTCTACAACCGCAAGGCCGGGGCCCAGGCGGACGAGATGGCCGCCGAGCTGAAGGACGTCCCCGAGGAGATGCGGGGGATGATCCAGGGGCAGCTGAAGGCGCTGAAGGCCAAGCTCGCCACGATCGACGATCCCAAGGTCCTGCAGGACATGCTGGAGAAGATGAGATCGCAGAAGGACCAGGCGCCCGAGCCGTTCAGGAAGGTCTTCCCCCTCTTCGAAAAGGAGATCGAGGGCCGTCTGAGCGAGCTGCAGGCCCCGAAGGAAGGAGGCAAGTGATGCGACGCACGCAAGGCATCCACCGGGCCCTGGTCGCGCTGGTCGTCCTGGCGGGGCTCCTCGCGCTGGCCGCGCCCGCGCCGGCCGCGGACATTCCGAAGAGGCCCGAGCAGCTGAAATACCGCGACCTCAAGTTCGACATCCCCAAGGCGGACGGGTACCGCTTCAAGCTGAAGAACGGCCTGACGGCCTACATCGCCGAGGACCACTCCCTCCCGCTGGCCACGGTCTCCGTCACGGTCAGGGTCGGCTCGTTCCTCGATCCCGCGGACAAGGTCGGCCTCGCGTCCCTCACCGGGACGCTGATGCGCAAGGGAGGGGCGGGCGCCCTGACGGCCGAGGAGTTCGACGAGAAGGCGGACTTCCTCGCCGCCGACATCAACAGCTTCATCGGCGACACGCAGGGAGGCGCCAGCGTCAACTGCCTGTCGTCCGTTCTCGACCAGTCGCTCGACCTGATGTTCGACATGATGCGCTCCCCGCGGTTCCAGGAAAGCCGCCTCGAGGTCGAGAAGAGCGACTGGATCGAGGAGATGAAGCAGCGCAACGACGACGCCGGCACCATCCTCGGCCGCGAGTGGGGCTGGCAGCTCTACGGCCGGGACCACTTCTCGTCGAGGCAGTCCACCAAGGCGATGGTCGACTCGACCACGCGCGACGACCTCGTCGCGTTCCACCGCAAGTACTGGCGCCCCGACTCCATGATCATCTCGGTCGCCGGGGACGTGAACACGAAGCAGATCATCGCCAGCCTCGAGAAGCGCTTCGCGGACTGGAAGGTCGAGGGGCCGGCCGTTCCGTGGCCTCCGCCCGCGCCGACGGCCGCGCCGAAGCCGGGCCTGTACCACGTCGAGAAGGACATCCCGCAGGGGAAGGTCTTCATCGGCCAGACCAGCACGAAGTGGGACCGGTGGGACAACCCGGACAACTACGCGCTGATGGTGATGAACGACATCCTGGGCGGCGGCGGGTTCACCTCGCGCATCACGAAGCGGGTCCGCTCGGACGAGGGGCTCGCCTACAGCGCCGGCTCCCGCTACGCGATCGGCAACTTACTACCCGCTCGATTACCGCGATCTCCTACCAGTCGAAGAACGCGACCGTCGCGCTGGCGGCGAAGATCTCGCTCGAAGAGGTCGCCAAGCTGCGCGAAAAGCCCCCCACCGACGACGAGCTGAAGACGTCGAAGGCGTCGTTCATCGACACCTTCCCCCGCAACTTCGAATCCCCCGCGCGCGTGGTCGGCCAGTTCGCCACCGACGACTACCTCGGCCGGCCGCACTCGTACTGGGACAAGTACCGGGACAACGTGCAGAAGGTCTCGGCCGACGACGTGACGCGCGTCGCGAAGAAGTACCTCGGCACCAAGGACACCATGGTCTTCCTCGTGGTCGGCAAGTGGGCCGAGATCGAGAAGGGGGACCCGGAGGGGCGCGCGACCATGAAGGAGTTCTTCGGCGGCCAGGTGACGCACCTTCCGCTGCGCGACCCGCTGACGCTCCAGCCGATGCCGTGAGGACGGCCCGGACCGGCCGACGGCCGGGCCGGGTCACGAAGGACGGTTACGACGGGCCGGTTCCCGGAAGGGGACCGGCCCTTTTTTCGTTTCGGGGGAGAGTCCGGCGTTGCGGCGGCGCCCTGCGCGGGACCCCGTCCCGCGGCGGCCCGGGCGCGCTGCGTTCGGCGCCGGTTCCTCAGTCGTGGTGGTCGGCCCCTTCGAGCGCCTCGGCGCCGGGGAGCTTCCCCTTCAGCCGGTGCGGGCTGTGGATGAGGAAGGGGAAATGCTGCGGGCAGATCCTGTACGACACGCCCTTGAACTCGAAGGCGATCAGGGGAGCCTGGTCGGACCCCCTGTCGCAGGCAAGGCACTTCTTCTCTTCGTGATGGCTCACGTCGCTTTCCTCCTCGGCTTCCACTCCTCCGCGAGTATCGCCCATCGCTGGTGGTCGCGCCAGCGTCCCCCGATCCTGAGGTAGCGCCGCGAGAGCCCCTCGTTCCGGAACCCGCAGCGCCTCGCGAGGGCGATCGAGCGGCGGTTCGCGGGCTGGATGTTCGCTTCGATCCTGTGCAGGCGCAGCGTGCGGAACGCGTAGTCCAGCACGAGCGACACGGCCTCCGTCATGTACCCTTCGCCCGCGTGATCCGGGTGGGCGAAGAACCCCATGTAGGCCCCCTGCAGGGCTCCCCGCACGATCTCGTTCAGGTTCACGAGCCCGACGATCGCCCCGTCCTCGCGGCGGCAGGCGAGGAATCCCTCGTGCCGGTCCGACGCGATCCTGCCGAGGTAGCTCCGGAAGATGTCGGGATCGGTGGACAGGTAGACCCACGGCCTGTGGAAGCGGCGGCCGCGCCGCGCCATGTCGAGGAACGCCTCCAGGTCGGCGGTCGTCGGGCGCCGGATCAGCACGCGCCTGCCCGCGCGCAGCGGCTTCGGGCCGCCCGCTTCCGGGGTCCCGTCCACGCGCCGGTCCATCTAGCCCAGGTACCCGCGGCGGTCCAGCATCCAGACGTAGCCGCAGACGGCGAGCTGGATGCCCAGGCCGGTGAGAACCACGATCGCCAGGAGCTCCCCGGGGATCCCCGTGGCCTTGAGGGCCTCCATCCGCTGAAAGGAGAGATAGAGCGAGAAGAAGACGTTCCCGAGGAAGAACCAGAGCGCCAGGCGCTTCAGGTGAAAGAGGAAGAGCGCCCCGCCGCCCTGGAGCATGGCGGAGATGGCCGCGAAGGCGACCATCGTGGTGGGGTGCTCCCTGTAGATCGCCGTGAGCTCCGGGGGGCCCTCGAGCTTCCCGCCGAGCCCCATCGCCAGCGTGTAGAACGAGGACAGGACCGAGTAGATCACCCACAGGACGATGATCCAGACGAGGACGGGGCGCTGGAGCTTCCCTGGCGCCTCCGGCTGCGGTCCTTCCTGCGGCTCTTCGCTCAAGGTGCCTCCTCGCGTCGGGAGAATGATACCGCAGTCCACGTGCCCGCTCCGTGACGCCGTTCTCGCCCGGCATCCACTCGTCGGCGGGGGGAAAAAGGCCCGATAATGCCCGGGTGATCAGTCGCGGTAATACCGCTTCCGGGCGCGGAGGAACCGGGGAAAGGAGAGGAGGCCCGCCTGCCGGGGGTGCGGCGCATTCCCCGGCCGGCCGGCGCCTCCCCGCACCGCTCGTCGCCGGCCATCGGGCCGAAGGACTGGGCGCTCTGCCTGGGGCTCTTCGCGCTGGCGGCGATCGTGCGCCTGCTGTTCCTCAACGCGACGGTCGACCGGGACCTCCCGTTCAGCATCTTCTACTACGGAGACAGCCGGCTCTACCGCGAGTTCGCGCTCGCCATCCTGCGCGGGGAGAGCTTCGACCAGGGAATCCCGTACCACCCGCCCCTCTTCGCCTGGGTCCTGTCGCTCGTGATCAGGCTCACGGGCGAGAACCCGTGGGCGCTGCGCGCGCTGGTTTCGCTCGCGGGCGCGCTCGCCGTCCCGCTGACCTGGCTGCTCGGCCTGCGGCTCTGGAACCGGGCCGTCGCCCTCGTCGCTTCCCTGCTCGCCGCGTTCTCGTTCGGCCTGTCGGTCGCGGCCGTATCGCCGAACACGGAGGCGATCTACATCCCGATCCTGGTCGCGCAGGCCCTCCTCCTGGTCGTGCTCGGCGACGCGCTCGCCCCGGTCCCGGCGGAGGCGACCCGGCCGGCGGACGGGGCTCCGCGCGCGGGCCGGCGCCGGGAGCCCGGCGGCGAAGAAGCGACGGGCCGGGCCGGTCCTGGAGCCGGAGACGAAGCCAGGGAGCGAACCTCCCCGCTCCTCACCCGCGGAGTCCTGGGCGCGGCGGCCGCCTCGGGGCTTCTCCTGGGGCTCGGGAGCCTGACCAGGGCCGAGCACCTCCTCCTCGCTGCCGTGCTGCCCATCGCTCTCCTGGTCGGGTGGCCCGGCGCTTCGCGCCGGCGGGTCGCCGCGGCCTGCGCCGCGATGCTCGCCGCGGCGGCGATCGTGATCGCCCCCTGGACGGTCCACAACTACTTCGCGATCTCCCGCTTCAACCGCGCGAACCCGGACCTCGCCGAGCCGCTGCCCGTCTTCGTCCCGGTCTCGAACTACGGCGCGCTCAACTTCGCGCTCGCGAACAACGCGGGGGCGGACGGCGGCTTCAAGCCCGACCTGATCGTGGGCAGGACGGGGGGAGCGGCCTGGACCTCAAGGACCCCCGCCAGCTCGGCCTCTACCTGCACGGGTACCGCGAGGGGCTCTCCTGGCTCCTGGCGAACCCCCCGGCGGCGGCCGGCCCTCGTCGCGCGCAAGGTCGGCATCTCCGCCGGGGCCTTCTCGCTCGGGTTCGGGATCTCGAACAGTCCGTCGGGGACGACGGGGCGCCGCAGGGCGGTCGACCTGTTCGCTCCCGACGCGTGGTGGTTTCTCCCCGTTTCGCTGGCGCTCGTGGCCGCGGGCGCGTGGGTGTCGCGGCGGTCCTGGCGGCGGTGGGGGGTCCTCTGGCTTCTCGCGGCGCACAAGCTGGTGATCTGCGCCGCCTTCTTCGGGTACGTGCGGCTCTTCGTCCAGCTCCTTCCGTTCGCCTTCCTCCTTCAGGCCGCGGCCCTCGCGGCCGGGGCCGCCTGGATGGCGGGGGGCGGCGGGCGCGCGCGCAGGCGGCTTCCCGCGGCGGCGGGGCTGGCGCTGGCGGTGCTGCTCCTGCTCGAGCTGGGGATCGCGAACGCGAAACCGAGGAACTACAACGCCTCCGGCAGCGCCGACGGCGCGACGGGGAAGCTCCTCCAGGACGCGGAGATCAGGCTTTCGCCGAAGGAGTGAGCCCGACGCAGGGCCGGTTGTCAGTCACCCCCGGCGTAGCGAAGGATCGCCCGGACCACCACGAAGGCATCCTTCCAGCGGATCTTCTTCCCCTCGGCGTAGGATCGGCCCGCGTAGCTGACCGGCACCTCGGTGAACCGGTGCCCCCCGCGGGCGAGCTTCGCCGTGATCTCCGGGTCGAATCCGAACCGGTCCGCCGTCAGAGTCAGACCCCGGGCGATCTCCCCGCGCATCACCTTGTAGCAGGTCTCCATGTCGGTGAGGCGCAGGCCGGTGAAGAGGTTCGACAGGAGCGTCAGGCCGCGGTTCGCGAGGTAGTTGCCGAAGTAGCCGTTGCGCAGGGCCCCGCTCCTGAGCCGGGATCCGTACACGACGTCCGCGCGCCCCTCCACGATCGGCGCCACGAGCGGGAGGATAGTCGGCGGGGTCGTACTCGAGGTCGGCGTCCTGCACGAGCACGATGTCGCCCGTCGTCCGGGCGATTCCCTCCCGCACGGCGGCTCCCTTGCCCCGGTTGACGTCCTGGTAGACGAAGACCATCTCGAGGGGGCGCTCCCGCCGGGAGTAGCCGCCGGCTCGCGCGGCCCGTTCCGGCCGTTCGCGCCCGCCTGCCCGGCCGCAGCCCCGCCGCCCTGTGTCGCTCCCTCCTCCGACGCCCCGCCCATCCACGCGAGGCCCGGCCCCGCGCCCTCGCGGCGGAGGTACCGGTCCTCGAGCGCGCGGATCCGCTCGCGCGTCCCGTCGGTGGAGGCGTCGTCCACGATGACGAGCTCCTTGGGGATCGGAACCCTGGCGATGCGGCGCAGGAGCTCCTCGAAGGTCCCCTTTTCGTTGTAGACGGGGATGACGACGGAGAGTTTCAGGGGCGAGGGCACGCCGGGATGATAAACCGAAGAGGGGGGAATTCGACCGGGCCGCGGGGAGGAGATGTCCCCGCGGCCCGGTCGGGTCCGGGCGGGATGGTGGGGTCTACTGACCCGCGAACTGACAGCTTCCCGCCTGGGCCGGCGGGATCGCGCTGAGGTACTCGTAGATGGCGCGCAGGTCGTGGTTGTTCATGTTACGGATGATCGGCCACGGCATCACCTGGAGCACCTGGCCCGTGTCCTGGTCATGGCCCGTCCTGAGGGTCGCCAGGAATTCGTCGAAGGTCAGGCCGGCCGGGAGCCCGTTCGCGTCGGGAGTCAGGTTGGCGGAATGAACGGTGAGCGTCGGCCCGAGTGCGAAGGGAACGCCGCCCGCGAGATAATTGTCGGGGTTGGGCGCTCCGTCGCCGACGCCGTCGTACGGGTTGTGACCCGGCGCGAACGACGGGCACGAGTGGCAGTCGTTGCAGCTCCCAACGGCGTTCACGAGGTAGCTGCCCATGCCGACCAGGGCGCGGTTCCTGCCCTGCAAGTTCAGCTGCACCGGCGCGATGTCGAGCCCCTTCTGAACCCTGCTCTGCATGGGCGAGCCGCCCATCCCGGATCCGTCGTGCATACCCGGACCCGAATGGTGCCGTTCGCCCGCGGGCGTCAGCGAGACGCTCGACGCGACCGCGATGATGGCGACGCCCGCCAGGACTGCGATGCCGTAGACGATGTTCTTCCTGCGCATGAACCGTCCTCCTTCTTCTCTCCCCACAACTGGTTCTCGAATGCTCCCCGATCGTTCCGATGATGTCCTGTTGGGCATGACTATCCGATCGGCCCTCAAACCCATCGACCGGCCGGTCTCCCGCCGATCACGGACCCATGCTACCCCCGTCCCCTCGGATCCGCCACAGGACTGGCTTCCTGATGGTTCCAGCCTCGGGCCCGGTTCCTGGATCGCCGATCAAAGCCGGGGAATCGGCTCCCCGGACAGCGGACCCCAATCGCCCACGGGCCTCCGCGCGGGGCCCCGTTGCCACCCTATCTCCCATGCCTATATTGATTTACGTGGGCAGAATCGGCCGTTACGAGATCCTCACCGAGATCGGCCGGGGCTCGATGGGCGTGCTTTACCTCGCCCAGGATCCCCATGTGCGCCGCCGTCTGGCCCTCAAGACCTTCGTCCTGCCACCCGGCCTCTCGCTCGAGCAGGAAACCGAGTACACCCTGCGCTTCCTGCGGGAGGCCCAGGCTGCCGGGGTCCTTTCCCATCCCGGCATCGTGACGATCTACGACGCCGGCTCGGATCCCGATGCGGGGGTTCCGTTCATCGCGATGGAGTACGTCGAGGGAAAGAGCCTCCGTCAGCTCCTCACCGAGAAGGGGCGGCTCCCGGCGGAGCAGGTCTTCACCATGGCCGAAACCCTCGCCGATGCGCTGGCCGCCGCGCACGAGGCGGGAATCGTGCACAGGGACATCAAGCCGGCGAACATCCTGGTGAGGAACCGCGATGGCGCGGTCAAGATCGTGGACTTCGGCGTCGCCCGCCTGTCCACATCGGACCTCACGGGCGCGGGCGATGTCTTCGGCTCCCCGGCCTACATGTCTCCCGAGCAGTTCCGGGGGCAGGCCGTGGACGGCCGGAGCGACCTCTTCTCCCTGGCGGTCATTCTCTACCAGGCGCTGACCGGCGAGCGGCCGTTCGCGGGAGAGGACCTTTCCTCTCTTGCCTACACGGTCGTGCACACGACCCCTCCGTCCCTGAGCAGCCGCATCAGGGGGTTCGCGCCCGCGCTCGACCGGTTCTTCGACCGCGCGTTCGCCAAGAACCCGGCCGACCGGTTCGCGGACGGCCATGCCTTCAGGCGGGCGCTCGCGGAGGCGCGGCGGGGAGGCGCGGGCGGCGGGACGCTCGCGGCCCGGGTGGTCCCGGCCGCGATGCAGCGCGCCGCGGCGCTTCTCTCCGGATCGCGCGCATTTCTGCTGAGGGAGGCGCCGGGGTGGCTGGGCGCTCTCGGCCGCGCCCTTGCCTTGAAGCGCCCCAATGAAGCCGGGAACGCGGTTGCCGGGGATGCGGTGGCTCCGGCCCCCCGCGTGGCGCGCAGTCAAGCGCCTGATCCCGCCTGCACGCTGCCGCTGAAAAGCGACGCCGAATCGATGACGACCGGCATCGCGGCTCCGCACGAGCCGGCGCGGAGCCGTGCGGCCGCCGGCAGGGGAACGGCGACCGGTCCCGCCGCGGTTCAACGGAATCGGAAGTTCAGGCCCGCCGAGGCGGCGTTCGCCGCCGCGATGGTCGGCCTCGCGCTCCTTCCCGCGCTCTGGGTTCTGTGGGGAGGCGACCAGGGGGCGGGCGCGCTCTCTCGAGCCGGAACGGAGCCGACCGCGCGGGCGCGGCAGGCGATCGGCAAGGGAGAGAGCACGAGGCCGGGCCCGGTCCTTCCCTCCAGGCAGGACCGGAATGCCGCCGCGAGGCCAGGCCTGACCGGTGGCTCCCATCAGCAGGCAGGCCGCCCGGCCGCTGGCACGGCTCCGGTCGCGCGAGCCCTGAATCACCCGTTGACCGCGGGCGGGACGGAAACGAAACGCCGCAAGAATGCCCCGTCCCCGCCGGTCGTGGCGCCGGTCGAGAGCGCACCGGAGGAGCCCGGAGAACCCGGGCAGATCGCGACCCTCCTGCCGCCGCCGGAGCCGGCTTTGCCCCGGACCGATGAGTCGGGGGCATGGCTCATGCTGAACGCGCGCAGCCGCGTGAAGCAGGGCCGGATGCTCCTGTTCGTGGACGGCAACGAGGTCTTCTCGCGCGAGCTTTCGACCGGGAAGGCCGAAGAAGCAGGAACGCTGCGCAGGAAGAAGTGGTTCCAGCGGAAGGAAGAGGCGTTCGAGACGAGGATCGGCATCCAGCCCGGCAGGCACGAGGTGATGGTCCGGATCATTACCCAGGGGAAGGACGCCGTCTACGAGGACCGGACGACGATCGAGGTTGCGGCCGCGCAGTCCCTGGATCTCGAGCTCCTGGCCGGCAAAGTCGTGGGCCCGCCCGTCACGATCAAGACCAACCAACCAGATTGATCCTGCCCCGTGATCGGCGTATAGCGTAGGCAAGTATCTGCGTGGGGGGAGCCCCTTGTTCCCGGGGAGAAGTCCGCGTCATCTCGATCCTGCAGCGGAACCGGTGTCTGCAATCGCCCTCGCGTCCGTACAGTGTGGGAAACGCCGTCAACAGTGCCGGAACCGTGGTGGGGACCGGCACGACCACCTCCTGGGGCGCGAGCCCGCTTCCCCTCATCTGGAAGAGCGGCATGGTCGCGCAGCTCCCCATGCCTCCGGGCGAGGAGTTCGGCCGGGCCTACGGCATCAATGCTTCGGAGGTGGCCGTCGGCTCCGTAGGCGCGGGGTCGTGGGAGTTCGGGGTGATCTACTCGGGCGGCAGCGCCTCATACATCACGACGATGACTCAGACCGGCTGCTTCATCCGGACCGCCTTCGGCATCAATGACAGCGGGCTCGTGGTGGGGTTCGGCATCGATCCCAACGACTGGACCCGCAACGTCGCCTTCGCCTGGGACTCGGTCCAGGACAAGGCGTTCGAGGTCGGGATCCTTCCCGGGACCGACGGCGGCATCGCCTTCGGCGTCAGCAACGCGGGGCACGTCACCGGCGTGAGCACCCTGGGGCAGGGGGGCGGGGTGCCGTTCATCTGGTCGGAGAGCACGGGGACCGTCGCGATCCCGCTCCCGGAGGGGACCGGCTGGGGCGAGGGGCGCGGGGTCAACACGCAGGGCTGGGCGGTCGGCTACGCGTCGTCCGAGTACTCGATTCCGTTCCTCTACGACGGGACGGCGACCTACAGGCTGGCGGACCTCCTGCCGCCCGGATCCGGCTGGGACCTCTCGACGAACGTCTACTCGTCGGCCGATGGGATAAGCGAGGACGGCGTGATCGTGGGAACCGGGGTGCACAACGACGAGATCAGGGCCTATGCGATGATCCCCGGCCCCTACCCGCTGCTGCTCGACATCAAGCCGGGCGGCTGCCCCAACCCGCTGAACCGCGACTCGCACGGCGTCCTGCCGGTCGCGATCGCCGGCGGCGGCATCGACCTCGCGAGCATTGACCTCGCGACGCTGCGCCTCTCGAGGGCCGACGGCGTCGGCGGCAGCGTGGCGCCCCTGATGGATCCGCAGGGCCCGCACCCGACGTTCGAGGATGTGACCGCGCCGCACGACAACGCTGCCTGCGCCTGCATCGATGCCAAGAAGGACCACGTGATGGACCTGTCGATCCACTTCAACACGGATGAGCTGGTCGAAGCGCTGGAGCTCGGCGAGTTCGCCCCCGGCTACTGGGTCGAGCTGAAGCTCACGGGCAATCTCGTCACCGGCCAGGCCCTGGAGGGAACCGACTGCGTCCTGCTCGTTCCGCCGGGGATGCCCCCGGGCCTGGTCTCCGTGGGCGCCACGGTGCCGGGTACCTGGATCGACATCCAGCCGCCCGACCTGACGCTCGACGGCGGTGGGTTCGCCAGCTTCGACCGGGTTTTCGCGCAGTCGACCCTCGCGACCTTCGTGGCGCCCGAGATCAGCGACAACCACTCCTTCCGGAGGTGGGTCATCAACGGCGCGCCCCAGCTGGACGGTCAGACGATCGTGCAGCTCGCGGTCATAGATTCGACCACGCGCGTGCAGGCGGAGTACGGCCCGAAGAACCTCCCCCTCAAGCCGGGAAAGCCGGGCAGCGGGGGATCGAGCGGCACCGCGGCCACGACGACCGTAAGTCTCGAGTGAATTCGCAGCGTATGTACGGCAGAGACCCGGCCGGCCCTCGGGGCCTGCCGGGTCCTGTCTTTCCGGCCCAGCCCCTGCGAACCCTTCGAACAGGGGGCACCATCAGCCTGTTCCGGGAGGGAGCCTGATCCATTTGCATCATCCTTCCGCACGGACCGGCAAGTGGCACGGAAGGGCCGGCCGGCGTCCGCCCGGAGGCCCGGCCAGGCGGCCCGAGCAGCGCCCACCCACCGGCGGGGAAGACACGCGGATTGACCTTGACCAGGCCCGGCGTTCGTCGTAGCGTGATGACAAACGGGCGGCAAGCCCCGTCCGAGGGGCGGAGGGAATGCTCGACGACTCGGCGCGCAGCGCGCTGACCGCCTATCTCACCTCGCCGCAGTTCCTCCAGCCCCGGAAGGGGGAGTCATGCGTCAGCTTCGCGTTCTCATCGAGGTCGCGGCAGCCATCTTCGCGCTCGCAATCACGGCCAGCGGTCTGTGGGCCCACCCGATCACCGTGGACGGCAGCTCATCCGACTGGACCTTCACACCCCCCACGAACCTGAACACGGCCCACTACGGAAGAGGGCCCACCGAGACCGGCGAGTTCCTGTGGTCGGACGCGCAGGGGGACGAGCGGACCGATCTCGGCAGTCCGGATATCCGGGTCGATCTGAGGACCTTCGGGGTCACCGCCGATTGCACCGGGGTCTACTTCCTCGTGAATTTCCAGGGGGCCGGCCCGGCCCGGGGGGACGGCGCGGTCATGGCCCAGATCGCCATCGACCTCGACCAGGTCGCCGGTTCGGGACAGACCTGGATGGCCGCGCTCGCGGACACGACGGTCGCGCCGGCCGCCGCGTGGGAATTCCTCGTGCGGACCTCCTTCGGGTCCGGCCGCAGCGCCGTGCTGTTCGATCAGGCGTTCACCCCGGTCGCGACACTCCCCACGGCGTACGTCGGCAGCGTGCTCGAGATCGCGGTCCCCTGGCAGGCGCTCGGTCTTCCCGCGGGCCCATCGCACCCGCTGCGGTTCTCCGTCGCGACGTTCCGCTCGACCGCGGATGACGTCACCTGGGATCTTCCCGGGACGAGCAACGCGCTCGATGCCGTGACCGATTACGGCGACCCGGGAACCCTTGCGAATACCTGGGCCGAGGTGAGCGACGGGGTGCTGAACGACTACGTCGATGTCTGGTTCCACCTGGACTCCGCCTGCGAGCCGCTCGGCCCCGCGCTGATCAGCGAGTGCGCCTACTACACGAACGTGACCGGTCAGGAATGGGTCGAGCTCGTGAATATCTCCACGGCGACGCTCGACATCTCGGGATGGAGGCTCGGAGACGAGGAAACGGTGAACGGGACGGAGGGGACAGCCCGGTTCCCGCTGGGAGCGACCATCGCCGCGGCGGGCTCCATCGTCGTGGCGAACACCAGCAGCGACTTCTTCAGCCTGTACGGCTTCAAGCCCGATTACGAGATCAATGAAACCGACGCCGCGGTACCGAACCTCACGCCCGAAACGCTCTGGTCGACCGGTGTGCTCGCCCTCGGAAACTCGGGCGACGAGGTCCTGCTTCTCGACGGCACCTTCTCGGTCGTCGATGTGCTCACGTGGGGAATAGGCACCTACCCGGGCGTGACGTCGCATCCCGGCGCGGTCCGGGGCTACTCCCTCGAGCGCGCGCCCGTCGTCCGGCGCGACCGGAACGACTGCTCTGCCGACTTCATCGCGCAGGCCTCTCCCACACCCCGTTCGGTGTCGGACGTGGACAACGACGGATACGCGGCGGGACCGGACTGCGACGACACGAACCCGCGCATCCATCCGGGAGCGGTGGAGGTCTGCAACGGGCTGGACGATGACTGCAGCGCCGTGACGCCGGATGGGTCGGGCGAGGCCTGGTACGAAGAGCCCTGCGACGGCCCGGACTCCGATCTGTGCGAGGAGGGCCTGTCCGAGTGCGCCGGCGGCGCCCCCATCTGCACGGACACCACCGGGGATGCGGTCGAAGTGTGCGACGACCTGGACAACGATTGCGACGGGACGCGGGACGAAGGGCTGCCTCTCCATCCGTACTTCGGCGACGCAGACGGCGATGGGTACGGCGACAGCGGCAGCCCGATCCAATCCTGTCATGAGGTGCCGCCGCCCGGGTCGGCCATCCAGGGCGGGGATTGCAACGACGGCAACCCGGGCGTTCATCCGGGCGCCCAGGAGTCGTGCAACGGCGTCGACGACGATTGCAGCCCGGGCACGGCCGACGGAACCGGCGAGCCCTGGTACCAGCGGCCCTGCGACGGGCCCGACTCCGACCTGTGCCAGGAAGGCCTGTACGGATGCGCGGGCGGCGCGCAGTCCTGCAGCGACACGACCGGCGACACGCAGGAAATCTGCGACGGACTCGACAACGACTGCGACAGCGCGATCGACGAAGAAAACCCGGGCGGGGGGGCCGATTGCCAAACGGGACTCCCGGGAGTCTGCGCGTCCGGCACCGAGACCTGCATCGGAGGTGGAATCGTCTGTGTTCCCGATGCGATCCCCACGCCGGAGACCTGCGACGGGCTCGACAACGACTGCGACGGCCCGGTCGACGAGGGGAATCCGGGCGGAGGGGCCGATTGCGACACGGGGTACCTCGGAGTCTGCGCGTACGGCACCCGGGTCTGCGTCGGTGGTGGAATCGTCTGCAGTCCCAATGCGATCCCCTCTCCCGAGACCTGCGACGGGCTCGACAACGACTGCGACGGTCCGGTAGACGAGGGGTCCGGCGGCCCGTTGTGCGACGACAGCAATCCCTGTACGGACGATGTCTGCACCGGCGCCAGCGGCTGCCTGTACCAGTTCAATGCCGCGCCGTGCGACGACGGCAACGCCTGCACCGCCGGCGACTCGTGCGCCATGGGCGCCTGCGCCGGCGCGCCCGTCGGTCCTCCCGCCGAAGTCGGCAACCAGGGCTTCACGAGCAAGGTGCTCCAGCGATGGGACCCGGCTTCGGGCGGCGGACCCTCCGCCGTCTACGACGTGGTGAGGGGCCTGGCCGGAGAATGGCCCGTGGGAACGGGAGCCGCGGAGCTGTGCCGGGCCCAGGGAATGACCGGGACCCTGCTTTCCGTTCCGGAGGCTCCCCCCGCCGGGGCGGCATTCTGGTTCCTCGTGCGGGCCAGGACGATCTGCGGCACGGGAAGCTACGGGATGGCGACCGGCCCGGGTCCGACGCCGACCCCGCGGGTGACGACAGCCTGTCCGTAGTGCTGGGGCCGGCGGGAGCCGGGCTGCCCGTTCATCCCGGTGGCCCGATCCGATCGCCGGGATCCCGGCCGCGTGCGGGACGTGCATCCATCCGGCCGATGTCCGGCCGCACACGACCGCGAGCCCCCGGACATTCCGTGTTTCGGTCCAGGAGGGCCCGCGGCGAGCCCGGGGGACTGGTGTGTTCATCGCCGGCCTGACGCGGTCGCGCAAACGGTGGGCGCCATGCGACCGATGGACGATGCTCTCGTAGAATCGTTCGTGCGCCATGCGGAAAACGACCACAGACGGCACCGATCCATCACCGGCGGCGCTGCCCCGCGCCTTTTTCGACCGCCCCGTCCTGAAGGTCGCGCGCGGGCTGCTGGGGATGACCCTCGTCCGAAGGCTCGCGGGAGGGAAGCACCTCGCGGGGCGGATCGTCGAGGTCGAAGCCTACGACGGTGAGCGGGACCTCGCGTGCCACGCGTCCAAAGGGAGGACGAAGCGGACCGACCCGATGTTCGGGCCGCCCGGGCACGCCTACGTCTACTTCATCTACGGGATGCACTGCTGCCTGAACGTCGTCACGGGGCCCGAAGGGTACCCCGCAGCCGTCCTGCTCCGGGCGCTGGAGCCGCTGGCGGGAGCGGAGTGGATGGCGCCGGGGCGGGCCCACCCCCGGAAGCTCGCAAGCGGTCCGGGCCGCCTGACCCGCGCTTTCCACGTGGACCTGTCTCACAACCGCGCCGACCTGTGCCTCCCCGGGCCCCTGTTGCTCGCGCTCGGCGACCCCGTTCCGGCGCGGAGCGTGGTCCGGGGGCCGAGGATCGGCGTGGAGTACGCTGGAACATGGGCCCTCAAGCGGTGGCGGTTCGGCATCCGCGGGCACCCCGCTCTTTCCAGGACGTTCGACCCCAGGCGATCCTGACGGCGGGCGACTCTTCCACGGGAGGCGCTTTTCACGCCGTTCACGCCGTTCGCGCGTGACAATCGGCCGCCAGGGGAGTCCAATTCGAGGGCGAAGGCGTGGTGTGGGGTTTGCGCCCGGCGCGAGCCCGCGATCAGCTCCGGGCGCGCCCGGGAAGGGGGAGGGTCGGGCGCGGGAACCGGCAGCGCCCGGGCAACGTATAAGAGGGGTGCCGGGGACAGGGCCCCGGCGGGCCATCCCGGAGGGGGTGGGGATCGACAGGGGCGGACCTTGGACACGCCGGCGCGAAGGGTTTCCCGGGGCCGGTCACGGGGGAGCAACGCGCGCGAAGCCCGGCAGCCACCGCGGGCCGGGCAGGGACGGAACGACGGGATCTGGCCCGGTCGAACCCGGGTCAAACGAAACGGACGGCACCATGGCAGGCAGGAACGGAAACGGCCGCGGGAAGCGGCGCTGGTTGTGGATCGCGATCCTGGCGGGAGTCCTCCTGGTCGGGTTCGTGGGGGCCGCTCTCGCGCTCCGCTCGAACCGGCCGATCGATCCTTCGAAGCTCGCGCGGATCGATAAGGGGGATCTCGCGCGCTCGGTCGTCGCGACGGGCAGGATCGAGCCCCTCGCGAAGGTCGAGGTGAAGTCGAAGGCAAGCGGCATCGTGAAGCAGGTCTTCGTGGACTACGGCGACCGGGTGAAGCAGGGGCAGATCCTCGTCGAGCTGGACAAGGAGCAGCTCCAGGCCCGGGTTCGCGAATCCCGCGCGAACCTGATGGCGGCCCAGGCGGCGCAGGAGTCGGCCGCGGCCTCGCTCGAGCGCAACGAGGTCGAGGCGAAGGGGCCCGACATCCCGTTCCTCAAGTCGGCGGCCGAGCGCGCGCGCAAGCTCCGGGTCGACGGGGTGATCTCCGACTCGGGGCTCGACGACGCCGAGAAGGAATACCAGCTCGGCCTGAACCGGCAGGCGTCCGCGCAGCGCGCGGTCGCGGTGACGCGCGGGGAGCTGGCGCGGGCGAAGGCGCAGGTGGCGCAGGCGCAGGCGACCCTCGAGCAGGCGGAGGAAGACCTGCGCAACTCGACGATCACGAGCCAGATGGACGGGCTCGTCCTGTCGCGCGACGTCGAGGTCGGGGATGCCGTCAGCTCGATCCTGGTCATGGGCTCGCAGGCCACCCGGATCGCGACGCTGGGCGACGTCAGCAGCGTGTACGTGAAGGGGAAGGTGGACGAGGCCGACATCGGGAAGATCTGGCTCGATCAGCCCGCGAGGATCGTCGTGGAGTCGTTCAAGGACAAGAAGTTCCTGGGGAAGGTCACGAAGATCTCCCCGCTCGGCGTCGAGAAGGACAACGTCACCTCCTTCGAGGTGCGCGTCTCGATCGAGAACCCCGGCGGCGAGCTGAAGGCGAACATGAGCGCGAACGCCGAGATCATCCTCGAGGAGAAGAAGGGCGTGCTCCTGGTCCCCGAGGCGGCGATGATCTACGACAAGGACCGCAAGACGTTCCTCGAGACCCCCGATCCGAAGGGAGACCGGGGCGTGAAGCGCGTCTCCGTCAAGACCGGCATCTCGAACGGGGTGAAGACCGAGCTGGTCGAGGGGCTCAAGGAAGGCGACCAGGTGGTGCTCCAGTAATGTCGCTGCGCGACCTTCTCTCGGACACGCTTCGGACGCTGATGGCGCACAAGCTGCGCACGGCTCTCACGATGTTCGGCATCGCCTGGGGGATCGTGTCGATCACGCTGATGGTGGCCGCGGGCGAGGGGCTGCGCGTGGGTCAGCAGAAGGTCGCCGCGAGCTTCGGCAAGGACCTGATGATCGTCTTCGCCGGGCGGACCAGCCTGCAGGCGGGCGGGCGGCGCGCGGGCCGCAACCTCTGGTGGCACGACACCGACTATCTGGCTGTGCGCGAGCAGGCCCCGGACTGCAAGTGGGTCCTGCCGGAACTCGGGCAGGGGAACGTCCCCGCGCGCTCGGCATACAACGCCGGCGTCTTCCGCGTCACGGGGTCCCTCCCGATCTTCGGTGAGATGCGCTCGATTCCCATCCTGAAGGGACGCTTCTACAACGACAACGACCAGAACGAGGGGCGCCGCGTGGCGGTCCTGGGCGCCGAGGTCAAGAAACAGCTGTTCGCTGACCGCTCCGCCGTCGGCGAGACCATCCATCTCGACCGCTTCCCGTACGTCGTCATCGGCGAGATGGAGCGCAAGGAGCAGGACTCGGACTACGACGGGCCGGACGTCAACAAGATATTCATCCCCTTCAGCGCGGCGATACGTGACTTCCCGGACAGGCCCCCGGGGACGGCGCACACAATCGATCTGATCCTGGTGACGCCCAAATCGATCGAGCAGCACGAGGCGTGCAAGGGGCAGGTGCGACGGGCGCTCGCGGCGATCCACGGGTTCGATCCGCAGGACGAGGACGCCACGCCGATCTGGGACACGATCGAGGAGGCGAAGGCGTTCAGCATCATGGCGAGCGGCATGAAGTACTTCCTCGGCGGCGTCGGGCTGACGACCCTCTTCCTTGGAGGCATCGGCGTCATGAACGTCATGCTGGTGGCCGTGAGGGAAAGGACCCGCGAGATCGGCGTGCGCAAGGCGGTCGGGGCGACCGCCCGCGCGGTCACGATGCTCTTCTTCGCGGAAAGCCTGATCGTAGTCCTCCTGAGCGGGGGGATCGGGCTGGGGGTCGCGTACGGGCTGTGCGCCCTCGTGAACCTTCTTCCGATGCCGCCCTTCTTCGCAGGGCTCCTGCCGACGCTGTCGTCGAGCCTGCTCGCGTTCACGCTGCTCGGATTCACGGCCATGCTCTCGGCCATCTATCCCGCGGCGCGCGCCGCCTCGATCGACCCGATCGAGGCCCTGCGCCAGGAGCCCGGAGGGTAGCGGCGTGTTCCGCGAGGTCCTCATCCAGGCCTGGGCGGCGCTGCGGCGCAACGCCCTGCGCAGTTTTCTTACGATGCTCGGCATCGTCTGGGGGATCGCCGCCCTCACGATCCTGATCGCCTACGGGAACAGCTTCCGGGGGATCCTCGTCCACCTGTTCGAGGCGGGCGGCAAGAGCGTCGTCGTTGCGTGGCCGGGCCAGACCAGCCAGCAGGCGGGCGGCGAGCGCGCGGGGAGGCGGATCCGCTTCGAGCGTTCCGATCTCGACGCCATTCGCGAGGAGGCGACCCTGGTCAAGCGGCTCAGCCTCGAAACGGTGCAGTGGCTCTCTCCGTCGTATGGCGACCGGCTGGCGAACGGGCCGATCAAGGGGGTGGATCCGGATTACGGCGTGATGCGCAATGAGGTTCCCGAAGAGGGTCGCTGGATCAGCCCGGAAGATTTCCTCGAAAGGCGCCGGGTGGTCTTCCTCGGAGGGAAAATGGCGCGGAAGCTGTTCAGCGGGCGGCCCGCGCTCGGCGAGCCGATCGAGATCATGGGGACCCGCTTCACCGTGATCGGCGTGATGGGCCGCAAGCCCTCGTTCAACAACTACATGGGGCCGGACGACGAGGCGGCGTTCATCCCGTACACGGCGGCGGCCGACCTGTGGCACGCGCGCTACGCGAACACGATCGTCTTCGAGCCGGTCTCGCCCGCCTTCGAAAAGAAGGCGATCGACCAGGTGCGCGGAATCCTCGCGAAACGTAAGCAGTTCTCGCCGACGGACGATCGCGCCGTGCGGATGTTCGGCAAGGAGGAGTTCCGCCCGGTCATCGACAGCATCTCGATCGGACTGCAGGTGCTGCTCCTGTTCATCGGGGCGCTGACGCTCGGCATCGGCGGGGTCGGCGTGATGAACATCATGCTGGTCTCGGTCGAGGAGCGGATCCGCGAGATCGGCCTGCGGCGCGCTCTCGGCGCGAGGCGACGCCACATCCTGGGACAGTTCCTCAGCGAGGCGCTCGTTCTGACGATCCCCGCGGGCTTCTTCGGGTTCATCGTCGCCCACCTGGTGGCGCTCGCCGTCGGCACCCTGCCCCTGATGGGCCCCCTGTTCGAGGACACCTCGGGCGTGGCGGACATCCACCTGGAGGTGTCGCTCGGGACGGTGCTGGTCGCCTCGGCCGTCCTGACGCTGGTGGGGGTCGTCAGCGGCCTCGTCCCCGCGCTGCGCGCGTCGCGCCTCGATCCCGCCAGCTCGCTCCGGTACGAATAGCCTGAAGCGTTCCGGCCTGCCGAAACGGCGCTCCTCCCGGACGAGGGCGAAGCGGCCCGCCGGACGAAGCGGCCCGCCGGACGAAGCGGCTCCACGGCAACGCCGGTCCCGGACGAGGCGGCTGCCGGGCGAGGCGGCTCCCGGAAGAGGCGCCTCGCGGGGAGCGCGCCGGAGGCGCGACCAACCTGCCGTCAGTGCAGGGAAAATTCGACGAGCACCGTGAAGTAGACCGCGACCGGCCTGCCGTCGAGCGTCGCGGGCCTGTACTTCCAGCAGCAGACCGCGTCCGCGGCCGGCTTGTCGAGCATCGGGATCGATCTCAGGACCCGCAGCTCCTCCACGTCGCCGTCGGTGCCGATGACCGCTTCGAGGACGACCTTCCCCTGGAGCTTCGCGCGGCGCGCCATCTCGGGATAGTCGGGGGCGGTCTTCCGGATCAGCTCCGGCGGCGGTGACGGATCCCGTGACCGTCGCGGGTCCCGCGGCCGCGAGGAAGTCGCTCTCCGCGGGGGGCGCCGTGGCCGTGTCCCCGGCAAGCGAGAGGCGCAGGAGCCTGCGGAGCGCGCCTCGCGACCACGCGCCTGCGGCCGGCGGCTCGGGGTAGCCGCTCGGGATCGCGCCCGCGTCCAGGGGGGCGAGCAGCACGGTCGGGGATGGAGCGACCTCGAGGTTCGAGGCGATCCACGCCACGGTCTTCGAGCCGGCGTCGTCCTGAGGCTCCCACCAGCCGCACCCGCAGGGCGCCTCCTTTCCCCGCGTGAACCAGGTCGCCGCGGTCGCCGCAACCCAGCTTCCTGCGCCCCCGGGATCCTCTCCGTAGCGGATCAGGACCCCCTTGGCGCCGCGGACATTCCCGTCCCCGCCCGGCTTGCCCGCGATCGCGAATCCCTTCGCGCCCGGCAGCGGGACCACGCGGTCGAAGGAGGCGGTCAGCAGGGTCCTGAGACGGGTTTCGAGCCCCTCGACAGGGATCGGGAGCGTTGCCCGCGCGACACGCCCCGTGTCGAAGAGGAACTGCCGCTCGTAGACCGTTCTTCGCGCCTCCCCGTCCTCGCGGGCCGGTTCGAACCGCCATTGGAGGACGGCCTTCAGGACCGATTCGCGCATGCGGTCCACCATGGCGCCCTGCAGCGACCGGTCCATGAAGACCGCTTCGACCTGCCCGTCCGGCCCCACCACCACGTGGGCCAGGATGCCCGCCTCGCGGACCGCCTCCGAGGACGGAAGCCCCGCTGTCGCGGGATGGACGGGAGCGACCGTCAGGCGTGGCCTGGGGCCGGTCCAGGAGCGGCGAAGCTCGACCGCCGCGCCTTTCGCGAACTGGCTGCGGTACTCCATGGCCGCCGGTCCCTCCGGGAGCGGCTTCTCCGGAACGAGGAGCACGAGGGCCGATTCGTACGGGGCGAGCGGGATGTGGGCCTCCTGGACCTGGACATCCTCGACCTTCAGCAGGCGCTCGAGCGCGACGCGCCGTCCGTCCGCGAGGAGGGCGGTCCAGCGGTCGCGCGGGTGGATGACGAAATCGGTGAGGCCCTCGTTGACGACCTCGACCATGAACGATGGCTCGCGGCTTTGCGCGGGGCGCGGCGCGCCCAGGAGCGTGACCCTGATGGCCCCCTGCTCTCCCCACGTGAGCCTTCCCGTGAGCCCATCGTGCTGGCGGTGCCGGTCCGGTCGCTGCGCGGCGAGCGACGACAGGGTCCCCGCGAGTGTGGGGGCGCGGTCGTCACCGCCGGGGGCGGCGACCGACACGCCCGCGCCGCCGGAGGCAGGGGCGAGGAAGAGCGAGGGGCCGGGCCAGAGCAGGGCGGTGATGAGGGCGAGGAGAAAAGGAGCGCCCATCGGGACACGGGAGCCGATCCGGGGGGCACGAGGCATGGGCCAGGACGATCGCGTCATGGGCGGCCCTCCCACAAGAAGGGAATCGTCACCTCATGGTGCTCCCCTGCTGAAGAGGCTGCAAGGAGGCGACGATTCGCCCTGCCTCAGCATCAGGCGGGAGAGCGCAGGGTCGCGTGGATCGCCCTTCCCCCGACATCGGGTGACCGGAAGGCGAGACGTCCCAGGCGGCACTTCGCCGGCATCGAATGAGGGAACGCAGCGCGGCGTCGATCGCACGCCCCAACGTCAGGCGATCGGAGTCCAGGAGGCGAGGTCGCGGGGCAGGCCGCAGGGCCCCTGCGTTCAGCGCCCCTCGGCCACCATGGCGAGGTTCTCACGCCTCGTTTCCAGGATGCCGGCTGCTCCCCTCGAGATCAGGACGAACAGGAATGCCGCGCAGCAGGTCCAGCAGGCCACGAACAGGAGCGTGAGCGCCGGGCTTCGCAGGGCGTACAGACCGATCGCGCCGAGGAGGACCGGCGGGGCCGCGGAGAGGACCATCCCGAGGGTCCCCAGCAGGGAAGCGGCCGAGGTCGGGTTGCTGGTCGAACCGATCCGCCCCGGGTCGATCGCCTTCGGGAACAGGGCCGACAGCGCCGACGTGATCGGAGCGTACACGAGGAAGGTGGAAAGGCCCGCGAGGAAGGCGGCGCCCCAGAGAGGAATCGCGGGATCGGGGGCGAAGATGGCCGCGACGCCGATGTAGAAGAGCATCGAGCAGCCGAAGAAAACCCCGAGGCCGGCCGAGTTGCCCGCGACGATGTCCCGCCCGGAGAGGGGGGAGAGGAACTGCAGCGTCAGCCCGGCCCCCTCGATGGCGAACTGGTTGAGCATCAGCTTCTGCATCGAGAGGAGCGAGAGCAGCGCGGCGAACGTGGCGAGGATCGGCCCCGAGTGCGAGCCGAACCCCTGCGTGAGGGTTCCCTCGGTGAGCCGGCTCATCGCAACGGCGGCGACGAGCAGCCCGACGGGCGTGTAGTAGACGGCCATCTTCCCCTGGATCGTCCGGATGCTGAGCTTCATGCAGGCGAACGCCACCGCGGAGGCTCCCGGGCCAAGTCCGGGGAAACCCGAAACGGAGGCGCGGGTGGAGGCGCGGGAGCGGCGCGAGGAGCCCGTCTCCGGCGTGTCGAGCAGGCGGCTGAAAATCGTCCAGGAGACGCCGTAGAGCGCTCCAGCGATCAGGACGAGGGCCAGCAGCGAAACGGCGCGGGACGACACGAGGCCTGTGCCGGGCCGGACGGCGCGCGCGTAGAACTCGGAGGGAGCGAAACGGGGGATCGAGATCGAGTGCCCGGAGTCGTTGCCGGAGCGGGGCCGCTTCGGGGTCGCGGGTTCCGGCGCCGGGCCCTGGGTCACGTCACGGCGCGGGGCGCCGCCGGCCGGTTCCTGACCGGCTGCGCCCGCGGGCTGCTGCCCGGCTGCGCCCGTCGGCTCCTGCCCGGTCGTTCCCTCAGTCCCCTGCGTGCCCTGCGCCTGCTCCCCGGTGGCGGATTCCCCGCGGCGCCGGCGCGCGTGGCCGTCGTCTTCGAGGTACTGCCCGAACAGGGCGGGCAGGAACCCCGTGAGCGAGAGCGATACCAGGATGATCAGCGAGGCCATCTCGCCCCGGCGCCGGTTGCGGTACAGGAGCGCGAGAGCGTACGAGAAGCAGGACTCCAGCGACAGCAGGAGGACGAGCAGCACGAAGCCCGCGACGAGCGCGGCGGCGGCGGTGCCGATCGCTCCCGCGGCGGCGAGGCCGGCGGGGAACATCACGACGACGGGCACGACGAGCGCGAGCCAGGGGTCCGTGATCCCCGCGGCCAGCTCGAGAACGTGCAGCAGCGCCCGGGGGATCGGCAGGAGGAGGAAGCGGGTGGGACTCAGGTCGGATCGCCTGACGGAGCGGACGATCGGGGCGAGGATGACCATGAGGGTGATGACGACGAGGTAGATCCTCACGACCGGCAGGACGACGCGGGCATACTCGCCGTCGCCTCCGAGGATGTACCCGCCGGCGAACGAGAGGCCCGAGAATGCGATCAGTCCCGGGATGAAGAGGACCGTGAAGATGATCGGTGCGATCGAGGAGGCCGCCCGGGAAACCCGCTCGAGCGTGTCCCGCCCCCGTCCCCTTGAAGGAGTTGAGGAAGAGACGCCAGCGCAGCCACGCGAACGCGCGCAGAAGACCGATCATGCGCGCGGAGTCTTCAGCCATGAAGCCACTCGAGCGCGGGCGCCTGCGCGTCCCCGGCGCCGACCAGGCCCAGGAAGATCTCCTCGAGCGTCTTGCCGCCGGCCGCGCCGGCGCGGAGGTCGGCGACGGGGCCCTGCGCGATCAGGCGCCCCTTGTGGATCACGCCGATCCAGTCCGAGAGCCGTTCGACGATCTCCAGGATGTGGGACGTGAGGAAGATCGTCCCGCCCCCCTTCACGAAGCCGGTCAGGAGGTCCTTGATCTGCCGCGAGGCGATGGCGTCGATTCCCTCGAACGGCTCGTCCAGGAAAAGAAGGCGGGGCCCGGGAAGGAGCGCCACCGAGAGGGCCAGCTTCTTCTTCATGCCGTGCGAGTAGTCCGCGACCATTGCGCCCGCGTCACCGGCGAGGTCCATGAGCTGCAGGAGCTCCTCGCTCCTCGCCCGGATCGTGTCGCGCCCCAGACCGTGCACCTGGCCGACGAAGGCGAGCGTCTCGGCCCCCGTCAGGCGGTCGAAGAGCGCCAGGTCCTCGGGAACGACCCCCACCTTCCGCTTGACGCCGACCGGATCGGCGATCGGATCGATGCCGAGGATCCGCATCGTGCCCCCCGTCGGCCGCAGCAGGCCGGTGAGGCACTTGATGGTCGTGGACTTTCCGGCCCCGTTCGGTCCGAGGAACCCGTAGAAGGACCCCTTCGGCACGGCCAGGTCGATCCCGTCCACGGCGACGAGATCGCCGAACGCCCTGCGAAGGCCCTGCGTTTCGATCGCTGTTTCCATATCCGCGGATTCTAGGACAGGTCGTGGTGTGCGTCATCAGACGCGACGCGCCGAAGGCGCGTCCGCGGCTGCATGGGCGCCGGGGGAGCGCCGCCCACTGGCGCCTGGCTTGGCGCCGCGCCGGCCTGCTCCCGAGGCCGCTCCCGCCTATAATCGGGACCAATGGGCGCTCCGATCCCTCCACTCACGGCTGATACGAAGATCTTCCTGGTCGGTTTCATGGGCGCCGGCAAGACCACGATCGGGCGGATGCTGGCCGCGCGCCTCGGCTGGGAATTCCGCGACCTCGACGCCGTCATCGAGGAGGAGGCTGGGACGACGATCGTCCGGATCTTCGCGGAGAAGGGGGAGCCGTGGTTCCGCGCCCTCGAAGCCCGCGCGCTGGCCCGGCTGGCCGGGGCGCCCGGGCGCGCCGTCATCGCCTGCGGCGGGGGGACCTTCTGCTCGCCGGGGAGCCAGTCACTGATGCGCCTGGGCGGCATCACCGTCTGGATCGATCAGCCGTTCGACCAGATCTGGGAGCGGCGGGATGCGCTCGCGGGGGAGCGGCCGCTGCTGAGCGGCGAGTCCGAGCTGCGCGCCCTGTACGACCGGCGGATCGGGTTCTACCGCCTGGCGGACCTGCGCGTGCCGGTGAGCGAAGGGCGCCTGCCGGAGGCGGTCGAGGAACTCGTCCTCCTGCTCGGCAAACGCCTCGCCTTCTAGGCTGCCTCCGGCCGCAGGGCGGCGCGGTTGAAGAACGCGGGCTCACCGCCGCGTCGGCCCGCATCGGCAGGCGGCCGGTGGGAGGATCGCCGCGCTAGAAATCCTCTCCGACCGGCTCCCAGAACGCCTGCGGGTGCAGGCAGACGGGGCAGGCCCCGGGCGCCTTCGGGCCTTCGTAGATGTGCCCGCAGTTGCGGCAGCGCCAGAAGATCTTCCCGTCGCGCACGAAGACCGTGTGCTCGGTCACCCGCTTGAGCAGCCGCTTGTACCTGGCCTCGTGCTCCTTCTCGACCTTGGAGACCCACTCGAACGCCTTCGCGGCGGCGTCGAACCCCTCCTCGTGCGCGATCCGGGCGAACTCCGGGTAGAGCTGCGTCCACTCCTCGTTCTCGCCGGCGACGGCTGCGGCGAGCTGGGCGGCGGTGTCGCCCGCGACGACGGGGTAGGTCGCGTGGATCTCCACGGCCCCCGGCGCAAGCGAGCCGCGAGATGCTTGTAGAAGAGCTTCGCGTGCTCCTTCTCGTTGAGGGCCGTCTCCTCGAAGATCGCCGCGATGTGCTCGTATCCTTCCTTGCGGGCGATCGAGGCGGCGTAGGTGTAGCGGTTGCGCGCCTGGCTCTCGCCGGCGAACGCCTTCATCAGGTTCTCGGCGGTCCTGCTGCCCTTGAGCTCCATGGTGTCCTCCGGTGCGTGGGAATAGGATGGTGCTTCGCCCGACTCTAGCACCGCGCGAAGGGGTGGCCAAACCGCTCGCACGCCGGCAGGGTGGCGGCACGGGGACGAAGTCCGTCCACATTCCCGGTGCCGATCGGGGAGCCGCTGGTCATCTCTCCCGGTGAGGCGGCCGCTTGACGGAGGCGGGCGGGTGGGCGAGAGTGAAGGTCTGGCGCGACGATGCGAAACGACGGCAATGGCGAGGACGAAGACGGGCTGATCGGGGCCCTGACCGAGCGGCTCGGCGCCGGGGCGGTCGTCCACGACCCCTCCGAGATCCTCGTCTACGAGTGCGACGCCTCGACGATGCGCCGCGCGCTCCCGCGCGCCGTCGTCTTCCCGGCCGGGACGGCCGAGGTGGCGGCGGTCGTCGTGGAATGCGCGAAGCGGGGCGCTCCGTTCCTCGCGCGCGGCGCGGGGACGGGGCTGTCGGGGGGCGCGGTCGCGCAGGAGCGGGCGGTCATCATCGCCCTGAACCGGATGAACCGGATCCTCGAGCTCGACCTGCCGAACCGCCGAGCGCGGTGGTCGAGCCGGGCGTGGCGAACCTGGCGCTGTCGCGCGCCGTCGCGGGCACGGGGCTCTATTTCGCGCCGGACCCCGCCAGCCAGGCGGTGAGCACGATCGGCGGGAACGTGGCGCACAACTCGGGCGGGCCGCACACGCTCAAGCACGGCGTCACCGTGAACCACGTCCTCGGGCTCGAGCTGGTCCTCCCGGACGGGTCGGTCGTCGAGGTCGGCGGCGCGGAGCGGCCGGGGTACGACCTGCTCGGCCTCATCGCGGGCGCCGAGGGGATGCTCGGCATCGTCACCCGGATCACCGTGCGCCTCGCGCGCCGCCCGCAGGCGGTCCGGACGCTGCTGGCGGCGTTCCCGTCCCCCGACGACGCGGCGCGCGCGGTCTCGGAGATCATCGCGGCGGGGATCATCCCGGCCGCGCTCGAGATGATGGACTCGGTCGTCGTGGGCGCCCTCACGGCCGCCTTCGGCTTCCGCTTCCCCGACGGCGCCCAGGCGCTCCTCGTCGCGGAAGGGGACGGGCCGGAAGCGGGCATCGACGAGGAAGCCTCGCGGATGGAGAGGATCTTCCTCGGCTGCGGCGCGCTCGAGGTGCGACTCGCGCGCGACGAGGAGGAGCGCGCGAAGGTCTGGACGGCGCGCAAGAAGACCTTCGCCGCGCTCGGGCGCCTGACGCCGAACTACTCCACGCAGGACGGGGTGATCCCCCGCACGAAGCTGCCCGAGATGCTCCGGCGGGTGCGCGCGGTGGGGGAGAAGTACGGTCTCCGCATCGCGAACGTCTTCCACGCGGGGGACGGAAACCTGCACCCCTGCATCATGTTCGACGAGAAGAACGAGGACGAATACCGCCGCGCCGTCTCCGGGGGCGAGGAGATCCTCGCAGCGTGCATCGCGCTGGGCGGCTCGCTGACCGGTGAGCACGGCATCGGCATCGAGAAGCGCGAGAAGATGCGGCTGATGTTCTCCGACGCGGACCTCGACGCGATGAAGCGCCTGCGCGCCGCGTTCGATCCGGCGGGCCTGTGCAATCCCGGCAAGGTCTTCCCGCTCACGGGCGGCTGCGGCGAGGCGCGCGTGACGCGGGGGCCGGTTGGCGGCCCATGGAGCCGGGTGATCGGAATGCCTACAGTCGGCACCGTGAGAGCTCATCCGCAGGGACTCATCGGGCCCTCACGCAGCCGTCCTCCCGCGGACTTGACGGGGACGACATGAGCGCGGATCCGGAAAACACGATCGACGGAGCCGCACCCGCGGCCGTCGCACGTCCGGAAACGGCCGGGGACCTGGCCGCAGAGCTGGTGCGCGCCGGCAAGGCGGGCCTGAGAGTGCTTCCGGCGGGATGCGGGAGCCGCATGGGGACCGGCGCCCCCGTGGCATCTTCAGGCCCATCGCGGCTCGGCCTCCTGCTCGTCACGACAGCCCTTTCCCGCGTCCTCGAGTACGAGCCTGCCGACCTGACCGTCACGGTGGAGGCCGGGTGCGATGTCCGGGCGCTCGACGCGGTCCTCGGGGAGCGGGGGCAGTTCCTTCCGCTCCAGGGACGCCGCCGCGCGGGCACGATCGGGGGGCTTCTCGCGACCGCGCCGGAAGGCGCCCTGGCCCTCGTCCACGGCCAGCCGCGGGACAGCCTGACCGGGCTGAGGGCGGCCCTCGCCGACGGCTCGCTGATCAAGGCGGGCGGGCGCGTCGTCAAGAACGTCGCCGGCTTTCCGATCCATCGCCTGATGACCGGTTCCTTCGGCACGCTCGGGGTGATCGTCGAAGCCTCCTTCAAGGTCCAGCCCTGGCCCGAGGCGCGGGGCACCGCGCTGATCGCCTTCGCGTCGGCGCCGCAGGCGTTCGAGGCGGCCCGCAGCCTCCTCGAAAGCGGCATGGAGCCGGTCTTCGTGAACGTGCTCCTGGGAAAGGTGGCCGTGAGGCCCCTCCCGGCGGGCGAACCAGGGGAAGGCGATTCGACGAAGCCGGCCGCAGGGTCCGAAGCGTGGGCAGCGGGAGCAGTCCTCGCGCCGGCGGAGCTCGACGGACGCAGGCCGGGCGCCACTCTTCTCGCCGTCGGGTTCGACGGGCTGGAGTCCCGCGTGAAGGCGCACCTGCGCGCGATCCCCGCGCTCGTGGCCCCCGGGAAGCCGATGGGAGTCAGGCTGCTCGAAGGGGATGAACAGCAGCGTCTTCGCGACGCTCCTGGACGATCCCGTTGGCGTCGATTCGCGGGGATCGCCGAACGAGGCCGGCCGGCACGGCGCCGCCCCCTCACCGGAAGCGGGTCCGGGAGGGCATTCCGTCCATGCCGCGACATCCCAAAGGGCCGTCATCCGCGCGACAGCGCTGCCGTCCCGGATCGAGGAATCCGCGCAGGCCACGCTCGCCGCCGCCTCCCGCGAGGGCGTCTGGGCGCAGGCGGATGTCAGGCCGGGCCTCGGATCGTTCTTCGTGACGATTCATCGGCGCGGACAGCGGGAACGCTCGCCGGCGCGATCGGGGACGCCCTGGCCGCGGCGCGCTCCCGCGGCCGCGCCGTCCTTCACTCCGCTCCGCTCGACCTGCGCCGCGCCCTCGATACGTGGGGTCCGCCTCCGCCCGACTTCCCGCTGATGCGGAGGATCAAAGAGGCGCTCGATCCCGGCGGCCTCTTCGTCGCCGGCCGTTTCGTGGGGGGGCTCTGAGCGTGGCGCCGAGGATCACCGCGGTGTTCCAGGGGCTCCCCGCCGGGCTCCGGGGGAAGGTCCAGGGATGAGCGAGCAGGCGGACCGGTCCCGCCAGAGGACGGGCGGCTTTTTCAATACCTGCATCCACTGCGGATTCTGCCTGCCCGCCTGCCCGACCTACGACGTCCTCGGCACGGAGATGGACTCGCCGCGCGGACGCCTCTATCTCATGAGCGCGCTCGAGACGGGACGGATCGGCATCTCCGAGCCGCTCGTGCGGCACCTCGACCTCTGCCTCGGCTGCCGCGCGTGCGAGTCGGAGTGCCCGTCGGGGGTGCCGTACGGGGCGCACCTCGAGAAAGCCCGCGAGCGGCTTCGCGGCGCCGAGACCCGGCCGGGCGGGCAGAAGGCGATCGAATCGCTGATCCTCGCGGCCGTGGCGCTGCCTCCGCCCGCGCAGCGGATCGGCGCGGCGCTGCTCGGGCTCGTCCAGCGCAGCGGCCTCGCGCGGCTCGTCGCCGGCGCCGGCGACGCGACGGCCCGCCGCGGCGCGCCGGGGGTGAGGGGAGGCATCGCGCCTCCTGCCGGCAATCCGGCGGCCGCGGGAACCGCTGCGGTGCCGGGGGCGGCCTCCGTGCCGCAACGCGACCTCACCCTCCCCCCGAGCGGTGGGACCCTCCCGCGCCTGCGGACCATGGGGTTTCTCCTCGCGTCCATGCAGGTCAAACCGGTCAGCCTGCCGAACGTCACCCCGGCCCGCGGGCCGCGGAAGCTCAGGGTAGGGTTCCTCGAAGGATGCGTGAATCGCTGGGTCTTCGGCGACGTGAACCAGGCGGCGGCCCGGCTCCTGGCGGGATCGGGCTGCGAGGTCGTGGTCCCCTCGGGGCAGCGGTGCTGCGGCGCGCTGCACGCCCACTCGGGCGAGCTCGAAGGAGCGAGGGAGCTCGCCCGGAAGAACATCGAAGCGTTCGAGAAGGAGGGGGCGCTCGACGCGATCATCGTCGCGGCGGCCGGCTGCGGCGCCGCGATGAAGGAATACGGCGCGTTGCTCGCCGGCGACCCCGCCTGGAGCGAGCGGGCTGCCCGCTTCTCCGCGAAGACGAGGGATGCCCTGGAGCTGCTGGCGGAGCTCGATGCGCTGAAGCCGGTGCGCGAGGTGCGCGCCTCGGTCGCCTATCACGATGCCTGCCACCTGGCCCACGGCCAGGGTGTCCGCGCCCAGCCCCGGTCCCTCCTCGCTTCGGTCCCGGGCCTCACGCTCGTGCCCCTTGCCGACGCCGACCGCTGCTGCGGGAGCGCGGGGATCTACAACGTCCTGCATCCCGAGGTCGCCGGCGCGGTCCTCGAAGCGAAACTCGACCGGATCCGCTCGAGCGGCGCCACGATCGTCGCCGCCGCCAACCCGGGCTGCCTCCTCCAGCTCGCGGCCGGAGCCCGCAAGGCGGGCCTGGCCGTCCGCACCGCCCACCCGCTCGAGCTCCTCGACGAGGCCTGCAGGGCCGAGTAGCCGCGGTCCGTCCGGGGAGTCCCGCTGGCGGGCCTGCGGCCGATCGGGGACAATAGCCGCCAGGAGAACCAATCATCATGCTGAAAATCGGAATCATCATCGGAAGCACGCGCCCGGGCCGCAAGGCGGAGGCGGTGGCGCGCTGGGTCCACGAGATCGCGAAGAAGCGCAGCGACGCGGAGTTCGAGGTCGTGGACATCAAGGAGTTCAACCTGCCGCTCCTCGACGAAGCGACGCCCCCGTCAATGGGGCAGTACAGCCAGGAGCACACGAAGGCGTGGGCAGCGAAGGTCGCGTCGTTCGACGCCTTTGTCTTCGTGACGCCCGAGTACAACCACGCGACCTCCGGCGCGCTGAAGAACGCGATCGACTACCTGTACCGGGAGTGGAACAACAAGGCGGCCGGCTTCGTGGGCTACGGCAGCGCGGGGGGGACGCGGGCGGTGGAGAACCTGCGACTGGTGATGGGCGAGCTGCAGGTGGCCGACGTGCGGGCCCAGGTGGCGCTCTCGCTCCACTCCGACTTCGAGAACTACGCCACCTTCAAGCCGTCCCCGCACCACGAGAAGTCAGTCAATGGCATGCTCGACCAGGTCGTCGCCTGGGGCGGCGCCCTGAGGAGCCTGCGCGCGAAATGATGCCGGGGAGCTGATCCTGGCCGGGGGGGCTCCGGCATTCACGAACTCGGCAGTCCCGGCGCCCCCGTCACCTTTCGCAACGGGAACGAACATGGGGACGCCACGGATCGCGGTGGATCGGAGGACTCCATGAGACCGGTGACGACGCTGGTGGCGTGCATTCTTGGAATCATCTCGCTGGCGCACCTGGCGAGGATCATCTTCAGGATCGAGGCGGTGATCGGCGGGATGGTGATCCCGCAGTGGATGAGCGCGCTGGGGTTCCTGGCCGCCGGGGCGCTGGCCGTCGCGCTCTGGCGGGAGGGGCGCCGGCGGAACTGAGAGGCGCGCGCACCGGCAGGCGTCGATCCATTCAACCGTCCCTCATCGCCGGAAGGAGCTGTCGTGAATGCCAAGCGCAACCCGCCCGACCCGCTCCGGAGCATCCCGGGCGTGGGGCCGAGCATCGCCGGGGACCTGCGGGAGCTGGGGATCAGGCGCGTCGAGGACCTGAAGGGGCGCGACCCCGAGCGGCTGTACGCCCGCTCGAACCTCCTCCGGGGAGAGGTGCAGGACCGTTGCCTGCTCTACGTGTTCCGCTGCGCGGTCTATTTCGCGACGGCCCGCCGCCCCGACCCGGAGCTCCTCAAGTGGTGGAACTGGAAGGACACTGCGCCGGGCCCGGCCGGAGCCCGGCGCGGGTCCGGGAAAGCGAAGCGAAAGCGCGAACCAACGCGCCGCGGCCGTCGAGCCGGCGGCGCAACGGACGGGAGACGGGCGGGTTCCTGATGAGGGAATCAGATCCGGAAAGCCGGGAAGGAGCGACAGTGATGAGCAGGTCCATCGCATTCGAGGTCCATCTGAACACGACGTATGACGCCGCGCTCGAGCAGGTGACGGCGGCGCTCAAGACCGAGGGGTTCGGCATCCTGACGAAGATCGATGTCCGGACCACGATGAAGGAGAAGCTGGACGAGGAGTTCCGCCCCTTCGCCATCCTCGGCGCCTGCAACCCGCCCCTGGCGCACCGCGCGCTCTCCCACGACGCGCGCGCGGGGTTGCTGCTTCCCTGCAACGTCACGGTCGAGGCCGATCCCCGGGGGGCGTCCTGGTGCGCGTGGGCGATCCGGCGGTCCTGCTCTCCGTCGGAGGGCTGGATGGCGACCCGGTCCTGCAGGGGGTCGCGGGGGAAGCGAGACAGAAGCTCCAACGCGTGGCGGAAACGCTCAGGGGCTCCGCCCGCTGAGGCGCCCCATCGTCCCGGAGCGGTCGCGCGGCCGTCCGGTGCGGGAGTGGTCCGCCGCAGACGGCGCGCTCCCGGACTCGAATCCGTTTGCCGGGGGGACGGTGTCGTTATAGGTTAGGGGCGACCGTGAGACCTCCGCGCACGCTGTTCGCAGCCCCGGGGACCGGCCGACCTTTCTCCCCTCGTCCGGCGCGCCGGGCTCCGGGCCTCCTTTCGCCGCGCCTCTTCCGTGAATGTGGCCGGTCCGGCCTGTTGCGCCCTGCCCGGGTGATCCTCCCTCTCTTCCTCCTCCTGCCGCTCGCGGCGTGCCTGCATCCATCGGTCAGGGAGCGCGTGAATGTCGGCGGGCACGAGCTTCAGTATCGCTGCTCGGGGAAGGGGACGCCGGTCGTGGTGATGGACGCCGGCCTCGGCGGCACGATGGCGACCTGGAACGAGGTGACGCCGGGGATCGAGGCGTTCACCCGGGTCTGCTCCTACGATCGCGCGGGCCTGGGGCGGAGCGGGCCGGGCCCGATGCCGCGCACGAGCGCGCAGATCGTGAAGGAGCTGCACGCCCTGCTCGTCAACGCGAAGATCCCGCCCCCGTACATCCTGGTCGGCCATTCCCTCGGAGGTCTCAACGTGCGCCTCTACGCGGGCGAGTATCCCGCGGAGGTGGCGGGCCTCGTCCTGGTCGACGCAACGCACGAAGACTACCCGGCGCGGGAGCGGGAGCTGCGCCCGGAGCAGGAGCGGAAAAAGATCGAGACCGCCTTCGCCAGCGCGGGCCCCGCCGCGCGCAGCGAGTACGATTCGCTGGCCGCGTCTGTGGCCGAGGTGCGCGCGGCGCCGCCCCTGCCTGACGTGCCGCTCACGGTCATCACCGCCGGGAACCACTCCGAGTCCCGCGCCCTGAACGAGGTCTGGATGGAGCTGCAGGGCGACCTCGTGCGGCTGGCGCCCCGCGGGCGCCAGGTGATCGCCCGGGAAAGCGGCCACTACGTGCAGTTCGACCAGCCCGCGATCATCGTGAGCGCCGTCCGGGACATGGTCCAGGAGGCCCGGCCGGCTTCGCCGGACCCGGGCACCCGCTGACCCGCCGGGCCCGAGACCTGCCGACCCGCCGGGCCCGCTGATCCACCGGCCCCAAGACCTGCCGGGCCCGCTGATCCGCCGGTCGGGGATCCGGCTGCCCTTCAGCCGCCTCGCTCCGCAGGCCCGCCCGCGGGCGCAACTCCCGCAGGCCCCCTGCGTATAATCAGCGGTCAATCGGAGGCAGGCGCATGGACTCGGCAATATCGCTGCAGGGCCTGGTGAAGACGTTCGGAGAGCACCGGGCGGTGGACGGCGTCACCATGGAAGTGCCCAGGGGGCATGTCTTCGGCCTGATCGGGCCGAACGGAGCCGGAAAGACGACCACGATCCGGATGATCATGGACATCATCCGCCCCGACTCGGGGGAGATCAGGATCCTGGGTTCACCTGTGCGCGACGGCGTCAAGGACCGGATCGGGTACCTGCCCGAGGAGCGCGGCCTCTACCGGAAGATGAAGGTCCTCGAGATGCTCGAGTTCCAGGGCTCCATCAAGGGAGCCTCGCTGGCCGACGCGCGCCGCGAGTCGGCGAAGTGGCTCGACAGGCTCGGCATCGGGGACTGGAAGGACAAGAAGGTCGAGGAGCTCTCGAAGGGGATGCAGCAGAAGGCCCAGTTCGTCGCGGCCGTGCTGGGGCGCCCCGAGCTCCTGATCCTCGACGAGCCGTTCTCGGGGATGGACCCCGTCAACCAGAACCTGTTCAAGGACGTCATCCTCGAGATCCACCGCGAGGGGACGACGATCCTCTTCTCGACCCACCAGATGGACACTGCCGAGCGTCTCTGCCAGGAGATCGGCCTGATCAACAAGGGGAAGGTGGTCCTGAACGGGCCCCTGTCGGCGATCAAGGAGAAGTTCGGACGCAACTCGGTCCTGATGGCGTTCGAGGGGGACGGCTCTTTCCTGAAAGGGCTTCCGGGCGTCGCCCGGGTCGACGACTTCGGGCAGTACTCGGAGGTCCGCCTCGATGCCGGCGCGGACCCGCAGGCGCTCCTGGCTTCCTCGATGTCGCGTTTGAAGATCCGCCGGTTCGAGATCGTCTCGCCCACCCTGCACAACATCTTCATCGAGCAGGTCGGCGGCGTCGTGGAGGCCGGGCCCACGAACGGGAGGGACTACGGTGCATAAGATCCTGATGGTCATCCGGCGCGAGTATCTGGACCGGGTCCGCAAGAAGTCGTTCTGGGTCGGGATCCTGATCTTCCCGTTCGTCATGGGCCTGTTCATCGTCCTGCCGATGCTGCTGGTCGGCATGTCGCCCGACGAGCAGCGGACCATCGCGTTCGTCGACGCCACGGGCAAGCTCGGCGGCCCCCCTCACGAAGGAGCTCGCCGACGAGAAGCTGAAGGACGGGAGGCCCCGCTACGTGATGGAGTCCCAGCCCGTGAAGGGAAGCGTGGACGAAGCGCGCAAGGCGCTCGAGCCGGCCGTCGCCAAGGGGGACCTGTTCGGCATCCTCACGGTCGGGGACGAGCTCAACGCGAAGGGGAACTACCACTTCTACGGGAAGAACGTCGGTAACATCGTGGCGCTCAAGACGCTCGAGAACGCCCTCGAGAAGTCGGTGGTCGGGCTCCGGATGGAGCGGATGCAGGTCTCGATCGACCGGGCGGAGCTCGAGAAGCTGACCGCGCGGATCGACATCGAGAGCTTCCAGGTCACCGAGGGGGGCAAGACCCGGCAGAAGGGGTTCCTGCAGACGTACATGGGGACCTTCTTTTTCGTCTTCGTCCTTTTCGTGTCGCTGCTGTTCTACGGCGTCGCCGTGATGCGCGGCATCCTCGAGGAGAAATCGAACCGGATCATGGAGGTCCTGCTCGGCTCCCTCACGCCGAACGAGCTGATGACGGGCAAGATCCTGGGGATCGGGCTGGTGGGGCTGACGCAGCTCTCGGTCTACCTGGCGACGGCTGTCGTCGTGCAGGTCTACCTGGCGGCGGGGAAGGCGAACGCCGACTGGGCATGGATCGGGGACCTGCTCTCGCCCATGAAGATGGTCTACTTCGTGATCTTCTTCGTGTTCGGCTACTTCATGTACACGGCGCTGTTCGCGGCCGTGGGGGCCGTCTGCAACTCCGAGCAGGAGGCGCAGAACCTGCAGGCGCCGGTCCAGTGGACGCTCATGATCCCGATGATCTCGACGATGTACTTCGTGAACAATCCCGATTCGACGGTCGCGACCGTGGTCTCGCTGATCCCGATCTTCTCGCCGATGGTGATGTTCATGAGGATCAGCCTGCTGACGCCGCCCTTCTGGCAGATCGCGCTGTCGATCGTGCTGATGGCGGGGACGACGGTCCTGATCTTCCGGGGCGTGGCGAAGATCTTCCGGGTCGGCGTGCTGATGTACGGGAAGCGGCCGTCGATCCCCGAGATCCTGAGGTGGGCCCGCTCCTGAGTCGCGCTGCTATCGCCACGCCGGGAGGCGAGGGGCGTTCCTTCGCCTCTTCGCGATGAAGACCGCCAGTCCGGCAAGGCACGCGACGGCCGCAAGCGCGATGGCGAGGACGAGCGTCGCGGGTGGACCGGCGGATCGGTTCCTGAACGGGTCGCCGAAGTGCGTGCCGGGCTTGAAATAGGCCTCGCCGCGCTGGTAGTCGAGAATCGCGCTGAACCGCTGGAGCAGGTCCATGCACACCACGCCGCCGGCCGGTGCGGCGTTTCCGCGGACGGGCAACTCGAGGTTGATGGGCACATCCCTGAGGGTGAAGCCCGCAAGCGTGAGCTCCGGCAGGAGCACGACCTCGTTCCCGATGGCTGCGCTCCCCACGCCCCGGGATGTTCCGGCTCCGATCCGCTTCAGGGCATCGCGCAGACCGTGCTCGTCCGCGAATGCCTGATTGATCAGCATGGTTCCGTTCCCGGCCGTGTCCAGCGCGAACAGGCCGCTCGTTCGAACGTCAGGACCCCCGAGCCCGACCTCCACGCCGCGAAGTGAGCCGTAATACGGCATCGGAATCTTCGAAAAACCGGCGGCATGCGGAGGCAGCGCGTCGTGAATCACCATGACCATCCGGTCATGGTCCAGCTCGAGGATCTTGTCCTCGAAGATCGTGTAGCCGACGATCCCGTCGGCGGAGTCCGCCTGCTTCTCCACGTACAGGACCGACTCGTGCTCCCACGCCAGACCACCGATCTGGAGAAGGTTGCCGCTGCTGGTCCGGCGCAGCGTGGCGCCGCCGGTTCCGACGTTCGTGGTGGTTCCATCGAACCGGAGCGTTGCCCCTTTGCGAATCGCGGACGGGTAAAGCGCGCTGGCATCCGCCCCGGTGTCGAAGATGAAATCCAGCGTCTGCGAACCGTTGAGCGTTCCCTTCAGGTGCAGCTTGCCGTGGCTGATCGTGATCGGGATCGTCACCGGCCCCGCTTCCGTCCCCGGCCTGATCCGGCGGAAGCCCTGGGCCATCGTCGAAATCCGCGTGCGGCAGGCGTCCTTGCCGTTGAGCAGGATGATGAAGTCGTAGGTGCGGCCCGGATCGACGTCGAAGGACATCGAATCGACATCCGTGATGAACGTCACTCTTTTCGCTCTGGTGGTTCGCCTCGCATCGTAGACATCGAGGGCGGCGGCCGGATCGACGACCCATCCGGCCTTCAGCAGGAGGTCCCCATCCTGAATGTCCACGGCCGTGGAACTGGCCTTGAGCACCGGCAGGGCATCCTGCGCCGCCGTCGAGTGAACGATGAACAGGGCGACCAGCGCGACGAGGACTGCTGGATGCGCGCGTCGGAACAGGCGCCGCGCTGATCCCGGAATCCCGCCTGCCATCGTGTGCCCCCTTTCGAGTTCGTGAGGTGTCGGTGCGGCCCGTTGAAGGCTAGGTGGATGTGGGAGGGGGGACGGCGCCGGCTCGGGCGACCGAGAGGAACTCGACCAGGTTGTCGAGGGTGACCATGCCGACGAGCCGCTCCTGCTCGAAGACGAGGATCGGGGCGGAGCCGGCGGCCTTCAGCAGCTCGAGGGCCTGGGTGAGGTCGTCGCCGGGCGCGACGGCGGGAAACTCCCGCGTCATTGCCCCCGCCACGAGGGCGTCCCGGCCTTCGGTGGCGAGGGAGGAGAGCAGCTGGCGGCGGGTCAGGAGTCCCAGGACCCGCTCGCCGTGCACGACCGGGAAATCCTCCTGGCTGGTTCTCAGGAGCCGCTCGACCACGTCTCCCAGCGTGTCCCCGTGGGAGACGGTCTCGAACCGAGTGACCATGGCGTCGCGCATGTGGTAGCCGCCGGTGGTCGCCACGGTCCGCTGGGCCTCGGCCTCGGCGCCCGCTCCGAGGAAGACGAACACCGCGATGATCATCAGGACGAAATTCCCATCCAGCAGGCCCCAGAGCCCCATCATGACGGCCATGAGCTGCCCCACGCGCGCGGCGATCTGCGTCGCCCGGGTGCGGTCCATGAAGAGCGCGAGCGCGGCCCGGAGAATCCTCCCTCCGTCCATCGGGAACGCGGGCACGATGTTGAAGAGGGCGAGGATGATGTTGCCGGCGAGCAGCCACTGCAGGAAGCTCAGCCGGCCGTTCTCGAGGTCGGCGGGGACCAGGGGCTCCCCGCGGGAAATCAGCAGCACCCCGATCGCGATGGCGATGATGATGTTGATGGCAGGGCCCGCGAGGGAGATCAGCAGCTCCTGGTGGGCGCTGCCCATGCTCTGCAGGTTGCTGACGCCCCCGATCGGGTAGAGCGTGATGTCGCGCGTGCGGATGCCGAACAGCTTGGCCGTCAGCGCGTGCCCGAGCTCGTGCAGCACGACGCAGAAGAAGAGCCCGAGGACGAGGCCGACCTGGGCGCCGACCGGCTCCCCGGCGCGGTTCGCCATCCAGGCCACCCACAGGAGCAGGAGCCAGAACGTCGCGTGGAGGCGTATCGGGATCCCCGCGACGGAGCCGATCCGCAGCGACCAGGGATGACGGTGCGGATCTCCCTGGTGATGCGCGTCGGGGGATGAGTGCCGGCGGCCGCCGGGCTGACCGTCGCCCGGTCCCGAATCGGAAGGCGTTCTATCCATCGTCAGGCTGAGACTATCGGAATGTCACGCATCGGCGCAAGACAACGGCCGGAGCCCCCGGGCATCCTCCCTCGGACCCGGGGTGGCCGTGCATCGTGACGTGCGGGGCCCGGCCCGGCACGGCGCGCGTGGCGATCCGGGCGCAATCGGCGCGCGCTACCTGTCCTCCAGCGCCAGCGTCCTGAGGATGAAGGCGTAGTCGAAGGCGACCTCGCGCAGGAAATCGTAGCGGCCCGAGGCGCCGCCGTGCCCCGCCGCCATGTTTGTCTTCAGGACCAGCGGGCTGGCGTCGGTCTTCAGCGTCCTGAGCTTCGCGACGTACTTCGCGGGCTCCCAGTACATCACCTGGCTGTCGTTGAAGGAGGTCTTGATCAGCATCGCCGGGTAGGGCCCGGAAGCGAGGTTGGAATAGGGGCAGTACGAGCGCATGTAGTCGTGCTCCTCGCGGATCTTGGGGTTCCCCCACTCCTCGAATTCCCCGACGGTCAGGGGGAGGGACTCGTCGAGCATCGTGTTGATGACGTCCACGAACGGGACCTTCGACACGACGAGCCGGAACAGGTCGGGGCGCATGTTGGTCACGGCCCCCATCAGGAGGCCCCCCGCGCTGCCTCCCTCGATCACGAGACGGTCCTTCGACGTGTACCCCCCGGCGACCAGCTGCTCGGCCGCCGCGATGAAATCGGTGAAGGTGTTCCGCTTCTTCAGCATCCGCCCTTGGTCGTGCCAGGCCTTGCCCAGCTCGCCGCCGCCGCGCACGTGGGCGATCGCGCAGACGAATCCGCGGTCGAGGAGGCTGAGCCGGTTCGAGGAGAAGACGACCGGGTAGGGGTAGCCGTACGACCCGTAGCCGAGCAGGTGCATCGGGCTCGAGCCGTCGCGCTTCATGCCCGCGCGGTACACCAGCGAGACGGGGATCTTCGCGCCGTCCGGAGCCGCGGCAAAGATCCGCTCGGAGCGGTACCCGGCGGGATCGTACCCGGGGACCTCGAGCTGCTTGAGGAGGGTCCGCTCCCTCCCGTCCATGTCGTAGTCGTAGACCGAGCCGGGGGTGACCAGGGACTGGTAGCCGAACCGGTACAGGGCGGTGTCGAACTCGGCGTTCTCGGCCGGCCCGACGGAGTAGGCGGGCTCGGGGAACGCCACGCGGTGGGACGCGCCGCTGCGCAGGTCGGTCACGCGCAGGGCCGGCAGCCCGTCCTCCCGCTCGTGCAGCACCATGTGGTTCGCGAACAGGTCCATCCCCTCGAGCATGACGCCGGGTCGGTGCGGGAGGACCTCCTCCCAGTTCTCCCGCCTGGGGTCGGCGATCGGCGCGCGGACCAGCCGGAAGTTCCTTCCTCCCGAGTTCGTGCGGATGTAGAACCAGCCGCCGTGGTGCGCGCACTCGTACTCGTGCTCCGTCTCGCGCGGGGCGACGAGGCGCCACTCGCCCTCCGGCTCGCCGGAGGGCAGGAAGCGCCACTCGCTCGCCGTGTGGCTGGACGTTTCGTAGAACAGGAACTTCCGGCTGCGCGAGCGGCCGACGGCCAGGCTGAAACGCTCGTCGGTCTCCTCGTGGATCAGCGCGTCCTCCGCGGCGGGGGTCCCCAGGCGGTGCCGGTAGATGCGGTAGAGCCGCTTCGCCTCGTCCTCGACCGTGTAGAAGAGCGTCCGCCCGTCGGCGGACCAGACGACGCTGCCCGTCTTCTCGGCCCGGTCCGGCAGGAGCTCCCCGGTCCGCAGGTCCTTGACGTAGAGGGTGTACTGGCGGAACCCCGTCGTGTCGAGCGAGTACGCGAGGAGGTTGCCGTCCTCGCTCACCTCGTAGGCGCCGAGCGCGATGAACTTGAGGTCCTTCCCCAGCACGTTGAGATCGAGCGTGATCTCCTCGGGAGCGTCGGGGGAGCCCTTCCTGCGGCACCGGATCGGGTATTGCCGGCCCTGCTCGGTGCGGTGGTAGTAGTGCCAGCCGCCCATCCGGAAGGGGACCGAAAGGTCGGTCTCCTTGATGTGGCCGAGCATCTCCCGGTACAGCCGCTCCTGCAGTTCGCCGGTTCCCGCCATGACCGCGTCGGCGTAGGCGTTCTCGGCCTCGAGATAGGCCGCGACCTCGGGCCGCTCCTTCTCCCGGAGCCAGAAGTAATCGTCCACGCGTGGCTCTCCGTGGACGGTATCGACCTTCGGGATCCTCGCGGCGACGGGCGCCTCGGGCAGCGGGCTGTTTCGATCTGACACGCAGCGCCTCCTGGAAGTGGTGATCCGGCCTCCGCGCGGGCGGAGGACCACGTAGAATAGCAGCGCTCGCCCCGGTCCGCATGCGCAGGGGTGCGGGAGCCGGGAGGGGCGAATGTCGCACTCCGATGCCAACATTCACGGAAAGAGGCGAATGAGCGAGTCTTCCGGAGGTGCGTTGAAGAGCCTGAAGAGGCTTCGGCGCTGCCTGGCGGCAGCGCTCGCGATCGCGGGAGCGGCCGCCATGGCCCCGGGCGCATCCGCCGCGGCGGCCTCACCGGCGCCTGTCGCCGCCGCGCTCCCCGCCGGTGGGGCGCCCGCGCCGCCGGAGCTGCGCCTTCCGCCGACCGCGCGCCCCCTCGGTTACGAGGCGAGGCTGAGGATCCTCCCCGACAGGGAGGATTTCACCGGGACGATCACGATCGAGCTCGAGCTGAAGGAGGCGACGCGCCTGCTCTGGCTGAACGGGACCGAGCTGACCGTCAAGCGGGCCGTGCTGTCGGCGGCAGGGCGGGAGCGGCCCGCCGCGGTCGTGCCGGGGGGGGACGAGTTTCTCGGTTTCTCCTTCGACGAGGAGGTCGGGCCGGGTCCGGCGAAGCTCCGGATCGAGTACGCGGGAAAGGCCCTGGGCAAGGAGTCCTCGGGCGTCTTCCGCCAGGAGGAGGGCGGGGACTCGTACATCTTCACGCAGTTCGAGGAGACCGACGCACGCCGCGCCTTCCCCTGCTTCGACGAGCCGGCCTACAAGGTCCCCTGGCGGCTGACCATCGAGACGCGCAGGAAGTTCGTCGTGCTCTCCAACACGCCGGTCGAATCCGAGGCGGCGACCCGGGGCGGGATGAAGGAAGTCCGGTTCGCCCGGACCAGGCCGTTGCCGAGCTACCTCGTCGCGTTCGCCGTCGGGCCGTTCGAGCTGGTGGACCTCGGCGTCGCGGGCGAGAGGAAGACGCCCCTGCGGATCGCCGTTCCGCGCGGCCTCAAGCCGGGCGCGGACTACGCGGCGAAGACCGCGCCGGAGCTGTTCGCCGCGGCGGAGCGCTGGTTCGGCATCCCGTACCCCTACGAGAAGCTCGACCTGCTCGCGGTCCCGTTCTTCTTCGGCGCGATGGAGAACGCGGGCCTGATCACGTTCGGCCGGGACCTGCTGCTGGCGAGGCCGGGCGAGGACTCGCTCGAGCGCAGGCGCCGCTACGCCGTGTTCTGCGCCCACGAGATCGCCCACCAGTGGTTCGGCGACCTGGTGACGATGGCGTGGTGGGACGACACCTGGCTGAACGAGTCGTTCGCCTCGTGGATGGAGAACAAGATCGTCGGGCCGTGGAAGCCCGAGTGGAACCTCGACGCTGCGCGCGTGGACGAGCGGGCGAAGGCGATGAGCCGCGACAGCTTCGCGAGCGCACGCAAGATCCACCAGCCGATCGCGTCGTCCGACGACATCGCGAGCGCGTTCGACCGGATCACCTACAGCAAGGGGTCCGCGATCCTCTCCATGTTCGAGCGCTGGGTCGGACAGGAGAAGTTCCGCCGGGGCGTGCGCCGCTATCTCGAGGCCCACGCGTGGGGCAGCGCGACCACCGGCGATTTCCTCGCGGCGATGTCGGAGGAGGCCGGGGCGGAGTTCGCCCCGGCGTTTTCGACCTTCATCGAGCAGCCGGGCGTGCCGCTGGTGACGATGGACCTGGCCTGCGAACCGGGGGCTGCCGCCAACCTGGGAATCCTGCAGAAGCGCTACCTGCCTCTCGGCTCGACGGGGAAGGCCGACCATCAATGGCAGATCCCCCTCTGCGTCCGGTACGGCGGTGATGCCGGGCCGGCGGCCGCGGCGCCGGGCCCGCCCCCGGAGAAAGCGCGGAAGTTGCCCCTCCGGCGGGCGCGGGAGAGGCTCCCGCGAGGGGGGCCGGCGAGTGGGGGCGGCAGTGCTTCCTGGTTGGTCAGTCTGGTGCCCTCGGATGGTCCGGGGCGCTCGAGCGGGCCGGCTCCTGCCCGGCCTGGATCGTGCCCGACGTGGACGAAGCGGGCTACTACCGATGGCGGCTGCCCCGCGGGATGGCGGCGCGGCTGCTGGAGGGAGGCGGCGCGATCCTGACCCCGGCGGAGGCTTTGGGGGTGTTCGACAACCTGTCGGCGCTCGTCGCGAGCGGCGAGCTGCCGGCGGCGGACCTCCTCGGCATGATCCCCGCCGTCGCGAAGGAGGGCGGGGAGCGACTGGTGGCGAGCGCGGCCGGGTTCGTCTCCGACCTGGACCCGCACCTGCTGACGGAGGAGCTGCGGCCGGGCTACCAGAAGTTCATCCGGCGGACGTTCGGCCCCCGGGCGCGGGCGCTGGGGTTCGCGCACGCGCCGGGGGAAGACGAGGAGACCCGCCTCCTGCGGCCCGCCCTGATCCGCCTCGTCGCGGGAAAGGGAGGGGATCCCGCTCTGGCGGCCGAGGCGCGCAGGCTCGCCTCCCTCTGGATCGCCACCCGCAAGGGGGTCGACCCGGACATGATCGACGCGGTCCTGGCGCTGGCCGCCCGCGACGGGGATGCCTCGCTCTTCGACAGGCTCCTCGCGGAGGCGAAGAAGAGCCGTGACCGGGAGGAACGGGTCCGGCTGCTCGCGGCGGTGGGACAGTTCCGGGATCCCGCCCTTGTCGCGAGGAGGAATGCGATCCTCCTCGGCAGGGAATTCGAGACGCGCGACGCGCTCGTCATGATGATGGACCGCGAGCCCGACCCGGTCGCGGCGCAGCTCTTCTACGATTTTCTCAAGCAGAACTTCGAGACCCTCGCCGGAAGGCTGCCGCGCCAGTTCGTCGCGTACGCGCCGGACGCGGGCTCCCAGTTCTGCGACGGGGCGCATCGCGACGACGTCGAGCGCTTCTTCAGGGAGAAGGTGGCGAAGGCGCCGGGCGGCCAGTACATGCTGGCGCAGGTCCTCGAGCAGATCGAGCTGTGCGCCGCGGAGAAGAAGGGGCAGCAGGAGAGCGTCGCCGGGTTCCTGCGGCGCGAGTAGGCCCCCCGTCCCGCCGCACGCCGGCGTTGCGCCCCGGGCCGATCCGTCGTAGCGTGATCAGCGGCGGCACGGCCGCCGGACCGACGGGCTTTCGATGGCTGACCGGACATTCCCCGAGCTTCCTGCGCCCCCGTTCGCGAGGCCGACTCCGATCGAGATCGTCGCGGCGCGCACGCCGCTACTCTCGATCCGCGAGGCGCTCTCGATCTCCATCCACGAGGTGGTGAACAGCCCGCGCTACAAGGCGATCGCGCTCGAGCTCTACAAGGTCACGCGGCGGATGGAGAACGAGGCGTGGCTGAGGCGCCGGTTCGCCGAGGCCGAGTACGAGGACTGGATCGCCGCCCACCTCTGACCCCGCGTCCTCCGGGTCGCACGTCTTCCCCGCTTCGCCGTCCGGACCGCCGGGCCCGTCGCCCTACGGGGAGCCCTCGAGCCTGCGGATGAGCTCCGGCAGGTGCTCGCGCGATTCGGGGCTGTCGGGAGCCAGGCGGACGGCCTGGCGGAAGGCGGCGAGCGCCTCCTCGTTGCGCCCCGCGGCCATGCAGGCGAGTCCCAGCTCGACCTGGGTATCGGCATCGTCCGGGGCCAGCGCGGACGCCGCCCGGAGCTGCTCGATCGCCTCCGTGGTCCGGCCGAGCCGGCGCAGGACGCCGCCGTAGTTGAACCGGGCCTCGGCCGACGAGGGGGCGAGTGCGACGCACGCGGCGAAGGCCGCGGCCGCTTCCGCGAACCGCTCCTGCCGCGCCAGGAGCTCCCCCAGCGCGAACTGATCGGCGGCGAGCTGCGGTGCGTGCAGGGCAGGCAGGGCGGCGCCAGGGCTCAGGAGGCCCGCATCCACCGAGGCGCGCGACAGGGTCGCGTCGGGGCCGGCGGGCGCGCTCTGTGCCGCGAGCTCGAGCTTCTCCTCCAGCGCGTCGGTCGCCTCCACGAGGCGCCCGCGCGCGAGGAGGAAGTCCACCAGGTCCTGGCGCAGGTCCGTGTTCCGGGGCGACAGGGACGATCGCTTCCCGGATCCTCGCCTCGGCGGGGCCCGGCTCGTTGCGCAGCAGGTGGCACCACGCGAGCCCGAGATTCACCTCCACGACGCCGAACAGGCCCCACCGCTCCGCGAGCGAGAAGTGCCGGAACGCCGACTCCGTCGCGGCGCCGTGCGCGGCGGGATAGACGCGCGACGCGGCCGTCCCGCTCAGGACCTCCGCGCGGGGCGCCATCGTCCGGTCAAGGGCCCGCTCCCCCATGGCGCGGTGCCACTGCACGAACCCGCTGTGCGCCGTGAAGAGGAGCCACGCGGCGGCGAGCGCCGCGAAAACGACCCCGCCGCGCCCGAGCTTCCCCCCGAGCTTCAGGCCGGAGGTTCTGCAGCCGGACTGTGGGGCGGGTCACGAGGTGGAGCAGCTTGAGCGCGAGCAGCGCCGTGATCCCCCCCAGGCCGACCGCCATCAGCAGGGGCGGGCCATCGTAGAGGCCGCGGAAGGCGAGCGTGGCGCCGGCGCAGACCGCGCCCGCGAACAGCTCCTCGCCCAGGCCCAGCGTGTACTTTTTCGACCCGGCGCCGGCCGGCCGGCGCTTCAGCACGGACGGCCTCGCGAAGGCGAACCGCAGCGCCCCCTTCGGGCAGACGCTGACGCAGTCGGTGCACTTCATGCACCCGGGATCGACGACCATCCCGTAGCGGCGCACCTCCTCGTGGACCAGGACGTTGGAGCTGCACGAGGCGGTGCAGTGCCCGCATTGCTCGCAGTCCTCGTTCACGACGATCCGGCCGACCGAGAACCGGTCCGCGGCGCCGAACAGCGCGCCGTACGGGCAGCCGTACGTGCAGAACCCCTTGGCGCCCAGGAAGTAGACGGCCGCGAAGCCGCAGGAGAGGATCGTCAGGACCGCGAACAGCGGCCCCGCGAAGGTCCGCCAGTAGTCGGTCGTGATGAGGTGGTTGGAGAAGCCGGGGAACGGTCCGGGGGGATCCGGAAGAGCAGGCGGCGCAGGGTCGGCCAGAGGAACATGTAGAAGCCGAGCGCCACGGGCACGAGAAGGAGCAGGCGCGAGCGGAACGGCCTCGGCCGGATCCCGAGCTTCTTCATGAACCAGGCGCACAGGTCCTGCATCGCGACCAGGTGGCAACCCCAGCCGCAGAAGAAGCGGCCGAACACGAGCGTGGAGAGGATCGCGAGGGTGAAGAAGATGAACCCGGCGTTCACCCAGCCGAGCTCGAGCGTGTACATCGACTCGGACGGCTCGACGGGGGACAGGCTCCAGCCCGCGAGCATGTAGTGGGCGATGTGCGCGACGCAGAGAACGTGAACGAGCACGAGCACGGCGGCGCGCCAGGTCCCGCGCGTCGATTTCCGGACGGCCGACAGGGCTCCCCGGCCCGTGACGGGAAGGTCGGGGTCGGTCAGGTCGATCTGGAGAAGCCCGCCGCCCGAGGCCGGGCGGCCCGCGCGGGCGCGGTTTCCCGCGGCCCCGGCTCCCGCGCAGGCGCCGGACCCCGCCCCCGCGCGAGGATTCGCCGGCGCATTCGAGGATGGGATCGGGTTGTGATCGGTCATGCTCGAGCGCGCTCCGTGACCGCCCCCGCCTGTGTCCGCTCGAACTCCGGCATGGACACCCCGCGGGGCGGCGGGGTCCGCGCGTGCCCCCTTCCGGGCGGAAGGCTCATGTTGTGCCTGCCGGGCACGACGCGTCAACCGGGAGCGGGCGGCGGCGCCCGAAAAAGGTGAGGGCCGCCGGATGGGGGATCCGGCGGCCCTCGATCAACTGCGCGGGCCGCGATCGGGGCGATGCCGGTGGGGGGACCGGCGGGGGAGCCTCGAGGGCGCGGCCGCGCCACTCACGGTGCGATGCCTACGGACAGGTCCTTCCCTGGCGCGGCTGGCCGTTCGAATGGTCCCCGAGCGGGCCCATTCCTCCCGGGCAGCTGTTGCGGGCCCGGACCAGGTAGGAGCTCAGGCCGGGCGCCGGGGGCTCCTGCGTCCACGGTCACGGTGTCGGCGCCGTCCGTCTCGATGCAGACCGCGGCCGGCGAGTCTGACGAAGTCCGCGGGGTTGTCCGAGCGGAGGGTGTCGTAGTGCACCGCCGCGCCGCCCGGCACGCCCGGCGGAGACCACGTGAGAGTTGTCGCTCCCGTCGCGATGTCGTAGGTCATCCCGATCCCGGTCGCCTCGCCGGGCAGGCCCCAGGCCTGGCTGTTCGAGTCGTCGCAGTCGCCGGCGCAGACGCGGTGCCCGTCGCCGTCGGCGTCGGCCTCGTTCGCCGGAAGCGTCGGCCAGGAGGGATCGCTGCAATTGTTGTTCTTGCCGTCGCAGAGCTGGGGAGCCCCCGGGTAGACGGTCGCGTCGTTGTTGTTGCAGTCGCAGACGGCGGAATACCCGTCGAGGTCGGTGTCGCTCGCCGAGCAGGCGACGTTGTGGCAGCAGTCGAAGTCCACGCAGTCCACGAGGCCGTCGCAGTCATCATCGATGTTGTTGCCGCAGGCGCTCTCCACTCCTGTCGGCGGACCGCAGTCGGCGAGGCAGCGGCAGGGGTTCTCGCCCGCCTCGCAGGTGCCGTTGCCGCAGCAGCCGGTCCCGCCGCCCTGGTGGGAGCAGTCGCTCGGGCAGTTGTTGCAGTCTTCGCCGGGGTTGCAGATGCCGTTCGAGTTGCACATGCCCGGAGTGACCGTGGTGGTCGAGGCCGTGTACGGGCGTCCCGGGACGCCAGAGCCCCATCGTCACGGTTCCCGTGCCGGGCGCGATGTTGGCGTCGAACCGGAAGTTGTAGAGGGTCCCCCACCGCAGGGAGTTGGCGTTCGGGTTCGCGGCGTAGGTCTCCGTCGTCCAGAGCACCTGGTCCGCCATCACCGTCGGCGTCCAGTCGGTGCCGACGATCGGCTCGCCGCTGTGGTAGTCCACGTCGTGGAAGCCGATGTTCGTGATCGTCGCCCCGGACGGGATCGGGACGCTGAAGGACCCCACGGCGCGCCAGGAGTTGATGTTCATGACGCCGTACTCGTAGTGCCAGAGCGACGGGCCGAGCTGGGTCACCTTGGCGCCGACCTCGATCGCGCCGTCACCGGCGACCCCGATGGAGGTGAGCGTGATCGTGGGATCCACGGCCTTCCAGGCCTCGATGGCCGCCAGGCCGCGCGCGGTGGAGCCGGTCAGCGCGATGGTGAAGGTGGGGGAGGTGCCGCTGACCGTGATCGGGCGGTAGGAGTAGTTGTTCTTCAGGTTGCCCGTGCTGGCGTCGTCCCACGACACGTAGACGGCTTCGACCCAGTACTGCGCGCCGGTGTTGAGGGTCGGATCCAGATCGGTGTTGTGGACCTGGAGGCGCTTGAAGATGGCGTCGCCCGTCGTGCTCCCGTTCGTCGGCGGGTAGGGGTAATCCCCCGTGACCGGGTTCACCTCGAACTTCGGCCCGAGGCGGGTCTGCGAGCCGTTGAGGCTGGCGGAGTAGGGGTCCGAGCAGTTGACGCCGAGGTAGGCGCCGCTCGAGGAGGCCTGGCAGGTGCCGCACAGGGTCTGCTGCAGGGCGGTGAAGCCGTGCTTGAGCCAGCTCTGGCCGACCTGCTCGAAGCGGCCGTCCTTGAGGCGGAACATGTTCTGGCCGATGACGGGGTGGTCGTTGGTGCTGCTGATCCAGTTCAACTGGCAGGTCCCCGTGTTGCACGACTTGGTGCCGACGGAGAACGCCGTGATGCCGCCCACGGTCCCCCAGCGGGACTGCTCGTAGATGTCGCCGACGATCACGTCCGGCGAGGTCCCGGGATGCGCCACGCAATCCGGACTCAGCGCGTGTCCCATCGCGGTGGGGAGAAGGGAGATCGAAGTCAGGGCGAGGAGCGCGAGGGCGACGAACCGCCCCGCGCCGGGGCATCCCCGTCGTCGAGCTTCAGCGAACATTGCCACCTCTTGATTGAGCCAGGTTCACGGGACCAGAGACCTTCGTATCGCCATCGCCGCAGAGCCCGGTCGGGCCCTTTCGGGCGGAATCAGTACGGGTTGCGCTCATGGTGGCCATCCTTTCAGTCCGGGCTCCCCCAACTTGTCTCATCCCAGGATGCCGGTCGTGGAAGATCGTGGATGAGAACGCTCCGGAATGGGCGTCAATGTACAACAAAATGCTGAATTGACAAGAGCGAATATCAGACTTTTTTAGGCCATTTTTTAAGCCATTGTAAATAAATGAGTTGTACTGCAAGGATTCTTCCCGCAGCGGGATGGGGGCCGAGCTCCCCCTGTCCGGCAAGGGGCCGAACTCCCGCGGTCCGGAGGCGCGGACACGCGCCGTTCGACTGGTGTGAAGCCGCCGGTCTGAAGGGGCCGTCAGCGAAGGGCGAAGCGCTCGATCGCCTTCTCCGCCAGAACGCGGCCGATGGCGAGTGACGCGGTCGCGGCGGGGGAGGGCGCGTTGCGGACGTGGATGATGTGCGGCGCCTCGCTGAAAGCGAAGTCGTCCACGAGCAGCCCTTCCGAGTCGAGCACCTGGGCGCGGACTCCGGAGGGGCCGAAGACGAGATCGCTTCCCGAGAGCTCGGGGAGATAGCGGCGCAGGGCCTTCACGAACGCCGGCTTGTAGAGGTCGCGCCCCATCTCCGCAAGCCCCGTGCGCAGGTACTTGCCGGCGAGCCGCCTGAAGCCCCGGAACGCGAAGATCCCCACGAGGTCGCGCAGGGAGATATCCGTGACCTTGTACCCCTCGCGCGCGAACGCGAGGACGGCATTGGGGCCGGCCCAGACTTCCCCGTCGGCGCGCGTGCTGAAGTGGACTCCGAGAAAGGGGAACGCGGGATCGGGCACCGGATAGATGTGGGCGCGGACCAGCGGCCGCGCCGCGGGCTTGAACGTGTAATAGTCCCCGCGAAACGGGATGATTCGGAGCTCTCCGGCCTGCCCGGTCATCGCGGCCACGCGATCGGAGTGGAGCCCGGCGCAGGCGATGACGTCGCGCGCGGCCACCTCCCCGTCCGGGCGGGAGGGCGCCTCCCCGGTGCCCGGCCGCGCCTCCGCCGCGATGCGCGTCCTTCGCACCTTCAACAGGCGCGTCTCACCGGCATCCTGGATCGCGGTGACCTCGTGGCCCAGGAGGAGCTCGCCTCCGCGCTTCCGCAGCTCGTCGGCGAGCGCGACGCAGACCAGGCGGAAATCGATCGAGCCGGTCCCCGGCGAGTGGAGCCCCCGGATGCCGGCGGCGTGCGGCTCGAGCTCGCGGATCCTCTCCGGGCCGACTTCCTCGAGCCCTTCGACGCCGTTGGCGAGGCCGCGCTCCCTGAGGTCGGCGAGCCTCCCGAGCTCGGTCTCATCGAGGGCGACGATCAGCTTCCCGTTGCGGAGCCGGGGGATCCCGTGCTCGTCGGCGAACCGCTCCAGGGCGGCCTTTCCCTCGCGGCAGAGGACCGCCTTCGGGAGCCGGGCTTGTAGTAGATCCCGGCATGGATGACGCCCGTGTTGTGGCCGCTCTGGTGCCGGGCCAGCTCCGGCTCCTTGTCGAGGACCACGAGCCGCAGCCCGGGCCGCTGCTCGAGAAGCCGGAAGGCGGTGGCCAGACCGACAATGCCTCCGCCGACGATTGCGAGATCGTAACGGGTCCCCATCGGCCTACGGTACCAAATGGCGGGGGAGCGCTCCTAGCCGGCGGCTCATCCGCGAAAAACGGGCTCATCCCCGCTTGCGGCGGGAGGAGGTTCACCGGACATTTATCGGGACTTTCAGTTGCCGGGGAGGGGAGGGCAGCGTATAAAATAGAGGCTTTCGCAAGTCCAAGAGCCATATTGACTTCTCCAATCCTGATGCCATTGCGCCATTCCCGCATCGCGCCAGCGAACAGCCGACCCGGAGGTCCTGTGACGCCACGCCGCCGTGACGATGACCGCTCCCTGACGACACCGTCCCGCTCCCCCCGGCTCCTGGCAGCGCCCGGTCCCTGCGAAGGGGATTCTCGCGGCGGTCGCGATTCTGGCCGCGCTGGCCGGTCTTGCGCCGGCGCGACCCGCCCTCGCCCTCGTCGAGCCGGAGCGGACACCCTTCGACGCCGTCGTCCGTCCCCCGGCCTGGATCGTCGAGGAGGCGGAGGAGCCGGTCGCGCAGGAGGCCGCGCAGGCCGCGCAGGCAGTCGCCGCGCTGCGGCAGAAGGCGGGCGGGACATGGGAGATGCCGATCGACCGGAGGACCGGCCGGGCCATGCTCGTCTCCGGGTCCGGCATTCCGATGGTGCCGGGGGCGGGAAACGGTCTCAGGAAGGCCGAGTTGCCCGCGGGGATCCTCGATGATCGGGGCAAGCCGTCCCTCGCCGGGCTGGACGCCCTCGTCAGGGGGTTCCTCCAGGAGAACCGCGCGCTCTTCCTACCCGACCGGGGCGAGCTCGTCCTGAACGCGGATCGGTCGGGAGTCCTCGAGGATGGCCGCGTGGCGTTCGTGGACTACGACTGGGTGGTGGACGGCGTGCCGGTCGAGGGAGCGCGCGTGTTCGCGCGGATCAACAACGGGAACCTGGTGCAGGCGGGCACGAGGCTCGTGGGGAGGCTGGAGACCCCGACGACGCCGCGGCTCAAGGCGGGCGAGGCGCTCGGGCGGGCGCTCGCGCACGCGGGCCTGGAGGCGGGGGGGAGACGATCGTCAACGAGGGGAGGCTGATCCTGCTGCCGGTCTCGGGCGAGCCCGCGCGGTACCGCGGGCCGGTCGGGGGAGGGGTGGGGTACCGCCTGGTCTGGGACGTCGCGTTCCGCATGCCCGATGCCGCCCCGACCTGGACGGCCCGCGTGGACGCTCTGAGCGGGGAGGTCCTCGAGTTCTTCGACGCCAACCAGTACGCAGGGCAGGTGGTCGGGGGGATCTTCCCCCGCACCGTCTCGGACCAGGAGGTCCTCCGGCCGTTCCCCTTCACCACCTGGACCGGCTCCGGCGTGACGGGGACCACCGACGTGAACGGGAAGTTCACGGTCCCGCCGGGCTCCGTTTCCGCCTCCGTCATGGACGGCAAGTACTTCGATACCTCCTGCCAGGGCTGCTCGAACCCCGCGCAGCCGTTCGCATCGCGCACGGCGGGGCTGGGGCTCGTGAGCTTCGGCACGGGCGGCACGGACCAGAACGGCAACGGGCTCTCGTCGCGCGCCGATCGCAACGCGTTCTACCATCTCAACATCGTCCGCCTGGTGACGAAGAAGTGGCTCGTCAACAGCTGGCTCGACACCGCGTCGTTCCGCGCGAACGTGAACATCAACTCGTCGTGCAACGCCTACTACGACGGCGTCTCGGTCAACTTCTACCGGTCGAGCAGCTCGTGCAGCAACACCGGGGAGATCTCCGACGTGATGCAGCACGAGTGGGGCCACGGTCTGGACGGGCACACGGCCGGGGGCGACGGCGCGACGGGCGAGGCGACGGCCGACACGGTCGCGGTCCACGTGACCCACAGCAGCATCGTCGGCCCCTGGTTCCGGGTCGGCGGCGGCTCCGTGCGCGACCTGGACTACCACACGACCTCCAAGGGGTACCTCTCCACGACGAACATCGGCGGCAAGTGCTCCACGGGATCGGGCCCGCTGGGGTACGAGGTCCACTGCGAGGGAGAGATCTACGGGCAGGCCACCTGGGACCTCGCGAACGCACTCATCGCCAAGTACGGGGCGAACACCGGCTGGCGCGAGTCCGAGCGACTCTTCTTCACGTCGATGCCGCAGACGATCACCTACCTCCCGAACCAGGGCGGCTCCGTGTACGACGCCTACCTGGCCGTGGACGACGACGACGGGAACCTGGCGAACGGGACGCCGAACGCGGGCGAGATCTTCGCCGCCCTGAACCCCCACGGCATGGGCGGGACCGCGCGCGCCTCGAGCCCGCACTGCGCCCGCCCGGACCAGCCGGTCCTCACCGCGACGGCCGGCTGCGACAAGGTCACCCTGAACTGGAGCGCGGTGACGGGCGCCACGCAGTACAGGATCGGCAGGACGTGGCTGAGCGGGTCCGCTCCGTTCCTCGATGTGGCGACTGTCCCCTCGGGCACGCTCACCTACACCGACAACGACGTGACGCCGGGCATCCTCTACCGCTACGTGGTCCAGGCCGTCAACGCCTCGGGCTGCGAGTCCTCGATCAACGCCGAGGCGTTCACCATGCCGGTCTCGCGGCCCCGGCTCGACGTGACCGCCGTGACCGTGGACGACACGCCCGTGGGCAACCGCAGCGGGGCGATCGACCCGGGAGAGTCCGTGGACCTGCGCCTGACGCTGTCGAACGCGGGCGACGCCGCCGCGAGCGGCATCGGCGCGACGCTCACCTCCTCCACGCCGGGCGTGACGGTCACGACCTCGAGCGCCTCCTGGCCGACCATCGAGGCCGGGGCGGCGGCAGCCGGCCTCTCCGCCTTCCGCATCGCGGTGTCGCCGTCCGTGACCTGCGGCGCGCCGATCGACCTCGTGCTCACGACCACGGCGGCGGGCGTTTCCTGCCCGCTGGAGACGAACACGATCCGCCTCGAGGTGGGGGTCCGCTCGCCCGTCCGGATAGATCACAACTTCGAGACCACCAACAGCTGGGCCGCCGACGCCACGAACACGACGGCGACGAGCGGCGGGTGGGTCCGCGGGATCCCGATCCAGACCAACTACCAGCCGGGGGCCGACGTCACGCTGAACGGCACGACCTGCTGGCACACGGGGACGCAATCCCGCGGGCAACGACGACACCAACGACGTGGACGGCGGCGTCGCGACGCTCCTGTCGCCCGTCATGGACCTCACGGGTCTGTCCACGGCGCGCCTCACCTACTGGCGCTGGTTCGGGCAGCGGGATCTCGGCGACGATCCGACGGGCGACTACTACGCGTTCGAGGCGTCCAACAACGGAGGATCGAGCTGGACGGCCCTCGAGACCCTCGGCGACAGCGTCAACGCCGCGGCGTGGACCCAGAAGGAGTTCGCAGTCGAGAGCTTCCTTGCCGCTGTCGAGCAACATGCGCTTCCGGGTACGCGTGTCGGACGCGACCAAGGCGGGAGACGCGGGCGACATCATCGAGGGGGCGGTGGACGATTTCCGGATCACCGACAGCGTCTGCGATCTGACCCCGCCCTGCTTCACTCCCCCGGGCTTTGCCGGGCTCGGCTCGGCGGCGACCGGGGCGGGGTGCGGCGAGGCGGACCTGGCGTGGCCGGCGGGCACGAGCAACTGCCAGAACGCCACGATCACCTACAACGTGTACCGGGACACCTCGCCCTCCTTCACGCCCTCGCCCTCGAACCGGGTGGCGACGAATGTCGCGGCCCTCTCCTTCCACGACACGGGGCTTGTCGGTCGGCCTGACCTACTACTACATCGTCCGGGCGAACGACTCGCGCTCCGGCGAGGACGCCAACACCGTCGTCCGGTTCGCCTCGGCGGCGGACGTCGTGGCTCCCGTGTTCGGGGGGATCGGCTACTCCTCGCCCGGGTACTCCTGCGGCGAGACCGTGATTTCGTGGCTCGCGGGGTCGGACTGCACCGGGCCGATCCGGTACGATATCTACCGGTCCCTGGACCCGCTGTTCACGCCGTCGGCCGCCAACCATGTCGGGGAAAGCACCTCCACGGCATTCATCGACGCGGCCCTGCAGGCGGGCACCGCCTATACCTACGTCGTGCGCGCCCGCGACGCGGTGGGGAACTCGGACACGAACCTCGTCCGGGCCACCATGGCGGCCTACACGGCTCCTGCCGGCTGCTCGGGCTGCGGGGCGCCCGCGCCGGTCGGAAGGTTCTCGTGCGGCGGCAGGGGCTCGGCGTCCTGCTCGATTGGGCGGCGGACCCGGTCTCGGCCGCGCGGTACATCCTCTACCGGGTGAGCGGTCCGTCGCTGTCCGACGCGGTTCGCCTCGGCTCCACGACCGACAAGAGCTGGCTGCACGAGTCGGGCACCAGGATACCCGGCACGCTCTACTACTTCGTGAGCGCCGTGGACTCCTGCGGTCAGGAGTCGGCGTTCGACACGGAGCCGTAGCCGGACCGGCCCGCGACGGCAGCGCTCGCGGCTGACGGCCACGTCGCCGGCGCGCGGACCAGCCCGTCGACAGCGCTGCGCGCTGGGACGCGAGTCCCGCCCGGCGATCGAGACCGGTCGCCGGATCGCCCCGCCAGCGTCCGTCGGCTGTATCGGGGCCGGGAACTCCCGCCTGGTCGTTAGCGAGACCGGTCTCTGCCCCGGATCAGCCGCGGACGCGCAGCGTCCGTCGGCTGAATCGGGGCCGGAAACTCCCGCCCTGGCTCGTTAATAGGCCGCGCGCTCGCGCCGGCGCAGGAGGCCGCGCACGAGCTCCGGGTCGGCGCGGTAGGGCAGGTCGGGGCGCGGGCCGGGCTCGAGGCGGGGAACGTCGATCGGCAGCGCCGCGGCCATCCTGTTGAAGGTCTCGACCATCAGCGGCTCGAGGTTCACGACGTCCTCGAGGCAGTAGCGGACGAGCGTGTCGAGGGCCCCGGCCGAGCCCGCCCGGTGCTCGCGCCAGAGCAGGACCGCCATGTACCCGTCCACGCCCTGGAGGGCATCCTCACGGTGGATCCCCAGCTGGGGCTCGATCCCCTTCAGGCCGCCGCGGAACCCGAGCCGGTGCAGCGGGTAGCGCAGGTCGATGTGCAGGGGGCGGTCGAGATCGACCCGCGGGAACACGGCGCGCAGGAAGGGCAGGTCGAAGCAGGCGCCGTTGTAGGTGACGAGCAGGTCGGCTTCGTCGATCGCGTCCTCGAACCGCTCGAGGTCCCTGCCCTGCACGTACGCGCGCGCCGTGCGGCCGTCGTAGGTGCCCACGCAGGTCACGGCGTCGTCGTCCGGGGTGAGCCCCGTGGTCTCGATGTCGAGGTAGAGGATCTTCTTCGAGAAGGCGGGGAAGATCCGCCAGGCCTGGTGGCGCGGCAGGCCGCGCGCGGCGGTGTCGCGGTCGAGGTAGCGCAGGACGTGGTCCCGGAACGGGCCGGGCGGGTGATCGCGACGGAACGTCCGCCAGTCGGTGTACCCCTCCCGCCAGAGGTGGGCCTCGCGCTTCTCGCCGATCGTGGGGACATGGAGAAAGGTGGATTCGAGCATGGAGAATTCCGCGGAAGGACCACTCTAGCAGATCGGCCGGCACCCCGTCGCCGGCCGGGGCGCGCGGCCGGGCTGGGGCGCGGCGCGCCGCCGGGCTGGGGGCGTGCGCCGGGAAGGGGCGCGGCAGGACTGGGGCGCGGCGGGCGTCCCGGATTACGCCAGGAGCTTCTCGAGCTCGTCCCGGCGGGAGGCGCGCAGCAGCGCCTCCTCGCGCGCGATCCGCCCCGACCGCACGAGCCCCGCCAGCGAGTCCTCCATGGTCATCATCCCCTCGCGGCGGCCGATCGTGAGCTGGGAGTAGACCAGGTGGTTCTTGCCGGTCCGGATGAGATTGCGGACCGCGTCGTTCGCGAAGAGGATCTCGCACGCCGGGACCCGTCCCTTCCCGTCCGCGGTCGGCACGAGCGCCTGGACCACGATCCCCGCGAGCGAGAGGGACAGCTGCTGGCGGACCTGGTTCTGCTGGTAGTCGGGGAAGGAATCGATGATGCGGTCCACGGTCTGGGCGGCGTCGGACGTGTGCAGCGTGGAGAAGACGAGGTGCCCGGTCTCAGCGGCCGTCAGCGCGATCGCCATCGTCTCCAGGTCGCGCATCTCGCCGATCTGGAGGACATCCGGGTCCTGCCGCAGCGCGTGGCGCAGCGCCGACGAGAAGCTCGGCGCGTCATGGCCCACCTCGACCTGCTCGACCACGGAACGGTTGTGCCGGTGGGTGAACTCGACCGGGTCCTCGATCGAGACGATGTGGGCCTGGCGGGTGCGGTTCACGATGTCCAGCAGGGAGGCCATGGTCGTGCTCTTGCCGCATCCGGTCGGGCCGCAGAAGAGGACCAGTCCCCGCTGGAGCTGGGCGAAGCGGGCGAGCGACGCGGGCAGGTTGAGCGACTCGAGGCCCGGGATCTCGGCGGGCAGGACCCTGATGGAGAGCGCGATCGAGCCGCGCTGGTGGTGCAGATCGCAGCGGAACCTCCCGAGGCCGGGGCGCTCGAACGTGAAGTCGGCGGCCTTGTTCTTCACGAAGTCGCGGTAGCGGACCTCGTCGAGGAGCAGCAGTGAAATCGAGCGCGTGGCCTCGGGCCGGAGCTTCTCCGTTCCCCACGGGACGAGCATGCCGTTGATCCGCATGACGGGCGCGGAGCCCGCGACGAACAGGAGGTCGGATGCGCCGCGGGCGAAAGCCTCCGCGAGGATCTCGTCGAAGCGGCTCGCCGGCGGCGGGGAGGGCTCCTCTTCCGCCTCCGCGGACGGCGCGTCGTCCCCGCGCCGGGCGGGAGCCGCCGCCTTCCTCGCCGACTCGTTCAGCTGCCGGACGAGGCTCGTCAGGTCGTCGGAGAGGGTTGTCCACGGCGCACCGGATCGGCTGGATCCCCGGGGCGCGGTCCGCAGGCCGTCCGCGCCCCCGGGGAGGATCGCGTCAGCGGGAGGAGCGGTCTCCCTGCCGGGACTGGAAGCAGGTTCGGCAGAAGACCGGCCGGCTCGGGTCGGGCTGGAAGTTGAGCTTCGCGGGCCCGCCGCATGCGCTGCAGGTGGCCGTGAAGGTCTGCCGGTCGTCCCCGCCTCCGTCCGCGCTCGAGCGCCCCCCGCCGCGCCTTCCGCCGCCGCCGCCCTCGCCCTTCTTGGAGGAGCGGCAGTCCTTGCAGCGGCGCGGTTCGTGTGCGAACCCCTTCTCCTGGTAGAAGCTCTGTTCTCCCGCGGTGAAGACGAATGTGTTGCCGCAATCGGTGCACGTCAGATTTCTGTCCTGGAATTCCATAGGGGTTCCTGTGGTGATCGGGTTCACGAAGGCGGACGTGGAAAGCGCGTATGGAGAAAGGGAGGCGGGAAGAACTCAGGCACAGGCATCAGGTCCAACTCGGAATGCCTGCGAGTCTATAGCCGCCCGGGGCCGGATGCAAGTCCGATCTCGAGGGCCCGCGAGGCGCGGCCTTCCGGCCTGACCGGGGGGCCCCGGGGGCGTCAGGCGTCCCGGCGACGGGGATCGCCCCCGGCCGGGGCCGGCTCGAGGCGGCCGGCGCAGCAGTCGCCGCGCGGGATCGCCTTGCCGTGGGGGCAGGCCGGGGGGTGGCCGAGGAAGGCGCAGATGGAGTCGGTCACGGCGGGGGAGAGGATGTGCTCGAAATAGCAGGCCTCCTCCTCCACCTGCGATTCGTGCATCTGGAAGGTCTCCGAGAAGAGGGTCTCGGCCAGCCGGTGGCGGCGGATCAGGCTCTCGGCGCGGCCGCGTCCCCGGGAGGTGAAGGACGGCTCGCCGTCCGGCCGGAGGATCCCGCGGGAGCGCATCCTCTCGAGGAGGGGGCCCGCGGCCAGGCGCGCGCCGCGCGCGCAGGTCTCGTGCGCCGCCTCGTCCCCCTCGGAGCGAAGCCAGAGGTACTCGAGCACCTCGTCGATCGCCTCCTCGTCCTGTGCCTGCGTCAGGAACTCGCCGGCCACCCGGCCATGCTCGAGCTGGATCTGGCGGTCGGCGCGGCGCCCGACGGAGAGATCGTGCGTGACCATGACGATCGTCTGGCCGCGATCGTGCATCTTCTGGAAGAGGTCCATGACGAGCCGCTCGTTCTCCTCGTCGAGCGACCCGGTCGGCTCGTCGGCCAGGACGAGCTTGGGCCGGTTGATCAGGGCCCGGGCGATGCAGACCCGCTGCTTCTCGCCGCCGGACAGGGCCGACGGAAGGTGGCGCAGGCGGGCGCCGAGCCCCACGTCCTCGAGGGCCCGCGCCGCCTCGTCCTCGTCGGCCATGCTGTGCAGGTACTGGGCGAGCATGACGTTCTCGATCGCCGTCAGGTACGGGACGAGGTGGAACTGCTGGAAGACCAGGCCGACCGATTCGCGGCGGTACCGGATCAGGCCGGTCCGCCCGAGGCCGCCGAGCTCGAGGCCGTCCACGACCACGCGCCCCTCGTCCGCGGCGTCGAGGCCCCCGAGCAGGTTCATGAGCGTCGTCTTGCCCGAGCCCGACGGACCCATGATGGCGAGCCACTCCCCGGCCGGGATCTCGAGGTTGACCCGGTCCAGCGCGGTCACGCCGTGGCCGTACCGGCGCGTGACGTTTTCGATCGTGACGAACGACATGCCGACCTCACTCTCCTCTCAGCGCCGCGGCGGGCTGGATGGCGAGGGCGCGCCGCAGCGGGACGAGGACCGAAACGAATCCGAGCGCGAGCGAAATGACGAGGACAACGGGCACGATGCCCGGGCGGAACTCGATCGCGGCCCCGAGAAGCCGCGCGCCCGCGAGCCTGGCGCCCGCGGCGCCGACGGCGATGCCCGCCAGGCCGCCGGCGAGCGCCAGGAGGCCCGTCTCGCCCAGGAACATGCGGGCGATCTGGCCGTCGGAGGCGCCGATCGAGCGCATCAGGCCGATCTCGTTCTGGCGCTCGACGACGCTCGCCATGAGCGTCGTCACGAGGCAGAGCCCCGAAAGGGTGAGCACGACGAGCGTCAGGAGCACCATCATCCGCTGGAGCTTGCCGAGGACCGCTCCCTGCGCGGCGGCGATGGCGTGCAGCGGGCGGGCGTCGGCGCCCGTGGCGGCGCCGATGCGCGCCGCGGCGCCCGCCACGGCCGCGGCGCCGCCGTCGACGGAGAGCGCGATGAGGGAGAGCGCGCCGTCCGCGGCGCCGCTCGCTTCGCGCAGGAGCGGCAGGGGGAGGAAGAGCTGCTCGTCCTCGGCCTCTCCCGTCGCGAGGATCCCGGCCACCGTCAGGCGCAGCTCCCGGAACGGGGGCCGCTCCGCGGGCGCGGGGACCGCGGGGCCCCGCGCGGCTTCCCGGCCGGGACCGGAAGGCCCGGGCCCCCCGGCCGCGAGGCGGGACGCCGACGCGCCATCCGCGCCTCCGTCCGGGGCGGGCTGTCCGCCCGGACCCAGGACGGGGACGCGGACGAGGACCGTGTCTCCCTTGCCGACCCCCGCGCGCGCAGCGAGCGAGGCCCCGATCATGCAGGAGGAGGCGCCGGCCTGCGCCGGCCACGCCCCGTCCACGCGCCACGACGGATTGAGCCGGTGCAGCGCCTCGAGCTCGGCGCCGACGAGCGTGGCCGCGGCGCCCGCCGCCAGGGGACCCGCCGCCGGGCCGGCGCTTTCCACGCCGGAATCGGGCCGCCCGGGCTGGTCCCCGGGCCGCGCATCCTGCGGGATCGAGGAATGGCCGGAGACGGGGGCGGGCCGCCACGCGCCCGTCATGATCAGCATCGGGCAGACGGGAGAGGAGAGGGCCGCCCCCGCGGCGGCGGCGACGGCGGCCGCATCGAGGCGTCCCGGCCGGAGGGCGGCCGTGCGCGCGGTCCCGCCATCCCCCCGGGGCGTCACGAGGAGGTTCGGGCCGTAGCGGCGCAGCTCGCGCGACATTTTCGCGCCGAGGTCGGCATTGATGCCGAGCATCGTCGTCGTCACCGCGGCGCCGACCGTGATCGCGAGCAGGGCCAGCAGGAACGAGGAGCCGCGCAGGCGGAGCGATTTCAGGAGAAACCGTCCGGCCGTCGCGCCGCGGCTCGCGGGGCGGCCGGGCCGCGGCGCCGGGCGGTCCGTGCCTAGAGGCCACGAAGCACCTCGATCGGCCGCAGGCGGAGGATCCGCCGCACCGGCACGATGCAGCCCACGCTCGTGATCGCGAGGGCCGCCGCCACGGCCAGCGGCACGGAGACCGGCCGGATGGCGACCGCCGACCCGAAGACCGACGCGGAGATCCAGCGGGCGAGGAGGGCGCCGGCCCCGGCCCCCGCGAGGCCGCCGAGCAGGCCGACCAGCGCGGCCTCGGCGAGGAACAGGCCGACGACGCGCGGGGCCCCCGCGCCCAGGGCCTTGAGCAGGCCGATCTCGGCGCGCCGCTCGAGCACGCCGGTCGTGAGGGCGCTCGTGACGGTCAGCGCGGAACCGAGCACCGCCATCAGGGCGATGAATCCCATCAGCGCGGACGTGCGGCGCAGCATGTTGCCCTCGGAGTCCGCGACGCGGCGCACGACGCGCGCCTCGGCGGAGGGGATCGCCTTCTCGAGCTCCCAGGAGATCGACGAGACGAACGGCGTGCAGCTCCACTTCTCGAACTCGGCGGGGGGGAGCGACCTCGGGTCGCGGCCGAGCCTCTCGTAGACCGCCGATTCGGGCGTGGTCAGGGCGCGCACGGACACGCGCGACACGCGCCCCTCGAGGCCCGAGAGCCTGCCCGCGACCTCGATCGGCACGAGGATCGCGCCGTCCTCCTCGCCGTCCGACGCGAGGATGCCGGAGACCGCGAGGGTGGAGCGCCTGCCCTCGACCTCGACCTCGAGACGGCTTCCCGGCCTCACGCCGAGGGCCGCCGCGAGCGAGCGGCCGACGAGCGCCTCGGGAGCGGCCGCGCCGGGGGCCGCGGGGGCGCGGTCATCGGGCCAGTGTCCCTCCACGGTCCAATAGGGATTGAGCTCGCGCAGTCCCGTGAGGTCGGCGGCCGATCCGCCCGCGGCGCTCCCGCCGCCTTCACCGGCGGGCGCGCCGTGCGGGCGCTCGAACCAGGTCCCGCGCAGCAGGACGGTGCGCCCTCCCACCCGCGCGGGGACGTCGAGGGCGGGAGCGAAGGCGAGGATGTTGTTCTTCCAGAAGTTGTCCTTGATCTTCGGGAGGTCCGCGGCGTCCAGGTAGGCCGGCACGCGAAGGCCCGACACGTCCTCTCCTCCGACGACGACCGGCGCGCCGCCCCCCTTCGGCAGCAGGACGATGTTCGCGCCGAACGATTTCAGCTCGGCGCTCACCTTGTCGCCGATGTCGAGGGCGATGTCGCCGAGCGCCGCCGCGGCGGCGGTTCCGAGCCCGACGGCGGCGAGGACGATCGCCTTGCGCCGCTTCTGCCGGAAGAACGAGTCGCGCAGGATCCTGAGGAACATGGCGCGCGCCTACGCTCCGCCCGCCGACGGGGGAACGGGCCGGCCGGAGCCGGCCTCGCGGAAGGCGGAGGCCTGCTCCTCGAGGTCCTTCATCGCGATGACGAGGTCTCCCCCCTCGTCGCGGAAGCGGAGCGGGATCGGATTGCAGCCCCCGCCGGTCCCGAGGCTCATGGTGTTGATGTCCGCCGCGCACGCGAGGCAGGTGAGCCGTCCTTTCGTCTCGACGTACCCGAAGGCTCCGCAGACCTGGCAGGCGTCGAAGGAGGGGACGAGCTTCGTGCCGGCCTTCATCACGAAGAAGCGGACCACCGTCCCTCCGGCCGGAACGCCGAAGCGGTGCAGGTGTCCGTCGTCGAGGCCGGCCTTGGGGACGCGGATGTCGCCCCCGGCGCCCGCGGCGAGCAGCGTCGGGGGATCGATCGCGTGCGGCAGGCGGGTGAAGGCGTAGGAGACGGTCAGCGAGCCGATCACGAGGATTCCCGCGGCGGCGAACGCGCCGCGCCAGAGCCGCTCGCGGCGCAGCCGGGCGAGCGCCAGGCGCCGCTCCGGGCCTTCGAGCGCGCCCGCCTCGGCCCGCTTCGCCCTCTCCCCGCGCCCCGGGACGAGCATCACGATCAGCGGCAGGGCCAGCAGGGAGATGAGCAGGATCACGTCGTTCTTGACGATCGGCCCGATCAGGCGCATCTCCGCGCTGCCGATCGGGATCGTGCCGCGCTCGCCGAACTCGTGGATGCCCCCGATCAGGAGCTGCGCCGCGAGGACGAACAGCACCACGGCGGTCACCTTGAAGAACCGGGACAGGTCGATGCGCACGGTGCCGCGCACGAACGACACGCCGAAGACGACGGCGGCGAGGATCCCCGCCAGGCCTCCCGCGAAGGAGAGCAGGGCGTCGGTGGTCAGGTTGACCGCGGCGAGGAAGAGGACCGTCTCGATCCCCTCCCGGAGGATGAGGACGAACGTCAGGCCGAAGAGGCCCGCCGCGACCGCCTTCGCGCCGCCCGAGACGATCGCCTGCACGCGGGACTCGATCTCGCCCTTGAGGCTCTTCGCCGTCCGGAGCATCCAGGCCACCATCGTGGCCACGAACAGGGCGCCCAGGATCATCAGCCACCCCTCGTACGCCTCTTCCTGCACCCCCATGGCGGAGAAGAGCGCGGCGCAGACGAGGCTGGCCGCGACCCCGGCGCCGAGGCCCAGGTAGACCCAGCGCGCCAGGGCCTCCCTGCCGGTCCGGCGAAGGTAGATCAGGATGATGCCGACGACGAGCGCGGCCTCGATCCCTTCGCGCAGCGTGATGACGAACGATTCGAACATGGCGTCAGTCCCGGCGCGCCGCGCGCGCTCCGGCGGCCCGGGGGAGGCGCGTGCGCCCCGGGGTCGCACGGCGCCCCGGGGCGCCGCCCTGCCCGCGGCGCTCGCACCGGGGGCAGTAGCCGCGGATCTGATGCGTGTGGCCGGTCATGCGGAATTTCTTCCTGCGGCAGATCTCCTGCTGCAGGCGCTCGATCTCGCGGCTCTGGAACTCGACGATCTCCCCGCACCCGAGGCACACGATGTGATCGTGGTGGTGGCGGCCGAAGATCGGCTCGTAGCGGGCCTGCCCGTGCTCCATCTCGATCTTGTGCACGATTCCCGCCTCGACGAGCACGGGGAGCGTGCGGTACAGGGTCGCGCGCGAGACGACGAGCCCGGATTCGTTCAGGACCGCGTGCAGCTCGTCCACGTGGAAGTGCCCCCGCAGGGCGAGGACCCTGTCCAGGATCGCCCGTCTCTCCCGGGTCATCTTGAGCTGGTTCCGGTTCAGGTACTCGGCGAACTGTCCGGCAGCGTGCACGGGGACCTCCAATCGAAATTGAGACTCAATCTCAATTATGGGCCCGCCCGGGCCGTCTGTCAACCGGCCTCTCCGGGGGGCGGGCTCCGTTTCGGGCCGGCTTGGGTAGACTTGCCCCGGGAGGCGCGCGGTCCGGGCCGGAGCGGCGGGCCTGCCGGTGAGCGATGCGCAACGAGCGCGAGCGCGGGGCATTCAGGTGAGCAAGGCGCATGGAACGCGAGCGTGGAGCCTGCCGGTGGGAGCCGAGCGGCGGCAGACGACGGGAGCGGAGCGGTGCCCGGTGGCGCCGCGGCCCCCCGGACGGGGCCTGCCGCTCCGGAGCGCGCGGGCGGGCCTGAAGGCCGCCAGGGCGCCGCTCGCCCTCGGCGCGGCCGCGGCGCTCCTTCTGCTGGCCGCGTGCCACCCGGGGAGGATCCCCGCGCCCGGCAGGGGGGACCGTGGCGCGCCGGAGCCGGAAGGCGCCGTCGGGAGCCTGGTCGTTGAGCCCGATGCACCCGCGGGCCCCGGATCGATGCCCGGGAGCGGCCGGCTGCAGGAAGTTCTCGACGGGATCCGCGGTCCCACCGTCGTCACGCTGGAGCCGGGGGACTACACGCTCGCACCGGTCCGCTGGGAGGATCCATCCTGCGGGAACTGCGGCGAGGCGGACTCCCCCGTGCCCGCGACGAGGGGTCTGCGCGTGAGCGGCCGGGGAATCCGGCTCGTGGCGGCCGTCCCCGGCGCGGCGACCATCCATACCGGGGCGGGGTACGGCCTCTTGTTCGACGGATGCGACGGCTGTTCCCTCGAGGGGGTCGTCGTCACCGGCGGGGAGCGGGACGAGGACGGCCGGGCGACCGACGCCGCGATCGTCGTGCGCGAGAGCACGGTGGTGATCCGCGGCTGCCTGATCCGCGACAACATCGGGGATCCGGCCAGGGTCCGGAAGACCGTCGTCGGCATCATCGGGATCGCGGGCCGGGAGGGGTCCGACATCCGGATCCAGGAGTGCCGGATCGAAAGGAACTCGTGGGACGGCATCGCCCTGTACCGGGGGGCGAGCGCCGTGATCGAGGACACCATCGTGGACGGGGTGGACGCGGCCAGGGGGGACGCGGTGGGAGGGGGGCGCGGCGTCGGGATCGGGATGACCTGGAATGCCCGGGCCTCGGTCCGGAGGAACCTCGTCAGGAACTACTGGAAGGGGATCGGCGTCTTCGTGGACGCGAGCGCCGAAATCTCCGGAAACGTCGTCGAGGACGTGCTGACCTGGGGCATCGCGCTGTGGGACGCGGGCAAGGGGAGCCCGTCCGCGAGGATCGAGAAGAACGTGGTCTACCGCACCGGCGCCTGCGGGGCGATGATCGCGGCCGGGAGCGGCGCCGCGGACGCGGGAGAGGGGGCGGGCGGCGCGGCCGGCGCCGGCGGCGCGAACGGTGCAGGCGTCGGGGAAAGGGGACGTGACGCCGGGCGGGAGCCCGGCTTCTTCGCGGGGAACCTTCTCATCAGGACCGGCCAGAACCCGAAGTACGACTCGGGAGAGCCGTACTGCCGGCAGGAAGCGCTCGCCGAGGAGTCGGTGCCGCCGGGGTTCACGATCGCCAGGAACCTCTTCTTCGACAACCGCGAGGCGGGAGGCCGGGCGGGGCGCCGCGACGTGGACGCCGCGCGCTTCCATCCCCAGGACTTCCTGCCGGCCGGCTCGAGGACGGCCCGCTCGTCCCGCTTCTACGCCGACTTCATCCCGGTCCTGCCTCTTCCCGGCACATTCAGCGACGACGCCCCGCCTCCCCGGCGCTGAGCGGGCGCGGGCTGCTTCGGCGCTGCGCGGCGTTCCCGCCCGGGCCACGCGCGCGCGGTGGATGGGAACCCGGGACCCGCCCGGGCCGCGGCCCCGGGCTCCCGGGCCCGGACCGCGAGGGACCTCCTTCCTGGCGATGCCCGCTCCGGACCAGGTCAGGACGGAGGCGGCAGCTTCGCCGCAAGCGCCTGCAGGAACCGCGGGTTCGGCTCGCCGCCGAGCCGCTGGAACGCGCGGACCTCGGCCCAGGCCCCGGCGTAGTCCCCCGATCCGTACAGGAGGATCGCGAGGTTGCCGTGCGGCTCCTTCAGGTCGGGTTGCCGGGCGATCGCATCGCGGTAGGAAGCGGCGGCCTCCTGCCGGCGGCCGAGCCGTTCGAGCGCCAGGCCGAGGTTGTAGTGGGCAATGGCGAAATCGGGCCGGCTCCGGATCGCAGCGCGGAAATGCTCCATCGCCTCCCGGTAGCGGCCTTCGTTCGCGAGGCGCATCCCCTCGTCGTTCCGGGACTCGGCCTGCCCGGCTCCGCCGCCGTCGGTTCCGTCGTTCCCGCCTCCGGCGGCGCCGCCGACCACCCCTTCGATTCCTCCCCCTCCGGGCGCCCGCCGCGCCCGCCGCGCCAGCCATCCCCGCGAGCTGGTCCGCCGCCGGCCGCCCCCCCGTCCGCGGCCTCTCCCGCCCGGCCCGTGAACCGCAGCGCGCTCTCGAGGGCCCGGCGCGCGTCCTCGCTGTCGGGCCGCAGCCGCACCGCCGCGCGCGCACTCCTCGATCCCTTCGTCCTGTCTTCCCATCCGGACGAGGAGGATCCCTCGGTTCATGCGCGCCTCGGGATAGGAGGGCGCGGTGGCGAGGGCCGCGTCGTACTGCGCGAGCGCTTCCTCGCCGCGTCCCTGCTCCATCAGCAGGACGCCGAGGTTGTTGCGCGCCTGCGCCTGTCCCGGGCGCAGGGCGATCGCCTCGCGGTAGCGGGCCTCCGCCTCAGCGGCTTTCCCTTCCCTGGCGAGGACCTCGCCCAGGCCGATCAGCGCCTCGATCGAGTTCGGCCTGACGCGGAGGGCGGCCTCGAAGTGCCCGGCCGCATCGGCCGTCCGCCCTCCGTCGAGGAGCATGTTCCCCAGGTTCACGTGCGCCATCCAGGCGCGCGGGTTGCGCGCCAGCGTATCGCGCCAGAGCGTCCCCGAGTCGGAGAACACGGCCGCTCGCTGAAAGGAGAGGGCGGCGAGGAGCGCGACGAGAACGAGCGACGCCGCGCGGAAGGGAACAGGCCGGGGGAGCGCGCGCGCCACGAGCGCGGCGGCGAACGCGGCGAGCCCCGTGCAGGCGAAGTACTGGAAGTGGTCCTGCACGGGGGCATAGCGGAAGAAGTAGACGTCGAAGAACCCGCTCGCCGGGGCGATGAGCAGCCCGTACACGAGGACGGCGCAGGCCGGGCCCCTGCCGATGCGGTCGCGGAGGAGCCAGAGCGCTGCCGGAACGGCGGCGGCCGCGAGCGGGAAGAGCCAGTCGAGGGGATTCCCCGCGGAGACTCCCATCCCTGGTGGATGAAGACCAGGTTGGCGGGGAAGAAGAACTTCGCCGCGTAGAACCAGACGACCCGCCCCGCGGTCAGGACTCTTTCGAGGATCCCGGGCGACCAGACCTCCCCGACCGCCCCGACGTGATGCCGCTCGAGCCAGGCGGTCGCCAGCCCGGCGGCGGCGCCGAGGGCGAGGAACGGGGCGAGGCCGATCCAGTCGCGTCGGGCGATCCGCCCGCGTTTCCACCAGACCACGGCCAGCAGGGCCGCGGGCGCCGTCGCGACCGCGGTCTTCGCCGCGAGGGCGAGGAAGAAAAGCCCGAGGGCGGGCCAGCAGACCGTGGCGGACCGCGCGCGGTCCTTCCCGGCATCGACCGTCCCGCCGGACGCGCCCGGCGGCTCGAACAGGCCCGCATGCCGGAAGTAGAGGAGGGCCGCGAGCATCAGCAGCAGGCCCGAGAGCGTGTTCTTGCGCTCGGTGATCCAGGCCACCGACTCGACCTGCAGGGGGTGGACCGCGAACAGGGCCGCCGCGAGCCAGGCCCCTCGAAGGGCCAGGCGCCGCAGGATCGTCCACAGCAGCAGGGCGGAGCCCGCGTGCAGGAGCAGGTTCGCCAGGTGGTAGGGCCACGGGAGCGCCCCGAACAGCTGGTACTGGATCCAGAAGCTCGTGTGCGTCAGCGGGTAGTACTGCTGGTTCGCGAACGGATCGAGCCAGATCCGCAGCAGCCCCCCGAACGATCGCAGCGTGGGATTCGCCGTGACGTTCCAGTCGTCGTCCCAGATGAAGCCGTTGCCGAGCGAGGGAAGCAGCGCCGCGAAGGTGACGAGGACGAGCAGCGCCCCCGCGAGCGCCGGCACCCGCCCGCGAGCGCGCCTTCCGCCCGGGGCGGGGACGGGGCAGGCGGCGCGGGAGCCTTCGTCGGAGGGGCGTTCCTGCTCATGGGGCGGGTCATTCTCTCACGGCGTCCGCGGGGTGCCGCCGCCGGCGGCATGAACGCGGGCGCTCCCCTCAACCGATCGCCCGCCCCGGCGCGCGCCGTCGCGCCGGCGCGAGCTCCGCGCCGCCATGCGATAGACTCAGGGCATGTGGAAGGTCGGCGACAAGCTGCGGCACCGCTTCAACGACGGGGCGGGGCCGGGGCGCGTCGCGGCCGTCAGCGGGCGGCGGATCACCGTCCAGTTCCCCGCGACGGGCGCGATGCTCGAGTTCGCGGCCACGAGCGACGCTCTCGCCCCCTTCGAAATGACGCCCGGGACGATCGCCCGCTTCGAGCCCGAAGGAGAGACCGTCACGATCGCCGGCCGGGAAGGGTCCCTGTACCGCCTGGCGGACGGCCGCCTCGTCGCGGACGCCGATCTCTGGCCGGTGGACGGGGACACGGGGCCGGCCGAACGGCTGGCCCGGGGCGAGGTCGGGCGGATCGAAGGGTTCGCCAACAGGCTCGACGCCCTGTACCTGAAGTCGCTGCGCGAGGCCGGGGGGCTCGGCTCCTATCTCGGCGGGAGGATCCGGATCTTCCCGCATCAGTTCTACGTGGCCGAGCGGGCGAGCCACGCCGATCCGGTCCGCTGGCTCCTCGCGGACGAGGTGGGGCTCGGCAAGACGATCGAAGCCTGCCTGATTCTCAACCGGCTCGCCCGCGAGGGTCGCGCGGAGAGGATCCTCATCGTCACCCCCGCGACCCTCACGGTGCAGTGGCTCGGCGAGCTCTACCGGAAATTCCACCAGGTCTTCGTCCTGCTCGACGAGAAACGGCGCCAGGACGTGGCGCGCGAGCTCGGCGACGCCTTCAACCCGTTCGAGGCGCACGCGCGCGTGATCATCTCGCTCGAGGAGCTGGTGCGAGGACCGAACCTCACGCGCCTCGCCTGCGCGGCCGGGTTCGACCTCGCGATCGTGGACGAGTCGCACAGGCTCGAGCGCCCCCGCGGGCACCCCGGCGGCACCGCCTACCGCGCGGTGGCCCCGATCGTCCTCGCGGCCCGGCACGCGCTGCTGCTCACGGCGACGCCGCTCGAGAGCGACGCCCACGGGTTCTTCCGCCTCCTGCAGCTCCTTCGCCCTGGCGAGTTCCCCGAGGAGACCGACTTCGAAGAGCGCCTCGTCCACGGCGAGCCCCTTCCGCCCTGCACGAGCGCCACCCGCCGCGCCGACATCGGGGGACTCCCGCCGCGCTTGCCGCTCCCGGTCGGCGGGCCCGGAAGCCGGCTTTCGGGGAGCGGCGAAGGCGGCCTGGTGATGGAGGAGGGCGGGGCGGCGCCGGGCGCCGCGGGCTGGGCGCAGGGGTGGGAGTCGCTTCTCGAGCTCGAGGAGCGGGTCAAGCGGATCGAGGCGAAGACGGGCCCCGAGAGGCGGCGGAAGCTCGACCGCTACCGGCGCGCCCTCGCCTCGCCCGCGGCCCTCGCGCCGCTGCTCGGGCCCGACGAGACGATCGCCCGCGCGGAGGCGCAGCAGGCCGCGGAGCGCGATCCCCGGGCCGCGTGGCTGGCGGCGCAGGCCCCCGCGTGGCGCAAGGCGGGCGAGAAAACGCTCGTCTTCGTCGCCGACCGCGAAACGCTCGAATCGGTCCGCGAGCGGATCGAGAGAAGCACCGGCCAGCGCGTGGGGATCTTCCACGAGGAGCTCTCCGAGGGGCGGGCGGACATCGAGGTCGCGCAGTTCCGCCTGGCCGCGGGCCCGGCGGTCCTCGTCACGACCGAGTGCGGCGGCGAGGGGAGGAACTTCGAGTTCTGCCGCAGGATCGTCCTGTACGACCTGCCCTGGAACCCGGGCGTCCTCGAGCAGCGGATCGGCCGGCTCGACCGCCTGGGGCGGGACCGCCCGGTGGAGATCGTCTATTTCCGCCCGCCGCGCGGGCTGGGACTCGAGGTGGCGCGGCTCTACGAGGAGCTCGGCATCCTGCGCGAGCCGCTCGCCGGGCTCGAGGGGACCTTCTCCGGGATCGAGGGAGCCATCGAGGCGGCCGCCGCGGGCGAGACCGACGGGGACGGCATCCGCGACGCGTTCTCGAAGGTCCTGGCCGAGGCGCGCGCCGTCCGCTCGAAGATCCGCGAAGCGGCCTGGCACGAGCTGCACCGCGATCCCTACAGGCCCGAGCTTGCCCCGGGCATCCTCGAGAGGATCCCGCCCGATCTCGAGGAGACCACGGCCGAGGTGGTTCTCGCGGCCTGCGAGGAGTTCGGATTCCACGTGGTGCAGCAGCGGGGGAGGGCGGCCTGGGCGATCGAGTTCGGCTCGGCCTCGCGGATCGACCATCTTCCCGGCGTCCCGGCGGGATCGTCCTTCCTCGGCACCTTCGACCGCGAGGAGGCGGTCGAGAAGGAGAACATCGACTTCTTCGCCTCCGGCCACCCGCTCGTGGAAGGGGTCCTGCAGGAGATCGAGGAATCCCCGCGCGGGCGGGTCGCGCTCCTGCAGGTCCGGGCGAAGGGGGTGCGGGGCGCCGGGGTCCTCGCCCTGTTCGTCGAGGGGGGACGACCGGCGCCGATCATCCTCGACGAGGAAGGGCGCGAGCGGCCCGAGTGGGAGGAGCTGCTGCTGTCGCGGCCCCTCCGGTGCCAGCGGGTGAAAGCGGAGGAGTGGACCTCGGACCCCGAATGGGCCGACCGGGTCCGCGTCCTCTTCGCCAGGATCCGCCACGCCGGCCGCCCCGTCGCCGTCGCCGCCTTCCGCATCCTCCCGGCCTAGGCGATTCCGCCCCGCCGCGCCTACCGGTCGAAGGCCATCACCTTGCGGGCCCACTCGCGCGTCCGATCACGGCCCTCTCCCAGCTTCAGGCTGTCCGCGAAGAACTTGTGCAGGGGGCTGATCGCCGCGACCTCGGGCGGGAGCATCCCGTAGTAGACGCAGGGGGCGCAGGTGACGTCCGCGGCGGTCATCGTGTCCCCCACGAGCCACGGGCCCTTGGCAAGCCGCGCCTCGACCTTCGCGGTGTGCTCGTGCAGCAGGTCGCAGGCCCTCCGGAGCTCGGCCGGGGACTTCTCCGGACCGAAGCACTGGCCGAAGATGATCTCCACCGGTTCGTTCAGCTCCCGGCGGCCGTGGAATTCCCACTCCTCGATCTCGTGCATCGTGTCGTAGTCGGTGGTGAACAGGCGCCGCGTCCCGGGGAAATTCGCCTCGAGGTACCGGAGGATGGCGGCCGAATCGTAGACGACGGTGCCGCCGTGCAGCAGGACGGGGGTCAGCGGCTGCCCGGAGACCTTGATGACCGCCGCGCGATCCTCCGGATTCACCGGGATCTTCTCGAAGGGGATCTCCTTGTAGTTGAGCGCGATCCGGGCCTTCATGCTGTTCGGCGACGGACCGAGGTCGTAGAGCGTGATCGTCCTGCTCGTGTCGGCCATTGTCGTGTCTCCTCCTCGTTTCCTGGGGTTCGCCCCGCGTGTCGTCCTGACGGCTTCCCTGAAAAGAAGGGAGATTATGACCGGCTTTGCGGATTGCGCCAGCGAGGCCGCGCCTGCTCGCGGTTTGACGGTGCCCCGGGGCCGGGGGAAAATGACCGTTTCGCCGGACACGCCATGGACTCCATCCGTGTGCGCGGGGCCCGAGTCCACAACCTCAAGAACCTGGACCTGGAGATCCCCCGCGACAAGCTGACCGTCATCACCGGACCCTCCGGGTCGGGCAAGTCGAGCCTCGCCTTCGACACGCTCTACGCGGAAGGGCAGCGGCGCTACGTCGAATCGCTCTCGACGTACGCCCGCCAGTTCCTGGAGCGGGTGGACAGGCCGGACGTGGATTCGATCGACGGGCTTCCCCCGGCGATCGCCATCCAGCAGAAGGGAACGCCGACCTCGGGGCGCTCGACCGTCGGGACCTCGACCGAGATCAACGACTACCTGCGGCTCCTCTTCGCCCGGATCGGCCGGACCTTCTGCACGAAGTGCGGGCGGGCGGTCGAGGAAGAGACGGTGGACAGGGTCGTGGATCGGCTGCTCGCCTCGCCCGACGGCGTGGCCGTCCCCCGCCGCCTGACCATCGCCTTCCCCCTCGACCCGAAGAAGGTGCTCGACGCCGTCTCCCCGGCGGAGTTCCTCGCGGACCTGCGCGCGAACGGGTTCCTGCGGGTCATCCTGGACGGGGCGACCCTTTCGATCGAGGACGCGGCCGCGGCGAAGATCGGCGCCCGCTCCGCCCTGTCGGTCGTCGTCGACCGGCTCGTGGTCGCCGGGCCCCGGGGGCGCCGACCCCGGGCTGCGGCGCCGTCTCGCGGAGGCGGTCGAGACCGGCTACCGGTTCGGCCACGGGCGCCTGCTGGTCCTCGACGGCGAGGGGCGCGAGGAGCGGTTCAGCGAAACGCTCCACTGCGCGGACTGCGACCTCGACTACCGCAAGCCGACGCCTGCCTTCTTCTCCTTCAACTCGCCCCTCGGGGCCTGCCCCGCCTGCCAGGGGTTCGGCCGTTCCATCCTGCTCGATCCGGACCTGATCGTTCCCGACCGCGCAAAGACGCTGAACGAGGGCGCGATCGATCCCTTCAACAAGCCGGCCTACGAGAGCGCCTACGACGACCTGCGCAAGGCCGGCAGGAAGCTCGGTCTCGAGTGGGACACGCCGTACGGGAAGCTCCCCGCGCGCCAGCGCCGCTTCATCGAGGAGGGGGAGGGGAACTGGTACGGCGTCAAGGGGTTCTTCGACTGGCTCGAGACGAAGATCTACAAGGTCCACGTCCGCGTCTTCCTGAGCCGCTACCGGACCTACCGCACCTGCACGTCGTGCGCGGGCGGGCGGCTGCGCGCCGAGGTGCTCGCCGTCAGGGTCGGGGGCCTGGACCTCGCCGCGATCTCCCGGATGACGATCCGGTGGGACAGGGACTTCTTCGACAGCCTCGAGCTGACCCCCAAGGAAGAGGAGATCTCCCGGCCGATCCTGAAGGAGCTCCGCCGGCGCCTGCGCTACCTCGACGAAGTGGGGCTCGATTACCTCACGCTCGACCGGATGTCGCGCACGCTGTCGGGCGGCGAGTCGCAGCGGATCGGCCTCGCCTCCTGCCTCGGTTCGGGGCTCGTCGGCACGCTGTACGTGCTCGACGAGCCGTCCATCGGACTGCACCCGCGCGACGGCGACCGGCTGATCCGCGTCGTCACCGAGCTGCGCGACCTAGGGAACACGGTGGTCCTGGTCGAGCACGACGAGGCGACGATCCGCGCCGCCGACCGGATCGTCGACCTGGGGCCCGCGGCTGGGGAGCGGGGCGGGGAGATCGTGGCGGAGGGAAGCCCCGCCGAGATCGCCGCCTCGCCCGCCTCGCGCACCGGGGCCTACCTGTCCGGCCGCGAGCGGATCAGCGTGCCGATGCGCCGCCGGGGTCCGGTCAAGGGGCGCTGGCTCGAGCTGCTCGGCGCGAAGGCGAACAACCTGAAGGAGATCGACGTCCGGGTCCCGCTGGGGCTCTTCACCTGCATCACGGGCGTGTCCGGATCGGGGAAGAGCAGCCTGATCGAGGAGACGCTCTACCCGGCGCTGCTGCGCTCGCTCGGGCGGGGCGCGGAGCGCGCCGCGCGGGCGGCGGGCGCCTACCGGGAGCTGCGCGGGACGGGAAGCCTCCGCGACGCCGTCATGGTGGACCAGTCGCCGATCGGCAAGACGCCCCGGTCGAACCCGATCACCTACATCAAGGGGTTCGACGAGATCCGGAAGATCTTCGCGGGGCAGCGGACCGCGAAGCTCGCGGGGCTGGACGCGGGCGACTTCTCCTTCAACGTTCCGGGCGGGCGGTGCGAGACCTGCGAAGGCCAGGGCGTCGTCACGACGGAGATGCAGTTCCTCGCCGACATCGTGCTGCCCTGCGAGGCGTGCGGCGGGAAGCGCTACAAGACGCAGGTCCTGGCCGTGCGGCGCGGCGGGCGCTCGATCGCCGACGTGCTCGAGATGACGGTGGACGAGGCGATCCGCTTCTTCGCGGGCCAGCCGGCGCTGATCTCCCGCCTCGAGGCGCTCTCGCGGACCGGGCTCGGCTACCTGCGGCTCGGCCAGCCCGCCACCACGCTCTCCGGGGGCGAGTCGCAGCGCCTGAAGCTCGCCTCCGCCATGTACGGCGGAGGCACGGGAGTCCTCTACATCTTCGACGAGCCGACGACCGGGCTGCACTTCTCGGACGTCGCGCTGCTCCTCCAGTGCTTCGAGCGGCTGGTGCGCACCGACAACACCGTCCTCGTGGTCGAGCACAACATGGACGTCGTGAAGTGCTCGGACTGGATCATCGACCTCGGCCCCGAGGGGGGCGAGGCGGGCGGCCGGATCGTCGCCGAGGGGCGCCCCGCCGACGTCGCGCTGTCCGGCACCCACACAGCCCGCTACCTGCGGGCCGCGCTCGACGAGGCCTGAGGTCCCGGGCGGGGGTGCGCGGGAATCCGACGTCTTTGCGCAGCGCTCCAGCCATGCGACACGCCGGGCGCGAATCGGGACGAGCGCTTCGGGCAGGACCACCACGCGATCCGGCCGGTCGTCGAGACGCAGGACGACGGGGTCCCACCTCGACCATCGCACTGCTGCTATCCTCTCCCGCATGGCCCCCGAGAAGCGGATCCTCGGCTTTCCCCGCAACGTCTTCGCGATCGGACTGACCAGCCTCCTCAACGACGCCGCGAGCGAGATGATCTACCCGCTCCTGCCGGTCTTCCTGACGACGACGCTCGGGGCGGGCGCGGCGTTCCTGGGGCTGATCGAGGGGACGGCGGAGAGCATCGCCAGCCTCGGGAAGCTCGTGTCGGGATGGGTCTCCGACCGGTTCGGGAACCGGAAGGGGCTGATGCTCCTGGGGTACGGGCTCGCCACGCGTGGCGCGGCCCCTGATCGCGGTCTCGCAGGCCGCCTGGCAGGTCCTCCTGATCCGCGCGAGCCGACCGGGTCGGCAAGGGCGTCCGCGGCTCGCCGCGCGATGCCCTCCTCGCGGACTCGTGCGAGGAGAACGAGCGGGGCAAGGCGTTCGGCTTCCATCGCGCCATGGATCACGCGGGGGCGATCCTCGGGCCGCTGCTGGCCTCGGGCGTGCTCCTGCTGCTGACGCGCGCGCGGGCGGGCGGCGGCCCGGCGCAGCCCCCGACGCCGGCCGACTACCGCCTGATGTTCGCGCTCGCCTCCATCCCGGGCCTGCTGACGCTCATCCTGATCGCGTGGGGCGTGCGCGAGGTCAAGCCGCGCGCCATCCCCGGCTCCGCGCCCGTGAAGCTGACGCTGGCCCCCTTCTCGGGCCGATTCAAGGCGTTCCTCGCGGTCGTGACCCTGTTCACCCTCGGCAACTCCTCGGACGCGTTCCTGCTGCTGCGGGCGAAGGAGCTCGGCGTCGCGGCGGCGCTGCTGCCGATCCTCTGGATCGTGCTCCACATCGTGAAGTCGGTTTCGTCGGTGCCGGGCGGCATCGTCTCGGACCGCCTCGGCCGGAAGGGAGTGATCCTCGCCGGGTGGGCGATCTACGCGCTCGTCTACCTCGGGTTCGGCCTCGCGACCGCGGCCTGGCAGGCCTGGGCGCTGTTCGCCGTGTACGGCCTGTTCTTCGGGCTCACGGAGGGGGTGGAGAAGGCGTTCGTCGCCGACCTCGTCCCGCCGCACCTGCGCGGCACCGCCTTCGGGCTCTACAACTTCGCGATCGGGATCGCGGCCCTGCCCGCGAGCCTGCTGCTCGGCGTGGTGTGGCAGGCGACGGGGAGCGCCCTCGCGGCGTTCGGGATCGGCTCGGCGCTCGCGCTCGCCTCCTCGATCCTCCTCCTGTTCGTCCGCGAGGATCGGGTCCCGGTCGCGTCCGGGGTCTGACGCCCGGTCCCGCCAGCCCGGCGGCGGCGCGCCTCAGCCGCGCGGAGGGGCGCGGCGCCGGTCGAAGTCCTGAACCGATCGACCGGCGACGGTCCGCGGGCGCTCCGGGATCCGGGAAACGTGGGCGGGGAAACTCCGTGGCGGCGGCCGGCGGGAGCCCCGCCGGCCGCCTGGTCCGGGTGGAACCGGACTTACTGCATTAACCGGCCTGGCCCGCGTCCCCGCTCCAGCCCGGGCTCACTTGACGATCACTGCGGATCGATCCTGCCGAACAGCCCGGCCGATTCGTCATCCGGACCGGCGGCGAAATAGAGCGCGTTGGTCGGCCCCGCCGCGGCGCCGTTACCGAACGAAATGCCCCACAGACCATTGATGACGATCGGCTTGTGGGAGGAATCCGTGAGGCTTCCTTCGGGCGTGAAGCTCGTCATGTCCTCGTTCGGATGGAATGCGAGGATGCGGCCATCCCCGAAGTTCCCGACCAGGAGATCGCCGCCGGCGCGGCCGAAATCGGCGGGCGCAAGGGCCAGGCCCCACGGCGCGTTCAGACGGCCGCGCGTGGCGACCCTGGCGAGGAAGTTGCCGTCCGCGTCGTAGACGGTCACGAACCCGAGGCCCTGTCCCGCGGTCTCATCGGCGCTGCCGGGCGTCTGCCTGGCGTAGGTCACGAAGACCCGGCTGCCGACCGCGCGGATCCCGAACGGCGCGAACCCGGCGGGGATTTCCGGATCGACGAAAGCGCCGGGCCGGAGAACCTGGGTGAACGTCCCGTCGAAGACGTCAACTCGGCCGTTGTGGAAATCGGTCGCGAAGATCCGGTCGCCCTCCGGCCCGCTGACCAGGGCGAGCCCCTTGTACACGGCGCCGGAAGCCGAGCTGTCCACGGCGACGAAGGACTGAACCGCGGGCGCCGGCGGGGCGATGATCGGGTTCCAGCCGAGGATCGTTCCCTCCTCGGTGGCAAAGAGGAACCGCGCCGGTCCCGACGCGGTGCCCGAGGTGATCACGAACCCGGGTCCCTGGTTGTAAACGATCCCCGTGGGGGAGCCGGGAACGTTCACCACCAGGGCCAGGGCCGTTCCGGTGCCGTCGAACAGGCTCGAATCTCCGGTTCCGTTGTCCGCGATCCACCATGGGCCATCCGGACTCGCCGCCAGGCCCCAAGCATTCACGAGGACGGGGTCGGTCGCGTTCGCCGGGACCATGCCGTTCGAATCGAGGTACTGCACTGTGTAGCTGCCGGCCGCGGCAGGCAGACCGGCCATTTCCATCGCCTGTCCCAGCCGGCCTGCTTCATGGGCCGAAGGGGATGTCGCCGCAACGGCCGGCAATCCGATCAGAAGTGAGGTGACGATTGCTGCGAGGATCGAGCGCTTTCCCTTCATGGCGTGCCTCCGCTCCATCGCTGGGTTTCCGTCTACATGCCCGGGCCCCGCTGCGAGAAGCGTGCCGCCGCGGCGGCGGGGCGGAAAGACACGTCGGTCGCGCGGGCGCGGGACGCGGTGTCGCCTGGAGAGTGCGTCAAACGAACGCGATGGGGAAGGAGGAGGCGCCGGTTTGACGCCGCGAGGGAAGGGGGCGGGTGGAAGGGGCCGGCGCGGAGGTCGCGCCGGCCCCGGAACGGTTACCGCTTCGGCTTCAACGGGCGGCTACTTCTTCGGCGCGGGCTCGACCGAAACGGCGAGCGCCTGGGTGTACGTGATGTCGACGAGGTCGCCGACGCTCACGGCCTTCAGCTTCTCGGGGTCCTTGGCCTTGACCTTGAACAGGTTCCCCTCGGGGCCCTTGAGCGTGACGGTCATGGCCGTCAGAGTCGATCGCGACGATGGCGGCCGTCACCGTGACCTGCCGCCCGCCGACCCCCGCGGGCTTCTCGCCGGGCTTCGCGGTGGCGAGCGCTTCCGCGGCCTGGGCGCCGACGGACCCGCCGGTCGGCTTCTTCACCTCGTAGGCGAGCGATTCGTAGTACTTCACGACGATCTGGTCCCCCTTCTTGACCTGCGGGAGGTTCTTCACGGCGGGATCGACTTCGAACTCCTCCACCTCGCCGTCGGGGGTCCTCAGGGTGACGAGACGCTTCTTGTGGTCGATCTTCTCGACCGTGGCCGTCACGGTCGCCGTGTTCTCCGCGACCGTGCCCGAGGGGAGCTTCTTCTCGGCGGCGCCGGCTGCTGGGCCATCGCCGCGGCCACGAAGGACAAGGCGATGACGACTGCGCTGAACAGGATCAATCCCTTCTTCACACATGCCTCCAAGTTCTGTGAATGCCCGGATGACGACGCTGGGCGAGAGTTGTAGCGGCTGGATTATACCAATGCCGGGGGAGTACGACGAAGACCCCGCCCGGGGATGGGCCTTGACTCGGCCCGGCCCCGGTGGTTTTCTCTTCGGATGACGGCCCTGCTCTACGCTCCCGTCGTCCTGAGCGTCCTCGTCCTGTGCGCGCATCTCCTCCGCAGGCTCGCATCGATGCCGCTGCTGGGCCCGCATGCGTTCGTTCCCGCCCTCATCCTGGCCGGGGGCGCCTGCATCGCGGTCTTCGCGCTGCTGGCGGTCCGGAGGCGATGGGCGGCGCGGACCGTCCAGGCGCTCCTGCTCCTCGGCGTCCTGGAATGGGTCCGCACGCTCGTCGTCTTCTCGCGCGAGCGGATCGCCGCCGGCGAGCCGTACCTGCGCCTCGTCGTCATCATCGGATCGGTGGCGCTCTTCACCGCGCTCTCCTCGCTGGTCTTTCTCACGAGGAGGTTCCGCGCGATCTACAGCGCGCCGGCCGGGGAGTGAGGCCGCGTGCAGGGCGGGCGGCTTGCGCGGATCGCGGCGGAGGGGGTCGAGCGCCCGCCGAGGTCTGGTGAGCCGGGCGGCCACGCCGGCCCGATCCACAGCGTCGGCCGAATCGGAGGATTTGCCCTATAGTGCTGTCGCGCTTGTGACGGGTTTCGAGGAACGGCACGAAGAGCGCCGCGCCGGGGCGCAGCGGAAGGAGCGTGCAACGCAATGGCAACCTACTACGACCCCGCGGACCTGCCGAAGTTCGGCGAGCTCGCACAGGGAAGCAAGCCGCTGGCGGAGAAGTTCTTCGCATACTACGAGGCCGTTTTCGCCGAGGGGGCGCTGACGGCGCGCGAGAAGTCCCTGATCGCGCTCGCCGTGGCGCACGCGGTGCAGTGCCCCTACTGCATCGACGCCTACAGCAAGGACTGCCTGGAGAAGGGGTCCGACCTCGAGCAGATGACCGAGGCGGTCCACGTCGCGTGCGCCATCCGCGGCGGCGCCTCGCTCGTCCACGGCGTGCAGATGATGGGCCACGTGCAGAAGACGGGGATGTAGCGTTGGAGACCGGGGCCGCGAGAACGACCACGCTCGCCGCGCGCGCGGCGCCGCTCGCCTCGACGGCGGCGCAGCGCGACCTGCTCGACGGGCTCAGGATCCACGGGCGGGCCGACGCGCGCGACTTCGCGGGCGCGCTGGCGGCCTGCGGCTGGGGCGAGCTTCGCCCGGCGCGGCTCGAGGTCTTCCAGATCAACCTCGGCAAGCTCTGCAACATGACCTGCCGCCACTGCCACGTGGACGCCGGGCCCGACCGGACGGTCGAGAACATGGACCGCGCCACGATCGACCTGTGCCTCGCGGCGCTCGACCGGACCGGGTGCGCCGCGGTGGACATCACGGGCGGGGCGCCCGAGCTGAACCCCCACTTCCGGTACCTGGTGGACGAGTGCGTGGCGCGGGGCAAGCAGGTCATGGACCGCTGCAACCTCACGGTCCTCCTCCTGCCGCGGCTCCGCGACCTGCCCGCCTGGCTCGCCGAGCGGGGGGTCGAGGTGGTCTGCTCGCTGCCGCACTGCCGGCGGATCAACACCGACGCCCAGCGCGGGGACGGGACGTTCGAGAAGTCGATCGAGGCGATCCGGCTCCTGAACGGGGCCGGATACGGGCGGGGCGACGCGCGCCGGCGCCTGACGGTCGTGACGAACCCCGCGGGGGCGTTTCTCGCGGGCGACCAGCAGGCGCTGGAGCGGGAATGGAAGGCCTCGCTCCTGCGCGAGCACGGCGTCACGTTCGACCGGCTGATCGCCCTCAACAACATGCCGATCGCCCGCTTCCTCGAATGGCTCCTCGAAACCGGGAACCTGCAGGCCTACATGGAGCGCCTGACGAACGCCTTCAACCCCGCCGCCGTGGCGGGCCTCATGTGCCGCAGCACGGTCTCGGTCTCGTGGGACGGGCGGGTCTTCGACTGCGACTTCAACCAGATGCTCGGGCTCGAGGCCGGGCTCCCGGGCGCCGCGCGCCCGCACGTGCGCGACTTCGATCCCGCCGCCTTCGGCGCGCGCCGCATCGTCACGGGGCGCCACTGCTTCGGCTGCACCGCCGGGCGCGGCTCCTCCTGCGGCGGCGCGACGACCTAGGTCTCGATCCGCGCGAAGGCCAGGCGCAGGAGCGCCTGCTGCTCGATCGCGTGCGCCTTCGAGGAGCCCGTGGCGGGGCTTGCGCTCGCCGAGCGCTTCACCGTGGTCACGGGACGCCCCCCGGACAGGCGCGCCAGGATCGGGCGGACGAACGAGAGCGCGCCCATGTTGGCCGGCTCTTCCTGCACCCAGACGATGTCGAGGGCGGTCGCGTGCCGCTCCAGCTCGGCGCGCATCGCCTCCTCGGGGAACGGGTAGAGCTGCTCGAGGCGCACGATCGCCGTCGCGCTGCCTCCCCGCCGCTCGCGCTCGGCGCGCAGCTCGTGGCCGATCTTCCCCGAGCAGACGAGCACGCGGCGCGGATTCGTGGCCCCCTCGTCGGGCAGGACCGGCTGAAAGCGCCCGCCCGCGAGCTCGCCGAGGGAAGAGGCCGCCTCGGGGGCGCGCAGCAGCCCCTTGGGGGTCATGACGACCAGCGGCTTGCGCCAGGTGCGCAGGACCTGCCGCCGCAGGAGGTGGAAGTACTGCGCGGCCGTCGTGGGCTGGCAGATCTGGATGTTGTCCTCGCCGGCGAGCTCGAGGTAGCGCTCGAGGCGGGCGCTCGAGTGCTCCGGCCCCTGGCCCTCGTAGCCGTGGGGAAGGAGCATGACGAGGCCGCTGAGGAGGCCCCACTTGTCCTCGCCGGCGGCGAGGAACTGGTCGATGATGATCTGCCCGCCGTTCGCGAAGTCGCCGAACTGGGCCTCCCAGACGACCAGCGCCTCCGGGAAGTCGCGGCTGAACCCGTACTCGAACCCGAGGACCGCGGCCTCCGACAGGGGCGAGTCGTGCAGCTCGAATCGGGCGCGCCCGTCCTGCAGGCTCGCGAGCGGCGCGTGCTCGGCGCCGGTCTCGAAGTCGGTCAGGACGCGCGTGGCGCTGGTTGAAGGTCCCGCGGCGGGCGTCCTGCCCGGTGAAGCGGATCGGGGTTCCGTCCTGCAGGAGCGAGCCGAACGCCAGCGCCTCGGCCATCGCCCAGTCCACGGGGCGCGCGCCCGACCCCATCTCGAGCCGCTGATCGAGGAGCTTCCGGAGCTTGGGATGGGTGTGGAAGCCGTCGGGGACGGCCGTGATGCCCCGGGCGAGAGCGCGGAGGCGCCCCTCGGGGACTCCCGTGTCAGCCTCGAGCGCCGGATCGTACAGGCCGCCCCGGTAGGGGTCCCAGTAGGAGGGCAGCACCGAGAGGGTCGGGCGCGAGGTCATCGAGCGGGCCCGCTCGAGCTCGGCGGAGAGCTCCGCGCGGATCGTCTCCTCGAGCGACTTCGTCTCCTCCTCCGATCGCGCCGATCGACGAGGCGTAGGCCTGCCACAGCATCGGCAGCGCCTCGATCTTCCTGTACAGGAGCGGCTGGGTGGTCGTCGGGTCCTCCACCTCGCTGTGGCCGTAGCGGCGGCACCCGATCAGGTCGAGGACGACGTCGCTGCCGAAGCGGGCGCGGTAGTCCGCGGCGATCCGCGCTGCCCTCACCGCCGCCTCCGGGTCGAAGCCGTTGACGTGGAGGATCGGGATCGGCAGCCGGTGCGCGAGGTCGGAGGAGTAGCGGGAGGAATGCAGCGCGGCGGGCGTCGTCGTGAAGCCGATCAGGTTGTTGACGATGACCTGGATCGCCCCGCCCGTCTCGAAGCCGCGCAGCCCGGCGAGGTTCAGCGTTTCCGCGGCGATTCCCTGGCCGGCGAACGCGGCGTCGCCGTGCAGCGTCACCGCGAGCGCCTTCCGGCGCCCCTCGGCGCCGATCCGCTCCTGCCGCGCGCGGAGCCGCCCCAGGACGACCGGGTTGACCGCCTCGAGGTGGCTCGGGTTGGAGACCAGGCGGACGTTGACCTCGCGCCCCGACGCGGTCGCGTAGGAGCCGGTCGCGCCCTGGTGGTATTTCACGTCCCCGCCGCCGAGGACGCTGCGCGGGTCGACGTCCTCGAAGCCGGCGAACAGGTGGGCGGGGGGAACGCACGCGACGTGGGCCATGATCGCGAGCCGCCCGCGGTGGCTCATGGCGAGCAGGACCGTCTCCACGCCGCTGCCGGCCGCGGCGTCGAGCAGCGCGTCGAGCGCCGGCACCACCGCCGCGGACCCCTCGAGGGAGTACCGCTTGGTGCCGACGTAGCGCGCGTGCAGGAACCGCTCGAACAGCTCGGCGCGCGCGAGCTTCTCGAGGATTCTCCGGCGGTCGGGCGCGGGGGCGGGGGACTCCATCCGCTCCGCGATCCAGGCGCAGCGCTCCGGATCGGGCATGTGCATGAACTCGACGCCGATCGGGCCGCAGTACAGGGCGCGCCAGCGGTCCGCCTCCGGCCCCTTCGCGGCGTCCAGGGCGGGGTGGGGAAGCGGGGCGAGCCGCCCGAGCGGGTCGAGGTCGGCCTGGAGGTACCCCCATCTGCGGAACAGGTCTGCAAGCGGCGATTCGATCATGGCTCTTCCCGTGCGGGACGGGAGAGTGTAACCCCGCCCGGCCACGGGCGGGAGCCGAAAACAGCCCTCGCCGGCGGCGGCCCCCGCATGCCTGGGAGGGCCGGGCCCCCGCGTGAGAAAATGGAAAATGCCCGACATGAGTGTTGGTCGCTCTCCCGTTTCTCGGCGCTGACGGGTCTTCACGACGTGAACAGGCGCAGGAGGGCCACCGTGCGCCAGGGAACCAACAAGTTGTTCCCCTTCAGAGACTTGTAGCGGGCCAGCAACACTGTCGTCGGTCATTTTCCATAAGGAGCGCGAATGGACGAGAAGCGTGGCGTGGCGGTTGTGACGGGCGCGAGCAGCGGGATCGGGGCGGCGGCGGTCCGGCACCTGAGGGGCGCCGGCTTCGAGGTCGTGGCGGGCGCGCGCCGGCTGGACAGGCTTCGCGAGGTCACGGAGCCGGTCGGGGCCAGGGCGCTCGCGCTCGATGTCCGGGACCGCGCGGAGCGTCGCCGCCTTCGCAGCGGCCGTTCCCGAGTGCCGGGTGCTCGTCAACAACGCGGGGGGCGCCCTCGGGCTCGAGCCGGTGCGCGAGGCGGACGAGGAGAACTGGCGGACGATGTGGGAATCCAACGTTCTCGGCCTGATGTACATGACCCGCGCCCTGCTGCCGGCGATCGAGGCTTCGGGAAACGGGCACATCGTCAACATCGGCTCGATCGCGGGGTTCGAGACGTACGTCGGCGGGGCCGGCTACACCGCGGCGAAGCACGCGGTCCGGGCGATCACGCGCACGCTGCGGCTCGAGCTGCACGGCAGGCGGGTGCGCGTGACCGAGATCGACCCGGGGATGGTCGAGACGGAGTTCTCGCTCGTGCGGTTCCGCGACGAGGCCCGGGCGAAGAAGGTCTACGAGGGGCTCACCCCACTCACGGCCGACGACATCGCCGACTGCGTCGCCTGGGCGGTGACGCGCCCCTGGCACGTCAACATCGACGAGATCGTGGTGCGCCCGATCGCCCAGGCGCAGGCGACCCTCGTGGCCCGCGGCCAGGGGCTGTAGCCCGGATCCTCCGCGCCCGGCCCGATTGACGCCCCCGGACCCAGCGGCTACGATAACCGCCCCCGATGGCATGGAGCGGAAACGACCGGCGGCCGCGGCATTCGCGGCCCGCCGATCCGACGGGCCGAGGACGATCTTCATGCACGAGGCCAGGTCCAGGATGACCGGAGAGGCACGATTTCCCATGCGCAAAGCCCCGACCCTGATGCTGCTCGCGGCGCTCCTCGTGGCCGCCGTGCCCGTACGCGCGGCGGTCCCGCGCGGACCTTCCGACCTTCCCCGGGCGGCCTCGGGCGAGGGTTCCGGCGAGGCGGGGTCGGCCCGGCCCGCGCTCCTCGCGCAGGCCGAGGAGCCGCCGCCCCTGCCGGCCCCGGAGCCGCGCAGGCTGGAGCCGGTTCCCGACGACCTGATGAAGCCCCGCGAGCCAGAGAATCCCGACATGCCGATGATCGAGTTCTCGGCCGAGGTCCTCGAAACCTACATGACCTTCCTCCCGGGCCGCTCGACGCGGGTCGGCGTCAATTCCTTCGAATCGGTCCTGGGGGACTACCGCCGCAAGTCGATCGCGGCCTTCGTCGGCTCGTACCGGGGGTACCTCGCGCGCCTCGACAAGCTCCCCTCCGCGGAATTCACCGAGAAGGGCCGGCTCGAGAAGGAGGCCCTGCGGGTCCACATGCGGTCCGTCATCCGGTGGATCGACACGCAGGGGGCGCCCTTCCACGACCCGAACTTCTACGTGGACGAATCGGTCGGCGCGGTCCAGTCCACCTTCGACCGGGACGAGAACATGACCCTGAAGCGGGCGGAGCACCTGATGGCCAGGCTCAGCCTCTTCCGCTACTTCTTCACGGTCGCGCGCGAGAACCTCGAATCGTGCCCGCGGGCGGCCGTGCGGCGGGCCATCATGAGGCTGCGCTCGGCGGGGCCGCTCTTCCAGGCCTCCCTCATGGAGGAGTTCCGCGTCTCGGGGCATCCGGACGTGACGCACTCCGGTCCCGTCGCCGCCGCCGCCGCGTGGAAGGAGGTCGTCGCGTTCGCCGACTGGCTCGAGAAGGAGCGGCTGCCGAAGGCGACGGCGGCCGTCCCCCTCGGCGGGAAGGGGTGGCTCGACTGGCTCGCGGGACAGGAGACGGCCGGGGGGCTCACCGCGGCCCAGGTGGCTTCGGCCGCCGAGGCCGACCTCGCGAAGCAGCGCGACCTGTTCGCCCGAACCGCGGCGGCGCTGGAGCCGAAGCAGGAGCCGGCCGCGCTGGTCGCCCAGCTCGAGGCGGCGCAGCTCGAGCCGGAAGCGGCGCGCAACGCCGCGATCAACGTGATCGGCGAGCTCTGGTCCTGGTTGGCGATCGAAAAGCTGGTCGACCCTCCCACGGAGGAGACGATCACGGTGCGCGAGACGCCCGCCTTCCGCCGCCGCGACGTTCCCGTGCGCACCGACCTGCCGGGCGCCTACGGGGGGCGCGAGGCTCCCTCCTTCCTCGAGCTCGGCGCGCCGGACCCCGGCTGGCCGCCGCCGGTCATGGTGCCGTGGCTCGCCTCCTACGGGCGGTATTTCCTGCCGGGGGCGCTGATGCGCGAGGTCTACCCGGGCAGGTTCACGGCCTGGCAGACTGGGCCGGACGACGAGGATCCGCGCCTGCAAGGCGGTCTCGTACCCGACCATGAGCGAGGGCTGGCCGCTGTACGCGGAGGAACTCGCCGTGAAGGGCGGCTTCGGCGCGTCCGAGAAGCGGATCATGGCGGCGGGCCTGCTCGACCTCATCCGCGCGGACGCCCGGCTCGCCGCGTCGGTCCGGTTGCACGCGATGGGCATGACGGCGCCCGAGGCGGCCACGTGGCTCGCGAGCGCGGGATACTGGCCGCGGGACGTGGCCTCGATCGAGGTCGAGCGCCTGCTCGCCGACCCCGATGCCGCCGCCCCCGCCCTGGGACGGCTGGAGCTCCTCGCGCTGAGGGATGACGTCGCGAAGGCGAAGGGGAAGGCCTTCAGCGCGCGGGAATTCCACGGCCGGCTTCTCTCCCTGGGGGTGGCGCCGGTCTCGGCCCTTCGCCAGGTCCTCTTCCCGGGCTCAGGCACGGACCTGCTCGGCGCGGCAAAGTGAGCGCCCTGCGGAAGGTCCTCCTCTGGGGGGCGCTGGTTTTCGTCCTCCTCGCGGCCCTCGGGCTCTGGTGGTTCCTGCGCCCCTCCCCCGCGGTGGACCGGCTCGACCTCGTGGGGCCGGAGACGCAGGGATTCGTGACGTTCCTCGCCGTCCCCGAGGACCGCGCCCTGCGCGAGGTCCTCGACTCCCTCAAGAAGCGCTCGGCGGCCGCCGGGGGCGACAAGCAGGCCGAGTGGATCCGCTCCCTGGGCGACACCCTGTCCGGCGCGGCGATCGACCACGTGCGGGCGACGGGGATGATCGAAGCGCTCGACGAGGGCGGCAGTGAAGTGGCGATCGTCGTGAGCCTGGGGAGGATGGCGAAGGTCGTGGCGAAGATGTGGTTCGGCATCTCCGGCAGCGAGCGGGAAGTGGAGGTCTACCACGACGCGCGGATCCTCCTCGGCCGGGAGAAGCAGGACCTCGCCATGGCGTTCGTGGGGAACAACCTGATCCTCTCGCGCGATCCGCGCGCGGTGCGCCTGCTCATCGACAGGCTCGACCGCAGCGCGAGCCCCGCAGGCCTCTCGCAGCGGATGGCCGAGGTCCTCAAGGACGTGGACCCGATGCGCGAGCTGCCGGGATTCGGAGCGCTCGTCAACGACCGCGAATCGCTCGCGAGCCTGTGGCGGATGGCCACGGGGGCCCCCGAGGGCTCGGGGATCGAGCTCCCCGGCGCGTTCGAGGGGATGGGGTTCCGGTTCGGCTTCGGCTCGGCCGACACGATCCGCGGCGACGGCTACGCCTACTTCCGGGACGAGGAGGCGGCTGCAGGCTCGATCGAGAACCTCCAGACGGCGATCCCGAAGCTGTTCGGGCACTTCGGCCTGAAGGCCCGCCCCGTCATCGAGCAGCAGGGGAGGCGCCTGCGCATCGAGATCGACGCGCGCGGTGTGCAGGCCGCGCTGGACAGATATTTCCCCAAGGGCCGGTCGTAGCGGTCCGGGCGCCCGGGCCGCCGCGACCCGGCGCGAGCCGTCAGGCGGCCGGCTTCACCTTCACGATGACCCGGACGATCCGGATGTCCTGGAGGGGACGGCGGGGCTGGGGCGCGCTCTTCGCCGAAGCGGGGGCCTGCGAGATCTTCCGGACCACGTCGAGGCCGTCCACCACCTGGGCGAACCCGGTGGCGTTCCCCTCGCAGTCGGGGCACGGTTCGAGCAGGATCGCGAAGATGCTCCCGTTCGCCGGGGGGCGGCCGGTCGCCTTCATGATGACGGTGCCGGTGACCATCTTCACCTTCGGCCGCTCGTGCGGAATGGCGAAGCCCGGGCCCCCTTCGCCCGTCCCGGTCGGGTCGCCCGAGACGACCACGCGGTCGGGCTCGACGAAGTGGAAGATCACCCCGTCGTAGTAACCCGTCTGCGCCAGCTCGATGAAGGTCTTCACGGCGATCGGCGCGTCCTTGCGGAGGAACTCGAGCGTGAAGGCGCCCAGGTCCGTCTCGACGCGGGCCGTGTAGTCCTTCTCCGGATCGTAGCGCGGGACCACGCGCAGGATCACGGCGTTGGAGGCGAGCGCGCCCGAGACCCACTGGAGGCGGTAGGTCCCCGCCTCTTTCAGGCGGGGGTAAAGGGTCGTCAGGTCGCGGGCGAAGCCGTAGAAGGCCCCGGGGCCGAGGGTGCGGGGGGCGGCGCCGGGGGCTGCGGGCGCCACGGGCGCGGCGCCTGCCGCGGCCGGGACCTTGCGTCCGTCGCTGTCGTAGACCTCGAATCCCGCCTGGGCCTCGCCCGCCGGCGCCTCGGCCGGGGACGGGCCGTCGTTCCAGATCGAGATCCGGACCGGGACGGGATCGCCCGCGTAGTAGGCCTCGCGGTCGATCTCGAGGATCGCCTTCAGCGACGCGGGGGACGGATCGGCGGCCGGCGCGGGCTGGACGAAGGCCAGGGCGGCGCCGAGGACAATGGTGACGGCGGCGGCAAGGGCGGCGACTCTTCGCACGGTGGTTCCTTTAGCTCGACAGGGCGGCGGTGAGGATCTCGAGGACCTTCCTGGGGTGAGTGCGCGCCTCGACCTGCGGGAAGGCGTGGGAGATGAACCCGTCCTCGTCGATGACGTAGGTGATCCGGTCGGCGTAGCCGGCGTTCGGTGTGTCACAGGCGCCGAAGGCGAGGCCGACCTCCCGGTCGACGTCGCACAGGAGCGGGAAGGGGATGTTGAACTTCTCCGCGAAGGCGGCGTTCTCCTTCACGGTGTCGAAGGAGCAGCCGAGGATCTCGACCCCGAGCTTCTCGAACTCGGGGTAGAGGCTGGTGTACCCGCAGCTCTCGGCCGTGCAGCCGGGCGTATCGGCCTTGGGATAGAAATAGAGCACGACGGTCTTGCCGCGGAACTGGCGGACGGTCGTGTCGCGGTCGAGGTGGTCCTTCACGAGGAAGTCCGGGGCGACGTCCCCCGCCTTCAACATCTCAGCTTTGCCTGACATGGCTCCTTTCCAACGAAGAGGGGGCGGCCATCAGGCCGGCCCGCCCGTTAGATTAACCCAAAACCGGGTCCCCGGCTGACCCGGAGATCCCCAGGTGCTCCAGCAGGCGCCCGGCAAGGGGCCCGGCCTCGGCGATGCACGAGTTCATGGAAATCCCCTTGTAGGCGTTTCCGGCGAGGAAAATCCCCGGGTGGCGGCCCAGGCGGTCGTCGATCCGGGCCAGACGGTCGAGGTGCCCGACCGCGTACTGCGGGATCCCGAGCGGATGCCGGAAGAGCTGGACGAACTCGGGGGCGAGGTCGAGCCCCATGGTCGCGAGCAGGTCCCGGCGGACCGTCGCCACCACCTCCTCGTCGGTCAGCTCGATCGCGGCGGCGTCGCGCGCCCCCCCGATCATCGCCCGGACGAGCACCTTGCCCCGCGGGGCGCGCCCGGGGTAGACGCTCGAATCCCAGAGGCAGCCGAGGATCCGGGGCCCCTGCCCGCGCGGGACGAGGAATCCGAACCCGTCGAGCGGGCGGGGCAGCTTCGCCTCGTCGTAGCCGAAGCAGACCACGACGATCGGGGCGCTCGGGATGGCGGCCAGCTCGGCCGCCAGCTCCGGGTCCAGCGCGGCGACGAGACTCGCGCTTTCGGGAGAGGGGCCGGCCAGCACGACGGCGTCCGCTTCGAGCTCTCCGGCCCCCTCGACGCCGACGAGGTAGCGCGGCGAGCGGCCCGTGACGCGGAAGGCGTCGGCGCCCGCGCCGGCCTGGCTCGCCGCGGCGCCGGAGCTGTCGGGGGTGAACCGCGCGCCGCCGGGGCCGGCGCTGTCCAGCGCGGTCGTGTGTCCCCCGGAGGCGGCCGGCTGCCAGGCGCGGCCGGTCGTCTCGGCGACCGAGACGGCGCGCGCCCCGGTCCGGACGATGCCGCCGAGGGCGGCGACGAGCCCGCGGATCAGCGTCTCGGTTCCTTCGTGGAAGGAGGTCAGCTTCCCGGCGGGGGCGCCCATCGGCGCCTCCTGGCGCTTCGCGTCCCGGGCGATGTCCACGGGCCGCAGCGTCTCGACCCCGCGCCCCTGCCGCTTCTGCCGGCGGATGGCGAACATCGCGCGGAACAGCCCGCCGTGGTCGGTCTCCATCTGCCACATCTTCGGGAAGCAGGCGCGCAGCGACAGCTCCCGGGAATCGCCCGCGAAGATCCCGGAGACCATCGAGTCGATCAGGATGTCGGCCGCCTCGCGGCCGATCCGGCGCGAGGCGAAGCCGTGGATCGTTTCGTCCCCCTCGGGCCGCCGGCGGGCGAACGGCTCCCAGCCGATCCGCAGCTTGCCCGGCCAGGAGAGCAGGCGGCTGCCGAAGAACGAGCCGACCCCTTCGGGGAGCTGGTGCAGGCGGCCGTCCCGGAAGATGAACCGCTTGCGGGCGGCGTCGTTGCTGACATGGACGGCGTCCTGCAGGCCGATCGCCCGGACCAGCTCGAGGGTCTCCGGCACGTTGTCGAGGAAGCCGTTCGGCCCCCACTCGCACAGGTAGCCCGAGATCCGGTCGGTCCGGATGTTGCCGCCCGGCCGCGCGCTCTTCTCGAGGACGAGGATGTCGACTTCGCTCCCGGCGCGCCCGGCGCGGTCGCGCAGCGCGTGGGCGGTCGCCAGGCCGGCGATGCCGCCGCCGATGATGACGACGCGTTTCATGGGAGGCCGATCACCTCATGCTTCCAGGTGCCGCTCGACGAGGCGCGCGAGCGCCTCGATGAACAGCGGGTGCGTGTTGAGCGCCTCGGGGCGCCGGAACTCGGCGATGCCGGCCTTCCGCGCCAGGTCGGCGAACAGGATGTCGATCTCGTAGAGGGTCTCGATGTGATCGCCCACGAAGGAGAGGGGGATCACGAGGACCTCCCTGACCCCCTCGCGCCCCAGCTCCTCGATCCGCTCGTCGGTTCCCGGGCCGATCCACTTCACCGGGCCGGTCCGCGACTGGTAGCCGAGGATCTGGCGGTTCGGGACGTTCAGGCGTTCGAGGATCCCGCGGCGGGTCGCCTCGATCTGCCCGACGTACGGGTCGCCCGCGTCGATGAACTTCTGCGGCAGGCCGTGCGCGCTGAAGAGGATCACCAGCCGCTCGCGCGCCCCGGGCGCGAACGATTCGTAGGCGCGGCGCGCCGTGTCCGCCATGGCGTCGAGGTAGAGCGGGTCGTCGGCGTAGCGGTCCACGCCCGTGACCGTGAAGCCGCTCTCGCGCCACCTGGGGAGCGCCAGCGCGCGGTCCAGCTCCTTCTGCGAGGAGCCGGTGGTCGCCTTCGTCCAGTGGGGGAACAGGGTGAGGGTCACGACGCGGCGCACCCCGCTCTCGGCCATCTGCGTCAGCGCCTGCTCGGTGCTCGGGTTCCAGTAGCGCATCGCGATGAAGACCTTGAACCGCCGCCCCGTCCCGATCGGTCCGCCGCCCCCGGCCGGAGCGCGGCCGCCGCGGCGGCGGGCACGGATCCTGGTTTCCGATCGTCCGGAGGCGGGGATGGGTCCCCCGCCGGGAGCCCGCCGGCGGGACCGCGGTTTCGCGGACCGTTCAGCCGCGCCTCGAGCGCCGCCGCCTGCTCGCGGGTGATCCGCAGCTGCGGGGAGCCTCCTCCGATGAGGGCGTAGTTCGCCCGGACCGAGGGGCCGCGCAGCTTTGCGATCAGCCGCGCGAAGATCGGCTGGGTGACCGCGCCGAGAGGCAGCTCGATGATGTCCCGGTCGGAGAACAGGTTGACCAGGAACGGCTCGACCGAGGCCAGGTCGTCCGGCCCGCCGAGGTTGAAGAGAAGGACTCCGGTGAGCGGTGTCGAAGGGGTCATGGTTCCGTGTCCATCAGGAGGCGGCCGCCGTCCGCGGACGCCGGGCACCATTCTCGGAGCCGGCGCGCGCATCCGGCCCCCGAACGCAATGCTCCGCGCGCGGGGCGGCCCGTCAGATCGTCCGCGAGAAGACCGGCTTGTCGTGGACCTTGTTCCGGAGGTAGCGGTCGAACGTCATGCAGATGTTGCGGATGAAGAGGCGGCCCCGCTCGGGGACCCGCAGCGCGTCCGGGCCGAGCTCCAGGAAGCCGTGCGCGACGGGGCTCTCGGGGCCCGCCAGCTCGGCCAGCTCGACGGCGAAGTACTCGTCGAATCGGATGGGAAAGCGCCGCTCGACCTCGCGCCGGTCGAGGTGGAAGTTGCACATGAGCTGGGTGATGACGTAGCGGCGCAGGATGTCGTCGGCGTCGAGCATGTAGCCCCGCTCGACGGGGAATTTCCCGTTGTCGAGCGTCGCGTAGTAGGTGCTCAGCTTCTTGACGTTCTGCGCGAACGAGCCCGCGACGTCGCCGATCGCCGAGATCCCCACGCCGAACATGTCGGTCGCGGGCTTCGTGGTGTAGCCCATGAAGTTGCGGTGCAGCGTCTTGTTGGCGGCGGCGACGGCCAGCTCGTCGCTCGGGAGCGCGAAGTGGTCCATGCCGATCTGGCTGTAGCCGGCGGCGAGGAACCGGTCGATCGCCGAGCCGAACAGCTCGAACTTCACCTCGCGCGCCGGCAGCTCCTCGGGGTTGATCCGCTTCTGGTTGCCGCGGATCCACGGGACGTGCGCGAAGGAGTAGACGGCGACGCGGTCGGGCCGCATGTCGATCACGGCGTCGAGGGTCTTCGAGAACGTCGCGACGGTCTGGAGCGGGAGACCGTAGATGAGATCGACGTTGACCGACTCGAAGCCGGCGCGGCGGGCGTACTCGTACAGCTCGCGCGTCATCTCCTCGGGCTGGACCCGGTTGACGGCGTCCTGCACCTCGAAGGTGAAATCCTGCACGCCCATGGAGAGCCGGTTGAACCCGGCCGAGCGGAGCCAGTCGAGCTGCTCGTGGGTCGTCACGCGCGGGTCGACCTCGATCGCGACCTCGGCGCCCGGATCGATCTCGAAGCGGCTCGTGACCGCCGCGTGCAGCGCCTTCATCTGCGGGACCGTCAGGTAGGTGGGCGTGCCGCCCCCCCAGTGGTACTGCACGATGCGGCGCCGGTCCTTCAGGTGGTCGGCGAGCATCCCGAGCTCGCGCGGCACGTACTCGAGGTAGCGCGAGGCGACCTCGGGCTTCTGCGTGATGACGACGAAGCAGCCGCAGAACGAGCACCGCTCGTGGCAGAACGGAAGGTGGATGTAGAGCGAGATCGGCTCGTCCACGGCCGCCGCGGCCTCGGCGAGCTTCGCGACGTACTCCTTCTCGGAGTACGACTCGTTGAACTCGACCGCGGTCGGGTAGGAGGTGTAGCGGGGCCCGGGCCTGTCGTACTTCTTCAGGAGGTCGAAGGTGACCGACCGCGAGGCGGCCTGTCCGTCGCCGCCGGTCTGGCGGCCGTCGCCGCCGCTTCCGGGCGTCGCGCCCGGTCTGGAAGATGCGCTCATCGGGTTCTCTCTGCGTGGCTATCGTAGCGCGGGTGGCCGGTTCCGGCCATCGGGAAATGGGCCGGGAGCGGGCCCGGGACAGCGCCGGCTGGCGCGGCAGGAGGTCCTCACGCCTTCTCTCCGGAGGTCAGGCGCCGGACCGTCTCGACGAGGAAGAGCGCGTGGTCCGGGGAGGTCTCGGGAAGGATGCCGTGCCCGAGGTTGAAGACGTGGCCCGGAGCGGGCCCGACGGGGGCATCCGCAGGGCCCGCAGCGCTTTCCGGTTCGGCGCTCGCCCCGGAGGCAGGGCGGCCGGTCCCGGCAGCGTGTCGACCCCCTTCGCCTCGAGCAGCACTTCGCGCGCGCGCCGCTCGATCAGCTCCTTCGGGCCGAACAGGGCGCAGGGGTCGAGGTTCCCCTGCACGGCCATGCCGGCGCCGAGCCGCCGCCGCGCGGCGGCGAGCCCCAGGCGCCAGTCGAGCCCCGCGACCTCGGCCCCGATCTCCGCGACCGCTTCGAGATAGCCGGCCGCCTCGCCCGCGTAGTAGATCCGCGGCACGCCGGGGAGCTGCGCCGATCCGCTGGCGCGCTGCCCCCCGGCGGGCGGGGCGGTCGACACGGTCCCGGCGGTCGACACGGTTGTCTCGGCAGCCGCCCGCCCCACGGCGTCGAAGACGCGCCGGCGCGTACGGGCAGCGCGAAGGCGCGGTAGTCGGCGGGGGAGAGGATCCCGGCCCAGGTGTCGAAGAGCATCGCCGCCTGCGCGCCGGCGCGGACCTGCTCGCACAGGTAGGAGGCGATCGTGTCCGCGCACCTGGTCAGGAGCAGGTGCGCCGTCGCCGGGTCGGAGAAGAGGAGCGACTTGATCGCGCCGAACGACTTCGATCCGCCGCCCTCGACCAGGTAGGTCGCCATCGTGAAGGGGGCCCCGGCGAAGCCGATCAGCGGGACCGCTCCCGCGAGCTCCCGGCGGATCAGGCGCACCGCGTCGAGCACGTAGGGGGTCGCCTCGCGCGCGTCGGGCATGCGCAGCGCCTCCACGGCGGCGCGCGAGCGGACCGGGTCGTCGATCTGCGGGCCCGGGATCGAACTCGATCGGCACGCCCATCCCGGGGAGCGGGATCAGGATGTCGGAGAAGAGGATCGCCGCGTCCACGCCGAGGCGGCGGATCGGCTGCAGCGTGATCTCGCAGGCGAGGTCGGGCGTGCGGCACGAGGTCAGGAAATCGACCTTGGCGCGCAGCGCCCGGTACTCCGGCAGGTAGCGGCCCGCCTGGCGCATGATCCAGACGGGGGTCCGCTCCACCGGCTCGCCGGAAACAGGCCCGGATGAAGAGGTCGTTCTTCAGGGGTGGGGTCTGCCGTCGATCTCGTCGTGTCTCCGTCCATCGATCTGCCCCGGAGCTCCTTCCTGGATCGTTTGATTCACCTCGACCCGGCCCTATCCGTACGCCTCCAGCGCAGCGCGCCCGCCGAGGCTTTCACGGTCGCCTCGATGTCGGCGTCGGCGTGGGCGTCCGAGATGAAGTTGGCCTCGAACTGCGAGGGGGCGAGCAGACACGCCGCGCCCCAGCATCGCCCGGAAGCAGCGCCCGAACCTCGCGGTGTCGGCCTTCGCGGCCCCGGTCCAGTCGTGGACTTCGTCCTTCGTGAAGAAGAGCGTCCACATCGAGCCGCACCGGGCCAGGACGCAGCGGGTAGCCGTGCTTCGCGAGGTCGGCCCTGATGCCGGCCTCGAGCGCCGCCCCCTTCGCCTCGAGCCTCCGGTAGAGCGCCGGGTCCGCTTCGATGATGCGGAGCGTCGCGAGCCCCGCCGCGACGGCGAGCGGGTTGCCCGAGAGCGTGCCCGCCTGGTAGACGGGGCCGGCCGGGGCGATCTGCTCCATCAGGTCGCGCCGCCCGCCGTAGGCGCCGGCCGGCAGGCCGCCGCCGAGGATCTTGCCCAGCGTCGTGAGGTCGGGCCGGATCCCGAAGCGCTCCTGCGCGCCGCCGCGCGCGAGGCGGAAGCCGGTCATCACCTCGTCGAAGATCAGGATCGCCCCCTCCTCGCGCGCAGATCGCGCGCAGCCCCTCGAGGAAGCCCGGCAGCGGCTTGCACGACGCCCATGTTGCCGACGACCGGCTCGACGATGACGGCCGCGACCGCGCCCGCGTTCTGCCCGAACAGGCGCCGCACGGCCGTCGAGGTCGTTGAACGGCGCGATCAGCGTGTCGCGCGCGGTCCCCTCCGTGACGCCCGGGCTGTCCGGGTGGCCGAAGGTGGCGGCGCCCGAGCCGGCCTTGATCAGGAACGAGTCGCCGTGCCCGTGGTAGCACCCCTCGAACTTGACGATCCGCGGGCCGGCCCGTGGCCCCGCGCGCGAGGCGCACGGCGGACATCGTCGCCTCCGTGCCCGAGTTGACCATCCGCACCATCTCGACCGAGGGGACCATGCGCGTGACGAGCTCGGCGATCTCGACCTCGCCCCGCGTCGGCGCGCCGAAGGAGGATGCCGCGCGCGGCCTGCTTCGTGACCGCCTCGACGACCGCCGGGTGGGCGTGGCCGAGGAGCATCGGCCCCCAGGAGCCGACGTAGTCGATGTACTCGTTGCCGTCCTCGTCCCGCATGCGGCAGCCCGAGGCGCTCGCCATGAAGTGCGGCTCGCCGCCGACCGCCGGAAGGCGCGCACGGGGGAGTTGACGCCGCCCGGGATCAGCCGCCGCGCGCGTCTCGAACAGGGCCCTGCTCGTTGTCGTTCTTCACGTGGGTCGTGCCGTCGGGTCATTCGTCCCCGCGCCGCTCACGTCGAGCCGCTTCGCGGCCTCCTTCGCGAAGTAGGTCAGGATGATGTCGGCGCCGGCCCGCTTCATCGCGACCAGCATCTCCAGCATCGCCCGCTCCTCGTCGATCCACCCGTTCTGCGCCGCCGCCTTGAGCATCGAGTACTCGCCCGACACGTTGTAGGCGGCGACCGGGACGCCGAAGCGCTCCTTCACGCGGTGGATGATGTCGAGGAAGGCGAGGGCCGGCTTCACCATCACGACGTCGGCCCCCTCCTCGAGGTCCGCGGCCACCTCGCGCAGCGCCTCGTCGCGAGTTGGCCGGGTCCATCTGGTAGCCGCGCCGGTCGCCGAACGCGGGCGCCGATTCGGCCGCCTCGCGGAAGGGGCCGTAGAAGGCCGAGGCGTACTTCGCGGCGTAGGAGACGATCACGACGTCGGTGAGCCCGGCCCCGTCGAGGGCCGAGCGGATCGCGCCGACGCGGCCGTCCATCATGTCGGACGGGGCGACGACGTCGGCGCCGGCCTCCGCGTAGACCACCGCGGCGCGGGCGAGCGCCTCGACGCGTCCGGTCGTTGTCCACGTCGGTGCGCCCGTCGCGCCCCTTCGCGAGCGGCCCGCAGTGCCCGTGGTCCGTGTACTCGCACAGGCAGACGTCGGCCCAGACCGAGAAGTCGGGGAGCTCCTTCTTCAGGGCGCGGATCGCCGCCGGCACCGGGCCGCCCGGGTCGGAGGCCCCGCTGCCGGCGGCGTCCTTCCCCTTCGGGAGGCCGAAGAGGATCGTCCCCGGGACGCCGAGGCGAGGCCAGCTCGCGGCACTCCTCGAGGATGCCGTCCACGCTCATGCTGCGCGCAGCCGGGCATCGCCTGGATCGGCTTGCGGATCCCCTCGCCCGGGCAGACGAACAGGGGCGCGACAGGTCGTCGGGGCGCAGGACCGTCTCGCGGACCATCCGGCGGATCGTCTCGGTGCGGCGCAGCCGCCGCGGGCGGTGGACGGGGAAGCTCATGACGTTGTTCCTCCCGGCGGAATCCCGGTGCGGTCCGGAATGCGATTTCCGGACGCAGGTGAATGATGCACCCCGGATGACACGTGGGTCGCAGGCGCGGCGACCATCGTCGGAGATCCTGCGATCGCCGGGACCGCGGGACGATCGAGACGGGGCGGCGCATGGTGTGCAGGCCATGGCCGGTGCTCCGCGATCGTCCGCGTGGTCACTGCCGCTCCAGGTAGCCGACGAGGGTGCGGGCGAGGTCCTCGGCCGTCCGCGAGGCCGACTCGATGTCGGGGGCGGCCCCCAGCTCGCGCAGCGTCTCGCTCGTTGTCGGGCCGATGCTGGCGACCGCCGCGCAGCGCGAAAGCGGGCGCAGATCGCCCCACCCGAGCAGGGCGGCGAAGTTCCTCGCGCTCGAGGGGGAAAGGAACGCGACGGCGTCCACGCCGCCCTCGAGGAGCGAGCGCGCGAGCTCCTCGGTCTTCGATCCGGCGGGGAGCACCGTCCGGTAGGCGACGGGCTCGATCACCTCGGCCCCCGCCGCGCGGAGCGCTTCGGGCAGCTCGCGGCGCGCGATGTCCGACCGCGGCCAGAGCACCCGAACGCCGCCGAGGGGGGAAAGGGGTCCGCTTCCGGGGCCGGCCGGGATCCCGGCCCTCGCGGCGGAGGCGCCGACGGGATGGTGCGCCGACGCCAGCAGCGCCGCGAGCGGCGCGCCCCCCGCTTCCTCCGGCACGAGGTCGGCCGTGACGCCGGCGCGGGCGAGCGCCTTCGCGGTCGCCTGCCCGACGGCGGCGACGCGCAGGCGCGGCAGTTCCCGCCCGCGCGCGGCGGCCCACCCGGGCCGTCCGGCCACGGCCTCCACCGCGTGGCGGCTCGTGAAGACGATCCAGTCGAATTCCTCGATCCCGGCCAGCGCGCCGTCGAGCGGGGCCCAGTCGGGGGGCGGCTCGATGGCGATCGTCGGCACCGCGACCACCTCCGCGCCGAGCGCGGCGAGGCTCGTCGCGAGCGACCCGGCCGAGCCCTCGCCCTGGGTCACGACGATCCGCGGCCTGCTGCCGGCCGTCACGTCCTACTCCTCCCCGCCGGGAGCGGGCGGGGCCGGGGGGCGCGCCACGGCGATGATCCGCGCGAGCACCTCGCGCGCGCCCATGTCGAGCAGCCGCCCGGCCAGGCGCTCGCCGATCGCCGCGGCCGCCTCGTCCGTGCCCGCATCCCCTTCGTCGCTTCCCCGGAAGAGCTTCTTCCCGTCGAGGTCGGCCACGAGAGCCTCGAGCGCAACGCGGCTGCCGCTCACGCGCCCGAGCGCCCCGATCGGCACCTGGCAGCCTCCCTCGAGGGCCCGCAGCAGGCCGCGCTCGGCCGACACGGCCAGGCGCGTCTCGCGGTGGTCGAGGACGCCGACGAGGCGCGCGACCCGCTCGTCGTCCCCGCGGATCTCGATCGCGATCGCCCCCTGTCCGACGGCCGACAGCATCCGCTCCGGGCCGAGCTCCTCGGTCACCTTCCCGATGAGCCCCAGGCGCAGCACGCCGGCGCGGGCGAGCACGATCGCCTCGTAGTCGCCCTGCTCCGCCTTCTCGATCCGCGTCGGGACGTTCCCGCGCAGGTCCAGGATCTCGAGATCGGGCCGCAGGGCGAGGAGCTGCGAACGGCGGCGCAGGGACGAGGTGCCGACCCGCGCGCCGCGCGGCAGCTCCGCGAGCTTCAGGCCCGAGGGGGAGATGAGCGCGTCGCACGGGTTTTCGCGCTCGAGGATCGCGCCGATCGCGAGGTCCGCGGGGACCTTCGTGGGGAGGTCCTTGAGGCTGTGGACAGCGAGGTCGATCTCGCGGCGCTGCAGCGCCGCGTCGAGCTCCTTCGTGAACAGGCCCTTGTCGCCGATCTTCGAAAGCGGCGTGTCGAGGATCTTGTCCCCGATCGTCTTCACGATGGTCCGCTCGATCCTCAGGCCCGGGTGGGCGGCCGCGAGGAGGGCCGTCACGTGGTCGGCCTGCCAGAGCGCGAGGCGGCTGCCCCGCGTCCCGATGCGGATCGTGTTCTGGGTTGAAGCCGTCACTGTTTCCCCCCGCCTCCCGGCTTCCCCTCGGGGCCGCCGTCGCCGGTCGTGCCCGCCGCCGATCTCGAAGTCCGTGATCGGCCCGGGCGCGTCCTTGATCTGCAGGTCGAAGATCTCCCGGACGGCGTCGAGGCGGACCAGGCCGTCCTCGGATTCGAGGTCGAACCCCTTGATGCGCGTCGTCGGGTGATGCAGGAGCTTGTTCACGAGGCTTCGCGTCAGGGCCTCCACGTGCCCGCGCTGGTCCTCGCGGAACTGGTTCATGTGCCTGCGCAGCTCTTCCTGCCGGATCGCCTCGAACCGCTCGCGCAGCTCGCGCACGACCGGCGTGACCTCCAGCGAACGGGCCCAGAGGAAGAACTTCTCGACCTCGTCCTCGACGATCCCCTCGACCCGGGGCACCTCGCGGCGCCGGCGGGAGAGGTTCTGCTCCATGATCGTCTTCAGGGCCTCGAGGGCGTAGACGAACACGTTGTCGAGCTTCGCGACCGCGGGGTCGACGTCGCGCGGCATCGCGAGGTCCACGCAGACGAGCACGCGCCCGGCCCGCTCGCGCATCGCCCGCCGGGCCAGGTCGGTCGTGATGACGGGGCCGGGCGCGCGGGTGGCGCAGACGACCACGTCCGCGCGCACGACGGAAGGGAAGAGGTCGCCGTACGGGACCAGCTCGCCGCCCAGCTCGTCCGCGAGCGCTTTCGCGCGTTCGGGCGTCCTGTTCGTGATCATGAGCGCGGCGGGCTTCTCGGAGGCGAAGTGCTGCGCGGCGAGGCGCCCGAACTCGCCGGCGCCGATGACCAGCACCCGCTTGTCGGACAGCTCGCTGAAGATCTTCGTCGTGAGCGAGACCGCGGCCGACGCGAAGGAGACGGCGCCCGCTCCGATCTCGGTCTCCGTCCGGGCGCGCTTGCCGGTGCGGAAGGCGGAGGCCAGGAGGCGGTGCAGGAACAGCCCCGCCCCGCCCCCCTCGCAGGCCAGCTCGTAGGCGTCCTTCACCTGCCCGAGGATCTGCATCTCGCCCAGCATCATCGAGTCGAGGCCCGCCGCGACGCGGAAGAGGTGGCGGACCATGTCGCGCTCGCGGTAGGTGTACGAGTAGGGGCCCACGCCGAGCAGGTCGGACCCCTTGAAGCGCGACACCATCTCGCGCACGTAGGCCTCGGCGCGCGCCGGGTCGGTGGAGAGCGAGTAGAACTCGGTCCGGTTGCAGGTGGACAGGATCATCGTCTCCTGCAGGACCTTCTCCCCGCGCGCCAGGCGCAGGGCCTCCCGGACCTGCTCCGGCGCGAAGGTGAGCGATTCCCTCACCTCCAGGGGAGCGGTCTTGTGGCTGCAGCCGACGACGACGAGCTCGGGCTGGCTCATTTGAGCTCGAACCCGACGTGGAACGACGGAATCCACAGGCGGACCGCCATGATGGAGATGACGATCAGCGCGAAGCCGAACAGGGAGAAATAGACCGTCCTCTTGCCCGTCCACCCGAACCCGTAGTGCAGCACCGCCCCGATCGCGTACACGACCCACACGATCACGGTCGAGATCAGCTTGGGGTCGCGGTAGAAGTGGGGGAAGTGCGCGCGCTCGAGGTACCCCCAGAGCGTGCCCAGGCTGATGGTGATCGTGAGGAAGACCAGCCCGAGGACGGCGGCCCTGCGGCTCATCGCCGACAGCAGGTCGAGGGAGGGGAGGCGCTGGTAGACGATGCCGAACTTGTTCGACTTGAGGTCGTGGTAGAGCAGCAGGTAGAGGACGCCGTAGATCGCCGAGACCGCGAAGGCGGTGTAGCCGAGCACGGCCGAGCCGGTGTGCACGCCGAACAGCGGGCTCCTCAGGACCTCCGGGAAGCTGCCCGTCTCGGCGATGAAGGCGGAGGAGACCGTCTGGAAGAGGAACGCGAACGTGAGGAGGAACATCCCCGTCTTGTGCGTCCGGGTGCGGAACTCGACGTAGAAGTAGACGACCGTGACCGCGAAGGCGATCGTCGTCATGACCTCGGAGATGGAGGCCAGGGGGATGTGCTTGAAGGAGAGGGTCCGCAGGGCGAGGTAGATCGCGTGGAGGAGATCACGAGGCCGAGCATCGGCCGGGTCGCCTTCGTGGCGAGCCGGTCGTCCCGGAAGAAGTCCACGAGGTAGGCCAGCGCCGCCAGGGCGTACAGCATCGGCAGCAGCGTGTTCAGCAGGTGAATCGCCGCGTTCAGAATGGTCGCGTTCAACGCTTCTCGCCTCCCGGGCCGGGCTTCGCCCTTCCGGCCGGTTCCGACACGTCCAGCCATCGGCCGCCCCGCGCGGGCGGCCGGGAAAACCATTCATTTTAAGGCCCGCGGCCCCCGGGCTCAAGGTCGGGTGGCGCTCCCGGGCCCGGGGCCGGGGGAGACCCGGTCGGCCGAATTTCCACAGATGGGCGCCGCTGTGAGTATATTGAAGGGCTGAGCGCGCTCGAGGCGGGGACATCGGCGTGAAGCACGGCGCTCCTGAAAAGTCCCCCGAGGCCTGTTTCGGATGACGAAAAAGTAGTCACTGGGTGTACGGGCGCATGCAGCAGAGCGGAATTCATCCTGGCCGTTTGCCTTGCCGCGCTGGGGGCGGTCCTGGCGCCCGCCCTGGGCGCGACCGACCCGGGGCTCAACGGGCCTTTCACGGCGGGGAAGCAGACCCTCTCGATCCCCGCGACGCAGGGGGCGACGCTCACGACCGACGTCCACTTCCCGAAGGAGGCCTCGGGAGGCGTGGACCCGGCGGCGGGGCTCTGCCCCGTGATCGTGTTCGGGCACGGGTTCTCCCGCTCGAAGGAGCAGTACGTGAACGTGGGCGCGCACCTGGCGACGCGCGGGTACATCACGATCATCCCCAACTTCTCCGGCTCCGATCACAGCCGCAACGCCGACGACCTGGTCGCTATGGTGGACTGGATCCTCGCCCGCAACGCCGACCCCTCCTCGACCTTCTTCGGCCACGTGGACCCGTCCGCGATCGGGAGCAGCGGGCACTCGGCGGGGGGCCTCAGCGCCCTCGTCGCCGCCTCGCGCGATCCGAGGATCCGCGCGACCGCCCCGCGCGATCCCGTGGACAGCAACGGGCTCGGCGTCGCCGCGCTCGCGAACGTCCACGTCCCCGTGGCGATCACCTAGTCGGAGGACTCCTCCTGCAACGCGAACGGCAGCGCGCGGACGCTCTATGCCGCGGCCCTCGCTCCGAAGCGCGGGAGTGAAGATCGTCGGCGGGACGCACTGCGACCCCGAGGATCCGACGAACATCCTCTGCACGCTGGTCTGCGGGTCGGCCTCTTCGACCCGCCAGGCCCTCTACCGCCGGTACGTGACCGGCTGGTTCGAGTACTACCTGCGCTGCGATGCGTCCTACGAGTCGTGGGTCCACGGCTCGCAGGTCCAGGCGGACCTCTCGGCGGGCCGGATCACCTTCGACGTCGCTCCGAACCCGCCCGCGGCGCTGCCGTGCGGTCCGCCGCCGCTGCCGCCCGAGGTGGCGAACCTCCGGGTCCGCAGGATCGGCGCCGACCTCGAGCTCGCCTGGGATGCGGCGGTGGCCGCGCCCGCGGTGACCGGCTACCGGGTCTACCGCTCCCCGGGCGCGAGCTTCGCGGGCGCGGTCCTCGCCGGCTCGACGGCCGGGACCACCTTCACCGAGCCGGTCTCCTCCTCGCCCTCGCCCGCCTTCTTCAAGGTCGCCGCGGTCAACGCGAACGGCGAAGGGCCGCTCTAGCGCCGGCGGCGCTGGCCGCCTGCCGCCTGGCCGCGAATTTTCCCCTCCGGGGGCCTCGCGGGCCGGAAATCCCCTGGAAAAGGCTGCCGCGGCGCCGGGAATGATGCATCTGCATCAAGACCGGGGGCCGGGCCGGTGGTAAAGATCGAACCACAAAGCAGATAGGGCCAACAGCCGCGCATACCGCGCCCGGCGTTCATGTCTGTGTCACCTGGAGACACCGCGATGAAACTCCTGTCGATGTGGAGACACGAGTCAGACGATCCGCCTGCCCCGTCGTGTCCTGCGATCCTGCTGCGAGCCGGCCTCCTGTGCCTGTGCCGCTGCGGCCCTGCTCCTGCTGTCGGCCTCGCCGGTCGTTGCCGGAGCCTCCCCGGGCGTCACGGCCCTGGCGTGCGAGTGCTCGGGCCTGCCGGACGGGACACCCTGTGACGACGGCAACTGCTGCACCGGGGGCGATGCGTGCGCCGGCGGGGTCTGTCATGGAACCCCCTACCCGTGCGACGACGCCAATCCCTGCACCTACGAATACTGCGATCAATACAACTGCGTGGGCTGCTACTACTGGCCGATTCCCGGCTGCGTTCCGTGCTTCGGACTTCCGCCCGGAGCGGCCTGTGACGACCAGGATCCCTGCACGACGGGCGATACGTGCGTGGGCGGGATCTGCGCCGGGACTCCATCGGTCCCCGTCCCCTGGAACATCCGGACCGTGGCCGGCACGGGCACCGCGGGGTACTCGGGCGACGGCACCCCCGCCACGCTCGCGATGCTCAACCATCCGAAGGGCGTCGCGGTCGACTCCTCCGGGAATCTCTACATCGCCGATGGCTGGAACAACCGGGTCCGCAAGGTGGATACCTCCGGCGTCATCACGCTCGTGGCGGGCGACGGCGCGGCCGGGTACTCGGGAGACAACGGTCCGGCGAAGCTCGCGAGGCTCAACTATCCCACGGGCGTGACGGTGGACAGGTCGGGGAACATCTACATCGCCGACTACTACAACAACCGGGTCCGCCGGGTCGACGCGGGCGGAACGATCACGACGGTGGCCGGCACCGGCGAGAGCGGATACGGGGGCGACGAAGGGGCCGCCACGCTCGCGAAGCTCGCCAACCCCGCCGGCGTGGCGCTGGATGCGGCAGGGAACCTCTTCATCGCCGAGAGGACCAACAACCGCGTGCGCCGGGTGGACCTCGGCGGGACCATCACCACGGTGGCGGGCAACGGCGGATACGGCTACTCGGGCGACCACGTGCGGGCGACCTCCACGAGCCTGAGCCATCCGCACGGCGTGGCCCTGGACCCGGCAGGGAACCTCTACATCGCCGACCGGGACAGCAACCGGATCCGCAAGGTGGACATCGGCGGCACCATCACCACCGTCGCGGGCAACGGCACGCTCGGCGGGGGTGGCGACAACGGCCCGGCCACGGCGGCGGGCCTCTACTACCCCATGGGGGTGGCCGCGGATCGGCTCGGGAGCCTCTACATCGCCGACAGTTTCAATCACCGCATCCGCAGGGTGGACCTCGGCGGGACCATCACCACGGTGGCGGGCACCGGGGCCGGCGGATACTCCGGCGACGACGGCCCGGCGGCGTCCGCGCGCCTGTCCCTCCCGTTCGGCGTCGCGGTGGACCGGTCCCTGAATCTCTTCATCGGCGACGACAACAACCATCGCGTCCGCGAGGTGGCGCGGCCCGTCCTGTGCGCGAACCAGCCGGCCGGATCACCCTGCGATGACGGCAACCCCTGCACCGACAACGACGCGTGCGCGAGCGCCTGCGGCCGCTGCGCCGGGGAGGCGGCGGTTTCCGACGGCACCGGCCCCTGCGCGTTCGCGGCCTGCGATCGCCTGACGGGAATCACGACCCAGAGGCCGGTTCCCGACGGGACCCCCTGCGACGACGGCAACCCGTGCTCGGATCCCGACACGTGCCTGGACGGAGTCTGCGTGGGAACGGTCCTGAGCGGCGACGACGGCAACTCCTGCACCGAGGACCTGTGCGACGTGGTTCTGGGCATCGTGCACAGGCCCCTTCCCGATGGATCGTGGTGCACCGACGGCAATCCCTGCACGATCGACGACGTGTGCCTCAACGTGGTCTGCGTCGGAACGCCGACGACGGGGCCGTCCTGCGACGACGGCAATTGCTGCACCGCGGGGGATGTCTGCACCGCGGGCGCCTGCGCCGGCACGCTCATGAGCTGCGAGGACGGCAATCCCTGCACGGACGACTTCTGCCTGCCGACGATCTGCGTGTGCGCCTACGTCTGGAAGCCGGATGGCGCGCTCTGCGACGACGGCAATCCCTGCTCCATCGGCGAAGCGTGCATCGGCGGGAGCTGCCAGGGGATCCCGAAGTGCATCGACGGCAAGACCTGCACCGACGACTTCTGCGACCCGCAGACCGGAGGATGCCTCTACCCGGTGAACTGTCCCGCGGGCCAGTGGTGCGACGTCGGCGGCGCCTGCGCGCCGAGCCGGTGCTGGGACGCGGTCACGCGGTGCAACGACCTGGACGCCTGCACCGAGGACACCTGCAATCCGATGAACGGCAAGTGCGGGCACACGCCGATCTGCACGACGGACGTCGGGATGTCCTCCCTCACGGTGCCGGCGACGGTGAAGGCGGGGAGGACGGCCAACATCTCCATCCAGGAGAAGAACTACGGGACCCGCGACGCCACGGGATCGGTGACCCTCTACATGGACGGGGCCGCCGTCAGGGTGTGGACGGACGTCGTGTTCGCGGCCGGCAGGAGCAGGACCCAGTCCTACGGCTTCAACACCTCGGGGTACGGAGGGCGGACGATCCAGTGGTACGCGGTGGTGACGGTGCCCGGCGATCTGAATCCCTACAACAACACCTCGACCGTCAGGAGCATGGTCGTCACGCGATAGCCGGGAGGGGCCTGCAGGCGGTCCCGGGAATCAGGCCTGCAGGCCCTGCGCGACCTGCCAGGGATCGATGGGTGCGGCGGCTCCGGCCCTCCTGGAGCCGGCGCGAGCCGAGCCCCCGAGGCCGACGTGGAGCCGACGACGTTCGGCGATCCGGGGCTAGCGGGGAAGCTTCGCGAGGGTCGCCTGCGCCTGGGCCCTCTGGGCGGCGGTTTCGCGCCCCGTGTCGCGCGCCGAGAGCGCGAGGAACTCCTCCAGGGCCGCGCGGGCGTCGGCGCCGCGCCCCAGCTCCGCGTAGAGCGTGCCCAGGTGAAACAGCAGCGACGAGGCGCCCGTGCCGTACTCGCGGGCGGCGAGGGCGCGCGCCCCCTCGAGCTCGGCCAGGGCCTCCGCCTTCCGGCCCTGCTGGTAGAGGACGACGGCGAGGCTGTCGGTGAAGGCGGCCTTCATGTGCGGGATCTTCTCCCGGGCGGTCCGCAGCAGCTCGCCGGCCGCGTCGAGGCGCCCCTGCTCCTGGTAGACGACGGCCAGCCGCTCGTAGGCCAGGCGGTTGTCGGGCTGGTCGGAGAGCACGAGCCTGAGATCCGCTTCCGCGGCCGCGAGAAGCCGGCCCCTCGCGGCGGGGTCGGGCGCGAGGCCGGCTTCCTTCATGGCGATCTCGGCGCGCTGCAGGTAGGCGAGCATCAGCGGGTAGATCGTGAGGGCCCGGTCGAGGGCCTGCTTCGCGCCCGCGTAGTTCTTCTCCAGGACGAGCATCCGCGCGTACTCGGTCAGGTTCGAGGCCGACCCCGGGTCGGACTGAACGGCCGACTCCCAGAGGGCGCGCTCCGACATCCAGGCGCGGTTGTAGGCGACCGTCCGGATGCCGAGCGGAACGCAGCAGGCGGCCGCGAGCGCGAGCGTGAAGCGGGCGGCCGCGGCGGATGCCGCGCCGGCTCCGGACCCGTGTCCCGCCCCGGAGCCTGGGCGCTGCGAAGGGGCCCCTGCCGGGAGGCCGTGGCCGCCGCTGGAGCCTGTTCCGGCTGCGCCTTCCAACCCGCGCTTCGGGGCTGCTCCGGCGCCCCCGGCGAGCCCGGCGCCGCCGCCGCGCGCGAGGAGGCGCCGCGCTCCCTCTTCGACGGCGGGCACGAGGAGCATCAGGAGGCCGAGCAGCGGGATGTACAGGTAGCGGTCGTGGACGATCTGCTCGGGGACGAAGGCGTTGAGGTTCAGCGCGGGCAGGAGCGGGACCAGGAACAGGGCGAGACCGAGCATTCCGGCGGCGCTGCGCCGCGCGAGGCGGTAGAGGACGACGAGCGCGGCGGCCGTCAGCAGGGTCGGGAGCCAGTAGTTCGCGAGCCCCCCCGTGGCGGGCCCGAGGGCGCGCAGCGGGTAGGAGGGACCGAGCCAGAGAGGGAAGAGGCACTGCCGCAGGTAGAAGAAGAGGACCGGCGGGGCGGAGAAGAGAAGGCCGAGAGGCCCGGTCTGCCACGGCACGGCGATCTGGGTGCGGCCGATGATGATGAGATGAAGCGCGACGTAGACGGCGGTGAGGACGAGGAAGGGCCACAGGCCGCGCAGGGCGGAGCGCGCCCGCTGCGCGGCGGGAAGGGAATCGCCGGCGGTCGCGAAGAGCAGCACGAAGACGATGGCCGGGAACAGGACCGCGCTCTCCTTGGACAGGAGGGCCGCGCCGAAAAGGACGAGCGAGGGGACGGGCCGCGGGCGGGGCGGGAGCAGGAAGAAGAGCGAGCCCAGCAGCGCGAGGGCCAGCAGCGGATCGGTGGAGCCCGAGATCCAGGCGACCGATTCCACGTGGACGGGATGGACCGCGAACAGCATCCCGATCGCGAGGGCGACCGGGACGCCGAGCCGCAGCCGCCGCAGGAGGAGATACGCGAGGAAGCAGGCGCCGACGTGGAGGAGAAGGTTCGCCAGGTGCCAGCCGAACGTGTTGCCGAGGCCGAAGAGGCGGTAGTTGAGGATCAGCCAGAGGACGAAGACCGGGCGCCAGTAGTTGCTCCAGGCGGATCCCTTCTCGCCCTTGAAGGCCCAGACGTCGGACAGGAGCGCCTTGCCGAAGTAGCGCCCCTCCTGGATGAGCTGGTTGTCGACGATCTGCTTCGTGTCGTCGTACACGAACTCGCCGTGGAGGCTGCCCGCGAAGACGGCGATCGCGAGGAGGGCGATGACGAGGAGCGCGGCGAGGTCCGCGCGGGACGCGAGGAAGCCCGCGGCGCCCGCGCCCGCCTCCGGGCCGCGCCGGCCTTCACGGCCCGCGCGCCTGGCGCCCCCCTCGCCGCGGCCGTGGGCGTCGTGCCGGCCCGCAGCGCGCTCCTCCTCCTGGCCCGGGGCGCCGCCGCCGTGGCCCGATCGCTGGTCCCGTTTCCTGCGCGCGCTCATCGCTCTTTGTCCTTCGCCGCCCGGCCCCGCGCGGGCCGCGGCGGAAATCTTACGCCGTTCGAGGCTAATCCACGGAAGGGAGGCTGGAGGCGCTGCCGGGCCCCTTGCGCCCCTTCTTCCGGACGGGAACCAGGCGGGCCTTGCGGACGATCTCGTCGCCGAACTTCTCCGCCAGCGCGTCGGCGGCGCGGGCGACGCGCGCGGCGCGGTCGCGGTGCTCCCGCTCGAACAGGTCGAGCTGGCCCGAGCCCTGCGGGACAAGGTGGCTCGCGCCGACGCCGAGCAGGCGGGCGCCCCGCCGCCCGAGGCGGATCCGCGTCCGGAACAGCTCGCGCGCCGCGCCGAAGAGCTCCTCGCCGAGGGATGTCGGCTCGGGCAGCGTCAGCGAGCGGGTCCAGGTCTCGAAGTCGCCCGTCCGGACCTTGAGATGGACGGTCCGGGCGGCGAGTCCGTCCCGGCGCAGGGCGCGGGCCACCCCCTCGGAGCGCTCGAGGAGCTGCGCCTCGATCTCGTCCGTGTCCCGGATGTCCTCCGCGTAGGTCCGCTCCTCGGAGACCGACTTCGCCTCGCGCCCGGGCTCCACCTCGCGCGGGTCCTCGCCGCGCGCGAGCGCGACCACGTGGTGGGCCATCGAGGGGCCCATCGCCCGCGCGATCCGCTCCTCGCCCGCGCGGGCCGCGTCGCCGATCCGCTCGATGCCGATCGCGCGCAGCCTCTCGGCCGAGCGCGGTCCGACCCCCCAGAGCCGCTCGACCGGCAGGGGCCACAGGCGCGCCTGGATCTCCTCCAGCGGGAAGACCACGAGACCGTCCGGCTTCTCGAGATCGGAGGCGAGCTTCGCGAGGAACTTCGTCGGCGCGACGCCGACCGAGGCGGTCAGCCGCTCCCCGGCGCGGATCCGGTCCTTGATCCGCCGGGCGGCGCGCCGCCCCTCCTCGAGGTCCTTCGCGATGCCGGTGAGGTCGAGGAACGCCTCGTCGATCGAGAGCGGCTCGACCAGCGGGCTGAACTCGTCGAAGATCCGCCGGATCCTGCGGGAGACCTCCACGTACAGGCCCATCCGGCCGGGGAGCCACACGGCGTCCGGGCACAGGCGCATCGCCGTGACCGAGGGCATGGCCGAGTGGACGCCGAACCGCCGCGCTTCGTACGAGCAGGTGGAGACGACCCCGCGCCTTCCCCGGTGGCCGATGATCAGCGGCTTGCCCGCGAGCGAGGGGTCCTCGCGCACCTCCACGGCCGCGTAGAACGCGTCCATGTCCACGTGGAGGATGACGCGCGGCGCCGGCACGGAAGGGAGCCTCCCGCGCCTATTGTCTCTCCGCCGGCCCCGGGGGCGTTACCTGGCCTTTTCGAACTTCAGGGCGGCGGAGTTCATGCAGTAGCGCAGCCCGGTCGGCGCGGGGCCGTCGTCGAAGACATGCCCGAGGTGGGCGTCGCAGCGCGCGCAGAGGACCTCGTCGCGCTCCATCGAGGAGGCTCTGGTCCTTCCCGACGGCGACGTTCTCCGGGGCGATCGGCTTGAAGAAGCTCGGCCAGCCGGTCCCGCTCTCGAACTTCGTGTCGGAGGAGAACAGGTCGGTTCCGCAGCAGACGCACTTGTAGAGCCCCTTCTCGTGGTTGTCCCAGTACTCGCCGGTGAAGGCGATCTCGGTGCCCTTCTTGCGGGCCACGTCGAACTGCTTCGGGGTGAGGAGCTTCTTCCACTCCTCGTCCGTCTTGTGGATCTTCTCGACCATGACGTATCCCTTCTTTTCCGCGGAGTAGATTCTCACTCGCTCGGGGGACTGCCCCTCCTGATGGGCCGCGGAGGGGCCGCTCCCGATGTCGTGGTCGTGGAGGCCGGCGCCGCGCCGCCCGAAGCCCCAGACAAACGCGCGACGGCGGGAAGTCCGGCCGAGCCGGCGGTCCCGCCCTCGCTGGATGCGTCAGGTGTCCCGGAAGCAACCTCCTGGGCCGTGGTTCTCGGGTCTCCCGCCTCCGTGCTGCCGCAGCCGGCCGCGGCGAGCGTCAGGACCGCCAGGACGGTGAGCGCCGTTAGAATGGTGGTGGTCTTTTCATGGGACTCACAAGTATGCCAGCCCCCCTGAAAAAGCGCCCGCCGGCCGGGCTGCCGGCCTGCGTTGCCCTCTGCCCTGCTGCTGCCGGCCGGGCTGCCGGGCCGCGTTGCCCTCGCCCTGCTGATCACGGCCGGAGCTGCCGGGCATCATCGCTTTGTCGGGCCGGCCGCCCTGCCGATCACGGCCGGGAGCAGGCCGGGCCGGCGCCTCCGCCACGCCCCCCGCTGCGACGGGGCGGATTCCGGCTCCGGCCACACTGCCGGCTTCTTCCGCCCCGGGCGCCGCTTCGGCCCCGGCCACGTCGTCTTCGTCAGCGCCGCTGCCCGCGCCGCCGGCCCGGTCCGGGCGCTCGGAGCGGGAGGCGATGGTCGCCGCGCTCGCCGACGAGACCAACCGGATCCGGGCGGACAAGGGCCTGAAGGGGGTGATCCTCTCGGACGACCTCTCCGTGGCGGCGCAGGCCCACGCGGAGGACATGCTGCAGCGGGGCTACTTCGACCATCGCTCCCCCGAGGGAAACGAGCCGGCCGACCGCATCGTCCGGTGGGCGCCGCTCGCGATCGTTCTCGGGGCGCGCGAGAACATCATGCGGTCGGACGGGGAGGTTTCGTCGAACGTCGCCATCCGGGCCGAGCGCGCCGTGGAGGGATGGCTCGTGTCGAAGGGGCACCGCGAGAACCTCCTCGCGATCGAGGCCACCCACGTGGGGTTCGGCGTGGCCACGGGCGCGCAGGACGGGCGGCGCGTCGAGCTCGTGGTCCAGGTTCTCGGCATCGTCGCGGGGCGCTGGGAGCGGATCCCGGACGCCGTGGTCCATCCGCCGGCGCAGTGGTTCGCGCGGCTCGCCCGGCCCCTGGAGTTCTTCCTCGAGGACTCCTCCCGTCCGGACCGCCCGTACCCGGATCCGAAGCTCGGGGACCGGGTCTGGCGCGGGGGCGTTCCGCTTCTCGCGGAAGCGGAGAACGGGCGGACGAGGGTCTGGATTCCCCCGCGCCTCGAGTCCGGCCCCTACAAGCTCCTGGCGCGCCTCGCCGGCGAGGAGTCGTACCAGGCGATCCGCCCCTGGTCATCCGGAAGTGACCGCTCCCCACAGAGCCTCGCTCCCTCATTCGCGGCGGACGCACGGATGCGGTAACCTGACCGGCCCCGTTCATCGTTCCAGGAAAGGACCATGCCCGTGACGATCCGTGGACTCGCGTTTGCCTCCGTCGTGCTCCTGACCTTCGTGACCCTGGCCGCCGCCGCGGCGCCGGACGGCACTTCCACCCCGGTCGCGAAAGTGGCCGCCGCCGCCGGTTCCCCCCCGGCCGCGGGATCGGCGCCCACGTCGGCCCCCGCTGCGGGTCCCGCCTCCGCCCCGGCCCCGCGCCCCCTGACGGAGCTGCCCTACAGCCCGAGCCTCGATCCGGCCGCCATGGACCGGAGCGTGGACCCGTGCGTGGACCTCTACACGTTCTCGTGCGGCGGCTGGATGAAGAACAACCCGATCCCGCCGGACCAGGCCTCCTGGGGGGTCTACGGCAAGCTCCACGACGAGAACCAGCAGTACCTCTGGGGAATCCTGCAGGAGGCGTCCGCACCGGACCCGTCGCGCAGCCCGAACCGCCAGAAGATCGGGGACTACTTCGCCGCATGCATGGACGAAGCCGCGATCGAGCGGGCCGGCGCGGCCCCCCTCCAGGCCGAGCTCAAGGCGATCGAGGCCCTTACGGGCGCCGAGGAGATCCCCGCGCTCCTCGGACGGCTGCACCGGGCGGACGGGCGGGAGCGCGATGTTCGGCTTCAGCGCGGACCAGGACCCCAAGGATTCGGACCGCGTGATCGCGTGGGCGTTCGCGGGCGGTCTCGGCATGCCCGACCGCGACTACTACGTGAAGCGGGACTCCCGCTCCTCCGAGACCCGCAGGCGCTACCTCGAGCACGTGCGGAAGCTGCTCATCCTCGCGGGCGACGAGCCCCGCGCCGCCGCCCGGGAGGCGAAGCGGATCATGAAGCTCGAGAAGGCCCTGGCGAAGGCCTCGCTGACGCGCGTCGAGCAGCGGGACCCGTACAAGATCTACCACATGATGAAGGTGGCCGAGCTGCAGGCGCTGACGCCCTCGTTCCGCTGGAAGGAGTACCTCGAGGCGCTGGGCGCGCCCGGCGTCACGGAGGCGAACGTCACCGAGCCGGGCTTCTTCAAGGAGCTGCAGTCGCGGCTTCGGAAGACCTCGCTCTCCGACTGGAAGGCGTACCTGCGCTGGCACCTCGTCGCCGACCGGGCCCCGTACCTCTCCGCCGCCTTCGTCGAGGAGAGCTTCGACTTCAACCGCCGGTACCTCCGGGGCGTGAAGGCGATCGCCCCGCGCTGGAAGCGGTGCGTCGGCTGGGTGGATCGCGACCTCGGCGAGGCGCTCGGCCAGGTCTTCGTCGAGAAGACCTTCCCGCCCGCGACGAAGGAGAAGGCGCTCGACATGGCGCAGCGGATCGAGAAGGCGATGGCCGACCGGGTCCGCGGCCCTGGCGTGGATGAGCGAGGCCACCAAGGCGCAGGCCCTCGGGAAGCTCGCGACGGTGCGCAACAAGATCGGCTACCCGGACGTCTGGCGCGACTACTCGACGCTCGAGATCCGCCGGGGCGATTTCCCCGGGAACCTCGAGCGCGCCTCCGGGTTCGAGACGAAGCGGGTCCTCGCGAAGATCGGCAAGCCGGTGGACCGCGGCGAGTGGGGGATGACGCCGCCGGAGGTCAACGCCTACTACAACGGCTCGATGAACGACATCAACTTCCCGGCGGGCGTGCTGCAGCCCCCCCTGTTCGACACGCGGATGGACGACGCGCCCAACTACGGCAACACCGGCGGCACCATCGGGCACGAGCTGATCCACGGCTTCGACGACGAGGGCCGGCAGTTCGACGCGAAGGGGAACCTGCACGACTGGTGGACCGAGGAGGATGCCCGCGAGTTCGAGAAGCGCGCTGCCTGCATCGTCGAGCAGTACGCGCAGTACACGATCGTGGACGACATCCGGATCAACAGCCGGCTGACCCTCGGCGAGGACGTGGCCGACCTCGGCGGGGAGATCCTCGCCTGGCACGCGTGGAAGGACGCGACGGCGGGGAAGACCCTGGCTCCCGCCGACGGGTTGACCCCCGAGCAGCGGTTCTTCGTCGGCTTCGCTCAGTGGACCTGCGAGAACGACCGGCCGGAGAACCTGCGCGTGTCCGCGATGACCGATCCGCACTCGCCGGGGATCCACCGGATCAACGGCGTGGTCTCGAACATGCCGGAGTTCGCCGCCGCCTTCGCGTGCAAGCCGGGCCAGCCGCTCGTCCGCCCGAAGCCCTGCGAAGTCTGGTGACGGGTTCCCTGCCGCTCGGGCACCCCTCTTCGCGGGATCGTCCGGGCGCCGCCGCCGTCGCGCTTCCGGACCAGCCTGGTTCGGCCGGGAGCGGCTCACCGCACGCGAGGCAGAGTCCGTCAGCGCAGCGTCGCCTCCGCGGCGGCGCCCGCCTGGGTCGTCGCCGTGGCGGACCAGGACTGTCCGTCCGCCGCCGTCACCTGCACCGTCCAGGTCCCGGGAGGGAGCGTGTCGAGCTCGAGCCGCCCGGCGGCGAGGCGCCACTGCGAGGTCGGCTCGCCCATCCAGCCGAGCGCGCGGTACGGCCGGCCGTCCGCCCCCAGGATCCGCGCGGTCGCGGCGGTCGCCGAGCCCGCGAGCGCCGGCACGGTGATCCTGAGCGTGCAGGCGGGAGGCAGCAGGACCGGGAGGGGCGGGCCGGGGGCGCTCGCGCGCAGGTTCATCGTCCCGGACCCGATGGCGCCCACGGCGATGTCCCAGGTTCCCGCCGGGACGCTCGACAGGCGCACGCGCCCGTTCTCGCCGGTCGAATAGGAGCCCGACAGGACCGCCCTGCCGCCGCCGTCGAGGACCGCGACGTCCACGGAGTCGGGCGCGCGCCCGGAGGGAAGGCGCGCTTCGAGCACGAGCCCGTCGGTCGCATCGAGCGCGATCGTGACGCCGTCCACGTCGCTGCCCGAATCGACGCTGACGTCGGCGCCGGCGGCGGCGTACCCCCCGCGGTTCGCGGTGAGGGTCCACTGGCCGTCCGGGACGTTGGCGAGCGTGAAGCGCCCGTCGAGGTCGCTCGTGGCGCTGCGCGCCTGGAGCGGCCCGCGCGCCTCCGTCTCGCCGGGGCGAGCGAGCGTCACCGTCGCGCCGGAGACGCCGCGCCGGTCGGTCCCGTCCACGACGCGGCCCGCGATCTTCGCGGTCGGGATCCGCAGCGTGACCTCGCGGCTCCCCGACAGCTCGACGGTCTCGTCGTGGGAGAGGCCCGTCTCCCACTGCCGCAGCTCCACCCGGTAGGAGCCCGCCGCGAGCCCCTCGATGCGGAAGCCGCCGTCGGCCCCCGTGCGGCCCCAGCCGGAGTGGTCGATGTCGGTTCCCTGCGCGTAGAGCACGGCCCCCGTCACGGGGGCATCGCCGGCCAGGGCGCGCCCCGAGAGCGTGAGCCCCTGGCCGAACTGCAGATCGAGGCGAGCCTCGGCGGCGCCCGGCTCGAGGGTGACCTGCCCGCGCGCCTGCTGGCCCGTGTCCGGGACCGACGCCGTCACGGTCCACGTGCCGGGGAGCAGGTGCTCGAGGCGGTAGTCGCCGCGCGCGTCGGGGGCCGCGCTCTGCGGCGCGCCCCGTCCCGCGCTCCCGGCGCGGATGTCGACCTGGGCGAGCTTCTCGCGATCGAGGCCGCTGATCGTGCCGACGATCGACCCGCCGGCGCCGAGCGACACCCTGAGCCCCGTCACGGGCTTGCCCGCGACCTGCACGCGCGTCTCCCCGTCGGAGGGCGCGAACCCCTCGCGCCCGGCCTGCACCGCGTAGTCGCCGTCCCCGACGCCGGCGCACTTGAACGAGCCGTCGGCGCCGCTCTTCGTTTCGGGGCCGCCCCAGTCGCGCCCGGCGGCGGCGAGGCGGACCCAGGCCCCCGCGATCGGCGCTCCCGCGGAGTCGGTGACGGTCCCGGAGACCTCCTGTCCGCCCTCGAACTGCAGGTTCAGCGCGTTGCTGCCCGGCCGCGCCTCGAGTTCCTTCACGGTGCGGACGTAATCGTCGTGCGTCGCCTCGATCGAGAGGCGTCCCGGCGCGAGCCCGTCGACCCGGTACCAGCCGTCCCCGTCGGACATCGCCCCGCCCATGCGGATCGGGTCGGGATCGTCGGTGACCGGGCCGACCTGGGCGCCGATGACCGGACGCCCGTCGGGGGCGAGCACCCGGCCCGAGATCGAGGCGCCCCGCTTGAGCGGCAGCTCGAGCCCTTCGACGTCCTTCCCCTGCGGGACCTCGATCCCGTCGAGCTTCGCGTCCTGCCATCCCGCGGCGCCGGCGCTCAGGCTGATCGTCCCGGGGCTGACGCTCTTGAACTCGAACCGCCCTTCGTCGTCCGCGGTGGCCCCCTCGCGGGTGATCATGCGGAACGCTTCGCCGCCGATCCCGCCGCCCATGCTGCGCGAGAGGTTCACCTCGGCCCCCGCGACCGGCTTGCGGTCGGGGCCGAGGACCGTGCCGCTCACCCGCGAGGAGGGCTTGAGCGTGACGAGCACCGGCTCCGCGCGCGGCACCTCGGGGACGTTCTCCCGGCCGGGGAGCCAGCCGGCGAGGTTGAAGGAAAGGGCCACCGGCTCGCCGGCGCGCAGGTCCTCGACCTGGAACGACCCGTCGGGCGCCGAGACGGCGACCGGGGCCTGGCGGTCCATCGGCCTGCCGGCGAGGACCATGGTGGGCCCGGCCGCGGCCGGCGCGAGGGAGATCTCGACCCCCTCGACCGGCGTGCCGTCCGGCGCGCTCACGAAGCCGAAGATCCTCTGTCCCGGCTCGAGCGCGATCGCGCCGAGATCGACCGGCTCGGACCGCTTCGTCACCTCGACGCCCGCGACCGGCTTCTTCGCGAAGCCGGCCTTGCGGACCTCCACGTCGTAGGTCCCGGCGGCCAGCCCGGCGATCCTGAACCGGCCGTCCTCGCCGGTGGTTCCCTTGACGGGCGGCGCCGCGCCCCCGCCCGGCCCGCCGATCATCACCATGCGGCCCGGGCCCGCCGGCGCCTTGCGCGCCGGCCGGACCGACACGTCGGCGTCCCGCACGGGGCGCCCGTCGCCGTCCGTCACGAGGCCGGTGATCGCCTGGCCGCGGTCGAGCACGATCCTCAGCCCGCCCATGGTGCGGCGCGCCTCGAGGCCGGCGATCGGCTGGCTGGCGGGCGCGAACCCGGCGGCGCGGACCTTGAGGTCGTAGAGCTTCGCGGGATCGACCGGGCTCAGGCGGAAGGTGCCGCGCGCGGTCGTGACGGCCCGCGCGAGCGAGTCGTCGCGGCCGATCCGGATGATCATGCGCCCCTCGTCGTGGTGCTCCTCGAGCGAGGCCTGGGCGCCCGCGACGGGGCGGCCGCTCTCGTCGAGGACCGTCCCTTCGATCGCCGCGCCGGCGCGCAGCGCGATCGTCGGTCCCGGGCGCGCGTCGGCCGCGAGGAGGAACGAAACCGGATCGGGGCGCATGTACCCGGGCGCCCCCGCGGCGAGCCAGATGCTGCGCCCCACCGGGCCGCGCAGCGAGAACGAGCCGGAGGCGTCGGTCAGCGATGCGCCGCCCAGCTCGCCGTCGATCCAGACGAGACCCCCGGCGATCGCCCGCCGGTCGCGCGCGTCGATCAGCCGCCCGCGGACCGCCTGCCGCTCGGGGAGGGTGAAGACGCGGGGCGGGGGCGGGGGCGTTTCGCGCCGGGCGCGCGGGCTCGGCGCCCGCGGGATCGGACCGCGAACCGGCGGCCGGAGCGGATTCGCATCGGCGGCTCCGGCGGTGGAATCCGCCGCGGGAAAAGCGGCCATCGTTCCCACGGCGCGCCGCCCGTCCGCCGCGACCAGCTCGACCGCGAGGGATCCCGTCGCGGGGACGGCGAGGGTGAGAAGCCCGGCCGCGTCGGTGAAGCCGAGCGGGTGGTCGAGCGCGGAGGCGAGGACGAGGACACCCTGCGCCGCGGCCCCGTCGGCGGAAACCGCCTTCAGGGTCCGGACCTGTCCCGCGGCCAGCTTCACGGAGACCGAGGTGCCGCGCAGGCCGCGCCGCTCCTGGGCCAGGAGCCCCGGCGCGGAGACCGTCAGGACGGCCCGCTCGTTTTCGCCGTTCGCCAGGCGGGCCGAGCCGTCGGGCCCCGTGATCGCCGTCCGGGGCGCCGGCTGCCAGGGGGATCCCTGCGCGCGGAAGAAGCGCGGCTCGTTCGGGGGGGCGAGGCGCGCCCGGGCGCCGGGGACCGGCTGCCCGTCGGGTCCTGACGACCCTCACGAGCGAGCCCGGCGTCGGGGGCGAGCGAGGCGTCGGGAAGATCGACCGGCTCGATCAGGGGCTCGAGGGCGGCCTCGATCGGGACGAACCCGGGGGCCTGGATCCGCACGGTCCAGAGGCCCGGGGCCGGCGCGGCGAGCCGGAAATTCCCGGCCGGGTCCGCCAGGACCCGTGCCGCGGGCCTGGGGGCGCCGGCTCCCCCGGCCGGGGTCGCGCCCCCTTTCCCGGCGCCGGCCGCCTGGCCCGCGGTCGCGACCGTGGGGGCCGGATCCCCGGACTCCGCCAGGCGGGCCTGCTTCACCGGATCGAGCGAGGGAAGAAGCAGCACCTCCGCCTCGGCGACGGGCGCTCCCTTCGGGCCCAGGACGCGGCCCGTGATCGGGATCTCGGCGCCGCCGCGGCGGACGCCGCCGCGAAGGCGGGAGCCCCCGAGGCGCAGGCGAGAACGGCGATCGCGAACGGGAAGCAGTCGGTATCGTCGGAGGGCGGAAGGCACGGACATGACGTTCTCCTCAACAGGTCTGTGTGACGCCGCGCAGGCAGGGGCGCCGGCTCCGAACGAGCCGGGTCAGCTGGAATAGACGCGCCCTTCGCGGATTCGTCACGCGGCCCTTGATGCAAGGCCGCGGGAATCCTACAACCAACACGCGCCGGGAGCGGAGGGGGGCCGGGGCCGGCGCGGACAGCGCGCGCTGAGCCCGGTTGGTTGCCGTCCTGCCCGCCCCGAAACATAATGCGGCCCATTCCGTACAGGATGGACCGCAGCCAATGAGCTCAAAAGGAGAACGAGAATGACCAAGAGGATGATGCTGTTCGGGGCGCTGGTCGTGGCGCTGTCGCTCGCCGTCGGAGGAGCCGCCCTGGCGGAAGCGAAGGCCGAGGGGAAAGGGGAGATGAAGGCCCCGGCGAAGACGAGCAAGATGCAGGCCCAGTTCGACCGGCTGAAGAAGCTGTCCGGTGAGTGGGTCATGAAGGGCGGGGACGGCAAGGTGGCGGTCGTCTACAAGGTCTCCGCGGCCGGCAGCGCGGTCGTCGAGACGATGTTGCCCGGCACTGACCATGAGATGGTGACGGTCTACACGCTCGACGGGGACAACCTGCTGCTGACCCATTACTGCGCCGCGGGCAACGCTCCCACGATGAAGGCGACCCCCGGCGGGCCCGCGGGCGAGCTCCAGTTCAAGTTCGTCAAGGCGACGAACCTCGCCTCTCCCGGCGAAGGGCACATGCACGACGCCACGATCATCTTCGTTGACGACGACAACATCAGGACCGACTGGGTTTTCTGGGAGGGCGGCAAGAAGAAGGAGACCGAGAAGTTCGAGCTCACCCGGAAGAAATAGGCGCCCGCTTCCACCATCGCCCATCTGTCATCCGGCAGACGGCGCCACCCTGGTCGGGGCGCGCGGGGTGCCCCTGCCGCTCAGAGCAGCTCGCGCAGCCTCTGGTAGCCGGCGCGGCTGACGGGGAGGCGGGTGCCGTCGGCGAGGACGGCGACGCGGCTGTCCTTCGCGTACGGCTCGATCCTCGCGATCCGCTCGACGTTCAGGATGTAGGAGCGGTGGATCCGCACGAAGCGGGCCGGGTCGAGGTCGGTCTCGATGTCCGCCAGGGTCTGCTGCTTGAGGTGGCTCCGCCCGCCGCTGCGGATCTCGATGTAGTCGTCCTGCGCCTCGATGTAGTCGATCGTCCCGACGGGGAGGACGGTGACCTTCGCGCCGTCCTTCACGAGCACCCGGGCGAGCCAGGTCCCCGGGGCGCGCGCCGCCGCCGCGAGCGACCGCGCGGCGGGGCGCTCGGGCGGCACGGGCACCCGGCCGCCGCGAGCGGCGCCCCTGTCGTCGCGCGCGCGCGCGGGGGATCCGCGCGGATGGGACGGCGCCTCGTCCCGGATCCGCTTTTCGGGGTGAATGCGCGCTCCGGTCCGGGGGCTCCGCCTTCCTCCCGAGCCTCTCGCGCGCGCGGTCGAGCGCCTCGGCGAACCGCTCCGGGCTGAACGGCTTGAGCAGGTAGTCCACGGCGTGGACGGAAAATGCGCGCAGGGCGTGCTCGTCGAACGCCGTGATGAAGATGACCTCGACCGGCTGCTCGAGCAGCTCGAGGACCTCGAAGCCGTCGAGCTTCGGCATCTGGATGTCGAGGAAGATCAGGTCCGGCTTCGTCTCCGCTGCCGCCTTGACCGCCTCGAAACCGTTCGCGCATTCGCCGACGACCTCGATGTCGGGATGCCCGGCGAGCTGGTCGCGCACGACGCGGCGCGCGAGCGCTTCGTCATCCACGATCAGGGCGCGCAGCCTCGGTCCCGCGGGCGCCGGTCATGACCCCTCCGGCAGCATGCCGTCGAGGCCGGCTTCCGCCGGCAGGCTCAGCCGGACCTCGAAGCGGTCGCGCTGCTCCGCGATCTCCATCCGCGCGGCCGGCCCGTAGAGCGCCGCGAGGCGCGCCCGCACGTTGGCGAGGCCGAGCCCCTGGCCCCGGCTGGCGGGCCGGTCCGGGTCCGCCTCGTTCGCGACGGCGAGCTCGAGCCGCCCGCCCTCGCTCCGCGCCCCGATCCGCACGGTCCCGCCTTCCAGCCGGTGGGCGATCCCGTGGTTCACCGCGTTCTCGACGAGCGGCTGCAGCAGCAGGGGAGGGACCAGGCACCGCCCCGCCTCCGGGCCGACCTCCTTCGCCACCGAGAGCCGCTCGCCGAAGCGGACCTGCTCGACCGCGAGGAAGGAATCGACCAGGGCCAGCTCCTCGGCCAGCGTCACCCGCTCGCGCGCGCCGAGCGCGAGGCTCGAGCGGAGCACGCCGGCGAGCATGACGCACATGCGCCGCGCCGCCGCAGGATCGGAGCCGGTCAGGGCGCTGATCGCGTTCAGGCTGTTGAAGAGGAAGTGCGGGTTCACCTGCGCGGTGAGCGTCTTCATCTGCGCCTCGCGCGCGAGGACCTGCGCCTCGAGCGCCCGCTTCTCCGCGGCGCGCGAGGCCTCGAACGCGATCAGCAGGTAATGGACCGCCGCCACCAGGATGAACAGGAAGATCCCCGCGGCGAAGAAGACCGGGAGGTCCCGCGCGTAGCGCGTCCCCGCGCCGGGATCGGAGAGGATCCGGCCGAGGGCCCGGGCCCAGGCGGCGCCGACGAGCACCCACAGCCCGCTCGACAGCGCGGCCGCGAGGGCGTGCGCGGCGGCGAGGCGCCCGAAGCCGGTCCGCCCGAGCGGCATCGCGCGGCAGAGCGACCAGGATCCGAGGCAGACGAAGGCAAGGACGAGCGCGAGCGGGAGCGTGAGGGCGAGCGCCTCGACCCATCCCCGCCCGCCCGCCACGCCGGCCATCGTGGCCATGAAGAGCCCGGCGGGAACCCAGGCCGCCAGGTAGAGGCGCAGGCGCCCCCGTGTGAGGATCGGGTGCATTCAGTTCGAGATCTCGATCCCGCCCATGACCGCGAATCCCCTGAGAACGAGCCGCTTGGCGGGGTCCTTCCCGACCGTCTTGCGGCTGTCCTCGACCCCTCCGAGCAGGGGCGTCACCCGGTTCTCCACCGTCCAGTCGCCCGGGACGATGATATCGATCCCGCCCCACATCGCGAAAAGGTCGAGCACCGCCTCGCCCCCGGCGAGCTCGGCCTCGCTCAGGTCGATCTCCGCCCCGCCCATGATCGCCGTCGCCTCCCCGCCGCGGAACTCCTTCGAGGAGTTCTTGCGGGTCAGGCCGGCCATCATGGCGAAATCGTTCATCACGGCCTGCGGCTCGGGCAGATCGCCCCGCGGGCGGCCGAGCCCGAACCCGCGCATCGCGATCCAGGCGCCGAAGAGGATCAGCAGGACCGGCCAGAGGTCCCCGATGCTCCAGGGAACGAGGTCGAGGTTGGACGCCAGCAGGAGCGAGCCCGCGAGGATCCAGATGACGGCGCCGATGCGGGTGCCCGAGAGGCTCGGGTCCAGGAGCTTGGCGAACCCGAGCCCGATCAGCAGGGCGGGCCACCAGGGAAGAATCCGGTCCGCCTCGAGGATGTGAAGGTTGTCCAGGAGAAACACGGCTCCGATGCAGACCACGATCACGCCGAAGAACAGGCTCGATCGCAGGTGGATCCCGTACACGCGGCTCACCTTAGCGGGCATGGTTCCCCTCCGCGGCGCCGGGGTCCATCGGGCCGGCGCCATCGCATCCCCGGGCCCGCCGGCCCGGTCCCCGCCGTGCCTGTCCCGGGCAATCCCTCTGCCTCCGTGCCCGGCTCGATGGTGGAAGAGGGACTTCCAGATCATCGCCAGGCCGAGGCCGATGATGAGGAGCGGCCACGAGTTGTGGTAGGTCAGCCCGTAGACGTGGAAGTTCACGCCGAGGAGCCAGAGCCCCGTGAAGACCAGCCAGCCTCCCGAGCCCCGCTCCGGCGTGTCCCACGACTGGACCACCTTCTCGACGCCGAGCCCGATCACGAGGACCGGCCACAGCCGCCACCACGAGCGCGTGTCCGCGAGGTCGAGCCGGTCGGCGAGCAGGATCGCCCCCACGAGCATCACCGCCACGCCGAGAAAGATCCTGGAGATCCTGAGGTTCCTGTTCGAGCGCTTCATCGCATCCTCCCGCCGCGGGTTCCCGCGGTCTCGCGCTCACCATACGACCGCGGAAGGGGCGAAGTCTGCGCCCGACCGGCGAACGGCGGTCCGGCGCCGGTGAGCGGCGGATTTGGGACGGCGGCCCGGGTCGCCGGCGCCTCATCGATTCCCGCGTCGCCCGCGTCGCCGGCGCCTCATCGTCTCCGATGCGTTCCCGCCGCCGGCTCGATCAGCGACCGCGCTGGACGGCACGATGCCGACCGGCCTATCCGCCGGCCGAACAGGGGGCGTCGCTCTTCCTCCGGAAGGTGTACAGCAGCGCCTGGGAGCGCGGCTGGTACCCGCGCGCCTTCTCGTCCCAGAGGATGGCGGAGTGTCTCCTTCGAGTAGATGTCGGCGATCCCGACGAGGTCGAAGCAGTTCGTGACGTACCGCTCGCCCCATTCGATGATTCTCTTGTCGGAGTCGGGCCGCGGGAGCCAGGATGCGGCGATCTTCGCGAAGACGAGGAACTTCGGATTCGCCTTCTCGATCTCGCGGATCATCTCCCCCTGCATCCGCGCGGCGTACTTCTGCGGCTCCATCAGCGGGTAGGTGTAGATGTAGCCGGTGGCGGAGCGGCGGTTCGCGTAGAAGTAGATCTCCGGCTCCGAGCCGAGGACCGCGATGCGATCCCCGGGCGCGGTCCGCTTCGCGAGCTCCCGGCCGACCTCGACCGCCTCGATGAACGGGTTGCTCCCGTAGCGTGTCCGGCTCAGCTCGCGGGGCGTCATCGTGAAGAGGAAGTCGCGCTGGAGGTAGAGGAGGACGGCGGCGACCGCGGCGAAGGCGGCCGCGGCGGCGAGCCGGGCGCCGATCCCGGGGAGCGCCCGGCCGAGAAGCCCGCCGAGCGCGTCGAAGGCGATCCCGACCAGGAGGGCGATCGCCGGCAGAAGGAGAATGAAGTAGTGCTCGCGGAAGTAGAAGCCGGGGCAGACCGCGAGGAAGGAGGCCGCGAGGAGCCCGGTCAGGAACAGCCTCTCGGCGGGCCTGCGGCGCGAAGCGAAGAGCGCGATCAGGCCCGTCCCGCCGAGAAGCCAGAGCGGCAGGCTCGCCCGGAGCACCTGGTTCAGCCGAACGCGAGCATCTCCGGCGCGCCCGGACAGGGGGATCTCCGAGACGTACTCGCGCGCGTACTGGAAGGTCCAGAACCAGAAGGCGCCGAGGACCCCCTGCCACAGGAACAGGGCGCACAGGAGCGCGAACGGGGCCAGGGCGCCGGCCGCGAGGAGCGCGACGGCGGGCATGGCCTCGCGCAGGGCCGCGGCGGAGAAAGAAGGCCCGGCCGGCCCCCGCGAGCGGCCCTCGGACGCGGACTCCGCGCCGTCCCCCCGCGCGAGAAGCAGGAACGCTCCCAGCGGCAGGTAGAACACGGCGTGCTGCTTCATGAGGACGGCGATGCCCGAGGAGCGCCCCGGCCAGCAGGAGCCTCCATGCCCTTCGCGGGCCCCGGCCCGGCAGCAGCAGGTACAGGCCCGCCAGCGCGGGAAGCAGCACGAAGTGCGTCGCGTGCGCGAAGACGCCCATCACCCACCGGTCGATCGAGAGCAGGCCGAAAGCGGCGGCCGCGATCGCGCCCGCGAAGTCCCCGCTCAGGCGCCGCCCGATCGAGAAAACGAGCAGGGTCGTGGCCGCGTTGACCAGCAGCAGCCCCAGGTGGATCCCCGAGGGGGTCTGGCCGAACAGCGCCATGATCAGGGCGTACGCGTAGTAGGTCCCCGGGAACTTCATGTTGTACGCCTGCAGGTAGGGGGGAACCCCCTGCAGGATCAGCTGTCCGGCGTAGGCGTACTCGCCCTCGTCGCGCTCGAGCGGCACGTCGGCCAACCGCACCCGCACGAGCGCGAAGAACAGGATGACCGCGGCGACCGCGCCCATCGTCAGCAGGCGGGCGACCCCGGCCGGCAGCTCGCTGCCGCGCCCGCTGGAATCCGGACGCGTGCCCGGGTTCCCGCCGCTCCTGCGCCTGGACCGATCGGCCATCGGACCGTCATTCTACGGGAACCCCCGCCCGCCCGCGCTGTCCGCGCCCGGCCTCCGGCCTCTTGCGCGGCCGCGGCGGGCGGTGAGAATGTAGGCGCCATGCCTCGCGGGTCGAAGGAACGGATGGACGGCGCCGTGCGGGCGGCCCCGACGGGCCGAATGGCAGAGGTGGCGCGCATGAACCCGGCGGGTCCGGCGGATTCGTGGGACCGATCCCTGCGATGGGCCCTGCCGGGCGGCGTGGCCCTGCTGTTTCTCGCCCTCTCGATCCAGCAGATCTGGAGCGCCGATTTCTGGTGGCAGCTGCGGACGGGGCAGTGGGTTGTCCAGCACGGCTCGGTGCCCCGGCTGGACGACCTGAGCTACAGCGTGCGCGGGCACGAGTGGATCGAGGTGCGCTGGCTCTTCTTCGCGCTCTCGTACCTCGGCTGGAGCCTCGGGGGACCGGCGCTGCTGATCCTTGCGCAGACCGCGATCCTGGCCGCGGCGGGGTGGATCGTGATCGCGCCGTCGCGCCGCGCGGCCGGCGCTCCCGCCGGCGCGCTCATCCTGATCCTCGCGATCTGGTCGGCCTCGGGCCGGTTCATCGTCCGCCCGGAGCTCGTGTCGTTCCTGATGGTCGCCCTTTTCGTGACCGTGCTCGACCGGCACCGGCGCGGGGCGGCGCCGCGGGCCGTCTGGGCGCTGCCGCTCGCACAGGTGATCTGGACCAACACGCACACCCTTTTCGCGCTCGGCCCTGTGATCGCCTGGCTGTTCGTCGCCGGAGGGGTGGCGGAGCGCGTCCTCGGCAGGTCAGGTTGGAGCGCCGCCCGGATTGGCGGGCGCGGATACTCTCCAAAGAAGGGGAGGGTACCCTCGACTGCGGACGGTGGTGGGAGGAAGGGAAGCGCGGCGGGCCGCCAGGAAGGCGGCGCAGGGGAGCGGGCTGTGGGCATCGGGCGACAGGCGCTGCTCGCGGCGCTCGTGACCGCGGCCTGCCTGGTCAATCCGTACGGGCTCCGCGGCGCGGCGTTTCCGCTCCTCCTGTGGCGCGAGATGCACGCCGGGAGCCTCGTCGGGCGCGCCATCGAGGAGCTCCGAAGCCCGTTCGCGCGGGAGGCCTGGGGCTGGGAGCTGTGGGCCTGGGCCGCGCTGGTCGTCGTCTCGGCGGTGGCGTTCCTGCTGAACCGGCGGCGGACCGACCCGTCCAGGCTGATCGTCTGGGGCGCCTTCCTCTACCTGGCGGGGCAGTCGGTCCGGAACATGGCCCTGTTCGCCTTCGTGGCGACCTGGGCGTCGCTCAGGAACGTCGAAGAGTGGATGGGCGCCACGGCGGAGGCCCGCACGCACGGCGCCGGGGGCGGAGAGGACAGGAGGCCCGCGGGTCGTGAAGCGGGACGCGCCGGGGGCGGAGACGACAGGAACCAGGCGGGCGGCGCGGGAGGACGCACTGAAGAGCGGCAGGCCCCATCGGGGGACCTGAGCGCCCCGGCTCCCTTCGCGCTGCGGATCCCGCCGGCGGCGAACGCGGCCGCGCGGGGCGTCCTTCTCGTCGCGGCGCTCGCGGGCGCCTGGTACGTCGCCACCGACCGCTACGCGATCTCGCAGGGCTCGGAGCAGGCGTTCGGGCTGGGCGTCGCGCCCTGGAGCTACCCGCGCAGCGCGACGGAGTTCCTGCTCGGGTCCGGGGCGACGCCGCAGCTCTTCCAGGAGATGTCCGACGGGTCGTACCTCGCCTGGAAGGCGCAGGGGCGGTTCCCGGTCTTCATCGACGGGCGCAACGAGGTCTACGGCGAGCCGTTCATCAGGGAGTACCTCGCCGTCGCGGGCGGCGGGCGAGGATGGGACGCGTTCGCGGACCGCTGGGGAATCAACACGGCCCTGCTCCACCGCGAGCGCTCGGCATCGCTGGCGGCGCTGGTCCAGCTGTCGCCGCGCTGGGCGCTGGTGCACGTGGACGAGCGCGATCTCGTCTTCGTGCGCGATATCCCGGCCCACGCGGAGCTGATCAGGAAGTACCGGGTGGATCCCGCGAAGCCCTGGACGCCGCGCGGGCCCGAGCCGGAGGAGACGCCCCGGGGCTGGCGCGCGGCGATCGGCGGCGTGGGCAGGCCGTGGTACACGCTCGGGATGGCGAAGTCCTTCCTGCTCCTCGGCTCGGTGGACAACGCCGCGGCCTACCTCGAGCGCGCCCGCGCCGCGTTCCCCTCCGACCGCGAAGCGCGCGGGACGCTCGCGCAGATCTACCGGAGCCGGGGCCGCGACGCCGATGCGGAGCGCCTGCTCGCGGGCCTCTCGTTCTCGCGCGAGGAGGAGGTCAAGAAGGAGGAGCTCCTGGCGGACCTGTACCGGATCGGGGGACGCCTTCCCGATGCGGCGGCGCCGCTCGAGCGGGCGGTCGCGCTCGCGCCCGCCGACGGGGCGCTGCGCGGCAAGCTCGCGCGGGTCCGGCTCGAGACGAAGGACTACGCGCGCGCGGTCGAGGCCTACCGCGAGGCGCTGCGGCTGGCGCCCGCGAACCCCACCTACTGGACGGAGCTCGGGCATTCCCTGGCGATGTCGAGGAGGACGGACGAGGCCCTGGCCGCGTACCGGACCTCGCTGAAATACTCCCCCGCGCAGTTCGACATCCAGTTCAACGTCGGGATGCTGCTCGCGCGTCAAGGAGGACTACGCGGGCGCGGCGGAGGCGTTCCGGCAATCGCTCCGGATCAGGCCCGACTACGCCCCCGCGCGCGAGGCGCTCGAGCGGCTGGCGGCCGAGGGGCGCATCGCCGGCGTGCCGCCCGGTCGCGGGGGCGAACCCTCCAGGAGGCGGGCGATGAGCCGGCAGGCCGTGATGGCGAGGCGGGCGAATCCTGGCCCGTGCGGGGCGTGGGGGATCGCGGTTCCGATCGCGAGCGATCGGGAGCGACGAGGGAGCCCGATGACACACGCGGCGTCGCGCATCGGTATTGTCCTGGCGGCGGCCCTGGCGGCGTACCTGCTGCTCTGCCTCGGCGTCTACGCGCGGCAGCGGAGCCTGCTCTACTTCCCGTGGCGCTGGAGCGAGGAGGAGGCGCGCCGCGCCAACCCGGGATACGAGGAGGTGCGGTTCCGCGCGGAGGACGGCGAGTCGCTGCACGGGTGGCTGCTGCGAAACCCGGGCGCGCCCTGGACCGTCATCGTCTTCCACGGCAACGGCGGGAACCTCTCCGTGCAGGCCGACCTGATGGACCCGTTCGAGAGGCTCGGCCTGCAGGTGCTGCTGTTCGACTATCGCGGCTACGGTCTCAGCACCGGGAATCCGACCGAGGCGGGGCTCGTCGCGGACGGGCTCGCGGCCGCGAAGTTCGCCGCGGACGAGCTGCGCGTGCCCCCGGAGCGGATCGTCTACTACGGGAAGTCGATCGGCGCGGGCGTGGCCGCGCTGGCGGGGGCGCGCCGGCCGCCGGGGAGGCTCATCCTGGAGTCGTCGTTCGATTCAATGGCGGCGCTCGGGGCGTACCACTACCCGTTCCTGCCGGTCCGCTGGTTCCTGCGCGACCGGTTCGACGCCGCCTCGGTCATCGGCGCGATCCGCTGCCCGATCCTGTTCATTCACGGCGACGCGGACGAGATCGTGCCGATCGCCCGCGGACGCGCCCTCTTCGAGGCGGCGGACCTGTCGGGCCGGCGGTTCCTGGTGCTCCCCGGCGCCCGGCACAACGACCCGCCCTCGACCTATCCGCCCGCCTACCTCGAGACCGTCAAAGAGTTTCTGAAGGGGGAGGCGCCCCCGCGCGGCGCGGGCGGGGCGCCGGCCCGGCCCTGACCGGGCGGGCCGCGGCCCCGGTTCGATCGGCGATCGTGGGGAGGCTCGCCCGGCTTGACCCGGCCGCCGGGTGTCCGTACGCTATACACATGAAACGCACAAATCTTGTGCTCGACGAGCAGGTTCTGGAAGAGGCGCTCAGACTGAGCGGGGAGCGGACCTATTCGCGCGCGGTCGAGCGGGCCCTCGAGGAGTTCGTGCGCCGGGTCAAGGCGGGGCGGATTCTCGAGCTCGCCGGCTCGGGACTCTGGGAAGGGACCCTGTCCGAGATGAGGGGGGACGAGCCGGCAGGCCGCGCCCGGCGCGGGAAGCGGGGAACCCGTTATGGTCCTCGTTGACACCTCCGTCTGGGTGGAGGTCTTCAGGAAGAACCCGTTCCGGCTCGAGACCGTCGTCGGGCTCGATGAGGTCGCGACCTGCCTGCCCGTCATCCAGGAGGTCCTGCAGGGGTTCCGGGACGACCGGGCCCACCGCCTGGCGCGGGAAGCGATGATGGCCTTCCCTCGAGTGGAATCCCCGATGACGGAGGGTGTGTTCGAGGAAGCCGTGCAGCTGTTCCGGACGGCGCGCCGCGCCGGGCTCACGGTGCGGTCGGGCGTTGATTGCCTGATCGCCGCCTGCGCCATCAGGAACGGCCTGGAGGTCCTTCACCATGACCGGGACTTCACGGCGCTCGCCCGCGTCTCCCAGTTGAGAGCGCGCGCGATCCGGCGCTGATCCGCTACGGCGCCGGCTCGTAGTCGAGGACGGGGGCGAGCCAGCGCTCGACCGCGGCGACCGGCATCCCCTTGCGGGCGGCGTACGCCTCCACCTGGTCGCGGCCGATCCGGCCGAGCGTGAAGTAGCGCGACTCGGGGTGCGAGAAGTAGTAGCCGCTGACCGAGGCGGCGGGGTGCATCGCGAAGCTCCCGGTGAGGGCGATCCCCGCGGCCTTCTCCGCGCCGAGCAGCTCGAACAGGACCCGCTTCTCGGTGTGGTCGGGGCAGGCGGGATAGCCGGGGGCCGGGCGGATGCCCCGGTACTTCTCCGCGAGCAGCCCGGCGGGGGAGAGCGCCTCGTCCGGCGCGTAGCCCCACTCGCGCCGCGCCCGCGCGTGCAGCGCCTCGGCGAACGCCTCGGCCAGCCGGTCGGCGAGCGCCTTCGCGAGGATCGCGTTGTAGTCGTCGTGGGCGGCGTCGAAGGAGCGGACGAGCGATTCGAGGCCGTGCCCTGCCGTGACGGCGAAGGCGCCCAGGTGATCGGCGCGTCCCGACCCCTTCGGGGCGACGAAATCGGCCAGGCACAGGTGCGGCTCGCCCGCGCCCTTGACCCGCTGCTGGCGCAGGAAGTGGACGCGGGCCTTCTCGGCCCGCCGGTCCTCTTCCTCGTAGAGGACGACGTCGTCCCCGTCCGCGTTCGCGGGGAAGAACCCGTACACGGCGCGGGCCGTGAGGAGCCTCTCTTCGACGATCCGGTCGAGGAGCCGCCGCGCGCCGTCGAACAGCTCGCGTGCCGCCGCGCCCGAGCGCGGGTCGTCGAGGAGCTGCGGGTAGGTCCCCTTGAGCTCCCAGGCGTGGAAGAAGGGGGACCAGTCGATGAACGGAACGAGCTCGTCGAGCGGGAACGCGTCGAGCGCGCGCGCGCCGAGGAACGAGGGGCGGGGCGGCGCGTACTCCGGCAGGCGGCCGGGCGCTGCGGCCCCGGCCCCCGCCCCGACCCCAGGGCGGGCGTGGCCGGCGCTCCCCGAGGCCCCGGCCGGACCCGACCAGAGGTCGAGCCGCATCTCGGCCGCCCTGCGGTAGGGGACGAGGGGGAGGATCTCGCGGGCGGCCCAGGCGGCGCGCGTCGCCGCCTGCTCGAGGCGGTTCTTCTCGACCGTCCCTTCGCGCAGCGACGGGCTCAGCAGCGAGCCGGCCACCTCGACGGCGCGCGAGGCGTCGAGCACGTGCACGACCGGGCCGGAGTAGGCCGGGGCGATCCGCACGGCCGTGTGCTTGCGGCTCGTCGTGGCGCCCCCGATCAGGAGCGGCACCGTGAACCCCTCGCGCTCGAGCTCCTTCGCGACGTGGACCATCTCGTCGAGCGACGGGGTGATGAGCCCGCTCAGGCCGATGAGGTCGGCCCCCGTCCCGCGCGCGGCCTCCAGGAGCTTCGCGGCGGGGACCATGACGCCGAGGTCGATCACCTCGTAGTCGTTGCAGCCGAGCACCACGCCCACGATGTTCTTGCCGATGTCGTGCACGTCCCCCTTCACGGTCGCGAGCAGCACCTTCGGCCTGCGATGCCCCGTGCCGTGCCCCTGGCGGGGGACAGGGTCTGGCCCTGCCGCCGGGCCGGCCGTCGGCGCGGGACTCTCCGGCCGCGGCCGCGCTGCCGCCCGCTTCTCCTCCTCCATGAACGGCTGCAGGTAGGCGACCGCCCTCTTCATGACCCGCGCGCTCTTGACCACCTGCGGGAGGAACATCTTCCCCGCCGCGAACAGGTCGCCCACGACGTTCATGCCGGCCATCAGGGGCCCTTCGATCACGGCGAGGGGGCGTCCGAGCTGCGCGCCGCGCCTCCTCCGCGTCCTCCTCGACGTGGTCGGCGATCCCCTGCACCAGGGCATGCGCCAGGCGCTCCTCGACGGCGCCGCGGCGCCACGCGTCGTCCTTCTCCCGCGCGCGGCCCGGTCCCTTCACCGTCCCGGCGAAGGCGACGAGCCGCTCCGTCGCGTCGGGGCGGCGGTTCAGGAGGACGTCCTCGACCCGCTCGAGCAGGTCCGTCGGGATCTCCTCGTAGACCGCGAGCTGCCCGGCGTTGACGATCCCCATGTCCATGCCGGCCCCGATGGCGTGGTAGAGGAAGGCCGCGTGCATCGCTTCGCGCACCGCGTCGTTCCCCCGGAAGGAGAACGAGATGTTGCTCACGCCGCCGCTGATCTTGACCTCGGGGAAGAGCGCCTTGAGGCGCCTCACGGCCTCGAGGAAAGCGACCGCGTAGTCGCTGTGCTCCTCGATGCCGGTCGCGACGGTGAGGATCGCGGGGTCGAGGACGATGTCCTGCGGCGGGAAGCCGGCCTCGTCCACCAGGATCCGGACGGCGCGCGAGAGGACCTCGACCTTGCGGTCGGCGGTCGTCGCCTGCCCCTGCTCGTCGAACGCCATCACGACCACCGCCGCGCCGTAGCGCCGGACCAGGCGGGCCTGCGCGAGGAAGGTCTCCTCCCCCTCCTTGAGGCTGATCGAGTTGACGATGCCCTTCCCCTGCAGCCGCTTCAGCCCCGCCTCGAGGACCTCGAACCGCGAGGAGTCGACCATGATCGGGAGGCGCGCGATCGCCGGCTCGGAGCCGACGAGGTTCAGGAACTCGGTCATCGCGCGGGCCGAATCGAGCAGGCCCTCGTCCAGGTTCACGTCGAGGATGTTGGCGCCCCCCTCGACCTGCTGGCGCGCCACGTCGAGCGCCCCCTCGTAGTCGCCGGCCTGGACCAGGCGCGCGAACGCGCGCGAGCCGGTGACGTTCGTCCGCTCGCCGATCATGATGAAGTTCGAGTCGGGCCGGAGGGTCAGGGGCTCGAGGCCGCTGTACTCCGTGTGGGGGGAGCGGCCGGGCCGGCGCCTCGGCGCGACGCCCTCGACGGCGCCGGCGATGGCGCGGACGTAGTCCGGCGTCGTGCCGCAGCACCCGCCCGCGATGTTGAGCCACCCCTCGCGCGCGAACCCGCCGAGGATCCCGGCCATCGCGTCGGGCGTCTGGTCGTAGCCGCCCATCTCGTTGGGAAGGCCCGCGTTCGGCCAGCAGGCGAGGAACGTGGGGGCGATGGCGGACAGCTCCTCGACGTGCGGGCGCATCTCGCCGCGCGCCGAGCGCGCAGTTGATGCCGGCCGCGAGAAGGTCGGCGTGGGAGAGCGAGATCCAGGCCGCGCGCACCGTCTGGCCCGACAGGGTGCGCCCGCTCGCGTCGGTGATGGTGATCGAGGCGATGACGGGCAGGCGGCGCCCGGTCTCGTCGAAGCAGCGCGAGATCGCGAAGAGCGCCGCCTTGAGGTTCAGCGTGTCGAAGCCGGTTTCGGGAACGAGGATGTCCACGCCCCCGTCCACGAGGCCGCGGGCCTGCTCGTAGTAGGCGGCCGCGAGCGCGTCGAAATCGATCGCGCGGAACCCGGGGCGGTTGACGTCGGGGGAGAGCGACGCCGTGCGGTTGGTCGGCCCCATCGAGCCCGCGACGAAGCGCGGCCGGCCGGGCGTCCTGCGGGTCATTTCGCGCGCGGCGCGGACGGCCACCTCGGCGGCCGCGCGGTTGATCGCGTAGGCCTGCCCCTCGAGCCCGTAGTCCGCGAGCGAGACGGCGGTCGCGTTGAAGGTGTTGGTCTCGATGATGTCGGCGCCGGCCTCGAGGTAGAGGCGGTGGATCTCCTCGATGAGGGCCGGGCGCGTGATCGAGAGGAGATCGTTGCACCCCTTCAGGTCGCGCGGGTGCGCAGCGAACTGCGCGCCGCGGAACTCGTCCTCCCCGAGCCGGTACGACTGGATCATCGTCCCCATGGCCCCGTCCATGACGAGGATCCGCTCGGTGAGCAGCTCTTCCAGCCGCATGCGGGTCGCGAGGTCGGTGTTCTTGAAGTGCCCCTCCTGGGTCACGCCGCGGGGCGCCGTCGGGCGCCTCGGCGGCTGCATGCAAGCCGGGAAACCTCCAGACAATCTGCTCCGGCAGTTCCCCGGCGTTGTGCGTCCATCAGCCGCGAGGCGCTGTCGGGCGCCTCGGCGGCTGCATGCAAGCCGGGGAACCTCCGGACTTCTCTGTTCCGGCAGTTCCCCGGTGTTGTGCGTCCATCAGCCGCGAGGCGCCGTCGGGCGCCTCGGCGGCTGCATGCAAGCCGGGAAACCTCCGGACTCCCTGTAATTGTAGGCCAAGGGGGGCCTCCCTGGAGGAAGGATCCCGCAACGCAGGCGCCTCATGGGTCCGGGAATTACAGGATGCCCGGGGGGTGGGCGCGGCGTATCATGGCGGCATGGGCGGACAAGCCATGAACCCGAGGCAGGCGGCCGCCCGGTTCGGCCGCAGGCCCCCGCGATTCGTGCTCGGGCTTCTCGCCGCGGCCCTGGCCGGATGGATGGGTTCCGCCCTCCGGCCGCGGCCGCCGAGCCCGAGACCCCGGCCGCTCCCGACGCGGCCGCCTGCGGAAAAGCCTGCACCGAAACCCGCCGCCAGGCCCGGTCCCAACATCATGATCGGGCCGACGCGGGTCACGCTCGTGGACGGGAAGAGCCTCGACGGGATCGGCGTCATCCGTGAGGCCGAGCGGGTCCGCCTGATTCTCGAGGACGGCACCGAGATCGCCTTCGAGCCGTCGAAGGTGGCTTCGGTGAAGGCGCTCGCGGACATGGATGCCGAGGAGCGGGCCGGACCGGCGCCGACGGAGCGGCTGCGCCCGCGTCGAAGGGAACAGCGTCCCGCAAGGGCGCGCCGGCCCAGCAGACCAAGGCAGGGCGCAGGACCCACGAAGGGGGCGTCCACCGCACCGCGCGCCACAGGGAGCTCCGCTAGCCTCCTCGAGTTCCGCCCGGGGAATCCGGCCGGGAAGGGATCCGCGCGCTGAGTCGCCGCCGAAGACCTCCGCCGATGCGAAGCCTCTGGCTCCGGCTCGGCAAGCCGGGGAAGGCCGCTGCGTGGAGAGCGAATGGGAGCCTCCGATCCCCGGCATGCCGGGCGCCGCCCCGAAGAAGCAGGCCGGGTCGGCCTCCGGGGCGCCTTCGCCCGCGAAGGGAGCCGCGCCCCGGCCGCCGCGGCGGCGAAGGGGGGACTCCGGCCCGGCGGGCGCCGCGCCGGTCGAAGCCGGGCGGGACATCGTCCTCGAGAGGGATCGGAGACGGACTCGGCGCCGGCGCCGACCTCGGCGCCGGCTCGGTCCCCGGCTCGTGCCCCGCCCTAGACGACGGCCACCGACACGGACGAGCTGGCCCGGATGCTGGACGAGGCGATCAGGAAGCAGGAGCGCGAGGCAGGGCAGCCGGACGAAGGGTCGCTCCCCGGCGACGAGCAGGCGCGATGGAACTTCCTCGGGAGAAGGGGAGCCCGGCGCGGCTCCCGGCGCTCCGCCCTACGGTGAGGCCGGTCCGCCCGGGTCCAGGGGACCGAGGCCGGAGGATTTCGACGCGACCCGCCCGGTCGAGGGATCGGGAATCCGCTACCTCGGCCCCGGGAAGGGCCCGGAGTACCCGGAGACACCGCCGGCCGAGTCCGACTTCCCGAAGCCCGCGGCCCGGACCACGACGCTGGGCTACGACAAGGATGTCTGGAAACCGACGAGCGGCTTCAAGTCGCCCGCCACCTGGTCGAAGCCGCTCCCGCCCGCGACGAGCTTCGGCAACGGCCTGAGCGGATGGGGCCAGCCGGTCACGAGCTTCGGCCCGCGCTGGTGGGCGCCGACTCCCGCCAGCTGGCCGACCTCGCTCGGCAACGGCTCGTGGACGCCGTCGGACGGGTTCGCGAAGGACCAGCAGCGGCGCAACGAGATGTTCGAGAAGAAGCCGGAGACCGGGGAGCAGAAGCCCGCGGATGGCGGGCAGGGCGAGTAGGCCGATGGGGTTCTGGAAGAACGCCTTCGCGACCGGCAAGCGCGAGCCGAAGCCGCTGACGCCCCGCCAGGAGGAGATTCTCGACAGGCTCGCCGCGAAGGTCGTCGAATGGAAGATGACGGCGCCGGCGATCCTCTTCCTCGAATCGGTCAAGCCGCTCAACTACGTCGGGTCCCAGGTCCTGGTTTTCTTTGCCCCGTTCGTGAACACCCTGTTCACCGTCCAGGACTACGACGAGTTCACCGCGCTCATGGAGGAGCGGGAGAACATCGAGAGGCTCCTGCAGCGGATCGAGGAGAAGGACGGGATCCGCGAGCCGGCCCGCCGGCCTGAGCGAGGGGCGCGCACCCTCCGGTCGGGAACGCGATGATGTCCGCTGCGGTCCGGCGGGCGGTGCGGTTCGTTCCCCGCGGGCAGCACCGACCCGGCGTCTTCCTGCTTGACCCCCCCCGAGGGGCCAGCGTAAGTTACGGCGATTGCGGAGGGCGGAGTGACGCAAAGGGGGATCTCCTCGCCGCATCGTGAGGGTGAACTGCTCCCCGTGGGGGCCGCCGCGGCGGCGCCTCGCCAAGCGCCGCCGCGTCCGTATTGGCTTCCCGCGCCTGCGCGAATCCAGCGCTCGTCCTCTCCTCTTACTGGGGTCCGTAGGCTTGGCGCCGAGCGCACCCCTGGAAACCGCAAGCGTCGCACCAAACCTACTGCACGCCGCAGATCGGGGACTGCCGCGCCGCAGGCCGGAACCGCCCGGGCAGGGCGGGACCCCCGCCGCACCGCAAACCGGGACCGCCGCTCCGCAAGGCCGCGGCCGCGCCGCAAATAAGTGCGCCACGCCGCAGCGCGGGACCGCCGCGCCGAGACCGGGACCGAAGCGCCCAGGCCGCCCCCGCCGCGCCGGCGCTCCGGTGGAGCGCTCCCACGGGGCTCGCCGCAGCCGACGCGCCGAACGACAGCGGCCACGGCATCCGGCTCACCTGGAGCCTCTCCCCCGACGATGGGCGGCTGCTGGCCTACGAGATCGCGCGCTCCCTGGCCTCCGGGTCGCCCGAGGCCGCGTGGATCCGGTCGGGTCGGCGCCGCGCGGGAGCGCGTCGTTCGATTACGTGGACCAGGACGAAAGCCTCAAGGGGAAGCCCAATCCGAAGTTCGTCCCGACCGGCGTCCCGATCGAGCTGCGCGTGCGCGGACGTTCGGCCGACGGGTCCGTTTCGGCCTGGAGCGGGCCCGCGACCGGCATCGCCCGCGGGAACTGGTACCACACGGGCAAGACGAACATCCTCGTCGCAACGGTCCTCTTCGGCGCCGCGGTCGTCTGGTTCATCGGCGCTTCGCGCAAGGGGAAGCCGCTCTACATCCGCGAGATCCCGGGCATCGCTCGCCGTGGACGAGGCGATCGGACGCGCGACGGAGATGGGGCGGCCGATCCTGTTCGTCCCGGGCACCAGCACGGCCGGCAACCTCGCGCTCGATCGCCGCCTTCACGATTCTCGCGCGGATCGCGAAGCGGGTCGCGGGGTACCAGACGCCGCTCCGGGTTCCCGTGAGCGACCCCGTGATGATGGCGATCGCCCAGGAGGTGGTGCCGCGAGGCCTACCTGCAGGCGGGGCGCCCCGAGCCTACCGCCCCGAACGGTGACCTACTCACGGCGATGCAGTTCCCCTACGTCGCCGCCGTGAGCGGCATGATGATGCGGGAGAAGACCGCCACCAACTTCTACATGGGAGCGTTCTACGCGGAGAGCCTCCTGCTGGCCGAGACGGGCAGCGTCACCGGGGCGATCCAGATCTCCGGGACCGACCAGGTCTCCCAGATCCCGTTCTTCGTCGCGGCCACGGATTACACCCTGATCGGCGAGGAGCTGTACGCGGCCTCCGCCTCCCTCTCGCAGGAACCGCAGCTGATGGGTCCGCTCAAGGCGCAGGACTACGCCAAGGTGATCGGGGCCATCCTGGCCGGCGCGGCGCTCCTGACTTCCTCCCTGGGACGGGATCGTGACGCTCTTCCGCACCGCGTAGAGACGGATGAAGAGGGAACTCCCGATCTTCCTCGTCTTCATCACGGGCCTCGTGATGGTGGTCCAGTATTTCGTTCCCCACCAGGCGTCCGAGTTCGTCTTCACCTACGCCAACGACTTCATCATCGTGATCGGGATCCTCGCCACCTGCCGATCGGCATCTGGTCCCCTGAGCACGAACGTGCGCAAGGCCCGCTTCGACAGGAGCGAGCGCTTCTGTACCGCTCGTGACCCTGGCCGGCTTCCTCGTCATGGTGCTCACCGGCCTGAAGAGCGGGAGTGGGCCAACGACCCTCCAGGGGCTCCACCGGCTTCCTGAACGCCGCCCCCAGGCCACGCTGTTCGCCATGCTGGCGTTCTACATCGCGAGCGCCGCGTACCGGGCCTTCAGGGTCCGCACGATCCTCGCGGGGATCCTGCTGGTGACCGCCTTCGTGGTGATGCTCCGGATCGTGCCCCTGCCCGATCCGGTCGGCGGATGGAACCGCGACCTCGTGCGGTGGATCCTCGAGGTGCCCAACATGGCCGCCAAGAGGGCGATCGTGATCGGGGTTGCGCTCGGGGCCGTGGCGTACGGCATCAAGGTGCTGCTCGGCATCGAGCGCTCCTACATGGGGAGGGAATAGCCTCATCGTGGACGCGCGCAACCAGGCGAAGCCGCCGTGGTACGACCGGCTCCTGTCGGTGGATCGCCGGTGGATCTTCCTGCTCGTCGGAATCGCCGTCGTCATTCCCACGATCTGGACCTTCTCGGTTCCCACCGGCGTATCGAGCGAGGTCCGATCGGTGTACGACTTCGTCGAATCGCTCCAGCCGGGGACGTGCTCCTGGTCGCGATCGACTACGACCCTTCGACCCTCGCCGAGCTGAAGCCGATGACCGACTCGATCCTCGGGCAGGCCTGGGACAGGGGCGCGAGAATCATCCTGACGAGCCTGTCGCAGTTCGCTCCGGCGATGGCCCAGGGGATCATCGAGAAGAACGCCAAGGAGCACGGCAAGACGAACGGGGTCGACTACGTGTTCCTGGGATACAAGCCGTACCCCGCGATCACGATCCTCGCGATGGGAACCGACTTCCGCGTGCCGTTCCCGAACGACCACTACGGCACCCCGCTCGATGCGATCCCGATGATGCGGGACATCCACAACTACCGGAACGTGAAGGCGGTGATCTCGCTGGCCGCGAGCGACTCGGTCGACAACTGGGTGCAGTACGGCAACGCCAAGTACGGCGTTCCGCTGGCGATCGGCGTGGCGGGGGTCATGGCCTCCGACTATTACCCGTTCCTGCAGTCGGGCCAGATCTTCGGGATCATTCCGGGGATGAAGGGGGCGGCGGAGTACGAGCAGCTCACCGGCCGCAAGGGGGAGGGTTCGCGCGGGATGCCGTATCAGGTGGCGACGCACATCGTGATCCTGGCGTTCATCGTCGTCAGCAACATCGGCTACATCGCGCGGCGGCGGGCGCTGCGCGCGGCCGGCGGGGAAGGGCATGCCGGCGAATCGAATGATCCTCGTTCGGTTCCTGGTCCTCGCGGCGATCGTCGCGGTCGGAACGCAGGTGCTGGCCGCCCCGGGAGCGCACGCCCGGCCCGGGCGCGCCCGCTGGTCCGGCCCCCCCTGCGGACCTCCTCTGGCAGGCCGTCGCCGCCCTGACGACCCTCGCGATCTTCTCGTTCCTGATCGGCGACAATCCCGTCTACAAGCTCGTCGAGAGGCTCTGGGTCGGCCTCGCCACCGGCTACTGGACGATGGTCCTCTTCCACAGCGGCTTCCGCGACAAGGTCTGGGTGCCGATCGTCGAGGAGCACCGGTTCTACTACCTGATCCCCACCGCGCTCGGAGTCCTGATGTGGCTGCGCCTGTCGCCGAAGCTCGGGTGGGTGAGCCGCTACGCGCTCGCGTTCTACATCGGCATCGCGACGGGCATCACCATTCCCCTCACGCTGAAGTCGGGCGTCTTCCTGCAGGTGGAGGGCGCCATGCGCCCGGTCGAGCTTTCCTGGGCGGGCCTGAACTACATCCTCGCGATGGTGGGGCTCATCTGCGCGCTCTCGTACTTCTTCTTCTCGAAGGCCCACAAGGGGCTCTTCGGCGGCGTGTCCCAGGTCGGGATCTACACGCTGATGGTCGGGTTCGGCGCGGGCTTCGGCCTGACGGTGATGGGGCGCGTCGCCCTGCTCGTGCAGCGGGTCCTCTTCCTGCGCGATTTCGCGGCCGCGCTCTGGAGCAGGGTCTTCTAGGGTCCACGCGCAGCGGGATCCTCCCGCTGCCCCCGGAGACAGCGGCCCGGCCGGGTCCCCCTCCCGACAGCCGGCCCGGACCGCCGCCCGGCAGGGGTGCGCGCGCGCCCGGCAGGACCTACATTTCCGTAATGGCGCCCAGGCCGGGAGGCCCGGCCGGCCGAGGACCCGTTTTCAGCCCCTTTCGGGCGTTCGGAGCCTAGAAATGAGAAAAGCGAAGCCGGTGCAGGTGATGGTCGAGGAGGAGCCGAAAGGGAGGGACCGACGGGGATCAGCCGGCAGCCGAGGCGGACACGCAATGCTCCGCCGAAGACTTCAACCCGGAGCTCGCGGAGATCCTCTACCGTTCGCTGGGGCATTGGATGGGGCTGGGGAGCGGGGAGCTCGAGAGCGAGCTGCGCATCCTCGAGAAGAAGTATCGCAACGCCGTCTACTCGGAGCTCATCTATCTGCTGTCCCACCTCCGGTTCCCGGGAGGCCAGGCGAGAAGCTACTGGCGGGAGATCGTCGAGCTCCGCGCTCGAGATGGAGCAGAAGCTCGGATCGTTCGTGGATGCGAGGGTGGCGCTTGCGTCCTACTTCGTTCACGTCAATCGCAAGATCCAGAATCCGAAGATCGTCGAGCTGCAGCTCTTCGAGCAGACGCGCACCTACGCCTATCGGGACGACATGACCGGCCTGCCCAATCACCGGTACTTCGTCGAATCGCTCGACCGGGAGATGCTGCGCGCCAGGCGCTCGAACCAGCCGATGTCGCTCGTGATGGTCGACGTGGACGACTTCAAGCACTACAACGACCGCCATGGCCACGAGGCCGGCAATCTCGTCCTGGCCGAGATCGCGCGCCTGCTCACGGCGTCGCTGCGCGACGAGGACAACGTCGCCCGCTACGGCGGCGAGGAGTTCGCGCTCATCCTGCCGGCGACGCCCAAGGCCGGGGCGCAGCTCGTGGCCGAGCGCACCCGTTCCGCGATCGAGGAGCGTGACATCCCCCACGAAGGGCTCCGGTCCCAGGGGTGCGTCACCGTCAGCATGGGGATCGCCACCTTCCCGGGTGACGCCGACCGTGCCGGAGAGCTGGTGCGGTGCGCCGACCGCGCGCTCTACCTCGCCAAGAGCGGCGGCAAGAACCAGGTGGCGAATCCACGGCGGGAACCGCCGCTCCTTCAGCCGCGTGGATGTGCGCCTGCGGGGGCAATATCGGCCTCTGTCGCGATCCGCCCGGCAGATGACCACGATGAACCTCAGCGAGGGAGGGATCCGGTTCGTCGCCGAGCAGGACCTCGCCGAGGGAAGCCTCGTCGAGTTCCACCTGACATGCCGTCAGGCGTTCCGCAGGTGGCGATGGTGGCGCGCATCGTCCAGGCGGTGCCGTCCTCCGACGGCGCATGGGAGGCCTCCGCCCGCATCGTGGCGATCGAGACGGAGGACCGGCTCGCCTACCACCGCTACATCGACGAGATGCGCCATCGCACCGGCGACGACGCGGCGGGGAGCGAGTAGCGCAAGCAGGCCTGGGGGGGAGGGATTCCGGCTGCGGCCGGCGCCGGCTTTACGTTGGCTCGGTCGGGGCGTTATCCTGACGGGTAACGGCATGTGGCGCCTCATCCCGTTCGTCGCCGTCCTCCTGATCGGCTGCTGCGCCGGCTGCCGCCCGGAGAAGCCCGGCATGGACCTGTCGGGGCTCGTTCCCCGTGAAGCTGCGGGCTGGCGCGCCTCCGGCGAAGACCAGCGCTACGACCGACAATCGATCTTCAGCTACATCGACGGCGCGGGAGAGGTCTACCTGCAATACTCCTTCCGGAGCGTCCTGGTCCGGGGATTCGAGCGTGCGGGCGCCCCGCGGATCGATGTCCAGCTGTTCGACATGGAGCGCCCCGAAGAGGCGTTCGGCATCTTCAGCTTCGAGCGCGAGGACGAGGATGCGGGCGTCGGGCGGGACTCCGAATACGCGGCCGGCCTGCTTCGCTTCTGGAAGGGCCCGTACTTCGTCTGTGTTTCCGCGGAGGAGGAGAAGCCCGGCGTGAAGGAGGCGGTGCTCGAGCTCGGGGAGGGGCGATCGCGCGGGCGATCGGGGAGGAGGGGGAGCGGCCGGCGATGCTCGCGGGGCTCCCGCAGGAGGGCCTCCTGCCGAACAGCGTCCGGTGGTTCCACGGGCCGTTCGTCTCGCCTACCACTACCCGCTTCCCGGCGGAAACCTGCTCGGCCTCGGCGCCGGGGACGGAGGCCGCGCTCGCGTCGTACGCGCCCGCGGGGACGGCCGCCGGGCCTGCCGAAGGGGCCGCCGGGCCGCAGGGCGGAGCGGGAGCCGCGCCGGAGGGGACCGTCACGGGCCCGGTGAAGGGCAGGGTCCTGCTCGTCCGCTATCGGGACGACACGACGGCGCTCGCCGCTCTCCAGGGATTCGTCCGGAGCTACGAGCCGCCGCTGTCCGGAGACGGCGCGGCACTCATGAAGAACGGCCGCTGGGCGGGGGCCGGCGGGACCGGCCGCATCGTCGCGGCCGTCTTCGAGGCCCCCTCGCGGGAAGAGGCGCTGCGCCTGCTCGGGGAAATCGCGAAGAGAACGGAGGGGGCCTCATGGGCACGCTGAGAAAAGGACTTGAAACCGGGAACCGGCAGCGCAGTGCGGTCGAGGGCGGTAAGGTCCTCCGGACCCTGGGGAGCGTGGTCAGGCAGACCCCGTTGCGAGGAGGCCCGATGCTGCCCGCTTCGAGCCCATCCCACTTGCTGACGCGGGAAGACGCTGGTCCCGCCGGTCCGGCGAAGGGCGTGGAGCCGATCGGCAGGCGCGCGTTCCTCCAGTCGGCCGCGGTCGCGGCCGCGACGATCGCGGTCGGCCCGGCACTCGCCGCGGGCGGGGAGGCCGAGCGGGAACCCTGCCCGCCCGGGCCCGGGCAGCGGCGCCGGCGGCGCTTCCGGTGGAGGCGAAGCGGTCTCGACGAAATCGCCGGCCTCGACCTCGCCCGCCGCCTCCGCGGGGCCGTCCTCCTCCCCCGGGGGAATCGCGAAGGTGGTCCTCGTGCGCGACGAGGCTGCGCTCGACGCGGCGGGGAAGCTGCGGCCCGAGGTCGTGCAGAGGATGCTCGACGAGGGGATCTGCGAGCTGCTCGATGCGAAGACCCCCGCGGAGGCATGGAGGCGGCTCATCGGCGCAGCGCGCCCGGTCGGAATCGAGAGATAACGCCTGGAAAGACCTGCCGACGCCGCCCGAGGTCGAGGCGGCGATCCGGAGGCGGATCGAGGACTCGGGCGTCCCGGGAAGCGAGCTCAGGATCGACGATCGCGGGGCGCGGACGACGCTCGCGCCGTGCGCGGCGCTCGTGAACGTGCGCCCGCTGCGAACCCACCACTGGGCCGGCATCGGTGGGTGCCTGAAGAACCCGATCATGTTCTCCGAGGAGCCGTCCGTCTATCACCCCGACATGTGCGCCGACCTGGGGGCGCTCTGGACGCTTCCCTCGCTGAAGGAAAGGTCCGCCTGAATGTCCTGGTCGCCCTGACCCCTCAGTTCCTCACGCGGGGACCTCAGTTCTTCGACACGCGCTACCTCTGGCCTTACAAGGGGATCCTCCTTTCGACCGACCCGGTCGCGGTGGACACCATGGGGGTGAAGCTCCTCGAGGCCAGGAGGAAGGCGTTCTTCGGCGAGGACCGCCCGATGACCGAGCTGGCGAAGCATGTCCGGCTCGCGGGCGAGAAGCACGGGATCGGGGTCGGGGACCCCTCCCGGATCCAGCTCGCCAGGCTCGGCTGGGGAACGGACATCCTCCTCTGAGGGGGGCCCCCGGTTTCGTCGCGCTCCTCGCGCGCTAGAAGAGCTCCCTGACCTTCTTCGCCCCGAGGCGGCTGCGGAGCGCGAGGAACAGCTCGGCCGTGGCGACGGCGTCGGCGAGGGCGTGGTGCCACGCGTGCGGCGGCAGGCCGAGCTTCTCGCGCGCGCCGGCGAGGGAGGTGGGCCACGGGGCGGGGTGATGGTTGGTGAACCGCTCCCTGCGGGCCGCCTTGAGGATCAGGCGGACCGTGTCCACCACCCGCGGCCCCGGCCAGGGCATCCCCGTCCCCCTGTAGGCCCTTCTCAGGAACCCGATGTCGAGATGCGAGAAGTGGAGGAGGAGAACCCCTTCGCGGATCTTCCGGTCGATCTCCGGGAGGAGGAAGCCGAGCCGCGGCGCACCCTCGAGCTCGGACGGCAGGATGTGGTGGGCGCGGATCGCGAGGGTGTCGAGGCGTGACGGATCGAGCGGGCGAACGAGACTGTAGAAGCTCTCCCCGTTCCGGATCACGCCCCGGCGGATCGGCACCATCCCGATGGAGAGAATCTGGTCCGACTTCGCGCTGAAGCCCGTGGTCTCGAGGTCGAGGGACCAGTACGTCTGCTCGTCCCACGGCGGGGACTGGAACAAGGACCCGAGAAACGTGCGGAGGGACATCGGCTCTACCAGGGGCCCGCGCCGGGGCGCCCCTTCTCCTTCGGGTGCGGCTGCGTGGCGGCGGGCATCGCCTATCCGAGCCGGCTGACCTGGAAGCGCAGGGCCGCGGCCATCTGCGCTTCGCGGATCGCGAGGAACGACTCCTTCAGGTGCCGCCGCTCGAGGGGCGTGAGGCTTTCGAGAGGAGCGCGGCCGGAGGCGGTCCCCTTCTCGCGAAGGCCCCGCAGCTGCTCGCGCAGGCGCAGGCGCATCAGGAAATGGAACGCCTCCGTGAGGGTCTCGGCCGTTTCACGGGCCAGGACCCCGGCCCCCGCGGCCAGCTCGAGCCGCTCGAGGGTCGAGCGCGCCTGCAGGCGCGCTTCGAGCGCCCAGGCCCGGGCGAGGCTCACCAGCGGCAGGATCCCGCCCGCTTTCAGGTCGACGCCCCCCTCCTCCTCCACGATCTGCCGGAAGAACCCGAGGGGCGGGCGCAGCTCGGTCGTCGCCCGCACGAGCTGGGCGAGGAAGACCTGCCGGTCCCCGGACTCGTGGAGAACCTTCTCGATCGGGTAGAGGTCGAGGGCGCCGTGGACCGTGCGGAAGTCGAAGAAGTTGGCCGCCTCCACGAGGTTCTGCGGCGTGGGGGCCTCCGTCCAGCCCCGGAAAATCCGGATCCACTCGTCGAGCGGGCGGTGCCAGTTGGTCGCCATGAAGCCGCCCTTGCAGTGGGGGAACCCCGCCTCGACGAGCCGCCCGACCACGTACTCCGCGAGCCGCGCGAACCACGCGCCGGCCTCGGGAGTGTTGTCCGCGTAGACCAGGGCGTTGTCCTGGTCCGTGAGGATCGTCTGCTCCATCCGTCCTTCCGAGCCGAAGACGATCCACGCGAACGCGCAGGGCGCATCGCCCAGCTCGGCGGCCGCCTGGCGGATGAGGCGCGCAACCAGCGCGTCGTTCAGGCTCGAGACGATCCGGCCGATCTGGGAAACGTCGAGGCCGCCCGAGAGCAGCGTCTCGACCATCCCGGCCACCTCGGCCGCGTACTGGCTCAGGTCCGCCTGCGCGCCGGCCTTCTCGAACCGGGCGATCAGGTAGAGCGGCGTCTTGATCTGGTGCCTCAGCAGGTCGGTGTCGGTGATGACCCCCTCGATCCGCCCCTCCCGCTCCAGCGGCAGGTGATGGATCCGGTTCTCGAGCATGTACAGGAGCGCCTCGAAGATCGAAGCGCCCGCGTGCAGGCTCTTCATCGGCGCGCTCATCACCTCGCGCACCTTCGTCTCCGGGCCGAGGCCGCGGGCCAGCACCCGCCCCCGGAGGTCCCGGTCGGTCAGGATCCCCGCGGGCGCGCTGCGGACCAGGACCGAGGAGACGCGCGACTCGCTCATCACGCGCGCCGCCTCGCCGACCGTCGCGTCGGGCCCGACGAACACGGCGGGTCCTCCGACGAGCGCGCCGGCCGGGGTGGTCATGTTCCCGGCGAGGGGGCCGGGCTCGAGCGCGGCGGTCCGGCGCAGGCGCCCCGCCAGCCCCAGCGCGAAGAACTCGGAGAACGAGGGGTTCTCCATGAGGACCCGGAAGACCTCCTCCGGGATCCGGTAGAGGAGCGTGTCCTCCTCGGCCACCGCGTCCGCGGTCGGCGAGGTGCGGCCGAGCATCGAGGGGAATCCGAAGAGGTCGCCCGCCTCGAGCAGCTGCAGGCTCTGCCCGTCGCGCGACAGGAGCACCGACCCCTTGCGGATCATGAACAGGTACCCGCTGGGGGGGCCGTGCCGCTCGAGGACCCGGCTCGCCTTCGGCACGTAGACGGTCTCGATCGCCCCCTGCACGCGCTCGAGCTGCCCCCGGCTCAGCCGGTCGAACGGCGGGTGCCCCCGGATGAAGTCCATCGGGTCCATCGCGGGTCAAGAGTGAGGGGGGAGGGGAGGCCGCGTCAAGGGGCGGCGAACGGTTCGCGGACGGTGCACCGTGTCGGGGGGGCGCCGATCGGTTCGTGGAGTGTGCGCCGTGTCGGGGGGCGTCGAACGGTGCGGCGGAACGGGCGCGGCTTCGGGGGGGCGGCGATCTGTTCGTGGAGGGTGCGCGGCGCCGGGGGGATCGGAACGAACCCGGGGAGGAGAGGGCTGGTGGGAATCCGGCCTCTCCTCCCCGGAGGGTGTGTTCTCTACTCGGCGCCGATGCCGAGGTAGGTGCGCAGCTTCTCGTCCTCGAACATGTCCTGGGCCCTCTGCTCCTGGGTCATGAGCGAGACGAGGAAGGCGACCACGAACGAGGCGGTCATCGAGATGATCGCCGGGTTCTTGAGCGCGAAGAGCGCCTCCTTGTTCTTGAACACGTCGACCCACACCGTCGGGCTGATGACGATCAGGACGACGGACAGGATGGCGCCGGTCAGGATCGAGCAGACGGCGCCCGCGGTCGTGAAGCGCTTCCAGACGATCGACAGGAGAAGCGCCGGGAAGTTGGCGCTGCAGGCGATGGCGAAGGCGAGCCCCACCATGAACGCCACGTTCTGGCCCTTGAACAGGATCCCCAGGAGGACGGCGCAGATGCCGAAGACCACCGTCGCTCCCTTGGCCACCTTCACCTGCTGCTTCTCGGTGGCCTGGCCCTTCTTGATCACGCTGAGGTAGATGTCGTGGGACAGGGCCGAGGCGCCCGCGAGCGTCAGTCCGGCCACCACGGCGAGGATCGTGGCGAAGGCCACGGCCGCGATGAAGCCGAGGAACGGCGTCCCGCCCAGGAACTCGGCGAGCAGCGGCGCCGCCATGTTCCCGCCCTTGTCGATCTTGGCGATGACGTCGCGGCCGATCAGGGCGCAGGCCCCGAAGCCGACGATCGGGATGATGATGTAGAAGTACCCGATGAAGCCCGTGGCGTAGAGCACGGACTTGCGGGCCGCCTTGGCGTCCGGGACCGTGTAGAACCGCATGAGGATGTGCGGCAGGCCCAGGAGGCCGAACATCAGGGCGAGGCCCAGCGACACGGCGTCGATCGGGTTCGTGACGAGGGCCCCCGGCTCGAGCGCCGCCTGGCCGACCGGCACGACGGCGTCCTTCACCGTCTGCGTGGACTGGGTGACGGCCGCGTAGATGTTGCCCGGGTTGAAGCCGAAATGCCCGAGCACGAGCAGGGTCATGATCGTGACGCCGCACAGGAGCAGGATCGCCTTGATGATCTGGACCCAGGTGGTGGCGATCATGCCCCCGAAGAGCACGTAGGCCAGCATGACGCCGCCGACGATGATCTCCGCGGCCTCGTACGGGATGCCGAACATCAGCTTGATGAGGTTTCCGGCGCCGACCATCTGCGCGATGGTGTAGACCAGAACCGTCAGGATGCCGCCGATGGCGGAGGCGATCCGGACCGGCGTCTGGCTGAGGCGGAAGGCGACGACGTCGGCGAAGGTGTACTTGCCGAGGTTCCGCAGGGGCTCGGCGACGAGGAACATCAGCGCCGGCCAGCCGACGAGCCAGCCGGTCGCGTAGATCATCCCGTCGTATCCCTTGAGCGAAACGAGCCCGGCGATGCCGAGGAACGACGCGGCGCTCATGTAGTCGCCGGAAAGGGCCAGCCCGTTCTGGAAGGCGCTGACGCTGCGGCCGGCGGCGTAGAACTCCTTGGCGGACTTGGTCCTCTTCGCCGCCCAGTAGGTGATGGCCAGGGTCAGGACGACGATGGCCAGGAAGAAGATGATCGCCGAGACGGAGAAGGTCCCCAGCGACGTGGTTGGCGCGGCAACGGGCGGGGTGGTTGGCATTCTCGATCCTCCGTTCGAAGAAGCCCGGTCCTACTTCTTCAACCGGTCTTTAAGGCCCTGGACCTCGACGTCGTGGACCTTGTTGGCCCAGAGGACGTAGATCGCCGTGAGCGCCCATGCGCCGATGATCACGCCCACCCCCATCGGGATGCCGAGGGTCGTGACCTCGCCGATCTTGGTCTTGAGGAAGTCCTTGTCGTAGGCGATGAGAAGGATGTACCCGTAGTAGAGGACGAAGAGGCAGAGCGTGAGCACGATGGAGATGGTCCAGCGCTTGCGGACCATCGCCCGGAACTCGCTCGACTCGAGCATCTCGTGAACCGATTTTTCCATGCGTCTCTCCTTCGCGGCGGTCAGTCTTCCAACGTCGTGAGATCGCCCTCGGGCAGGCCCTGCGCGCGGGCCTTGAGCACCCGCCGCATGATCTTTCCCGAGCGCGTCTTCGGCAGCGCGTTCACGAAGTCCACGTGGGCCGGCCTGGCGATCGGGCCGAGCTCGTGCCCCACGTGCTGGATCAGCTCCTCCGCGAGCTCCGGCGAGGGCTGGAAGCCGGCCCGGAGAATGACGAACCCGCGGATCACGTTCCCCTTCACCTCGTCGGGCAGCCCGATGGCGGCGGCCTCGGAGACGGCCCTGTGGCTGACGAGGGCCGACTCGATCTCGGCCGTGCCCAGGCGGTACCCGGAGACCTTGATCACGTCGTCCACGCGGCCGATGATCCAGAAGTAGCCGTCCTCGTCGATCTTGGCCGAGTCGCCCGTCATGTACTTGCCGGGGTAGGTCGACCAGTACTGACTCACGTAGCGGTCCGGGTCCTTGTAGAGGGTGCGGAGCATCGCGGGCCAGGGCGAGGTGAGGACGAGCTTCCCCTCCTCGCCGGGCTTCACGGGCTTGCCTTCCTCGTCGAGAACCTCGGCGGTGATGCCGGGGAACGGCTTCGTGCCCGAGCCCGGCTTGAGCGGGAAGGAGGGAACCGGGCAGATCATGAAGGCGCCGGTCTCGGTCTGCCACCACGTGTCGATGATCGGGCAGCGCTCCTTGCCGACGGTCTTGTGGTACCAGCGCCAGGCCTCGGGGTTGATCGGCTCGCCGACCGAGCCCAGCAGGCGCAGCGAGGACAGATCGTGCCGGTTCACCCACGACTCGCCGAACCGCATGAGGCCGCGGATCGCCGTGGGGGCCGTGTAGAGGATGTTGACGCCGTACTTCTCGACGATCCTCCACCAGCGGTCGGGGTACGGGTAGGTCGGCGCGCCCTCGTAGATGACCTGGGTCGCGCCGAGGATCAGGGGCGCATAGACGATGTAGCTGTGCCCCGTGATCCAGCCCGGGTCGGCGGCGCACCACCAGCGGTCCTCCGGCTTCACGTCGAAGGCGTACTGCATGGTGGTGGAGATGCCGACCTGGTAGCCCCCGTGGGTGTGCACGATGGCCTTGGGCTTGCCGGTCGTCCCCGACGTGTACAGCATGAACAGCGGATCCTCCGCGTCCATCTGCTCGGTGGCGCAGCGGTCGCCGTTGCGGGCGACGGGCAGTCCCATCAGGTCTTCGTAGTAGTAGTCGCGCTCGGACTCCATCGGGACCGGCTGGCCCGTGCGCTTGACGACGATGCAGTGCTCGACGATGCCGGCGCGCTGCAGCGCCTCGTCCACGATCCCCTTGAGCGGGACGATCTTCCCGCGCATGTAGCCGCCGTCGGCCGTGATGACCACGCGCGACTCGGAGTCCTCGATCCGGCCGTGCAGCGCCTCGACCGAGAACCCGCCGTACACCACGGAATGGACGGCGCCGATCTTGGCGCAGGCCAGCATGGCGATCGGCAGCTCGAGGATGCGGGGCAGGTAGATCGTGACCCTGTCCCCCTTCTTGACGCCCATGCTCTTGAGGATGTTGGCGAACTGGCAGACCTCGCGGTTCAGCGCGAAGTAGGAGTAGACCTTGACGGTCCCGTCCTCCCCCTCCCAGATGATCGCGATCTTGTTGCGCATCGGGGTGTCCTGCCAGCGGTCGAGGGCGTTCAGGACGATGTTCGTCTTCGCGCCCGTGAACCACTTGTAGAACGGGGGATTCGAGTCGTCGAGGACCTTGTTCCAGGGAGCGTACCAGGACAGCTCCTTGGCGCGGTTCTCCCAGAACTTGACGGGGTTCTTCGCGGCTTCGGCGCGCAGAGCGTCGTAGTCCTTGACGATCGCGGCGTCCACCACGTTCTTGGGCGGGTACCAGATGTCCGATGTGGTCTTCTCGGGCGGCATGGTGGTCCTCCTTGAGAGCGCTTAGAAGACGAAGATCTGGGCCTGGAGCTGGAAGACGGTCCGGTTCGGAGCGTCAACCTTCTCCCAGCCTCCGCCGGTCACCGCGACCGCGTCGAAATCCCGGCTGAGCTGGCCGCCGGCGAGCTTGAGGTTGAACTTGTGGCCGAACGGGAACCAGGCGATGCCCAGCATCCACTTGGACGTGTCCGCGAGGGGCTTGCCCGTGGCGTCGAGGTCCTCGGAGTAGCTCTGATCGGCCCAGGTGGCGTAGGGGGTGAGCTTGACCGACTTGAAGTAGAACCCCGCTTCCACCTGGGTGTCGCCCTGCTTCGGCAGCGAGGGGAAGTCGTCGCCGCCGTCGAAGTTCTGGTAGTCGACCTGCAGGGTGAAGGCGCCCGGGCCGACCGGCTGGTCCCAGAACGCGTCGAAGGCGTAGGTCTTGTAGGTATTCTGCGCGTCGTAGCTGGCGCCGAAGGTCAGGTAGTGCTTGGTGCCGAGCGACGTGCCCGTGTAGAAGTAGCCCGTCTGGGCGTCGAAGACGTGGTAGGCCACGCGGGCGTTCCAGCGGAGGGGCCGGGTCGCGTTCTGGTCCCTGGAGCCCTGGAAGACGCCGGCGCGGTACTCGAAGTGCTTCGCGATGTAGCCCCGGGCCTGCACGCCGTAGTCACGGCCGACCCGCTCCTGCATCGTGGTGTTTTCCGTGAACGTGTAGGGCATGTAGTCCACCGGCATGAGGGTGGCCGCGCTCTGCAGGTGGTTGTAGGCGGACGGGGGGAGCATGAGCCCGCCGTCGATCTTCAGCTCGTCCATGAAGGAGTAGGTGGCGAAGAAGTCCTGGATGTAGATGTCGCCGGTGTTCTTGGTCTCTCCCTCCCCCTTGCCGAGGTTCGGGCTGTCGGTCTCGAAGAAGAAGGTGAGCTTGTCCATGACCTGCCCGCCCATCAGGATGCGGGCGCGGCGGAGGAAGAGATTCTGGCTGTAATGCGAGCCGTCGGCGGTTTCGAGGAATTCCGCCTGCGGCTGGAGCAGCAGTCCGAACTTGACGGACGAGCTGCCGTCCTGAGTTCTTCAGTTCCCACTGGGCCTGCGCCTGTCTGACCCCAACCATCCAGACCAGCACCAGACAGGACAGCAACAGTCCGATCCTCAGCTTCGGGCTTGTGCTCATCTGCGTTACCTCGCGCTCGCGCCGGGTCCTCCCCGGGAATGGGCCGAAGGCCGCGCGACCCGGTCCTCGCCGGACCCTCCCGGTGTCGGGTGGGGCGCGCAACGGGCAATCCATCTATCGACAGCGGGGCGCGCAACGCAGCGCGCTCCGCGACGTCAACGCGAATCGAGGGCGACGAGCCGGTGCGAACGAGAAGATTTGAAGCCGCGGTTCAGCAAATCTGCTGACCTCCCTTTTCAGGTGGCGCACACTCTACAACACGTCAAGACACGCGGCGCAAGGTATGCGTCACTTTTTTTGAGCGAAAGCTCGGGGCGCAGATTTTGCTAGAGGGGAACTGCCGGGCGGGCGAAGATATTTCAGAGAGTGACGACCTTCGCCGCCTTCATCTGGGCGGCGATGATGTCTCCCATCCCGCCGATGATCCCAATCTGGACTTTTTAAGTCGGGTTGAAATGGGTGAGCAGGTCTGGAGGCCGCACAGGTGCTCGCCGCGGCGCGCGCCCAGACGCCGACGAGGGTGACTATCCGCGCCGGCGCCGTGGGCTGGACAATCGTTCGGCGCCGCGCCATCCTATCGGCTCCGAAGGAGACCGCGCGATGCTGCACCTTTCCGAAGCCCTCAATCTGCCCGTCTTCGACGCCGACGAGGTCCGCGTCGGCAGGCTCGAGGACCTGCAGGTGGACACGGCGCGAGGCGTCGTGGACCGGGTCCTCGTGCGCTCGCGCAGGGGGATCGGCCACGTCCGGTGGAGCAACGTGGACACCTTCTCGCCCGAGACCCGGCGCGTCACGCTCGTGAAGGGGGCGGCCGTGCAGGAGGGGGTCGGGCCGGAAGGGGAGGTCCTGTTCCTGAAGAGGGACGTCCTCGACCGGCAGATCATCGACATCCGGGGACGGAAGGTCGTCAAGGTCAACGACATCCTGCTCGGCCCGGAAGGGGACGAGCTGGTGCTGAAGCGCGTGGACGTCGGCCTCGCGGGGGCCGTGCGCAGGCTTCTCACCGGCCTGCTCGCCCCGCGGCTCGTCCGCCGGATCGCCGCGGGCCTGTCGGAGCAGGGGATCCCCTGGGACTACGTCGGCCTGGTCGAGCCCGGCTCGGCGAGGATCCGCCTGAAGGTCCACCAGCAGCTCGCCCGCATGCACCCGGCCGACCTCGCGGACATCCTCGAGGACCTGGGCCGCGTCGAGCGGCGCGAGATCGTCACCTCGCTCGACGCCGAGACGGCGGCCCAGGCGCTGTCGGAGGCGGAGCCGAGCGTGCAGGCCGCGGTCGTCGAGGCGATGCACGTCGACCGAGCGGCGGACCTCCTCGAGGAGATGCAGCCCGACGAGGCGGCGGACATCCTCGGCGACCTCCCGAAGGAGCGCTCGCAGGCGCTGCTCGAGGCGATGGAGGTCGAGGAGCGCGAGGACGTCAAGGAGCTGATGCAGTTCCACGACGACACCGCCGGGGGCCTGATGACCTCCGAGTTCTTCCAGGCGCAGGCCGGCTGGTCCGTCGCGGAGACCTTCACCGAGCTGCGCAAGGTGGACCCGGACCTGATCGGGGAGCTGGACGAGATCCCGGTCGTCGGAGCGGACCAGCGCCTCGTGGGGGTCGCCCCGCTCGTGCGGCTCGTGCGCGCCCCCTCGGACGATCCGGTCACCCTGCACATGCGCCGCGAGCCGCGCGCGGTCTCGCCGACGACCCCCTTCAAGGAGGTCGTCGAGCGGTTCGAGAAGTACCACCTGAGGGCGCTCGTCGTGACGGACGAGTTCGGCGAGCTGGTGGGGCTCATCAACATCGAGGACGTGTTCAGCCGCCTGGCGACGGGGAACTGAGCGGATGAGGCTGGGGCGCACCACGAGGGGGCTCTGGACCCGGCTCGGCCTTCTTCTGGCCGTGATGGGGCCCGGTGTCATCACCAGCAACGTGGACAACGACGCGGGCGGCATCTACACCTACTCGCTCTGCGGCGCCCGCTACGGCTACTCCCTGCTCTGGCTCCTCGTGCCGGTCACGATCGTCCTGATCGTCGTGCAGGAGATGTGCGCGCGCATGGGGGCGGTGACGGGCAAGGGGCTCGCCGACCTGATCCGCGAGGAGTTCGGCCTGCGCGTGACCTTCCTCCTGATGATGGCCGTCCTCTTCACGAACATGGCGAACACCGTGGCGGAGTTCGCGGGGCTCGCCTCGGGGCTGGAGGTCTTCGGCATCAGCCGCTACATCTCGGTGCCGCTCGGGGCCGTCTTCGTCTGGTGGCTCGTCGTCTTCGGCACCTACAAGACCGTCGAGAAGGCGTTCCTGATCGCGTGCCTGCTCTACCTCGCCTACCCGATCTCGGGCCTCCTCGCCGAGCCCCGCTGGAAGGAGGTCCTCGACGGGACGCTGGTCCCCCGGTCGCACTTCGACCTGCCGGCGATCGCGATGATGGTCGGCATCGTCGGGACGACCATCGCCCCCTGGATGCAGTTCTACCTGCAGTCCTCGGTGGTCGAGAAGGAAGTGCGGATCTCCGAGTACCCGAAGCTGCGCCTCGACGTCGTGATCGGGTCGTTCATGGCGGTGGTCGTCGCGGCCTTCATCGTCATCGCCTGCGCCGCGACGCTGAACGCGAACGGGATCTTCTCGGTGAGCACCGCCGCCGAGGCGGCGCGGGCCCTGGCCCCGTTCGCGGGGCGGTACGCGGAAACGCTGTTCGCGTTCGGCCTCGCGAACGCGTCGCTCTTCGCCGCGTCGATCCTGCCGCTGGCGACGGCCTACAGCGTCTGCGAGGGGCTCGGCCTCGAGGCGGGCGTGAACCGCCGGTTCAGCGAGGCGCCCGAGTTCTACACCCTGTACACGGCGATCATCGCCGTCGGCGCGGGGATGATCCTGATGCCGGGCGTGCCGCTGCTGCGGATCATCCTCGTCTCGCAGATCATGAACGGCGTGCTGCTGCCCTTCGTCCTCATCTTCATGGTGATCCTCATCAACCGGAAGGACCTGATGGGCAGCTTCACGAACGGCCCCGTGTACAACGTCGTGACCTGGGCCGCCACGGCGATCCTGATCGCGTTGTCGGTCCTGATGCTCGTCACGAGCTTCCTGCCCGAGGCGGCCGTCGCGGGGCCGTAGCGCCCCCGCCCGGATGCCGGAGCGAGGGACCGGATCTGATCGAGGCCTGATCCGCGTTGTCCGGACAGGCCGATGAAGCCGCGGGACCGCCGGGCCAGCTCGAAGCGACGCCCGCCTCGAGGAAGGCTGCCCGGGCACCCCGCGCGTTCAGCCGTACCTCGAGGAGATCGAAAATGAACCGGGAGTGGAATGCCGACGAGGTGCTGGCGCTTTCGAGGACCTACCAGGGGGCCTGCGTGCTGGCCGCGGCCGCCGACCTCGACCTGTTCGGGGCGATCGCGCGCGGCGGGTCCGCCGAGCTTCACTCCCTCGCGCGCGACCTCGGATGCGACCCGCGGGGCCTCGCGGTGCTCCTGGACGCGCTGTGCGCCCTCGGCCTGCTCGCGAAGGGGGGCGGGCGCTGGTCGGTCCCCGACGGCGTGCGCGCCCTGCTGACGCCCGACGCGCCGGGCAGCGTCCTGCCGATGGTGCGCCACCAGGCGAACTGCATGCGCCGCTGGGTCCAGCTCGCGACGGTCGTGAAGACGGGCCGGCCGGCCGAGCGCACGCCGAGCATCCGCGGGGAGGAGGAGGACACCGCCGCCTTCATCGGCGGGATGCACGTGCTGTCCAAGCCCGTGGCCGCGGACCTGATCGGCGCGCTGCTCGCGGGCGCGGGGCAGGGCGCGGCTCAGCGCGCGGGACAGGGCGCCGGTCAAGATGCCGGGCCGGGCGCGGGGCAGGGCACGGGACCCGTGCGCAGAGCGCGTCCTCCGCCGGTATTGCCATTTCCTCGACGTCGGAGGAGGGCCGGGCACCTGGACTCTGGCGTTCCTCGAGGCCTCGCCCGGGGCGACGGCCACGCTCTTCGACCTGCCGGAGGTCATCCCGCTCGCCGAGCGCAACGTCGCCGTGGCCGGCATGCGCGCGCGCGTCCGCCTCGTCGCCGGCGATTACCTGAAGGACCCGCTTCCGGGCGGGGCCGACCTCGCCTGGGTCAGCGCGATCGTCCATTCCCTCTCGCGCGCGGAAAGCCGCCGCCTGTACGGCTCGGTCCACGGCGCGCTCGAGCCCGGGGGAACGATCGCCGTGCGCGACGTGGTCATGGCCCCGGACCGGACCAGCCCTCCCATGGGCGCGCTCTTCGCGGTCAACATGCTCGTCGGCACGGAGGGCGGGGGGACCTGGACGTTCGAGGAACTGCGCGAGGACCTCGAGGCGGCCGGCTTCGTGGACGCCGTCCTGCTCCGGCGCGACGAGGGGATGCACTCGATCGTGACGGCGCGCAAGCCGGCGCCGCCCGAACACCCGGCGTCGGGCGGCCGCTGAGCGAGGTCCCGGAGCAGCAGCCGGCTTCCCGGGGGTGACGCCCGCGCTCACGCGCGCGGGAACGAGGTGCGTGGCGCGGCCCCCCTCAGCAGCAGCGCCAGGGGACGGGATCGCCGGCGCGGGCGGTGCGGTCGAGCCACGGCGGCGGGGTCGGATGGCCCCCGGGCGCGTCCGCGGGGCCATGAGAGCCCGGCGCGTCCGGGACTTCCGTTTCGAGCGGCCGACCGCCCCCGAGGATCCTCGCCCATTCGATCAGCGCCGAGACGACCACCGTCGCGACCAGCGCAAGGAACAGGGCCGCGACCGCCGCGTCGAGCCGGTCGTTGAACACCTGCGCCTGCGCCGTCTTCGGATCGGCGGCGTGGGCGAGAAAGCCGATCCTCGGATCGGGATGGAAGATCTTCTCGATGCCGGCCGTCATCGTCACCGCCAGCAGGAAGACGAGCGGGAGCAGCGTGACCCAGGCGTGGCGCGCGCGCCCGGTCCGGAAGAGGATCGTCGTCGCGATGGTCAGCGCCGTGGCGGCCAGGAGCTGGTTGGCGATGCCGAACAGCGGCCAGAGGGCGTTGATCCCACCGGCGGGATCGATCACGCCCGCGATCAGGAAGTAGCCCCACGCCCCGACGAACGCCGCGCTCGTGAGCACGTTCGCGCCGTAGCCGGACCCCTGGGCCCTGGGGAAGACCTTCGCGATCGAGTCCTGCAGCAGGTACCTCCCGATCCGCGTGCCCGCGTCGAGCGTCGTCAGGATGAAGAGCGCCTCGAACATGACGGCGAAGTGGTACCAGAGATCCGCGAAGCGGTCGCCGCCCGCGAACTGGCGGAAGATCTCGGCCATGCCGACCGCGAGGCAGGGAGCGCCGCCGACGCGCCCCATCACCGAGTGCTCGCCGACGCGCGCCGCGAGGGCGGCCATCTCGGCCCCCGTCACGGGGAAGCCCTGGCTGGTGATCCACTCGAGGGTCTGCTTCGAGTTGATCGCGAAGAACTGCCCCGGCGGAAGGCAGGCCGCAGCCACCATCGCCATGACGGCGACGAAGCTCTCGAGCAGCATGCTGCCGTAGCCGATCATCCGCGCGTCGCGCTCGCGCGACAGGAGCTTCGGCGTGGTGCCGCTCGAAACGAGCGAGTGGAACCCCGAGATCGCGCCGCAGGCGATCGTGATGAAGCAGAAGGGGAAGATCCGCCCCCCGAAGATCGGGCCGTGCCCGTCCGTGAACTGGGTCAGGGCGGGGAGCCGCAGCTCGGGGCGCACCCACAGGATGCCGCCCGCGAGGATGAAGATGGTTCCGAGCTTCACGAACGTCGAAAGGTAGTCACGCGGCGCCAGGAGCAGCCAGACCGGGACGATCGAGGCCGCGAGCCCGTACCCGATCACGAGCCAGGCGAGCGCCGGCCGGCCGAGCGTGAAGAGCGGCGCGAGCGAGGGGTCCTGCGAGACGTAGCGCCCGCCGACCAGCGCGCCCATCAGGAGCACGAGCCCGATCCCGGTCGCCACCACGACCTGCCGGCCGTGCCCGCCGCGCATGATGAGGCCCATCAGGAGCGCGATCGGGATCGTCGCCCCGACGGTGAAGACGCCCCAGGGCGACTCGGCGAGCGCGTTCACGATCACGAGGCCGAGCACCGCGATCAGGATCACCATGATGCAGAGGATCCCGAGCACGGCGGCGAGGGCTCCCACGGGGCCGAGGTAGTCGCGCGCCATCGTCGCCAGCGAGCGCCCGTCGCGCCGCAGGCTGGCGCACAGGATCACGAAGTCCTGCACGGCGCCGCCGAGCACGACGCCGATCAGGATCCAGAGCGTCCCGGGGAGGTACCCGAACTGCGCGGCGAGGATCGGTCCGATGAGCGGGCCCGGTCCCGCGATCGCCGCGAAGTGGTGCCCCATCACGACCCAGCGGTTCGTCGGGACGAAGTCGCGCCCGTCGTCGAGGCGGACCGCCGGCGTCGCCCGCCGGTCGTCGAGGGCGAAGACCCGCCGCGCGATGTAGCCGGAGTGGAACCGGTAGCCGATGGCGTACGTGCAGACGGCCGCGATGACGAGCCACGCGGCCGAAACCGTTTCCCCGCGCGCGAGCGCGATCGCCCCGAGCGCTCCGGCGCCGAGCAGGGCGATCGCGATCCAGGCAGCGGCGGCCGGCAGGCGCATCCCGAGATCTTAGCCCGAGTCACCCGCCCGACGGCCGTTGCGGGGTCGCGGGCCGGCCGTCACGGCGCGACGCGCACCGGCGCGGCCCCCCGCGCGCCCGGGCCTGGGAAAGGGGTGAATCCCGGGCCGGTCACACCGGGCGCTCCGCTCAGCGTAGAATCTGGCCGCTGGAGGAGCGGTGTCCGGCGGCGCACGCCGGGGACCGGGCGATCGTCACGGCCCGGGAGCGGCGCCGCGCCGCCGGCGCAAGAACCCGATTCGATGCCCGACACACTTCGCGAGCCGTACGCTGACACCCGGCTGATCGCCCTGACCAGGCTGGTCCTGGCCGCGGCGGGGCTCCTGACCATCTACCTGATCCCCTCCGAACCGGATCGCCTCGCGGCCCTGACGTACGCGGCGCTCGTCCTCTACACAGCCTACAGTGCCGCCATCTACGTTCTCGCCCTGCGCAACGTGACCCTGCTTCAGAAGTGGCCGATCCGGAGGTACTGGATCGACGTCGGCTGCTACACGGCGCTGATCACCCTCAGCAGCGGGACGAACAGCGTCTTCTTCTTCGGGTATTTCTTCCCGATCCTGGCCGCGTCGTTCCGGCGGGGCTTCGCGGCGGGGATGCGCGTCGTCGTCGCCTCGACGGTCCTGTTCACGACCCTCGGGTACATGGCGCACCCGCCCGAGCTGGACTTCGAGCAGCAGCGGTTCCTGATCCGGCCGATCTACCTGCTCACGCTGGGCTACCTGATGGCCTACTGGGGCGGGACGGAGGTGGGCCTGAAGCGCCGCCTCGAGCTGCTGCGCGACCTGGGAACCGTTTCGAACCCCCGGTTCGGCATCGACCGGACGCTGGGGATGATCGCCCACAGGCTCATGGATTTCTTCGACGCGGACGCCTGCTCGCTCATCATGGTCGAGCCCGTGTCGAACAGCGTCAGCCTTCGCCGCGCCGCGCGCGGCCGAGCCGGAGGAGGCCGCGCGTCCCCGGCCGCTCCCGGCCGGCGTGGCCGCGCTCCTGCTGGGGCTGCCGGAGGGGGATGCCGTCATCTACTGTCAGGCCGCTTCCCGCCGCCGGCCCTGGGCGCGCACGGTCTGCCGCGCCATCTCCCCGCCGGAAAGCCGGGCATCGCGAGGGGGAGCCGCGGCCGACGAGTCGTCGCGCGAGGAGGCCTGTCAGCGGATCTCCGCGGTTCTCGACGCCCCTTCGTTCATGTCGGTGCCCCTCAGCTTCCGCAGGGGGATCCTGGGCCGCCTCTACCTGACCTCCACGAAAGGGCGCGTGTTCACCGAGGCGGAGGTCCGTTTCCTCGTGGTCGCCGTCGAGAACGCGCTCCCGGTGGTGGACAACATCCGCCTTCTCGATCAGCTCGCCTCCTCGGCCGCCGAGGAGGAGCGCCGCAGGATCGCCGGCGACATCCACGACAGCGTGATCCAGCCCTACATCGGCCTGCGCATGGGGCTGGCGGCGGTCCGTCAGAAGCTCGAGGCCAGCGGGAGCGGGCTGAGCGGGGACGTGGAGCGCCTCATGGAGATGACCAACCTCGGGATCGCGCACCTGCGAAGCCAGGTGTGGGGCCTCAGGTCGCCGGGAGACCAGGGCGACAGCCTCGCGGGCGCGGTGGGCCGTTTCGCGGCGAAGTTCTCCGACGCGACCGGGATCGCCGTGGAGATCTCCACCGATCCGGGCCTGGCAGATCGGCGACCGCCTCGCCGCCGAGCTGTTCCAGATGATCTCCGAAGGGCTCAGCAACATCCGCAAGCACACCCGCTCGGACCGGGCCGCCGTCAGGCTCGAGCGCGGGTCCGGGTGCCTCGTGCTGCGGATCGAGAACCACGAAGACGACGCCGGGCGGCCCGCCTTCACGCCGAAGTCGATCGCGGAGCGCGCGGCCGGCCTTGGCGGCTCCGCCGTGGTCGAACATCCGGGGAACGGACTGACCGTCGTGCGGGTCGAGGTCCCCCTCTAGCGAATCGAGGCGCGTGAATGGAAATGGAGCTGTCTTCGCCCGGCCTGACGCGGATCCTGATCATCGATGACCACGCCCTCGTCCGCCAGGGGATCAGGATGCTGATCGAGAGCAACCCCGGCTTCGCCGTCGTGGGGGAGGCCGGCGAGCGCGCCCCGAGCGCCTTTCGCTGGCGGCGGGCGAGCAGCCGGACATCATCCTGCTCGACCTCGATCTGGGATCGTCGTCGGGGCTCGACATGATCCGCGAGCTCAGGACGGCTGCGGCGGGGGCCAGGATCCTCATCCTGACCGGCCTGCGCGATTCCGAGTCCCTGCGCCGCGCCGTGCGCCTCGGCGCCTCCGGCATCGTGCAGAAGGAGGCGGCGGCGGAGGTGCTCCTGATGGCTATCGAGAGGGTCCGCGCCGGCGAGGTGTGGCTCGACCGCTCCATCACCGCGAGCCTGATCGCCGAGATCTCCCAGGGCGGGGAAAACAGGCAGGACCCGGAGGCGGCCCGGATCGGCTCGCTCAGCGCGCGCGAGCGCGAGGTCATCACGCTGATCGGCGAGGGATTGAGCAACAAGCGGATCGCCGAGCGGCTCTCCATCAGCGAGATCACGGTGCGGCACCATCTCACCTCCATCTTCGCGAAGCTCGAAGTCTCCGACCGGCTGGAGCTGCTGGTCTACGCCTACCGCAACAAGCTCGCCGGCCCCACGGGCTGAGGCGTGCGGGTTGTCACCGTTCCCGCTTGAGCGGCTATGCAGGGGTGGTTCGCTGTGAATCGCTCCGGGTTTCTCCGGAGGCCCAGTACTTTGAGAGGATCGGGTCATGGGAAGGCCGGGCAGGTACTCACCAGAAGTGTGGAAGCGTGCGTTTCGGATGGTCTTGGAGCACCAGGGCGAGCACGAGTCCCAGTGGGCGGCGAGATTGTGCTCCGGATCAGTTCCACCGAACCGTCCGGATCGCGTGCGACCACCGCAAGCGGTCGCTACGAGTTCCTCAGCGAGGCGGGGGACATCAGCCAGATCCCGCAGGGCCTGCTCATGCACAGCGAGGCCGAGCGCCGGGCGGCGATCAGCGCCGCGGACGCCTCGATCATTGCGAGGGTCGCCGTACACGGCGGGTACTCGAGAGTCGCCGGGCGGAGAGGCCACTCCCCCCGGGGACTTGTTGTTTGAGGAGCGTCCTTGCTGCCGCGTGGGGGACCTGAGGGCCCCGGCGCCTGCGGAGAGACCGATCCTTCTCGAACCTCCGCGCGGCGCGAAAGCCCCCGCACGCCGGACGTCGCGGCTTCACGGGATCCGCAGGCCTGCCGGCGCTTTGGCGCGTTTCTCGCGTCGTGTACTATTCAGAGCGGGCCGGCTTGCGGGGCAGCGGGTCGCTCCGAAACGCACTCCATACAGGCAGCCTTCAGGAGCATTCATGTCCACGTTCGAGTTCGCCGGCAGGGAATACGAGGTGAACGACGAGGGCTTCCTGGTCCATCCCGAGGAGTGGAGCGAGGACCTGGCGCTGTTCCTGGCCAGGAAGGAAGAAGGCCTGGATGCGCTGAGGCGACCAGCACTGGGCGGTGATCCGGTTCATCCGCCAGCACTACCTGGAGAAACGGCTCGCGCCGATGATCCGGTCGATCTGCAAGACGACGGGCGTGCCTCTCAAGCAGATCTACGAGCTCTTCCCCTCGGGCCCCGCCAAGGGGGCCTGCAAGCTGGCGGGCCTTCCCAAGCCGGACGGCTGCGTTTAGGACGCGGCAGTGGAGAGCCTCCTGCGCATCGGCGTGCTGGCCGCGGGGGCGTGGGCCCTGCTGGCCCTGCTCGCGCAGGTCCTGCAGGCCAGGACCTTCGGACGGACCGTGCAGTTCGCCGCCCGGCGGGCCGGGCGATGGCCGGTGTCGCCTACGCCTTCGGCCCGGGCATGTCTCCCATGGCGAAGGAAAGCGCCCGCGAGCATCTGCCGACGTACTTCGCCGGCGTCGCCTATCACGCCGGCATCTTGGCAGGCCTGGTCTGCCTGGGACTCGTCCTGGCGGGGGTCGAGCCCGCGGGCCTGCCCCTGCGGGCCATCCAGGCGCTTTGCCTCCTCGGCGCGCTGTGCCGGCGCGGGCCTGCTGATCAAGCGCCTGCTCACGGCGCACCTGCGCGGGCTGAGCTGCCCGGACGACTACGCGGCCAACGCGCTCACCACGGGCTTCGTCGCCCTGGCCTGCGCGACAGCCTGCGTGGCCGGCCCTCGACGCCGGCGCTTCTGGCGGAGGCGGCGATCCTGCTGCTCTACGCGCCGCTCGGCAAGATCAAGCATTGCATCTTCTTCTTCCCGTCGCGTTACTACCTGGGCGCGCACTTCGGGCGGCGGGGCACGTTCCCGCCGCGGGCGTGAACGGGACCGGTTCGGGACAAGGACACCATGGCGGAAATCGACGAACTCGACTTCAAGGCTCGAGCAGCTCGGTCCCGGGGACATCGAGCGGGGGCTCCGTGTCTTCCGGGAGAAGCTCGGGGCAGCGGAGGTCTCCGCGCTCCAGGCCTGCGTGCACTGCGGCCTGTGCGCGGAGTCGTGCCACTACCACCGGGCGGACGATGAGCTGGAATCGATCCCCGCGTTCAAGCTCGACCAGGTGTCCTCCGTGTTCAAGCGGCACTTCACGGCGGCCGGGAGGCTCGTCCCGGGGCTCGTGGGAGCGAGGGGCTTCGACCGCGCGATGGCGCGAAGCTGGGTGGAGGCGGTCTTCGGCCGCTGCTCGCTTTGCGGGCGCTGCAGCCTGAACTGCACGACCGGCATCAACATCCCGGCGATCCTGCGGGCGGCGCGCGGCGCGCTCGTCGAGATGGGGCTGGTCCCGTCCGATCTGCAGGCGACGGTCACGGCCAGCCTGGAAACCGGCAACAACATGCGCATCGCGCAGGGAAGACTGGCTCGAGACCGTGGAGTGGCTCGAGGACGAGCTGCGGTCGGCCGTGGGCGATCCCGGGGCGCGGATCCCCGTGGACAGGAAGGGCGCGCGCGTCCTGTTCACGGTGAACCCGCGCGAGCCGAAGTTCTTCCCGTTGACGCTGCTGGCCAGCGCCACGGTGTTCCACGCGGCCGGCGAGGACTGGACGCTGGCGAGCGAAGGCTGGGACCTGACGAACTACGGTCTTTTCACGGGGAATTCGCAGGAGGCCGGCGCGATCGCCCGGCACCTGTACGACGTCCATGGAGCGGTTGGGCTGCGAGAGGCTGGTGATCGGCGAGTGCGGCCACGGTTTCGCGGCCGCGCGCTGGGAAGGGCCCGGGTGGCTCCGCGAGGAGAACGGCTTCGAGACCGTCAGCGTGCTCACACTGATCGATTCGTACTTCCGCGAGGGCCGGTTGCGGGTGGACCCGGGCCGCCATCCGGATCCGGTCACGCTTCACGATCCCTGCAACCTCGTCCGCCACGGCGGCGTGTCCGAGCCGCAGCGGGCGATCCTGCGCAGAACGCGTGAGCCGTTTCGTCGAGATGTCGCCGAACCGGGAGGAGAATTTCTGCTGCGGGGGCGGGGGCGGCCAGCTCGCGATGGGACGGTACAAGGCGAAGCGGCTCCAGGCGGGCCGCATCAAGGCGGAGCAGATCCGCGCGACCGGGGCCAGGACCGTCGTCGCTCCGTGCCACAACTGCATTGACCAGCTGATGGAATTGAACAAGGAATACGGGCTCGGCGTGACCATCAAGACCGTCGCGGAGATGGTGGCCGACGCCCTGATCCTCGACCGCCACGAGCGCTGAGAGGAACGCGATGTCCCATCCGACCGGCGAGCTTCCGGGCCTTCAGACCCAGACCGAGGAGCTCCTTTCCAGACTGATCTACCTCGACAACGGCGCCACCTCCTTTCCCAAGCCGCCGGAGGTCTACTCCTTCGCGGATTCGTTCTTCCGCCAGCACGGGGTGAACCCGGGGCGGTCCGGGTACGACCTGTGCCTCATGGCCAGCGAGATGGTCGAGGAAACCCGCGCCCTGCTGACGGACTTCTTCCACGGCTCCGACCCGAACCGGCTGGTCTTCGGCTACAACGCGACAGATGCGCTCAACCTGGCGATCTTCGGCCTCCTGGCGCCCGGGGACCACGCCGTCAGCACGCAGCTCGAGCACAACTCGACCCTCCGGCCCCTCTGGCACCTGTACGAGCAGGGCCTGGAGGTGGATTGGGTCGGCTTCGACGAGCGCGGCTACATCCGCCCCGACGAGGTCATCTCGCGGCTGAAGCGGAACACCAGGGCGGTCGTGCTGAACCACGGCTCGAACGTCATCGGCACGGTGCAGCCCGTGAAGGAGATCGGGCGCGCCTGCCGGGAACGGAACATCCCGGTCGTGCTGGACGTGGCGCAGACGGCGGGGATGGTGAAAGTGGACATGGAGGAGCTGGGCGTCGCCGTCGTCTGCTTCACCGGCCACAAGTCGCTGATGGGGCCGATGGGGATCGGCGGGATGTGCGTGCGGGAGGACGTGCAGATCCGTCACACCCGCGCCGGCGGCACCGGGGTGCGCAGCGCGCACCGCCGCCACCTGGAGGAATACCCGTACCGGATGGAGTACGGGACGCCCAACCTGCCGGGGATCGCGGGGCTGAACGCCGGCGTGAAGTGGGTCCTCCAGCAGGGGATGGAGGCCATCCACCGGCAGGAGATGACGCTCTGGACGATGCTGCGCGATGGATTGCGGGAGATCGAAGGAGTGACGACCTACTGCGACGATTCGACGGAAAACCGCATCAGCGTCCTGCTCTTCAACGTTGACGGGCTCGAGGCGGCGGACACGGGCACGATGCTCGACGTCGATTACAACATCGCCTGCCGGACCGGCCTGCACTGCGCGCCGATGGTCCACGAGCATCTCGGCACGGACAGGATCCACGGCGCGGTCCGTTTCGGGATCGGGCCGTTCAATACCCGCGAGCAGATCGAGAAGACGATCGAGGCGGTGCGGGAAATCGCGGAGATGCAGCGCAAGCGAAGAAGGTGACCGTCCGCCGGGAAGCGGCCAGGTCCACTCGGGAACGAAAGGGTCAGGGTTTGTCGAGGAGCCACCCGGACCGACACGGCGCCGCGAAGATCTCCCGCCGCGTAACCGACCGCCTCATCCCCGGGGTAGCGCTCTTTCAGGATCGCGCGCACTCCGGGATCGAGCGCCTCTCGCGGCCCGTGGCAGACGAGGCACGCTGACGAGACCGTGATCGGACGAAGGTAGCGAAGCTCGGACCTTTCTCCGTCGCGAGCCAGCTCGAAGACCTCCCGAGGGAGTGCCGCGCCATTCCTGCGCAGGGCCGCGAGGCGCTCGAGCTGGCCACGCTCGAATGGGTCGGGAGCGTCGGCCTGGTTCCTCACCTTCAGGCTGACCCTGCGGACCTCGAGTCCCTGTTTCGAGTGCTCCCGCGCGATCGCCGGCGCCTGCTCCGAACAGACCCGGATCGCCGAGACTGGATCTACCCGCTCCGAGCTCCTTCATGAGGGTGGCCATGAGGCTCGAGGTCAACGCGTCCGCCGCCGCCCGTGCCCGCCTCACCGCCTCAGGCGGACCTTTCTCGACCGGGAGTGCGGGGTTCGCAGACCACTCGACCCACGAACCGTCGAAGAGCTTCACGAGGGGATAGCCGAGAACGTGTCGGAGGTCCCAGTACACGGCCGACGCCATGTGCCCCGTGTTGCAGTAGACGATGACCGGCCTGTCCCGAACCACGCCGAGCGCCTCGTACTCCCTGGCCAGCTGCCCAATCGGACGAATCGATCCCGCCATGGGGTCTCCGTCCGGGAGCCGGTCCTTTTTCCAGAACCGGCTCACCGCCCCGGGGATCCGCCCCGCGTCGAACTGCTCCTGAGGCCGCGCATCGACAAGAATGGCGTCGTGCGTCTCGACCGCGCGCCTCACCTCCTCGATCGTCGCGACGGCCGCAGGGTCCGCGGTGAGAGCGGGCCTGGTCAGTCGGACGCTCGGTCGCGCGCCCGTTGTCTCCCGCTTCTCCCCGAGCCAGCGGGCAAACCCTCCGTCCAGAATCGCGACGCGCTCGACCCCGGCGATCCGCAGCGCAGTCGCCACGAACGCCGCATCGGGATCGTTCTCCGAACCGTACACGACAACGCGACTCTGTCCTGTCGATGCCGAGGCGGCCCGCGATGGTCCGAAGGGCCTCCGGGGAGGCGAGCATCCCGGGAACGCCCCCGGCAGAGGACCGCAGATTCTCGACCTGGAGGGTCTGTGCGCCGGGAATGTGCTGGGCGAGGTACTCCTTGAGGCCCGGTCGGGCGTCGAGAAGCACGAGCAGCGGGTCCTTCAGCCTCTCCGCGAGCCAGCCAGCCTCGACGACCGGCGGGAACGATTCCGGCGCCGGAGGCATGGCGGGTGCGTCGGAGAGGGCCGGAAAGGCGCCCATCGCGAGAAGAACGATCGATGCGAATCGGAGGAAGGGCTTGCTCGGCATGGCGGCCACTCTCCTGTGGTTTGCCCGACCAGTATACGAACCAAATGCGATCGGCGGAAAGCTCTCGCGCGGAGACGCCCTCCTAGTCTGCCCGGACCGCCTCCTTCGCCGCGACCTGCGCCATGGCCTGCGCCAGATCGTCGCGGAGATCCTCCCAGTTCTCGCACCCCACGGCGATGCGCACGAGATCGTCGGTGATGCCCGACGCGAGACGCTCCTCCCGGGCGATTCCCGCGTGGGTCATCGAGGCTGGATGCTCGATCAGCGTCTCGATCCCGCCCAGGGAGACGGCCAGCGTCGCCAGCTGCACCGAATTGATGAGGATCTTTCCAGCCTCCAGGCCCCCCTTCACGCCGAAAGAGATCATCGAGCCGGGCCCGTTCATCTGCTTCTCGACAAGATGGTGCTGTGGGTGGGATGGCAGGCCCGGATAGCTCACCCACGAGACCGTGGGATGCCGCTGCAGCCACCCCGCCAGCTTCGCGGCGTTGCTCTGTGCGCGCTCGACCCGCAGGGCCAGCGTCCGAAGCCCGCGCAGAACCAGCCATGCCTGGTGCGGGTCCATCGTGCCGCCCAGGGTCTGCAGGGTGGACCTGAGCTGGGCATGGATCTCGGCGTTCCGGCTGACGATGACGCCGGCCACGACGTCGCTGTGCCCGTTCAGGTACTTGGTCATGCTGTGGACCACCACGTCCGCGCCCGAATCGGAACGGCTGCTGGAGGAGAGGAGAAGAGAAGGTGTTGTCCACGACCATCAGGGTGCCGTTCTCCCGAGCGATCTTTCCGCACTCCTCGAGGTCGGTGAGCTTGATCGTGGGGTTGGCCGGGGTCTCGATGATCATCATCCGGGTATCGGGGCAGAGGGCATCCCGCACGCTCTGCAGGTTCTCCGTCGGAACCCACGAGGACCGCACGCCGAACTTCGCAAGGTGTCTTTCGAGCAGCAGCCGCGTCGGACCGTAGACGGCGTCGGTCCCGATGACATGGTCGCCGCTCTTGAGCAGGGACAGGATCACCGTGGAGACGGCGGCCATGCCCGTCGCCGTGCAGAGCGCATCGTGGCCCCCCTCCAGCTCACAGACCGCCCGCTCAAGGGCGCGCACCGTCGGATTGCCGAGCCGTGTGTACTTGTAGCCGGGATCGGTGCCGGCGAAACGCGCCGCGCCCTCCTCGGCGCTGGTAAACGAGAAGGTGGACGATTGGTAGATCGGTACGGAGACACCACCGTACTGCGGGTCCGGCTCGGGTCCGGCATGCACGGCAAGGGTGTCGGGATGAACTGACCGGGGAAGTTTCATTGACCGTTGCCTCCGTCAGAGGAGAAGATGCGATCCAAAAGAGAGGATACAGAGACAGTCGGCCTGGAGGCTCGCGGGGGCCTTTCTGCCCGCTCCTTTTTTTCCTCCACCCCTTCGCGGGGAGTGAGTTGCCGAATCCACAAATGGCGGGGGAAAGGCCCCCTCAATTGACTAAGGATTACTACGAACCGGGGTCGATTTCAAGTGAAATATTTCACAAGAGCCAGGGGCGGCGCGGCCTTTGACGGCCGCGGAAAAAGGGCTTTGAACGGGGCGATCCTCGGGTAAGATTCCGCCCATCAGGCTCGCGGGGGAGTGGGGGCAATCGGCGGGAGGCAGGCGGTGCCTCCGGGCGCCGCGCAGGCCCGCGCAGGGCGGTTTTCAGGGAGGCGGGACCATGGCCAGGAAACCAGCGAAAGGCTCCAGCAAGTCGAACAAGCCGGCCCGGCGGAGCGCCCCGGCGGCCACCGAAACGCGCCGCCCCGGGGCGCCCGAACCGCCTCGCGCCCCGGCGGCCCGGACCGCGACGCCGCCCAAGCCGGCAGCCGCCGGCGTCGCCCGTCCCCGAGATCAGCGAAACCCAGCAGGCGGCCATCCGGGCCCTCGCCCACGACGAGAAGGTGATCCGGGCGCCCGTCTGGCTGGCCCGCGACGCCTACATCAGCAACGACGCCGTCGAGCGCGTCCCACGCGGCCGACGACCCGGGCGAGTTCTGGGCCGAGAAGGCGCGCCTCGTCGAGTGGATGCAGCCGTACAGGCAGGTCAGCCGCTTCACCCTGCCGCGCCACGAGTGGTTCGTCGGCGGCAAGCTGAACGCGACGGTCAACTGCATCGACCGGCACGTGCACAGCGAGCGGCGCAACAAGGCGGCCATCCTCTGGGTCGGCGAGGACGGCGAGGAGCACGCCTACACCTATTCGCGGCTGTACCGCGAGGTGAACCGCTTCGCGAACGCGCTCAAGCACCTGGGCGCGAAGAAGGGGGACCGGATCATCATCTACATGCCCCTCGTTCCCGAGGGGATCATCACGATGCTCGCCTGCGCGCGGATCGGCGCCATCCACTCGGTCGTGTACGCCGGCATGGGGACGGAGGCGCTGCGGAGCCGGATCGTGGACTCGGGCGCGAAGATCGTCGTCTGCACCGACTTCACGTTCCGCCGCGGCAAGAAGATCCCCCTGAAGCCGACCGTGGACGAGGCGGTCAAGGACCTGGTCCTCGTGGAGCACGTCGTGGTCCACAGGCGCGGCTCGCGGCCCGGGGACCCGCCGTTCCAGTTCGAGTCCGAGCGCGAGAAGGACTTCTACGACATCCAGCAGGCGCGCGAGATCCACTGCCCGCCCGAGCCGATGGACGCCGAGGACCCGCTCTTCATCCTCTACACGTCGGGCACGACGGGCCGGCCCAAGGGGGTCGTCCACGCGACCGGCGGGTACCTCGTCGGCGTGACCTGGCTCGCCCGGGCCTTCTACCAGATCACGGACCGCGACATCTACTGGAGCACCTCCGACATCGGCTGGATCGTCGGCCATTCGTTCATCGTCTACGGCCCGCTGTCGATCGGCGCGACCGTGTTCTGCCGCGAGGGGGTGCCCGACTACCCCTCCCCGGACGTCACGTGGGAGCTGTGCGAGCGGTTCGGCGTGAACCTGATGTTCACGGCGCCGACGGCGGTGCGCATGTGGATGAGCCACGGCGGGGAGGCGCCGAGCCGCTACGACCTGTCGCGCCTGCGCCTGGTCGCGTGCGCCGGCGAGCCGCTCAACCCCGAGGCGCACCACTGGGCGCAGAAGTACCTCGTGGGCCAGAGCAACGGCCTCGTCGTGGACAACTTCTGGCAGACCGAGATCGCCGGGCCGGTCCTCGGCACGCTGCCGACCTTCGACGTGCGCCCGGGAAAGGTGGGCAAGCCGATTCCCGGCGTGGACGCCGACGTCGTGGACCACGCCGGCAACCCCGTCCCCGAGGGGCGGGGCGGGCTGCTCGTCATCCGCAAGCCGGTCCCGTACATGATGCGCACGGTCTGGAACGATCACCCGCGCTACGAGCACTACTGGAACCAGATCCCCGGGATGTACGTCGCGGGCGACATCGCGTTCCGCGACAAGGACGGCTACTACGCCGTGCTCGGCCGCTCGGACGACGTGATGAACGTCGCGGGGCACCGGATCGGGACCGCGGAGGTCGAGAGCTCGCTCATCCGCCACCCCGCGGTCGCCGAGAGCGCCGTGGTCGGCCTGCCCGACCCCGTGAAGGGGGAGCGGATCAAGGCGTTCGTCGTGCTCAAGGCGGGCGTCGCCCAGAGCGCGGGCCTCATCGGCAGCCTCAAGGACCACGTCCGCGCCGACCTCGGCCCGATCGCCCAGCCGTCCGAGATCGAGGTCCGCACCTCGCTCCCGAAGACGCGCTCGGGGAAGATCGTGCGGCGCTACCTCAAGGCGGTCGAGATGGGCGAGGACCCGGGCGACCTGTCGACGCTGGCGGACTGAGCGGGGGCGGACCCGGGGACAAGGCGGGGTCGGCGAAGTGGCCCTGAGCAGTGGTGAGCGGCGTCCCCAAAGGCTCCGCAGGGAGCGGGTGAATGCGCCCCGCCAGGCCTCCGCCGGGGGGACGTGAACCTGGAGCCAGGGCGCCGCAGCGCTCCTGGCGCTGCAGTAGGTGGCAACGAGAGTCGGCGGGGCGCCCCCGGGCCTGGTGGGCGGTCGCTCTCGAGCCCAAGGGGGAGAGGGTGACCGAAACCGACGACCACGGGGGAGGAGATCTGCGCGACGGCCCTGCCGGCGCAGACAGGCCTGTAGAGGGCGATCCGGGAGGGGACAGCCTCGCTGGCACGCCCGGGCCGACCCGTGGGGGCGATGGGGGCGAAGCGCCCACGGCGCCGGCGGCCCCCCGGACGCGGGAGCGGATTCTCCGTTTCCAGAACCTCCACGGCGGGGCGCTCTTCGCGGGGCGCTACGAGGTGCGTGAGCCGCTCGGCGCGGGCGGAGCCGGCGAGGTGTACCGGGCCTGGGACCGGGTCGCGCGCGCCGAGGTGGCGCTGAAGGTCCTTTTCCCCGGCAGCGGCGAGCGGGACCTCGAGCGGCTGCGCCGCGAGATGCGGGTCGTCCGATCGCTCCAGCACCCGGGGATCGTCCGCGTCCACGACATCGGCGAGAGCGAAGGGCTCTACTACACGGTGTCGGAGCTGCTCGAAGGGGAGAGCCTCGCGGGCCTTCTCAAGCGCGAGGGGCGCCTGGGTCCCGCGCAGGCCGAGAGGATCCTGCGGGGCGTGCTCGAGGCGCTGGCCGTGGCCCACGAAGCGGGCGTGATCCACCGCGACATCAAGCCGGCGAACATCTTCCTGTGCGGGCCGGCGAGCGAGACCGGCGCGCAGCCGCGGCTCCGGTCAGAGCGTCGTGGGCGATTCCGGTCCATCCCGCTTCACCCGGGTCGTGCTGCTCGACTTCGGGCTGGCGCGCCCCGCGGCGGAGCCGGGCCTGACCATGACGGGGGCGTTCGTGGGGACCCCCGAGTACTGCTCGCCCGAGCAGATCCGGGGGGAGAAGGACCTGCGCCCGGCCACCGACCTGTACGCCTGCGGCATCACGCTGTGGCGGATGCTGGCGGGGAAGGCGCCGTTCACGGGCAATTCCGAGGTGGAGGTCCTGAACGCGCACCTGACGGCGCCTCTGCCGCCGCCGCGGCGCGAGCTGCGGGGGGCTTCGCCGCGTCTGCGGGCGCTGGCGACGCAGCTGCTGGAGAAGGACCCGGCGCGGCGCCCGGCGGACGCGCGGGCCGCGCTGCGGTGGCTGGATCTGGGGGAGGGGATGTCGGCCCGGGCGGCCATCGCGTGGATCGGCCTGCGCTCGCTCCTGCGCCGGCGCGCCGTCAGGCTCGCGACGGCAGGGTCGGCCCTGCTGCTCGCGGGAGCGCTCGTTCTTGCCTGGCTCGCCGTGCCGGTCGGCATAGGCGCGCGATCGGGCAGACTTGAGTTCCGTCGTGTGGACGACGCGCGGGGGATGGACGTGGAAGGCAGGGCCGCTGCCTCGGACCGTTCAATCGGCCGCGATGATGGCGCCGGCAGGCGGGCCTCTGGCGAGCGCCCTGGTGACCGTCCTGCCATCGCATGAGGACCAGGTCGCGGCGCTGCGGGAGGAACGTCCGGCGTCCCTGCTCTATCAGGTTTCCTACCCGTGGGGAGTCGTGCGCCCGCTGCCCGCCGGCACGACAACGGTGCACCTTCTCGGCCCCGGCCCGTACCTGTTCCACGACCCGCTCATGACGCCGGAGAAGATCCTGCGGATCGATGGCATTGCCGGCGCCGGCGGGCCCCTGTTGGCGCTCAGCTGCTCACCACGTCGCGAACTTCCCGGCGCGGATCGGCGTTTTCCACGGGGCCGACGAGGTTTATTCCGTCTACAACCATCCCGGGTGGATCTACGCGGCCGCTCCGTGGCCGGCGGCGGCTCCGCGGCTTCTCATCGTGGCCGCCCGCAACAACCTCCTCGGCCCGCGGATGGTCGTGTTCGGTCTCCCGCTGCCGTCCCCGTCGGTGTTCATCGGGCAGGGCCCGCCCTACACGGGGCTGGGGGGATATGACGAGACGAGCCGCTGGTATCTCCCGCTCCCGTGGAGCGCCAACGTTGGCATGAGCATCGAGGCGGACGATGGGACCGCGACGATCAGGTCACGTGAGGGTCAGTCGATCAGGATCGATCCCGCGCTGGGCATCCCGGCGGATGCGCCGGACCGCGGCGGCCTGAGTCCCGACGAGTGGGACCGTCGCCGGGGCGCCGTGCTGCGGGGGCTGGACGAGGCTGCCAAACTGGGCCAGCAGGGGGAGCCGGCAGGCGGCGCCGCGAAACTGGAAGCGATCGCGCAGGCGCTCGACGGGCCCGCCGAGCTTCGCAGCGTCGTCTTCTACCGGGCGGCGCTGCTCCGGATGGAATCGTCGCGGGCCGAAGGGAGCGGGGCGCTCAATGCAGCGCTCGACGATTGCCGGGCGGCGCTCCGCGCGGAACCCGAGCCCGAGCGGTACGGACTGCTCGAAGCGGAGCTCCTGGGGCGTCTCGGCCGGCAGGAGGAGGCAAGGCGCTCCCTGGTGGAGTGGGGGAACCGCGGGCATGCCGGGAGGTACCTGTTCGAGTGGGTCCTGCTGAACTGGCTGGCGGGAAAGAGCCTCGATCCCGGCGCCTTCCTCGGACCGGCGCGGATCACGGCCAGCCCGGTGTCGTCCGGCGAACTGGCGATCCTGGAGGCGCTGCACAAGGGGGATGCCACCCGGGCCCGGGAAATCCTCGGCTCGCAGGGGGAGAGCCTGGTCCAGTACACCTGCGGCGATTTCCACTATCTCAAGGCCAGGGCCTTTCTCGACCTCGATCCCCCGGACGCCGAGGCGGCCCTCGCGGCGCTGAAGCAGGCGGCGGAAGGGTGCGTGCTCGGGACCCCGATCCCGGCGGCGCTGGCCCGGACGCGGGCGCGCCTCATGCGGGACCCCGCGGCCGCCGTGACCCCGGACGAGCTCCGGGCCGCGGCCTCCGACCTCGGGCAGGTCTACTCCCAGGCCTACGTGGACGTCACCGCCCTCTTCTTCGCCCAGTTCGCCCTGCGCGATGCCGAGGCGATCCTGAAGGCCCGCCCCGGCCTCGAGCCGCTCGCCGCCGCCGCCGCCAGCGCGCGCGCCGAGTACGACCGCATGGTGCATTTCGAGCCGGTGGGCGGCGTGGGCAGAATGACGCGGCGTCGCGCACCCCGCTGGAGTCCACCCCCGCCCGGGTGAGACAATCGGCCCCTTGCCATGAGCGAACCCAGGGAATCGGGGCTCCCCGCGAGCCTCCTCGAGCGCGAGATCGGCTGCCCGCCCGCGGGCTGGACCGAGGACGACCTCATCGAGCTGGCCCGCGACCGCGGCATCCGGCTGGTGAGCCTGATGCACGTCGGCGGGGACGGCTGGCTGAAGACGCTCGACTTCGTGCCGCGATCGCTCGACCACCTGAGGGACATCCTCTCCGGCGGCGAGCGGGCCGACGGGTCGAGCCTCTTCGCGGGGCTCGGGATCCGCGCCGGCGCCTCGGACATCATCCTGCAGCCGCGCGTCGCGAGCGCCTTCCTCGACCCGTTCTCGCCGCTCCCGACGCTCGTCCTGATGTGCAGCCACGCCGCGCGCGACGGGAGCCCGCTGCCCGTCTCTCCCGACACGATCCTGCGCCGCGCCGACGAGCGGGTGCGCCGCGAATCGGGCGTCGAGCTCGAGGCGCTCGGCGAGGTCGAGTTCTTCCTCGGCAAGCGGTCGGTCGAGAGCGACATCTACGGCGCGGACGACCGCGGCTACCACGCTTCGTCTCCCTTCGTCTTCGGCGAGGGGCTGAGGCGCCGCGCGCTCGCGATCCTCGCGGAGATCGGCGTGCCGGTGAAGTACGGGCACAGCGAGGTCGGCTACGTCGAGGCGCGCGAGAAGGACGGGGTGATCTGGGAGCAGCACGAGATCGAGCTCGCGCTCGCGCCGCTGCCCGAGGCGGCGGAGGGAGTGGTGCTGGCGCACTGGGTGCTCCGGAACCTCGCCCACCGCGACGGGATGCGCTGCTCGTTCGATCCGATCCTCAAGGCGGGGCACGCGGGGAACGGACTGCACTTCCACTTCTCGCCCGTCGTCGGACGGCGAGCACGCCGGCCGCCGCGTCGGGGACGGGGCGCTGCGCGAGGCGGGGGAGTGGCTCGTCGCGGGGCTCGTGCAGTTCGGCGGGGCGCTGATGGCGTTCGGCAACCGCGTCGAGGGCTCGTTCGTGCGCCTGACCCAGGCGAAGGAGGCCCCGAGCGCGATCGTCTGGGGCGAGTTCGACCGGAGCGCCCTCGTCCGCCTGCCGGTCGTCGCCACGACCGCCGCGGGGCGACCCGTGAGCCCGCCCACGATCGAGTTCCGCCTGCCGGACGGATCGGCCCACCCGCACTTCCTGCTCGCGGGCGCGGCGCAGGCGATGCTCGCGGGGCGGGCGACGAAGAACCTCAGGGCGCTGCTCGAGAAGACGGCGGCCAACGCGGCGGGATCGCGCGCGCGAAGCGGCGCGCAGGTGCCGAAGAGCTTCGCGGAGGTCGCCGAGGCGCTCGGCGCGCACCGCTCCGTCCTCGAGGCCGGCGGCGTCTTCCCCGAAGCGCTGATCGACCAGGTCCTGCAGAAACTGAAGGCCTGAGCGCGGCGCGGCTCTCCGGCCGCTACCGGGTCCCGACCGGCTCGGGCGCGCCGCCCTGCCGCGCCCCGGCGGGGCCGATCGGGCCCTTCGCGTAGCGCTGGAAGAGCTGCCCCCAGGGCGTATCGGCGAGCCACTTCTCGAACACGCGCCGGTCCTTCAGCGGCCAGCGGTAGTAGTCGTGGTACGCCTCCGAGCCGAAGATGAAGACGTTCACCAGCGGGCGTGCGGAAGAAGAGCTTCTGGAACCGCTGAAGCGGGCGAGAACCAGAGCAGGTCGCCGACGAGGCTCGCGCCGTTGTCGCCGACGCGGAAGCCCCACGACTCCTTCGAGACGTCGTCCCCGACCACCTCGATGTCGCGGGGATCGCCCACGCCCAGGCCGTCCTCGTGCGCGACCCGGATGTACTCGAGAGCTCAGCGGGTCGAAGCCCATCATCTTCGCCGCCACCGCGTCGATCGCCACCTGGTCGGCCGAGGCGAGCATCCAGTTCTTCACGACGGGGAACATCGTCCGCGGCCCCGGCCCGTTGCCCGCCGTCGTCCCGTCCATGATCGCGAAGATGCCGGTGTGGATCTCCTTCTGGATCGCCAGCAGGTCCACGAGCGTCTTGTGGATCCAGGTGTGCGTGTAGTGCCTGTGCGTGTGCAGCAGCCCGCCGAACGCGTTCTTCATCGCGCCCGTCGTCGTCGTGTAGATGTGGCACTTGACCGTCGGGAGGTGGACGATGTTCTTGCCGAAGAAGTAGTCGGGGATGCGGATCCCCTCGGGGAAGATGGTGTCGAGGACGTGCATCTTCGCCTTGGGCCGGTGCACGACCCACTTCATGTCCTCTTCGCGGAAGTTGTAGAGGACCGGCATGCCGTACTGCTTCAGGATCGGCAGGTACTGGTTCAGGTCCTCGCCCTTGAACGCGTCGGTGACGACCGTCTTGTTCTGCACGCAGGAGAGGTCCTGGAAGCCGGACCCGCGCAGGGCCAGGATCGGTGCCTTCGAGCTGCCACGGGGTCGTGTTGGCCGCCGGGAACGGGAAGTGCCAGGAGATGTTGTCCTTCAGGATCGTCGTCGCGCGCGGGTCCATGGCGTCCTTCATGCCCGCCAGGGCGCACAGCCGCTCGATCGATGGGAGGATGTTGGAAGGGTCGACTCTGAGCGCTGCGACGCGTCCTCTGGTCATCGGTCCGTCTGCTCCGTGTTGTCCGACTGTATTACCCCGCGCCGCGCGGGTCCGTTCAATGTCCCGCCGGCTCCGCGCCTGCCGCGTGCGCGCGCAATCCGCGCCGCGCCTGCCTCCCGCACCCACTCACGTTAAGCCTGCCGCTTCGCCCCGTCAAACCCGCGGGGGCGCCGGCCGCGAGCTCAGCGGAGCACTTTGGAGTAGGTCTCTTCGTCGAACCCGACGATGAGCGTCTTCCCTTTGCGCAGGGTCGGGGCGCGGAGGTTGCCGGTCGGTCCAAGGAGCAGGCCGAGAAGCGTCGCGCGGTCCGGCTTCTCCTTCCGGAGGTCGATGTGGACCACCTTCTTCCCCTTCGCGGCGTAGAGCTCGTCGGCTCCCTTCGCGAGCTCCAGCGCCTCCTTCTCCCCCATGCGCTTCTTGCCGGCGTTCACTTCCTCGACGGTTTCGATGCCCTTTTTCGCAAGGTACCCCTGCGTTTTTCCGCAGGTCACTCAGCCCGGACGGTTGTACCGCCAGTCGATGCGTGCCATGGAATCCTCCCTTCGTGGACGGACATCCCTATGATGCCGCGCCGGGACGGGGGAGACTCAAGAGGCGCGCCGGCCGCCGAGAGAAACAGGACGGGCGCGGGGATGGCCTGGGAGGGCCGCCGCCGGCGCCAGGCGGTCCTCTGGGGCGGGGGAGCGGCTGGGCCGACTGGCGGGGTGAATCCCGGCTCCCGGGAGACCGGGAACCGGGAGCGGCGGTTACAGCTCGTCGGGGTCGCCGAGCTTGATGACCTTCTTCTTCGTGCCTGGCTGGACCGTCCAGCCCTTCGCGGCGTCCTCCTCGAGCTTCACCGGCACGACCTTGTCCTTGCCGCCGCGCACGATCGTGACCGCGACCTCCTCGCCCGCCTTCTTCGCGCGCAGAAGGCCGGAGATCTCGCCCGGCCGGGAAACGGCCTGGTCGCCGATCTTCGTGATGACGTCGCCCGCCTTGAGGCCCGCCTTCTCGGCCGCGGACCCCTTCAGGACGGAGCGGACGAGGATCCCTTCCTTCACGCCGAAGAACTCGGCGAGCTGCGGCCCGAGCGATTCGGTCTCGACGCCGAGCCGCGCGGTCTTCCAGGAGAAGCCCGGCGTGGGAATGTCGGGGATCACGATCTCGGGCATGTCGGGCATGGTGAAGCTGTAGACGCGCCCGTGGCGCGGGGAGGGCGCCTCGGGGGCCTCGCCCGGCTCCGGCGGTTCGGGAGGCTCCGGGGGCTCGGGCAGCTCGATGTCGAAGTCCTCGACCTCGGCGCCGTCGCCGCCGTAGAAGCTGAACGCGTGGGGCTCGCGCTTGCCGATCGTCGCGCTCACGGACTGCGTCTTGCCGTCGCGCGAGGTCTGCAGCTTCACGGAGCGCCCGACGGGGGTTTCGCGGACCATCCGCATGAACTGGGCCGTCCCCTCGACGCGCTGGCCGTTGTACTCGAGGATGACGTCCCCCTCCTTGATGCCGGCCTTCGCGGCGGCGCTGTCGTCCACGACGTTCGTCACCTCGACGCCGTACTCGTCCTTGAGGCCGAGCGCCTTGGCGCGGTCGGAATCGATGTCGGCCACGCCGACGCCGAGGAAGCCGCCCTCGCTCCCGCCGATGACGATCTTCTTCACCTGGCGCTTGCCGTCGGTGGTGGCCGTCATGGCGAGGGGGGCGAGGCCGGCCTGGAGCGAGTGGAGCGCTTCGGCGACGGCGACGGGGGCTTCGCCGGCGGCCTCGTGGACAGCGGCGAGGACGGCGGCCATGTCCGCGCAGTCGGCGGCGTTCGCCTGGACGGCGAAGTGCGCGGCCCGCAGCTCGTCGGCCGCTCGCGCGAGGGCCTCCTGCGCGTCACTTGCGGCCCTTTCGGCGGCGAGCTGTGCGTCTGCCGATCGCCCGGCGGCGACCGCGATCGAAAGCGCGAGCACCGGGGTCATCAGGACTGCTGCGATTCTCATGATCTTCATTCGGGCACCTTTGGGCTTGAAAATGGTCGCCTGGCTGCTGGTTCCGTTTTTCCCGGGGGCGGCGATGCCTCATGCCGTTCCCCGGGGCCCGCGAACCGGCGGATCGGTCCGCGTGGCACTCTCTTGGACGCAGGCGCGTGAGGAACGTGAGGGGAACGGGAGATCTTCTCCGTCATTCGCCAGGGGCCGGCCGCCCTCCCCGCCCGCCGCGGGCCGCTGCCAACAAACATGCCCTCGCCGGATGCTCCGTGGCGACGCGCGCACTCGTCCTCGATGCACGGCGAACGCCACGGCGCTCACCGCGCGCCTCCGCCCGTTCCTTCACGGCGCCCTCCTGCCGGATGTAGATGGTGCCGCCCGTGCCGGCCAGCCGCACCAGCGGGCCGCCCCCGTTCACGCTTCCTTCGGCCACGGCCAGCGGACCGACGGTGCGGACCTGGATGCCGGGGAAGTCGGAGACGATCCGTCGCGCGCGCTCGGGAGAGGCGTTCTCGGCGCGGATCGTCAGGGGGAAGCCGGCCGGGATGACGATCGTGATGTCGCCCCCGCCGGTCGTGAGCAGCGATTCGCCGCCGCGCCGGCCGCCGGCGAGGCTGGCGTAGATGTCCCCGACGACCGTGCTGGCGCGGAGCCGGCCCGAGACGCCGCTCAGGCGGATGGCGCCGCCGCCCGATTCCACCGTGACGTCGTCCCCCGAGCCGACGCGGATCGGCCCGCCGAGGTTGTTGGCGGTCACCGCGCCGGCCGCGTGGTCGATCTCGATCGAGCCGCCGGCCGTGGAGGCGATCACGGCGCCGCCGGCGCGGCCGATCGTCACGCCGCCGCCCGCCGTCGAGGCGCGCACCGATCCCCGGACCTCGGTCACCTCGATGTCCCCGCCGCCCGTCTCGAGCACGGCGTCGCCGCCGATGGTCCGCGCCGTGATCGGGCCGCCGGCCGTCGTGCCGCGGATCGTCCCGCCGATCGCGCCGATCTCGATCCCGCCCCCGGCGGTGCGGGCCGTCACCTCGCCCGCGATCCGGTCGAGCTCCACGGTCCCGCCGCCGGTCTGCGCCCTCAGCGCGCCGTCCAGGCCGGAGGCCTCGACGGTGCCGCCGTGGGTCTGCAGGTCCACGAGCTTGATGCCCCGGGGAACCAGCACCTTCAGCTCGGCGCTCTGCTGGGCTCCGCCGGGCTGGGCGAGACGCAGCAGGACGATGTCGCCCTCGCGGACGACCTCGAGCTTGAACTGGTCGAAGCGCCGGCGCGCCTCGGCCTCGGCGTCCGCGCGGACCCGCTTGACGAGGGTGTAGCGGACCGGCGCGCCGTCGTCGCCGGTCACCGTGACCGATCCGATCGTCGAGATCCGCAGGGTCCCGCCGGGGGCGATCGGCTGCGTTCCGTCCACGGTCTGGGTCCAGTAGCGGCCTTCGCGGACGGGCGCGGAGACCGTCCCCTCGGGGCCGGAGGTCTGCGCGGCGGCGACCGGCCGGAGCCCCGGGCGGGGGCGCAGCCGCGCGGGGCCCGCGGGGAGGTCGACGGCCGCGACGGCCGCGATGATGGCGAGGGCCGCAAGGGGCGCGGCCCGCCCGGCGATCCGGTTCTGTCGAGTCTCGTTCAGGGTGTGGCGCATGGCTTCGTCTTCTTCCTCGTGGGCAGTCCTCAGAACGCGCCCACGGAGGCGTTCATCTCCCGGAGCGCGTTGCGGCACCGGAGCCGGATGTAGTTGTTCGATTCCTTCTGCACGAGCGCCTGCAGGACGCCGACCAGCGCCTCGTCGTGCTCCGCGGTCAGGACGTCGATCGCCTGGATCCGCACGCCGGGGTTCTCGTCGTTCAGGAGCGCGCGGGTGATCCCTTCGCGCACCGTGGCGTCGGAGGCGAACGCGCGCAGCCCCTCGAGCGCCTTGAGGCGCACGCCGGGATTCGGGTCGTGGTCGAGCGCCGCGAGGAGAGCCTTGCGGACCGGCGCGCTGGAGGTCTGGTCCTTGAGGATCGTGATCGATTCGACCCGCAGGCCCGGGTCCGCCTGGTCGCGCGCCGCCCGCAGCAGCAGACGCTGGATCTGCTCGTCCTCGGGCCGGCCGGAGATGATGCGCCGGCTGGTCTCGTCGAGGGCGATCTGGACCTGTCCGGCCGGCGTCGTGTGGACGGAGGAGACGACCCCGTCGGAGGAGACGGGGATCGAAAGCCCGGCATCGGCGAGCGCCTGGGACGGGGGGATGCCCGATCCGACGCGCGGGGCGGAGGTCACGCGCGCGGCGACGAAGCCGAGGGCGACCAGCCCGACCGCGGCCCCGAGCCAGCGCAGGCCGGCGACCGGGTGGAAGAGCGAGCCGAGCGCATCCTTCACCCCGAACCAGGCCGGCGCGGGGCGGCGCCCTGGTCGATGGCGCGCATCAGCCCTTCGCGCGCTTCGACGAGGAGGGCCTGCGAGGGCTCCAGGGCATGGCGGTCGAGCGCCCGGCCCAGGGCGCGCAGTGTCTCGATCTCCGCGCGGCAGGGGGCGCAGCCCTCGACGTGGGCCTCGAACCGCTCCTCTTCCTCCGGCCCGAGCTCGCCGTAGACGTAGAGCGGAGCGTCTTCGATGATCGTTTCGCACTTCATAGCAGGTCTCCCAGCGCGGAGCGCAGTTTCCGGGTGGCCCGGAAGAGGCAGTTCCGCGCTGCTTCTTCGCTTGTTCCCGTGATCTCTCCGATCTTCCTGAGCCGCAGCCCCTGATGGTGCCGAAGCTCGAAGATCATCCGCTCGCGCGGGGTGAGGTCGTCCATGGCCGCGGCGAGCCGGGACTCGATCCGGCGGTTGATGAGGCTGCGCTCGGGGTCCCCCTCGACCCGCTCCTCCTCGACCGTATCGAGGCGGTCCACGACGCCGTCCTGCGGTCTCGTGGACCGAGGAGGTCTCGGTCCGGACCTTGCGCCGCCGCAGGTGGTCGAGGCAGACGTTCGCGACGATCCGGTGCAGCCAGGTGCCGAAGGCGCAGTCGAACCGGAACGAGCCCATGCTGCGGTAGGCCTTGAGAAAGGCCTCCTGGTAGGCGTCGCGGGCATCTTCGGCCGATCTCAGCAGGTTCATGGCAAGCCGCAGGACGGCCCTGTCGTGGGCGCGGACGAGACGCTCGAAGGCGTCCCGGTCCCCCTGCTGAACGGCCCGGACGAGGGCGTACTCGTCCGGCCCCGGGCCGCCGAGCTCCGCGCCCAGCGCTCCCGCCGCCTGATTCGCCTGCAGGGCCTCGCTCATCCCTTCATCCAAAGCGACCTCAGCGGCCCGTCCAGCGTGGCCGTCAACCGATTGGACGGGCCGTCATGGAAAACGTAACGAGCCTGCCCGACGACAAGGCTTGCGCGCGTCTCGCTTATTGATAACGGGGACGACGGGAAAGGTTGCCCCAGCGGGGGCGATCGCGCCAGTCGGCGCTGGACCGGCCTGGGTCTCTATCGGTCGAGGCCGAAGACCGCGCGAAGGGCGGCGGCGGCGCGGCGGCCGGTCGCGCGGCAGGCGGCCCGCGTGCCGAGCCCTCGCTGGTTGAACTCCAGCTCGAGGTACGGGATCTGGTGGTTGGCCCCGTGGCGGGCGGCCGCGTAGATCAGCCCTTCGAGCCCCGAGTAGGGCCGGTTGTAGCGGACCGAGAGCCCCTCGCGCTCGAGGGCCCGCCCGAGCCGGTGGGCCAGCCTGCCGTGGTCGCGGAACAGGACGCCGGCATCGAACCGGCGGCGGCGGGGATTCAGGAAAGGGGTGAAGGAATGGAAGCTGATCAGGAACGGGCTCTGCCCGACTGCGGCGCGGCGGGCCAGCTGCTGGTCGATCTCGTCGTGATAGGGGGCATGAAGGGTGGCGAGGCGCGAGACCATGGCGCGCGCCGAGAGGCGGGCGTTGAACGGGATCGGGACCTCCTCGCACGCCTGGCGGATGAGGCTCGGATCGGAAGGCTCGCGGTTCAGGTCCACGACCAGGCGGCTGAACCCGCCCCCAACCGCCGTGGCGCCCAGCCGCCGGGAGACCTCGCGGACCACCTCCCAGATCCCGATGTCCCAGCCCCAGTGCGAGCGGAGGATCCGGCGCGACGGGGCATCGGTGCGCATGCCGGGCAGAAGCCCGTGGGACGCGTGCTCGCAGGTGATGACGAGGGGGGAGCGGCTGCGGGCGCGGAGCAGCCTGTAGGGGCGCCTGGCCACGGACCGCCGATGCTGCCACAAAGGGCCCCGCCGGCCAGACCCGCCTGCCTCCTGCCGTCGAGGGCGAGCGACCAGGCGGGGCCCGGCAGGCCGCTGTCGCAGCGGACCGGTCACTCTTCTGTCGATGGGCGCGTTGCTTCGCCGGGACAGGCCGTTCGATTTCAGGATTGGGGAAGAGCAGAGAGTTGCGCGCCGCCGCACCAACCTCATGTCTGACCCCATCGATCCTCTGATCGACCCTCAGACCGCTACCCCCTGCCTCAATCCCCAGGCAGCGGCGCGCAGCTAGCTAGATAAACCAACGGCCTCCCAAAAGCAACGAAAAAAATCCACGAAAGAAATCCACGGATGAACCACTCAAACCCTTTAATCAGTTCTAATTACAGACGGCTGTGATAGACTTCACATGTATGAGCGAAGGAATTGCGCCCGGGATAGACCGCAAGCGGCGGGTCAAGCTCGTCCATGCGCCGACCCCCTTCGAGCCGCTGAAGGGCCTGTCAAAACTCCTGGGCGGACCCGAAATCTGGATCAAGCGCGACGATTGCACGGGTCTCGCCCTGGGGGCAACAAGGCGCGCAAGCTCGAGTTCCTTCTTGCCGAAGCGCGCGGGGTGGGCGCCGACACGATCATCACCCTGGGAGCGGTGCAATCCAACCACGTCCGCATGACGGCCGCGGCTGCGCGCTCGGTCGGGATGGAATCCGTATCGCTCCTCTTCCCGGGCGACGGGGAGGAGCCTCAGGGGAACCTCCTCCTCGACCGGATCCTCGGCACCGAGATCGTCTGGCTCCCTTTCCCTTTCCACGAATCGAGCCGCGAGAAGATCGAGGCAGAGGTCGAGAAGACCGCATCGCGGATCCGAAGCGCGGGAGGCAGCCCCTTCTTCATCCCGGCCGGGGGGGCCTCGCCGCTCGGTGCGCTCGGGTACCTGCGGGCGACCGAGGAGTTGTCGCAGCAGGCGCGGCGCGAAGGATGCCGGCCCGACGCCATCGTGGTGCCCTACGGAACCGGAGGAACCTGACGGGGGTGCTCCTGGGGATCGACGCTCTGCGGCTGGATTGGAGCGCGTGGGGAATCTCGGTCGCCCCCGAAGGAGCGTGGGAGCAATCGGGCGTGTCCCCGATGCGGACACTCGCCGGGGAGGCCGCTTCGCTTCTCGGCCTCGAGTTCCGGCTGGCGGAGGAGCGCTACCAGATCCTCTACGACTACGTGGGGCCGGCCTACGGGGCCGTGACGCCGGGATGCGCGGAGGCGATCCGCATGGTGGCGAGGGCGGATGGGATCCTGCTCGACCCCGTCTACACCGGCAAGGCGATGGCCGGTCTCATCGACCTCGTCCGCAAGGAGCGATTCACCCGGGGGCAGACCATCGTCTTCCTGCACACCGGCGGGGCCCCGGCCCTGTTCGCGCACCCCGAGCTGGCCTCCAGCTGACTCGTTCCTGCGCCCGCCCCCGGGGTAGAATACCGGCCTGTTCGCGCCGGGCGCGGCTTCCGGACCTTCGCAGGAGGCAATCATGGCCGACCGAGGCAATCTCGAGATCACCTGGCTGGGGCATTCGACTTTCAGCCTCCGGACCGCGGGCGGGAAACGGATCCTCGTCGATCCGTGGATCCAGCAGAACCCCGCGTGCCCCGAGTCGCTCAAGCGGGTCGATGGGCTCGACGCCATGCTCGTCACGCACGGGCATTTCGATCACATCGCCGACGCGGTCTCACTGGGCCTGGAGCACCGCCCTGCCACCGTCTGCATCTACGAGACCTCGGTCTGGCTCGAGAGCAAGGGCGTGAAGACGTGCGTCGGCATGAACAAGGGGGGCACTGTCGCGGTGGCGGGGCTCAAGGCCACGATGGTCCACGCCGACCACTCCTGCGGAATCCTCGACGACGGGAAGATCGTCTATGGCGGGGACCCGTGCGGGTACATCCTCGAGATGGAGAACGGGTACCGGATCTACCACGCCGGGGACACCAATGTCTTCGGCGACATGAAGCTGATCGGCGAGCTGTACCGGCCTGACCTGGCGATGATCCCGATCGGCGGTCTGTTCACCATGGGACCTCGCGAGGCGGCCCTCGCGTGCCGCCTCCTCGGCGCGCGGGAAGTCGTGCCGATGCACTACGGGACATTCCCGGCGCTCGCGGGGACGCCGGCGAGCTCGCGAGCTGACGCGCGACATCGCCGGATTCAAGGTGACGGAGCTGAAGCCCGGAGGCTCGCTGTGACGCCCCGCACTCCCGCCCGCCGGGGCCGCGAGCGCGGAGAAAGGACGCCGGCATGACCTCCTTCGTGGAGCCGCCTCCGGGCGGCGAGGACGATCCGCGCGAGCCGCGCTTCAGCGCCTGGCACGCCCGGCCGGGCGGCCGTCCTCCCTTCGTCTGGACCTGCACGGTCCGCTCCTACGAGCTGGACATGTACGGCCACGTCAGCAACGGCGTGTACATGAACTACCTCGAGGCGGCGCGGATCGCAGCGATGTCCGCGGCGGGGCTCACCTTCGACCGCCTGAAGACGGAGGGGATCCACGTCGTGGTGGCTGCTGCGGCGCTCCGCTACCTGGCGCCGGCCCATCTCAACAACGAGCTGGAGGTCACGGTGGACGTGACCCGGATCGGGAGGACCAGCGCAACCTTTCACCAGGTGGTCCGGAACCGGACCACTGCGCGGACGGTCGTGGACGCGGAGATCGTCGGCGTCTTCCTGGGCGCCGACGGGCGCCCGACGGTGATCCCAGGGGAGTTCGTGAAGGCGTTCGGCCCGCCTCCAGACGCGGCCTGACATGATCCCGATCCACGATCCGACGATCCGCCACGATCCAAACGATCCGCCCGACTACGGGCTGCGTTACTGCCCGCGCTGCGCGGGGTCCCTCGAAGGGAAGCGCGAGGCCGGAGGGGAGCCGGCCTTCCCGACCTGCGCGTCGTGCGGGTTCATCTTCTACTTCGATCCGAAGCTCGCCGCGGGAGTGGATTCCCCGCGTGGACGGGAGAGATCGGGCTGATCCGCAGATCGATCGAGCCGGGTTACGGGCTGTGGACCTTCCCTGGGGGGTACGTGAACCGGGGGAAAAGGTCGAGGCGGCCGCCGTCCGCGAGACGCTCGAGGAGGCGTGCCTCGAGGTCCGCATCGAACGGCTCGTCGGCGTCTATTCGTACACGGGGCGGCCGGTCGTCATCGTCGTGTACGCCGGGGAGGCGACGGGGGGCGCGCTGGGGTGCGGGGCCGAGGCCCTCGAGGCCCGCGCCTTCGCGCCTGGCGAGATCCCCTGGGGCGAGCTCGCGTTCCGGAGCGTCACCGAGGGCCTGCGCGACTACTTGAAAATCAGTTGAGCAGCGAACGAGCCGCGCGGATCGACCGGACCTGCTCCCACACCTCGTCCGTGTCGACCGCATCGGGATCGAGCCGCAGGTAGGTCTCGAGGTCCACGAGCGCCTTCGTCGCCAGGCCGAGCTTCGCCAGGATCATTCCGCGCTCGCGGAGCTCGGCGTGGTCGTCCGGATCGAGGATCATGATCCGCTCGACGGCGGCGAGCGCGCGCGGAAGGTCCTCGGCGCGAAGCGACGCGTTCTTGAGATTGCGCAGGATCCTGAGCAGGATCTCCAGCTTCGTCGCGGGAGCGCAAGTGCTCGCGGCGCAGGGGGAACAGCTCGCCCGAGGCGCGCGAGACGAGCGCGCGGCAATCCTCCAGCGTCAGCTGCCTGCCGCCCCGGAACGGATCGAAGAGGACCTCGCCCTTGTTGGTGTAACGCAGGACGAAGTGCCCGGGAAGGCCGACACCGGTCAGCGGCAGCCCCAGACGGCGCGCCACCTCCATCGCCACGACCGCGAGCGTGATCGGGATCCCGAGCCTGCGGTCGAGCACCTCGTTCAGATAGGAGTTGCGCGGGTCGTAGTAGTCGTCCTCGTTGCCGCGAAATCCCTCGACCTCGAAGAGCCAGCGTACGAGGGCGGCCGTGGCCTCTTCGGGCGGAAGCCCCTGCGTTGCGGGCGCGGCGCGCCTGGCCAGCTCGTCGAGACGGTCCAGGTAGGGGCGAATCTGGAGATCCGGATAGTCCTCCTGGGCGATCAGGAGGGCGGCCTGTCCGAGGTCGACACGCCTCTCTTCCGAGCGCGTGAGCTCGGCCAGGATGCGCCGCGAAGGGTTCATCGACATGAAGTGAATATACACTCCCGGGGCTCCCGGCGACAGGTGCAGCGGCGGGGCTTCGCAGCGGCGGCGCATGCTAACATCCGGCGCAATGCTCACCGCGACCGGCAGGGCCGGCCCGAGCGGGGCGGGGCCCTCACCCGATCTCGAAGAGGCTTACGGGGTCTGCGAACGGATCGTCCGCGGCCACTACGAGAATTTCCCCGTCGCTTCGCTGTTCATGCCAAAGGCCTCGCGGCGGGCGCTCGCTGCCGTCTACGCGTTCGCGCGCAGGGCCGACGACTACGCCGACGAGGGGTACGGGCCGGGCGGCCCGACGCAGGCGTGGCGTCTTGCCGCGATCGAGGAGTGGGAGCGGCGCCTCGGGCGGGCGTGCGGGGAGGAGCCGCAGGCCGCCGGCGTGAGCGTGGCGGCGGTCGTCCCGCCGCCGATGGGCGTTTCCGGGGAGGGAAGGCGCGCAGGTCCCCTGCATCCCGGGCCCCCGTGAGGGGGCCCTGGGGCAGGCGGACGCCGAGGCGGACGCGATCTTCCTCGCGCTCGCCGACGCGATCCGGCGCCCACGCCATCCCCCCCGCGCTCTTCCACGACCTGCTCTCGGCGTTCCGCCAGGACGTCTTCGTGGGGGAGTACGCGATGCGCTCCGACCTTCTCGACTACTGCCGCCGCTCGGCGAACCCGGTCGGGAGAATCGTCCTCTCGGTCCACGGAGTGCCGCGGCGAGCCGCTGATGGCCTGGTCGGACGCGATCTGCACCGGGCTTCAGCTCGCGAACTTCTGGCAGGACGCGGGCGTGGACCGGGCCAAGAATCGGATCTACCTCCCCCTCGAGGATCGTGAGAGGGTTCCCGGCGTTTCACCCCTCAGATCTCGATGCGTCTCGTGACGCCGGCCTCCCTGCGCGCGCTCGTGCGCGAGGAGGCGCCCTGGGCCCGCACCTTCTTCGATTCGGGACGCAGCCTCCTTCGTGGCGGCGCCGGCGCGCCTGAAGGCTTCACCTGCGCCTGGTCTGGCAGGGCGGCGTCCGGATTCTGGAGTTGATCGAGGAACGGGACGGCGACGTGCTCGGGCCGCCGCCCGAAGCTCGGGGGCGCCGGACTGGGTCCGCGTCCTTCCTGCGCGCGGCGCTTCCGGTGAGCGTGGACTGATGGATCCTCGCGGCGCAGGCGACGTATCCTCCCGGGGGCGGGAGAAGCCCGCGCGCGCGGGAGACGCGCCGGGGCACCGGGCGCCTCCGCGGCGCGGGCCGCCTCACACGCGGCGTCCGCGGGCGGTGAAGGCGGGGCGGCCGGTGGCGGGTGCCTCCGGACGACGGGGGGTCGCGGCGCGGACCGATGGCGCTCGTCCGCACCATGACGCGTCGGAGCGGCTCGAACTTCTACTACGCGTTCCTCCTCCTGCCGCGGGCGAAGCGCGAGGCGATCTACGCCGTCTACGCATTCGCGCGCGAGGTGGACGACGCCGTGGACGAGGCGCCCGGCCCGGCCCAGGCGCGCGAGCGGCTCGCGGCGCTGGGAGGAGGAGGTCTCGCCTTCTCGCGGCGGGCGCGTCCGCGCCACCCGGTCATGCGCGCCGGTCGCGCGGGCGCGCGAGCGGTTTCCGATCCCGATCGCAGAGCATGCGCGCGCTGCTCGAGGGGGCGAGGATGGACCTCGATCGTCGGAGGTACGGCACCTTCGACGAGCTGCGCGCCTACTGCGAGCGGGTCGCCTCGTCTGTGGGGCTCGATGTGCATCGAGATCTTCGGCTACGGCTCCCCGGGCGCGAAGCTCTATGCCGTGGAGCTCGGGATCGCCCTCCAGCTGACGAACATCCTGCGGGACCTCGGCCGCGGACGCGCGCCGAGGAAGGCTCTACCTGCCGCTGGACGAGCTGGACCGGTTCGGCGCCCGCGAGGAGGACCTGCTGGCGGGGCGCCGCACGCCCGAGGTCATGGCCCTTCTCGCCTGGCAGGCCGATAGGGCGGAGCGGTTCTACCAGTCCGCCGCCCGGCTGCTCGATCCGCGCGATCGGCGCTCGCTGGTCGCGGCGGAGGTCATGAGGCGGATCTACCGCCGCATCCTCGAGAAGATCGTGGCCTCCTCCTTCGACGTCTTCGAGCGGCGGATCGGGCTCTCCCGGCCGCGCAGGGCGGGGATCGCGCTCGCCACGTGGCTCGGCTCGCGGACGATGACCGGCCCCGCCGACGTCATCGTGGTGGGGGCGGGCGTCGCGGGCCTCGCGGCGGCGACGCGCCTCGCGGAGGCCGGCGCGCGCGTTCTGGTTCTGGAGGCCTCGAGGATCCCGGGCGGGCGGGCGCGCTCGTGGACCGATCCCGCCACAGGCGCCACGGTGGACAACGGGCAGCACCTCCTGATGGGCTGCTACGCGGAGACGCTCGCGCTGCTCGAGCGGATCGGGTCGAGGGGGCTCGTGAGGTTCCAGGAGCGGCTGCGCGTCGAGTTCGTGGACCGCGAGGGGGATGGGGCGTGATCGATTGCCCGCCGCTTCCCGGGCGTCTTTCGATGCTCGCGGGCCTTGCGCTCTACCGCGGCCTGTCGCCGGCGGCGCGCGTGGGGGTCCTTCGGGTGGCGCGCGCGGCGGCCCGCGGGGAGAGCGAGGGCGCGGGTGACGGCGCGGCTGCGGCGGTGGGCGCGGACGAGACCGTCGCCGCATGGCTTTCGCGGCACGGACAGTCCGCGCTCGCGCGGCGCAACTTCTGGGACCCCCTCGTCCTCGCGACGCTGAACGAGGATCCCGCGCGGGCCTCCGCCCGTGCGCTGCGGACGGTCCTGCGGATCGGCCTGCTCGGAGGGCCCGAGGCGTCGCGGCTCGGCTGGGCGCGCGCCGGGCTGGGCGAGCTGTTCGCGGAGCCCGCGGAGGCCTGGCTGCGGGAGCGCGGCGGCTCGATCCGCTTCCCAGCGCCGGTGAGCGCGGTGCGCCCCGGGCGGGACGGGGTCGAGGTCAAAACGCGCGGCGCAGAGCGGCTCGAGGCGCGCTCGGCCATCCTCGCGGTGCCGCCCGCCGCCCTGCTCAGAGGACCGCCCCGCCGGCGCTGGCCGGCGATCCGGCGCTCGCGGGCGCAGCGGCGATGCTCGGGACCTCCCCCACTCTCGGCGTGAACCTCTGGTTCGACCGGCCGATCGTCGAGGGGCCCTTCTACGCGCTGCTGGGAACGACGATGCAATGGCTCTTCAACCGGAGCCTGATGCTCGATCGCGCCGGGGAGGGCGCGGCATCGGAAGCACGGCGTCGGGAGCCGGGTGGAGAGGGCGCCGGACGTTCGCGCGGGACGGGCGCCCCGCGGACGGGTGGAGCGGGGCGGGTTCGTGACCCTGGTGGCGAGCGGCGCGCGCCGCGAGGTGGAGCGAACGCCGGAGGAGCTGACGGCGACCGCGCTCGCCGAACTGCGCGCGCTCTTCCCGGGGGCGCGCCGGGCGCGCCTGCTCCGCTCGCTTGTCGTCAAGGAGCGGGACGCGACGATCTCCCCGGCCGCCGGCTGGGACCTCCTGCGCCCCGGCGCGAGGACGCCGGGAGCCGCGGCTCTTCCTCGCCGGGGACTGGACCGCCACGGGTCTTCCGGCGACCATCGAGAGCGCGGCCCTGAGCGGCCACCGCGCGGCGGCGGCCCTCCTGGAGTCGTGGTGAACAGGGCGCGGAGGCACTCGCCGGCGCCCCCCGGCCCGCTCCCGCGGGCACAGGCCGGGGATCCGGGTGGGCGGAGCGGGGTCGCGCTTCCGCGGCAGGGGCGGCGCCCGCCGGCCGGCCCTCGCGGCGGGGGCGACCGGCTGGACGAAGGACGGGCGCTTCCGCGACTTGTCAGTTTGTTCGACCGGCGCGGGATTTTCGCCGCGCACGAGGTTCTGAAGGGGCTCTGGCGGGAGAGCGCCGGCGCCGAGCGCGGCTTCCTCCAGGGGCTCATCCAGCTCGCGGTCGCGCTCGAGCACGGTGCGCGGGGGAACCGGGAGGGGGCGGACCGGGTCCTGGCCCGGGCGCGCGGCCGCCTGGAGCCATACGGCCCCCGGCACGCGGGGATCGCCGTCGGACGGCTGGCGGAAGGGGCCGCGGCCTGGCTCGCGGGCGATGCCCCCGCGCCGCCGAGCTTTCAGGCCGGCGCAGGCGGCAGGCGGAGCGCCGCGGGCGGCGCCGCGCGAACAGCCGGCCGCGCCATGCGGGGGGGCGGCCCGCGAGCGAAAGGAGCTGCAGAGGTGACCGTGAAGCGAGCCCGGAAGGGGGGATCAGGCAGGGAAACACCCTGCTGGACGCGGGCGGAGGCCCGGCCGGGGGGCGCCCGGGTCGGGCGGGTCCCCCCCCCCCCGGCTGGAGCCGCTCGAGGCGCGCCGCAGGCGCGCCGCCGCGATCGTCGCGGCCCTGCGCGCGCTCTACCCGGACGCGGCCTGCGAGATGAAGCACTCGAGCGCCCTCGAGCTTCTCGTGGCGACGATCCTCTCGGCCCAGTGCACCGACGCGCGCGTCAACATGACCACGCCGGCCCTCTTCGCCCGGTACCGGGGCGCGACCGCCTTCGCCGCGGCCGACTTCGAGGAGCTCTGCGGCCTGATCCGTCGACCGGCTTCTACCGGAACAAGGCGAAGGCGATCATCGCGCTCGGCAAGGCCCTGGTGGAGAAGCACGGGGGAGCGGTCCCGGGGACGATGGAGGAGCTGGTCCCGCTCCCGGGGGTCGGGCGGAAGACCGCGAACGTCCTGCTCTCCGAGTGGTTCGGCAAGCCGGGGATCGCCGTGGACACCCACGTCATCCGCCTGACCGGGCCGGTCTGGCGCTGACGGGGGAAACCAACCCCGTGAAGATCGAGTTCGCGCTCTACGAGCTGATCCCGGAGGAGGACCGCTCCTTCTTCGGGATAGCGACGATCTTCATGGCCGGCGGCTGTGCCCGGCCCGGCGGCCCGAACTGCCCGGCCTGCCCACTGAGGAGCCTCTGCCCGACCGCCTTCCAGTGGCCGGGGCGGCAACGTCTGGCAGGCGCGGGGGCTTTGTGATACAAGGGTTTACGATGATGCGAAAGGTGCCCGGCGCCCTCGCCGCGCTCGCCCTGACACTGCCGTCGCTCGTGGCGAGCCGGCGCCGGCGGCAAAACCGGCCGAGGTCGTGTTCATTGGAAGGGAGATTGACTGGCGAAGTCCTTGGTCTGCGGCGGGAAGACGAGGAAGGCGGGCCACTACGGCCTGGAAGTCTCGTGGTTAGCGAGCGCCGCGCGGTCGAAGCTGACGGTCTTCAAGGGGGGGAGACCCTGCGAGGTTCGCGGCGAGCCCCTCACGGGCCCCGACCTGCCGTCCTCCAAGGGCTCAGTCTCACGAAGGTGGATGCCGGGAAGAAGGCGATCGAGATCGATGCGATCATCCCCACCGGGGCCCGCGGCAGGATCCCGAACCAGGTGTTCTACCTTCCACTCGCAGACAAGGACTGAGGCTGCTGGCGCGGTTTCCGCGCCGCGCCATCTCTGCGACAATCGCCCCAACGGAAAGGGAGGGCCCGCCGCGAGGCGGGGTGGGAGCCATGTCGAAGTCGATGCTGATCAACGTGATCCTGGAGGAGGAATCCAGGGTTGCGATCGTGGACAACGGGATTCTCGATTTCTTCGAGATCGAGACCCTGACCAAGGAAACGCTCAAGGGGAACATCTACAAGGGGGTCGTGGACAACGTGAACGGCTCCCTGGACGCCGCCTTCGTGGACTGCGGCTGGGAACGGCCCGGCTTCCTGCCCCTCGACGAGGTGAACTTCAAGGTCCTCCCCCCCATGAAGGGGCGCAAGGGGGCATCCCGGATCCAGGAGCATGTCGCCCCCGGGATGGAGATCCTGGTCCAGGTCATCCGGGACAAGTTCGGCACCAAGCCGCCGAGCCTGTCGACCTACTACTCGCTCCCCGGCCGGTACCTGGTCCTCATGCCCTACACCGACAGCAGCGGCGTTTCACGCCGGATCGAGGACGAGAAGGAGCGGGTCAAGCTGAAGAAGCTCCTCGAGGACCTGCAGCCGCCCGAGAAGTTCGGGTTCATCGTCCGCACCGCCGGGCTCGACCAGAGCCGGCGCGAGCTGATTCGCGACATGGGATACCTGGTCCAGCTCTGGGAGACGATCGAGCGCGCCAGCACGGGCGTGAAGGGCCCGTCGCTGATCTACCGGGAGCGGAACCTCGCGCTGCGCACGATCCGGGACCAGCTCACGGACGACATCGAGGAGTGCCTGATCGACGACGAGAAGGTGCACGAGAGCGCCCTGAGGTTCATCCGGGCGATCGCGCCGCACCAGGAGCCGAGGATCAAGCTCTATCTCGGCGATAAGCCCCTGTTCACGCGCTTCAACCTCGAGGACCAGATCGAGACGATCTACCGGCGCCGGGTCCCGCTGAAATCGGGCGGCGAGATCGTCATCGAGCCGACCGAGGCGATGACCGCAATCGACGTGAACTCGTCGAAGAGCCGCGAGGCGAGCGTCGAGGAGCTGGCCCACAGGACGAACCTCGAGGCTGCGGCCGAGGTGGCGCGGCAGCTGAGGCTGCGCGACATCGGCGGGCTGATCGTCGTGGACTTTATCGACATGGAGCAGCCCAAGCACCTGCGGGCGGTCGAGAAGGTGCTGCTCGATGCGATGCGCCGCGACAAGGCCAAGTTCGACGTCACCCGGATCTCCAAGCTCGGGATGCTGGAGATCTCGCGCCAGAGGATCAAGGCGGCCAAGGCGGCCGCCACCTACGAAACCTGCAAGGCGTGCGACGGAGCCGGAGTCGTGAAGACGACCGAGGCGGCGGCCATCTCGGCCCTGAGGCGCATCCAGACCCGCGTCGTGCGGGGGGACGCCTCCCGGCTCGCCGTGAACGTGCCGTCCGATGTCGCGCTCTACCTGCTGAACCAGCAGCGCGACGAGCTCCAGGCGCTGGAAAGACAGTACCGGACGGAGATCGCCCTGGTCCCGCGCCCGGACTTCCCCAAGGAGAAATGCGAGCTGGAGGCGACGCCGCGCGAAGGGCCGGCCCTGCCGCCGCTGCGCGAGGCGGGCGAGCGGGAAAAGGGAGGACGGCGCCAGCCGCGCGAGCCGCGCGAGGTCGTCGAAGCCCGCGAGCCGCGCGAACTGCCCGAGCCCTCCGTTCCGACCGGAGCGGCCGGCCCATCGGCCGGATCGCCCCCGCGGCGGGGGCCGGGCTGGAGCGGCGAAGAGCCGGGGTCCGGGCTGGAACGGGGGATCGTCCCGGCCGCGGAGGAGGCCCCCGCTCCGGCAGGCGAGGGGCTCGCGGCGATCGCGGGTCCGCGCCAGGGCGCGACAGCGCCCGCCACCGGCGTGCCGGGCGGCGTGACCCCGTCGCACGCGCATCCCGCAATCCCCGGCGGTCACCTCGCGCCCCCGCCCCCCGCCGTCGCGGCGGGGGAGCTCGGCCCGGAGGTCACCGGCGACCGGCTCGACCCGCACCTGGAGCGGTCCCCATGGGCCGGCTGGCAGATGGGAGGCCGGGGGATCGCGGAGACGTTCGATCTGCGCGAGGAGCTGGGACGCGGGCCGGCTCCGCCCGCCGGGGGCGCCGGTGAGACCGCTGCCGAAGAGCCGGCCGCCGAGGCTCCCTGCGCGGAGGTGGCCTCCGGCGAGGTCCACGCCGAGGGCGCGGAAGGGGGCGCCCGCAAGCGCCGGCGCCGCCGTGGAGGTCGCGGCCGCGGGCGCAAGGAGAAGCTCGAGGAAGGTGCCCCGGCGGAGCCGCCCGTGGCCGCGCTCCCCGAGGAGGTCGAGGACGAGGGGGCGGAAGGGTTGATCGTCTGGGAGGATGCCGAGGAGGGCGAGGCGCCCGCGCCGGCCGGCGCCGGGACGGCCCGCGGGGCCGCGCAGGAGCACCCGGCCGACGGCTCGGCTGCCGCGCACGAGGCGAAGCGCAAGCGCAGGAAGCGGGGCGGGCGCGGCCGGAAGAAGAAGGGACCGGATGAGCCGCAGGCCGCAGCGAAGGCCGCGGGCGGCGAAGGCCGCGCCCCGGGGCGGGCCCCTGCTGCGGCGCGCAAGAGCCCGGCGGAGCGGGCGCCGCGCGGTGATGCGGGCGCAGGCGCCGGCACCGGCGCGAAGAAGAAGCGGCACAGGCGCAAGGAGAAGCCGCCCGTGAGCGGAGCCACAGGCCGGCCGGGTCGCGGGGGAGGCGGGGCGGCGCCGCGGGGCGCAGGGGCGGGCTCCCGCTCCGCCGGCGCGGCTGGCGGGTCCACGCGCGCGGGCGGACGGCCGGGCGCGGCGCCTCCTGGTGAGGATGGCGAGGAGATTCCGGGTGGTTGGTGGAGCCGGCTGCTCGGGCCGAAGAAGCGGCCCGATCGCGAGGACTGACTAGCCCGCGGAAGCGGTCCGGAGGTCGGCGCGGGAGCTGCTGATCGAGATCGTCTGGAACGCCTCCCGCTCCCGGATCGTCCGGCCGTACTCATCGCTGAACGGCTCGCCCTGGTTCACTCTCCGGCCGATCTCCGTCGGGCCGAGGTGGTAGGCGGCGAGAGCCGTCCTCAGATCGCCGAATCGATCGAGCAGGAACCGCAGGTAGCCGCTCCCCAGGAGAATGTTCGTCTCGCGATCGAACAGGCGCATTGCCGACGGCAGGGGAAGGCCGGACAGCCCCGCGAAGTGCTTCGCGGTCTCCAGCTGGATCTGCATCAGTCCCATGGCGCCGTCAGGGGAGACGGCGTCGGACCTGAAGTGACTCTCCGAGTGGATCACCGAGAAGATCAGCCCCGGGGGAAGCTGGTAGGCGAGGCTGGCCCGTTCGACGATCCGTGCGATCTCCATCATCTCGTTGTGATCGACCTCGCGCCCCTCGGACCGGAGGAGGCTCTCGGTCCTGTCCACCACCCGGCGCAGCGAGAGCTCCCTCGGCATCGGACCGACGAGGCTGCTCGGGGGAGGCGTGAGAGGGGAGAGGACGGAATCGAAGCACTTGAGAGCGCCAGATCGATCGGCGCGAGGTGCCCCTCCGCGTAGAGCGGCAGTACGAGAAGGAGGCACATGAAAATGAACGATGGGATTCTGCCCTTCATGCTATTCCCCTAGAAAGGCAAGACTTGTGCCGTCCGGCCGACACAGCGGCCGAAACGGCCTAACTCTTCCAGTTGCGGGGGGTTCCCCTGTCGGGCGCGTTGTCGCAAAAAAGCCACACCTTTCCCTATGTACGTACTTTCCACCGGTTGACTCGGGTAAAACCTACTCAACAATGAAAAGGGGGAACTGTCAAGCCCATTCTCCGAGCGGGGGAATCGGGCCGGACGGAGGCTGCGCGCGAGCGGACCCGCTGGAGAACCATCCCAGGAGGCCGCAGGACCAGCAGCATGCGTGCAAACGGGCCGTGCCATGGATGCAACACCGGCCCTTTCACGCGTGCGCCGGGAGGGGCACGCAGACCCTCGACTCCTGCGGCGAGCGTCCGTAGGGTGGGCGGCGCACGAGGGGGACCGGAAGAACGAGCGGCTCTCTCCACCGGCCCCTCGATGAGGATGGCCAGCCGGGCATGGGGTCCGGGGGCTCGATCCATCGAACGACCCGGCGGGACCACCTTCCCCAGGGTGCCCGCCGGGTCTCTTTTTCTCTCGCAGGGGCGAAAGTAATGCGATAATGGGAACACGGAAACAGGCAGGCCGGCGGGGGGCCGGCGGGGGCCTGGAGAGGTTCCACGAGCCCCTTCAGCCAGCCCCGCTAAGTCGAAGAAAACTCTATACTTGGTATGTTCGCGCGATGAAACTACTAAATCTTGGGCTCTCTATCTTGACAGAGGCCCCGACCGGCTCTATTCTCACGGAGCTTTGGCGACGGGGGCCCGGGGGGCCCCCGGAAGACACGACAAACACCAACATCCACCACCTACATAGTCAAGCGTCATAAGGGGCCGACCTATGCTGAATCAGGATGTACGATCTTCTCGAAAGTCGGACAACAAGCTCCCTCAGCCCATGACGACGCCTGAATCCACCGAGGCCACGGCCCGCGCGCGCGCGGGGGGCCTCACGATCGAAAGACGGGACACGAAGCCGGGGGTTCACCCCTTCGACGAGGTGGAGTGGGAGACCCGCTCCGCGCAGATCACGAACGAGCGGGGCGAGGTCGTCTTCGAGCAGACCAACGTCGAGGTCCCGAAGTCCTGGTCGCAGATGGCGACGAACATCGTCGTGTCGAAGTACTTCCGCGGCACGATCGGGAGCCCCGAGCGCGAGCACTCCGTGCGCCAGCTCATCGGGCGCGTCGCCGGGACGATCAGCCGATGGGGGCGCGAGAAGGGGTACTTCGCGTCGGCCGAGGACGCCGAGGTGTTCGAGGCCGAGCTGACGCACCTGCTCCTCCACCAGAAGGTGTCGTTCAACAGCCCGGTCTGGTTCAACGTCGGGATCGAGCCGCACCCGCAGGGGTCGGCCTGCTTCATCAACTCGGTGCAGGACACGATGCAGTCGATCCTCGAGCTCGCGAAGACCGAGGGGATGCTCTTCAAGTACGGCTCCGGCACCGGCTCGAACCTCTCGACGCTGCGCTCCTCGAGGGAGCTGCTCGCGGGCGGCGGCACCGCCTCGGGGCCCGTCTCCTTCATGAAGGGGTACGACGCGTTCGCGGGCGTCATCAAGTCGGGCGGCAAGACGCGCCGCGCGGCCAAGATGGTGATCCTGAACATCACCCATCCCGACGTCCTCGACTTCATCTGGTGCAAGGCGAACGAGGAGAAGAAGGCCCACGCCCTGATCGAGGCCGGCTACGATTCGCGCTTCAACGTCCAGGGCGGCGCCTACGACTCGGTCTTCTTCCAGAACGCCAACCACTCCGTCCGGGTCACGGACGAGTTCATGCAGGCCGTCGTGGACGACCGCGAGTGGACGACGCGCGCGGTCACCGACGGGCGCCCGATGGAGACATTCCGGGCGCGCGACATGATGCGCGCCATCTCCCAGGCGGCCTGGCAGTGCGGCGATCCGGGGATGCAGTTCGACACGACGATCAACACCTGGCACACCTGCCCCGTCTCCGGGCGGATCAACGCGTCGAACCCGTGCTCCGAGTACATGTTCCTCGACGACACGGCCTGCAACCTCGCCAGCCTCAACCTGATGAAGTTCCGCCGCGCCGACGGCGAGTTCGACGTCGAGGGGTTCCGCCACGCCGTGCGCACCACGATCCTCGGGCAGGAGATCATCGTGGACAACGCCTCCTACCCGACGCCGGCGATCACGAAGAACTCGCACGAGTTCCGTCCGCTCGGGCTCGGCTTCGCGAACCTGGGCGCCTTCCTCATGTCGCGCGGCGTCCCGTACGACTCGGACTCGGGCCGGGCGACGGCGGCCGCGATCACCGCGCTCATGTGCGGCGAGGCCTACGCCGAATCGGCCCGCGTGGCGGGGGCGATGGGCCCCTTCGCCGGCTACGAGAAGAACCGCGAGCCGTTCCTGCAGCGTGATGGAGAAGCACCGCGCGGCGGCGGCGGCGATCCCGGACGACCTGGCGCCGGCCGAGCTGCTCGCGGCGGCCCGCCGCGCCTGGGACGAGGTCGTCGAGACGGGCCGGAAGAACGGGTTCAAGAACGCCCAGGCGACCGTGCTCGCGCCGACCGGCACCATCGCGTTCATGATGGACTGCGACACGACCGGCATCGAGCCGGACATCTCCCTCATCAAGTACAAGAAGCTGGTCGGCGGCGGGATGCTCAAGCTCGTGAACAACACCGTGCCCCTGTCGCTGCACCAGCTCGGCTACGACCGCGACCAGATCCAGCAGATCTGCGACTACATCAACGAGCACGAAACGATCGAGGGGGCGCCGCACCTGAAGGCGGAGCACCTCCCGGTCTTCGACTGCGCCTTCAAGCCGGCCAACGGGAGCCGCTCGATCCACTACTCCGGCCACGTGCGGATGATGGGCGCGGTCCAGCCGTTCCTCTCCGGCGCCATCTCGAAGACGGTGAACCTGCCCGAGTCGGCGACGCTCGAGGACATCGAGCAGGCCTACGTGGACGGCTGGCACGCCGGGCTCAAGGCGATCGCGATCTACCGCGACGGATGCAAGAAGTCCCAGCCCCTCTCGACCGGCAAGGCGAAGCAGGCCGAGACCGGCGCGAAGCCGGCCGCCGGCGTCGCGCCGGCCGCGCCCGTGGGACGGCCCTTCCGCCGCCGCCTGCCGGACGAGCGGCACTCGATCACCCACAAGTTCTCGGTGGCGGGCCACGAGGGGTACATCACCGTCGGCATGTTCGAGGACGGCCAGCCGGGCGAGATCTTCGTCACGATGGCCAAGACCGGCTCGGTGGTCTCGGGCCTGATGGACGCGTTCGCGACGGCGATCTCGATGACGCTGCAGTACGGGGTGCCGCTGCGGGTCCTGTGCGACAAGTTCTCCCACACGCGGTTCGAGCCCAGCGGGCTGACCAACAACTCCGAGATCCGGTTCGCGAAGTCGATCGTGGACTACATCTTCCGCTGGCTCGCGCTGAAGTTCCTCTCCAAGGCCGACTCGGCGAAGTACACGAGCGGGACCGGCGACGACTCCTCGCTCGAGGCGAACGGCATGGTGGACGCCGCCCCCGCGGCGGCGGAGACCCCGGCGAGCGAGGTGAAGGGGCGCAACGGCAAGAACGGCGGCGGGCACGCCGTCGCCGCGCCGGAGCCCACGCCGGCCGTCTCGCTCATCGAGGAGCAGGAGAAGCGCGTGTACGCCGCTTCGGCGGACGCTCCCCCGTGCCACGAGTGCGGCGAGATCATGATCCGCAACGGCTCGTGCTACGCCTGCATCAATTGCGGCGCGACGAGCGGCTGCAGCTAGGTCCCGTCGCTCCGCCGGGCGGACCGGCATGACGACACCGAGCTCCAGGGGGCCCCGGCGATCGGCCGGGGCCCGGCAGGGGTCCCGGGCCCGGCCATGGGGGCGGGCGGAGGGGCGCTCCGCGGACCTCCTCCTCTGCCTCGCGCTCGTCGCGGCGACCTTCGCGGTCTACGCGGGCGTGGGCGGCTTCGGGTTCCTCTCCTACGACGACCGCGCGATGGTGCCGGAGAACCCGCGCGTCACCGGGGGCCCGACGGCGGAGAACCTCCGCTGGGCCTTCGGCACCGGCCTCACCGGCAACTGGCACCCCCTGACCTGGATCTCCTACCAGGTCGAGAGCCCTGATCCACGGTCCCGGTCCCGCCGGGTACCACCTCGCGAACCTCCTCCTCCACGCCGCGAACGCCGTCCTGCTGTTCCTCGTCCTTCGCCGGATGACAGGGGCGAGGGGGCCGAGCGCGTTCGTGGCCGGGCTGTTCGCGCTGCACCCGCTGCACGTCGAGTCGGTCGCCTGGGTGGCCGAGCGCAAGGACCTGCTCAGCGCCTTCTTCTGGTTCGCGGGGATCGGCGCCTGGGCCCTGTACGTCGAGCGGCCCGCGCTGACGCGCTACCTCGCGGTCGCCGCCCTGTTCGCGGCCGGCCTGATGTCGAAGCCGATGCTCGTGACATTCCCGTTCGTCCTGCTCCTGCTCGACTGGTGGCCCCTCGGCCGTTTCGGGCCCGGGTTCGCGGCGAGCCTCTGGCCGCTCGTCCGCGAGAAGCTCCCGCTCTTCGCGCTCAGCGCGCTCTCGAGCGCGGTGACCTTCGCCGTCCAGCGGGGCGCGGGCGCGGTCACGTGGCTCGAGACCTGGCCGCTTCCGGCCCGGCTCGCGAACGCGCTGGTCTCGTGCGCGCGCTACCTCGGGAAGACGGTCTGGCCGGCCGGTCTCGCGCCGTTCTACCCGCGGGTCCCGGCCTGGCCCGCCTGGGCGGTGGCCGGGGCGGCGCTCCTGCTCGCCGGCGTAACGGCGCTCGCCCTGCGCGAAGCGCGGCGGCGCCCGTGGTTCGCCGTCGGCTGGTTCTGGTTCCTGGGAACCCTCGTGCCGGTCATCGGGATCGTCCAGGTCGGCATGCAGGCGATGGCCGACCGGTACACGTACGTCCCGCTCGTCGGCATCTTCATCGCCGTCGCGTGGGGAGCGGCGGGGGCTGGGGAAAGGATCACGCCTCCTCGCGCCGGCGGCCCTGGCGCTGCTCGCCGCCTGCGGGGTCGCGACCAGCGCGGCAGGCCGGCTTCTGGAAGGACGACATGACGCTCTTCACGCGCGATCTCGAGGCGGCGGGCGACAACGCGGTCGCGCACAACATCCTCGGCAATGTCCTCGGCGAGCAGGGGAGCTGAACGGCCCGAACGGGGCGATCGCGCACTTCCGCGCCGCGATGCGGATCGTCCCGAGCGCGGCGACCGCGTCGAACCTGGGGTTCGCGCTCGCGCGCGCGGGGGATTTTCAAGGGGCGATCGAGGCGTACCGCGAGGCGGCGCGGCTCGACCCGACCCGCCCGCGCACGCTCGCCCGGCTCGGCGAGGCGCTGGACCACGAGGGGCGGACCGGCGAGGCGATCGAGGCCTACGAAGCGTCGCTGCGGCTCGATCCGGCGCAGGCCGGGATCCGCAGCAACCTCGGCGTCTGCCTCGCGTCGATGGGCCGGACCGACGAGGCGATCGCCCAGTACACGGAGGCGCTGCGCCTCGCGCCCGGCGCGCCGGAGGTCCTCAACAACCTGGGCGCCGCCCTCGAGAGCGCGGCCAGGCCCGGGGAGGCGCTCGAGCGTTACCGGGAGGCGGTCCGCCTCCGGCCCGACTTCGCCGATGCGCGCCTGAACCTCGCGAACCTGCTCCTGCGGAGCGGCCGGGCCGGCGGACGCGGCGGAGCGAGTACCGGGCCCTTCTGCGCCTGCGGCCGGGCGACCGGCGCGTCGAGGAGGCGCTCGCGAGGGCCCTGGCCGCCGGGGGACGGTGAGCGGGCCGGAGGCGGCCGCGAACCCGGCCCCGGGGCCGTAGGTGGTATAACTGAGCCATGGAGAGACGGAACATCGAGGTTCCGCCCGCCCACGCGGGCGAGGCGTTGGCGCGCATCATTCACGACGGCCTCGCGGTTCCCCACACGGTGGCGAAGGGCCTGATCGACGCCGGATGCGTGACCGTGAACGGCCGCCCGGCGAAGTCCCACGGGCAGAGGTGCGACGGCGGGGACGTCGTCGAGGTCGTGTTCGACCCCGACCGGCAGTACCACCCGACCCCCACGCCGAGGCACGGCCGCGGCTTCCGGGTGATCCACGAGGACCGCGAGATCGTCGTCGTCAGCAAGGCCCCGGGGATCCTCTCCTCCCCGGCCCCGGGCGACGGGGAAGAGAGCCTCGCGGAGAGCATCGCCACCTCGCTGCGCAAGCGGGGGATCCGCAAGCCGCTCCTGTTCGTGGTGCACCGTCTCGACCGCCACACGTCGGGACTGCTCGTCCTCGCGCGGACCCCGCGCGCCCTGGAGTCCCTCACCGCGCAGTTCGAATCGCGCCAGGCCGGGCGGGAGTACGTCGCCGTGGTCGAGGGGCGCGTGCAGCGCGATTCGGGAACGATCCAATCCTGGCTGATGGAGGATCCGCAGAGCCTTTCCGTCCGCACGACGGCGCTGCGCGGCGCGGGCAAGAGGGCGATCACGCACTTCGAGGTGATGGAGCGGTTCGAGAACGCCACCCTCGTGCGGGTCCGCCTGGAGACCGGGCGCAAGCACCAGATCCGCATCCACTTCGCGGAGATCGGCCACCAGGTGCTCGGCGACCGGCGGTACGGCTTCGCCAGTCCCGCTGATCTCGCGCGTCGCGCTGCACGCCGAGAAGCTGACCTTCAAGCACCCGATCACGCTCGAGACCGTCCGCTACGAGGCCCCGTGGCCCGAGGACCTGGTGAAGCTGGTGGCGCAGCTGCGCAAGGGGGCCGCCGCCGAGGCCGGCGCGGAAGGGAAGGGAGCGGCCGGGGAGCGCGGGCCCGCGCGCGGCGCGGGCGAGAGGCCGAAGGTCGTGGTCTTCCCGCAGGGGTTGCTCGTCACCGATCTCGCGGCGTCGAAAACGCCGCCGCCCCTTCCCGCCGCCGCGGGGCCCCAGCGGCCGGCGGCGTCTGCCGCGGCCCGGCGCGCGCCGCGGTCGTTCGAGGGGCGGGTCCCCGCGGGCGCCGATGAGACCGAGGTGGATCGGCGGCGCCGGGAACGGCTCCTGCGCGAGCGCTCCGTGGGAAGCAAGCCCCCGCTCGGGCGGCCGTGGCGCGGGACGGCTCCGCCGCGCGAGGAAACAGCGGGAGCTGCGCCCCGAGGCAGCGCGGCGCGCCCGGGCGGGGCGAGGCGGCGCGAAGCGCGGCGGGCGGATCGAAGCCGCCGTACCCCCGCCGCGAGTTCCAGGGCGCAGATCGAGGCGCTCCGAGGGGGCGCGGCCGACCGGCGGTCGAAGCCCCCTCCCCGGGCGCAGAGAGCGGCGCGCGCCCGAAGGGCGAGGCCGGCGGGCGGATCGAAGCCGCCGTACCCCCGCCGCGAGTTCCAGGGCGGAGAGCGAGGCGCACGGCCGGAAGGGGCGAGGCCGGCGGGCGGATCGAAGCCGCCGTACCCCCGCCGCGAGTTCCAGGGCGCAGAGCGAGGCGCGCGCCCCGAAGGGGCGAGACCGACGGGCGGATCGAAGCCGCCGTACCCCCGCCGCGAGTTCCAGGGCGGGGAGCGAGGCGCACGGCCGGAAGGGGCGCGGCCGACGGGTGGATCGAAGCCGCCGTACCCCCGCCGCGAGTTCCAGGGCGGAGAGCGAGGCGCGCGTCCGGAAGGGGCGAGGCCGACGGGTGGATCGAAGCCGCCGTACCCCCGCCGCGAGTTCCAGGGCGCAGAGCGAGGCGCGCGGCCCGAAGGGGCGAGGCCGACGGGCGGATCGAAGCCGCCGTACCCCCGCCGCGAGTTCCAGGGCGCAGAGCGAGGCGCGCGCCCGGAAGGGGCGAGGCCGACCGGCGGATCGAAGCCGCCGTACCCCCGCCGCGAATTCCAGGGCGCAGAGCGAGGCGCGCGGCCCGAAGGGGCGAGGCCGGCGGGCGGATCGAAGCCGCCGTACCCCCGCCGCGAATTCCAGGGCGCAGAGCGAGGCGCGCGTCCCGAAGGGACGAGGCCGACGGGCGGATCGAAGCCGCCGTACCCCCGCCGCGAGTTCCAGGGCGCAGAGCGAGGCGCGCGGCCGGAAGGGGCGAGGCCGGCGGGCGGCGCGAAGCCGGCGGGTGGAGCGAAGCCGCCGTACCCCCGCCGCGAATTCCAGGGCGGAGAGAGAGGCGCGCGGCCGGAAGGGGCGAGGCCGACGGGCGGCGCGAAGCCGCCCTACCCCCGCCGCGAATTCAAGGGCGGAGAGAAGGGCGCGCGGCCGGCCGGGGCCTCCGCCGCGGGCGCGGGGCCTCGCGGCGCCGCGAAGGGGAAGCCCGCCAAGGCATGGAACAAGGGGACGGGGCCCGGCGGCGAGCGCAAGCCGTGGGAGTTCAAGCAGAAGGGAATGACGCTCCGGAGCGAGTTGCGCCGGAAGATCCGGGCCGCGAAGGCCAGCAAGAGGAAGCCACGATGAGCGCCATCCTGGTTCGCCCGATCAGGGACGAGGACATCGAGGAGATCATCCACATCGACAAGCGGCTCACCGGCGTGGAGAAATCGGGACACTGGCGGGGGAGACTGCGCGTCTACACCTCCGAAGAGCAGGAGATGACCGAGAAGCTCTGCCCCGACCTCTGCCAGGTGGCCGAGGTGGACGGGCGTGTCGCCGGTTTCATCGTCGGCGACGTGCAGTCCTGGCAGTTCGGCATTCCCCGGTGCGGCAGGATCGTGGCCATCGGCATCCATCCCGACCACGCGCGCCGCGGGGTCGGATCGAAGCTCCTCGAGGCGCTGCTCGCCTACTTCGACAAGCTCGAGCTGCCCCGCGTCCAGTGCCTCGTGATGCCGGGCGACCCGCTGGAGACCTTCTTCCGGTCCGGCGGGTTCGAGACGACCCGCTGGATCACCCTCGAGCACCCGCTCACCCGGGCCAGGTGAGCCGACCGCCGCGGGCCGTGTGCTAGACTACGCGCCCTCGACCCCCCGCCAGGAGGAGTGAATGTCGATCCGCGTAGCGAACGGCCAGGGGTTCTGGGGCGATTCGGTGGACGCGCCGGTCGCCCTCGTCGAGCGCGGTGGCATCGACTACCTGACGCTCGACTACCTCGCCGAAGTCACGATGTCGATCATGCAGCGCCAGAAGCGGAAGGATCCGCGCCTGGGCTACGCGACCGATTTCGTGGAGCTGATGCGCCGGATCCTGAAGCCGTGCCGCGAGAAGGGGATCCGCGTGATCGCCAACGCCGGCGGCGTCAATCCGGGCGCCTGCCGCGAGCGGGTCGTCGAGGTCGCGCGGCAGCTCGGGGTCGGGCCCCTCAAGATCGCCATCGTCGAGGGGGACGACATCCTCGGGCAGCTCGACGAGCTGCTCGCGCGCGGAGCGAAGCTCGAGTCGATGGACACGGGCCGCCCGCTCGCCGAGGTGCGCGACCGCGTCCTCTCCGCGAACGTCTACATCTCGACGGCGGCCGTGGCCGAGGCGCTCGACGCCGGCGCCGACGTCGTCATCACCGGCCGGTGCACCGATCCGGGCCTGACCCTCGCGCCGCTGATCCACGAGTTCGGCTGGAAGGCGGACGAGTGGACGAAGCTCGCGCTCGGAACCGTGGCCGGGCACATCATCGAGTGCGGCGCGCAGTGCACGGGCGGCAACTACACGAGGTGGTGGGAGGTCGAGGGGCTGGACCGGATCGGCTACCCCGTCGTCGAGGCCTCCCCCTCGGGGGAGTTCGTCGTCACGAAGCAGCCGGGCACCGGCGGGCTCGTGAACGTCGCCTCGGTCACCGAGCAGATCCTCTACGAGATGGGCGACCCGGCGCGCTACATCTCGCCCGACGTGGTCATCGACTTCCGGACGATCCGCCTGGAGCAGGATGGGCCGGACCGCGTGCGCGTCTTCGGCGTGCAGGGGTTTCCCGCCACCGACTCCTACAAGGTGTCGATCTCGTACCTCGCCGGCTGGAAGGCGAGCGGGCAGCTCACGATCAGCGGCCCCTTCGCGCGCGAGAAGGCGCGCCGCTGCGCGGAGACGATCTGGAGCAGGCTCGAGCGCGCCGGCGCCGCGCCGGAGGAAACCTCGACCGAGCTGCTGGGGATCGACTCCTGCCACGGGCCGATCGCGCCGGCCGCGCCCGACCCGGGGGAGGTGGTCCTGAGGCTCGGCGCGAAGGACCGCGACCGCGCGAAGATCGAGCGGTTCGGCAAGGAGCTGGCCCCGCTCGTCACCGCGGGGACGCCGGGCGTGACCGGGTTCGCCGGGGGGCGCCCCAAGGCCCAGGAGATCGTGGCCTACTGGCCGGCCCTCATCCCGAAGGACCTGATCGAGACGCGCGTGCGCGTGGAGGACGTGTGAACCGGGCGGAGGGACGCTGACATGGCCCGCATCAGGCTTCACGAGATCGCGTTCGCGCGGTCGGGCGACAAGGGCGATTCGAGCAACGTCGGGGTGTTCGTGATGACCGACGAGGCGTTCGAGTTCCTCCGCCGCGAGCTCACCGCCGGGCGCGTGAAGGAGCACTTCGGGCCCGTCGTGAAGGGGCCCGTGGAGCGCTTCGAGCTTCCGAACCTGAGGGCGCTCAACTTCATCCTGCACGACTCGCTCGGCGGGGGAGGGAGCGAGAGCCTCAAGAACGACGCGCAGGGGAAGACCCACGGGCAGGCGCTCCTGATGATGGAGCTCGAGGTCCCGGACGAGCTCCTGGCCCGCTATCCGGCGCGGACGGCGGGGCCGCCGCGGTGAGCGGGCTCGCCGCATCGCTGTGATACCGGGAGGAGCCGCGTACCGGCGGCACGGCGAAGCGAGGGTGAACGGAACGGGAACTTCAGCCGTCACCAGGCCGGATCCGCCGGGCGCCCGGGACAGTCTGCCGGCTGTTGCGGCTCGAGGAGGGGCGATGAGCGCAGATTTCGAAACCCTGAAACTGACGGTCGACGGCGGCATCGCCGTCCTGACGCTCGCCCGCCCGCCGGTCAACGCGCTGGGCAGGAGCCTGGTCGGGGACCTGAACGGCGCGCTCGGGGTGCTCGAGGCGGACGAGGCGCTGCGGGCCCTGGTCGTGGCCGCCGAGGGGAAGGCGTTCTGCGCGGGCGCCGACCTGAAGGAGCGGCAGGGAATGAGCGCGGACGAGGTGAAGGCCTGGGTGCCGCGGCTCAGCGCGACCTTCACGCGGCTCGCGGCGCTGCCCGTGCCCACGATCGCGGCCATCCAGGGGATCGCGGCGGGCGGAGGCTTCGAGCTCGCGCTCGCGTGCGACTTCCGGATCGCCGAGGAGGGGGCGACGCTCGGGCTGCGCGAAACCGCGCTCGCCATCATCCCCGGGGCGGGCGGCACCCAGCGGCTGTCCCGGCTGATCGGCCCTTCGCGCGCGAAGCGGTGGATCTTCACGGCCCGGATCCACGGCGCGCGCGAGGCCCTCTCCGACGGCGCCGTGGACCTCGTCGTGGGACCGGGCGGAGGGCTCGCGGCGGCCCGGGCCCTGGCGGGGGAGATCGCGGCCAACGGTCCGCGCGCCATCCGGGCGGCGAAGCGCGCCATCGACGGGGGCTTCGATCTCCCGATGGAGGCCGCGCTCGACCTCGAGCGGCAGGCCTACGAAACGATCATCCCCACCGAGGACCGCCTCGAGGCGATCCGCGCCTTCGCCGAGAAGCGCCCGCCCGTCTTCAAGGGGCGCTGAGCCCCGCCGGCCGGTCGTTCTTCCACGACGGCGGCCGGGCTTCGGTCCGCCTCGCCGACCGCGGGACGGGAGGCGCTCAGCTGTAGGACCGCTCCGGGATGCAGGATCGCCAGGACGATCCCGAAGAGCGGGCGCGCGATGTAGGGGAAGACCTGCCAGGCGATCACCAGCCCGATGATCGAGAAGCCGGGCGTGCGGGCGAAGTTGCGGATCGAGAGGGCGAGCGACTCGGGGAGCAGCAGGCCGATCGCGGAGCCGCCGTCGAGCGGCGGGAAGGGCAGGAGGTTGAAGACGCACAGCAGGACGTTCAGCATCAGGAAGATCGACAGGACCTTCCCCGCGAGCGCGATCCCCGGCGAGGCGGAGGCGGCGGCCACCACGGACGAGAAGTACGCGTGCGACGGCGGGACGAACACGCCGGCGAGCAGGCCGACCTTGAGCGCCGCGAAGGCGAGGACCGCGATGATCAGGTTCCCCGCCGGGCCGGCCGCGGACATGAGGGCCGCGCGGCGCGGGTAGCGCGCCTCCCAGTTGGGATCGTAGGGGGTGCTGGCCCAGCCGAGCGCCCAGCCCTGGGTCATGGCGGTGAGAAGCGGAACGACCAGCATCCCGATCGGCTCGCGGCGGATGTGCGGCAGGGGCGAGAGCGAAACCTGCCCTCCGCTGTAGGCCGTCGAGTCCCCGCCTCTCCAGGCGACGAAGGCGTGGGCCGCCTCGTGGACGGTCGTCGAGAAAAGAAACGCGACGAACCAGAGCAGGCCGTCGGCTATCCGGTTCTGTTCCAAGCGGGCTCCCTCCGGTGCGCGATCGTTCGTCCCGGTCGCCGGTCAGCGTAGCACGCCTCGCGCATGGCGAAGGCGTGGGGTGAGTGCGCAGGGCGAATGCGCTGGGCGGATGCGCGGGGACGGGCGAGGGCGGATGTGCGGGGTAGGTTGCGCGCGGGAAGGGCGCAGGGTGAACGCGCGCGGGCGGATCCGGGAAAGGGTCAGAGAGCGGCGGTGATCGCGGCTTCGATCCGGGCGAGCTCGAGGGGGACCGGGTTCCCCTTCATGCTCGAAGCGCGAAGCGAGGCTTCCGCGATACTGCGGACGTCGGCCCGGGTCACGCCGAACGTTGCGAGGCCCGGCACGGCGCACCCGGCGACCAGCCGGTCGAGGATCAGCGCGGCGCGCTCCGCATCGTCGGAGGCCGTCCGGACCGCGCCGCTCGGAAGATCCGCATCGACGTTCTCCCCGAGCAGGACTCCAACGCGCGCCATCCGCCCGAGGGTTTCGCCGGCGCGGTCGCGGGAGAGGCCCGGCACTGCGCCTTCGCGCCGGGGGGCCGGGGCGGTGGCGGAGGACGCGGATGCGGAGGCCGGGGCGGGGAGGCTCGCGGCCCCGGCGGGCCCGCCCGCCGCTCCGCCGCGCGCGGGGTCGCGCAGCGCCTCGAGGTTCGCGCGGAAGACGTGGGGGAGCAGCCGGGCGCACGCCACGCCGTGGGGGACCGGGTGGCGCCCGCCGAGGGGCGCGGCGATCCCGTGGACGGCGCCGAGTCCCGCGTTGGCGAGGACGAGCCCGCCGAGCAGGCTCGCGAGGGCGAGCTCCTCGCGGGCCGCCGGATCGCTTCCGTCGGCCACCGCGCGCGGCAGCGAGCGGGCCGAGCGCCCGATCCCTTCGAGGGCCAGAGCGTCGGTCACCGGGTTGGCGCGCGCGGTGAGGAACCCTTCGATCAGCTGCGTCAGGGCGTCGAGGCCCGTGGAGGCGGTGAGGGACGGGGGCAGCGACAGGGTCAGGTCCGGATCCACGAGGGCGATCGCCGGCAGGAGGTGCGGTCGAGCGGATCGAGGCCTTGACCCGCGCGCGCGGCTCGGCCAGGACCGCGTTCCGGGTGACCTCGGCGCCGGTGCCCGCGGTGGTCGGAACGGCGATGAACGGCGCCGCCGGGCTCGCGATGGAGCGGCCCCCGCCGACCACCTCGAGGTAGTCGAGCGCCCCGCCGCCGTTCGTCATCAGCGCCGCGATCGCCTTGCGCCGCGTCGAGGACCGACCCGCCGCCGAGGCCGATCACCGCCTCGCAGCCGGCGGCCAGCGCGAGGCGCGCGCCCTCGTCCACCAGGGTCGTGGTCGGCTCGGAGCGCACGAGGAACCGCACGGAGGAAACTCCCGCGCCGGCGAGCCCCTTCTCGAGGACTCGGGACGGCCGCCTCCCCCGGACCGGGGGAGGCGCGAGGGCGGAAGGACAGGTCACGAGGAGGACGCGGGATCCGAAGCGGGCGGCGAGTCCGGGCAGCTCGCGGAAACCGGCCCCGGCCGAAGAGGACCTGTCCCGCGGAGAGCGAGATGTCGGAAGGCTGGACGGAGGGACGCGCGCCTGCGCGATCGGAGGCGGTCGGTCATCGCGGCCCGGCGGTGCGCCCCGGTTCACACCGCCTCGCCGTCGCCGTAGAAGAGAGGGATGAACTTGAGCCCGACGCGCGGTTCGGCCATCCACTGGGTCACCTCGTCCCGCCACCGGAAGTAGTACGCCGTCTCCTGGTGCCGCGCGAAGCTCTCCCGGTTGCGGTAGATCTCGTAGAGGAAGAAGCGGTTGGGATCCTCCTCGCTGCGCAGGACGTCGAAGCGCAGGTTGCCCGGGCTCGCGCCTGGTGTTGCGGGCGTTGTCGAGCGTCGCCTCGATGAAGGGAACGATGAACTCGGGCTTGACGTGAACGGATACGCAGACAGCGTACATTCGGTCTCCTCTTCATGGAGGGACGATTGTAGTGCCGATCGGCGCCGACGGCCCCCCTTGACGGAAATCCGGCGGACGGGGAACGATGGCGCCATGGAAACGCCCCCGGGATCCGACCGGTCGTACGTCTGCCTCGGGTGCGGCGCGCCGATGCTCGAGCTCGGCTGCAAGCTCCGCTGCCGCGCCTGCGGGTACTTCGAGGACTGCGGCAACGGCTTGACCCCGCCCCCGATCGCGCAGGCGCGGCCGCCGGGCCGGGACCGGAAGGGCGCGTGAGGGCGGCCCCGCTGTTCCGGGAGATCCCGTGGCTCGAGCCGGTGGAGGCGTTCGCGCCCTTCGCCGGGGAGCCGTTCGCCCTCCTGCTCGAGAGCGCGCTCGCGGGCGGACCCCAGGGCCGCTACTCGTTCGTGGCCGGCGGCCCGTTCGCCACGCTGGTCGTCGGGGAGGACGGAAGCTCGGGAGGCCGCGGCCGCCGAAGGCCCGCCGCTCTCGCTCCCGCGCCGCCGGGCGAAGGACCCCTTCGAGTCGCTGCGCGCGGAGCTGGGCCGCCACCCGCTCGGAGAGGATCCCGGGCCTCCCGCCCTTCCAGGGAGGCGCCGCGGGGCTGTTCGGGTACGAGCTGAACCGGTTCGTGGAGAGGCTCCCGCCGCCGAGGGCCGGACCACGCGGGGTTCCCGGACCTCGCGCTCGGGCTCTACGACGCGGTCGTCTCCTTCGATCACGCCCAGCGCCGCGCCTGGATCGTTTCGAGCGGCCATCCGGAGACGGATCGCGCGGCTGCGGGCCCTTCGCGCGCGCGAGCGGATGGAGGAGACGGCGCGCCGGCTCGGGGCGGCGGCCCCTGAGCGGAGGGGCGAGTCGCGCAGGCTCGCCGCGCTCCGGCGCTTCCGCCTCCACGCCGGCGAGCGGGCGCCCCGGTGCGCCCGCCGCCACGCAGCCGTGGGAAAGGCGGGCGCCGGCGTCCCCGCCTTCGCGAGCAATTTCACCGCGGAAGGGCTACGTCGCGCGCCGTCCGCCGGGTGATCGAGTACATCCGCGCGGGGGACATCTTCCAGGCGAACCTGTCGCAGAGGTTCCGGGCCGTGATGGGCGCGGACGACTCCGCCTTCGCGCTCTACCGGCGGCTCCGCTCCCGCAGCGCGGCGCCCGTTCGCCTGCCTTCTTCAACCTCGGCGGGCGCCAGGTCGTCTCCTCCTCGCCCGAGCGGTTCCTCCGGGTGGAGCAGGGGCGCGTGGAGACCCGGCCGATCAAGGGGACGCGGCCGCGCTCGGACGATCCGGCGGCCGACCGGGCCCTGGCCGCGGAGCTTCTCGCGAGCGAGAAGGACCGGGCCGAGAACCTCATGATCGTGGACCTCCTGCGCAACGACCTGTCCCGCGTCTGCCGTCCCGGGAGCGTTGTCGGTGCCCTCCCTGTGGGCGCTCGAGAGCTACGCCACGGTGCATCACCTCGTCTCGACCGTGACCGGCACGCTCGAGGACGGGAGCCACCGCGGTCGAGCTGCTGCGGGCCGCGTTCCCCGGGGGCTCGATCACGGGCGCGCCGAAGATCCGCGCCATGGAGATCATCCGCGAGCTCGAGCCGGACCGGCGCGGGCCCTACTGCGGGAGCCTCGGCTACGCCGGGTTCGACGGCTCGATGGACACGAGCATCGCCATCCGCACGATCGCCGTCTCGGGGCGCGAGGCGTCGTTCCACGCCGGGGGCGGCATCGTCGTCGGACTCCTCGCCGGAGGCGGAGTACGAGGAGACCCTCGACAAGGCGCGGGCGCTGCGGGAGGTCCTGTGAGCGGCCGCGTCCTGCTGATCGACAACCACGACTCGTTCGTCTACAACCTGGCGCGCTACGTCGCGGAGCTGGGCTACGAGCGCGAGGTCGTCCGCAGCGACGCCCTCGGCCTGGACGGGATCGCCGCCTGGCGGAGCGCGCTGCCGCTCTCCCGGCCGCCACTCTCCTGCGCGCCGCGCCGGCGGGCCAGGCGCATCGCGGTCCCGATCCCCCGGATGCCGGCCTCCCGGCCCACCCACATCATCCTCTCGCCCGGTCCCTGCACGCCCGCCGAGGCGCGCGTCTCGACGGCCGCGGTGACGGCGCTCGGGGCGCGGGTGCCGATCCTGGGCGTCTGCCTGGGGCACCAGTGCATCGCCGCGGCGCTCGGGGGAACCGTCACGAGGGCGGAGCGGCCGATGCACGGCAAGACCTCGCTCGTGACGCACGGCGGGACGGGCCTGTTCCGCGGCCTGCCGAGCCCGCTGCGCGCGACCCGGTACCATTCCCTGATCGTGAGCGAGGCGGGGCTGCCCGCGGAGCTCGAGATCACGGCCCGCACGGCCGAAGGGGAGGTCATGGCGCTGCGGCACCGGCTCTGGCCGGTCGCGGGCGTGCAGTTCCACCCCGAGGCGCTCCTCACCGAGGGGGGGCACGCGCTGCTGCGGAACTTCCTCGAGGGGTCTATCTGAGGTCGCGGAGGAACCCGGCGATCGCGTCCGAGACGGCGGCGGGCTGCTCGACCATCGCCGAGTGGCCGGCCCCCTCGAGGATGCGCACCGTCGCGCGCGGCAGCTTCTCCGCCAGGAACGCCGTGTACTTCGGCGGCGTCATCCTGTCCTCGCTGCCGCACAGCAGCAGCGCGGGCGTGACGATCCCGCCGACCCGCTCCCGGAGGTCGCAGGCGTTGCACGCCTGGAAGTCGGCGAGGGTCCTCTCGACGGGCGTGCCCGAGCAGCTCGCGGACCGAGCGCACGATCAGGCCGGGATCCGCGTCGGGGGCGAACGACCAGCGCGCGACGAGGGCGAGCGTCTCGCGCGGAGCGCTGCGCAGGCCGTCCATGATCTGCGGGCTCACGCCGAGCTTCGCGCCGCTCGCCAGGATCACGAGGCCGGCGAGAAGGTCCGGACGGTCGAGGGCGATCGTCATCGCGATCGCGCCGCCCATCGAGTGGCCGGCGAGGACGAGCCGGCGCGGCCCGTCCGCGGGCATCGCGGCGCGGAGCTCCTCGAGGAAGGGGACGAGGGCGGCGGCGTACTCGTCCACCGTGAGCCCCGGGATCGCCGCGGAGCGGGCGTGGCCCGGAAGGTCCGGGATGACCACCCACGCCTCGTCGCGCAGCGCCTGCAGCTGGCCGAGCCAGACCGTGTGGTTCGCGCCGGCGCCGTGCAGGAACACGATCGCGGGGTCGCGCGGCTCGTGGGGCGCCGACGCGTAGTGGATCCTGAGGCCGCCCGCCGTCGTATCAGGCACGGCCGTCTCCCTGCCCGCTCATGCGACGACCCCGGCCGCGCGCGATGCGCGCGGCGCCCCCCGGGAGCGGGCGGCGCGGGGTCGCGCATGCGCCGGCACCGGACCGGCGGCGGGGACGACGGCCCGGGACTGTCGGGGAAGCGTCATCTCAGAGCAGCGAGGGCGGACCCATCGCCATCGTCTTCTCGACGTCGGCGACGCTCTTCGGACAGCCCTTCGTCAGGTTCTCGTGCCCGTTCGCGGTCACGAGGAGATCGTCCTCGATCCGGATCCCGATTCCCCGGTACTCGGCCGGGGCGCGGTCGTCGTCCTCGGCGATGTACAGGCCCGGCTCCACGGTCGTGACCATGCCCGGCTCGAGGAGGCGCGAGGCGCCGTCCACCATGTAGCGGCCCACGTCGTGCACGTCGCCGCCGAGCCAGTGCCCGGTCCGGTGCATGTAGTAGCGCTTGTACGATTCGGACTTGATCGCCTCGTCCACCGGCCCGTCCAGCAGGCCGAGCCGGACCAGGCCCTCGACGAGCACCTGCACCGCGCGATCGTGGAACTCCACGAAGCGCTTGCCCGGCTGGATCTCCTTGATCGCCTCGAGGTTGGCCTGCAGCACCAGCTCGTAGAGCGCGCGCTGCGGGGGCGTGAACTTCCCGTTGGCGGGGAAGGTCCTCGTGATGTCCGAGCTGTAGGCGCCGTACTCGCAGGCGGCGTCGATCAGGACAAGGTCCCCGTCCTTGATCGGGGCGTCGTTCTCGACGTAGTGGAGGATCGTCGCGTTCGCGCCGGCGCCGACGATGGAGGTGTAGCCGGGCGCGTCCGCGCCGCGCCTGCGGAAGATGTACTCGAGGACCGCCTCGAGCTCGTACTCCTTCATGCCGGGCCGGCAGGCCCGCATGGCGGCGATGTGCGCCTCGGTCGAGATCTCGCACGCGCGGCGCAGCAGGGCCAGGTCCTCGTCCCGCTTGTGCAGGCGCATCTCGTGGAGGATCACGGCCGGGTCCACGATCTCGCTCGGAGCCGTGACGCCGGTCCTGACCGCCGCGCGGATCCTGTTGAGCCAGCCGGTCATCCGCCCGTCGAATTCCAGGTCCAGCCCGAGCCGGTAGTGCAGCCTCGGCGCGTTCTCGACGTACTTCGGGAGCATCTCGTCCAGCTGGTCGATCGTGTAGGCCTCGTCGGCCCCGAACTTCGCCTTCGCCCCCTCGGGCCCGGCGCGGCGCCCGTTCCAGATTTCCTTCTCCTTGTCGCGCGGCCGCACGAAGAGGACGAACCGGTGCTGCGGGTGGATCGAGGAGAGGACCGCGACCGCCTCGGGCTCGTTGAAGCCGGTCAGGTAGTGGAAGTCGGTGCCCTGGCGGAACCGGTACTCCGTATCGTTGGAGCGGGTGCGCAGGGAGGCGGCGGGGAACACCGCGACGCCGGTGCCCATCGCCTCCATGAACCGCTTTCTTCGCGCTTCGAACACGTGTCCTCCGATCAGTCCCTCGAGAAGGGGCTGCGCAGCCGCTCGACCGGCTGGCCGCCCACGAGATGCTTGTCGACGATCTCCCCCACGTCGGCGACCGTGACCCCCGCGTACCAGGTCCCCTCGGGGTAGACGACCACGGTCACCCCCTGGGCGCACTGGTCCAGGCAGCCGGCCTTGTTCGCCCGCATGCGCCCCTTCAGGCCGCGCTCGTGCAGCGCCGCCTTGAACGCCTCCGCGACCTCTTCGCCCCCCTTGCTCGCGCAGCACCCCTTCGGGTTGCCGGGCTCGCGCCGGTTGACGCAGACGAAGACGTGACGCTCGAAGCCGGGCATGGGGAAGGAGATTATCGCCCAGCGCCGGAGGGTGTCAAAATACGCGGCCATGAAACGCCTGATGCTCCTGAGCAATTCGACGAACTTCGGCGGGGGATACCTCGATCACGCGATGGGAGAGATCCTCGCGTTCCTCGGGCCCGCCGGCCGGATCCTGTTCGTGCCGTTCGCGCTCCAGGACCACGGCTCCTACACCGGGCGGGTGAAGGCGCGCTTCGACCGCGAGGGGATCGAGGTCGCGGGGGTCGCGCCCGGCGCGGAGGGGGCGAAGGCCCTCGAGACCGCGCCTGCCGTCTTCGTCGGCGGGGGGAACACGTTCCGCCTCCTCGATGCGCTTCAGCGGACCGGCCTGCTGGAGCCGCTGCGCCGGCGCGCGGAGGAAGGGATGCCGTACCTGGGATCGAGCGCGGGCTCGGTCATCGCGGCGCCGACCCTCAAGACCACCAACGACATGCCGATCGTGCAGCCCCGGGGGTTCGAATCGCTCGGCCTCGTGCCGTTCCAGATCAACGCGCACTACTTCGACGCCGACCCCGCCTCGACCCACATGGGCGAGACGCGCGAGGAGCGGCTCGTGCAGTACCTCGAGGAGAACGAGACGCCCGTGGTCGGGCTGCGCGAAGGGGCGTGGATCCGGGTGGAGGGAGCGGCCGCGCGGGTCGAGGGCGGGGCCGGGGCGCGGATCTTCCGCCGCGGGTCCGACCCCGTCGAGGCGGCCCCCGGCTCGGCCCTCAACGAGCTGCTCGGGATCTGATCGCCGCCGCCGCTGCTACTCGACCGGCCGGCGAATCTCCCCCCACCCATGATGCCCCCGGCCCGGCTCCGAGGCGCGCGCCGCGGGGGGTGGACGGCGGGCCGGCGTTTCGCCCCCGGCCGCCACTTCCCTCTTGTCCCCTCCTTGGGAGTGTGCGACCCTCCTGCTCGTTCGCGCCCGGAGCGGCGCGAGGGGAGGACGCGATGCTGAGATCGATCCTGGGGGTGGTTGTCGGATATCTGCTGATTTTCGTGGTGCTCTTCTCCATCCTCACGGCCGCCTACTTCGGCATGGGGGCCGAGCGCGCGTTCCAGCCCGGCTCGTTCCGCCCCTCGACCCTCTGGACGGCGGTCGAGATCGTCGTCGGCTTCGGCGCGGCGATCCTCGGCGGATGGACCTGCATCGCGATCGCCCCCAAGCGCGGAGCGGTGACCGCCCTCGTCGTCGTGATCATCGTCCTGGGCGTTCTCGGGGCGCTCCCGGTCATCATGGCCTCGGGCGCGCCGGAGGCGGTGCGGGACGGGAGCCTCAGCAACATGGACGCGATGATGAAGGCGCGGCAGCCGGTCTGGATGGCGATCATGAACCCGCTGCTCGGCATCGCCGGCGTCCTGCTCGGCGGCCGCCTCAAGCGGGACTGATCGCCCGCGCCGCTTCGCCTACTCGCCCGGCCGGCGGTTCTTCTTCAGCTCCGCGTCGAGCGCCTGGTACTTCGGCGGGAACTGCGGCTGGTAGCGCAGGAACGTCGGGATCGGGTAGCGCACGCCTCCCCTGTGGAGCCCCTCGAGGGCGGTGCCGATGTCGGCCGCGCGGCTCCACGGGAACGAGAACGCCATCTCGTGGTCCTGCGCCTGCCCGAAGACGCGGTCGCCGTAGCAGGGGAGGATCACCTGCGGCTCGCCCGTGAGCATGGTCCGGACCACGCTCTCGGCGCAGTCGATCCTCGGCGAGAAGTGGCAGGTCAGGTAGCCGCCCGAGCGGTGGAGCGAGGCGGCGAGGAGCAGCATCACCTGCGCCGAGCTGCCGTACAGGAGCACGAGGTGCGGCTCGAAGTCGGCCTTCGAGAGGGGGCCCGCGACGATCGCGCGGTACTTGCCCGCGGGGAACCGGGGCACCTGCGCCTCGGTCCGGGCGCCCGCCCCGGCCGTCTCGTTGTACATCCCCGCGCACAGCTCGCCGGCCTCGTAGGAGGCGGTGGGCGCGTCGAGCCCGTAGGCGATCCTGGTCAGCGGGCAGTTCACCTCCTCGCGCGTGAGGGCGAGGGTCCACCCGTAGCGCCTCGCGACGGCGTAGGCCTGGCAGACGGCCGCCTCCCCGCCCATGTCCCGGCGCGGGAGCTTCGCCTTCGCCGGCAGCTCCTCGCCGGGCGCGATCATGCGGATCGCGAGCGGGAACGTGTCCGGACGGACGTAGCGGTCGAGCCGCTCTGAGAGTTCGATCGGTGTCATGGCGCCTCCTGGGGAAAACCTCCGCGGGGAGAGGGCTGGTCCCGGGCTACCGATCCGACACGGAAAGCTCGTCGGCGAGCTCGTCCTTGTCGTCGGCCCGGCGCGGGAAACTCGCCCGGAGCGCCTCGCCCAGCGCGCACACGGCGTCCGCGATCCCCTCGGCGAACCGCCCGCGCCGGAACTCCTCGAGCATGGCGTCGCGCAGGTGCTCCCAGGTCCCCTCGGGGAGGGCGCCGTGGATCCCCTCGTCGCCGTACAGGGCGAACTTGCGGTCCGTGATGGCGAGATAGAGGAGGACCCCGTTGCGCTGCGCTGTGGCGCGCATCCCGAGCTTGTCGAACCAGCCCGCGGCCGCCGCGACCGGATCGCCCGGACAGCGCCGGTCGAGGTGCACGCGGATCTCGCCGCTCGTTCCGGCCTCGGCCTCCTCGATCGCCCTGCGGATCGTCTCCTTCTCCGCCTCGTCGAAGAACCGACTGGGGAGCTTGCTGCGCGCCATCACCATCCTCCTCCGGCCCCGCCGCCCCCGGACGAGCCTCCGCCGCCCGAGAACCCGCCCCCGCCGCCGAACCCGCCGCCCCCGCCCCCGCCGAAGCCCCCGCCTCCCCACCAGATGCCGCCGCCCCGGCCGTGCCGGTTCCAGCCGCGGCGCCCGACCGTCATCGGCGCGCCCATCGCGGCCCGCGCGATGCGGCTGATGATCGAAATGACGACGATGACGATGAACAGGACGAGCAGGGGCACCGGGCCGCTCCTGCGGGAGCGGCCGCGTCCCCCCTGGGGAGCGGTGTACTCGCCGGCGATCGCCTGCTCCATCGCGGTGATGGACCCGCCGATCCCGTCGGCCCATCGCCCTTCGCGCAGGGCGGGGGCGAGCGTGTCCCGCAGGATGCGGCTGGAGATCGCGTCGGTCAGGGCCCCTTCGAGCCCGTACCCGACCTCGATCCGGAACTTCTTGTCCTCGACGTAGATCGCGAGCAGGACGCCGTTGTTCCTGTCCTTCTGGCCGAGGTTCCAGGCGCGGAACAGGCGGTTCGTCCGGTCGTCGCGGTCATCGCCCTGCAGGGACGGGAAGATCGCCACGACGATCTGGTTGGTGGTCTTCTGCTCGTAGTCGCGCAGCCGCGCCTCGAGCGCCTCGACCTCGGAGGGCTGCAGCACGCGGGCGAAGTCGTTGACCCGGCGGTCCACCCGCTCCGGCCAGGTCGCCGCGATGGCGGCCGGCGGGAGAGAGGCGAGCGCGATGAAAAGGGCCGCCGCGACGGTCACCCAGGTACGCCCCAGGCCGCGCGGACCCGACGCCGCAGCCCGCCGACGCAGGCCGAAGCCGCGGCCCGCGTGCACGGCATGGCAGGCGCCCCCGCGCGCGGCATGATGCGCCGGCGGGCGCGTCGCCGCGCTGCCGCGGGCGCGGACCAGGAACCGGCCGGATGCGTGGTGTCCCGTCATGCCCGGGAGGGCTAGAACTTCACCTGGGGCGCCTTGTCCGCGCCCGGAGCCGCCTCGAAGTAGGCCTTCTGCTTGAAGCCGAACATGGAGGCGACGAAGTTGCGCGGGAAGGTCCGGACCGCGGTGTTGTACCTCTGCGCGACCTCGTTGTACGAGCGCCGCTCGACGGCGATCCGGTTCTCGGTCCCTTCCAGCTGGGACTGCAACTCGAGGAAGTTCTGGTTCGCCTTGAGCTGCGGGTAGTTCTCGGCCACCACGAGGAGGCGCGAGATCGCCGAGCCCAGCTCTCCCTGCGCCTTCTGGAACTGCGCGAAGGCGTTCGGATCGTTGAGCATCTCCGGGGTCACCTTGATCTGGCCGACCCGCGACCGGGCCTCGGTGACGGCGGTGTAGGTTTCCTTCTCGAAGTTCGCGACCCCCTTCACCGTCTCGACGAGGTTCGGGATCAGGTCCGCCCTCCGCTGGTAGACGTTCTCGACCTGCGACCAGGCCGTCTTCACGCCCTCTTCCTGCTTCACGAACCCGTTGTAGGCGCCCGCGACGAAAATGGCCGCGACGACCACGACGGCGATCAGGACGAGGACGAGCCCCCCGCAACCGAACAGCGCGAATTTCTTCATGGATTCCTCCGACAGGAGTCAATGGTAGCAGATCCGGGCGCGCGCCCGGCAAGGCCGGGAGGCGTCTACCCCGGCCGGCCGGTCGTCCTGCGATGCGCGAGCACGGCGTTGAACTCGCCCCCCAGGATGACGGCGAACGAGGTGAAGTACATCCAGACGAACAGGATGATCGCGGCGCCCAGGCTGCCGTAGATCAGGTTGTAGCGGCCGAAGCGGGCGGCGTAGGCGCGGAACGCCTCGGTCGAGGCGAGCCAGATGAGGGTCGCCAGGAGGGCGCCCGGAATCACCTCGCGCCACCGCTGCTTGCGATGCACGCCCACCCTGTAGATGATCGCGTTCGCCGCGATCATCGCCGCCACGATCGCCCCCCACTTGACCACCTTCCAGACGCTCGGGGCGAGGACCCGGCCGTGGCCGGCCAGGGAGTGCTCGAGCCTCGCCGCGAGAATCGCTGTCGCGACGAGGGCGATGACCGGGATCGAGACGCTGACCAGCAGCTTGATCGCCGCCCACTGGTTGCGCAGGAGCGCGCGGTCCTCGTGCAGGCCGTACGCCCGGTTGACCCCCTCGATGAACGACGACATCAGGCCCCAGCCGGTCCAGAGCATCGCCACGAACGAGAGGAGGATCGCCTTCGTGGGATCGAGCGCCGCTGTCTTGTCGATGTAGTCCATCACGAGCGCGCGCGTTTCGGGCGGGAGGAGGGCGGGCACGAAGTCGACCACCGGCATCACCACGAGCGTGAGGGAGCCGGTCAGCACGAGCACCGTCACGACGAACAGCAGGAGGGGGAAGAAGAAGAGGATCGTCGAGAAGGCGGCCCCCTTCGCCTGGCCGAGCACGTCGTGCTTCCAGGCAGCCTGGAATGTCGCCGTGAAGAGCTGCAGCCAGCGCCTCAGCCGTCTCATCGGCCCTCGACCGGCCCGCGCGATGGGCCCCGTCGGCTCATAGTACCGGACCCGGCCGCGCGCGCGGCAGCCCCCCCCGCGGGGGCCGTCCGGCGCCGCCGGGGGAGAGGTGGCCGTTTCGCCCGCGGAGCCGGAGCGGTTTGCGGTTTCGCCCCTTCGCCCGCGGGAGGAGGCGTCGGCCTGCGGGGGCCATCCGGAGCGGGAGCGCCCGCGCCGGCCTGGATCGCCGCCAGGGCCTTGCGCGAGGCGGCGCCGACCGGGATCGCCTCCGAGCCCGGCCGGGGCGACCCAGAGGTGGGCATCGCCGCGGACGGCGCGCAGGGGCGCCGGCAGCGAGGCGGGCGCCTGGGCGCTCCAGACCTCGAGCTCGATCCGCCGGTGGGTCACGGCGTGGCGGATGGTGGCCTCCTTTCGAAGGCGCACGGGCAACAGGCCGAAGGCTGCGCGCAGGGCCCCGTCCGGACCCGCCTCGCCGGCCTGCGAGGCGCCCGCGCCGGACGATCCCGTGGACCGGCCCTCCGCCACGGCCGTTCCAGGCCTCGAGGAGGGGTGCCTCGCCGGAGCCTTCACGCGCCGGGATGCCGCGAGCGCCCCGGCCAGGGTCCCCGGCAGCTCCCAGAGCCCTCCGAGCGGCTCCCCGCCGTCGCGCCTGACCATCAGGACCTTCCCGCGGCGCGAGACGACGACGAGGCAGGCGCGGATCGCGACCGGGTCGGGCCGGGGGCGCGGGGCGGGGAAGCGGCCCGGGTCGCCCGAGGCGCGCCCGAGGCAGCCGCGCGCGACGGGGCAGCGGCCGCACTCGGGGGAGTCGGTCCGGCAGATCCTCGCGCCGAGCTCCATCAACGCCTGGTTCCAGTCCCCCGGAGAGCGGGCGGGGACGCTCGCTTCGGCGATTCTCCAGATGTCGGCGGAAGGACCTGTCCCGGCCGACGGGCCGCCCGTTGCCGGGGTCCGGGCGGTCGAGGATGCTCTGCCCGCCGCCGGGGAGCTCCCCTTTTTCGACGGCGCGCTCTCCAGCGCAAAGTACCTCGACAGCACCCGGACCACGTTGCCGTCCACGGCGGGGGCGCGCAGGCCGAAGCAGATCGAGCCGATCGCTCCCGCGGTGTAGCGGCCGATCCCGGGGAGGGCCGCGATGCCGTCGAGCGTCGAGGGGAAACGCCCGCCGTGCTCATCCATGACGAGGCGGGCCGCGGCGCGAAGGTTCCGCGCCCGGCGGTAGTAGCCCAGGCCCGACCAGAGCGCGAGCAGGGCCTGCTCGTCGGATGCGGCGAGCGAGGGCAGGTCCGGGAACCGCGCGAGGAACCGCTCGTAGTAGGGGATCACGGCGGCGACCGTCGTCTGCTGGAGCATCACCTCGGAGATCCAGACCGCGTAGGGGTCGCTCGTCCGGCGCCACGGCAGGTCCCGCCCCTCGCGCCGGTACCAGGCCAGGAGCGCGTGCCGGGCCGCGGGGGCGAGCGAGCGGGGCTCCCGCGTCGGGCGGGGGGAGCGGGTTTTCTGCTCTCGGGGGGACATGGCCGGGGGCGAAGCCTACCACCGCGCGCCGCGCCGGTCACGCGGGCGAATCCCGGCGCGGGGCTCCGACGTATCACATGCAGGGGCCGCGATGACGGTCTCCGCGGATTTCCTGTAATCTTCGGAGAATTTCCGCGCTGGAGGAGCCATGAACCGACCCGCATCGGCTGTCGACGCGATCTCCCCCGCCATCGAGCGGATGCAGCGGATGCTGTTCCGCCCGTTCGATCTGGGGCAGTGGCTCATCCTGGGTTTCCTGACCTTCCTGCAGCTGCTGGGCGAAGGGGGCGGCTACACGGGCAGCTCCTGGAACCGCGGCGCGGGCAGCGACGAAGCGCGGCGCACGGTCGAAGAGACGCTCAGCTGGATCTCGGCCCACATGGCGATCGTGGCCGTCATCGGCTTCTTCCTCGTGCTCGTCTTCCTGGCGCTGCTCGTTCTCTTCCAGTGGCTCTCCGCGCGCGGCACGTTCTGCTATCTCGACAGCGTGGCGAGGGGGAGGGCGGAGGTGGTGCGCCCCTGGAAGGAGCACGGGCGCCTGGCCGATTCGCTCTTCTTCTGGAGGCTGATCTTCACGCTCGTGGTGCTGTTCGCGATCGTGCTGCTCGCGATCCCGATCGTCCTCGCCCTCTCCAAGGCGTTCAGCTCGGGCCACGACTTCGGGCCCCTGGACGTTCTCTTCGGCGGGGCGGCAGGCCTGGCCATCCTGGTGCTCGTGCTGTTCGTGCTCTGCGCCCTCGTCGTCAAGGTCCTGCTCGTGGACTTCGTGGCGCCCGTGCAGTACGCGCGGAGGATCCGCTGCTCCGAGGCGTTCCGGACCGTGATCGCCCTCGCGAAGGCGAACGCGGGGCAGTTCATCCTGTACCTGGTCCTGCGCATTCTCTTCGCGATCCTGTTCTGCGCTCGCGGTCCTGGGCCTCGGATGCGCCACCTGCTGCATCGCCTTCTGCTGCCTCATGATCCCGGTCATCGGCGCCACGATCGTCCAGCCGTACTACCTGTTCGTGCGCGCCTTCCCGCTCTACTTCCTGCGCGGGTTCGGCCCCGAGTTCGACGTCTTCCCGGCCCCGGCGCCCGCCGGCCTGCCCTCGGGCCGGGGAGCGGGTGGGAACCCGGCCCGGCGCCGGGGCCCGTGGAACCGGCATCGCCGTTCACGCCCGGTGAGCCCGCCGCCCGCCCGCCGGATTCGAGCGCCGCACCCGGGGAATTACCCCGAGCCCCCGCCGCGGCCGGCTCCTCCGTGGGAGGACGAGCCCGGGCGCTGAATGCCGGCAAGGGGATGGCGGGGGAGGTCCGGCGAGCGGGAGCATCCGGCGGTGCCGGGCCGCCCGATCGGCCCGTGGCACCGAACCACCCCAGCCCGCGCCTTCGGCGCCCGCCCGATGTCAGCGCGCGGTCCGTCCATTGGGGCCCGCCCTGAAATTCCGAGCGGCGTGTCCGGCCCCGGGACGGTAGAATTCCCCGGATGCCCCTCACGATCGGCTCACTCGCGCTCGGGTCCCCCCTGATCCTCGCCCCCATGGCGGGGATCACCGACCGCTATTTCCGGCGGATCATCCGCGATCTCGGCGGCGTGGGGCTCGTGTCGATGGAGTTCATCTCCTCGGAGGCCCTGACCCGCCAGAACGAGCGGACGCTCAACATGATGGCGTTCTCGCAGGAGGAGCGCCCGCTCGCGATCCAGATCTACGGCTCGAACGCCGAGCGGATGGCGGCCGCCGCCGAGGTCGTCGAGGAGATGCGCGCCGACGTGTGCGACATCAACATGGGGTGCCCCGCCAACAAGGTGCTCCAGGGGTGCTCGGGCGCGGCGCTCATGGGCGATCTCTCCCTCGCCGAGAAGATCATCCGGGAGTGCCGCAGGCGCCTGACCATCCCCCTCACGGTCAAGTTCCGCGCGGGGCTCGACCTCAAGCGCGAGAACTACCTCGAGCTCGGGCGGCTGTGCGAGGCGAACGGCGTCGCCGCCGTGACGCTGCACGCGCGGACGGCGAAGCAGATGTTCAGCGGGGAGGCCGACTGGAGCCGGATCCGGCTGCTGAAGGAGGCGCTTTCGATCCCCGTGATCGGCAACGGCGACGTGCACGAGCCCGCGGACGCCGTGCGGCTCATGCGCGAGACCGGCTGCGACGGCGTCATGATCGGCCGGGCTTCGCTCAAGAACCCGTGGATCTTCCGCCAGGCGGCCGCGCTGCTCGAAGGGCGCCACGAGCCCGAGGCGACGGTCGCGATGCGCCGCGACCTGATCTTCCGGCACTTCAGGGAGGTGCGCGACGCCGAGCGCGCCGACCCGAAGAACGCGATGCACAAGCTCCGGACCTTCACGGGCTGGTACACGCACGGCCTGCCGAACGGGCGGATCCTCCGCCAGAGGATCAACGAGATCGGCTCGGTCGACGAGTTCCTGCAGGAGATCGAGCGCTTCTTCGACGTCCACGCCGCGGCCTGACGGGCCGGAAACCTACTTGTCGAAGCGCTTGACCGGGGCGTGGCAGTACGGCTCCGAGCCCTTGTGCTCGTAGTAGTCCTGGTGGTAGTCCTCCGCCTTCCAGAACGTGCCCGCGGGCTCGATCCGCGTCGCGACCTTGTACCCCTTCGCCTCGAGCTCCGCGACGAGCTTCTCCGCGATCCGCTTCTGCTCGTCGCTGGTGTAGAAGACGGCGGAGCGGTACTGCAGCCCGACGTCCGGCCCCTGCCTGTTCACCTGGGTCGGATCGTGGATCTCGAAGAAGAGGCGCGCCATCGCCTCGTAGGTCGTCCTGGATGGGTCGAAGACGACGCGGACCGTCTCGGCGTGGCCGGTCTTCCCCGTGCAGACCTGCTCGTAGCTCGGGGACTGCGCGCTTCCGCCCATGTAGCCGGATTCGGCGAGGGTCACCCCGGGAGCCTTGTCGAACCAGTACTCGACGCCCCAGAAGCAGCCGCCCGCGAAGAACGCTTCCTGCATGGCCTTTCCCTTCTCCTGGCCCGCCCGGGCCTTCGCCGGCGCGGGGCTCGTCGCCGCCGGCGCCGCGCCCTGCGCGGCCTGCGCCGCACCTGCCATGACCAACGCCGCGCCCGTCATGGCCAGGGCTGAAACGATGGAATTCGCCGCCATCCTCAACGTCATTCTTCTCTCCTCGGGCCGGACCCTTCGTGGGGCCAGGCTGGCCGGCTATTCTGCACCCGCTTTCTCCGATGCGCGACCGGGCCGGCGGTGACACTGTGCCATTTCCCGGCGCCCCGGTGCGCCGCGACCCCGGGAGCGTCCCCTGCGACATCGGTCCGCCGGTCCGCCACGCAGGCGCCGCCTGCGCACCTCGGTCCGCCGGCCCGCCACCCGGGGCGCCGCCTGCGCACCTCGGTCCGCCGCCCCGCCCTCAGCGCCAGCGCGCCTCGACGATCCCACTCGGGGACGATGCGGGCTATTCGATCCCGACCAGGCGGGCGGCGAGCGCGATGTTGGACAAGGTGCTCCGCGCGGACATCCGGGTTGCCGGCCCCCTTGCGGTAGACCACCTCGTCGGCGCGGTCGTGCAGGCCGGCGAGCGTGCGGACCGTGCGCGCCGTCTCGCGCACCCAGGCCAGCAGGCGGTCGAGATAGTCGGCGTCCTCCTCGATGCGCGCGAGGATCTCCGTCGCGCCCGCACGGATCGCCGTGGCCGGGCACGAGCGACTCGACCTCGCCCTGCAGGACGAGAGTTCCGCACCGCCAGGAGCGTCCCGCGGTAGGCGGCGAACGAATCGCCGACGAAGGGGATCTCGAGGTCGGACAGGTGATCGCCCGCGAAGAGGACGTGCTGGTCCCGCAGGAGAAGCATCAGGCCGTCCGGCGTGTGGCCGCCGGCGGGGAGGAGGCGCGCGGGCGGGCCGTCCCAGACCAGCTCGGAAGGGGAGCCCGCGAGGATGGCCGGCGCGGGGATGGCGAAGGGGGGCTCGCGGCGCACGTAGAGGCGGCGGTCGAATTCCTCGAGGGAGCGGGTGATCCGCGCGCCCTCCGAGGCGGCCCGGGCCGGGTAGGCGGCGGAGGCGATCACCGGGGTGCCCGGCCAGCGGGCGGCCCCGGCCACGTGATCCCAGTCCGAGTGCGTCAGGACGATCCTGCGCGGGTCGGCGCCCCGCGCGTCGAGAAACGCCGCGATTCTCCCGAGCTCGGCGGGGAAGTAGCCGGGATCGACGAGCAGCGCGCCGGCGCCCGCGAGGACGACGCCCGAGTTCATGGCGTACGCCCCGCTCGAGAAGACGAAGACCCCGTCCGCGATCTCGCGGGCCCCGCTCAAGGGATCGGTTGTTCCGTCCATGCTTGCCCTCCGCCTGCACGGGCGAGGTTACAGGAATTGCGCAGGGCCGGGTACATGGCCCGGAGGCATCGTGCGGCGCGTGCCGAGCGTCCGACTCGCCTCCTGCGCTGTTTGACCGTCTCTCGCTGCGTCCGTAGAATGCCTCTTCTCACCAGAGGGCAGTCCGTCGCTCACGACCGCAGCAGCGCCAGGAGGGTTTCTTTCATGCCGATCAAGGTGGGCGAAAAGGCCCCGGACTTCACGCTCAGGGGACACGACGACAAGGAGCACACGCTGTCGGCGCTGAAGGGCCAGAAGGTGGTCCTCGCGTTCTACCCGCTCGATTTCAGCCCCGTCTGCTCGAAGGAGCACGCCTGCTTCATGGACGACCTGAAGCAGTTCGAGACGCTGAGCGCGACCGTGTTCGGCATCAGCGTGGACTCGGTCTGGGCCCACAAGGCGTTCGCCGAGAAGCTCGGCATCAAGTACCCGCTCCTGGCCGACTTCCAGCCGAAGGGGGCCGTCGCGCAGAAGTACGGGCTCTACCTCGAGGACAAGGGGATCACGAACCGGGCGACCGTCGTCATCGACGGGGACGGCGTCGTCCGCCACGTCACGGTCCACGACATCCCCGTAGCAGCGGTCGAACACCGCGATCATGGAGATTCTCAAGACGATCCGCTGAGTCCCGCCGCCCCGCCGCCCGGCGGGACGATCGGGATGACCGGCTTCGTCGGCTTCCTCCCCCCGAACCGGGTCAGGAGCATCAGGCCCAGGCCCGTGCACGAGATCATCGGCGCTCACGAAGAAGCCGAAGATCGGGATGAAGCTCACGACCGCGTAGATCAGGAAGCCCGTGAGGATCGCTCCGAAGTAGGAGAGGTCCGTGTTGAAGACCGTCCTGCCGACGCGCCGCCCGATGTGCAGCGAGATCGAGGCGATCCCCATCCAGATCAGGATCCGCGAGATGATCCAGAGCGCCACGGCGACCGGGATGGTGACGCACGGCAGGATCAGGATGAAGATCAGGATCCCCGCCAGCCCGCGCACGACGAAGCCGAGCAGGAACGCCAGGATCCACGAGGGGCGCGGCTCCGCCAGGGCCCCTTCGATCCGCTGGGGAGCGATGGCGGCCACCACGAGGACGCCCAGGAACCGGACCGCCGTCACGATGAGGGCGGCCCAGAAGAGCATGTAGACGAAGTAGGCGAACGCGCCGCGTCCGCTCGCGAACCGGCCGAAGTCGAAGAAATCGACCGAGGTGAACTGGCCGTTGATCGTGACGCGCTCGCCCCGCTTGAGCGAGCCGCCGACGTTCACGACCTCGCCGCCGACCTTTGCGCCGTCGCGCAGGCTCGCCCGCGATCCGATCGCGACCACGTCGCCGCGGACCGAGCCCGAGACCTCGAGGACGCCGCCGATCACGATGACGCTCCCCCGGACCTGGCCGTTGACCGTGACGTGCCCGCCGAAGTTCACGAGGTCGCCGCTGGTGGTACTCGCCGGCCGGGATGACGATCTCAGTTCCGCCGAAGGAGACCTCCGGGCTGGTCGCGCGCCTGAGCGCGACGCCCGGCTCCTCGTCCTCCCCGGCTTCATCGGCGTCCGCGGATGCCTCCTCGCCGGCCCGCTCCTCCTCCTGCTTGTCCTCGCCGGGCTTCCCGGCCGAGGGTCCGGGCGGCGCCCGCCTGGGCGGGGGCGGCCTCATTGCCGGCTGCGGGAGGACGGTGCGGCGGGCGCCTTGACGGGGGGAGGGGCGGGCCTGGCCCCCTTCGCGGGGGCCGGAGGGGGGGCCGGCGCCTGCGGGGCCGCGGCGGGCTTCGCAGGGGCGGGAGCCTGGGCCAGGACCGCGTGTCCGTGCGAAGCGGGCATCGCGGCGGCATCGGCCGCCTGGTGGATGAGAGCGCCGACGAGGCCGTGGGCCGGTGCGATCCGGGCCGCGAAGCCGGCTCCGTGGCCGGCGACGGCCATCACGATCGGGATCGCGATCGTGATGACAGAGCTGCAGTGCCTGTGTCAGTAGAGTGATCATCCGCGGACCCTCCGCACCCGCGTCTCGTGGGAGACGACGAGGATGGTCAGGACAAGAACGACGGCGCAGACGAGGGCCGCGCCCCAGGCGGCTCGCACGAAGGTGCCCTCGAACATGCTGGTCACGATGGGGAAGCGCGCGGCGGTCCCGGAGAAGGCCCGGACGACGACCCGCGCGAACCCGGAGGCGGCGGCCCACAGGCCTCCGCCGGTCCTGTGCGCGGCCTCGAGGATCGAGACCGGCGTGATGCGCGCGCCCGCGCCCAGCGACCCGGTGAGGCCGATGGTGCCGAGCGAGAGAAGGAGCATCGCCGCGGCGGCGGCCCAGCCGAACTGCCGCAGCGTCACGAGCGGGTACCACGGGCGGGGGACCGGGAGGGTCCCGATCTGCCTGAGAACCCTCGCGGTCACGTCCAGGTCGGCGCCGCGCGGGGTCTCGCGCAGCGAGCCGAGCAGGCGCGCGATCCGTTCGTGGTCGCGGTCGGACAGGGAGCCGCTCACGGGGTCACCCCCTCTTCGAGCAGGCCCGGATCGTGGCAGCCGGATGATCTCGGCCAGGCGGTCGCGGCCGCGGGCAAGCCTGGTCTTCACCGTGCCGCTCGGGAGGTCGAGGATCGCGGCGATCTCCTCGACCTTCTTCCCCTCGACGTGCATGAGGATCAGGACCACGCGGTACTTCTCGTCGAGAAGAGGGAGGAGCCGGCGGACCCGCTCGGAGACCTCGGTCCGCTCGGCGGCGGCGGACGGAAGAGGGCGCGGATCGGGGAGCGTCTCGGGCAGCTCGACCCGGGGCTTCTCCCGGCGGTGGCGCCTCTGGTAGTCGAGCACGTGGTTCGCGCCGATCCGGTAGAGCCAGGTGGAGAACGCATGATCGGGCCGGTAGCGGCCCAGGTTCTCGTACACCTTGATGAAGATCTCGCTCACCAGGTCCTCGCTGTCCTCGGCAGGGACCCCCATCCGGTAGACCAGCGATCCGACCAGGCGCTGGTAACGGCGCACCAGGTGCGAGAACCGCTCGGTCCGCCCGGCGAGGACATCTCGGACGGCTTCAAGGTCGTCCGCCTCTACCAAGGCTCGCTCCACACCGTGATACTCCGGAGCGGCCGGGACGGTTTCACCGGGCGGAGAGCCCCGGCCGGCCCCCCAGGGGGGGGTGCTCCGGGGCATGCGGCGGGGGGGGTGTCCATCGTCCGGTTGCTGGCGGCTAGTCTAAGGCAGGGGATGGCCCGGCCCTAACCATGGCGGGACGCTCCCCCGCGACGTTGCCGGCCCGGCGGCGTTGCATTAGAGTGTCCGCCCACCTTCACCGGCATATTCGGAGGGCGAAAGCATGTCCATGGTTCATTGCGCGAAATGCGGGCAGGAACGGGAGGGTCTCGCGGGCCCTCCGTTCGGCGGGGAGCTCGGCGAGAAGGTCCTCGCCCAGGTCTGCAAGCCCTGCTGGGGGGAGTGGATCGGGCGGCAGACGATGATGATCAACGAGTACCGGATGAACGTCGTCGACCCGAAGGCCCAGGAGCTTCTCCTGACCGAGATGAAGTCGTTCCTCTCGCTGCGCGGCTGATAGGCTAGAATCATGCAGCAGCCGCGGGGGTTCGCAGGCGCCAATGCAGCCGGCGAAGCGCCTCGGCCCCCGCGGACGATCGTGCACCACACCCTGTTCAGGTCGAAGCGGAGGTCCCGGCATGGCCGACACGAAGAAACCGCGGATCGAGATCGAGTACTGCGGCGTCTGAAACTACCTTCCACGGGCCTCCGGTCTGGCGGCCGAGATCAGGAAGCGATACGGAGTCGAAGTGAAGCTGATCCAGGGGAAAGGCGGCATCTACGACATCAAGAAGGATGGCCGGCTGATCTTCTCGAAGCATGCCACCGGCCGCTTCCCCGAATCGGACGATGAGATCTTCAAGCTGATCGACGCATGAAACCGAGCGCATCCAGGAGCGAGGGCGCCAGCAGCGCGCCCGGTGATCCTCATCCTGGGGTTCGCTCCCTCTCCGGGGGGCGCCGCGAACCCTTCCGGCGCGCTGCTGCCTCTCATCGCGGCGAACCCGTCCGATCGGGCGGAGGTGAGGACCCAGCTCCTCCCGTCCGAGCCCGAGGCGGCCCTCCTCAAGGCGGTCGAGGCGATGGACCGCCTCCTGCCGGACGCCGTGATCGGGCTCGGCGTCGCGGAAGAGGCCGCCTCGCTCAGCGTCGAGCGGGTCGCCATCAACCTCGACGAGCGGGGAGCCAGCGCGGGAGGCGGCAGGGGCGAGCCGATCGACGCCGCGGGGCCGGCCGCCTACTTCTCGACCCTTCCGGTTCACCTGATCGCCGAGCGGATGCGCTCCGGAGGCGTCCCCGCGGTCATCTCCAACTCCACCGGCGCTCTCGTCGCGAACAGGCTCTTCTACGCGCTGCTGCACTACGTGGCGCTTCGCGGCCAGGAAACCTGGTTCAAGCGCCGCCCGCCCGCGGGGCTCATCAGCAGGGTCGGCTTCATCCGCCTGCCGGCGAGCGTCATGCCCGGCGCCGGCAGGGGCGGCGCCGGCGAGGGCCCGGGCGCGGCGGGGCCTCGACCTCGAGAAATCGCTCCTCGGCGTCTCGCTCGCGATCGAGGCGATCGTGGACTACCTGGCG
>CAVVHA010000012.1:0-245326 GCA_963747925.1 uncultured Acidobacteriota bacterium
TAAAATTTCCCCCATTCGCGTAAGGTTCTGGCTCTATAATCGCAGTTGTCGGCAGTATAAAGCGACTTGGCTATCGCCATAGAACTTGCCATCTTTGACAAATGATTATGCTTGATTGCAACCAAATATCGATGAACAGCAATATGCCTAATGTAGTCATATTTGCTTTGCGTGTCTTTGTGTTCCCAAGACTGTCGTTTTCTAGTTTGCGTTCGCCGACCGATTGATTCTATTGCTTTTTCAAGCATTTCCGCTCGGGCAGTGCGCTCTGTTTGCTCTGGGCGTCGATGAATTCAGCCTCGTTCGAAACAGGAATGGGGTTAAAGAAATCAGTGATCGATCTGCATTAAGATGATATTTCCAAGCGTTCATTTGCTTTGGTCTGTCTTCGATATTTGGTGGCCCGGCTGTCGCCTGTGTACGCTTTGCGGAAATGTTCCCCAGCGCCTTCGACCCAACGAATGGTATTCACAAGAACGCGTTCTAATTCCTCTTCCTGAAAATAAGCGCTATCCACCAAATAACAGCTCTCAGATTCCACATCGGAGAGGCTGTTAGGTTCGCCATCTGTTGAACCGTCGTTAAGAATGGCATTAGGGAGTACGCTGCGCTTGGCAGATGCGAGTTTCGCCAAATGCACATGTTGCTTGCGTTTCCGGGGCATCCGATCTGTCTTCAAGAAAGAGAGCGATGTCGCAGACGGTGAAGAGATGGACAAGGAGAGAGAATGTGGTCATGACTGCGCAAAATAACAAACTGCGTGACAGTGCGCATAAAATTTTGCGTACGCAGATAAATAGTCCGCATCAAAATCATGCGTTTTCTCAAAGGTTCCTCTTCTCTATCAACTTTAAGACACTACTAGTCAGTCATAAAAAGGTTTTATAGAAAAGTAAAATCATATTCTGGTAGGGCTCATCGAGATCTATCGATTTATGAAGCTTTTGTGGTCATACCCTTTGATGCTGCGGACCCTTAGGGATTCTCCGTGGGCCCATACTGACATTGTAGCTTTAAGGTGTCCGGCACTGTATTTAATGAAAAATCGCCTTCCCCTTGAATGTTATGTGGCTGATAATTGATATTGTTTTATATTTCATAACTTATCATGAAATCTTCGACAAATTTAATTATAAGAGGGTGCTTCGCGAACACAAATTTCTCTGAAATTACTCAAAAATATGGAAAAGTGGTTTAGTGATAGAATTTTCGGAAATATGACATCAATACCCAAGCGCTTCTGTCTTTGATCACAGACAATTTGGTACATGTGACGGTGCAGTTTCTCAATTGTCTCTGTGTGTATATCGGACTGTTAATTCAGAAAATTTGTGACAATTCGAAACGCAGATAACGTCGCTTCAGAATCAAAATCATCAAATTTCTCATCATCTGTTTCAATATCGACATTGTCAGCAACTTCATCATTCAAAACATCCACAATTTAATCCAAACGCTCTTGTTCACAAGCGGACTGCATAAAATATGATAAAGACAATGAAAGGGAATTTGATAGCTTTTCAATGCTCGTATTTAGCTAACTGTCGATGGGGTGGATATCGACAATTTCAGGGTTTGTCTCTGACAGATCTACGACAAGCTTTAGCGTGATGCCAGCGCTTCACAAAGGTCACCGGTGAGATTATGGACCATGCTGCTTTCAACCACCGATTTGATTGCAACATGTTGACTTTGTACAATTTTGACTGCCCTTCTTCCGTAGCAATCAACGCGTGTTGAAGGTGAAAACTACAATATCGCTTCTTGAAAGCCGCAATGATGCCAGCATCTGAAGGTTGAATAACCGAGGTATTTTTTGGTAGATTAAACGGCAATCTGATTGAGCTCAGTGTCAAATTGGCATCAATATGCGTTGGTGCACTATCCAGAATCGACAGTATTTTTCTATTATCCGTGCGCATCTTTGAATCAAGTTGCTTGATCCATTTATGGAAAATTGAAGCTGTCTTCCAAGAATTCGCATTTTCACAGTACATAACTCCCAGCTGGTTGGTTTATTTTTAATTGATGGCGCCGGGCTGTAAATATTTTCCAATGAAAACTGATTCCAGCTTCTCACTTCCATCGGCATTGACAGTGAGAGCTATAGTCATTCTGACTTTATCTTTTTAAAGACATCGCAAGGGGAATACTGTGCAATAATTTTGCGAATTTCCGGAAGTTTTTCTAGAACGGCATCTAGATCAGAAAATCCACTTTCGCCGACACTTTGAAATTTCCACAGCCATCCAGTCGCGGACATCTATACTGTCATAAAGTCCTCGGGTTGTTGCAAACTCAAATCATCAAAAATGCGTACGCAATTATTTTCTGCGCAACTGCGCAGTTCCTTTTTTGCGTGCGCAAGACACAAAATCTCCATTAGTTTACATTGAATTATTTATCAGAAACTTCAGAATTCCACCACGATGGAATGGTTCGATGACTCTTGAACTTCTTCACAGCACGCTCGACATCACGAACGGAGAGAAATTGCCCATTTTTCTCGCGGTAAGCATCCATGTATCTGCAAAAAGACTGTTAACACTCTAATTCGTCAATCGATGCAAATAATTTACCTGAAACACTTTCTGGCGAATCTGCGTATTTGAGCAACAGAAACTGAAGATAAAGCATCCGGTAAAATTCGAACCAAACCATTAAACGAATATTCGCAGTGAGTTCGGGTGAAACGTTTGACCGCTCCCCAAAACATTTCAATAAAATTAAACTCACAATGAAACTTCGGGAAAAACCCGATTTGAAAGCCAGGCTCGTTCGTGACAGTTTCTGCCAACCATTCCTTCTGCTCGAGATAGTCGGGCTGGAACGTGAGCAGCTCGACAGCTTCTGCACGCTTCATTCCTTCTCGCCATAAATTACGCTCCAACAGGATGTTTCTCAAACCTTTCTGCTGTCCATTCTTGTTGGCGTTGGCCTGAGGGATTCGAAGACCGTCATCATTAACAAACCAGCCGTCCCTCATCACGACTTTCAAATTGACTCCGCCGTCCTTCAAGTTTAACCTTGATGCCACGAGTGCGTCGGGTGCGAATGCATGGTGGTTTGCAGAATTGTCAAACATAAACAACGCGTCGCTATTCGGATGAAGGATCATGAAAATGGGCAGTGCTTTTTCTTTCGTTTGCTTCACGAGATCGGCGTTTGTCCAGTATCCTTCACTGTTACACCCGGGCTTGATTATTTCAGTGGAATCATAATACTGTACCTCAGGATGTTGGGCTCTCTGTTCGTCTGATAACCGGAGCAAACCATGACACTCGCATAAAAATGCAGAAACCATTAAGGACTTGCCGGCACCTTTGGGACGAATTTGCCGATGGTTCTCGTCGAACCAGCCCGTTTTTCCGCCATCATTACTCTGAAAACAAGACTCATCGTGAACAACCATGATCTGTGGACGGACAGACTCAGGCAGTTCCGGCATAATTCGCACTTCCATTTCGTCCCCAACATAAACAGGCATCCTTTTGAGATGCTCCTCCATTTCTTTCAAGAACGTCTTGCGGTATTCCACAACATCAGCGCGTTCATGCCCATCGAGATACATTCCTTTCTTCGACATGTCTCCAACTTGATAGTTCAATATGTGCAGCCATCGCGTTGCTGTTCTTTCAGTAATCTCAACTGATGATGGAAGACCAACTTCTTCATGAAAATGCTCGTTAATCCATTGGCAAAAGCTCCTGCCTGATATGGTGTTGGTTCTTTGCGCTCGAAGCCATGTTCGGCAGATCTCTTGAGCATTCTCGTCCGAAATGAGAGACTTTTTCTTAGTGTGGCAGCCCTGATTGATAGCTGGAAGTCGGTGTTCCTTTAGAAAGAATCCTGACCAAATTCGAATGTTTCTGCCTCTTCGCTCATGATTCATTTCAGGATAAATTGCTTTCGCAATATCTTCAGAAGCTTTGACAGCTGGCTGCTTTTTCTGCATTGCGTTTAGGAAACGATAAACGCAAATCAAGCGCATGAAATCGCTCTTTGTTGTTTCTTTCAAAGCCTTCTCGAAGCTTCGATTAGGAGCATCAATGCGAAAAGAATCTCGCAGAACTCGGAGCGCTTGAGCAACATGGTCACGAGCTTGATCGATCTCAGACTCAGCCTCTTTCTCTGGCTCTTGGCTTGAGGCTCTAACTTCGCGGTCAATATTCCACAAATCAAAAAGATTCTTGCTTCCACTCATCTGCTTCGCTCTCGTCTCCATCTCACGCTTTCGTCTCCATGAGGTCCAGCGACTGACTCCAATGTGGGGTTTCCTGATTTTGGATTCTGCTTCAGGAACCCATTTAAGCAAAAAACGCTCAGCTTCTTGAGTGTCAATAAGCGTTTGGTCGTCATCTTCAGCTGGCCAGTAGGGTATCTCTGAATCCGAGCTTTCAGAATCTATAGTTTCCCCAGGATCTTCAGATACTTTGCCGCAGTCATCAGCCACTGGACTTGCAGATACTGCTGTCACCTTCCTTCTCTTGGCATTCATCCGGCTCAGATGCGTGAGCAACTTCGACTTCCGAGGCATGGCGATCGTTTGATGGTCTGACAGGTCTCAAGAAGCGATTTGCGCCGGAGTCGGACTTTTTTTGACTGCGCAGTTTTGTTATCTAGAGTCACGCATTTTATTTTATATGGCATTTCTCAAATATGCGCCTGTGGGTGCATTTGGGGTTGCCTTCTATCAAAGTTGATGGGTTAAAGCTCCGTCAATATTTCGTCTTTTCAAAAAATGGGGCCGTTGTTTTGTTCCGCTCGCGGAGATCTATCGATTAACGGCCTTTGTTGCCCGAACTAAGGGTCTCCTGTGAAGCCTTATCAGATCTACGTCGCCCCATACTAACCGTATGACAGTATAGATGTCCGCGACGGCGCCCTGAAAAATTGCGCTGGACCTTGATGGCCTATTTCTTGCCCCCATTGGCAGAATGCCCACCATTCTGTGAATAAACTGTTTCAGCAAGCCATTATTTTTGCCCAATGAAGTCCGGCTGTGCGCGTAGTAGGTCAACAGCATCTCCTTTCTTGGTTCCATTCCTCCAGCGACCTTGCTGACTTAATATCGTCTTCAATACTTTCTGCTGGTTGTTCGCATTCTTAAAAAATGCGTAATACGCACACCTTCTTGATTCACAAACCCGCCATCTCTCATAATGACCTTAAGGTTTGCCCCTCCATCTTTCAAGTTCAATCTTGAGGCGACCAAAGCGTCAGAAGCGAAAGCGTGATGATTTGCAGAATTTTCGAACATTAACAATGCGTCCCATTCAGCATCTGGATTATCGGTAGAGTCTTGATTTTTGGGTGAATGACCAGATTAGCGTTAGTCCAGAAACCTTCCCCTCCACTTCCGGGCTTGATTATCGTAATGGAGTCCAATTCCATGTCAGGATGAATCATTTTCTGCTCATGTGACAAGCGTAGATGTCCATGACATTCGCCAAGGACTGCTGACACCATCAATGATATCCCCGGACCTTTTGGCCTAATCTGTCTGTGATCCTCGTCGAACCAGCATGTCTTTCCGCCGTCATTTCTATGCAAACAGGACTCATCGTGAACAACCATTACCAATGGTTTAACACTGTTCGGAAGCTCAGGCATTCTTGGAATATACTTTTTTTCTCCATTGTAAACTGCCATTCTTTTCTGCTGCTGCTCCATCCAATCTAGGAAGCTTTTACGATACTCAACAACGTCCGGACGCTCGTGGCCATCAAGGTACATTCCCTTCTTGCATGCATCGCCAACATTTTAACCTATTCCATGCAGCTACCGCGTTGCCGTTCTTTCGTAAATTGGACCGATACTGGCAGTCCAATTTCGTGATGCAGATGATGGCTGACCTACCATTGCTTCTTTGGGATCGAAGCCACTGACGAGAGATATTCTGGGTGTTCTCGTCAGAAATAATTGATTTCACCTTGACGTGACGGCCTTGGTTAATATCAGGAAGGCGGTGGAATTCAAGAAATAACCCTGACCAGATATAGATATTGCGTCCTCTTCGTCCCTTGTTCATCCCAGGTTATGAGCAACTAGCGATATCCTCAGAAGTTTCAACAGGAGGTAACTTCGTTTGCATAGCTTTGAGGTACGGATAGACACAAATCAATCTCAGTAAATCGCATTTTGATGTCTCTTTCAAAGCACGTTCAAATAATCGGTTCGGGGCAGTAAATTTGGCTGCGGACATCTACCCTGCACAATTGCGCTGGGTCTTGATAACCTATTTTTTGCTCATTGGCAGAATCCCCCTCCGTAACGAGAGAGCCTACAGTTCATGAGTATTGATTGGAAATCTCTCCACATCATATGGCCGGAATCAGTCAGAAACAGGACCTTCTGGATATTTCCACCAAGATCACTTCTTGCAGAACTCTTTTGAACTTGTTTCCAGCAATGCTTTGTTTTTGGGGTTTGTTGACTCTCAATTTAGTTGACGCAAAGTTCTTTACCGATTACAGGTTCAAAAATTGCAGTATTTTGATCTTTTACTAATAATTCAACATGATTACAGCAACGAGGAGAGTTGTGATTTTAACCAATGTTTGGCAAATTCCAATCCATTATACAGTCAGTCGTCCTTTTTGAGATCATTAATTGCCATTGAGAATCATTATCTCAGACCTGATCAAATGATAACGTGCTGCCATCGGATTCGGTCATATCTAGAACCTGGTGATTATTCAAATTGTCAAAAAGTTATTCAAAAATTGAGGACGAATCTCGAGTCTCAACTCCATTCTGTATTAGAACCATTTTCTCAAAAGTGGTCCTTTTTTGAATAAATAAGTGTTCGATTTTATATTTTTTTGATTGACAACTGTCCACTGAACTCGGGTCATGGAAACTCACAAATAGCGGAACTTCTGTGGGAATTCTGTTTGAACTACTGTAGTGAGGTTAAATGGGGGCAGCATTTCATGGACTTTTGTCGTGACTCTGAAATAGCGAACATCATTTTCATTCTGCTCAAAATTGATCTTCAGTAAGAAATATATTTTAACATAACTTTATCATCAATGAGTTCAGGGTCAACGACTTTGATATCCAAAATCTTTCAAAATATCAATCCATCATATTTGATCTCAGCTATTATGCTGAAGACAATTATTTGGAAATTGTTTACGAATTTCTTTTTCTGAGTAAACTCAATAAGTCAAACTGTTTTCCTTCCTTGAGGTAATTTCCAGATATTAAATGAGAATATGTTCAAATCATTGGGTTTTGCTTTTATACCGTGGCGACCCTGACCCCGGCGCCGGGCCTCCTGGTCAACCGCACGTTCAGGGTCCGCGTCACGACCGCCGCGCAGAAGACTGGGCCGGGACGTTCCTCGGCGCACCCTTCACCCAGTCGAGCGGCTTCACGACCGCGAGCCCGAACTTCTGTGACGGCTCGCTCGTAGTCGGCCAGGTCTACGGAGCGGGAGGGATGGCGGGCGCCACCTACCGGAACGACTTCGTCGACTGCACAACCGGGGCACCAGCGCCATCAGTCTCGCGGGGTTGTCCGTCCAGTACGCGAGCGCCACGGGAACGACCTGGCTGAACAAGGTGAACCTCGTGGGCACGGTCCAGGCGGGCGGTTACTTCCTGATCCAGCCTTCCTCGAGCGGGGTCAACGGCCTCACGCTGCCGACCCCCGACCTGAGCGGCGCCATCGACATGGCCAGCACGAACGGCAAGGTCGCGCTGGTCGCCAGCACGGCTTCGCTCAGCGGCTCCTGCCCTCTTGGCCCGACGGTCCTCGACTTCGTGGGGTACGGCCCGAACGCGAACTGCAGCGAGGGGGGCTCGAACGCTCCTGCACCTTCGACGACCACGTCGGTGTTCCGCGCGCAGGGAACCTGCGCCGACACCAACGTCAACGGCGCCGATTTCGTCGCCGCCGCACCGGTCCCGCGCAACAGCGGTTCGACCGTGTACAGACTGCCCGTGCGTGATCATGAACGAGACGAGCAGCCCGCTGGAGGCCGACTACTGCACCCTCGTGTTCCCCCTCAGCCTCACCGTTCAGACCGGCGGGTTCACGGGGCTGATCTACGGCCCACTCTACGAGAGCGGCGTGACCGAGCCGGCGGGGTCGAATGCGGGGGTGCGGGTCAGGACTGGGTTACGGACCTGCATCGGCGAACCCGGAATACCAGCCCGGCTGGACCTGGGTCAACGCGTCCTACAACCTGCAGGTCGGCAACAACGACGAGTACCAGGCCTCGTTCACCGCTCCCGCGGCCGGGTCGTATCGGTACGTGTACCGCTTCAGCCTCGACCAGGGGGTCAGCTGGACCTACTGCGACAATAACCAGGGGGACTACGGCTCCGGGGCGAACCCAGGTCTCACCTTCGACCTGGAGAACCAGGCGGTCCTGGACGTAACACCTTAAAGGTGGGGCAAGGTTTGCGGACACTGCGCCGGTTCAGCCCCTGAAGGCCCTGCGATCGGACTTGAGATTCCCGTGCGCTATGCTGGCGCGGTGAGACCTCCGAGGGCACTGCTGTCCTCCTGGAGAGCGCTTCGGGTCAGGCCCCTGTCCCTGGCGTTTCTCCTCGCGGCGGCATGCGCCGGGTGCAGCCGGGAGCCGGCGAAGGGACCGGGGGCCGCGTCCCCCGCGGGCGAACCGTCCGCGGCCGCGAATCCCGCGCCCGTTTCCCCCGCGGCTGTCGCGCCGGCCGCCGCGCCCCGCCCTGCCGCGGCCGGCCGGCATCCCTCGATCCTGCTCGTGACGATCGACACCTGGCGGTGGGACGCGCTCGGGGTCTCGGGCTCGGGGCGGGTGGCAACCCCGCGCCTGGACGCGCTCGCGTCGGGAGGCGTCTATCTCCGCAAGGTGCAGACCACCTGTCCTCTCACGACGCCGGCGCATGCCACGATCCTGACCGGCCTCCTGCCGCGCCGCCACGGTGTGCGGGACAACGCGCACTACCGGCTGAACCCCGGCGTCGAAACGCTGGCCTCGGTCCTCGCGCGGGCGGGCTATTTCACGGCCGCCGTCGTGTCGGGGGCGCCGCTGCGGAAGCTCTACGGCCTGGACCGGGGCTTCGCCTCCTACGACGATTCGGGCCTGCTGGGGGAGGGGGAGGAGGCGTTCGTTCCCTCTCAGCGCCCCGCTGACAGGGCGACGGACCGGGCGGTTTCCGCCCTTGCGAGCCTGCCCGCGGGGCGCCCCGCGTTTCTCTGGGTCCACTACTACGATCCCCACATCCCCTATGCGCCGCCCGAGCCGTACCGCTCCCGCTACGCGGCAGCCCCTACGATGGTGAGGTCGCGTTCGTGGACGCCGAGGTGGGGCGCCTGCTCGACGCCCTGCCCCGCGGCGGCGGGCGCGAGTGGACGGTCGTGGTGACGGGCGATCATGGCGAGGCGCTCGGCGAGCACGGGGAGAAGACGCATGGCGTCGGCCTCTACGAGCCGACGCTCCAGGTGCCTCTGCTGATTCACCCGCGCCCGGCAGGGTTCCGGGATCCAGCGGGCCACCCGGGGCTGGTCGACATCATGCCGACGCTCTGCCGGATCGCCGGCGTGCCGCCGCCGCCATCCGACGGCGTGGACCTGCTGGGGGGCGAGGCACAGGCCGGCGGAGGAAACGCGGGCAGTGGACGGAGCGCGGGCGGCCTTTCCCCTGATCGCCTCCTCGTCTCCGAGTCGGCCTACCCCGTCACCTCCTTCAACGTGAACCCGGTCCTCTCCCTGCGGAAGGGGGACCTCATCTGGTTCCACCACGGCGCCGACGAGGTGTACGACCTCGCGGCGGACCCGGGCGAGCGGGCCGAGCTCTCCGCGACCCCCCGCGGCCGCGCCTTCGTGGCCGGGCTCGCAGGGGAGCTGGCCGCGCGCTTCGGCGCCGATCCCGCCGCGGAGCTCGCGCGCCGGACCCTCGATGCCTCCCCCGAACAGCTGGAGGCGCTGAGGAGCCTCGGGTACGTCGGCGGCACCCCGGGCCCGGCGCCGCCGCGCAGGGTGGACATCCGCCTCTTCCTGGCGGACCTGCTGGTCTTCGATGCCGCGCGGGGGATGATCGGACGCGGGGAGGCGGCGCAGGCCCGGGACCTGCTGCGGGGGCTCCTCGAGCGGTACCCCGATTCGGCCCTCGCGTGGCGCGAGCTCGGGTCGGCCAGCGTCGGCGCTCTCCGATCGGGCCGGGGCGGAGGCGGCCTTCGGCAGGGCGCTCGCGCTCGATCCGGAGGACGCCGTCTCGGCGCTGAACCTGGGGAATCTCCGGGGGATGGCCGGGGATGCCGCCGGCGCCGAGCGGTATTTCCTTCGCTCCCTCGCGCTGGAGGAATCGCAGGCGGAGGCGCACCTGAACCTGGGGCTCCTCTATGCCCAATCCATGAACCGGCCCGCCGACGCGACCCGTCACCTGGAGCGGTTCCTCGAGCTGGCCCCGTGCGACCGCGAGGCGCCTCAGGTCCGCGCGCTACTCGCGAAGCTCCAGGCTTCGCGGCGGGAAGGCGCCCGGTCGTCGCGCGCGCCGTCCGGATCACGCTGAGAGCCGGGGTCGGAGACGAGGATTCGATGAGCCGAGCAAGCGCGGGGGTGGCCAGGGGGCCGGGTGGGCGCATCCGGTCGGGCGCTCTGCCGGGGCCGGTCGCTGTGTTTGCGGCCGTGGCGCTGGCCGCCGCCTTCGCGCTGCGCCGGATCGACGACTTCGACACCTGGTGGCACCTCGCGGCGGGGCGGTGGATCGTCGAGCACATGGCGGTCACCCGCGTGGACGTCCTCTCCCACACGGTCCGCGGCCACCCGTGGACCAACCTGGAGTGGGGATTCCAGGCCGTCCTGTACCTTCTCCACGCCGCGGGAGGGCCGGTCCTGCTCTGCGCCGTCGCCGCCCTGGCGTACGCGCTCGCGGTGGCGCTCCTGTTCAGGCTGGTGCGGCCCCACCTGGGGCCCGTCGGGGGAGGGATCGCCATCCTCGCCGTCCTCCTCGCGATCCAGGACCGGTTCACGGTCCGCCCCGAGCTGGTGACCTTCCCGCTCCTGGTGGCGCTCCTCTCGATCTCTCGATCACGGACGGCGCCGGCACGGCCGCGCGCTCTGGCTCCTGGTTCCCCTGATGATCGTGTGGGTGAACGTGCACGGCCTGTTCGTCGTGGGGGTTCTCGGCATCCTCTGCGCGCTTGCGGGCTCGTTCGCGGGGCGGATCCCCCTGCTTCCGCGGGCGATCCGCGACGGGTCGCGCTGGGAGCCTGCGGCGGAGCGCGCGCTGAGGATCTGGGGGAGCGCGGCCCTGCTGGCCACCCTCGTCAATCCCTACGGGCTGCGGGGCGTGCTTCTGCCCGTGAAGCTCTTCACCCTCATCGACAAGTCGAACCCGGCCCTGCAGTCGATCGCGGAGTTCCGCTCGCCGTTCTCCCCGGACGTCGGCGGGCTCGCCGTCGCGGTGTACAAGGTCCTGCTGGGGGCCGGCATCGCGGTGGTCCTTGCGGCCCTCGTGGTGAGCCTGAGGCGAAAGCCCGGCGACGGCGGCGGAGCGGGTGCTGCAGGCTTCGACCTCGGCGCGTTCGCCTTCTTCGCCGGGCTCGCGGCACTCTCCGTGATCGCGCGCCGCAACGGCGCCCTCTTCGCGCTCGGCGCCATGCCCTTCATCGCCCGGTCCGTTGGAACGGTCGTCCACGCTCTTCCGGGGCGATGGCGCGACAGTCTTCGCAAGAGCGCTCCGGTCGTCGCCGCGGCGGTCCTGTGCGGCGTCCTCCTTCTCGGCGGATCGGTCGTCACGGGCTCCTTCTACCGGTGGGACAGCCAGCCGCGCGAGTTCGGCGCCGGGGTCATCGAAGGGAGCTTCCCGGTCCGCGCCGCGGCGTTCGCGCGGGAGGCGAAGCTGCCCGCCAAGCCTCTACAACGACGTCGCGGCCGGCGGATACCTGGCGTGGGACGATCCGATCGGGGAAGGCGTGTTCATCGACGGGCGCCTCGAGGTCTACGACACGCCGTTCTTCGCCGCCTACGTGGCGGCGATGTACGACCAGCGGCTGTGGGAGGCCGAGGCGGACCGCCTCGGGATCCAGACCGCGATCATCTATCACCACTGGGAGAACCGCCGGTTGCTCGTCGAGAGGCTGGTCCGCAGCGGGACCTGGTCGCTCGTCTACGCCGACGAGGTCGCGGCGGTCTTCGTCCGGGTGCGCGGCAACGGGCAGGCGCTCGCGAGGGCCGATGCGATCCAGGAGCGCTACAACCGGGCGACGGCCGCGTGGCTCGATCGGCCCGTCCCGGCGTGGGGCTGGCCCGCGGGGCGGATCGAGGGAACGCGGGCCTTCGCGCGGCTTCTCGCGACGATCGGCGACGCCGAGGGGGCCGCCGAGCAGTTCTCCCGGCTGCTCGAGCTCGGCCTCTCGACGGGCGAGGAGATCGACGTGCGGCTCCGCCTCGCCCGGCACTTCCTCGGCACGGGTCGCGGCGATCGCGGCCGCGAGGAACTGCGGCGGATCCTCGCGATCGATCCCGGCAATCGCGAGGCGGGGGAACTGCTGCGCGGCGGCGCGCCGGCTCGCTGAGCCGCGGCCGGGGGGCCCGCTAGGGGTGGCGCCCCAGGAATTCCTGCGCCCTCCGGAGGTTGGCGCGGGCGTCGGCGTAGCCGGGATCGAGCCGCACGGCCTGCTGGAACTCCTGCAGCGCCTCGGGCATCCGGCCCGTGTTCGCCAGCGCGACCCCCAGGTTGTTGTGCCCCTCGGCGCTGTCGGGGTTGATCCCGATCGCCCGCCGGAACGCCTCGACCGCTTCCGGGACCCGGTTCGCCCGCGCGAGCGCCAGCCCCAGGTTGTTGGCGGCATCGAAGTAGTCCGGCTTCAGGCGCAGCGCGAGGTTGAACTGTTCGATCGCCTCGGGAATCCGGCCGGCCCCGGCCCAGCGCGATGCCCAGGTTGTTGCGGGCCTTGAGGAGCTCGGGGTCCAGCCGCAGGGCCTCCCGGTACTGTTCGATCGCCTCGCCGTAGATGTCCCTGCCGGGCGAGAGCGAACCCCAGGTTGTTGTGGGCCATGGCGAGGCCCGGCGATGCGCGCAGCGTCAGCCGGTACTGCTCGATCGCCTCGTCGAGCCGGCCGTCGTCCATGAGGACGATTGCCGTAGTTGAGGTGCGCCCCGTCGTAATCGGGCCTGATGCGCAGCGCTGCCGCGAAGTGGGCGGAGGCCTCCTGCTTCCTCCCGTCATCCTGGAGCGCGCCGCCGAGGTGGATGTGGGCGAGCCAGTTGTCCGAGGTCACCGCGAGCGCATGCTCGAAAAGCGTCACGCTGTCGGACCAGTAAGCGACCTGGAGGCGCGTGGCGACGAAGAGCGCCGCGAGCGATGCGGCGGCGGCGCCTGCCAGGACGTTGCGGAGCAGGCGGTTTCTCTTCCCGAGCTCGGCCAGACCCCAGGCGATCGCGATGAAGATCCCGATGAGCGTGACGTAGGTGTAGCGGTCGGCCCTCGCCTGCGAGCCGACCTGGAGCAGACCGATGACGGGGACGAGCGTGCCGAGGTACCAGAACCAGCCGGTCGCGAGGAATGGCGCCCGCCTCGCCAGCCGGATCGCCAGCGCCGTGATCGCCGCGAGGAGCGATCGCCGCCAGGCCGACCTGCCAGGCGGGGAGGGGCGTGCGCGGCTGCGGGTAGAAGACCGCGAGCGAGGCCGGCCAGAAGGTCCTGCCGAGGTAGGCGGCGCAGGCCAGCACCGCGTTCGCCAGGCGCCCGGGGAAGGGGAAGTCCACGAGCGTCCGCACCGCCCCGCCGCGCCGCTGGGCCATGAAGGTCACGATGCACGAGGCGGCCGACATCGCGAACAGCGGGAGCTTCTCGAGGAGAAGTGTCCCGAGGGCCGGCGAGTCGCGCTCCGCCGCGGCCGCAGGTGTCCCCTTCCTTCGCCCCAGGCGGCCGAGCGGCCACCAGTCGAGGAGCAGCAGCGTGAACGGGAGCGTCACCAGCATCGGCTTCGCCATCAGCCCCAGGGCGAAGAGGGCGAGCACCGCCACGTACCGGAGGACCGTCTTCGACTCGAGGTACCAGAGCCAGGCCGCGAGCGTCAGGAGCCAGAAGAGAGTGCTCAGGACGTCCTTCCGCTCCGCGATCCAGGCGACCGACTCGACGTGCAGGGGGTGGATGGCGAACAGGCAGGCGACGAAGGCGGGCCGCCAGAGGGCCCCGGTCATCCGGACGAGCAGGAGAAACAGCAGGACGGCGTTGAGCGCGTGAAGCAGCAGGCTGGTCAGGTGGTGCCTGCCGGCGTCGAGGCCGAACAGCTGCACGTCGAGCATGTGGGAGAGCCAGGTCAGCGGATGCCAGTTGGCGGCGTGCGTGCTCGTCAGGGCCCACGCGACCGACTCCGCGCCCAGGCCCTGCTGAACGTGCAGGTTCTCGGTGACGTAGAGGTCGTCGTCGTAGTTGAGGAACCGGCTCGAGAGCACCCCCTGGAAGGCGGCGAACGTGATGACGGCGAGCGCCAGGCTGATCCACGCGACGTGCCTGAGCGGGGGGTCTCATGGCGGCCGAAGAGTAATCCGCCGGACGCGGGTTGCCAAGATCGTCCTGCCGGGCGCCTTGCCCCCGGATTTGCCTCGCGGCTAGACTCGTCCCCGCGCCGCGGAGCGCGGATCGGAAACGGGCGCGGCGGCCGGAACCGCGCGCGGAGATCACGAAGGCGTGCGGGGCGCACCCCACCTGGAGCCCGGAGAGTGAAACGAGCGAGCGATCCCCCGCGCAGGCTGTTCGAGCCGTCCCCGAGGGTGTCGCTCTCTCTCACGGCCGCGGCGGCCCTGCTCGCCTGGCTGCCGACCCTCCGCTTCGGGCTTGGTCTGGGACGATCCGATGCTCCTCGCCCTGGTCGGGCAGCGCGTCCGCGAGGGAGGGCTCGCGAGGCTCCTGGGCTCGGAATTCCTGCTCGGCCCGGGCACCTCGGCCACGGGATTCTACCGGCCCGTCGTGCTGCTGAGCCTGTTCCTCGACGGCCGCCTCGGAGGCGGCGCCGCGTGGGCCTACCACGCCACCAACATCCTTCTGCACGCGCTCTGCTCGGTCCTGGTCCTCGCGCTCGCGCGGCGCCTCCTGACCCCCGCCGGGGCCCTCGCGGCCGCGCTGCTCTTCGCCCTGCACCCCGTCCACGCGGAGGCGGTCGCCTTCGTCTCGGCCCGGACGGACCTGTGGGCGGCCGCCTTCGTGCTGGCGTCGGTCCTGCTCTGGCTGCGATGCCGGGGGCGGGGAGAGGGGGCCTTCGGTTGGACCGGAGGGGCGTCCGCTCTCTGCCTCCTCCTGGGAGCGCTGTCGAAGGAGATCTCCCTGGTCCTGCCGGCGGTTCTCCTCGCGTGGGAGGCGCTTTCGTCTCCCGCCGGCGCGGGCGCGCGGCCGAAAGGGACGGGCAGTGGTGGACGCGATGGGGCTCGTGGCTCCTCCTGTGGTCCGCGGCGGGAGCCGTGGTCGTCGCGCTCCACCGCGGGGTGGCGGGGGCGGCATGGGGCGCGCCGCCGGACGCCGCGGCCGCGACGCCGGGCGCTGCCGTTCGTCCCGCTCCTGCTGAGTCGCGCGATGGGGTACCTGCGACTGCTGTTCCTGCCGTGGCCCCTCAGCGCCAACTACACGGCCGGCGATCTTGCTCCGGATCCCGGATGGATCCTCGGCGCGGCGGCGGCGGCCGCGGTGATCCTTGCGGGCTGCCTCCTGCTGCCGGGAAGGACGGGCTGGAAGGGAGCGCTCTGGACCGGCCTCTTCCTGGCGCCGGTGATGGGGTTCGTTCCGATCGCGTCGGCCGTGATCGCCGAGCGGTTCCTGTACCTTCCCTCCGTCGGCTTCTGCCTGATCGTCGGCGGGCTGTACGGACGCTGGCGCGATGCGCGCAATCGCCCGGTGGCAGACCTGGCGATGGCGGTGGTCCTCGTCTGCTGCGCCGCCGGAGCCCTCGCGGGGCAGCGGCCGTGGAGGGACGAGGAGACGCTCTACACCCGCATGGCGCGAACTTCCCCGGACTGCTTCGTCGCCCACCTGAACCTCGGCAACACGCTGGCCAGGGCGGGCCGGATCGAGGAGGCCCGGGCGGAATTCCAGAGGGCCGTGGAGCTCGCCCCGTCGCGGGCCGACGCCTGGAACAACCTGGGCTCGGCCAGGGAGACGCCTCGGGGACGAGAGCCGGCGCGGCCGAGGCGTACGGGAAGGCCTCGAGCCTGCGCCCCGACCACCCGCTCTTCCCCCTGAATCTCGGCAACGCCCTGATGCGGCTCGGACGGGTGGAGGAGGCGGAAGCGGCGCTGCGGCGGGCCCTCGAGCTGGACCCGGGCTCCGCGCAGGCGAGAGCAGGCTCTGGCCGGGGCGCTCAGCTCGGCGGGGTTCGCCCTGCTCTCGAAGGGGGACACGGCCGGGGCCGAGAAGAAGCTCCGCGAGGCGGCGCGCCTCGATCCGGGCAGCGCCGTGGTCCGCTACAACCTCGCCATCACGCTCTTCGCCTCGAACCGGCCCGCGGAAGGCCGCGCGGAGGCGGACCTGCTGCGCGGACTGGATCCTGACCTGTCCGCGAAGCTCGAGGCGCTGATCCGCCGCAACAGCCAGGGGAACTGAAGCGGGTGCGGGGACCGTTCCAGGTCCCCGCACCGCGCTGTGATCGTTACGGACAGGTCGTCGTGACCCGCGGCACCGGGCCGGGCGTCATCGCGTTGCCGTAGCTGCCCGTGCCGCAGGTGGTCCGGCCACGGACGAGGAACCAGAACGCGCTCCCCGATGGCGGGATTCTCGGCGACCGTCAGGCTCGTGCCCGACGCGCCGGAGGCGCGGCACTGCTCCCCGGCGCCGCTCCCGACCGGCCACTGGCCCACATCGCCCCGCACGACATCGTAGACGAGGCCCGGGCCGCCGCCCGAGGCCGCATCCCAGTCCTGGGCCGTCTTGCTGGAGAACCGCTGGTTCGCCACTTCCGTCGGCGGGCCGTAGGCGATGCCGCCGCAGGTCCCGCCGGTGCACACATCGGAGCCCGTGCACGCGTTGCTGTCGTTGCAGAGGTGCCGTTCGGCTTGTTGGGGTTCGAGCAGATGCCCGTTCCGGTGTTGCAGGTTCCCACGTCGTGGCACTGGTCGAGCGCCGTGCAGACCACCGGGTTCGACGCCGGTGCAGCTGCCCGACTGGCAGGTGTCGGTCTGCGTGCAGGCGTTGCCGTCGTTGCAGGCCGAGCCGTTCGGCTTGTTCGGGTTCGAGCAGACGCCGGTCCCCGGTGTTGCAGGTGCCGACGTCGTGGCACTGATCGAGCGCCGTGCAGACCACCGGGTTCGCGCCGGTGCAGGTGCCCGACTGGCAGGTGTCGGTCTGCGTGCAGGCGTTGCCGTCGTTGCAGGCCGTGCCGTTCGGCTTGTTCGGATTCGTGCAGACCCCCGTGCCGGTGTTGCAGGTTCCCACGCGTGGCACTGGTCGAGCGCCGTGCAGACCACCGGGTTCGCGCCCGTGCATGTGCCCGACAGGCAGGTGTCGGTCTGCGTGCAGGCGTTGCCGTCGTTGCAGGCCCGTGCCGTTCGGCTTGTTCGGGTTCGAGCAGACGCCCGTGCCGGTGTTGCAGGTCCCGCGTCGTGGCACTGGTCGAGCGCCGTGCAGACGACCGGGTTCGAGCCCGACGCAGACGCCGCCCTGGCAGGTGTCGGTCTGGGTGCAGGCGTTGCCGTCGTTGCAGGGGGTTCCGTTCGGCGAGGTGGAGCAGTCCGCGGGGCAGCCCGGCAGGCCCGTGTTCCGCGTGGGCTCGCAGACCATGGTCTGCTTCAGGCCCGTGACGCTCACGTTGTCGACGCCGTAGCCGCCGTAGGTGGTCCCGCCGCCTGATGGAATCCGAGCCGAGCCTCCAGCGGAACTGGATGCTCTGGCCGGTGCTCGCCGCCACCGACGCGGCGTTCGTCGTCGTCCAGCTGGAGCCCGTGCCGTTCCAGGCGACGACGCCCGTCGCGAGCGGGCTGCAGTAGTTGCTGGTCGTCGTCGCCGACTGCGCCGGCGTCGTGAAGGCGAGGGTGGTCCAGCTCCCTCCTGCCAGGCTGTACTGGACGATGGCGCCGTCGTAGGTCGCCTCCGTCCGGTAGGCCACGGAGAAGCTCAGGCCCACGCTCCCGTTCGCCGTGAAGATCGGCGAGTAAAGCGTCGAGGAGTCGTAGTCGCTGTAGTTCTGGCCGCTCGTCCCGAAGGCGCTGTTGCCGATCCAGGCGCCGTACCCGCCGCCGGCGTTCCCGCAGGCCGCGCACCAGTGGAAGTTGTTCACGTAGGTCTGGGCGCACCCGTTGTCGTCCGGCGTGGCGCCGGTCGTCCAGCCGGGGTCGGTCGCGAAGCTCTGGGTGTAGGTGTAGGAGCCGCCGCTGCTCGTCGTGTCGAGGTCGAGCGTGATGCTGAAGGTCTGCAGGGTCGAGGAGCCGTACATGCCGTCCCCGGTGATGATCACCGTGAACCGCGCGGCCGGCGGCGCCTGCCAGTCGGTGCAGGCGACCGGAGAAGACGACATGGAAGGTGAACCGGTCGCTCGACGGGTTGGTCGCCGTCGCCCCGGCCGCCACGGTGCCGTACAGGGCCTGGTTGTCGATGACGCAGTCGATGTTCGAGCGTGTCGGGAATGATCGTCACCTTGGCGTTGGTCAGCGGCGGTCGCCATGTTGTTCTTGATCGTGATGTCCATGGTGACGGTTTCGTTGTTGTCCGCGATCCCGTCGTTGTCGCCGTTGTCCGAAACCTGGGCTTTCGAGACCAGGACGACGTTGCCGCCCGTGCATCCCGTGAAGGCGCCGGCCGTGCTGGTCCCGGCCGGAGTCGTGTCGGTGTACGAGGCGCTGAGCGTCTCCGCCGGCAGGACGAGCAGGGTCCCGTTGTTGGTCCCCCGGCCCGCGATGGTGGACAGGGCGAGGGTGCCCGAGAAGTAGGGCGCCGTGCCCGTCAGGGTGACGACCTCGCTGTCTCCCGTGCCCGGGCTCGTCACGGTGACCGTCAGCGGGCCCGGTCGCGTTGGCGTCCGTCACGCTGAGGATGGCCGAGGAGGCGGGGCAATCGTCGTAGGTGTACCGGTCGAAGGCGACCTGGCCCACCTGGCCGCCCGCGCCGCACGACGCGCCGGCCTGCGCCGCCGTGTACCACTCGTCGTAGACCAGCCGGTCGTTGTCGAGGGCGATGTCGCGGTGCGTGCCGTGCGAGGTGCCCCCGTTGAACCAGTAGATGTCGGCGTGCTCGTGGCCGTAGGCGAAATAGGTGCTGCTCGTGGCCAGGCCCGTGGTGCCCGAGCCGAAGGTGATGATGAGCTGGTTGGGAGCGCCCCCCGACGTCGGACCGTAATGCGGATCATCCGGGATCCCCGTGTTGGCGGTCTCCCAGTTCCACGTGCCGACGTAGTCGAAGATGGTGTGGTAGTAGTAGGAGAGCGAGATCGGGAAACCCTGGGCCTGGTCGGCCGTCGGGTTGACCGCGCTGTTCCACTGGTCGTTGTAGAAGGCGCCCCACACGCCTCCCTGGTTCGCGAGGGTCTCGGAGGCGTGGTAGAAGGAGTGCCACTTCCAGGCGTAGTGGTAGGGCTGGCCGTTGGGGGCGTTGCCGCGCAGCGCCGGCTGGAAGTTCAGCAGCAGGAACGAGTCGGCGTTGTTGGCGAAGTTGGTGAGGGTGCTCGAGTTGCCGACCATCGCGCCGGCGTTCGCCGTGGCGTTGCCGCAGGTGCCGTCGGTGCGGTTCTCGCTGCCGACGGTGGCGGGCGTCGTCGCGCTCCCGATCCAGCGCCACGTGTTGGCCACCGCGCCGGTGACCGTCGACTCGTACCACGGCGACAAGCGCCGTATCGAAGGGGCTGCACGAAGCCTGCCGGGGGACGGTGTCGTTCGCCTGCAGGTACTGCACCTGGGTCAGGCGCTTCGGCGTCGTGTACCCGTTCGGCGGCGAGGTGATGTCGAAGTCCATGTTGACGGCGGTCAGGCCGGCCACGCTCGGATCGGTGTAGACCTGGAACACCGGGCCCGCGAGGCCGTCGGTGGGCACGGCGCCCACATGGACCGGGTTGTTGAGGACGGTCATCTTGGACGCGCCCGCGCCGGAGAAGGAAAGGCTGACGTAGACGTCCGTCAGCGGCGCCCCCGTCTGGTTCACGAAACCCATCGTGTAGGCGGTGTACTCGCCCCCGTCCATGTACTTGGTGTAGTACTCGTTGCTCCCGCCGTTCGAGAGGGGGCCCGAGATCGAGTCCGTGCCGGCGGACGCGTTGTCGCATCCTCCGCTGATGAGGAAGCCGCCGTCCGCCAGGGCCGCCGTGCAGGCGATGGCGGCCGTGGCCGGGGTGACCGCGGCATAGGTCGCGACGACCGACCCTCCGTCGACCACGGTGATGCCGCTGCCCGTCTGGATGGTCCCCGTGAAGACCCCGCCCGTGCCGGTGCACGACACCGTCTTCGTGTCGATGGTCGTCCCGCCGCCGTTCTTGCTGGTCAGCGTCACCGACACGGGGGATGAGCCCGCCGCGTCGTTGACCGTCACCCTGACGGTGTCGTTGCAGGTGTACTTCGCCTTGTCCAGCGAAACCTGGGTGACGTTCTGGGCCGCCACGTCACCGGAGACGACGAGCGAGTAGGGCATCCCGGCCGGGTTGCTGTACCCGATCACGTCGACCTGGATGGTGCCGGAAGCGGGCAGGCCGTGCGCCGCGTCGAGCAGGACTCCCTCGGTGGGGTTGGTGTGGTCCCGCGTGCTCGTGGCGCTCGTGCTCCAGCCGCCGGAGAAGTTGTTCCCCCAGTAGACGGTCGCGCCGATCGTGACCTTCAGGTCGCAGTCCTTCTGGAGGGCGTTCCCCGCGGCGTCGTAGTACGCCATCATGACCCGCAGGGGCATGCTGTTGCCGTTGATCGTGTAGTAGAAGGTCTTGGTGGCGCCGTCCCCGAGGGTGTCGCCGTTCTGGACCCAGAGGAAGGGGGCGCCGCTCCCGATGTGGAGGACCGACGGAAGGTTGGCCCGGCCGTATCCCACGTCGTTGCTGTAGCGCTTGTTGATCGCGATGCTGGTCGAGGGGTAGCCCGTCGTGGCCATGTCCTCGCCCGAGGCCAGGATCAGGGCCTTCACGAGCGAGCCGGCGGGGGTCACGGCGTTGGCGGGCGTCGCCGAGCCGGTCGGGTAGAAGCCGGCCAGGAAGTAGTCCCGGACGACGGCCGCGAGCCCCGCCACCTCGGGGGCCGAGAACGAGGTTCCGCCGAAGCCGTTGTTGTTGGTCCAGTCCCAGTAGACCGTCTTGGTCGCGTCGGTCTGGCACATGGCGCTGGGGCGGTTCCCCGGCCTCGTTCTCGCCGCCGACCGTGGCGCTGAACGCCATGTAGGTGCAGATGTCCGGCTTGACGCGGTTCGAGGTGGTGACGGGGCCGCGGGCCGAGCCGAGATCGCCCGCGCCGCCGCAGGCCGCCACGCCGTCCCACGTGCAGTCCTGGAACAGGTAGTTGGGCTGCGCCACGTCGGCGCCGCCGACGCAGATGCAGTTCTTGGCCGTGCAGGGGGAGCCGATCGAGCCGGCGCCCACGGTGCCGTTGTTCCCGGCGGCGACCGTCACGACGAAGTTGGGGTTGCTGAAGATGGCCGTGTCGAGGTTCGTGGCGGTCGTGTCGTACGTCGGGGAGGAGGTCCCCCACGAATGGTTCTGGACGTAGGAGCCCTTGCCGATGGCGGCGGTGATCGAGGGACCGAGGTCAAGCGGGGCGCTCAGCGTCCCCGCGGCGGTCCCGATGTCCTGGAAGTAGACCTTCGCGTCCCGGGCGATGCCGTCGTCGTAGTAGGTGTTCGGCGTGTGGGTCGTATCGACGTTCGAGGTCATGTTCGAGATCGAGCCGACCGCGTGCTGGCTCGTCCAGGTGCCGTGACCACCGTCGGCCGTCAGGTAGTTGTTCACGCACACGTCGCCGCCGTAGTTGTCGTAGCCGACGACCTTGCGGTGCGAGGCTCCCACGGTGCCGGCGTTCAGGATGTCCTGGGAGAAGTGCTCCATCTTGGTGTTGAGGCCGGTGTCCATCACCGTCACGATCTGCGCCGTGCCGCTCGCGTTGCCGTCCAGCCCCCAGTTCCAGAGCTTCCACCCCACGGCCGTGCCGGTGGTGAAAGCGCCGTTGTTCTGGAGGACCATCGGGATCACGGTCGGGGAGGAAGCGGAGGCCAGCAGCCGCGGGTAGGTCTTCTCCGCGATCCACTTGACCCCGGGGATCTTCGCCAGGGCGGGGATGTTCTCCGGCGCGGTCCGGGCGAGGACGACCGTCAGCCCGTCGTTGGATGCGATCTCTTCGGGCTGCGGGTAGATGCCCAGGTAGCCCAGCTCGGTCAGGACCTCCTCGAGCCTCGCCCCCTTGTGAAGGCTGACCTCGAGGAGCCAGGGCAGGGCGCGCCCCGTCGCCTGGTCCGTGACCTCGTCCACCGGGATCGACTCGAGGCCGATCCGGGGGCTGATCTTGTAGGCCGGATGGTAGTCGCCGATGTACGACACGAACGGAAGCGCCCGGACGGAGGCGTAGGACGCCGCCGGGATCCTGGCGATGTAGGTATTGATATTGAGGAACTCACCGAGGACGGCGCCCGCCGCCTCGAGGGCGTCGACCTGCTGCTGGTTGCGGGTGAACCCCTTGATCTTGACGAGGTAGTAGCCGTCCTCCTGGCTGAGCTGGCTGCCGGGATCGAGGACGAGCTCCTTCGGCATCTGCTGGAAGGCCGCTTCCGGGCGCATCCACGCTCAGGAGGGCGACGCCGTTGACCATGATCTGGTTCTCGGACATCGCTTCGGCCGTCATGTTGACCGAGGTGTACGGGGGAAGGGCCGTCCGGTAGGGCCACCAGGTCTGGCCGCGCTGGACCTCGGGCCGCGCGGCGCCGCCCAGGCTCTCGCGGGACTGGGCCGGCGGCGGGCCGGCGAACGTGTCCCGGGGGACCGGGTTGCCGGCTCCGTCGGTGACCGAGGAAATCCCGTTCTGCGCGGGGGCCGGGTGCGCCACCGGCTGGGCCGCGGAATCGTCCGAGCCGTCCTGCGCGGGCGTGGCCAGGGCAACGAAGGACCCGAGGCCGACGACGATCATCGCCAAGAGACAGATTGGGTACTTCCAATCCAGCAACGAGCCTTCCCTCTGCCCCTTGTGACCGAAACGCATGTGAACCCCTTTCCAGCTCTCAGAGCTGACGATCTTCGCGGCCGAAACGTTCAAACCCGATATGGGTTGAGGACAATACGGGAAAAAGCTCTGAGACGGAAGGGGGCCCCGCCGTGCCTCGGACGGACAAACCTCCCCCCCAGAAGCATTTGCGGGGCGATGATTCAAGCGACCTCCCCCCGGAAACAGCCCCTTTCTCATACTTCGCTGGAGGCATCGGGGCAAGGGCACAATTGTGCCAATAGCATAAATTAGGGCTCCTGCGCCCCATCCCGCAGCCGCCTTTCATTACTGAATGTCCCAGCCTTGCCTCCGCACCCCAGCCACCACACGATCCCCAGCGGCGCCCGGCCCCGGCAGCGGAGAAGCCCGTTGTGCTCCCCCTGCTGGTGGTGGAACCGGCAGAGCGTCACCAGGTTCGCGGCATCGTTCGAGCCACCCTTCGACCGGTAGGTGATGTGGTGCTGCTCGAGGTTCCGCCTCGAGGTGCACCCCGGAGCCGAGCAGCGCCACCCGTCGCGGATGTAGACCCTGTCCCCCGCGCGCGATGGGGACAGGCGCGGGTCGTCCCACGTCGCCACGAACTCTTCGATCAGGGCGAGGAGGCCGATCCACTCCGGCACTCGGCCGACCCGCGTGGAAAACATCCGGGCGGCACGAACCGAAGCGGCCTCGGCCTGATCGTCCGCCGGATGGCCCGCGCGCGACCCGTGCCGGCAAAAGCGACGCTGGCGCAACCCACACCGGCATGACCCGCCCCTGCACGAGCTGCGGCCGTCAAGCTCGCAGGAGCAGGGAGAACCCGTGCACGAACCAACCGCGCCCGGTCCGCCCGCGACCAGCACGGCCGCACAGCGGATTCACTCAGCGGTGCTTCAGCGCCGGTCGCCTCGCGGCAGAGCCGGTCGAGCCGATCGCAGTGGAATCGCACCGCGCCGAGGAGCATCGAGGCCAGGTCGACCGGGAGGTTGAAGCGGAGCTCGTCGGTCGCCACCGGATGCTCGCAGGCCGCGTCGCCGAGGGCGGCAATCCGCTCGATCGTCTGGCCGGGACGGCGCGAGCGGGAGCGGTGCCAGGTCGCATCGTCCACCGGCTGGACCCCAGTCGCCCACGGCGCGGAGCGCCCGCTCGCGGGCCAGGAACTGCAGCTCATCGCGAAGGCGCTTGATCGAGGTCTCCCCCGCGTGGTCGATCCATGTTCTTCTCGATCTCCTCGCCCGCCCGCGACGGACGAAGCGCGCGGACCACGAGCATGGCCGCCTCGGGACCGAGCCTGCCTTCGTCCAGCGCCTCCTGGAGGGAGGGGCGTCCGCGGAGGTCGCGCGCGAGCCGGGCCCGGTCCTGTGCCTGGGTGCGGGAGATCCCAAGCCGTTCCTCCGCGTAGTGTCCGACCCCGGCGAATCTCAGCCCAGCCCACGCGCCGCCTTCTCCCATCCGCGCAAGCAGCTCGCCCAGGCGCCTTTCGAGCGTGTCCTCGATCCGGACCAGATCGCGGATGAGTGCATCCGGATCCCCGCCGCCCGCGTTTGCCTCGCGGCACAGGCGCTCCGCCTCGCGCAGGGTCTGTGCCGCCTCCGGCAGCACCTCGGCCGACCAGCGTGGATCGCGCAGGACAGCCCAGCGATGGGACTCCTCCTCGAGAGCCTCCTCGCGCACAGCCAGGGCCGGCCGCCTCCGCGTCACCGTCTCGTCCCCGGGAATATCGAAGGGACCGGCGAAAGCGTCGGCCACGAGCGCCTCGATGAACTCCTCGCTGCTTGTTTCACTCCCGCTGATGGCGCGATGGAGCTCGCGCGCCTCCTCGACAGCGACCGCGACGGGCGCCGGCGCGGCGAATCGCGCGGTGAATCGTGGGTTCGAACGGTCGGGGGCGAGCTCCTGGCGACGCTTCTCGCCGGCAGCCTGGGATTGATCCTCCGGAGCCGGCGCATGCCCGTCATGTTGGGCGGGTGCGGCGCCACCCCTCCCGGTTGTCTGCCAAAGGACCGAAGTAGGATCGGCCGACGCAACCGGCACCGGCGAGCCCGATTCCTGCGCCTTCCGAATCTCATCGCGCAGCTCGCGGACCGTCAGGCGTCGCGCGAGGCCGATCCACGCCTCGCAGCTGTCCTGCGTCGCCACCTTCCCGATAGCGAGCGCCACGACCGGACCGATCGCCGGGCCGCCGTCCTCTCCCGTCATCGCGCGGGCCAGGGGAGGGCATCGGTCGGTTGCCTCCGCCAGCGATCGCAGGTCGCGCACCCATCTCCCGCTGCGGCCGAACCGCTCGCGCGCGTGATCGTCGATCCTGGCGTATCCAAAGTCGAACCAGCCCTTGCCATCGATGAAGCGCTTCGCCGCCCGCGCAAGAGGGAGAGTCACGATGTGACGCGCACGGGCGAGGCCCACCGCCAGGCGGTCGGCAATGATGACCGGGTCCCAGCCGGCGCGCGTCAGCCTGCTGAACTGGTCGCGCGCGACTGTATAAGGGTGAGCGCGGTAGTCATGAGACCAGAGTCGCCGGCAACGGGGGGACTCGGGGACGACGCTGAACAGGGGCCCCGTCCGGACGCGTCCGTCGGGTTTCGAGTCGGCAACGCCATTGGTTTCTCGGGCGAGGCTAAAGGGCGACTCACACGCGACCGAATGCGCCGATCCCCCAAGCGCCAGTCCGTCGCCGTCGCGGAAGGGGCCCGCGCCCCCGTGACCTCCCGTCCGGCAGTTCCACGGTTCTCTCTGACGCTGGTGGTTTCTTCCATGCTCACGGAGTGATGATAGCGAAAATAAAGCGAATATTGAATAGAGCACAGAACATCCGTTTCGCCCATGAAACGGGCCATTCGTGACGGGGCGGCCCCATCGAGCGGGCCGCGCCCGGGGGAGCAGCGCCCCGGGTACTCGCCCCCGCGCCGCTCGCCCACCCCCGCGCCGCTCGCCCGCGCCGGCCCTCGCCCGCCCCCGCACCGCTCGCCGCCCGCGCCGCTCGCCCACCCCCGCGCCTCTCGCCCGCCCAGCCGCTGCCCATCCCCGCGCCGCCGCCCGCCCCGCGCCGCTCGCCCACCCCCGCACTGCTGCGACCCCGCGCCGCGCCGCCCCCGCGCTCGTTAGTGTTGACGGCCCGTCAGGACCCTGACCCGCGCGCCAGCTCCCGAAGGCGTCGCAGGAGCAGGACCATCGCGTACGTGTCCCTCTCGCAATAGTCGAGAAGAGCGCGCCGGCGCGCGGCGCGCTCCGCGGCGCTCATGTCCTGCGCGCCGAGGAGAAGCTCCATGAGGCGGCTGCTGGCCTCGGCGCCGTCCCGGACCTCGAGGTCGTCGTACCCCGCGCCCGGCACCAGGGCCGGCAGGACCGATTTCAGGCTGAAGCTCCCGCCGAAATCGGGATGGTAGACATGCTTCCGTACGACCGGCAGGGGATCCCACAGCCGCGCCTTGATCGCCGCCAGCGCCGGGGCCTGCTCGGGGCACAGCGCCGCGAGCTCGTCGATCCTGCCGGCCTCGAACCCCGCGTTGTACGCGATCACGCTCCCCGTCGGGGGGACGAGCCGGACCAGCTGGCGCGCCAGCTCGGGCCGCGGGTCCTCCGGGCCGGTGGCCAGCCACTCCAGGTGGCGCAGTTCGCCGCGTGCTGCCCCTTGGCCGCCGCCGCCGTCCATGGGTCCCGCCGCCTTCGCCGGCTGTGCTCCGTTCGTCAGCGCCGCCGATCCGCGCGGCCGCGGTCCCCCGCCGCCGCCGCGGTCGGCACCTCCGCGGTCCCCACCGCTGCACCCGCGCTGCCGCCGTCCGCTGCCCACGCCACCCCCGCCGTCCTCCTCGACATGCACGCTCACCTGCACGGCTGCTGTGTGGTACGGGCCCATCCCGGGCCAGACGGGGATCGCCGGTGAGATCGTCTCGAAATCGAGGTAGGTGACGGGGTGCTCGATCGTGGACAGGGCGGCGGCAAGCCCCGGCTCGACGATGAGACTGTTCGCCCTCACCGCGCGGCGCTGCCGGTCCTGGATCTCGGACAGTGCCTCCCCGGCCGGGAGCTCCGCGATCGTCTCGATCCCGATGCGCTGAAGCTCCTCCCGCCTCGCGCCATTCAGCCGGTAGAGCGACCAGAGCGAATGGCGCGGCACCTCCGCCCAGCAGCGATCCCGGAACGGGCACTCGCGGGGCGAGGAGCAGTGCTTTCCGATCGCCACCTCCGGGAGCGGGCCCGCCAGGGCCGCCCGGAAGGCCGCGATCCGGTCCGGCACTTCCGCCATCGCGGCCTCGACCTGCGCCGTGACCTCCTCGCGGACGAAGAGGTTGCTCAAGTCAGGGAATCGGCATTCGGGATCGAGGTGCATCAGCTCGCAGCGCCGCACTTCGATCCCCGCGCCCCGCAGCACCCACGCCTGCACCGCGACGTCGGGGAAATGCTCGTCCTTCACTTCGGTCGAGGACTTGACCTCGATCAACGTCCATCCCTTCGGGCCGCGCTCGAGGATGTCGACCAGCACGACAACCCCGTCGTGCTCGAATGCCGCCTCGTAGATCGCTCGCGCACCCGACTCCACCGCCGCGCGCGTCGCCTGCAGGCGCCCGGCGAGCGGCGTTTCCCGCCCGCCCGTCAGGATTCCTCCCGGCACCCAGTCCCGCGCCCGCTCTCCCACCTCGCGGCCCTGCTCGAGGAGCGCGTCCCGCGCCTCGCCGGACGAGAGCTCGGGAGCGCCGGGCTCGCGCACCCGCCACCAGAGCGCCTTCACGCACTGCAGGCCCGAAAGGTACAGGGACTTCGAGAGCCCGGATGTTCCGGACGGCATCGGTTGTCTCCCTCGTGGGCACACCATGAAGTTCGTGCCCGGGCCTGCAGTCTCTCGCTCCAGGCCGCTGCGGGGATGCGGCCCCCGCACATGTTCAGCTTACAGCCCCGCGCCGCGCGTCTCAGTGCGCGCTCTCGCCGCCAGCCCCGTGAGCATCGATCACATTGCCGCAGAAGTCGCACGTCCAGGCCCTGGCGTCCTTGCCGAATGCCCAGAACGTCCTGCAGACGCGGTCGAACGGCGCGGGACCGAACCTGTAGATCAACGTACCATCGCGGAGCCGGGATCCGAAACGGAAGAAGAACCCTCTTCCATCCTGCGACGTGCCGTGGTGCCACCCGAGCGCGCACAGCGCCCGGTCGTCGCCCGCGTGAAAGTTCTTATGCTGCTGCATGGTGACCTCCCATGGCCGGCTCGCTGGCGGCCGGAACGTGCGCAGCTGGGCTCGCATCCGCGATGACACTGCAGGCTCCATTCGGAGACCTCCCGGTGGCGCCCTCCGGCGCTGGCCGCCGCATTTTCACTGTGGTCGCTCCGCGCACCGGTGGGTGAAGGCCATGAACCCGGGCGAAAACCAGAGCTGACCGTCCTCCGGCCTGTAGTGGAGCGCGTTCAGCTTCCGTTCGCCGAAAGGGCGACCGCACCGGGCGCAGCGCGTGTCGTTCTCGCACCGGCAGTGCACCGGCATGATCAGGTCCGCGTAAGCGGGGTTCGGATCGAGACAGCGACCGCGCCATTCCCCGCAGCTGGGGCAGCGACGCAGGCCGTTCGGCACGCCGCCGGCCTGCTTGCCCCGGAAGAATGTCAGCTCATCCTCGGCGGCGTTCCTGCCGAGCCACCGCTTGTTCCCCACGAAGTATCCGCGCCCCCGGTTCTGCTCCACGAACTTCCGCAGGGCTCCCTGCCGCGACACCAGCTCGGGATCGGACGCGAACTCCGCGGCGGTCTGCAGCCGGTCGCAGATCGCCAGCCCGGCATAAGGTGGAATGGGGGAAAGCTCCACTCTGCCCGAGGGCTCGAATCGCACGGCGCTCGATTCGCTCAGGGCGAGGATCGAGGCGAAGCGGTTCCTCTCCGTCTGGGCGGATGCCAGCCAGAAGAGATCGGCCCGCGGGCGGCCCGACGGCAGAGCCGTGAGGTGCCGCATCGGCCCCAGGATCTCGACGAGGAGATAGGGATACCCGTCGAAGACGAGCGGGCGGCGCGGGATGAACGGGAACGGATGGACTGTCCAGTGTCCGGCCTCCGGGGTCTCTTTCTTCATCGGCCCACCTCCCGGGGAACGAACCGGACCGACATCGCGCCCGCGCCGGACGAGTCCCAGCAGCGGAAGAGGGCGTCGCGCTTCAGGCGCGCTTCGCGGCGGTCGGCCGTCCTCAGCGAGCGGCGGATCCGCTCCTTGCGCCACCCGGGCAGGTGGACCGTGAACGCGACCCACCAGAGGCGGCCGTTTCTCCAGAGGTGGTGATCGGGATGGGGATGCGTTCCCAAGTCCTCGGGTTGCGGCCGACCGGGATGAGGGGCCGGTTCCGACTTCGCGCGCAGAGGGAGGCGGGGTGATCGGCCGATCCCAACCTCTCGCTCTCGGGATCGGTCGAGGTGTGGCGGCGCGGCCACCGGTCTCCTCGATCAGGGGGCGGTCGAGGTGCGCGAGCGATCCGGACCGCTCGATCTGGGAGCGGTAGGGGTGCGCGGCCGACCCGGTTTCATGGATCAGGGGGCGGTCGAGGTGCGCGAGCGTTCCGGACCGCTCGATCGGGGAGCGGTCGGGGGGCTCGCCGGGGCTGTGCGCTGCAGCCCGCGCGCGCCCGCCGCGGCCGCAGCCGTCCGGAACCGCCGCTTGCCGCGTGGGCCCGCCGCGGCGGCAGCCGTTCGGCGTCGCCGGAGGCCGTGAGTTCTTGAACTGGTGAGGGGATCGGTCGGCCACGGTGTCCTCCCTTCCGAGGAAGACACCCGGAGAGCGCGGGTCCTCCGCGCCGGGCACTTCGTTGACTCGCTCTGCGAGCCCTCATCCCCCCCGACCGCTTTCCCTTCGGGGGGAGGCACCTTGGGATGCCCTCCCAGGTTGCCGGGCCTGCCACGGCAGGCCGCTCCGGATGACACGAGTCAATATCGCATCGCCCCGGGGCCGCCGCAAGGGCGATGTGTGTCATAGCGGGACGGCTCGGCAGCCCGCGGGTGCGGGTGCCACCGCCGCGTCTGAAGGGCGGCGGAAACCCGGGCCGCACCCGGTCACAGCTGCGACAGGAGAGCTGTCCTCGCCAGCACCGCTCTCGCGGTCGAGCTCAGTCCGTCCGGGTCATGGGCGGCCTCGAGGCGGCGCCAGGCGAGGGTGAGGGCGAAGGCGCGCTCGCGGTCCGCGGGAGGAAGATCGGCCCAGGCGGGGGAGGGGAGGATCCGCCCCTCCAGGTCGCGCTCGCGAAAGGCCGAGGCGGCCGCTTCGATCAGCAGCTCGGAGTCCGGAATCTTCATGGGAGCAGCTCCTCGATGGGGACTCCGCGCGAGGCAAGGCACTTCCGCAGCAGCGCCCGCGCGCGCACGATGTTCTGAAGAAACGTGTTGAGCTTCATCTGGCAGCGCTCGGCGAGCGCGCGGTCGGGCTCAGCGCCCTCGCCGCTCAGGCGCGTGACGATCGCCAGGCGGACCCGCGCCGGGAGAGCCTCGATGCAGGCCAGGATCGCTCTTCGCAGGATGGGATCGGAGGGCGGATCGGGCGGCGAGCCCTGCCCCGTCAGGCGGCCCGGGCCGACGTTTCGGCCGTCGGCATCTCCGCTTCCCTGACCGCCGACCTGATCGCCGGGGGGCCCATGCGTCTGACCCTTGGCGGGCTCGCGTCCGGGTGCGCCTGCAGGCCGGCCCACCTGGCCTCCGCCGCCATCGCCGTCTCCCTCGAGCGGCACGAAGATCCCCTGGCGCCTGGCTTCGGTGAGGGCGAGGTTGCGCGCGATGCGGTAGGCGTACCGGAGCGAGGCATTCTTGCCCGCGGTCTCCAGGCGTCTCGCGAGAACCCACATCCGCAGGAGCGCCTCCTGCAGGATCGCTTCTGTGTCCACGGTTCGCGCAAACGAGTGGAGGCTTTCGCGGATCGGCGCCTCGACGAGGCGGACCCAGTCGGCGTATCCCGTGGGGTCACCGAGCCGGGTCCGCGCCCAGGCACTATCGATCGGGGTCACTGACTCTCAGCCTCCTGCCGACCGCTCATGGCCGCTGTCGCCGCAGCTCGAGCCATACGACCGCGCCACCACCCGTAAGCCAGCGGAGGTTCCTCACGGCCTCCAGCCTGGGCAGGGCCGGGGCCGGGCCGGAGCCGGCCGCAGGGCGAGGCGAACGACGAGGCCGGGCGGACAGAAGCCGGGCCTCGTGCTTCGGGACTCGTCCACCTGTGCGTCCGCCGACCGGCCGTCGGGCCAAACCAGCTCGATGCGCTCCCCGCTTCCCGGCAGGTCGATCCCGCTGCGGGGCGCGAGGAACTCGATGACCAGCAGGTCCTCTCCTTCCACCCGCAGGAGATATCCGTCGAGTCGAAGCTCCACCCCGCGCGTCGGTTCAGGCGGGCTGGGCGGCCTCGTCGCCTCGGGCGCGCCGGGCGTGCCGGGCTCTTCCGGCGCCCTTTCTATCGGGGCGGGAGGGAGGACCGCTCTTGGAGGGGACGCGGCCGCCCATCTCCCGGACCCTGGCAGCGTCAGGAGACGCGTTGGCAGGTATTCGATGCTCGAAGTGCCCTCCTTGAATCGTTCGCGAACATTCGTCGAGGATATTCGGCCGTCTTGCGAACGCCGCGGGGGGCGACTGGATGTGGGCTCTCATCCTCATCTGGCCCAGCAGCCCCACCCCCTCGGCCGACACGCCGGCGGGGAGCTCCACCGTGAGGCGCTCGCGACGACGCGGGTCGCGGGGATCGATGGTCGGGTCCGTGGAGATCGCGACGAGGCTGGTCCGCCGGGTCACGATCCGGTGGCGCAGCCCGAGCGAGATCGCTGATGGATCGCTCGAAGCCTGCTGCGCGCGTCGGTTCCGGCGGGCTGGGTGGCCCCGTCTCCTCGGGCGCACCGGGCGTGCGTCCCCGGCTCCTGCTTTTCGGGGCGGGAGAGAGGACCGCTCTTGGAGGGGACGCGGCCGCCGATCGCCCGCTCCCTGCGAACGCGAGGAGCATCATGTGGCGACTCGGTGGCCAGACGAACCCACGATGAATCCCTCGGAATCGATGTTGCGGAGCGCCGCCCGTACGTCCGAACGCCGCATGGGCCGACGACATGGCAGGCCAGGAAACCCGCTCTCGTGCACCAGCCCCACCCCTCGGCCGACACGCCGGCGGGGAGCTCCACCGTGAGGCGCTCGCGACGACGCGGGTCGCGGGGATCGACGGTCGGGTCCGTGGAGATCGCGACGAGGCTGGTCCGCCGGGTCACGATCCGGTGGCGCAGCCCGAGCGACTCGATCTGCTGATGGATCGCCGACGCCTCGCCGCGCTCGCCGGCCGTGGCGAGCTCCAACTCGGCGTCCTCGACCCGCTCGCGCCCGTAAAGTGCGCCGAGGGGCAGGGGAGAGGACTGCACCGGCGCCGCGCCGAGCGGGCTGCCGACGCCCGGACCAGCGGTCGGGCGGCCCTCCTCCCGGCCGGTGCCCTCGGCAGGGGGAGCGCCTGGTTCCTGCGAACTCCGCGTACTCTCCTGGGGTTCCAGATCCAGGCAGGGTCCTCACGGCTCCCGCACTCTCAGCACTCTCCCCGTCCTTCGCGGTCCCGGCGCCTCCCAGCGCCTCCTCCTCCGCAAGCGGTGGGACCTCGATCGTCTGCGTCCACTCGCCGCTCGTCCCCGCAAGGCGCCCCCTGATCACGATTCTTCCGCCTTCCTTCCGGAGCTCGACGGCGACGAGCGCGGGCTGCCCGGCGAAGACGTCGCGCGGGGCCGCGGGCGCCGTCCCCAGGACGGCCGACCCCTCGACCACCACGCCGGTCAGCACGGGGGCCGCCGTGGCGCTTCTCAGGCGGCGGGCCGCCGCGGCGGCGTCGTCCGTTGGCGCGACGAGCAGCTCGAGACCGCGCCCGGCCCTCGCCGCCCCGCGCATCAGGGTCCGGTTCGGCGCCGAGCCGATGCCGACCATGTGCAGCCGCGAGCCGGCCGGGAGGCGGTCGCGCACCTGGCGCAGGATCTCGCTTTCGAACCCGATCTCCCCGTCGGTCAGGACGATGACCTGGCGCTGCGCCTCCTCGCGAAGGGGGGCCAGAGCCTCGACCATGGCGCCGACCATCTCGGTCGCGCCGCCGGCGCGCAGCGCGCGCACGGCCCGCACCGCGTCCTCGATCGCCCGAGGTGTGGCGGCCGTGGCCGCAGAGGCGGCCGTGAACATCGCCGCGAACGGCGCCCGGGGCGTCAACCGGATCACGTCGCTCGCGAAGGCCAGGAGCTCGAACTGGTCGCCGGCGCGCAGGTCGAGCAGCAGCGCCTCCGCGATGCTCTTCGCCTGCTCGATCGGCCGGCCCGTCATCGAGCCGCTGGCGTCGATCAGGATGCTCAGATCGCGCGCGAAGGCGGCGCGCGGAGCGGCGGGCGGCGTCAGCGTCAGAACGCCGTACCTCCCGTCGTCCCCCGCGAGCCCCTTCCCCTCGGTCAGCCGCGCGGCGACCGTCCCGCCCGCTGCCGCCCAGCGGACCACCAGGTCGCGGTCGAGGCGAGAGGGCGAGGCGAGGGTCACGCGCGTGCCGCCACCGTTCTCAGCCTGCGCGCAGACGACCTCGTGGCTCGGCGAACGGAGCGCCGCGCGCCCGGGTGCGCCGTCCGCCACGACGAGGTCCAGCTCGAGCCGCACGGGCGTTCCGGTCCCGTCGGCCCGGTCCACGTCGAGCGCCTCCGCGTCCGGCACGCGTCCCGGCTCGCCCTCGTAGCGCACACCGACGACGGTCGGGAAGCGGAATTCCCATTCGGGGTCCTGGTCCGCGGCGGGCACGTTCTCGTGCTCGCTCTTGCGTTCGTCCTTGCGCTCGCCCCCACTCACCACGAACCGGAGCGGCTGCAGCACCTCGATCTCCACGCGCACCCGCGCCCCCGGCGGCAGGTTCCCCAGGCTCTGCGTGAAGGTGTCGGCCCGCTGCTGCTCGAGAAGGCCCGCGGAGCGGCCCTCCTCCAGTGCCCTGATGTAGTCGGCCCGGGCCTTCTCGCGTCGCTCGATCTCGCCGCGGATCACGCGCTCGCCCAGGTGGATCGTGTACCCGAGGACGGCCCCGTCCGCCGGCAACGGCATCGTGTAGCCGACTTCGAGGGGCTCCTGGTACGGGTTCCTGTACTCCTGGGTCAGGACCGTCAGGGCGAGGCCCCCCTCCGCCTGTGCACGGATGGCCGTGGACTCGAGCGGGAAACTTCTCCCGTCCACCGCCACCAGGCCTGTCGGGGCGTGTTGCTGCTGAACGTCGATCGTGCTGGCTCTCGGCATGGTCTCCTCCAGAGCGCCCCCGGGCCTGCCCCGCCGTGAGTCTTTCCCCGATTGTGCCGCTTGAGGGGATTGTACCCGCCCTCGCACCCCATTCCGGCCTGGCTCCGCCGGAGGCGCTCACCCGGATAACGAACGGGGAGGCCGGTTTGTGACAGTGCCCGGCACGAAACGCGAAAAAGTCGGGCGGATGGCGGGCAGGGGATGGGCTTGATGGGGCGGCCCGGTTGGCGGGTCGGCTGGGGGCCGGGCAGGTGGCCGGGCTGGCAGTCGGTGTGGCGGCGGGGTCCAGGCTCGGCTACCGCCCCGGTCGTTCGCCCCGTTCCCGCGCAGGCCCCCCGGCCGCTACTTGCGCTTCGGGATGCCCAGGGCCTCCAGCCTCGCGGCGAGGTCGCGCCCCGCCGTGGCCGGCTTCACCGACGTGTCGATGAAGAGGATCTTCCCGTCGACGCCGATGTAGAAGGTCCAGCGCGAGGCGATGCCGAGCGCGCGCCACAGGACGCCGTACGCCCTCGCGACCTTCTTGTCCGGATCGCTCAGGATCGGGTAGTCGAGGCCGAGCGATTCCGCGAACTTCCTGTTCGTGTCGGCGCTGTCGGTGCTGGCGGAGAAGTAGGCCACGTCGAAAGCGCGGATCGCGCTGCCGCTCTCACGGAGCGACTTGCACTCGGCGGTTCAGCCCCCGGTGAACGCCTTCGGGAACCACGCGATGACGACCGCCTGCTTCCCCGCGTACTCCTCGAGCGTGTGGACCTTCCCGTCCGACCCCTGCAGCGCGAACGCCGGCGCCGGATCCCCGACCTTCAGTTCTCCTCCTGCCACGGTGCACCCCCCTGCGAAAAGAAGCGCGGCCACGACGACGACCGGCAGATGACGCTGCATGGTTGATCTCCTCAGTGGGTCTGCGTGCTGCACTGATGATGCCATGGAGCAGCACCGATGGAGCGCCGTCGATGCTCGTGGCCACATCCCAGTGCCCCTTGCCCTACCAGCCGGATCTCCAGATGTGAACCCTCGGGGCGCGGGTCAGGCAACCCGCCGCCGTGCCCGATTCCGTGTCGTCTCTGGGTCATCACGGACATCGTATCCCCCTCTCAGAGAATGTCCACCAGTTGGGGGAAGCCCCGTAGAGAACCGACCCTGTCCGTGGCCTTCAGCCTGCATCGGATGGTGGTGCTTCCAGGGCACAGGCTGCGGAAAATGATGCATTTGCATCATTGACCTTGGTTGTCCCTCGAATACAAGATGCGCAGATTGCCGATCCAACACCGGATCGGAGATGGGGGAATGCCAGCAACTCGACTCGGGAGGTGAATCGTGAGCCGCAGGTGTCTACTCGTGTGTCTGTGCGTCGGGTTCCTCTTGCCTTCGATGATCTGTATGGCGCAGTTGCAGTTGGATATGAGGCTGGACATGCAGACTGCCCTCGCAAGGGCCGCTGCGACAGCATGCAACCCACCGGCAGGCTGTGCTGTGTCGGACTTCCAGCGCCAGGAGGTGGCTAAGGGGATCGTGCACTACAGCGCGATCCTTCAGGTGGGACCTGGCCCGTACGACCGCATCGGCATCCATCGTGTTGTGAGGGAGAACCAGCCGGGCTATCCCATCAAGCAGGTCGACCGGATCATGCTGCAGCACGGCGATGCGAAGGATTTTGTGGGGATGTTCCTGACTGGCCTCTATTCGCCGACGACGCCGGACGACTTCGGCTTCGCGACCTACCTGGCGCAGAACAATGTCGACGTCTGGGGTATCGACCAAGGATGGGTGCTTGTTCCACCGGATACAACCGAGTTCGGTTTCATGCAGAACTGGGGGCTTCAGCACGCGGTGGAAGATTTGCGCAGAGCTTTGGCCGTTGCCCGGGAAACCCGAAAGCTAATGGGCGAATCGGGCGACCGTTTCAACCTCCTCGGATACAGCAGCGGCGGGATGACAGGGTATGCGCTGTTAAACCTCGAAGCAGGTCTGCCGAATAAGGAACGGCACGTGCAGGGGTATATCTCCGCGGATATGCCCTACATTTCCACCAACCCCACCTTGCGAGATGTCTTCTGCGCGGACAGGGCTATCCAGCAGGACCAATACAATCAAGGTGCTTACGGCTCGTTCGTCCCCTTCCAGCTTTTGGGCAACCTCGGTCGTAGCGATCCGGATGGCCCGTCACCCATCCTCGCAGGGCTGACGAACCTGCAAGCGGCCCTCTTCTTCGGCACGGCACCGCTCTTTGGCGCAACGCCCGTGCACTATCTGGCAGGGGAGTTCGGCGCGGACGGGCTGCCGACGGGCTTGCAGTATGTCAGGACCGGCGATTTCCTGGATTTCTTGGAGAGTGCCATCGTCTGGCAGCCCACGCTTTTCTTTCTCGATTACGACGAGGTGCTTTGCGGGATAAACACGCCGTTCGACGACAACCTCAGAAAAATCACGGTGCCGGTGTATAACTGGGGCGCCGCAGGTCGATCGGGCCCTATGGCTCGGAGATGCGCTACTACCTCGGCACGAAGGACTTTTCCCAGCACATCGTGAGCCTGCACCCCGGAAGAGGTCCTGCTCGACTTCGGCCACATCGACCTGTTCATCGACGAGCAGTCGCCAACACTCGCATGGGTGCCGCTCGCCGACTGGATCAAGAAACATCGTTAGGTAAGTCAGAAGCTGAAGAAATGTGGTCGCGCCCCCGCAGCGGGCGCGCGTACAACGCGACGGATTGCCAGGAGCCCTCGCCGGCCTTGCCCTCGTGTGGGGCCGGCCCTGCCCCGGCTGACCGTGCCGGACCGGAGCCCACACTTTCAGATCGTCCGAAAAGGGATAGGGGCAGAGAACTCCGAGCCAATGTAGAGAATCCAGCACGAGGCCGTCTGGACCGATGCGGCAGGTGGTCAGCCCGGGGGAGGGGTCCAAACCTCTGTCAGGTCTCAGGAATCTGGACCGAAAACTGGAATCCTGGCACAGGTCCGGGCCCAGGAAGGCTGCTCCGGGCAATCACCGCTTCTCGGTTCCCGATGAATCATGCAGCGATCAACCTGGCCTTGACCTTCCGCCGTGACCCATGCGGCGATAGAATCGCCTGCGAGGCAAGCCAGTCTGGGCGCAGTACAACCGCTCATTTCGGGAATCCCGGCGTGGCGCACCCCGGACAATTCCCTGAGAGCTTGTCGCCATCCTTCGACGAAGCGCCCAGTAATCGGAGGCAATAGGTGAAATCACTACTCGCCCTCATCGCCTGGTTCATCCTCCTGATACTCTGTTGGCCACTCGCGTTGCTCGCTCTGATTCTGTGGCCATTGGTGTGGCTGCTCTCGCTTCCACTCCGCCTGGTCGGCATTACCTTCGAGGCGGTATTTGCCCTCCTTCGGGCAGTCCTCCTGTTACCCGCCCGCGTCCTGGGTTACAGGGCAAAGGCATGAGTGTTCACTCCCTCATGGCCTCGCTTGGACCTTTCGCCTCAGCGGACCTGCAATGATCCCGGCGTCTCATGCGGCAGAGTTCACATGGTCGCCAGCCTCGGGCGATGGATAGAACCAACATGGTCAAAGAAATCCTTTCCACTGTCCAAGGTCTATGGCTTGCTCGAGCCGGGGCCGGTCGTCATGGTCACGACCGCCCGCAAGGGTCGCCCAAACATCATGACCATGTCATGGCATACCATGATGGAGTTCGAGCCGCCGCTCGTGGGTTGCGTCATCAGCAATCGCAACTATTCCTTCGGTCTGCTGAAGGCAACCAACGAATGTGTCATTAACATCCCAACAGTGGAGATAGCGGAAAAGGTCGTGGGTTGCGGCAATACGTCGGGTGCGAAGATAGACAAGTTCAAGAAATTTGGCCTCACGCCCAAGCCGGCTGCACAAGTCGGCGCACCTCTCATCGAGGAGTGCTATGCAAATCTCGAGTGCCGGGTGATCGACACCAGGATGGTGGCCAGATATTGCTTGTTTGTCCTTGAAGTCATCAAAGCATGGATCGATCCCGCAGTGAAAAACCCGCAGACGATTCATCATCTTGGAAGCGGCAACTTCATGGTTGCCGGTAAAAGGATCAAGCTGAGATCCAAGGCGAAGTGACTCCAGCACGCCTCTCTCGCTTGAACGGCGGCGAACGAAGTGAGAACAAGAAGGACCCACACTCACCCCCCGCGGGACCTAACGTGTTCTTCCTGCGGGCTACGGCAGCCGCTGAAGGGGGACCTTTGCAGGAGCGTCAACTGTAATGCTTAGCACAGCTCTTTGGATCGTCGTCGTTCTTTTCCCGGTGTCGGAGATTACTCTCGCGATCGTCAAGCGGGCTGACGCGAAATCTGCACACACCGAAGACCGGGGATCGTTGCGAGTGCTTTGGCTCGCCATCGCATTCGGTGTCACCTTGGCTGTCGTGTCCCAGTGGGTCGTGTTCGCCAGACTCCCGTTCCACGGTGGGTTGTTCCGCCTCGCTGCTCTCATTCTGCTCCTCGGAGGACTCGTCATTCGCTGGGTGTCGATCGTGACTCTCGGTCGGCTCTTCACGGTCGATGTCGCTATCCAGCAGGGCCACGCGCTGGTCGAGCGGGGTCTGTACCGGTTTGTTCGCCACCCCTCCTATTCGGGGCTGCTCCTGGCCTTTCTCGGTCTGGGCCTGGTCTTCCGCAACTGGCTCAGCCTCGTTGTCCTCATGGTGCCGATCACGTTGGCGGTTATCAACCGAATCGCGAAAGAAGAACGGGCGCTTCTACAGGCCCTGGGCCCCCCGTACGCTGCCTACTGTGCACGCACGAAGCGTCTTATCCCCGGTGTGCTTTAGATCCAAAACGGCACGCTGAGATTCAGGGGTCCAGCGTGGGGTGGAGAGGTCTGGAATCGTCCCGGCCCGGATTTCCGCAGAATCTCAAATTCGACCCAGAAAACCAGGACGAGGGGGTCTGGACGGACCCAGCAGTCGGTCGACCCGGGTTCGCGGTCCCAACTCTGACAGAACTCAGAGACCCGAGATCCAGGTTTAGTTCAGGGAGTAATCTGCTTCACCATCCCGAGCTCACTCAATCCCTGAGCCCTGCATCGAGGGAGTGGAGTGTGCGGTCCTTGATGGCCTATGCACACTGAAGCCAAAGAGGCGGGATCTGGTGTCGATAGCAAGTGAAGATGGCCGCTTTTGGTAGCAAGTGAATTGTCCGGTTGTTGGTTTTTGGGTGTGAGGGGTGGTGGGGCAGGCCCCGGGGATGCGGGGAGGTGTGAGGGAGCCAGGGGGTGCGGGCCAGTCCCGTCGAGTCATCAGGCCACCTCCTTGGTGCCCGCGGCCCGGGATGGCAGGAGCCGTTGGCCATGGGCGTCGTTGCGTCCGATCTGACGGGGGCCGTACCAGAGGCTGAGGGTGGCGTCGAGGTGCTCGCGGATCGTGACCTCCGAGCGAGCGAAGCTGAACCGCCACGGCACGTGATCGATCTGCAGGATCCGCTTGCCATAGACGAGGGTGTTGTCGTTGGCGACGATGCGGGTCTGCTCGAGGCAGAACACTCGATCGAGGACGGCGGGGTTGGCCAGCGGGGTGAAGGCCGTGCCCTGCTGCTCGGGCGGCACGGTGAGGTGGCGGTTGTGCCAGGGGATGAATCGCCGGCGCAGGAACACGTTGGCCGCTTCGCGGTCCTCGATCCCTGCCAGGCGCAACTCCTGCGGCAGACGCTTCTGCCACGTCCCGAACAGCCTCTCGCTGCGACCGCGGGCCTGAGGGGAGTAGGCCATGACATGTTGGATCCCGAGCTGCTTCAAAGCCCGTCCGATCTGCGTCAAACGCGTCTTGTCGACCTTCCCTCCCGCCACCGGAGTGATCCCGAAATGACTGCCCCGATCGGTGTAAAGCGCACAGAACACCCCGTGCCGGCGCACGCACTCGCACAGCACGCGCATCACCGTCAGGGTGTTCTCCTCGGGCACGAGAATCGCCCCGTAGACCCGGTTCGTCGCATCGTCCATCAGCACGATCAGGTCATCCTGCTGCTCGGGCCGAAGCGGCATCCAGCAGTGCCGTGAGCCGTCCACGTGCAGGAGCATCCCCGGCAGGGGGCGACGAGGCCTATGGCGGCGGTGCTTGCCCCGGCGCGGGCGCCGGGCCACCAGCCCCGCGTTCTGAAGCACGGTCTTCACCCACGTGCAGCTCTGCCGGATCCCGTGCTCCTGGGCGAGCTTCTCGTGGAAGTGCTTGACATGAAAGTCCGAGTACCGCTCCCGGTACAGCCCCAGAACCTGCTGGATGACCTTCACCGGCACCCGCCGGGAACTGGGATGTTGGCGGCGACGATCGATGAAGACGTCGTAGCCGTTGCGCTCAAAACGCACCTTCCACCGGCGAATCGTCCGGCAGCTGACCCCGAGGATCTCGGCCGCCTGAAACCACTGGATCTGACCCCCGATCGCCCGCAACAACACCTCCTGAATGCGCATCGCCCGCTCCACGGCGGACCCGGGATAGACTAGGGGCACCTCCTGACGGGGAAATGCCCCAAAACTACCGGGTCGCCCGAAAGCGGACAAATCACTTGCTACGGCAAGCGGACAAATCATGTGCTACCTACACATGACACTGAGTTCGATTGACTCACTGCAAACATCGGCGTATAGGGAAGGACAAGTTCTTGCCGTCCAACAAGGGAGCTCGGGTGAGCGGAGGGGCGTGCGCTTAGCCCCGCACTCGCTCCACGTAATAGGAGGTCATGCGATGGGAATGCGGCGGGCTTTTCTTCTAGGGTCTCTTCTCTTCGGCTTCCCCGGTCTGCTCCTTGCAAGCGACGGCGCCATCCCGATCTGGGAGCCGACAACGATCACACAGTCAGGCCAGTACATCCTCACCCGCAACGTGACCAGTGCGTCAGGAAACGCGATCACGGTTAATGCGCCCGACGTACACATCGACGTGCATGGCTTCACGATCACTGGGGATGTCAGGGTGGGCTTTACAAATCCTGCAGGGGCTTTCAGCATCGAGGGCGGGAAACTCATTGGAGTCATCGGGGCCGACGGCGATCTGTCTTCAGTCTCAGTGCGCAAGATGGTAATCATGAGCGGCGGCATCGTAGTAACCTCGTTTTCAAACCATGTTTCAGTAATTGAAGGCAATATTCTCCATGAAGCATGGATCCACCTAGATGTTGACTCGGCAGTAGTCCTCAACAACCGGATCATGGATTCTCCAATGGAGGGGATTGACATCGAGTCGTGCATCGGGTGCCAGATCGATGGGAATTCGATCCTTCGTGCCGCAGAGGTAGATCAAAGGGAGAGGTCTTTACCAGGGCAGGGTCGCGAACAATGTAATAGCGAGCTGTGCTGGTAATGGTCTGACCATCGTGGACACAAATGTGGTCGAAGGCAACGTGATGACCGGAAATGGAGGTTTCGGCCTCGTGGTTAACGGCAACAGCGTCTACCGAGGCAACATGGCTCGGGGGAACGGTGGCACGGGATGCACCAACCCGGCCGGGAACAGCGACTTCTGTACTGACGGTCTTGCTACCTCTGGCGGCAACAACTTCATGCCTGACCTTAGATAGGACCGGGGAAAGGAGTGAGGGACATGTACCGACTCCTCGCGTTCCTGGCGCTGGTTTGGCTGACGGGAATACCGGCCGTTGCCTCCTCGTTCTACGTAGTGCCTGATGTACCCACGACCCTCAGCGGGTCCACCTACCTCCCTTGGACCGCCCTGCGCAATGACTCCGGCACTTACTCAGTCGCGCTTACTCTCCCCGTGAACACACACATCAACGCCCTGCATCGCCTGGATTCCGGTGGCTGGCTCTTCTCGGTCGAGGCCCCGACGACCCTTGGCGGATCGACGTACGACCCCCGGGATGTGATCCGCTACAACGGCACGAACTACAGTCTGTTCTGGAGCGGGGCTGCAGCAGGCCTTCCCACGGGATCAAATGTGGATGCGCTGTCTCTTGCCGGGGACGATGCTAGGGGATCTAATCATGAGCTTCGATGTCCCCACGACAATCTCTGGCATCACCTACGAACCTGCTGACCTGGTGCGCTTCTCTGGTGGAGTATTCACCCTCTTCTTCGATGCCTCGGCCGTAACCCCACCAATCCCTCCTTCTACCAACCTAATTGCAACTGACCGTCTGGGCTCCTTGATCATCATGAGCTTCGATGTCCCGACGACCCTGGGAACGGCGACCTACCTGCCGGGCGAGCTCGTTTCGTGGGATGGAGCCGGGTTCGCTTCCTTCTACCGCGATCCAAACTGGCCGATCAGCAGTCGTGCTCAAGCGTTGGCACTCCCGGCTTCACCAGGACTGGTCCCAGCCACAGTTCGTGTTGAGAAATCAGCGCTAGTTCTTGGAAACCTGACCCTCAGGTGGTCACCAAGTTGCTCGGTCGGGGGTGAGGACTACGGGATTTACGAGGGACAGCTCGGGGCCTGGTACAGCCACACGGCTATTGACTGCCACGACGATGGGAGTGATTCCGTCGAGGAAGTTGCTCCGGGAGCAGGAAATCGCTACTACTTGGTCGTGCCCAACAACTTGAATGCTGAAGGATCCTACGGGGGCGCATCGAGTGGGGTGCAGCGTCCGGTCGGGATGCCAGGTACCTGTAGGTTGGTCCAGAGCGTCATGCCATGTCCCTGATGGGAGTGGTGTCAATCGTCCCTAAGGATCGGTGTCGGCGCCTGAATCGGAGGGATCCATGTATAGGCTGATCATTGGTCTTGCGTGTGCTCTATTAGGCACAGTCGCGGTTCCGGCCGCAGATGGCGCGACGCCGATCTGGCAACCAACCGTTATCACCGACCCCGGCCAGTACGTCGTTACGCGGAATATCCTCAACACGTCCGACACAAGCCCGCTCCTGGTCATCGCAGCCAGCAACGTAGAAATCGACCTTAACGGGTTCACTCTAATGCAAGATGGCCACGTCCCTGTAGTTCTGGCGGAGAACGTACAGGGCGTGACGGTCCTGAACGGCACACTGGTCGCCGATCAACATGATGGGCTTCGATTCGCTGGTGTACAACGCTTCATCCTTCGACATCTGACAGTGACCAAACCTCCTGGCAACGAGACGGGCATATACCTATCCGGCTGCGAAATGGGTGTGATCGAAGATACCGTTGTCGATGGTTCTTTCGAGATGGCACTGGTAATAGCCGGTGGACAGGGCATCCAGGTTCGGCGGAGTAGATTTAGACAGACAGACTGCGAAGCCGCTGTTGCGGTTGGTGGTAACTACTGTACGTTTGAGAATAATTCGCTCTTCGTATGCAGTCGGTTGAAAGTATCTGGGAATGGCAATCTCATATCAGGCAATGACATCCGCTCTGTGCTCGTAGAACCCGGGATTCATGTGACTGGCTCCCGCAATCGTATTGAGAACAACACACTCATCGACAACCTTCAGGGCGGTCTGCGCCTGGAGGGTTCGGACAATTTCTACGATGGCAATCTGGCTCGTGGCAACAGCGGCATGGTCTGCCCCAATCCGGCAGGCACAGCTGATTTCTGCGACACGGGGACCAACAACACCTCTGGCGGAAATAACTTCATGCCGGGGCGGATGTAGGAAGGTAGGGATGGACTGTCGCTTGAGAAGTGGGGCGCGTCCGAATGTGGCTGTTATCAGTGGGAGATCGCAAGACTCGCTCCCTGCAACATAGTTCCGTAGAATTGTAAGGTGTAGGTACTGAGGAGGGTGCCGCCAACATGTTCTGTCCCAAGTGCAGAACGGAGTATCGGCCGGGCTTCGATCGGTGTCCCGACTGCAACGTCCCCTTGATCAGCGTCCTACCCGATCAGAAAGAAGATTGGCAATCTGATTTGGCGACGGTTTTCACTACCTTCAACCCCGCCATCGTCATTGTCGCCAAGTCGCTACTTGGTGCCGCAGGAATTCGCTACTTCCAGAAGAACGAGGGCCTGCAAGCATTCCTAGGCGTGACGCCTTTTGGCGGCAACACTAATCCGATTGGCGGGCCGATCGAGCTTCAGGTGTTGACGAAGGACATTCAGGAGGCACGGGAAGTTCTTGCGGAATTGTCTGATAATCTTGCCCACGACGCATGACCTGCTGAACCCGACGGCCTGTCCCGTCACGGGCCTTGCTGTCGGTGCGACTTCAATAATCCACTGGCCTCGCCCGCAGGTTAGCCAGGCTTCGGCGGACTCGTGCTGAGATGAGAATAAGCCCATACAAGATCGCCTTCGCCGGTATCAGCTGGGAATCGCCGATGCCCGGAGTGCGCCACAGGATCGCGGTAGCGGGTGATACCAAGCTTCGATTAGTCGAGTACACAGCGCAGATGGCGCCCCACTGGTGCAGTGTGGGTCACGTTGGCCTGATTCTTGAGGGCCGCTTCGAAACTGAGTTTGACAGCGGCACGCAAGTGTTTGAGGCCGGTGACGGTGTCGTAATCCCTTCGGGCGAGACGCATCGGCACAGGGCGCGGGTTGTGTCAGACGTTGTGCGCGCGATCTTCGTGGAGAAGGTCCAACCAGTGCCTTGATGAGTGGTGTGAAGTAGCCGCCGAACAGTTGTAAGGCCCCCAGTCGTCAATAGGCACACGACTCCATGAACCATACGTTTCCATTCCTCAGGTGAAGCTGTGGTTGCTGCTCTTCGTTTCCTGGCGTCGTCTTACGATTTATCGCTGGGCAGGTTGGGGCTGGTTCCCAGGACGCTCCCCCTGGCTCCCAGACTTTGATCCAACGCAGAGAATCCAACCGAAAGGCACTCAGGACCTACCCTGAGGTCGCGTGGATCGGGGTTGGGGTCCAAAACTCTGTCAGAAGTCAGAGACCTGGACCGAAAGGGGCATCCTACAGCCTGGCAGGGAGGCGAATATTTCCCTCAGGCAGCTGCAGTTAAGGTCTGGGCCGCTGGAGGGTGCTTCTTGACCGTCAGAACCAGGAGCTTTAGGCCCCTCTCTCAGTTCTGGCCACAGCTACCTGCCGTCCGATCCTCGGCTGCAAGAAATATCTGCAGACGAAAAACCAGGGAACTGCGAGGAACGCCCCCACCATGTGGCCAGTGACCCCACCGATCCAACCGGCATACCCGAAATGGATGATGGCGCTCTGGAGCCATGCTGGGGGCCGTAGACGACCGACCCTGTCGGTGGTGGTCAGCCTTCATCCGGCTGTGGTTGTCACAGGGTGGAAAATGCGGGAAATGATGCATTTGCATCATCGAACTTTTTCATACGGCTTGTAGGATCGCTTCCAAAGGCCTGGTTGCTTGGGGGTGGGGGGAATTTGCGTTTCAGGCGCCTTCATAAAAAAAAAAAAAAAAAAAAAAAAAAAAAAAAAAAAAAAAAAAAAAAAAATTTTTTTTGTCAACCGCAACGACTCTCCCGGTGCCGAGCTCTCGGCGAGAGGTGGCCAGATCCAATTGGGGAGTCGCCAAGAGGGTCTGTGTTCACTCCTGATCTCTGAGACCCGTCAACTTCGGTTTTGGCAGGTGTCTGTGGCTTGAACCGCAGGAGGGAGCCGCAGTGTCCCTCGCCTATTCAGGGGGTGTCAGATGATGAAAGGGAAGATGATCCGTTTAGCACTCTCCACGATGGTCGTCGCCTTCCTCAGCCTGTTTCCAGTTCAGGCTGCTGGACCCACTGTTCAGACGGATGGTGCAAGTGGATCCGGCATCCAGATCCCGGTACAGACGCCCGTTGAACCGCTGCCTGTGCCTGACGCGGCGGCGATGGAACGGGCGATCCGCGAGGCCATCAGTAGCGTCAACGCCACGGAAGGCACCAGCCTAAATCTGGTCGAGGAAGGCCCTGGCGGCTGTGTGCAGCGGACCATCATCACCGACAAGATCGCCCACTACTTCTTCAAGGTGCGAGTTGGTCCAGGTACGTACGATGTAATCGGTATTCACCGGGTCGTTCGCAAGAAGGGGTCGAACCAACCTATCGACACGCCGAAGAATGTCTTTCTGCTTCATGGAGACTATAAGGATTTCGAAGGTTGTTTCCTTCCGGGAGTCAGTCACCAGAATCTCAGACGATTTTGGCCTTGCTGTCTTTCTTGCGCGTAACAACGTAAATGTCTCGGGCATGGATCAGGCGTGGACTCTGGTTCCCGACAGCGAAACGGACTTCTCATTCATGGCCGACTGGGGCATGCAAAGACAAGTGGATGACTTAAACACCGCCGTCACCGTGGCACGCGGTGTTCGATCTCTGACAGAGATTGCTCCGACCGGGATGCTTCTGCTCGGATATAGCAGTGGCTCCCCCGTAGGCTTTGCACTCTTGAACCAGGAGGTATCGATCCCCTCCAAGTATCGCAACATTGCAGGGCTTATCGGCGTAGACCAGGGGGTGGTCAGCGATATCCCCGTGTGGCAGACGGCCATGTGTGGTTCGGTTGCTACCTATCAGGGACTGATCGATAGTGGACAATACCAGGACTACAATCCCCTTCCTGCTTTTGGCACACCGGCCTTGCAGAATCCCGACGGCGCGTCGGTGTTGATTCCCGGTTTTACGAATCTACAGGCAGGGTTGGCCCTTGGAGTGTTTCCCTTCTTCGCGGACATCTCGAGTCACTTCTTGGCCGGCAAGTTTGACGCGGATGGTGTGCCGACCGGGTTGCAGTACACGAATGTCGATAACTGGATCGATTTCATGGTGTACTCGCCGCCCTATGAACCCGCAGCGTTCGAACGGGACGAGTACATCACCAGCTGCCCGACGGCAGGCGATGTCCCCTGGGACGATCACCTTGGACAGGTCCAGGTTCCCATCCTTTACGTGATGGCTGGAGGAGGGTTCGGCTTTACTGGAGAGTACACGCTGGATGGTCTGGGGAGCAAAGACATCACGCGAATTGGCACGGTGTCTCTCCACCCCGCAAGCGAGTCCGTGCTGGACTTTGGGCATATCGACTTGTGGATGGCAAGCAATTCGCAGTCGCTAGTCTGGCAGCCAATCTTGGACTGGCTCAAGAGGCACTGAGGTCTGAAGACGACGCCGGCCTTGCCTGCGGGTAGGGCCGGCCATTCATCGTGCTGACCGTGCCGGCCAGGAGCCCAGATCCTCTCGATCAGGGTCGGGCAAGTCCTGCAGGGTTCGCGACAGACGTGCGCAGAAGCAATGAAGAGTAACGAGGAGAATCCGATCGTGGTGAGCCCTAGGCTTGGTTTGGACAAGGCAGAGGATGTCGGGGCGGGGAACAACGCCTTCGCTCTGGCGATGTACTCGCAGCTTCGTGACCTGGCCGGGAACATCTTCTTTTCGCCATTCAGCGTCAGGGTCGCTCTGGCGATGACCGCTGGTGGCGCGAAGGGCCGGACAGAGTCCGAAATGCGCGACGTCTTGCGTCTTCCGCAGGATGGTACATCCGTTCATAGCTCGCTCGCCGGGATGATCGAACAACTGAACTCGGCCGGCGGGAACCAATACGAGATGGCCATAGCCAGCTCGCTCTGGAGCCAGCAAGGGGGTGAGTTGCTGCAATCGTTCCTCGATCTTGTGAAGGAATCCTACGGTGGTGGGCTGAATATCGTGGATTTCGCCGGCGCGAGGAACAGGCCCGCCAGACCATCAACCACTGGGTCGAGGACAGGACGAAGAAGAGGATCGTCAATCTGATCCCTCCTGGTGGGGTAACGGGAGATACGCGGCTTGTGCTGGTCAACGCCGTCTACTTCAAGGGGATGTGGCTGTTTCAGTTCAAGAAGGACCTGACGAGGGACGTGCCTTTCTACATTTCCGCCGACCGGACCGTCTCCGCACCGCTCATGTATCAGCTCCTGAACACGCCCTACATGGCCGGACGAGGTTTCCAGGCACTCGAGCTGGGTTATAGGGGTGGCGACCTGTCGATGTTGATCATGCTCCCTGACCGGAAGGACGGGTTTGCCGATCTGGAGCTCTGGCTCACGCCCGACAGGCTGGCAGAATGTGTGGCCAGTCTGAACCGACAGGGGTCGAGCTGTTCCTCCCGAGGTTCAGAGTTACCTGGGGGACTGTCGACCTGCGTGAGCAACTGACAGGGCTCGGGATGAGCCTGCCGTTCATTCGTTTCCAGGGCGATTTCTCCGGCATCAATGGCAAGACGCCCCTCGACAGGGAGTCCTTGTTTATTGAGGCGGTCTACCACCAGGCATTCGTGGATGTAAATGAGGAGGGCACGGAAGCCGCGGCTGCGACAGCGATCGCCGCAGCACAGGGTTGCGGACCCGCAGAACCGGTCCCGATTCCAGTCTTCCGTGCGGACCACCCGTTCCTCTTCCTGGTCCGGGATAATCTCTCGGGATCGATTCTCTTCCTGGGACGCGTGCTGGATCCGAAGGGGTAGTCAGGTCCACTGGCCTACTGCCGGGGACTGATGCCGGTAGTCAGGCCGCAGCCGACCGCTACGATTCCTCTTCTGTTCCCACGCTCTGATTGGGATCAGAGAATCCAGGGTCAGGCCAGGTTCGGACGACTCCCAGGTCGTCCTGACCCGGTTACCTTCTGTGAGAAAGACTCGGTCGAGGTCCGCTCCCGCTGCTTGCAGCCTCCACCGAGCTACTGAGTCGGGCGCGTCCTCCATGCTGTTGACCCAGACCTTGCCGGCAGGGCGGTTCCCGATAAGGGATCCGTCAGGCTGAATCGCCTGCCCCATCGTTATTTGGGCTGCCAGCCAGGCCGCAAACAAGCTCTTGCCCTCGGCTCGCTTTCCCGCGACCATCGAAACAAGCTTGCGAGGCAGGAAACCATCGTAGACATAGCTTACCTTCGACTTCGGCCACTCGTTGGCCTTGAGAATCGGGCGATCCGTCACGCTGTGGCCCTCCGCAAGGTCCCCAACTCCCCAACTCCCCGGGAGTTCATGGTGTCCTCACGATCCGTCTTTCGTTCCTCTCGCATCTGCTCCTCCGTTCCCAGCAATCAGCGCGTGGCCGGCCCTGTCTCAGGCCGGGAATCCTTCATCCCTAGACCAATCGGAAGGGCTCGCCTATTCGGCCCCTCAACTACCACATGCGCTGAGGGCAGGATTTGTGAAGAGAAAAGTTGAGAATTCTCAGAGGCAGGTCAGCAGGGGGGCAGATCGATGATCGCCACTGGCCCGACCACCAGGCTCTTTTCCTGAGGGACTCTGTTAGCAGGCACCCAAAATCGGCCAGCCCTACCCCCGGAAACCAGTGTCCACCTGGGTGTCCAAGCCGGTCGGAAAACAGCACCTCCCGCCGGATTCGCCGGAGGAGAAAAGAAAGGCGGGGCGCCAAATCCATTGATCTGACGCCCCGCTTTCCCCGTCTTAAGATCCCCTTCCCGCAGGGGAGTCCGGGTTCGAGTCCCGGCTCCGGCACCAACGGCTTCGACGGGTCACGACCGGTCCGGGGGCGGATCCGATGCCAACGGAGCCTTGGAACCGATCCTCTGATGCGAGCTGCGTGGTGCCGTGGCGCACGAGGTCGACCCGCGCTGCGGTCATGCCGGCGTCTGGCGACTCCCACGGAACACGAAGGTCAGCACGAACCCGGCGACGAATCCGCCGATGTGCGCCATGTATGCGACGCCACCCGTCTGCGCCGCGTCGGCAACGGAGCCGATGCCGCTGAAGAATTGCAGGACGATCCAGAGCCCGATGACGATGAGCGCCGGCACTTGAATCACCCGCGAACCCTGCAGGACGCGGACGCTGCCCTTTCGGGAACATCAAGATGTAGGCGCCCAGCACCCCGGCAATCGCTCCCGAGGCTCCCAGATTCGGCACATCGACCCTAGACTGAACGCCTTTGTGCGGCCGTTGCCGCGATCCCACAGAGCATGTAGAAGATGAGGAACTTGATGTGTCCGAAGCGATCCTCGACATTGTCACCGAAGATCCACAGGTAAAGCATGTTGCCGCCCAGGTGCAGCCACCCGGCATGCATGAACATGGACGAGAACAGCGTCAGGAAGTCACCGAGTGGATCGGCGACGAAGCGGCTCGGCACGAAGGCCCACCGCATGATGAATGGGTCACCGCCACTCAGCTCCACGAAGAAGAACAGGACGTTCAGGACGATCAAGGCATAGGTGACCAGGGGAACGGTCCTGCGGGCGCTGTCATCATCGCCGATCGGGAACATGACGAGTCCTCCCTTGTTCTCGGCCGATTGCATAGAGGAGCTGATGGGCGGAGCGACCCTGCTTGATCGCGCTCCAGCGTAACGATCTCTCGAGGGTAAACCCCGCCTTCTCGAGCACGCGCGCGGAGGCGGCATTCCATGCGAAGGGGACAGCGTAGATTCGGTGCAGTTGGGTGTGGGCACTGAACACGAACGCCGTCATCGCGCACACGGCCGCCGTCGCGATCCCGCGTCCCCAGTAGGACTCGTTCAGCCAGTACCCCAGCTCCGCACTGCTGCGCTGCGCATCGTCGTTCAGGTGGTAGCCGATCCCCCCGACCGCCTCCCCGCCGACCACGATCGCGAAGTTCGTCGGCGGGTCGGCCGTCACCGCGCGGGCGAGGAATCGGGCGGCGTGGATCTCGGTGTAGGGATGCGGGAAGTCGTCCCGAAGGTTCTGCCAGACAGCGCGGCTGTTCGCATGGTGCGCGAGGGACGCGGCATCTTGTTCCCGCCAGGGACGGATCACGCAGACACCGAGATCACGGTGCATCACCCTAAACCACCCGACCCAGCCAGACCGCTGTGGCAGCGTAAACGGCCCGGCCGACCATCGGCCCCATCAACTCGATGCCGTATGTTGCCTTCGTTGAGTCTTCCATCCAGGCAGGGGCATTCTAATGCCGCCGCCGCCGCTGCCGCACCACACCCACTCCGAAGCGGCGCTGCCGAAGAACCTGAGCGACGCCCTGCGTGCCCGGCCCCCGTGGTCTTGCCAGGCCGAGATTCCGTGATGGCGATTGCCGATGGCGCTCCTGCCGTGCCCGTCTTCATGAGTTTCCTGCCAGAATGCTGGACATCCTGTCCGCCCTTTCGATAATGGCCACCCAATCGGGGGAAGCCCAGTCGGGGGAGTAGCGACCGTAGAACGCCGGCGTCAGACGATCGCATTTCGGCTGCTGCGCCATAGCGGTCGCCTCCCTTGACCGCCGTGCCGCGCCGCGAGTTTATACTCCTGCTCCGATGACGCTTATCCCTGGTCTCCGCTTCGCCGCATTGGCGGGCTCCGCCGTGGGTGGCCCCCGGCTCGCGCCGTGGCAGGTGGCGGTCGCGCCCCTCGCGCCGGCCCTGGCGTTGCTCGGCCCAGGCGGCGCTGGCGTGGAGGGAGCGTGAGCATCCTCTGGCGCTACCTCCGGCCGCACCGCGGGCTCGTCGCGTTCACTCTGCTGCTCGCCGGCCTCGCGGAGGTCCTGGCGCTCGTCGACCCGCTGATCTTCGGGAAGATCATCGACGAGTACGTGCTCAATCCCGGGGGGCGCCCGGACGCGGACCTCGTCCGCGGGGCGCTCGGCTGGCTGGCCGTGGCCGCGGCCGTGGCGCTCGCCGCCCGCGCCGCGTCCACATTCCAGGACTACGTGCTGCAGCTCGTCGTCGGCAAGTCCGGGATGGAGATGTTCAACGACGGCATCAAGCAGACGCTGCGGCTGCCGTTCGTGGAGCTCGAGGCAGCGCAGCAGTGGCGAGACGATGGGGCTGCTGCAGAAGGTGCGCACCGACACGGAGCGCTTCATCAACGCGGCCGTGAGCATCCTCTACTCGTCTGTCGTGGGGATCGGCTTCGTCGTCTGGTACGGCGTGACCAAGAACTGGCTGCTGATCCCGGTGTTCGGGATCGGCGTTGTGGTCCTGGGCGGGCTCACGGGGCTGCTCAGCCAGAAGATCAAGGCCGTGCAGCGGTCGATCGTACGCGAGACCGCGCGCCTGTCCGGCACGATCACGGAGTCGCTCCGCAACATCGAGCTCGTGAAGAGCCTGGGGCTCACCTGGCCCGAGATCCGTCGGCTGCAGGGCTACACCCGGCGGATCTTCGACCTCGAGATGGAGAAGGTCCGGAAGGTCCGCGGCCTCTCGTTCATCCAGGGCACCCTCATCAACATCCTCCGGCAGTCGATCCTGTTCATCCTGCTGTGGCTCATCTTTCGCAAGGTCCTCTCGGCCGGCGAGCTGGTCTCGTTCCAGCTCATCCTCAACACGATTTTCGGCCCGCTGCAACAGCTCGGGAAGGTCATCCTGAACTACCGCGAGGCCGAGGCCTCGTTGCAGGCGTTCGACCGGCTCATGCAGACGCCGATCGAGAAGCGGCCGGAGGAGCCCGTCGAGATCGGCGAGATCGAGCGGCTGCGGTTCGACGACGTGGTCTTCCGCTACCGGGGGGCGGCCGAGAACGCGATCGACCACATCTCCTTCGAAGCGCGGCTCGGCGACACCATCGCCTTCGCCGGCCCGTCGGGCTGCGGCAAGTCGACGCTGGTGAAGCTGCTGGTCGGGCTCTACGCCCCGACGCAGCGGGGTCGTCTCCGTGGACGGGGTCCCGATCAACGAGCTGCGCTACAACCGCGTCCGCCGGCAGATCGGCTTCGTCACGCAGGACCCGCAGCTGTTCTCGGGCACGATCCGGGAGAACCTGCAGCTCGTGAAGCCGGAGGCCACCGACGAGGAGATGCTCGACGTGCTGCGCCGCGCCTCGGCGGGCCGGCTGCTGGAGCGGTCGGGCCAGGGGCTCGACACGCGCCTGGGAGAGAGCGGTCTGCGGGTCTCGGGCGGGGAGCGGCAGCGCCTCTCCATCGCCCGCGCGCTGCTGCGCGCGCCGCGGCTGTTCATCTTCGACGAGGCGACCTCGGCGCTGGACTCGATCACGGAGCAGGAGATCACGGCCGCCGTGCGCGAGGTGTCGCGCAGCCGGCAGCACATGGTGATCCTGATTGCGCACCGGCTGAGCACGATCGCGCACGCCGACACGATCTACGTGCTCGAGCGGGGTCGCGTCGTCGAGACCGGCAGCCACGAAGCCCTGGTCGAGGCGCGGGGGCTGTACTACGCCATGTGGCGGCAGCAGATCGGCGAGCGCGAGCCGCGGCCCGCCCAACCGGTGCCAGGACCTACGGGTTTGGCGTCTTGATCGGCCGCATCGTCGCTGCCTCCAGTCTCAAGACGCGAGTCGATCATGCGCCCGACCTACCTGAAGGGCCGGAGGTGAAGGTTGCATCGACCGCGTCTGCAGGGTTTGTCGATGGCGCACAAGATCGCCAAGTTCGTGCGCCCTGGAGGCACCCGGAACGGTCGAGGGCATCGAAGCGAGGCCGGGAGTCCTCCTTCCACGAAATGGAACGCCTGCGTGTCCGCCTTCTCCTCGCAATGTGACGATGCGATATGTGGCACGCGGCTCGGTTCCTGGTCCGGCTGGCACGGCGTTCGGCGAATGTCTGGTGCTCCCCTGAGCAGGGAGCGAGGGGATCAGAGATCTAGGGAACCGACGGAGGAGGATGCGACCCGGAGCCACGCACGGTGGGCTTTTCCACGCCCTTCGATTGGGCACAATTTGGGCACAACGCGAATCATTTCAGGGTTCTCGGGGTATCTGGAGGTAGAAGCGCTCCCCGGTGGCCTGCTCGCCACGGAAGCCCCGGACAGGACCTAACCCACAGAAATCGTTGAATTTCATCCTGTTTTCGGGGGGATACGGCTGGAGCCGGCGATGGGATTCGAACCCGCGACCTGCTGATTACGAATCAGCTGCTCTACCCCTGAGCTACGCCGGCTCTCGGGAAAACGCGGGATTATCGCCGATGGAGCTGCCCCCGGTCAACCCGGCAGGCTCCCCATCGCGAGACCCCGTTCGGACACTCTTGCAGCGACTCCGGCCGCCCATGCCCGCCCGCTGTGGATGGCCGAAGACCCGCAACCGCGGACCGGTCGAGAAAACCGGTTGCTGCGGGTTCCTTCGGCCTACTTCGGCGACGGACTGACCTCGGGCGCCTGCGGATTCGGGACCGTCGGGACGTACGGGCTCTTCTTGGGGTCCTTCTGGTTGGTCAGGCGGGTCGGTTCGGGGTTGTCGGGGCGGCGCGATTCGCGGTCGGTGTAGCCGCCGGTGCGCTTGATCTCGTTGATGGCGAGGGCCTTGAGAGAGCCGCGCTGGTACACGACGCCGTCCATCTCGATCTCGGCGCCGATGAAGGTCGGGGTCGGCTGGAACTTCTCGCGGGCCTGGGTGCCCAGCTCGACGAGAAGGTAGACCTCGCCGTCCTGGGAGGACAGGAAGCAGGCCGGCATGCCGGAGTCGATGCTCTTGGCCTGGAAGTCGCGGCGTTCGGGACCCTTCTTCCCCATCAGCATGTAGTCGGTGCAGTCGACGATGACGCCCCGCTCGTGCAGGGCGGCCGGGTCCTTGGCCTTGGGCTCGACGGGCCCGGCGGCGAAGGAGGCCGCGGCGGCGGCTCCGATGAGAAGCGCGGCAAGGGTGACGAGTCGCAGGGTCCGACGGCTCACGAAACACCTCCTGGGTGACTAGGGTGACGAGAAATGATACCCGCGACCCCGGGGTCCGGCAACCCGAAATGGCGGATTGGCGCGCCCGGCGCGGTCCGGGAGGCCGCGGCGCCTGCCCCCCCTACCAGAAAAACAGCGCCGTGACCGCCAGGTAGGCCGGCATCAGGATCGCGATGGCGCGGGCGGCGTAGCCGACGAAGGAGGGCATCCGGATGCCGCGGTGCTCGGCGATCGCCTTCACCATGAAGTTCGGGCCGTTGCCGATGTAGGTGTTGGCCCCCATGGCGACGGCGCCGGCGGAGATGGCGGCGAGCAGGGCGTGCGGGACGCCGACCCCCTCGACCAGGGGTGCGGTGTGCGCGAGGCCCTGCGCGGCCGAGAGGAAGGTGAGGTAGGTCGGGGCGTTGTCGAGGATCGAGGACAGGACGCCCGTGGACCAGAAGAATTGCCAGTTCTCGCGAAGTCCCAGCGAGGAAGCGTGGCGGTGAAGCAGCGCGAGGGCGGGGACCATCGTGACGAAGATCCCGGCGAAGAGGATGGCGACCTCGCGGATCGGGCCGAAGTCGAAATGGTTCTGCTTGTGCGAGGCGGCGGGTGTCGTGAAGATACGAGACGGCGGCGGCGCCGATCATCAGGAGCTCCCGCCACGGGCTCGGAAGCGGCGCGCTCGCGGCGACGACGGCGAGCAGGGCGAGGTTCGGAAGGCCGCGGACCCGGAGCGGCTCGACTTGCTCGCGGTCGAGGCGGAGCGAGGCGGCGGTTTCGCGGCGGTGCGCTCGCGTGTCCCAGACCAGGAACACGGCGAGCAGGTAGCCGATGAAGAGCGCCCAGATCGGCAGCAGGCGCAGGGTCCACAGGAACGGCACGCCGCGCAGGTAGCCGAGGAAGAGGGGCGGATCGCCGAGCGGGGTCAGCATGCCGCCGCAGTTGCTGACGATCAGGATGAAGAAGACCGGGATGTGGGCGACGTGGCGCCGCTCGCGGTTGGTCCGCAGGAGCGGGCGCAGGAGCAGCATCGAGGCGCCCGTCGTGCCGAAGAGGTTCGCGAGGATGGCCCCCAGGCCGAGGAAGGCGGCGTTGACGCGCGGGGTCGCCTCGAGGTCGCCCGTGAGGACGATGCCGCCCGAGATCGTGAAGAGCGCGCCGAGCAGGACGATGAACGAGGCGTACTCGTGCGCCGTCGTGAGGAGCGCGCCCGGGGAAACGGCGAGCAGGAGGAGGGCGATCGGCAGGGCGAGCGCGCCCGCGACGAGGGCGCGGTTGCGGTCGCGGTGCCAGAACTTCGGGAGGGCGAGCGGGACGAAGCGCGATCGCCAGGAGGAGCAGCGCGAAGGGGAGTGCGGCGAGGAGCGGGAAGTCGTACGCGCGGGCCGGGCTCGGCGGGGGCACCGACGAGGGCTGCGGGCTGGGGCGATGGCCGGCGGGCTGGCGGCGATGCAGGCCGACGGCCGCAGGCAGCGAGGCGAGTCGGCGCACCGCGAGCTCCGCGAGGATCAGGCCTCCCGCCACGAGTGGCACCGGAAGCAGTCGTTGGCGAGGGGGTGGCTCGGCTTGCGCGCGTTCTTCTCGCCCGGGCCGTGGCAGTGCAGGCACCCCTTCTCGCGCTCGGCGACGACGCGCTGGAACGGGGCATGGTCGCGATCGAGGGGGAGGCGCGGGGGCTCCGGGCGCAGGATGAAGACAAGGCCGACGATCGCCGCGACGAGGCCGAGGAGCGCGATCAGGATGATGCGGACCATGCGCAAAGTATAGCAACGACGGGTGCTATACTCCTCGCCCCACCACACTCTTCGAGGAGCGCGATGCGACCTCTCACCCTGGGTTCCCGGTCCGGATTCGTCGTGGTCGTCGTCCTGCTGACCGCCGCCTGCGCGCTGGCGGCCCTCGCCGCCGGCGGGCAGCCGCCTCCACCCGCCCCCTCCAACCCACCCGGCGTCCGCTCGCTCGGGCCGTGCGGGCCGGGAACGGAGCTGGTCGCGCTGTCGAACGGGGTGAAGGTCGTGCTGCTCGAGGCGCACTCGAACCCGATGGTCGCCTCGTCGGTGACGGTGCTCGCCGGCGTGCGCAACGAAACGCCCGCGACGAACGGGGCCACGCACTTCCTCGAGCACCTGCTCTTCGACGGGACGACCTCGCGCACGCAGGAGCAGCTCTACAAGGACGCGGACGCGATCGGCGGGTACAACAACGCGACGACGCGCGACGAGTACACGCTGTTCCAGTTCCTGGTCCACCGCGACCACCTGGCGACGGCGCTCGACATCCAGTCGGACATGCTGCTGCGCTCGACGATCCCCGAGTCGGCCTTCGAGAAGGAGCGCAAGATCGTCCTCGAGGAGCTGGCGCGCGATTCGTCCGATCCGGGCTACGCGTCGGAGCAGTTCTTCCGGAAGGCCTGGTTCGGCGCCGACGCGCGCTCGATGCCGGCGCTCGGGACGAAGGAGTCGATCGGGGCGATGAAGCGCGAGGACGTCGTCGCCTACTACCACGCGTACTACAGGCCCGAGCGGATGGTGCTGCTGCTCGCGGGGGATTTCGAGAGGGGGAAGGCGCTCGAGTTGCTGGAGAAGACGTTCGGGGCGGGGGCCGCTCCGGGCCCGCAGGGCGCCGCCGCTCCGCGCGACCCGAACCTTACGCCGGCGATGCTCGCCGCCGCGGGCGAGCCGAAGGCCGCGCCGCCGAAGAGCGGCTTTTACCGCCAGAGGATCGGGGGCGAGCGCGGCTACCTGCGGATCGGCATGCCGGCCCCGGGGGCGGGGCAGGAGGACGCGGCCGTACTGCGCGCGATCGCCGGCCTGCTCGGAAGCGGCGCCGGCTCGCGCCTCGGCCGCGCGCTCGCGGGCTCGGACCAGCAGCTCGCGATCGACGCCTCGGCCGATTTCAGCCCGGGGCGCGGGGTGGGGATCTTCCAGGTCGCGGCGACGCTGCCGGCCGACTCGGACGGGGTCGAGGCGATCAAGGCGATCCGCGCCGAGCTCGGGCGCCTCGCAGCCGAGCCGGTGCCGGCCGACGAGCTTCGCGCGATCGTGACCGAGGAGCGGGCGAACATGCTCTACCTGCGCGACCAGGTGCACTACCTGGGGATGCAGGTGGCGCACGACCTGATCCTGGGCGAGCGCCCCTCGGTCGGGGCCGAGGCCGGCGCGCTGTCGGTGGTGACGCCGGCGCTGGTGCAGGAAGCGGCGCGGCGCTGGTTCAACGGGCCCGTGGTCGCGGCGCTTTCCTCGCCGTCGGTCCCCGAGGGGACCGACCCGGCGAAGCCCGTGCCCATTCCCGCTCCGGACGCCGGTGCGGGCGCGCCGGGGAAGGGGACGGGGGCGATGGCGGGCGCCGGTGCCGCGGCGGCCGCGGCCGGCGGGCGGGCGCGGGCGATCCGGCGGATCGACTTCGAGAACGGGCTCACGCTCGTCGTCGCCGAGAACCCCGACTCGGACATCTTCGCGGCGCACGTCCTGGTGCGCGACCGGGCGGCGATGGAGCCGGCGGGGAAGGACGGAATCGCGGACCTGCTGCACCGCACGCTGCCCTACGGCTCGCTGTTCCTCGACGGGGAGGGGATCACGCAGAAGCTCCGCACCCTCGGCGCCCGCCTCAAGACGGTGGACGACGCGGGGATCCCGTACGACGACTACTACAACTCGCCGCGCTACTCGTACGCGCGGTTCGAGACGATCCGCGAGAACTGGCGCGAGGGGCTGGGGCTCCTGTTCGCGCTGATCGCCTACCCGAGGCTCGAGGACAAGGACATCGCGCTCGCCGCCTCGGAGGAGATCGACCTGGCGCGGCGCGGGCAGGAAACCCCGCGCGCGCTCGCGCGGGCGCTGTACGCGAAGACGCTCCTGAAGGACGGGCCGCTCGCGCGGCCGATCGCGGGGACGCCGGTGACGATCGCCTCGATCCGGGCGGAGGACCTGCGCGCGTTCCACGCGCGCTACTTCTCGCCCGACCAGCTCATCCTCTCGATCGTGTCGAACGTGAACGCGAGCGACGTGGCCGAGGTGGTGCGCGCGACCTTCGGCGCGATGAAGCCTGGCCCGGGAGCGCCGGCGCTCGCGCCGCTGAAGCCGGGCGAGGAGCGCCACCGCGTCAGCGCGCTCGCCGACCCGCCGGCGACGGAGGCGGCCGTGAAGGTCGAGGTGAAGGGCGGCAAGGAGCAGTCGCAGCTCTTCGTGGGCGGCATCTTCGCGCGCGCGGAGAAGGACCTCGCCCCGCTCATCGTGGCGACGACGGTCATGTCCACGGCGCTCGCCCAGGACCTGCGCGAGACGAAGGGGCTCGCCTACTCGGTCGGCTGCTCGCTCGAGGACTACGGCGGCAAGGCGTGGTTCACGGCGCAGATGGGGACGCGGCCCGACAACGTGGACACGGCGGAGGCCTCGATCCGCGAGGCGATCCGGAAGTTCGGCGAGTCCGAGCAGCCGCAGGCCGCGATCGAGCGGGCGGTCAACGCGATGCGCGGGCAGATGGCGATGCGGCGGATGACGCGGATCTCGCAGGCGTACTCGCTGGGGTTCAACGAGTTCCTGGGGCGGGGGACCGACTTCGACGCGAAGCTCGACGCGGCCCTCGCCGCCGTGACGCCGGCCGAGATCCAGCGCGTCGCGAAGCGGTACCTCGACCCGGACCGGATGGTGACCGCGATCGCGCGGTAGGGGAGCGGTTGATCGGGGCCGGTCAGGCGGAAGGAGGGAGCCGAGGACGAGGCCCCTGGCGGCGAGGGAGAGGGAAGCCCGGCGGCGCGCGGCTCCGCCCTCTGAATGTGCTGTTCCTCGATCCGTTCCACGGCGGATCGCACCGGGCGTTCGCGCGGGGGTGGGCGGAGCGCTCGAGGCACCGGATCACGATCCTCGACCTGCCGCCGCGGTTCTGGAAGTGGCGCCTGCGCGGGGCCGCCTTCGCCTTCGCGGAACGGCTGGAGAGGCTGGACGCCATGGGCCCGCGCCCGGGGGACGGGGGGGAGGCGGACGCCCGCCCCTCCGCCGCCCGCCGCCCTGACGCCTGGCGGTCCGACGCCCGCCGCGCCAGCGCGTCCGCGCAGCCGGAACCCGACCGTCGCAGGGAGCGCCGGGCCGGCTGGGACGTCGTCGTCGCGACGAGCCTCATGGACGCCGCGGCCTTCATGGCGACGGCGCGCCTCGACGCGCCGCTCGTCGTCTACTTCCACGAGAACCAGCTCTCCTACCCGCGCCCGCCGGGCGAGCCGCTGGACCACGGCCTGGCGCTCGCCTCGCTCTCGTCCGCGGCGGCGGCCGACGCTGTCGTGTTCAACTCGCGGTTCCACCGGGGCGAGTTCTTCCGCGGCCTCGGCGAATGGATCGCGCGCTTCCCCGAGCACGCGCCCCTGCGCGCGGCGCGCGCGATCGAGCGCAGGACGCTCGTGATCCCGCCGGGGCTCGACTGGGAGGCGCTTGCCCCCCTCGCCGCGAAGGTGCGGGAGAGCGAGCGGCGGCCCGGGGCCGGCCCCCTGATCCTCTGGAACCACCGCTGGGAGTTCGACAAGAACCCGGGGGCCTTCTTCTCGGCGATGCGGGCGCTCGCGCAGCGCGGCTGGACCTACCGCCTGGCGCTCCTCGGCGAGAACACGCAGTTCGTCCCCAAGCCGTTCCTCGAGGCGCGCGAGGCGCTCGGCCCGCGGATCGTGCGGTACGGCTTCGCGAGGACCACCGCCTCGTACCGCGCCTGGCTCGGGCGTGCCGACATCGTGGTTTCGACCTCGCGGCAGGAGAATTTCGGCCTGTCGGTGACCGAGGCGATCTCGGCGGGCGCGTTCCCGGTCCTGCCCGCGCGCCTGTCGTACCCGGAGATCCTCCCCGCGCACCTGCACCCCGCCTGCCTGTACCAGGACCAGAGGGACCTCATCGCGCGGCTCGAGCGCCTGATCGCCCACCCGGACGAGCTGCGCGAGGGGCGCCGCGCCCGTTCCCTCCTGATGCGCCGCTACGACTGGTCGCGGATCGCTCCCGAGCTCGACGACCTCGTGGCGCGGATCAGCCGCGCGAGCAGCGAGAAGAAGGGGAAGAAGCCCAGCTCGAAGGCGGCGCGGGGCGCGGCGCGCAGCAGGCGGCGGCGCAGCGTCACGTAGTCCTGCCCGCCCGCGGCACGCCTCCGCCGCACGGCTTCTCGCGGTCATGGCTCCGGTCGAGCAGGTCACCGCGTGCCCGGCGCGCGCCCGGCGCCCGCCCTGGGCTACAATCGGATCCCGCACCAGGCGCGCTCCTGAGCGCCCGCGAGGCCGCCGCCATGTCCGATCCCGAGATCATCCTGCGCCTCAACGACCCGGGCGAAGCGCGCGTCGTCTGCCAGCTTCTCGAGTCGTACGGCATCCCGTCGAGCATCGTGTCGCACTCGCTCCCGCAGCTCGTCTACCCGACGACCGTGGGGGAGCTGCTGATCGCGGTCCCGGGCGATCTCCGCGAGGACGCCCTGCGGATCATCGAGACCCACCGCGCCGAGGGGGGGACGCTGGATCCTCTTCGCCCGGAGGCCGAGGCGGACGCGGACCCGGACCCGGACGCGGGCGAGGGCGTGAGCAAGGACCCGACCCGGACGCAGGCGCGGACGCCGATGGGCCGGGCGGCGCGGATGAGTTCCCCCGTGAGGAATCCGTCGCGGGGTGGGCCCGGCCGGCCCGCCCGCCCGCGACGCTGGCGAGCTCGAAGACAGTGGCGGCGCTGTGCCCGACGGCGCGGACGGGACGGCCGACCATCCACCCGGCGGCGAGAGGGGCGGGAACTGAGCCTCACCCCTGCAACAATCCCCCGATTCCTGCTAGTCTGAGCGAACGACACTGAACGACGGAGGGAAGCCGGGACCATGACGCGACTTGCCGCTTCCGCGCCCGCGCGGATCGATCTCGCGGGCGGCACGCTCGATATCTGGCCGCTCTACCTGCTGCACGAAGGGGCGCTGACGGTGAACGTCGCGCTCGACATGCGCGCGCGCGTCGAGGCGCGCACGGTCCGCGACGGGCGGATGCGGCTCGTCTCGCGCGACCGCCGGATGAGCGTCGTGCGCTCGGCGTCGCGCCCCGTGCGCCACGGCGAGCGGCTCGAGCTGCTCGCGCGGCTCGCTTCGGCGCTCGGCCCGGCGCGGGGCATCGCGCTCACCTCCGAGTGCGAGGCGCCGGCGGGGTCGGGGCTCGGCGGCTCGTCGGCGCTCGCGATCGCGGCCGGCGCGGTCCTCGCCCGGCTCGCGGGCCGTCGGATCGGGGGCGAGGCGCTCATCTCGCTCGTGCGCGACCTCGAAACGTGCGTCCTGCAGATTCCGGCCGGGATCCAGGACTACCACCCCGCCTGGTCGGGCGGGGCCGGGGCGCTGCACCTCGAGCCGGGGCGGATCTGGCGCGAGGCGCTTCCCGTGGACGCGGGCCTGTTCACCTCGCGCGTCGTGCTGTGCGATTCGGGGCGGTCGCGCTCCTCGGGCGTGAGCAACTGGGACATGGTGCGACGGCGCCTGTCGGGCGAGAAGCGGATCGCGCGCCTGATGGACGAGATCGCGGCGGCCTCGCGCGCGATGCGCCAGGGGCTGCTCGCGGCCGACTGGGACGCGTGCGGGGAAGCGCTCGACGCCGAGGGGCGCGCGCGCCGCGGCCTGTCGCCGCTCGTCGAAACGCCGCGAATCGCGGCCCTCATGGCGGCGGCGAGGCGCGCGGGCGCCCTCGGGGGAAAGGTCTGCGGGGCGGGCGGGGGCGGCTGCGTCGTCTTCATCGCCCGCGCCGGGCGCAAGGACTCGGTCGAGGCGGCCCTCACGCGGGCCGGCGGCCGCGTGCTGCCGGCGCGGATGGCGCGTCGCGGCCTGGTCTGGGAATAGCCCCGGTCCCCGGGAAGCGGAGCCCTCCCCGCGGATGTCGGACGGTGAAGACGTGGGGGAGGATCCGGTGCGGGAATCCCCGACCGGCGCGGCTAGTCGATCGACTGGATCGGCAGCGAGAAGGAGAGGTCCCTGGTGAGCGGGGCGCAGTAGCCGCTCTTCGCCACGCAGTAGGTCAGCTTCACCTTCCCCTTGATCGGGATCTTCCCGTCCCCGTTGTGCGGCCCCACCTTGAACTTCAGGTGGATCGGCTCGATCGAGTCGAAGTGGTTCAGCTCGGGGTTGTCGGGCATCGAATCGAGGCCGACCTTCACGGTCGTCTGCTCGAACTCGATCGGCGGGTTCTCCTCGACCGTGACGCGGATCGGGGGGTACTTGTTGAACTTGATCCCCGCCGGGGCGGCGAAGCTGATGACCGCCTCGCCCTCCGCGCCGGCCGCCACGGCCTGCTGCGGAACCGCGACCGTGATCTTCAGGTCGACGTCGGCCGGCTTGGGGGCGGCGAACTCGAGCGGCATGGCGGCGAGCGCCGCCGGAAGGGCCAGGACAAGCGTGACGAGCAGCCATCCGGCCAGGCGGGGCCGCGCGGCGGGCGCCCCCGCGGGGGAGGCCCCGGTTCCGGGCTCTGGCGTGATCGAACGGCGGGAGGCGGAAAAACCGGTCATCAGGGCTCCTTCGACGGCGTTGGCGTCGCGGAACTATGGCACGGGGCCCGGCATCCCGCAAATCGGGGAAACCCTGACAGTCCGGGAAAATGACCCTGAGGGAAAGCCGCCCGTGGAGCGGGGCCCTGGGGACCCGGGAGGGGAGGGGCCCCGGGCCCGGGGAGAGGGGCTCCGGGGGTGGGGAGGCTCTGGACTGCGCGGCGGCGCACCGCCCGCCAGCGCCAGCGCCTGCCGCGCGGGGCCGTCCATCCGGCCGGCGGGCCGTTTCGCTACAATGCCTGCGCGCGGGGGACCGATGGCCGATCGAGACGCGAAGACGAGCGCACGAAGGGGCCGGGCAGACCCAGGGCCCGCCGATCATCGGCCTGACCGGGCCGAACGCGGCGGGCAAGGGGGAGGCGGCCCGTTTCCTCAGGGAAAAGGGATACGCCTACCACTCCCTGTCCGACGTCGTGCGCGAGGAGGCGACCGCGCGCGGGCTCGACCATTCGCGGGAGAACCTGATCCGGGTCGGGAACGAGCTGCGCCAGACGTTCGGCGCCGGGATCCTGGCGAGCGGATCCTCCTGAAGCTGCGGCGGGAGGGGTCGTCCCTGGAGAGGGGCCGAGGCCCGGCGGCTCCGGCGGGGAGGCTCCGGCCGGGGCCCGGGGAGAGCCCCGCGCTTCCTCGATGGCAGGCGCACCTCTCCCGCCCGTCCCCCGGGGCGGTGGTCGATTCCGTCAGGAGCCCGGCCGAGGTGGCCGTCCTGCGGGGGGTTCCCGGCTTCGTTCTGCTGGGCGTCGATGCCCCGATCGCCCTGCGGTTCGAGCGGGCCTCGCGCCGGAGCCGGATCGGGGACGGAACGACCCTCGAGGAGTTCGCCCGCAAGGAAGCCCTCGAGAACTCGAACGACCCCGCCGCCCAGCAGCTGACCCAGACCCTGGCCCTCGCCGACGTCGTGGTCCCGAACGACGGCACCCTCGAGGAGCTCCGCGCCCGGGTCGCCGCCGCGCTCCACATCGAAGCCTGACGCGAGCCCGTTCCGCGCCCCGACCTCGGCCGGCTTCGTCCCGCTGGCGGATACCATTTTTCATGGTAGATTCAATGGTATGAAAACCACCATGGATGCCGCCGGCCGGCTGGTCCTCCCCAAGCCGATCCGGGACGGGGCGGATCTTCGCCCCGGCGAGCCGCTTGAGGTGACGCTGCGGGACGGCCTGATCGAGATCGAGCCCGCCCCGCGCGAGGTCCGGATCAGACAGTGCCAGGGGTTCCTGGTCGCGGAGCCGGTCGGTCCCGTCGAAACACTGCGCGAGAAGGCCGTCAGGAAGGCCCGCGGGCTGACGCGGGAACGCCGGAAACCGCGTTGACGGTCACCGCCCTCGATACGAGCGTCATCATCGCGGCGCTGCTCGGATGGCACGAGGCGCACGCGCCGGCCCTGCGCGCGCTGATCGCCGCGGGGGAGGCCCGCGGCAGCCGGCTCCTGGTGCCCGCCCCCGCGCTGGTCGAAGCCTACGCCGTGATGACGCGCCTGCCGGCGCCGCATCGCCTGGCGCCGGCCGATGCGCTCGCGCTGCTCGCGGGATCGTTCGAGAGCAGGGCCGAGGTGGTCCACCTCGGAGAGAGCGAGACCTGGCGGTTCCTGCACGAGGCGGCGGCCCGGGGGATTGCCGGGGGGAGAGCCTACGACGCCCTGATCCTGCGCTGCGCCCTCAAGGCGGGCGCGACCCGCCTCCTGACGCTCGATCGGCGCGATTTCGAGCGTCTCGAGCCGGCCGGGCTCGAAATCGTCGTTCCCGGGAAGAAGGCGTAGCGCCCGCCGATTCCCGGGCCGGCATCATGACGGAACTGGGGACGGGGAAACGCCGGGTTGGGGGGACGTGTGCCCACTCGCTGCTGAGACCTCCGCGCCCGGGTCGCTGAGGCCCTCCATCTCGGGTAGAATCGGCTTCCAGGCACGTTGCAGCAGGGAACGACCATCCGGGAGGGGAGGGCGGTCTGTTCCGCCCCCCGGCCCGTTGCGGCACGACAGGAGATCCCGTTGGCCATCCTCGTCAAGCGCAAGGAAATGAACCTCCTGGAGAGGCTGTACCTCCCGGAGATCGTGCGCGGTCTTTCGCTGACGTTCCGGCACATCTTCCGCAAGAAGGTGACCCTCCAGTACCCGGAGGAGCGCCCCGTGCTGGCCCCGACGTTCCGGGGCTCGCCGGTCCTGGTCCGCGACCAGGAGGGGCGGATCAAGTGCGTGGCCTGCCAGCTCTGCCAGTTCGTCTGCCCGCCCGAGGCGATCACCATCACCCCGCGCGAGCTGACGACGAACGTGGAGAAGGGGCCCGAGCAGTTCGACATCAACTACCTGCGGTGCATCTTCTGCGGCTACTGCGAGGAGGTCTGCCCCGAAGAGGCGATCTTCATGAGCCGGAACTTCGAGTTCGCTCCGACGTCCCGCGCCGAGATGATCATGAACAAGGAGAAGCTCCTCGAGCTGGGCGGGCAGCGGCAGGACGACATCCAGAAGTGGGCGCACAAGTAAGGTAAGCGCCCGCAGCAGGTCCGACCCGACAGCCGGGCGTCGCTCGCCGGCGAAGGGATCGGACGGAAGGCCGCGGAGGCCGAAACGCCCCGGCGGCGCGCGGGGGGCGCGAGCGCGGGACGGCTTCGAGGCCGGAGCGCGGGGCGCGGGCAGGGCTGAGAGAACCGTGGGAAGCGAAAGAACCACAGCGAAGCCGGCACCGGCGGCCGTCCTGAACGGCGACCCGTACCCGCGCCTCTCCGAGGAGGCGGCGGTCGCGCGGATCCCCGAGGTGCGCCGCCGGCTCGGCACCGACGTCCTGATCCTCGGCCACCACTACCAGCGCGACGAGGTGATCCGGTTCGCCGATCTGACCGGCGACTCCTACGGCCTGTCGCGCCAGGCGAGCGAGCGCCACGACTCGAAGTACATCGTCTTCTGCGGCGTCCACTTCATGGCCGAGACGGCCGACATCCTCGCCGCGCCCGAGCAGCGCGTGGTCCTGCCCGACCTGAGCGCCGGCTGCTCGATGGCCGACATGGCCGAGCTCGACCAGGTGGAGCTGGCCTGGGAGGAGATGGCGGAAGCGCTGGGGGCCATGTCCGAGGTCATGCCGATCACCTACGTGAACTCGACCGCGGCGATCAAGGCGTTCGTCGGCGAGCGGGGCGGGGCGGTCTGCACCTCGTCGAACGCCGGGGCCGTCTTCGACTGGGCCCTCGCGCGGCGGCCGCGCCTGTTCTTCTTCCCCGACCAGCACCTGGGGCGGAACACGGCGTTCGCGAAGGGGATCCCCCTCGGCGAGACGCTCGTGTGGGACCCGGCGCTGCCGCTCGGCGGCAACACGCCCGAGGAGGTCCGCCGGGCGCGGATCTACCTCTGGAAGGGGCACTGCCAGGTCCACACGCGGTTCCGCCTCGAGCAGGTGCAGGCGCACCGCCGCTCCTACCCGGGGATCAACATCCTCGTCCACCCGGAATGCCCGCTCGAGGTGGTGCAGGCGGCCGACCACGTCGGCTCGACGAGCTACATCATCAGGACGATCGAGGCGGCCCCGGCCGGCTCGCAGTGGGCCATCGGCACCGAGATCCACCTGGTGAACCGCCTCAAGAACCAGCACCCGGACAAGCTGATCACCTCGCTCCTGCCCGGCGTCTGTCTCTGCTCGACGATGAACCGGATCGATCCGCAGCATCTCCTGTACGTCCTGGAGAGGCTCGCGGCAGGCGAAGTCGTGAACGAAATCGTGGTCCCCGAGCCCGTGCACGCGAAGGCCCGGATGGCCCTTGACCGGATGCTCTCCATCTCCTGAGAGGTGACCGTGGGACGCTCCTGGAAATCGGCCGAACTCGCGACGTTCATCACGACCCTGGCGGCGAAGCTGAAGCCGGCCGCCCGGACCATCCTGGATCTCGGGGTCGGCGACGGCGACCTGGCCCCGATGCTGATGGACCGCTTCCGCGGGTCGTCCCTGAAGGGGATCGACCGCGACGAGACGCGCCTCGGCCTGGTGGAGGGGCGCCTCGGGTTCTACGAGGGGAGGGTCGAGCTGACGCTCGGCGACCTGCTGGAGGTGCCGCTCGGCAGCGGCTACGACCTGGTGGTCTCCTCGGCCGCGCTGCGGCACATGACGCCCGACGAGAAGCAGCGCCTGTACAACCGCGTCCACCAGACCCTGGCGGACGACGGGCTGTTCATCTTCGGCGACCGGGTGAGGCTTGCCTCGGCGCGGATCGCCCAGGTCGTGCGCGAGATCCGGGCCGAGGAGATGCAGGCGATCGCCGCCAACGGCAAGGGGCAGCCGCCCGCCGATTTCAAGGCCCCCGACTCGAAGGACCGGGTCACGATCGGGGACACCCTGTACGCGCTGCGCAAGGCCGCCTTCCGCGACGTGGAGTGCGTCTACTGCTACGGGGACCGGGCCATCTTCGCGGGGTTCAAGTAGGCCCCGATGCTATACTGCGCGGCCGGCCTCGCGCCGGACCATGGAAGACGCCTGAAACGAGACGAGCGCGTGACCTATCTTGACGGCATCTCCTCGCCCGCAGACGTCCGCAAGCTCGATGTCGAGGCCCTGAAAGCGCTCGCGCAGGAAGTCCGCGAGTTCATCATCAACCTGGTCGCGGCCAAGGGGGGGCATTTCGCCTCGAGCCTCGGCGTGGTCGAGCTGACCCTCGCCCTGCACAAGGTCTTCGCCCCGCCCGAGGACAGGATCATCTGGGACGTCGGCCACCAGGGGTACGTCCACAAGATCCTGACCGGCCGGCGCGACCGGATGTACACGCTCCGCCAGTACAAGGGCGTGAGCGGGTTCCTGAAGCGCTCCGAGTCCGAGTACGACCACTTCGGCGCCGGCCACGCCTCGACGGCCATCTCCGCCGCCGTCGGCTTCGCGACGGCCCGCGACCTCGCCGGGAAGAAGCACAAGGTGATCGCGGTGGTCGGGGACGGGGCGATGACGGGCGGGCTCGCGTTCGAGGCGATGAACAACGCGGGCCACATGAAGCGCGACCTGCTCGTCGTGCTGAACGACAACGCGATGTCGATCAGCCCGAACGTCGGCGCGCTCTCGCACTACCTGACGAGCCTCACGACCCATCCCTACTACGCGCGGATGCGCGCGAAGGTGGCCCAGCTCCTGCACAAGGTGCCGGCGGTCGGCGAGCACGCGCTCGAGCTCGCGAACCGCCTGGAGACCGGCCTCAAGGACGCGCTCGTTCCGGGCGCCCTGTTCGAGGCGCTCGGGTTCAACTACTACGGGCCGATCGACGGGCACGACCTCGACGAGCTCCTGCAGGTGATGACGAACCTCAGGGACCGGCGCGGGCCCGTGCTGCTGCACGTCCTCACGCACAAGGGGAAGGGGTACCCGTACGCCGAGGACGATCCGGACGGCTACCACGGCATGACCCCGTTCGAGATCGAGACCGGCAAGAAGAAGCCGGGGGCGCCCGCGCCGCCCGCCTACACGACGGTCTTCGGCGACGCGATGTGCGAGCTCGCCGACAAGGACCCGCGGGTGATCGCGATCACGGCGGCGATGCTCGGCGGGACCGGCCTGACGAAATTCCAGCAGCGGTTCCCCGACCGCTGCTACGACGTGGGGATCGCCGAGGGGCACGGCGTCACCTTCGCGGCGGCGCTGGCCGCCGAGGGGCTGCGCCCGGTGACGGCGATCTACTCGACGTTCCTGCAGCGCGCGATCGACCACACGGTGCACGACGTCTGCCTGCAGAACCTGCCGGTCGTCTTCGCCGTGGACCGGGGCGGGCTGGCGGGCGCCGACGGTCCGACGCACCACGGCGCGTTCGACCTGACCTACCTGCGGATGATCCCGAACATGGTGGTCTGCGCCCCGAAGGACGGCAACGAGCTGCGCGACCTGCTCTTCACGGGCGTCTCGCAGACCGCCTCCCCCTTCGCCGTGCGCTACCCGCGCGAGAACGTCTCCCCCGAGTTCGACCCGGCGCGGCCGATGCGGACGATCCCGATCGGCACCTGGGAGGAGCTCGTCGCGGGCGACCGCGTGGTCCTGATCGGAACGGGCACGATGGTCGAGGCGGCGCTCGAGGTGCGCAGGCTCCTCGCGGCGCGCGGCGTGGACGCGGGGGTCGTGAACGGGCGGTTCATCAAGCCGGTGGACGCCACGATGCTGCGCGAGCTCGCGCAGCGCTACGAAGCGCTCGTCACGATCGAGGAGAACACGCTCGCGGGCGGGTTCGGCGCGGCGGTCTACGAGGCCTGCCAGCGCGAGGGGATCGCCCCGCGCGCGCTGCGCCACATCGGGTTCCCCGACAGGTTCATCGATCACGGATCGCGCGAAGAGCTGCTCACTGAGGTCGGCCTGATGCCGGCCCAGATCACGGACCAGGTGTCGGCGATCGCGGCCGGGCTGGAAGGCGCGGCCGCGCCGCTGCGGCACAAGAAGAGCTCGGAGGGTTGGCTTGACTAGCTTCACGACGACGAAGAAGAGCGTGGACGAAATCCCGGCCGACGCCGCGGCGGTCTTCGTGTTCGCCGGGCAGAAGGCGCCCGCCGGCATCTCCAACAGGAAGCTGCGCGACGACCTCGCGGCGCTGATGGCCGAGGAGCGGTTCGAGGGAAAGTCCGGCCAGAGCGTGGTCTGGGCGCCGAACGGGCAGTACCCCGCCCGCCGGTACATCGTCGTCGGCCTGGGGAAGAAGGAGAAGTTCGGGCCCGGCGGGCTGCGCGACGCCGTGGCCGGCGCGGCGCGCAAGGCCGAGGCGGTCCGCGCGAAGAGGCTCGCCCTCGAGATGCCCGGCGACGGCGCGAGCAGGCTCGCCCCGAAGGACCGCGCGGCCGCGGTGGTCGAGGGGGTCATGCTCGGGACCTACAAGTTCGACCGGTACCTGAGCGACGAGGCGAAGAAATCGTATCCGCCCGAGGAGGTCACGATCTCCTCCTCGCTCCCCCCGGCCCCGCTGAAGGAGGGGATCCGCCTCGGCACGGTCACGAGCGAGGCGACGATGCTCGCGCGCGAGCTGGTCACGGAGCCCGCGGGCGTCATCACCCCGACGGCGATGGCGCGCCGGGCCTCGAGCGTCGCCCAGGCGAGGAAGCTCGAGATCACGATCCTCGAGAAGAAGGACATGGAGAAGCTCGGCATGGGCGCCCTGCTGGCCGTCAACCGGGGCAGCGCCGAGCCGCCGAAGCTGATCCACCTGGTCTACCGCCCGAAGGGGAAGGCGACGAAGAAGATCGCCCTCGTCGGGAAGGGGATCACGTTCGATTCGGGCGGGCTGAACCTCAAGCCGACCGGCTTCATCGAGACGATGAAGTGCGACATGGCGGGCTCGGCCGCGGTCCTCGCCGCGCTCTCCGCGCTGGCCGAGCTGAAGCCGCGCGTCGAGGTGCACGGCTTCATGGCGATGACCGAGAACATGTGCGACGCGAACTCCTACAAGCCGGGCGACGTGCTGAAGACGATGAAGGGCAAGACGGTCGAGGTGAACAACACCGACGCCGAGGGGCGGCTGATCCTGTGCGACGCCCTCGCCTACGCCCAGACCTTCAAGCCGGACACCATGATCGACCTGGCGACCCTGACGGGGGCCTGCGTCGTCGCCCTGGGGCCGCTCGCCTCGGGCGCGATGGGCAACGACCGGCGCCTCGTGGACGCGCTCTGCCGCGCGGCGGACGAGGTCGGCGAGAAGCTGTGGCCGCTGCCGCTGTACGAGGAGTACTCGGAGATGCTGTCGAGCGAGGTCGCCGACATGAAGAACACCGGCGAGCGCTGGGGCGGCGCCCTCACGGCGGGCCTGTTCCTGCAGGAGTTCGTGGACGAGAAGCTCCCCTGGGCCCACCTGGACATCGCGGGCCCGGCGTTCATCGAGAAGGAGATCCCGCTCTCCCGCAAGGGGGGGACGGGCGCCGGCGTGCGGACGCTGATCCGCTACATCATGGCGCAGTAACCGGGTCGCGCTCTCACCGGAGCGGCACGCGCGGGCGGACCCCGCGCGTGCCGTTTCCATTTTCGGGGATCGGCGGCGAATCGGCGGGATCGCCCGCAGGATGCGGGCCCGCCCCGGGTCGAAAGGACGCAGGAGATGGGTCACGAGGAACACCGTCGCAGGGGGCCCGCCACGGTCGGCGTCGCCGTGATCACGGTGAGCGACACGCGCGGCGAGGCGCGAGGACGCGAGCGGGGCGCTCGCGCGCGAGCTGATCGCGAAGGCCGGCCACGAGGTCCGCGACTACCGGATCCTCCCCGACGAGCCGGCGCTCGTGGCGGCGGCGGTGCGCGAGCTCGCCGGCCGGCCGGGGATCCGGGCGATCGTCCTGAACGGCGGGACCGGGATCGCGCGGCGCGACCGCACGTACGAGGCCGTGAGCTCGCTCCTCGAACGGCGCCTCGACGGGTTCGGCGAGCTGTTCCGGTCGCTGTCGCACGCGGAGATCGGCCCGGCCGCCATGCTCTCCCGCGCCGTCGGGGGCGTCATCGGGCCCGTCGGCGGTCTTCGCCCTTCCCGGCTCGACCGGCGCCGTGCGCCTCGGCCTCGAGCGGCTGATCCTGCCCGAGCTGGGGCACCTCGTCGCCGAGCTCGACAAGTAGGCCGCCCCTTTCCCGGCGAATCGCGCGCCCGCGCGGCCCGTTTCGTCGGGCGGGGGTCTTCGGATTCCGCGGGGGAAGGGGCCCGGCCGCCCTTCGAGAACGGTCCCGGGGGAATCGAAGGTCCCCGCGCAGAATTCCCTGGAGGCCCCGGATGGCCGGCGGTAGACTGGCCCCTCGCATGGGCCCAGGGATTCTCGACCCGTTCGGCAGGCGGATCACCTACGTCAGGGTGTCGGTCACCGACCGCTGCAACCTGAAGTGCTCGTACTGCATCCCGAAGGGGATGGAATGGGTCGAGAGGACCGACATCCTCCGGTTCGAGGAGATCGCCCGGCTGGTCCGGGTCCTGGCCGCGACCGGGGTCCGCAAGGTCCGCTTCACCGGCGGTGAGCCGACCGTGCGCCTCGGCCTCGCGCGCCTCGTCCGCATGATCCGCGGGATCCCCGGCATCGAGGAGATCTCCCTCTCGACGAACGGGCTGCTGCTCGCCCCGATGGCGGCGGAGCTGCGCGAGGCGGGGCTCGACCGGGTGAACGTGTCGCTCGATACGCTGCGCGCGGACCGTTTCCGCGAGCTCACGCACGGCGGGGAGCTCGCGAAGGTCCTCGAGGGGATCCGCGCCGCCGAGGAGCAGGGGCTGCACCCGATCAAGATCAACGTGGTGGCGCTGCGCGGGGTCAACGAGGACGAGATCGCCGAGTTCGCGCGGATCACGCGCGAGCGTCCCTGGCACGTCCGCTTCATCGAGATGATGCCGCTGCTCGGCAACGAGCAGGACCAGCCGCGGCAGTTCCTCTCGACGGACGAGGTGCACCGGCGCCTGTCGGCGATCGCCGAGCTCGCGCCCGAGCCCCCGCCCACGGGCAACGGCCCGGCCACCTACTTCCGCTACGCGGGCGCCCCGGGGAGCATCGGCTACATCACGCCCCTGTCGCACAACTTCTGCGACGTCTGCAACCGCGTCCGCCTGACCGCGCGCGGCCACCTGCGGCTCTGCCTGTTCGGGGACAACGAGATCGACCTGCGGACGCCGATGCGCGAGCGGGGAGCGAGCGACGCCGAGCTCGAGGAAATCGTGCGCCGCGCGATGGAGGTGAAGCCCGAGCGGCATCACCTCGAGCAGGGGGCCGCCGCGAGCCGCCTGATCGCCCTGTCCCAGACCGGCGGCTGACCGCCCGCCCAGCGATCAGAGTCTCGGAGTCGGAGTCGGAGCCGGGACCGGAGTCGTCGTCGAAGCCGCCTCCGGCGTCGCCGCCGGATCGGGCCGGGTCGTCATCCGTCGCGGCCGTGCTGCCCAGGCCGCCATCCGGGCTCCCCGCTGCGCCCTCGGCGCCTCCGCCGGAGCGCTTGCGTCCGCGCCCGCGTCCTCCGCGGCGGCGACGGCGCCTGCGCCCGCCCGGGGCCGCGCCTGAGCCCTCCGGCTCCGCGCCGCCCGTCGAGTCCGGGGCGTCCCCCCCGGGAAGGGCGATCCCGTCGAGGTCGAGGTCGTGATCGCCGGGGGTCGGGTAGACGCGCGGCGCGGCCGCTCCGCCCCCCACGTCGAACTCCACCGAGGATTCCGCGCTCCCGCCTTCGCCCGCGGCCTGCGCCGGGCGGCTGTCCGCCGCCCGCCCGCCGCGGCGCCGCCCCTGCCCGCCGTCCCGCCTCTGCGGAGGAGGCATGACGGCCGGCGTGGGAGCCGGACTCTCCCGCCGCCGGGGCGGCCGGAGGAATCGGCACCACCACGGCGTCGCCGTAAGGATTCTCGCCCGGCGCCAGCTCGGGGATGATGAGCGGCTCGAGCGGCTCGCGGGCCGGCTGCCCCTGCGGGGCCGCCCTGTGCTGGGCCCCGCCGCCGCCGGAGCGGGGCTGGCCTTCCTCGCCGCGACCGCGTCCGCCACGGCGGCGGCCGCCGCGGCGCTCCCCCTCGCGGGGGCCCTGCCGGTCGTGCCTGCGGCCGGACGGGGAGGGGGGCAGGGGGCCGAGCGAGGGGCCGTCGGTCGCGACCGCGACCGAGCTGATCCGCGACTTCCACCAGCGGATTTCCTCGCGGTGCTCGCCCGTCGCCGTCGCGACGATGTCGAACAGGTCGAACGCCTCGGGGAAGAACGGTTTGCGCACGAAGGCGCCCGGGGAGACCTTGCGACCGCCGTGCCCGCCCGCCATCAGCCGCTTCTGGGCGAGGAGGATCAGGCGGATCCGGTCGCGATCCCGCTTCGGGACGATCAGCCTCTGCTCGAAGCCGGAGGCGACCTTGTCGATCGCCACGAACGCGCCGCCGTCCCCGCCGTCCCCGTCCGAGCGCTCGATGGCGCGCCGGACGAACGGGTAGTAGACGAGGGAGAGGATCGTGGCGTTGCTGAACTCGGTCCCCTTGTCCGTGGCCCTGTCGAGCGCGTGGAGGAGCTTGCGCTCCAGCTCCAGGTCGCCCGGCTGGGCGGCGGCGAGCAGCTCCGGCATCACGATCTCGTCGACGCCGACCTCGTGCATCATCTTCAGCGCCCGCTCCGAGCCTCCCTTGCGGAAGATCCGGAGGAAGTCCTCCAGGACGCGGGGGGGCGCGGCGCGCGCGATCTCGCCCTTGTGGCGGCGGATGGCGGCCAGCGTGCCGGGGTCGATCGTGAACTCGAGCGGGCCGCCAGGCGCAGCGCCCGCAGGATCCGGATCGGGTCCTCGCGCAGGCGGATGTCCGGGTCCCCGATCATCCGCAGGACGTGCGCGTCCAGGTCGGGGATGCCGTCGACGTAGTCGATGACGTTGCCGGTGTCGATATCGTAGAAGAGGGCGTTGATCGTGTAGTCGCGCCGCAGGGCGTCGGTCTCGGGGGTCCCGAAGACGTTGTCCGAGCGGATGAGGAGGTCCCCCTCGGCCCGGGCGAAGTGGTCCTTGTCGTCGTGGGCGCCGCGATCGCGCCCCCCCTTCCCGCGTCCTTCCGCGGCGCGGGAGCTCGGAGGCCACGGCCTGCTCGACGGCGGCCACGTCCTCGGGCTGGTTCGAGCGGAAGGTCGCCACCTCGATGATCTTGTCGTGGAAGAAGATGTGCGCGAGGCGGAACCGCCGCCCGATGATCCGGCAGTTGCGGAACAGCTTGCGGACCTCGTTCGGGCGGGCCGAGGTGCCGATGTCGAAGTCCTTGGGGGTGCGCTCGAGGAGGAGGTCCCGGACCCCGCCGCCGACGATGTAGGCCGTGTGCCCGAACCGGGTCAGGCGGTTCAGGATCTTGGCCGCGTCCGGGTCGATCAGGTTGATCGGGATGGGGCGGTGGTGGATGGCAGGGCGCTGGTCGCGACGCGCCGCGGCGGCCTGAGCCGCCAGGGTCTCATCCGCCTTCGCCTTTTTTCTGCCTCCGAGGAGCTTCCGGATATACTTGATGACCATCGATAAGCCGGGTTGTTCCGGACGCGCAACTATAGCAAAAAGAATCGTTTAGGGCAACAGGAACCGTCCGACGGCCGCCAGGAGGGTTTCCACCTCGTCCCCGGTGTTGTACAGGTGGGGCGAAATCCGGATCGCGCCCTCCCGCAGGGCGACCGTGATCCCGGCCTCCTGCAGGGCCCGGCTGAGGGCCAGCGGACCGGTCCCCCGCCCGGAAGGCGAGGATGCCGCTCGCGAGGGTCCCTTCGCGGGGCGAGAGCAGGGTGAGGCCGGCCGGCTCGAGGGCCAGGAGCCCCTCCCGGGCGCGGGCCGCCAGGGAGAGGACCCGCTTCTCGACCTCGGCCGGGCCCGCCTCCGCCAGCAGCTCGAGCGAGACCCTCCAGGGGGCCACGACCGTGGGCGCGGGCGAGCCGGTCTCGAAACGGGTGGCGTCCCCGGGAGGGGTTCCGTCGAGCTTCAGGAGGTTCCGCATTCCCGAGCGGGCCGCCAGGTTGAGCCAGCCCGCGTTCCAGGGCTGCAGCAGCGCGATCAGCTCCGGACGCACGTAGACGAGGCCGAGCCCGATCGGGACCGAGGAGCCACTTGTGGGACGGGGCGGCGAGCAGGTCGATCCCGGCGGCCGCCACGTCGACCGTCAGGGCTCCGAGCCCCTGGGCCGCGTCCACCACGAACCAGATCCCCCGTTCGCGGCAGGCGGCCCCGACGGCGCGCAGGTCCACCACGGCGCCGTCCACGTAGTTGACCCAGTCGATCGCGACCACGCGCGTCGCGGGACCGATCGCCTGGAGGATCGCCGCGGTCGGGTCGCTCCCGAGCGGGCGGGGGGCGACGCGGACCGTCGCGCCGCGCGCCTCGACGGCGCGCCAGGGCCAGGCGTTCGAGGGGAACTGGTACTCGAGCAGCAGCACCTCGTGCCCCGCGCGCAGCGGCAGGCCCCGCGCGGCGATCCCGATCCCGGCGGAAGTCCCCGCCACGATCGCGACCGATCCGCCCGGAGCCCCGAGCATCCTCTCGAGGAGCGCGCGCACGGCGGCCGGCGCGTGATAGTAGAGGTCGGCGCCGATCTCCCAGGGGGTCGCCTTGAGGCGGGCCACCCGCTCCGCCTCGAGGATGGCGTCGGCCGGCATGGCCCCCTCGGCCGCGGCGTTAAGGTAGACCCGGCCCCCGAGGGCGGGAAACCGGCTTCGCAGCTCTTCGGGCGTCACGGGAAGAAGATAGCACCGCTGTCTGCAACGGAAAAATGACCGACGACAGTGTTGCTGGCCCGCCACAAGTCTCTGAAGGGGAACAAGTTGCTAGTTCCAGGGCGTGCGGTGGCCCTCCCGCAGCTGTTCACGTCGTGAAGGCCCGCCAGCGCTGGGAAACGGGAGGGGGACCAACACTCATGTCGGGCATTTTCCTGCGCAACGCCGGCGGCGACCGTCCCCTTCCGGTGGCGGGCGACGGCCGCGGGGGGGCGGGACGGGGAGGGAGGTCCGGCCCCCGGGCCGGCGAGCGGGCGCGGCCGGCCCGTCGCGGCCGGGCGGCCCGATGTCACGGCGAGTCATCGGCTTACGGGCGGGTTCCAGCACCGCGGATGGGGTCGTCCCCGCAGGTTGGTCCACCGCTTGCTTGTATCGGAAGTCGAGGTACGCAAAGATGCTGTTCGCACAGCGGCCCATGAGCGACACGAGACCAGGACGGTGGACGGCCCGGCCCGGCGGCGGCGGAAACGCGCCGCTCGCGGCGCTTCTGGCCCTCGCGGCGCTCTGCCTGGCGCCGCCCGCGCTCGGCCGCTGGCGCGCAGGGCGGACCGCCGCCGGCCGCTCCCGCCTCGCCTCTCGCGGACTGGACCGGCCTGCGCTACACGACGAGCAAGCTGATCATCTTCTCGGGCGAGGTCACGATGGCGAAGAGCCTCGCCGCCGGCAGGCTCAGCGTCAGGACCGAGTCGCGCGCGAAGCTGTTCGGGGCGGAGCTGGTCAACTCGTGGTCGGTCTCCATCCTCGACGCGGGGACGGGGCGCCCGCTGGAGTTCCTCTCGGTCCGGCCGCGCAAGCGGGCCGAGCGGTGGGAGCTCGCGGGCAAGGCGCTCTCGCGCACGATCATGAAACCCCATCCGGACTCGCCCGACGAGCCGATGGAGCAGTGGGTCGTCACCCAGAACAAGACCTGGCCGCCGGTCCCCCTCGAGCCGGCCACGCCTGGAGCGGTGCCGGCCCCTGGCGCCGGCTCCGCGCCGGCGGCCGGATCCCCGGCCGGCGACGGGGCGGGCGCTTCACCCGAGGCGGGGGCTCCGGCCGACGCTCCCGCCCGCGCGGAATCCGGGGCCCCGGCCGCCGCGCCGGCTCCCGGGGCTTCACCCGCGGCGGGCGAGACCCCTCCGCTCTCCGACCCCTCCACTTGGGTGCACGACTACATCGCGATGCTCGTCCGGCTGGGCGCGCTGCCGCTTCACAAGGTCGGCGACTCGGCGACCGTCCGGGTCGCCACGAGCCGGGGCGCGGCGCCGCTGCGGGTGAGCGTCGGGGAGGAGCGGACGGAGTACCGGAACCTCACGAACCTCGCCACGGGCCGGAACACCCGGTACCAGCTGCGCGAGCTTCGCCTGCGCGTCGCCCCGCTCGCCGGCTCTCCCCCCGACGCCCGCGGCTTCCTCGACATGGAAGGGGAGACCGAGCTGTGGGTCGACGCGGCGACCCGCACGCTCGTCGAGATCTCCGGCACGATCCCGAAGGTGCCCGGCCGCGTCGTCATCACCCTCGCGGGATACCGCTGAGGTAAAGTACCCGCCTGCACCCATCCAGGGAGACGCGAAGACCATGACGACCGGCGGAACGGGACGGTTCCTGAAGACGAAGCTGACGGTGGATCCCACGGCGTTCGTGGCGCCCGGCGCCTCGCTCGTCGGCGAGGTGACGCTCGGCGCGGAGAGCAGCCTCTGGTACGGCGTCGTCGCGCGCGGCGACATGGAGCCGATCGTGATCGGCCGGCAGACGAACGTGCAGGACAACTCGGTCATCCACGTGGACCAGGACCTGCCGACCTTCATCGGCGACAACGTGACGATCGGCCACCGGGCCGTGATCCACGGGTGCGTGATCGAGGACGGCGCCCTGATCGGGATCGGCGCGATCGTGCTGTCGGGCGCGCGCGTCGGGAAGGGGGCCCTGGTGGCGGCGGGGGCGCTGGTCCGCGAAGGGATGGTGGTGCCGCCCGGATCACTGTTCGCGGGGGTCCCGGGCAAGGTCCTGCGCCAGCTGACCGAGGGAGAAATGAAGCGGGTCGCCGCGAACTCCCTCTCCTACGTCGAGTACGCCGCGCCGCTACCGCTCGGGCGAGCTGGGCTGAGAAACCCCCGTTTCGGGCCGGCGCTGGGGGGCGAGGTTTGCTAAGATAGCCGGCTTCGCCGCATGGGGGCGGAGCGCAAGGACCGCATGACAAGCCATTTCCAGGAAATCCGCGCCCTCTTCGACCGGCACGACAGCTTCGTGCTCGCCACGCACGTGAACGCCGACGGGGACGGGCTCGGGGCGCAGTTCGCGCTCGCCTCGTTCCTGCGCCGGCGCGGGAAGAAGGTCAGGATCGTCAACGTCGACCCGCTGCCCCGCCAGTACGACTTCATGGCGCGCGGGTTCGCGCCCGAGCTCTACGACCCGGCCCGGCACGACGCCCTGCTGGCCGGGGCCAGCATCATCGTCATCCTGGACAACTCCTCCGCCAACCGTCTCGGGGCGATGCGCGGCCCGATCGAGCGCAGCCCCGCCATCAAGGCCTGCATCGACCACCACCCGCACCCCGACACGCAGTGGGACGTGATGGTGATCGACGAGAAGGCCTGCGCCACGGGCGAGATCGTCTACCGCCTCATCCGCGAGGCGGACGGCGAGATCTCCCCCGAGGAGGCGCTGCCGATCTACGTGTCGATCGTGACCGACACGGGGAACTTCCGCTTCTCCAACACGACCCCGCAGGTCCTGACGGTCGCGGCGGACCTGGTGGGGAAGGGCGTGGACGTTCCCTCCGTCTACCAGCAGATCTTCGAGCGCAACTCGCCGACCTTCGTCCGGCTCCTGGGCGCGGCGCTCGCCTCGATCCAGCAGGACGAATCGGGGCAGCTCGGCTGGATCGTCCTGTCGCGCGAGCTGATGCGCACCGTCGGCGCGGACGGCGAGGACACCTCCGACATCATCAACGGCATCCTGACGATCGACGGGACGCGCCTGGCCGCTGCTCTTCAAGGAGCTCGAGGACGGGCGCACCAAGGTGAGCCTGCGCTCGAAGGGATCGATCGACGTGAACCGCCTCGCCGCGGAATTCGGCGGGGGCGGGCACCGCAACGCCTCGGGCGTGGTCGTGCCGATGCCGCTCGATCAGACCGTGCGGACGGTGCTCGAGAAGGCCCGCGCGATCATCGGGTAGGGGGCGTCAGGGCGGAGACGACCGCCTCTTCCGTATCCCCGATCTGGAAGACGACGTGCAGCCCCGTGATCTCGAGGATCTCCATGAACTTCGGGGTCGGAGCGCAGACCCCCAGCCGGCCCCCGCGCTCGGAGAGCGTGCGCGCGGCCGAGATCAGCTCGCCGAGGCCCGAGGAGTCGAGGTACTCGACCCGCGAACCGTCCACGATGAGGTTCGGGGCTCCCTGCTGAAGCTCCGACTCGATCGCGGCCTTCAGGGCGAGCGAAGCCGCCCCGATCGTGACGCGCCCCTCGGGCACGACGACGGGGATCGGTCCCGCCTTTCTGAGTTCGATCTTCATTGAGCACGAGTGTATCATCGGCCGGGCCGGAAGGGTTATGCACAGAATCGGCGTTCTCCTCGGCGGCTGCGGCCGCTACGACGGCACCGAGATCCACGAGGCGGTGCTGGTCCAGCTTGCCCTCGACCGGGCCGGCGCGAAGGCGGAATTCCTCGCCCCGACCGCGGCGCGCGCGGGCTGCGTCGACCACGGGACGGGCCAGCTCGTCGAGGGGGAGGAGCGCTCGGTCCTCGCCGAATCGGCCCGCCTCTCCCGGGGCCGGATCCAGACCCTCGCCGAGGCGCGCGTCCCGCTGCTGGCCGGGCTGATCATCCCCGGCGGTCAGGGGGTCGTGCGGACGATGATGCAGGGGGTCGGCGAGGTCGGGCGGCGCCGCGAGGCGGACCCGGAGGTCGCGGGCCTGATCCGCGCGGTGGTCGAGGCCGGAAAGCCGCTCGGCTCGGTCTCCCTCGCCGGCTCGCTCGTCGCAACGGTGCTCGGCCTCCCGCTCGAGGAGGACCCGTTCTCGGTCCCCCCCTTCGAGATCCGCGTGGACGAGGAGCGACGCCACATCTGGACCCCCGGCTACCTGACGGGCGACCGGATCAGCGAGGTCGCCACGGGGATCGAGCGGATGGTCGGCGCGGTCCTCGAGCGCGCATCGAAGGGCCTGTCGGTGCTGCCGTGAGCGCCCGGGTCCGCGTCCTGTACTTCGCCTCCCTGCGCGAGCGCGCGGGACGGGCGAGCAGTGAGGAGTCGGTCGAGCCGGGAACGACCGTGGGCGCCCTCTGGGAGACGCTCCGCTCCCGGCCGCCCCTCGCCGGCGTCGCCGCCGCCCCCGGTTTCTCGGTCAACGGCGAATGGTGCGCCCCCTCCCGCCCCCTCCTCGACGGCGACGAAGTCGGCCTCCTCCCGCCCGTGAGCGGGGGCTGATCGCCCATGCCCTGTCCGTCCCGTCGAGCCGAGGAATTCCCGGAACGGACCTTCGCCCGTGCCCTGGCGCCTCTCCGGGTTCGCGCGCAAAGCGGAGCGCGCCCGCGCGCCCGAGGCGTGGTGGGAGGAGCTCCATGAGGGCAAGTGCCGGCGCCCCGCACGCCCGCGTCGTTGACCGCCCGATCGACCTGGGCGCCCTCGTCGCGGCGGTCGCCGGGCCCGACGCCGGCGCAGTCTCGGTCTTCGTCGGCACCGTGCGGAACGAAACCGGGGGGCGCCGCGTCCTGTTCCTCGAGTACGAGGCCTACGCTCCGATGGCGGAGAAGGTGCTGGCGGAGATCGCCCTCGCGATGGCGCGCGAGCACGGAGCGTGCCGCTTCGCCATCGAGCACCGTGTCGGACGGCTCGAGCCCGGCGAGGCCAGCGTGGCGATCGCCGTCGCCTCGCCCCACCGCCGGGTCGCGATCGCGGCCTGCGCCGGGGCGATCGAGAGGATCAAGAAGCACGTCCCGGTCTGGAAGAAGGAACATTTCGAGGACGGCGCGGTCTGGGTCGAGGGAGACCCGTCCGAGCGCCGAGGGTAGAATTGCGTCGATGAAGCCGATCAATCCGATGGGAACGAAAACACTGCTGTGCGCCGCGCTCGCCGCGGCGGCGCTGGCCGCCGGGTGCGCGGTGAACCCGGCGACGGGCCGCCACGAGCTCATGACGGTCTCCGAGTCGCAGGAAGCGCAGATCGGCGCCCAGGCCGACAAGCAGATCCGCCAGGAGCAGGGAACCTACGCGGAGAAAGCCGCGCTCACGGCGTACGTCGAGTCGGTGGGAAAGAAGCTCGCCGCGAAGTCCGACCGGCCCGGCATCGCCTACCACTTCGGCATCGTGGACAGCCCTGAGATCAACGCCTTCGCGCTCCCGGGCGGGTACGTCTACGTGACCCGCGGCATCCTGGGGCGCATCTGCACCGAGGACGAGCTCGCCGCGGTCCTGGGCCACGAGATCGGCCACGTGGCCGCGCGCCACGGGGCGGCCCAGATGTCGAAGGCGCAGGCGGCCCAGATCGGCCTGATGGGGGCCGCCGTGCTCTCCGATCCGAAGTACGCCGCGGCGGTCACCGATCTCGCGGGGGTCGCCGTCAACCTCGCGATGCAGGGCTACTCCCGCGACGACGAGCGCGAGGCCGACGAGCTGGGCGTGAAGTACGCGGTGCGGGCCGGGTACAACCCGCGAGGCGCGGTCGACCTCATGGAGTCCTTCAAGGCGCTGGAGAAGGACGAGCCGGACCGCGTGGAGCAATGGTTCGCGTCGCACCCGCGGACCTCCGAGCGGATCCGCAACCTCTCCCAGGAGCTGGACGAGCTCAAGCGCAAGCACTCGGACGCGCTGAACCGGCCCCTGCGCCGGGACGATTACCTGAAGCAGGTCGACGGGATTCTCTTCGGCGAGTCGAACGCCGCGGGTTACCTCTCCGGCCGGCGGTACATCGGCGTGCAGGAGGCGTACTCCCTGCTCCTTCCCGAGGGGTGGACGATCCGGCTCAGCGGCCCGGATGTCTCGATGCAGAGCGCCGCGGCCGGGGCCCGGGCCGAGCTGAAGGTGGAGGTCCTGGCGCGCCCCGGCGTGTCGGGCGACATCGCGAAGGAGTTCGCGCGCAAGGCCGCGGGGCAGGGGGTCGAGGTCCTCGGGCCGGTCACCAAGGCCCGGCTCCCCGCGGGGGACGCCGCGATCGTGAAGATGCGGGGCAAGGGGAAGGACGGCCGGCCGATCATCGCCCACCGCATGTTCCTCGTCCGCTTCGACAAGTCCTACGTGCTGACCTTCATCGCACCGGAGGAGAAATCCGACTCGCTCGAGCCGGTCTTCCAGACGCTCACGGGGTCGATCAAGTTCCTCGGGCCGGGAGACGCGGAGAAGTTCCCGCCCCCGCGCCTGCGCCTCTACACCGTCAAGGAGGGGGACACGTGGGGCTCGATCGCCTCGAAGGAGATCGGGCCGGCGGCGGGCGCGAAGGAGCTGGCGGACCTGAACGGGCGGGATCCCCAGGGGGTCCCCAAACCCGGCCTCCTCATCAAGATCCCGCCCCCGGAAGCGGTGGGGGCCTGATGGCGCCGCCGCCGGGGGCGCCGTCGCGGCTGCGGAAGGCGAGGGTGTAGGCCGTGCGCATCTGGCTCGCGCAGCTCGACACGACCGTCGGCGACCTCGAGGGGAACGTCGCCAGGATCCTCGCCTCGATCGAGGCGGCGCGCGCGGCGGGGGCAGGGCTCGCCGTTTTCCCCGAGCTGGCGATCACGGGCTACCCGCCCCGCGATCTGCTCGACCGGCCGGCGTTCGTGCGGGACAGCCTCCTCGGCCTCGAGCGGGTGGCGCGGGCGGCGCGCGGGATCGCGGTGATCGTCGGCTGCATCGAGCCGAACGCGAGCGGCACGGGCAACGCCCTCTTCAACGTGGCCGCGCTCTGCGCGGAGGGAAGGGTGGCGGGCCGGGCGGCGAAGCGGCTCCTGCCGACCTACGACGTTTTCGACGAGGCGCGGCATTTCGAGCCGGGCGAGGGGGCCGCGGCCCCCCTGGAGCACGCCGGCGCGAGGATCGGCCTTTCGGTCTGCGAGGACGCGTGGACCGATCCGGAGTTCTTCGGGCGCCGCCTGTACGACGTCGACCCGATCGGCGAACAGGCGGCCCTGGGCGCGGACCTGCTCGTGAACATCTCGGCCTCCCCCTTCGCGCTGGGCCGGCCCGCGTACCGCGAGCGGCTCCTCGCGGGCCACGCGGCGAGGCACGGCAGGCCGCTCGTCTACGTCAACCTGGTCGGCGGCAACGACGAGCTCCTCTTCGACGGGCGCTCGTTCGTCCTCGACGCGCGCGGGCGCAAGGTGGCGGAGCTGGCCGCGTTCCGCGAGGACGCGGCCCTGGTGGACCTCGACGCCGCCGGCCCCCTTCCCGGGGCGCCCCCGGCCGACGACGCGGCCGAGGCGCACGACGCGCTCGTCATGGGGACGCGCGATTACGCCGCGAAGTGCTCGTTCACGAAGGCGGTCATCGGCCTGTCCGGGGGGATCGACTCCTCGGTCGTGGCGGCGATCGCCGCCGCGGCGCTCGGGCCCTCCGCCGTCACGGGCGTCTCGATGCCGTCGCGCTATTCCTCCGCGGGGAGCGTGACCGACGCCCGCGCCCTCGCCGCGAACCTCGGGATCGGCTTCCTCAGCCTCCCGATCGAGGACGTGTTCGAAGCCTACCTCCGGTCGCTCGCGCCCCCCTTCGAGGGACGCGAGGCGGACATCACCGAGGAGAACATCCAGGCGCGCATCCGCGGCAACTTCCTGATGGCGCTTTCGAACAAGTTCGGCTCGCTCGTCCTCACGACCGGCAACAAGTCGGAGATGGCGGTCGGCTACAGCACGCTGTACGGGGACATGAGCGGGGGCCTGGCGGTCATCGCCGACGTCCCCAAGACGCTGGTCTACCGGATCGCCGCGCACATCAACCGCGGGCGCGAGGTGATCCCGGCGGCGGTCATCGCGAAGCCCCCCTCGGCCGAGCTGCGCCCGGACCAGCTCGACCAGGACTCGCTGCCACCGTACGAGGTCCTGGACGGGATCCTGCGGCTGTACGTCGAGGAGATGCGCTCGGTCGAGGAGATCGCCGCCGCCGGCTACGACGGGGCGGTCGTCCGGGATGTCGTCCGGCGGGTCACGGGCAGCGAGTACAAGCGCAAGCAGGCGCCCCCGGGCCTGAGGATCACGTCCAAGGCCTTCGGCCTGGGCCGCCGGATGCCGATCGCGCAGCGTTACCGCGAGTCCTGACGGGGGGCGGGCGGCGCTTCGGGCGCGCCCGATCCCGAGGGTAGAATGCCCGTCCCGCAGCACTCACCCGACGCCCGCGCCGCGGGCGTCACCGGAGACGGACCCGCATGTCCCTTTTCGACAGCCTCGTCGTGAGAACCCTTCCGTTCGTGCCGAAGCCGATTGTCGGGCACTTCTCGCGCAAGTACATCGCGGGACCCCGTCTCGAGGACGCGATGCGCGTCGTTCGCGAGCTGAACGCGCAGGGGGCGATGGGGACGGTGGACGTCCTGGGCGAGGCGATCACGAACCTCGACCAGGCGCGGGCGTACTCGGTCCAGTACCGGCGGCTGCTCGACGAGATCGACCGCGAGCGGCTCGACTCGAACATCTCGATCAAGCCGACCGCCATGGGCCTCAAGATCGACAAGTCCTTCTGCCTGGAGAACGTGGCCGGCGTGGTGGCGCGGGCCCGCGAGCTGGGATCGTTCGTCCGCCTCGACATGGAGGATTCCTCCTGCACGACGGACACGATCGAGCTGCACGACGCGCTGCGGCGCGACTTCACGAACGTGGGGATCGTGATCCAGTCCTACCTGCGCCGCTCCTCGGACGACGTGCGCGCCCTCGCGGGGAAGGGGGCGAACTTCCGCCTCTGCAAGGGGATCTACGTCGAGCCGCGGACGATCGCGTACAAGGATCCGTATCTCATCAACCGGAACTTCACGTACCTGCTCCAGGAGATGCTCTCGAAGGGGTGCTACGTCGGCATCGCCACCCACGACGAGAAGCTGGTCTGGGAGGGGATCCGGCTGACGGAGACGCTCGGCATCCCCCGCGACCGGTTCGAGTTCCAGATGCTGCTCGGGGTGGACGAGGAGCTGCGGAAGATCCTCATCGAGGCCGGCTACCGCCTGCGGGTCTACGTCCCCTTCGGCGAGGAGTGGTACGCGTACTCGGTCCGCCGCATGAAGGAGAACCCGCACCTGGCGGGGCAGGTCTTCCGCAACATCGTGCGCTCGATGGTCCCGGGCTAGCCGGTTCGCGCGACCTCGTCCGGGAACCCGGAGTGACGGATGTGTAAGCGCTTGACAGCCGCGCCAAAGATCACTATTCTTCCGACTGGCGATATCTTTCCGAATTCCGGAAAGGGTGTCCGATGACTGTCCTTTCAGCACCAACTGTCCAGGTATTGGAGCGGGCCCTTGATATCCTCGAGGCTCTCGCGGGGTCACAGTCCGGCCTGGGCATTTCCGAGATCGCGGCGAAAACGCAACTTCCGGTCAGCACGGTGCACAGACTCCTGAAGGTCCTCAAGCGGCGCGGGTATGCCGCGCAGGACCCGGAAACACGCAAGTACCTCATCTTGCGCAAGTTGCCGCCTCAATCTCCCGAAGACGCTGAAAGGGTAGGACAGTTGTCGGGCCACGCCGTCTAGGCGATGGCAAGAGAAACGGTTCTACGGTTCGTCCTTAGCCTTCTGCAGCCCCTGAGCCCCCGCCGGGGAACGCCCCCGTGCGCGGCGCGCTTGAACTCCAACCCAAGATCTAGAGCAGTGTCGTCCCAGGCCGGCCTTCGTGCGAAGGCCAGGGGGACCCCATGGATACAACTCTCGTCTGCGCCATCGTGGCCGCTATCGCCGCGGGCGCTGCGTTCGCCGGGGCCTGGCTCCTCCAGGCTCGCCTCTCGAAGGGGGCCGTCATCGCGGCCCGCCGGCAATCCGAGGAGCTTCTCGCCGCCGCCCGCCGGGACGCGGAGCGGCTCCGCCAGGAGACACTCACCCAGGCCCGCGCCGAGGGGATCGCTGCCCGGGAGAAGATCGAGGCCGAGGCGACCCGCCGGATAGGCGAGGCGCAGAAGGCCGAGAAAGAGCAGCGCAGCCGCGACCAGAGCCTGCGGGACCGCGACAAGGCCCTGCGCAAGAAGGAACAGGCGCTCGGGGATCGCGAGAAGTCGCTCGGGAGCCCGGGAGACCGAGCTCGAGCAGGCGGCGGCCGAGGTCGAGCGGCTGAAGCTCGAGGAGAACGAGCGCCTCGAGCGGGTGGCGGCCATGACCGAGGACGAGGCCAAGCGCCAGCTCCTCGCCAACCTCCGCTCGGAGACCCGCTACGAGGCGGCCTCGATGCTCAAGGAGATCAAGGACGAGGCGCAGCGCAACGCCGAGGCCGAGGCCAAGAAGATCATGGCCCTCGCCATCGAGCGGCTCGCCTCGGAGTTCTCCGCCGAGCGCAACATCACGATCTTCCCCCTGACCAACCCGAACCTGAAGGGCCGGATCATCGGCCACGAGGGAAAGAACATCCGGGCCTTCGAGAAGGTGACCGGCATCCAGCTCGTGGTGGACGACAACCCCGAGGCGGTCGTGCTGTCGGGCTTCAACCCGGTCAAGCGCGAGATCGCGCGCCGGACCCTCGAGAAGCTCCTGAAGGACGGCAACATCAACCCGCAGCGGATCGAGGAGCTCTGCACCAAGAGCACGCGGGCCGTGGACGAGGTGATGCTCAAGGCGGGGCACGAGACCGTCAAGGAGCTCGGCATCAAGAACGCCCACCCGGAGATGGTGAAGCTCCTGGGGCGGCTGAAGTACCGGACCTCGTACAGCCAGAACGTGCTCGAGCACGTGAAGGAGGTCGCCTACCTGACCGGCATCATGGCCGCCGAGCTGGGGCTCGACCAGAAGCTGGCCCGGCGGGCGGGGCTCTTCCACGACATCGGCAAGGCGATCGACTACGAGCGCGAGGGGACGCACCCCGAGATCGGGGCCGAGGTGGCCACCCGGTACGGGGAGCCCGAGATCGTGATCAACGCGATCGCGAGCCACCACGACGATTGCGAGGTGATCTCGCCGATCTCGGTGCTGGTCGCGGCCGCCGACGCCCTGTCCGGGGCGCGCCCCGGAGCGCGGCGCAAGACCCTGCAGGACTACGTGAAGCGGGTCGAGAAGCTCGAGAGCCTCGCGAACTCGATGGACGGCGTCGAGCAGTCCTACGCGATCCAGGCGGGACGCGAGCTGCGGGTGATCTGCCACCACCAGAAGATCGACGATGCGCACGCGGCGATGCTCGCCTCGGACCTCGCCAAGCGGATCCAGGCCGAGATGGACTACCCCGGCAGGATCAAGGTGACGGTCATCCGCGAGACGCGGGCCATCGATTACGCGAGGTAGGCCGGGGCCGAGGCGCGCTAGAATAGTGGTCCGGCAGGCACCACAGGTCGGAACATTCGAGGACAACGGAGATGAGAGCCGAATGGGTGCGCTCCCGCCAGGGAGAGAACGTGACGCAGCTTCATTACGCCCGCAAGGGAGTCGTGACCGAGGAGATGGCCTACGTCGCGAAGCGCGAGGGGCTCGATCCCGAGCTGGTCCGCTCCGAGGTCGCCCGGGGCCGGATGATCATCCCGGCGAACGTGAACCACCCCGAGCTCGAGCCGATGGCGATCGGCATCGCGGCCACCTGCAAGATCAACGCGAACATCGGCAACTCGGCCGTGACCTCGAACATCGAGGGGGAGCTCGAGAAGCTGAGGATCTCGATCCACTTCGGCGCCGACACGGTCATGGACCTGTCCACCGGCGGGAACATCAACGCGATCCGCGAGGCGATCCTGCGGGCGAGCCCGGTCCCGATCGGGACGGTGCCGATCTACCAGGCCCTGCAGATGGTCAAGAATCCCGAGGACCTCACGGCCGACCTGCTCTTCGAGGTGATCGAGTACCAGGCGAAGCAGGGGGTCGACTACATGACCATCCACGCCGGCGTGCTGCGCGAGCACCTGGCGCTCGTCACCGGCCGGATCACCGGCATCGTGAGCCGCGGCGGGTCGCTGATGGCGCAGTGGATGCTGCACCACCGCCGGCAGAACCCCCTGTTCGACAGCTTCGACCGGCTGCTGGAGATCTGCCGGCGCTACGACGTCGCCCTCTCGCTCGGCGACGGGCTGCGGCCCGGCTGCCTCGCGGACGCCTCCGACGCGGCCCAGTTCGCCGAGCTGAAGACGCTCGGCGAGCTGACGCTGCGCGCCTGGGAGCAGGACGTGCAGGTCATGATCGAGGGGCCCGGGCACGTCCCGATGGACCAGATCGAGATGAACGTCCGCAAGGAGATGGAGCTCTGCCACGAGGCCCCGTTCTACGTCCTCGGGCCGCTGGTGACCGACATCGCCCCGGGCTACGACCACATCACGAGCGCCATCGGCGCGGCGATCGCGGGCTGGTCGGGGGCCGCGATGCTCTGCTACGTCACGCCCAAGGAGCACCTGGGCCTGCCGAACCCGGACGACGTGCGCCAGGGGATCATCGCCTACAAGATCGCCGCCCACGCCGCCGACATCGCCCGCAAGCGCCCCGGCGCCCGCGACCGCGACGACGCGCTCTCCCGCGCCCGCTACGCCTTCGACTGGAACGAGCAGTTCCGCCTGGCGCTCGACCCGGAGACGGCCCGCAGCATGCACGACGAGACGCTGCCGGACGAGTACTTCAAGAACGCCGAGTTCTGCTCCATGTGCGGGCCCAAGTTCTGCTCGATGCACATCAACCGCGAGGTCGAAAAGTACAACTCGACCCTGAAGATCGCCGGCACCCAGGGAGGATAAACGTTGGCCGATCCACAATCGCCCCTCGACGTCGTCGTGATCGGGGGCGGGCCCGGAGGGTATGTCGCGGCGATCCGCGCCGCGCAGCTCGGTCTGCGGACCGCCATGATCGAGAAGGCCCCGGCCCCCGGGGGCACCTGCCTCCACTGGGGCTGCATCCCCACCAAGGCGATGCTGCACACCGCCGAGCTCCTGGAGGCGTCGCGCCACGGTGAGCGGTTCGGCGTCAAGGCCGAGGGCGTGGCGCTCGACCTCGCGAAGATGCACGCCTACAAGGGCGGCGTCGTCGGCCAGATGGCGAAGGGGGTCGAGGGTCTCCTGAAGCGGAACGGGGTCGAGTCGGTCCGCGGCTTCGGGCGGCTCGCCTCGCCGCGCTCGGTCGAGGTCGTCGTGGACGGCAAGGTGGTCCGCGCGATCGAAGCGAAGAGCGTGATCCTCGCGACCGGAAGCGCCGTGCGCGCCCTGCCCGGCTTCGAGTTCGACGGGGAGCGGATCATCTCGAGCGACGACGCCCTGAACCTCGGGAAGGTCCCGGAATCGCTCATCGTCCTCGGGGCCGGCGCGGTGGGGATGGAGTTCGCCTCGATCTACGCGCGCTTCGGGGCGAAGGTGACCGTCCTCGAGCTCCTGCCCCGCGCCCTGCCGCTCGAGGACGAGGACATCTCCGCCGAGATCGCCCGCGCCTTCCGCAAGCGCGGCATCACGGTCGCCGTGGACACGAAGGTCGAGAAGGTCGAGAAGACGAAGGACGGCGTGACGCGTGACGGCGACCCAGGCCGGCAAGCCGGTCTCCTACAGCGCCGCGGTCCTGCTCGTCGCGGTCGGGCGGCGGCCCGTGTCCGAGGGGCTGGGCCTGGAGAAGACCCGGGTCAAGGTCGAGCGCGGCTTCGTGAAGGTGGACGCGATGATGCGCACCGACGAGCCGGGCATCTACGCCATCGGCGACCTCGTCCCGACCCCGGCCCTCGCCCACGTGGCGAGCCACGAGGGGCACGTCGCGGCCGAGGCGATCGCGGGAACGAACCCGCACCCCGTGAACTACGACCGGATCCCCGCGTGCACCTACTGCGATCCCGAGGTCGCGAGCTGCGGCCTGAGCGAGGCCGAGGCGAAGCGGCGCGGCATCGAGGTCCGGACCGGCCGGTTCCCGTTCGCGGCGATCGGCAAGGCCGCGATCCTCGGGGACACGGGCGGGTTCGTGAAGATCGTCGCGGACGCGAAGCTCGACGAGGTCCTGGGCGTGCACATCATCGGCCCGCGCGCCACGGAGCTGATCGCCGAGGCGAGCCTGGGCCTGCAGCTCGAGACGACGGGCGAGGAAATGATCCACGCCATCCACCCCCACCCGACCCTCTCCGAGGCGATGGGGGAGGCGGCGATGGCGCTGCACGGGCGCGCGATCCACTTCTTCCAGGACGCCGCGAAGGCCCTGGCGGGGGCGAGGAGCCGGTAGTGCCCCGGCGCGACGGTCCGGGCCGCGAGACGCTGATCCGGCTTCACCACGTCATGCGCCTCACGCGCAGCGTGGAAGAGCGCCTCGCGAGCCTCTACCGCCAGGGGAAGATCGCGGGATCGCTCTTCCGCTCGCTGGGCCAGGAAGCCGCCTCGGTGGCGCCGGCCGTGGCGCTCGAGGAGGGGGACCTGATCGCCCCGCTTTTCCGCGACCTCGGGGCCCTCCTCGCGCGCGGCTTCACCCCGCGCGAGTGCTTCGCGCAGTACCTCGGCCGCGCCGCCGGCCCGACGGGCGGGCGCGAGGCGGCGCACCACATGGGCGACGTGGCGGGCCGGGGCGTCGTGGCGGCGATCAGCTCGCTCGGCGAGACGGTCTGCGTCATGGCCGGCTGCGCCCTGGGCCTGAAGCTGCGCGGCTCGGACCGCGTCTGCCTCACCTGGATCGGGGACGGGGGCACCAGCACGGGGGCCTTCCACGAAGGGATGAACTTCGCCGCCGTGCGGCGCCTGCCCCTCATCGTCGTGATCGAGAACAACGGCTTCGCCTACTCGACGCCCGGCGCGCGGCAGACCCGCCAGGGCGATTTCACGGTCCGCGGGACCGCGTACGGCTGCGCCGGCGTGGGCGTGGACGGGAACGACGCCGCGGAGCTGCACGACGCCGTGCGCGCCGCCGCGGCCCGGGCGCGGGCCGGCGGGGGGCCGACCGTCATCGAGGCGCGGACCTTCCGCCTGGTCGGCCACGCCGAGCACGACGACGCCTCGTACCTTCCGCCGGAGCTGGTGAAGGAGTGGAAGGACAAGGACCCGATCCGCCGGATCGAGGAGCGGCTGGTGGCCGGACGGGTTCGCGACGCGGGCCGGGCTCGAGGAGACGGCCGCCCGGATCGGGAAGAGCCTCGACGGGGATCTCGCGTGGGCGGAATCCTGTCCCGCGCCCGCCCCCGAGACGGCGCTCGGCGGCCTCTACGCCGGGGAGCCGGACGGCGGTCCTTCCTGGGGGTGATGTGAGAACGGGGCGCGCCGCGAGCGTCCCCTTCAGGGTGAACGAGGTCCCGCAATGGCCCAGCTGACCTACCTGGAAGCGATCCGCCGGGGACTGTGGGAGGAGATGGAGCGCGACGAGCGCGTGTTCGTCCTCGGCGAGGACGTGGGCGCCTACGGGGGCGCCTTCAAGGCGACCGCGGGAATGCTCGAGAAGTTCGGGGCCGCGCGCGTGATCGACACCCCGATCGCGGAATCGGCCATCGTCGGCGCCGCGATCGGCGCGGCGCTCGTCGGCCTGCGGCCCGTCGCCGAGATGCAGTTCGCGGATTTCATCGCGTGCGCCTTCGACCAGATCACGAACTTCGCGGCCAAGTGCCGCTACCGCTGGGGCGCCGGCGTGCCGATCGTCATCCGGGGCCCGGCCGGGGCGGGCGTGCGCGGCGGCCCGTTCCACTCGCAGAGCCCCGAGATGCACTACGTGCACACGCCCGGCCTGAAGGTCGTGCAGCCCGCGACGGCCTACGACGCGAAGGGGCTGATGAAGGCCGCCATCCGCGACGAGGACCCGGTCATCTTCTTCGAGCACAAGTACCTGTACCGGCTGCCGCGGGTGCGGGCCGAGGTCCCCGACGAGGACTACGTCGTGCCGATCGGGAAGGCGGCCGTGCGGCGCGAGGGGACGCGACCTCACGATCATCACGTACGGCGCGATGCTCTACCACTGCCTCGACGCCGCCGACGCGCTCGAGCGCGAGGGGGTCTCGGCCGAGGTGATCGACCTGCGCACGCTCCTGCCGCTCGACCGCGAGGCGATCGTCGCCTCGGCGAAGAAGACGGGCAAGGTGCTGGTCGTCCACGAGGACACGCGCACGGGGGGGATCGCGGGCGAGATCGCGGCGACGATCAACGAGGAGGCGTTCGAGCACCTGGACGGGCCGGTCCTGCGCGTCACGGCGCCCGACACGCCGATCCCGTACGCGCCGCCGCTCGAGGACTTCTATCTGCCGAACGCGGACAAGGTCATCGCGGCGGCGCGCAAGCTGGCCGCCTATTAGCGAGCCAGGGGCGGGGCGGTTCCCGGCCCCGATGCAGCCGACGGCCGCTGCGCGTCCGTGGCCGAGCGGGGCGGACCGGTCAGCCCGGCGCTGACGTCCGCGGCTGATCCGGGGCGGACCTCTGCCGGCGGGCGAAGGGGAATGGCGTTTTTTCGGGGAATTGCTAAACTTAGCGATTCTCGCTGAGAGCGGACACGGACGGGGCCCCGCGCGGGCCGCAAGGGTTTGTTCCGGCGCGCCCGACGCGCCTTCGAGGTGAATCAATGCCAGTCGACGTGATCATGCCGCAGATGGGGGAGAGCATCCAGGAGGGGACGGTCGTCAAGTGGCTGAAGAAGCCCGGCGAGAAGGTCGGGCGCGACGAGCCGCTGTTCGAGATCTCGACCGACAAGGTGGACGCGGAGATCCCGTCCCCCGCGGCCGGCGTCCTCCGGGAGATCATGGTCAAGGAAGGCGAGACCGTGGCGATCAAGACGGTCGTCGCCGTGATCGACGCCGAAGGGGCCGCCGCGGCGGCGGGGGCTTCCGCCCCGTCCGCGCCCGCCGCCCGCGGCCGCCGCTCCGCCCGCGCGCCGCCCGCGGCGCCCCGCCGCCCGGCCGCGCCCGCACCCGCGCCCGCCGCTGCCCCCCGGGGTCCGGCCGGCTCGCTCGAGGAGCGGCTCCGCACCCGCTCCTCGCCCGTCGTGAGGAAGATCGCCGCCGAGCACGGGGTCGACATCGCCTCGCTTTCGGGGACCGGGATCTCCGGGCGCGTGACCAAGAAGGACATCCTCGACTACGTGGAATCCGGCGGCGCCGCCGCGCCCGCCCGGCCCGGCCGCCCCGGCCGGCGAGCCGGTCCGCACCGTCGCGGCCTACGCGCCGGGCGAGCGGATCGAGCGCGTCCCGATGACGGCGATGCGGCGGAAGATCGCCGACCACATGATCATGTCGCGCCGCACCTCGGCGCACGTGACCACCGTCTTCGAGATGGACATGCACCGCGTGGCGAAGATCCGCGCGGCGAAGAAGGACGCCTTCATGGAGCGGCACGGGGTCAACCTGACCTACATGCCGTTCATCATGAAGGCGGTCGTGGACGGGCTGATCGAGTGCCCCGAGGTCAACGCCTCGATCGACGGGTACGACATCATCTACAAGAAGGACATCAACCTCGGCATGGCCGTGGCCCTGGACTGGGGCCTGATCGTCCCGGTCGTGAAGAACGCGCAGGACCTGAGCCTCGCGGGGCTCGCCAAGGCGGCGCAGGACCTGGCGACGCGGGCCCGCAACAAGCAGCTCAAGCCGGACGAGGTCGCGGGCGGCACCTTCACGATCACGAACCCGGGCGTGTTCGGCTCGCTGTTCGGGACGCCGATCATCAACCAGCCCCAGGTCGCGATCCTGGGCGTGGGGACGATCGAGAAGCGCGCGGTCGTCGTCGACGACGCGATCGCGATCCGCACGCGGGCCTACTTCGGCATCTCCTACGACCACCGCCTCGTGGACGGGGCGATGGCCGACAAGTTCATGAACCGCGTGAAGAAGACCCTCCAGGAGTTCGATGAGGCGATGGTCTGAACTCGCCGTGCTCCGGCCGGGATGCCTCTCCTACGCCGACGGGCTGGCGCTGCAGGAGCGGCTCGTCGAGGAGCGTCGCCGCGGCGCCGCCCCCGACACGCTCGTCCTGCTCGAGCACGACGCGGTCGTGACGCTCGGGCGCGGCGCCGACCCGGCGAACGTCCTCTTCGACCGGGCGCGGCTCGCGGCGCGCGGGATCGCGCTGTTCGAGACGGGCCGGGGCGGGGACGTGACGCTGCACAGCCCGGGGCAGGTGGTCGGCTACCCGATCGTCGCCCTGCGCGGCGAGCGGCGCGACACCCACCGGTACCTGCGCGACCTCGAGGAGGTCATGATCCTGGCGGCGCGCGATTTCGGCGTGGAAACGGCGCGGGTCGAGGGGCTGACCGGGATCTGGGCGGGACGCGAGAAGCTCGGGGCGATCGGCGTGCGCCTCAACTCGGGCTGGATCACCTCCCACGGGTTCGCGTTCAACGCCGCGAACGACCTGTCGCTGTTCGATGTGATCGTGCCGTGCGGGATCCGCGGGCGGGGGGTGACGAGCCTGTCGCGCCTGCTCGGGCGGCCCGTCGCGCCGGAGGAGGCGATGGACCGGCTCGAGGCGCGGTTCCGTGAGGTCTTCGCGTGGCTCGACGGGGAACCGGCCGGGCCGGCCGCTGACCGGGCGTGCGGAGCGGGCCGGTGAGCGTCCGCACGGACAGCGGCGTCCCGAGTGGCTGAGGATCCGCCTCCGGACGAACGAGGAGTTCGCCGAGGTGCGCCGGATGATGGACGGGCTGAAGCTCACGACCGTCTGCGAGGAGGCGCGCTGCCCCAACATCTTCGAGTGCTGGGGGAACCGCACGGCGACCTTCATGATCCTGGGCGAGGTCTGCACGCGCCGCTGCGGGTTCTGCGCGGTCACGAGCGGCATGCCCTCGCGCCCTCCCGACGCGGACGAGCCGGAGCGCGTGGCGGGGGCGGTCCGGGACCTGGGCCTCGCGCACGCCGTGATCACCTCCGTGGACCGCGACGACCTCCCGGACGGCGGGGCCGGCCACTTCGCGCGGGTCATCGAGGCGGTCCACGCCGCGAACCCCGGCTGCGCCGTCGAGGTCCTGACGCCCGACTTCAAGGGGGTGTCCGAGGCGCTCGAGACGATCCTCGCGGCGCGCCCCGAGGTCTTCTCGCACAACATGGAGACGGTCCGGCGGATGTACCGCAAGGCGCGCCCCGGCTCGCGCTACGAGCACTCCCTCGCGCTCCTGCGCGGCCGCGGCGGAGGTCCGCGACCGGATGGCGGCGCAGCCGGGGCGCGCAACGCGCGCCGGCGGCGCCCGGGGCGCAGCGCCCGCGACGCTCTCCCTTCCGCAGACAGCCGCAGGCGGGGCCTACCGCTTCCGCGTCAAGACCGGCCTGATGGTCGGGCTCGGCGAGACCGACGACGAGCTTCGCGAGACCTTCCGCGACATCCGCGACGCCGGAGTCGAGGTTCTGACGGTGGGCCAGTACCTGCAGCCCACGAAGGAGCACCTGCCGGTCGACCGGTTCGTCTCCCCGGAGGAGTTCGCGGCGCTGCGCGAGTTCGCCCTCTCGCTCGGGTTCGGCCACGTCGTCGCGGGCCCGCTCGTCCGCTCCTCCTATCACGCCCACGAGCACCGGCCCGATCCCCAGCCCCTGCACCGGACCTAGGAGCGGGGCGCGGGGGCGACCCCCATTCGCTTCTGCGGCCGGGCGCCGGCGCGGGCCGCGTTGCCCGAGCCGATCGCGACTGACCTGCCCCCCTTCACCGGGCCAGCCGTTGTGAGAGTCCGGCGTTGACGATCCTGGACGGCTGCTGGCCCGGTTTCGCGGCGGCGGGCGTGCACGGCGCGTCCGGATGCGGCAGAATCGTCCCCGGTGAGGCGATGAAGCAGTTCACGCGCGAATTCCAGATCCTGACCCACGGGCAGGGGCTCTACCCGTTCACGGACGAGGTGCTGGCATGGGTCGCCTCGACCGGGATCCGGACGGGGCTCCTGACGCTCCACGCGCGGCACACCTCGGCGTCGCTCCTGATCCAGGAGAACGCCGACCCGGACGTCCCCCGCGACATCGAGAGCTTCTTCCGCAGGCAGGTCCCCGAGGACCCGTCCCTGTACCGCCACAACGACGAGGGGCCCGACGACATGCCCTCGCACATCCGGACCGCGCTCACGCAGACGAGCCTCTCGATCCCGGTCGTGCGCGGCGCTCCGGCGCTCGGCGCCTGGCAGGGGATCCACCTCTACGAGCACCGCCGCGCCCCGCACCGGCGGCAGGTCTCGGCGCACCTGATCGGCGAGTAGGGGGCGCAGGCCGCGCGCGGGGCGGGGACGGCAGGCCGCGGCGCCCCTCCGGGAGCGTGGGCCGCGGGTGTAAACTGTGCCCTCGCGCGTCAACGAAACACGGTGGCCGCTTGCGGGCGGTGGGCAACGATCGGTGAGGATGGGCCCGGCGCCGGAGCGGCGGTGCGGATCGCATACGGAGAGACAACACCGATGAAGAACAGCTTCGGAACGCTTTCGACCCTGAACGTGGGAGGGCGCACCTACCGGATTCACCGGCTCGAGGCGCTCGAAAAGAAGGGGTACGCGGTCTCGCGGCTCCCCTACGCGCTGCGGATCCTCCTGGAGAACCTGCTGCGCTGCGAGGACGGCTTCGCCGTCACGGCCGAGCAGATCGAGTCGATCGCCCGGTGGGACGCGAAGGCCGCGCCCGTCGCGCGAGATCGCGTTCACGCCCGCGCGCGTGCTCCTGCAGGACTTCACGGGCGTGCCGGCGGTGGTGGACCTCGCGGCCATGCGCTCGGCCATGAAGCGGATGGGGGGCGACCCGAAGAAGATCAACCCGCTCTTCCCGGTCGAGCTCGTCATCGACCACTCGGTGCAGGTCGACGAGTACGGGACCGCGGCCGCCTTCGCGACGAACGCCGCGAAGGAATTCGAGCGCAACCGCGAGCGGTACGCGTTCCTGCGCTGGGGGCAGATGGCGCTGCGCGGCCTGAAGGTGGTCCCGCCCGACACGGGCATCGTCCACCAGGTGAACCTCGAGTACCTCGCCCGGGTCGTCATGACGGGCGCGCAGGACGGCGGGGCGCCGCTGGCCTTCCCCGACACGGTGGTCGGCACCGACTCGCACACGACCATGATCAACGGCATCGGCGTGCTCGGCTGGGGCGTGGGCGGGATCGAGGCGGAGGCGGCGATGCTGGGCCAGCCGATGTCGATGCTGATCCCGCAGGTCGTCGGCGTGCGCCTGCACGGCCGGCTGGCCGAGGGGGCGACCGCGACCGACCTCGTGCTCACGGTCACCCACCTGCTCCGCAAGAAGGGGGTCGTCGGGAAGTTCGTCGAGTACTTCGGCCCGGGGCTGGAGATCCTGCCCCTCGCCGACCGGGCGACGCTCGCCAACATGGCGCCCGAGTACGGGGCGACGTGCGGCATCTTCCCGGTGGACGGCGCGAGCATCGAGTACCTGCGCCTCACGGACCGCCCCGCCGAGCTCGTCGCGCTCGTCGAGGCGTACATGAAGGAGCAGGGGCTCTGGCGGACCGGCACGGGCGAGGGGACGGCGTACACGGACGTCCTCGACCTGGACCTCGGCTCGGTGCAGCCGAGCCTCGCGGGGCCGAAGCGGCCCCAGGACCTCGTGCGGCTCGGCGAGGTGAAGAAGAGCTTCCTCGACGGGCTCGAGGCGATGAAGGGAGCCCCCGCCGGGAAGGCGGGCGCGCCCGCGGCGTCGAGCGCGGCGAAGGCCGCCACCGCCGTCGCCACCGCCCCCGCCGCGACGCAGGCGATCGGCCACGGCGCGGTCGTGATCGCCGCGATCACCTCGTGCACCAACACCTCGAACCCCTCGGTGATGATGGCCGCCGGGCTTCTCGCGAAGAAGGCCGTGGACGCGCGGCCTCGCGAGCAAGCCGTGGGTCAAGACCAGCCTCGGGCCGGGCTCGAAGGCGGTCACCGATTACCTGAACGACGCGGGCGTCACCCCCTACCTCGACAGCGCTCGGGTTCAACCTGGTCGGCTACGGCTGCACCACCTGCATCGGGAACAGCGGACCGCTGCCGGCCGAGGTCTCGCGCGCGATCAAGGAGGGCGGCCTCGTCGCCGTGTCGGTCCTCAGCGGGAACCGGAACTTCGAAGGGCGCGTGCACGCCGAGGTCCGGGCCAACTACCTCGCCTCGCCGCCCCTCGTGGTCGCCTACGCCCTCGCGGGGCGGATCGACGTGGATCTCGAGAACGAGCCGCTCGGCGAGGGGAAGGACGGCAAGCCGGTCTACCTGCGGGAGATCTGGCCCTCGCCGAAGGAGGTGGCCGACGCGATCCAGGCTGCCGTCCGCTCGGAGATGTTCCGGCGGAGCTACGCCGACGTCTACGCGGGGGACGAGCGCTGGCGCGCCCTCGAGGTGCCCGCCGGGGACACCTACGCGTGGGACGCCGCCTCGACGTACGTGAAGGAGCCACCGTACTTCGTGGACATGCCGGCGCAGCCGGCCGCGGTCAGGGATATCGCCGGAGCGCGCGTGCTCGCCGTCTTCGGGGACAGCATCACGACCGACCACATCTCGCCGGCCGGATCGATCGCGGCGGCGGGCCCCGCGGGGAAGTACCTGCAGGCCTGCGGCGTCGCGCCGGCCGACTTCAACTCCTACGGCGCGCGGCGCGGCAACCACGAGGTCATGGCCCGGGGCACGTTCGCCAACACGCGGATCAAGAACCGGATGCTCCCGGGCGTCGAGGGGGGCGAGACGGTCCACCTTCCGGGCGGCGACAGGATGTCGATCTACGACGCCGCGGTGAAGTACGCGGAGGAGAAGGTGCCGCTCATCGTGCTCGCGGGCAAGGAGTACGGGACCGGCTCCTCGCGCGACTGGGCGGCCAAGGGCCCGATGCTCCTGGGCGTGCGCGCCGTCATCGCGGAGTCGTTCGAGCGGATCCACCGCAGCAACCTCGTCGGGATGGGGATCATCCCGCTCGAGTTCCCGAAGGGGGTCTCCGCCGAATCGCTCGGCCTGACGGGCCGGGAGGTCTTCGAGATCGCGGGGCTCGCGAAGGGGGTCGAGACGGGGTTCGCGGCGGGGCGCGAGGTCGTCGTGCGCGCGAAGGGGGAGGACGGGAAGACCGTCGAGTTCAGGGCCCCCGTGCGCCTCGACACGCCGCAGGAGATCGCCTACTACAGGCACGGCGGGATCCTGCAGTACGTGCTGCGCCAGCTCGTCGCTTCGTAGCCGCGGGCTAGGGCTTCGACGGCGCCGAGGCGGCCTTGAACGCCTCCCGGGCGGCGTCGAGCGCCTTCCTGTCGAGCGGCACGAACCTGCGGATCCTCATGGTGGTGAGGAGCTCCGTGCCCGCGGGCGCCTTCGACATGCCGAGGAGAGCGTCGGTCAGCTTCGCGGTTTCCGCGGCCCCGAACCGGTCGCCGACCGAGCACAGGACGCTCGCGGGGACCGGCTTCGACTTCGCCACGACCTCGAGGTCCTTGCCGAACGGCAGGGAGGCGAGCGAGGCGGCGCCGGCGCGGTCCAGGATGACCGCGACCTTCTCGCCGGAGGCGGCGCGCCGCAGCGCCGAGAGGGCGCCGGCCGAGAACGTGATCTTCGCGGTCGGCGGGACGGCTCCCCACCTGCCGAGGACCGGGCCCCTCACGAAGGCGGGCGAGTAGCCCGGCATCCCCGTGAGCTCCCAGCCGGCGAGCGCCGCGGCCGAGGGGAGCTGCCCCTTGCGCGCGACGAGACTCCATTCTTCGTTCGGCCCCGATTCCTGCTCCACCTGCAGGAGCGGCTTCAGCCCGAGCTTCGCGCCGTGCTCGAGGAAGAACGGCACCGGGACGAGCGCGAGCGCCGCGTCCTTCGCGGCGAACCGCTCGAGCCCCCCCTTCTCGGTTTCGTAGTAGACCGCGCCGAGCGTTCCCGCGGGCCAGCCGGCCGCTTTCTCGACGTACCCCGCGAACTGGTCCATCGTCGGCTGGGCCTGCACGGTGTTGCCGGGCATTCCCGGCGCGCACAGAACGATGAACCGGCCCGCGCCCGCGCGCGCGGGTCCCTCGGCCCCCGCGCCGCCGGGGGGTGGCGGTGGAGCGACGGCATCACCGGCCATCACGGGCGCGAGGCACGCGGACAGGAGCGCGCCGACGATCAGCGTGACCCACGCGCTGCGGGCGCCGGTGGTCACGGCGAGAACGCTCCGGCGCTTCCTGCTGGAGCGGGGGCGATCGAAAGGGTCCGGCCAGCGTGCGATCAGGGTCGGTTTCGCCATGGCCCCAGAATAGCCGAACGGTACCGGCGCCGCACGCGGCCGCCGCAGCACGCGCGCACCGCACGGCGCTCGGGTCACCCCGGGCGAGCGGCGCCGCGCCCGGCGGCCGGCTTCCCCCGGCCGGCCGCCCGGGGCGCGGGGCAGCGCGATTCGCAGGGCCGAGGGACCCGCGGAGGCTCTCCAGCGCGCTCTCCCCCGGACGCCGGCTCAGCCGGAGGCGACCAGCTCGACCTTGATCCGCTGCGGGTCTTCGAGGAAGACGGCGTAATGGTCGGGGCCGCCCGCGAAGGGGTGCCGGTCCTCGTAGAGGATCCGGGCTCCGCGCCTTCTCGCCTCCTCGGTCAGCTCATCGACCTGCCGCCGCGGGCCCGCGTGGAACGCGAGATGGTTCAGGCCGGGCCGGCAGCGGTGGTAGGGGATGCCGGAAAAGCGCTCTTCGGACTGGACGAACACCAGGTAGGTTTCCCCGAGACGCCAGCTCCGTCCCCCGGGCCAGCTCTGGTACTCCTCGTATCCCAGCCGCGCGAGGAGCCACCTCCAGAACGCGACTGCCGCCGCGAGGTCGGCGACGTAGAACTCCAGGTGGTGGAGGGTCCCTGCTCGTGCCTCACCGGTCATCGGGCACGCTCCCTCCCGCCGCCGCCGGAGCCTGGTCCCGCCGCGCCCGGCTCGCCGCGGCGCGTCACGGCTCCCCGTCGCGTGCGCCCGGCTTCTCGCGGTGGATGATCCAGAGCGCCGCGGGCAGGGCCGTGAAGTCGGCGAGCATCGACAGCAGGAACGCGAGCGCCGTCAGGATGCCGAACTGGCGCATCGGCGGCAGGTCGGCGAACGCGAACGCGAGGAACCCGCCCGCGTTGATGATCGTCGCGAAGAAGATCGCCCGCCCCGCGATCCGGAAGGTGTGCACGAACCCCTGCTCCGCCGTGCCGCCGCGGCGCCCCTCCAGGTAGTGGAAGAAGAAGTGGATCTGGTCGTTCTCCGAGGTGCCGAGCACCGTCGAGGCGATCAGGATCGTGGCCACGTTCAGCGCCATCCCGGTCACCCGCATGACGGCGAACATCACCAGGATCGCGAAGAGCGAAGGGATCATCGCCATCAGGCGCGCCGTCCAGTTCCCGCGGAAGACGATGAGGAAGGCGCAGAAGATGATGACCACCGTGATCGCGAAGCTCTCGACGAGGGTGGGCACCAGGTGGTGGGCGATCTTCGCCTGCAGGGGCCCCGCGCCGACGGTCTTCAGCTCGAACCCCGCCAGGGCGGGGACGAGGCCCACCGCGTGGGCCCACCTCTCGCGGATCAGCGTGTCGAGGCGGTGGAACGCCTCGTAGTCGACCGCCTTGCTGATCACCACGATGTGCGTCTGCGAGAAGGCCGGATCGACGAACCCCTGGAGCGTCGCTCTGCGTCGGGCGCAGCAGCTCGAGGTCGGTCGCCAGCTTGCGGACCTCCTCGGGGTCCTCGGGAAACCGGTCCCCGCCGCCGCCGATGTACCGGAGCATCCGCAGGACCGTCGTGGGCCCGACCACGGCCCCCACCCCTGCCTCCTTCCGGAGGCTCTCCTGGAACCGGTCGAGCCCGCGCAGCGTTTCGGGGTCGGTCAGGGCGGCCGGCTCCCCCTTGAGCCAGACCTCGGTCACCGACAGCCCCGCGATCACCTGCTCGAAGCGCTTCGTGTCCTGGTAGAGCTGGGAGCGGTGGTTGATGTACTCGACGCCGTTCGTCTCGAGGCGCATCGGGGAGAGCAGGCCCGGGATCCCGAAGATCGCGACCGCTCCCACGGCGCACAGAACGAGCGAGCCGATCACGAGGGGCCACCGCCAGCGGTACGAGAAGCGGGGCAGCCGCTCGGCGAGGCCGTGCAGCCAGTGGCCCGCCGTGCGGCGCTCGAGGTGCGTGGGGGTGTTGAGGATCCGCTGCAGCGCGGGGAAGAGCGTGAAGACGACGATCCAGGTGAAGAAGAGCCCGACGGCGACCCAGAGCCCCATCTGCCGGATCGGCCGGATCTGCGAGACCGCGAGGGCCGCGAAGCCGACCGCCGTGGCGAACAGCGACGCGGTGCAGGCGGTGAACTTGTTCTTCAGGGCGAAGATCTGGTGGTCCTCGACCGGATCTCCCTCCGGGTGGTCCACGTAGCGGGAGTGGATGTAGACCAGGGTCGCCGTGGCCGTGATGAGGATCGTCATCGGCACGAGCGGCGAGACGATGGTCAGCACCCCGCCCGTGACCCCGACGAACCCCATCGTCAGGGCGACGGAAACGCCGAGCGTGATGATGAACGCGAACAGGGCGCGGAACGAGCGGTAGAGCGCGAAGTTCAGGCCGAGCAGCAGGAGGCCGAAGAACGGCATGAAGCGGGCCGTCGAGCGCGCCGTCTCCGCGTCGAGGTAGGCGTTCACGTACGCGCCACCGATCTTGCGCAGCGCGAGCAGCGGGGCGGGGTTCTTCTGGAAGCCGGCGATCGTGTAGTCGATCGCGCCGAGGAGCCGGCGCAGGTCGGCGGCGTCGCGGTTGCGCAGGACGACCGGGATGGCGAAGAAGTCCTCGCCGATCAGTCCCTGCTCGCGGAACAGGCTCGTGCCGGTGGCGAACGTCCGGAACGCCGTCGGCCTGCTCCGGGGTCGCCTCGAACCGGCCCCTCGCCTGGCGAAAGGCGGTCAGCGCCGAGCTCGGCTCGACGGGCGGGCCGTCCTCGGCCGGCGCCTCCCCGTCCCTCCTGCCGATCTCGAGCAGCCGCTTCTCGATCGCGTCGATCCGGGCGAGCACCTCGGGCGCGAACGGGTCCTGCGCCTCGGCGAGCAGCATGACGTACTCGCCCGAGCCGAAGACCTTCTCGAAAGCCTTGGTGTTGATGTAGTCCGGATCGCTCCGGACGATCAGCTTGTCGAGCGAGTTGTCGTGCTCGACCCGCAGCGAGGAGACGATCGCGGGCGGCAGGAGCAGGACGTAGAAGGCGAGAATCCACCATCGCTTCGCGACGACGAAGCGGAAGACGCGATCCAGAAACCCCTGGTTGCTCGCGGCCATCTCTCCTGCGGCCCCGCCCGGGGCCTGGAGGGGCGGCGCCGCGTGGGCGGGCCGGGCCGGGGTGAGGCGAGCGAACGAGCATACACGAGGTCGCGGCGGCTTCCGCAGCCTCACGCACGGGGCGCCGGCGGGTGCGTGCGACGCCCCCCGGGCGCCGGCGAAGAGGACTCCTCCCGCCCGGATGCGGGGGCTTCCCGCGCTCGGTTACACTTCCGCCGTGAACCGGTCAACGGAGGCACGGACGGAATGAACCGAGACAAGGGCGTCACCCCCGCGCTCCTGTTCCTCCTGTCGGGCTTCGTCCTCGCGCTCGCCGGCTGCGCGCGGGCCATCCCCGACCTGCCCCAGCTGGCCTCGTTCGTCGGCCCGGCGACCGGCTTCACGCGGGAGGACGTCCCAGGTCTCCTGACGCTCGCGGAGTCCTTCTACCGCAGGCAGGACGAGCCGGGCGTCTCGAAGGCGTCGGAGACCTGGCAGACCGCGGCAGCGGCCGACCTGACGCGCGTCGAGGGGCTGATCGGGATGTCGCGCGCCGGGGTCTGGCAGGCCGAGCACCTCAAGGATCCCGACGCGCGCCTCGATGCCGCGACGAGGGCCCTTCAGGCCGCGCAGTGGTGCGGGCGGATCGCCCCGGCGGAACCGGCGTGCGACTACTGGCTCGGCGCTTCCCTGGGCCTGAGGGCGAGGGAGAAACCCTCGACCGGCCTCAGCGCGCTGCCGAAGATCGAGGAGGCGTTCCGCCGGGCGGCCGAGAAGGATCCCGGTCTCGAGGAAGGGGGGCCCGACCGGGCCCTCGCCCTTCTCTACCTCAGGGCGCCGGCCTGGCCCACCGGTCCGGGCGACCCGGAGCGGGGTCTCGAGCATGCGCGCAAGGCGGCCGGGCTGAGCCCGATTACCCGCCGAACCAGCTGGCCCTCGGCGAGGCGCTCGCGGCGACGGGAGATCCCGAGGCGAGCCGCGCCGCCTACGAGCGGGCGCTCGCCTCGCGCGCGGCGCGGGGCGGCGGCGGGACCCGAGGCGGCGGACTGGATCAGGGACGCGTCCCGGGCGCTGGAGGGCGGCGCCCGGGCGGATCAGGCGCGGTAGTCCGCGACGGCGCCGGGCCTGGGCCGGGGTTGCGGCCCGGGCCGGCGGCGACGGGAAGAATTGGTTCCCCTCCCGGGGATCCTGATGGGAGAATGTGCGGCGCCGAGGGTCGCCGTCCCCGGCCCGGAGCGCCCGGATTCCCGGGCTCCGGAAGTTGCTAGACTCCGCAGCCGGCATGATGGCCGGGGTCTCCAGACCGACCTAGGGAGGGCTGGCTTGACCCGACGGATGATTCTCGCTGGCGCTCGCGACTCTCGCCGCCGTGGCGGTCGACCCCGCCATGGCGCAGCAGGGGAGCTGGCCCACCCGCTCCGTCTGGGCGAGCTGCTCGCGGACGCAGGCGCTTCCGGCCGAGCTGACGCAGCCCGAGGGAAGGGTCCGCTGGGACCTGAGCGAGGTCCGGAACGGGGAGCGGTCCGCTCCCGCACCCTTCAGGCGGGCGGGGGCCCGGTGAAGATCCTGGATCGGCGGCCCGAGCGCCGGCGCCGGCGCCGGGAACGGTCTCCGTCTATTCCGACCTGGCGGGAGCGGACGGCGCGGCGCGCTGGCTTCAGCCGGAGAACTACCCCTCCGAGCTCGCCCTGGGGGCGAAATCGACATTCACGCTCGGTGAAGAGCGGGAGGGAGGAGCCGGAGCGCATTCGGATCGACGTCGAGGTGGTGGGGACCGGCAGGGTCACCCTGCCGGGAGGGCCGCGCGAGGTGGTTCTTCAGCGTGCGCTGATCGTGCGCCCGGATGGCGATGCCCGGGGACGACGCAGGAAGTCCCTGATGCACCGTTGGATCGACCCGAAGGCTCGGAATCGTCGCCGAGATCTGGGGCCCGGCCACGAGCCGACGGGCGAGCGCGCAAGAGGGTCGGCGGCGGATTCGTGCTCCTCGATGCGGCCACCTCCGCCCTGGGCCTGACGAAGCTCTACGAAGGGGAAATGGTCGCGCCGATCGCGGACGGTGATCGGATACGCCTGGGACCGCGGAGGCACGCCGGTGTCGGAGCTGACCGCGCAGGGGTATCCGGACATGACCGCCATGCTCGCCGCCAGCGCCTGGCAGTTCACGGCGGGGCCGGCGAGCCGCGCGATCGCGGGAACGACCACCGCGAACAACACGACATCGATCGCCTGCACGGGGAGCAACATCCAGAGGGACCTGAAGATCTTCGACCGGATCGCGCTCTCCTCCGCGCCGGGCGTCTTCGCGACGGTGACGAACATGAGCAGCCCCCCGGGCCAGACGATCACCGTCAATGCTCCTCTCGGCAACGGGACGACCCAGACGATCCTCCGCCAGAAGGTCGAGATCGCGAACACGAGCGCGCCCGTTGACGCCACCGAAACCTGCAACGCCGCCAAGTGCGGGTACAGCACCCCCGGCGCGGTGATGGACCGCCTGGATCGGAACTTCGACGAGCCCGGGCGCCGCGCGACCACGAACGCCGCCCGCGAGCGGGTCGAGACGGCGGGCAGCGACGTCACCTACCTGCTCCGGGCCGGGGCGCAGAACGAAAACGTCTCGGGGAGCCTCGGCGTGGGAGAGAGCCGGTTCTGCTGGACCGACGACCGGACGCGGGTACCCCTGTGGAAGTTCGCCCACCACGACGCGACCGGCTACTACGTCCAGCCGGGGGACTCCTGGTCGTCGGTTCCGTTCACCTGCGATAAGTCGATCTACAACGGGCCCTGCCAACCGGACTCCTGCAACGTGCTCTTTTCCTGCCCGCTGTGGGTCAGCCCCGGCTCGGGACACGCGGGCACGCAGGGGGGGACGGCGCTCAAGACGGGCGTGGTGACCCTCCCTTCCGGACACTCGTTCAACGCGATGGTGTTCAGGACGGTTGCGGATTTCTGCGTCTACCTCTCGAATTCCTGCGGGACCTGCCTCAACCCCGTGAAGACGATTCTCTATCTCTGGCAGGTCCCGCATCTCGGGACCGTCGCCGAGATCGATTCGGCGCAGAACGCAACCGATCCCCAGTTCAACTTCACGGACACCGCTGCGGCCCTTCTCAATTTCGGTCTCTTTCCGCCCCGGACGATCCAGGCGACCGGCGCCACCAACACGAGCGTGAACATCTCGTGGGACCCGGGTCTCGACACCCACCGGATCACCGGCTACAAGGTTTACTGGGATACCGACTCCGGAGCCTCAACGGCCTACGCGTTCGATTCGATCCGGAACCCCGGCCAGGTTGGTTTCAGCGGGGCCACGGCGACGGTGTCGGGCCTCGCGCCCGGTACGGTCTATTATTTCACCGTGACGGCCCTGTCCCAGTTCACCGATCCCTCTTCGGGCGTGGTCACGACCTTCGAAAGCCTGCTCTACCCGACCCAGGTCCGGGGCGATCCCGGCTACGAGTACCCGATCGAGGTCCGGGCCGCGACGAACGGGAGCGGTTGCGCTCCCACGGCCGAGGTCAGGGAGCTCCGCCTGCAGAACCTGGGGGGAGGGGATATGCGGTTTTCGTGGAATGCCGTCTCCGACCCCTGTGCGAGCGGCTATCGCGTTCTCCGGGCGAATTCGCCGGTTTCCGCGGCCGGCTTCGTTCCGCCCAGCTCCTACCTGGTCGCCGACACGGGGCCGGCGACCACCACCGTGACGGCGAACCCCGATCCGGTCAATCCCAATCAAACGAAGTTCTTTCTGGTCGTCGCCCGCGGTGGGGCAGGGAGTACGGGTCCGTGGGGACACTACGGGCAGTGAGTTGAGATCCTCGCACCGGGCAGCCCTGGCGTGCGCCCTGGTGGCGGCGTTCCTCCTGCTCCCGGCTCCGTCCGCCACCGCGCAGACCACGTCGGCGATCGTCGTCGGAACCGTCCGGACCCGGGGAGGGGAGCCGGTCCCCGGCGCCGTCGTGCAGGCCCGCAACGAGGAGACCGGCGCGACCCGCGGCGCGCTCACCGATCGCGCCGGCTCGTACCGCATCGAGGCCCTCAGCCCGGGCGCGTGGAGGGTCAGCGCATCCTTTGCGGGGGACCAGAAGAGCGAGGCCCGGAGCGTCATGCTCCGCCTGCAGGAGACGCTCCGCATCGACCTGACGCTCGGCGCCGGGATCACCGAGACGATCACCGTCACGGGTGATGCGCCGATCGTGGACTCGAGCCAGACGGGGGGCGAGCTGCACGTGACCGGCGCGCAGGTGGACACGCTCCCGCTGCCGGGCCGGGTCGCCAGCGATCTCGCGCTCATGGACGCCGCGGTCCGGCCCACGCCCCCGGGGAACTACTACGGCGAGCGGGGGGCGGTTTTCGTCGTGAACGGCCAGTCGGGCCGCGCCAACAGCTTCCTGGTGGACGGGCTCGACAACAACGACAGGACGAGCGGGACGGCGCTCAACGCGTTCTTCTCGCAGCAGGTGATCCGCGAGTTCGTGGTGCTGACCCACCAGTTCGCGCCGGAGTTCGGCCGGGCGGCCGGCGGGGTGATGAACATCGTCACCGAGCGGGGCACGAACCTGCTGGCCGGCAGCGTCTTCTCCCAGGGCTCCTCGAGCCGCTGGAACGACGAGGGAGGGTTCGTGTCCTCCCTGCCCGATTCCGGGGAGGACCAGAGCACCAGCAGCCGCTTCGCGGGAGGCTTCACGTTCAGCGGCCCCTTCCGCAAGGACCGCGCGTTCTTCTTCCTCGCCTACGAGCACCAGCAGTCGAACGACGTCGTGCCGTACACGGGCGTCGATCGCTACCTGGTCCCCGGCGGCTGGGCCATGGCCCCGAACCGGGACGACAACCTCTTCTTCCGGACCGACTTCAACCTGTCGCCGAGCCAGACGCTCATGGTCAGGCTCTCGGGCGACAACCGCGTGACGAACGACCTCAATGTCGGCGGGATCACGACCCCCGAGGCCGGTTTCCTGCTGAAGGAAAACGACCTCCAGCTGGCGGCGACGCTGACCTCGGTCGTCTCGGAGAGCCTGCTCAACGAGGGACGGCTCCTCTACTCCCGGTCCCGGTTCAACGAGTTCGCGAGCTCGAGCCGGCCCGGCGTGCAGCGCCCGTCCGGCATCTTCGGCGGGAACAACCTCAACGAGCAGCTGCGCAACGAGGACCGGCTCCAGCTCGTCGAGAACCTGAACCTGCGGACCGGGGACCACGCCCTGAAGTTCGGGGCGGATGTCACGCAGACGCGCACCAGCGTCAGCACGGCCTTCAACCCGAACGGGAATTTCACCTACAACACCGACCGGCCGTTCGAGCCGGGCGACGGGTACATCCGCGGGGTGAACAAGTGCGCCTACGCCGGGGACACCATCGTCCCGTGTCCCGGCATCGTGGGCGTGGACGACGACGGCGACGGGAGCATCGACGAGCCGGCGGACACCTCCACCTATCCGGCGGTCTACCAGTACATCTCCGGCGCTCCCCGGGCGGACCTCGACGATACGCAGGTGGGGCTGTTCGTCCAGGACAGCTGGCAGGCGAGCCCGAAGCTGGTGCTCGACTACGGCCTGCGCTACGACGTGAGCACCTACCGGCTTCCCTCGAGCGCCGTCGTGGCCTCGACGATCCCGAACGGCGGCGCTCCCGTCGACAAGAACAACATCGCGCCGCGCTTCGGGTTCACGTACAGGCCGACGACCGACGGCCGGCTCCTGATCCGGGGCGGGGCGGGGATGTTCTACGACAAGGTCGTCCTCGGCTTCCCCGCCATCGCCAGCATCACGTCCGGGACCGAGATCGGGCTGACCTTCCCGGAAGGCCTGGCCTTCGAGGACACCGAGACGGTCGTCGAGGAGTACGGGGTCGAGGCGGTCCTTGCCGACGTCGTCTTCCCCGAGCAGCTGATCATGCGGTTCTCCACGGGGACCGAGCTCGACACGCCGTACACCAACCTCTTCAACCTCGGCTTCGAGCTCGGGGTCGGGGAGAAGGGCGCGTTCCGGGCGGACGTCGTGCGCGCGCTCGGCTACCACCAGCCCCTGTTCCGCGACCTCAATCCTCCCGAGGGGACAGACTCCCTCGGCCTGCCGATCCATCCGCGGGATCCCAACGTCGGATCGATCGCCGCGATCGAGACGCAGGGCCAGAGCTGGTACACCGGCCTGGAGCTGGCGTGGCGGTGGAGGTCGGCCGCGGGCTGGTACCAGGTCTCCTACACGCTCTCGAAGGCGCTCGATCTCGGTCCCGATCCGCTCAAGGGGGGGATTTCGCTGCCGCCGGATTCCAACGACATGCGGGCGGAGAAGGGGCGCGCCGACGCCGACCGCCGGCACCGGCTGGTGCTGACGGGAGACATGCCCCTGCCGTTCATGGGACTGCGCGCGTCGAGCGTGCTTCAGCTCGTCTCCGGGGCTCCGTTCAACGTGACGACCGGCCAGGACGACAACCTCGACGGGATCACCTCCGACCGGCCCGCGGGGGTCGGCAGGAACACGGGGAAGGACACGCCCCTCGGCCCGGTCAACGAGCTCCGGGCCAGCGAGGGACTGGCTCCCATCGGCTCCCTGGACGAGCCGAACTTCGTTCAGTGGGACCTGCGGATCTGGAGAGCCTTCGACCTGGGCGGGCGGAAGACGCAGGCCGAGGCGTACTTCCAGGTCTTCAACCTTCTCGATCGTTTCAACGGCGGCCCCGTCGAGGGGCGCGTCACCTCGCGATCGTTCGGCGAAGCGATCGGCCTCGCCGGCCCGCCCCGGACCCTCGAGTTGGGAATGAAGGTCGGGTTCTGATTTTCCCTCGCGGCGCCGAAAAAGGGCCGGAAATTCTCCAATTTTCAGGAATTGTTGCTTTGGCGCTCCCGTCGTCGTAAAATTCTGGACCTGAAAGGTCCCTGTTCGTCTGTGAACATGGACAGGAAGGAACGGACAGATCCATGTGGCTGACGCGCGAAGCGGACTATGGGGTCCAGGCCCTGGTTTTCCTGGCAAGCGTGCCTGACAACTCCGTCACGGCCAGGCCGCTGATTGCGGAACAACTCCAGATCCCGAACGATTTCCTCGCGAAGATCCTCCGCAAGCTGAGCAGGGCCGGGATCGTCCGGTCCTTCGCCGGCTCGCGCGGCGGCTACGCGCTGGCCAAGGCGCTCGACGAGATCAACGTCGCCAACGTCATCGAGGCGATCGACGGCCCCATCGCTTTCGCCCGCTGCACCGACAAGAGCGAGCCGCCCTGCCGCGCCTTCTGCGGATGTCTCGCGCGCGAGGGGATGGTCCGTGTGCAGAACGAGATCAAGCATGTCCTTGCGAAATACAGTCTTGCGGATCTGCTCCCCGCGCACCGGGCCGGGTCGCACCAGCCGTTCGTCGCGTCGCCCGCCGGGGCCGAAGAGCGGGCCTGATCCGCGCATTTCAGACACCATCCCACTGCAATCAAGGAGGCAGACGGAATGCTCCAGGTGACGGAAAAGGCCAGGCAGAAGGTGGCCGAGATCATCACGGCCGAGAACAAGACGGGTCATGGGCTGCGCGTCCAGGTGATGGGCGGCGGGTGCTCGGGCTTCCAGTACGGCCTGACCTTCGCCGACGCAGCGGGGCCGGCGGACACGGTCATCGACTGCGGCTCCTTCAAGGTCTTCATCGACCCCGTCAGCTCGCAGTACCTCGACAAGGCGACGGTGGACTACATCGACGGCCTGAACGGGAGCGGCTTCAAGATCGAGAATCCCGAGGCGAAGTCGACCTGCGGTTGCGGCTCGTCCTTCAGCGCCTGATTCCAGGGAACGGCTCATCCAGGGCGTTCCGGCAGCCGCCGGAGCGCCCTTTCTTTTCCTGCGTCCCCCGCGGGCTCCGGCCGGGCCCATCGTGAGCGGGGAAGTGCACTGCGGCAGGATCGGGAGCGGGGAGCCCGTGATGAATGGTCACGACGAGGCACGGCGGGCCAGCCGGCCATGGGTCCGGGCTCGAAGGGGACCGTGGATCGGGAGCTCCCGATCCCGTCGCGGCGACGCCCGAGGAGATCGCCGAGGAGGCGATCCGCTACCATCGCCTGCAGCGGGCGGTACAGGTCTCGCTCGCGCTCATCCAGCAGAGCCCCGACCTCGCGCTCGGCGAGTCGCTCGAGATCGTCCTCGCCGCGCGGAGCATCGCCCTCGATCTCTTCCCCGGGAGCGGCGAGACCTTCGACCTGATCTACCGGCCCCGATTCCTGCGCGCCATCTCGGAGAGGTTCGGCATCGAGGATGCCGACGCCGGTGCGGACCCGGCTCCCTCCGCGAGACCGTCTGATACCATCGACGGGAACCCTGCGGCCGCGGGGCGCACGGAGCGCCGCGGGCCGCCCGATCCGCCCCCCGGGGGGGCGCGACAGGTGCACCATGAACTGGGCCCACCTGCATCTGCTCCTCAACCACATCCCCGTCCTCGGGATCCCCTTCGGGCTCCTCCTGCTCCTGTTCGGCGCGCTGCGCCGGAGCCGTGAGCTCGCCGATGCCGCGCTCTGGACCTTCGTGCTGGTCGCGCTGCTCGCCCTGCCTGTCTACCTCACCGGCGACCCGGCCAGGGACATCGTGATGGGCCACCCCGGCGTCTCCGAGCCGATGATCGAGCAGCACGAGGACGCGGCGCTCTTCGCTCTCGTGGCGGCCCTGGCGCTCGGCGCTCTGTCGGCGCTCGGCCTCGCCGTCGCGGCGAGAAAGGGGAGCGCGCCGCGCTGGCTGACGATGACCGCCCTCGTTCTGGCCCTGGCGGCGAGCCTGATCATGGCCCGGACGGCGAACCTCGGCGGGCAGATTCACCACGACGAGCTCCGCGCGCCAGGCTCGGCCGGCGGCGAGGGCGGGGAATCGGGCGAGGGGCCCGGAGGACGACTAGCCGGCCGAAGGGCCCTGCGCGCGGTCCGCGCGGTCCCGGGCCTCGGCCCGCGGGGTCCTGTCGGCGTCGAGCCCGCTGTCCCGGCCCATGTAGAGGGTCTGGGACGGGAACGCGATGCTCGTTCCGCTCCCGGCGACGATGTCCATCATCCTCAGGTAGAGCTCCTCGCGGATTTCCAGGAATTCGTCCCAGTCCGGCGTCGTGACGTAGGCGAACACCTCGACGTCCAGGGAGCTGGCGCCGAAGCCGACGAAGCGGACGCGCAGGGGCTGGGAGGCGATCGCGCGGGTGGCCGGAGAGCAGCTCCCGCAGGCCCGCCAGGACGGCCCGCAGCTGATCGGGCGAGGTCTCGTAGCGCAGCCCGATCATCGTGGACAGGCGCATCTGGTCGCGCATCGTCAGGTTCTCGATGTGGACCTCGGAGAGCTCGGAGTTCGGCACCGTCAGGATGGTCCGCTCCAGCGTCCGGATCCGCGTCGAGCGCAGGCCCACGTCCTCGACGACGCCCTGGTTGTCCCCGACCCGGCACATGTCGCCGACCCGGATCGGCTGATCGATCGAGAGGGTCAGGCCCCCGAACAGGTTCGCGATCGTCTTCTGCGAGGCCAGCGCGATGGCGGCCCCCCCGATCCCGAGGCCGGCGACCAGGCCGGTCACCTGGAACCCCGTCTGCTGGAGCACGGCGAGCGCGGCCAGGACCATGATCGAGATCTTCGTCACCCGCCGCCCCAGGACGGCCATCGCGACCCCGGAGGTCCGTCCCTCGCGCAGCAGGCGGTCGCGCAGGTTGTTGAAGAAGATGTCCGCGATCTTCACCAGCATCCAGGCGAAGACGACGACGGCGAAGATCTCGACGTACCTGATCATCCGGCCGCGGGCGGGGACGGACAGGCGGAGCGCGAAGGAGCCCGCGAAGAAGAGAACGGCGCCGACGACGAGCCGGACCTGGTGGCGGACCGGTTTCAGGAGCTGATCGTCGTGAGGGGCCCCGGTCCGCCGCGCGCGGCGCCTGCGCGAGCCCCAGGGCGGCCCAGACCAGCAGGGCAGCGACGAGATACGCCACGGTGCCGATCACCACGAAGCCGATCCACTGCCACAGCTCGATGTCCCGGAAGCGGAGTTCGTAGAGCTTGCTCGGCATCTGGTCCCCGAGCCATCCAAGCCCGAACTCGTCCCACAGCTCGGGGATCGCCTCGACCGTGGACGGTCCGAACCTCCACGCCATCCCGCCGGACCCGTCGGGGCCCCGCTTGAGCCTGATCTCGATCGGGCCCCGGGAGGTCGCGATCACCCCCACCCGGTCCCTGTCCTCGGGGAGCCCATCGCCCGCCTCCCCCTCGGGCAGCTCGGAAAGGGCGTCGACGTCGATCCAGAGCTTCTGGTCGAGGACGAACTTGAGGTGCCGCGCCAGCACGGGGCCCAGCTCGGCGCGCTGGTCCTCGGGGAAGGCGCTCAGGTCGAGGTACCCGGCCGCCTCCTCGTACTTGCCGGCGCGCGCTGCGATCAGGTACCCGATCACGGCCCCGCGGGGCGTGTCGCGGCGCGGGGCGTACGAGCCGAGCTTGGCGACCGACTCCCTGGCGAGCGCCGCAGCGGCCTTCGGGGAGAGCGCGGGCGCCGCGGTCGTCGCGGCGGGGGAGGACCCCGCGGGGGAGGCTGGCGTCGCGGCAGCGGGGGCCGATGGCGCGGGGGGCGGCGCGCCGGTCGCGCCGGACTGCTGCGCCGCCTTCTTGAGGGCGGTCTGCCCCGGTGCTGCGCTGATGGGGCCGGCCGGGATCATGGCCAGGGCCAGCGCGAGGGCCGGAAGGAGGAGGGTTCGGCTCGGGCGGCTGTGGCGCATCTCGCTCATGATCGGGTCGCTCCCCTGGGGTCGTTCGGCCTGATCGCCCATTGTAAAGAGAAAATGCCCCGGCTGGGCGCCGGGGACGGGCGGCGATGGACGGGCCGCGGGAGACGGCCGACCGCCTCCGCGCGCGCGCGGGCCCGCCTCCCCCGGCGTCTGCCTGGACCGGGGGCCGCTACCGGGTCCTGCGGGCCAGGCGGGCCACGCCGGTCGTGGGCGCGGCCGTGGCCAGGGCGATGAAGGGGCCCTGCGATGCCACGAGCTCGGCGCTTTCCGGGAGGCTGCGCTCCGACCTCGGTCCTGCGGTCCGCCTCCAGGACCACGAGGGTCCCGGGAACGACGAGCTCGGCGAGCTCGCGCGCCGATCGGGCGGTGAGGACCTCGGTGCGGCCGTAGAAGACGAGGCTCGGCGCGTTCAGGCGGTAGGCGACGACCCGCTCCCATCGCCCGCCGGCGAGCGACGCGTCGCGCGCCAGCTCACGCAGGCTGAAGGCGCGGCTCGCCTCGCCGGCGCCGAGGACCACGACGAGGGAGAAAGCGCCCGCCGCGGTGGCCGCCAGGGTCCAGCACGCAAGCCCCGGCCTGCGGAGGAGGATCGGCGCGAACGCCGCCAGGACCGCCGCGAGCGTCATGGCGACGATCCATCGCCCGTGGCCCGCCACCTCGTAATTGCCGCGGTGCAGCAGCGCGAAGACCGCGAGCGCCGCGGTGTTGGCGGCGAGCAGCGCGGCGCCGGCGCCGACCCAGCGGCTCCTGTCCGCCGCGGCCGGGCCTTCGGAGACGGGGGGACTCGCCACGCGTTCGGGAGCGGGACCGCGCTCCACGGTGCCGGACCTCGGCGGAGCCTGGGCCGGCACCGTGCCGGCTCCCGGCTCGCCGCGGCGCAGGGCGGGCCACTCCATCGCGAGGAGCATCGCGATCGGGGGCGCCGCCGGCAGGATGTACGTGATGAGCTTCCCCCTGACGAGGGAGAAGAAGACGTAGACGACGGCGATCCAGACCAGCAGGAAGAGCGGGGTGGGCTCGCCGCGGCGGATCCGCTTCCACGCGCGGGGAAGCGCGGCGGGCAGGAACGGGAACCACGGGAAGAAGACCAGCAGGCTCGCGACGAGGAAGTACCAGGCGGGCCGGGGATGGTCGAGGCCGGAGAGCGCCCGTTCGAGCGTTTCCCGGCGCAGCAGCGTGGCCGCGCGGCGAAGCCCCGCCGACATCGACCCGGCCAGGCCCCCCTCGGGGGCGGCGCCCAGGCGCCAGACGAGCAGGGCCCCCCAGGGGAGGAAGACCGCGAGGGCGAGGAGCGCCCCCGGCAGCGTCCCCTTCGGCCGCAGCGCGCCCCAGTCCCGGCGCAGCGCAAGAAAAACGGCCATCACCAGGCAGGGAACCAGGAAGCCGACCGGCCCCTTCGCGAGCATCGCGAGCCCGAGAAGGATCGAGACGCCGAGCCAGTGCAGCCGGCGGTGGCCCCGTCCGAGGTAGAGGCGGTACCAGAGGAGCAGGGCCGAGACCTGGAGGGCATGGAGCGTCATGTCGATGACCGCCGCCTTGCCGAGAAACAGGAAGAGGGGCGTGCTCAGCAGGATCGCCCCGGCGCGCAGCGCCGCACCGGGTCCGAGCTCGGCCCGGGAGAAGAAGTAGACGGCGAGGAGCGCGACCAGCGCGGCCGCGAGCGAAGGGACGCGGGCCGCGGCCTCGGAGACGCCGAAGAGGCGGAACGAGCCGGCCTGCAGCCAGTAGAACAGTGGGGGCTTGTTGATCCTCATCGCGCCGTTGAACCAGGGGACCACGAAATCGTCCCGCTCGATCATGTTGCGGGCGGTGGCCGCGTAGCGCGACTCGTCAGGATCGGTCAGGGCCACGGAGCCGACGCCGGCGGCGAGGATCGCGAGAGCCGCGGCGAGAAGGAGGGCCGCTGCCGCCAGACGGGAGGCCATGGGGCGGGAATTGTAGCAGGCGGGGCCGCGGGAGCGGCTCAGGGGCGGCGGACGACGACGACCGTGCGGTCGTCCTGCAGCGGCGCGCCCCCGCTCCAGCTGTCGGCGAGGGCGAAGATCGCCTCGCCGATCTCCCGGGCGCTCTTGCCCGCCAGCTCCTTGATGAGGGTGGACAGGCGCTTCGGGCCGAGCAGATCCTCCGAGTCGGGGCGCGTCGACTCCGTGATCCCGTCGCTGTACATCACGAGGCACGAGCCCTTGCGGAAGAAGACGTAGCCGCGCTCGTACCGGGCCTGGGGGTTCGGACCGAGGATCATCCCTCCCTTGGTGAGGTGCTTGACCCGCCCCGCGCGCAGGAAGATCGGCGGAGGGTGACCCGCGTTCGCGTAGAAGAAGTTCCCCGAAGGCTCGAGCTCGGCGTAGAAGAGGGAGATGAACCGGCTCGAGAGCGAGCCGCGGCTGATCACGCGGTTCAGCTTCTCCATCGCCTTGACGATCTTGAAGTCCTCCTCGACCACCACGCGCAGGCCCGTGATGACGTCGCGCGCCTGCAGGGCCGAGGGGAGGCCGTGGCCGCTCGAGTCCGCCACCGCCACGCCGAGGATCCGGTCGGAGACCGGGATGAAATCGTACAGGTCCCCGCCCACTTCCTCGGCCGGGATCGATTTCCCCCAGATGTCGTAGTCGCCGAACTTGGGGATCTCCTTGGGGAGCAGGCTGAGCTGGATCTTCTTGGCCTCGTGGATGATGTCCTCGAGGGCTTCCTGGCGGAGCTTCAGGTTGACGGCGTGGCGGATCGTGGAGAGCGACACCTTCAGGTGCTCGGGATCCGGCTTGCGCGAGACCGTGAAGGCGATCACCCAGGGGGCGTCATCGCCGATCCCGATCGCCGCGAACCGCTTCACGCCGATCTTCTCCTCGAGCTGCGGATCGAACCCCGGGTCGTCCGGGCCCATGTAGATGTAGCCGAGCTTGCGCAGGAGCCGGATCGGGGGGTAGGTGAGGGGAATCCGGAATCCGGGCTTGAGCTTCGGCCCCCCGCCGTGCTGGGCGGTCAGGATGTACCCGTGCCCCTTCTGCTGGTAGACGCGCCCGCCGGTGATCCCGAGCTCGTCGCGATAGTCGTCTACGAGCGACTTCAGGATCATCGTGAGGGTGACGGGGAGATCTTCGGACTTCTCGATCCGGGCGAGGGTCCTCTCGACCTTGCGAAAAGCTCTTTGTAATTCACGCGGGCGAATTCTAGCACGCGCGATCCGCGCGGGCCGGGCCGCCCCCCGCTTGCAATGGGCGACGAAGCGGGCCATCTTTCGTGGAGCGCGGCGGATCGTTGAAGCGGAGTTCGCCGGGCGCGGCGAAGAGGGCCTGAGCCGACGCCGGGGGCAGCGCAGCCCGCGGCGCCGGGTACGCCGCGGACACAACCGCGCGGCCGGCAAGGAGGAGCGATTCCCGAGGGCAAGGACAAGGGTGGCACGCAGGGAGGCGCGGGCATCCCGCGAGGAGCGGGGAGCGGCGCGCCCGGGGGAACGACCACGACTTCGGACGGGCCGAGCGCGGCCCTGCGCGACGAAGCGGCGCGCCTGTGGCTCGACGCCGGCGGCGGCCGCCTCCCCGTTTCGGGCCGTTCGATGAGGCCGACCTTCGAGGACGCCTCCGGGGTCTGGATGGAGCGGGGCGCCCGGATCCGCTTCGGCGAGGTCGGGGTCTACACGAACGGGGGGTTCCTCGTCGTCCACCGCGTGGTGGGGGTCCGATCCGGGCCGCGGTACCGGACGAAGGGGGACGGCCTGCCGCACCTGGACGTCGGGTTCGTGCCCGCCGCGAGCGTCCTGGGCCGGGTCGTGGCCGTCGAGCGCGGGGGCAGGCGCCTTCGCACGGACGGAGCCGGCGCGAGGCTCTACGGCCTGGTCGTCGCCCTGCTCTCGGGTCTGGAGGGATTCCTCTACCGGGTCGCCTGGCGGCTCGACCGGGTCCTCGCCGGGGCCACGGGAAGGACGCGCCCGAGCGCCGGTTACGCGGGGGGGGTGAGCATCCTGCGCCGCTCGGTGCGGGCGGCCGGGCGCGCCGCCATCGGGCTCTCCGACCGTCTCCTCTTCCGCCTTCTCCACCGCCGGGCGCCCCTTCCGGGCCGCTGAGGGCCCCCTTCCTCCCTCCCCGCCGCCGAAGGCCCCGCTTCCGCCCCCCCGGCGGGGGCGTGGTATAACCCAATAGCCATGGCCGAGCGGATCCTGCTCGTCGACGACGAGGACAATCAGCGGGTCCCCCTGCGCCGGATCCTCGAGGGCTGGGGGTACGAGGTCGAGGACTGCTCCTCGGTCAAGGCGGCCCTTGCCCGGATCGGCGTCTTCCTTCCCTCGGTGGTGATCACCGACCTGGTGATGCCCGGCGGCTCGGGGATCGACCTGATCCGCGAGATCCGGGACGAGTACCGCGGCGGGGTCATCGTGCTGTCGGGGAAGGGGACGATCGAGAAGGCGGTCGAGGCCATGAAGGAAGGGGCCGACGATTTTCTCGAAAAGCCCCTCAACTTCCAGCGCCTGCGCATCGTCCTCGACAAGATGAGCGAGAAAAACGCCATCGTCGAGGAGAACCGCCGTCTGCGCGAGCTGCTCGCCACGAAGGGGAGCTTCGGCCGCCTGCGCGGGCTGTCGAGGAAGATGCTCGAGGTCTACTCGGTCGTCGAGCAGGTGGCCCCTTCGCAGATCCCGGTCCTGATCACGGGGGAGAGCGGCACCGGCAAGGAGCTGGTCGCCCGCACGATCCACGACCTTTCCCCGCGCCGGCGGGGGCCGTTCGTCGCCATCAACGCCGCCGCGATCCCCCGCGAGCTGATCGAGTCCGAGCTGTTCGGCCACGAGCGCGGGGCCTTCACGGGCGCGATCGCCCGGAAGATCGGCTGTTTCGAGATGGCCGACAAGGGAACGCTCCTGCTCGACGAGATCTCCGAGATGGAGGAGGGGACCCAGGCGAAGCTGCTCCGGGTTCTCCAGGAGCAGAGCTTCCGCCGGATCGGGGGCTCCGAGCTGATCAGGGCCGACGTGCGCGTCCTGGCCGCGACGAACCGCGATCCGAAGCAGGCGATGGCTGAGCACAAGCTGCGCAAGGACCTCTACTACCGCCTCGCCGTCATGACCATCCAGCTGCCGCCCCTGCGCGAGCGCGACGACGACGTTCTGCTGCTCGCGCGCGCCTTCGTGGACGAGGTCTGCGAGGCCTCGGGGCGGCGGGGGCCGGATTTCGACGCCGAGACGAAGGAGCTCCTCGCGAAGCACCGCTGGCCCGGCAACGTCCGCGAGCTGCGCAACTCGATCGAGCGCGCGCTGGTGTTATCGAGCGGCCCCTCGATCCTGCCCGAGCACCTGCCGGCCGAGCTCCTTGCCGAGGTGGGGTACACGGGGGGCGGGGACGGCACCGTGGCCGGGCGGAGCCTGCGCGCCGCCGTCGAGGCGACCCAGGCCGGCTCGCGCGCAGCGGGGGGACGGCCGACGCCGCGGCCGCGGCGCCCCCGGGATCCGCCCCGCCCGAGGGGGCGGGCGCGGCCGAAGGAGCGGAAGGGGCTTCCGGCAACCTGACGATTCCCCTCGGCGCGACCGCGGCCGACGTCGAGCGCGAGATGATCCGGCGCACGCTCGAGCTGACGGGCGGCAACAAGACGAAGGCCGCGCGGATCCTGGGCCTGTCGCTGAAGACGATTCACAACAAGGCCAAGAAATATGGCCTATAGAAGAACACGTTTCCCTGGCGCTCATGCAGCCGACGGACCGCCTGCGGCGGTCCGCGGCTGATGGTGCGCGGGCCATGGTCGTGCTGACGCATCCGATGGCCTCGACGGCTTCCCCGGACCGCCTGCGGCGGTCCGCGGCTGATGGTGCGCAGGCCATGGTCGTGCTGACGCGCGCGGCGGCTCCGGTGGTTTCGGCGGCCCTCGCGCGCGGGGCGAGGTGATCGGGTGCGCCTGCCCACCATGAAGATCTCGACCCGGATCTTCCTCGCGTACGTCAGCCTGTCGGTGCTGCTCGGGGCCGCGACCCTCGCGGGCGGCTACTATTCGCTCGGAACCCTCGTCGAGGGGATCGTCCAGGAGGACGCGAAGCTCGTCGCCCGCGAACTGGGCGTGTTCCTGCTCCCGCCCGGCGCCAACTCGTTCACCTCCATGAGCCCCGCCGACAGGCGCGCCCTGCAGGAGAAGATCCGGGTCTACCGGATCCGCTCGGGCTGGGTCGTGGACATGCAGATCATCGGCGAGGACGGCACGATCCTCTTCGCCTCCGACCGCAGGCGGGTCGGCGGCCGGATCGTCGGCCGCGAGGATCTCGCGCAGCTCAAGTCGGGGCAGGTGACGATGCGGACGGTCCACGAGGCGACCGGGAGGCTCCTCGAGATCACCGTGCCGATCGAAACGGCGCTGCACGACCGGCTCGGCGTCCTGCGGATGCGGATCGTGCCGAAGTCGTTCACGACCTACCTCGACGAGCCCCGGACCCGCTTCCTCTGGTACTTCATCATCTTCGTCGTCCTGATCACGCTGAGCGGCGTCGTCGTCGCGTCGGTCTTCACGGTCCCCGTCCGCCGCCTGAACCGCGCCCTGATCGAGCTGCAGACGAAGCACTTCCGCGGCGCCACCCCGCCCGAGGTCGGCGACGTCGCGGGCGCCCTCAAGGCGGTCAACCAGATGGGGGAGCGGATCGAAGCGATGGCGCGCGGCGCGGCCCGGCAGGAGGTCGCGCTCTCGTCCCTGTCGCGCGCCCTCGACGAGGGGGTCGCGATCATGGATGTCTCCGGGCGCGTCGTGACGGCGAACCCTGCCGCCGCCGCGATCCTCCGCTGCCCCGCCGGAGCCGAGGCGGCCGTCGCCGTCGGTGCGGTCCTCGAGGCCGATCCGGGCGTCACCGCGCTGGTCCAGCAGGTCCTGGGCGCGGAGCAGGAGGTCACCGGGCGCGACCAGGAGGTGGCGCTCCCCGACGGGCGCCGGGTCGGCGTGCGGCTGTCGGTCTACCTCCTGCGCGATCCCGACCGCCCCGCGGGGCTCCTCCTGATCCTGCGCGACCTCAGCTCGATCAGGACCTTCGAGCAGGACCTCGAGGAGGCGAGCCGCCTCTCGGTCCTGGCGCGTCTCACGGCCTCGGTCGCGCACGAGATCAAGAACCCCCTCAACTCGATGGTCATCAACATGGAGGTCCTCCGGGGGATTCTCCGGTCGCTCCCGGAGGAGGTCAAGGCCGAGTCCGAGCGGTACGTGCAGGTCGTGACCGACGAGATCTACCGCCTGGACGAGGTGATCCGGGACTTCCTGGGACTCACCAACCCAGGCGACGTCGCGGTGAGCCAGACCGACGTCAACGCCCTGGTGGGCCGGGTCGCCGACCTGATCCGCTACGAGGCGCACACGGGCGCGCGTGCGGATCGCGCTCGAACTCGCCCCTTCGCTGCCCCACGTGCCCGCCGTCCCCGTGCGGCTGACGCAGGCCTTCCTGAACCTCTCGCTGAACGCCATCCAGGCGATGGGGGAGGGAGGGGCCCTCACGATCCGCTCGCGGCAGGAGGGGGACACCGTCGAGGTCGAGTTCGAGGACGACGGACCCGGCATCCCGGACGAGATCCGGGACAAGATCTTCAACTTCCACTTCACCACCCGCAAGGGGGGAACCGGCCTCGGCCTGTCGATCACCCGCCTGATTCTCGAGGCCCAGGGTGGCTCCATCCGGTTCCGGAGCCGGCCCGGATCCGGGTCGGTCTTCACCGTGGTCCTCCCGGTTGCGACGGCCGTGCCGTCGGCAGGCTAGCCGGGGGGCGCGGGCGGCGCAGGTTGACAGGGCGCCGGAGGGCTATAATGGATCATCAGTTCAACCCAGATCCAGATCCAGATCCAGGAGGCCGATCATGGATGCCATGCATGGCGACACCGCGACAGCCGAGTCCACCTCGGCCGCGCGCCGCAAGGTCGAAGAATTGATGTCGGGCGTCAAGGAACAGGCCCTGAAGCTGAAGTCGAAGTCGCTCGAGGACCTGTGGAACGGGACCGTCGACTACGTGAAGGACAACCCGGGCAAGACGATCCTGGTCTCCCTCGCGGTCGGCGTCGTCATCGGCTCGCTCCTGCGGCGCCGGGGCGACTGAGTTCGTGACGGAAACGAACGAGACCCGCGAGCCGGCCGGAGCGGCCGCGCAGAGCGGCGCTGCTGACGGAGAGAAGCCGGGGGCCGGTCGCGCGCGTGAAGGGCTCGCGGCCGACGCCGTGGCCCTGGTCGAATCGGTGTTCGACTACGCGGCCGCCCGCCTCCACCTCGAGGGATACCGGCTCGAATCGCGCGGGCGCGCGCTTGCCGCCCGGGTGATGGTCATCCTGGTCGCGATCGCGGTGGCGCTGTTCGGCCTCGCGTTCGTGAGCATCGGCCTGGCGACGCTGATCTCCGAGAGCCTCGGGTCGCGCCCCGCCGGACCGCTCATCGTCGGCGGCGTCTACATGCTCGCCGGCATCGTGTCGTTCGCCATCGCAGCGCGCCGCAAGGCCTGAGGAACGCCGTGCAGGATCGAAGAGAAGCCGAACTGGTCCGGGGGGTCGAGGAAGCGCGGGCGAACATGATCGCGCGCGCGGAAGCGGTCCGACATTCGGCCGTCTCCCTGCTGGACCCGCGGGAAGCGCTTCGCCGCAACCCGGTGGGGGGAATCCTCGTGGCGATTGCCTCGGGAGTGGTCCTGAACGCGCTGGGCAGCGCCCGCGACCACGAGCCGGCCCCTCCGGCCGATCGCCGGACCCCGCGCGGCCCCCTCGCCGGCCTCTTCGACGCCGCCCTCCCGGGCCTGATCGAAACCCTTGTCGCCCCTGCACTTTCGTCGCTCCTCGGCCGGTTCGGGACCCCCCGGCCAGGGGACCCGCCCCCCCGGACCTGACGGGCACCCCCCGCTCCGGGTATAATCATCGCTCGTGCATATCGTGGCCCACAGGGGCGCGGCCGGAATCGCGCCCGAGAACACCCTGGCTTCCTTCAAGGAAGCGATCCGGCTTGGCGCAGACTGGCTCGAGTTCGACGTTCGCCTGACCGGGGACGGCTTCCCCGTCGTCATCCACGATCCGACCCTGAAGCGGACCACCACGGGCAAAGGACCTGTCCGCTCGCGGACACTCGGCGAGATTCGCCGGCTCGACGCCGGATCCTGGTTCGACGACAGGTACTCGGGAGAGAAGGTCCCCACCCTGGACGAGGTGATCAAGCTCGCCCCGAAGGCCCGCCTGAACATCGAGATCAAGTCGAACTGCGCCCCTGCCTCCGAGGCCGCCGCGGCGGTCTGGACCCGGGTCCGCGACGCGGGCCTGCAGGAGCGGGCGCTCATCACTTCGTTCGACATCGACATCCTCAAGGCGATGAGGGAGATCGACGGGCAGGCCGCGCTCGGGTTCCCCTGGCAGTCCGGCCTGCGCGACCCCGTCCGTCGGGCCCTGAGCCTCAAGTGCCGCATGATGCTCTTCGAGGTCGGCGGGCTCTCCGAGAAGAAGGTCCGCCGCTGCCGCGAGGTGGGGCTCGATGTCTGGGTCTACACGGTGAACGAGCCGGAGGAGATGCGCCGGGTGATGGACCTCGGCGTGGACGCCCTGGTCACCGACCGCCCCGACCTGCTCGCCCGCCTGATCCGCCGCGAGCCGACCCCGCAGTAACTCCCGACCCCTTCGCCCTGCCCCGCGGTCAGCCTGTCGTTGACCGGCGCGGGCGCAAGGACGTATAACTCGCGCCCGGATGGAGCCCTCCCGCGGATCCGGGCCGGCGCCCGGCGGAACGCTTCCCTGGTTCGTCCGGGGAGACCTCGACGGCTTTTTCGGGCTGGCCGTCGACAACCTGATCCAGTTCCTCCTGATCCTCGACCTCTGCGTGACCATGTGCGGGCTCGACCGGGCCTTCGTCGTTTCGAGGATCCTGCCCGGGGCGGCGATCAGCCTGATCGCCGGCAACCTGTTCTACGCCTGGCAGGCCCGGCAGCTGGCCAGGCGCGAGGGGCGGCTCGACGTCACGGCGCTTCCGTTCGGGATCAACACGGTCAGCCTCTTCGCCTACGTCCTGTTCATCATGGCGCCCACCTTCAACGACTGGGCGGGCCGGCCGGGCGTGACGAAGGAGCAGGCGGCGATGGTCGCCTGGCAGGTCGGCCTGGTCGCCTGCCTGATGTCAGGGGTGATCGAGACGGGGGGAGGCCTGGTCGCGGGGTGGATCAGGCGGACGACCCCCCGGGCCGCCCTGCTCGCCACGCTGGCGGGGATCGCGATCGGGTTCATCTCCATGGAGTTCGTCCTCAAGACCTTCGAGCACCCCCTGATCGCCTTCGTGCCGCTCGGCATCCTCCTGGCGCGCTACCTGGGGCGGATCCGGCTCCCCGGGGGAGTGCCCGGGGGGCTCCTGGCGATCCTGTCCGGGACGGCGATCGCCTGGCTGCTCCACCTGACCGGCGGGCCCGGCGCCGTTCCGCTGGGCGGGGACCTGCTCGGGACGATCGGCCTGCACCCGCCCCTGCCCTCCCTGGGCCCCCTGTTCGCCGCGCTCGGCAGCGCGGACGTCTGGGGCCGGATCTCGATCATCGTCCCGATGGGCCTGATCAACGTGCTCGGCTCGATCCAGAGCATCGAGAGCGCCGCGGCGGAAGGAGATTCTTTCTCCGGGGGGCCGAGCCTCGTCGTGAACGGGCTCACCTCGATGCTCGCCTCCTGCTTCGGCTCCTGCTTCCCGACGACGATCTACATCGGCCATCCCGGCTGGAAGCGGATGGGGGCGCGCTGGGGGTACTCGGTCCTGAACGGGGTGTTCTTCACGGTGATCGCCCTGACCGGGCTGACCGGCTCGATCGCGCGGATCGTCCCGATCGAGGCCGGCATGGCGATCCTGATCTGGATCGCCATGATCATCGCCTCGCAGGCGTTCACCGCGACGCCGAAGGCGCACGCGCCCGCCGTCGTGCTGGGCCTTCTGCCGGGGATCGCCGCCTGGGGCTGGCTCCTCGTCGAGATGACCCAGCTGGGCCTGAAGGTCTCGGGGAAGCTCCCCTGGAGCGCCGCGCTGCCGGAGCTCGTGGACGGGCTCGGGGGAACGCTCGATGCCGTACGTCCGCGGGCTGCTCGCCCTGAAGGCGGGGTTCCTCTTCTCCTCGATGTTCCTCGCGGCGATCGCGGTCTTCCTCGTCGAGCGGCAGTTCGGCAAGGCGGCGCTCTGGAGCCTCGCGGCGTCGGGGTTCGCCTTCGTCGGCCTGATGCACTCCTACTCGCTCACGGCGACCGCCGTGCGCGAGGAGATCCTCCCCGGCTTCGCCTGGCAGGCGTCCGCGGGGTACCTCGCCCTCGCCGCGATCTTCGCGCCTGTTCGCGCTTCGCGCGCGGGCGGACGGGGGGAAGGGGCACGAGGCGGCGCAGGGGTGAGGCTGAGCCGGGCTGAAGGGGCGGGGCTGAGCCGGCGGCTGGGGTGAGGCGCTTGAACCGGGGGATCGGGGCGAGGCTGGGTCGTGCCGGGGGGGTGACCTGAACCGGGAGAGCGTGCGCCTCAGGGCAGGCCGGTGAGGTAGGAGAGGCACCAGTAGTAGGTCAGCTCGGTCACCTCGACCTCGTGCCCGCGCCCGGCGACGGCCGCGCGAAGCTCCTCCGCGGACGGGAAGTTCTTGATGACCTCGTGCTCGGTGCCGTCGTCGAGACGGCGGCGCTGGTAGAGGTTCCCGTCGCCGTCGGTCCGGACGACCGGCGTGCTGCTGCCTGCGACGAAGCGGTTGTCGATGACGACGACGCGCGAGCCGGGAGCGAGCCGCGCGTGCAGCCCGTCGAGGAACGGCGCGATCCGCCCCTTCGGGATGTGCGACCACCAGAAGCCGGCGAAGGCGGCGTTGAACGAAGCCTCCGGCGCGTGGTACCGGTCTTCCGGCGCCCGCGGGGAAGCGCCCGTGGACGCGCGAGCTCCGGCGCCGGGCAGGACCCGCGACGATGCCGGCAGTCCCGACAGCGAAAACGCGTCCGCGACAGCGAACCGGACCCGCCCTTCCGGGTACGGCTTCGTTCGCGCGAGCGCGAGCACCTCGTCGCCTACGTCGGTCGCGAGGACCGACCGGGCGAGGGGGGCGATCAGCGCGGTCCAGTAGCCGGTGCCGCAGGCGAGCTCGAGGACGTCGCGACCGGCGAAGAGGGGGGGCACGAGGGCCCGGAGCCGCGCGAGGTCGTCCTGCCGCTCCGGCAGCGCGTAGATCCGCTCGTAGTGCGCGGAGCGGCGTGCGTAGTACTCCTTCAGGCGTTCGTCGTCCATCCGGGGCCGCGTGGAAATCTTACAGCCGTTGACCGAAGATGGTCGCGCGAATCCTCCCCGCGGTGGGGCAGCGGGCCCTGCGGGAAGGGAGCCCCGGGTCCGGGGTCGCCGACGGCAGGGTCGGACCCGCGGCCGGCCGGGCTCGCCGGCGAACGGGCCTGCGCAGCGCCGGGGCGTTTCCGGCGCGCGCGGGGGGCAGGCAAGGGGGGAAGCGGCATGCGCGCGATGCGATTCAGTCGAACGGCCCCCGCCGAATCGAGGGAGCTCCGCCTGACCGAGGTCCCCGAGCCCGAGCCGGGCCCGGGCGAGCTCCGGGTCCGGGTGAAGGCCTGCGGCGTCTGCCGGACCGACCTCCACGTCATCGAGGGGGACCTGAAGCCGGTCCGTTCCCCGCTCACGCCCGGGCACCAGGTGGTCGGCGTCGTGGACCGGCTCGGCCCGGGCGCGTCGCGCTTCGCGATCGGGGACCGCGTCGGGATCGCCTGGCTCCGCTGGACCTGCGGGGAGTGCGGGGACTGCCGCCGCGGCGACGAGAACCTCTGCGCCCGCTCCCGCTACACGGGCTGGCACGAGGACGGCGGCTACGCCGAGTGCGCGGTCGTCCCCGAGGCGTTCGCCTACCCGATCCCGGCGGCGTTCCGCGACGAGGAGGCGGCGCCGCTCCTGTGCGCGGGGATCATCGGGTACCGCGCGCTGCGCCGCAGCGAGGTGCCGGCCGGCGGGCGGCTCGGCCTGTTCGGGTTCGGATCGTCGGCGCACATCGCCATGCAGGTGGCGCGCCACCGCGGGTGCGAGGTCTACGTCGTCACACGGGGGGAGAAGCACCGCCGCCACGCCCTCGAGCTCGGCGCCGCCTGGGCGGGGGAGACCACCGACGGGCTGCCCGTCCTCCTCGACGGCGCCATCCTCTTCGCCCCGGCCGGCGAGCTGGTCCCTCCGGCCCTGCGCGCCCTGCGGCCCGGGGGAACGCTCGCGCTCGCCGGGATCCATCTCTCCACGATCCCCGCGATGACCTACGCGGAGCACCTCTTCCACGAGAAGCGCCTGACGAGCGTCGAGGCGAACACGCGCCGCGACGGGGAAGAGCTCCTGCGCGAGGCGGCCGGGATCCCGATCCGCCCCGCCGTCCGCCCCTTCCCGCTCGAGCAGGCCGCGGAGGCGCTCGTCGAGCTCAAGGCGGACCGGATCGCGGGAACGGCCGTCCTCGTCCTCTGAGGGGGGCGCGGCGCGCGCGCGCTGGAACGGGCTTCAGGTCCTTTTCGGCTCCACGCGAACCTGCGTCCTGCCATCCCGTAAACAAGGGACGGGAACGGCCCCGGGGCGGGCGCGGGGCCGGGGGTCCGTCTTCGTTGACGGTCAGGGCTGCGGCGGGTAGATTGGGCGGCCCTTCGAAGCGGAATCGTGCCGGCCGGGCCGGCGAAAGAACGAGGTCGGAGCATGAAGGCTGCAACAGTGGGTCTTGCCATGGGAGCGATCGTGATGAGCCTGAGCGGATTCAGCGTCCCCTTCGCGGCGGAAGGCGGATCGGGGGCCGGCTCCCCGGGGGCGCTCTCCCTCCGGGAGCGCCGGCGGCGAAGGGGCCGCTCCCCGGGGACCCCTCCGCCGCGAGCGCCCCAGGGGGCGGCCCGGGTCCGGCAGGCGTGGAGTTCGTGAAGGCCCGCGCCGGGATCGAACAGTACCGCCTCAAGTCGAACGGGATGGACATCCTCCTGGTCCCTTCCGACGCGGCGCCCGTCGTGACCTTCCTCGTCGTCGTGCGGGTCGGGTCGCGCAACGAAGCGCCCGGGAACACGGGGAGCGCCCACCTGCTCGAGCACATGCTCTTCAACAAGAGCACCGAGAACTACGGCCGCAAGGGGGCGACCGGCCGGACCATCCAGGAGGTCCTGTACGAGGCGGGAGGGGACTTCTCGACCTCCAACATGACCACCTGGTGCGACCGGATCACGATGTACGACACGCTCCCGGCCGACCAGCTCGAGACGACGATGAAGATCAACGCGGACCGCCTGCGCCGGGGGAAGATCCTCGACGAGGAGCGCCGGCCCGAGATGACCGTCGTGCGCAACGAGTACGAGCGCGGCGAGAACGACCCGGGCGAGGCGCTGTCGAAGCAGGTGATCGCGGCGGCGATCCAGGCGCACCCGTACCACTGGAGCACCATCGGCTACCGCTCGGACATCGAGGGGACCACGACGGCGAAGCTGCGCGAGCACTACGACACCTACTTCTGGCCCGACAACGCGACCGCCGTCCTGGTCGGCGAGCTTCGACAAGGCGGGGGCGCTCGCGCTGTTCGAGAAGCACTACGGCGCCTTCCCGCGCTCTCCGAAGCCGATCCCGCGCGTGACCACGGTCGAGCCGCCCCAGGAAGGGGAGCGGCGCGCGATCGTGCGGCGCACGGGCGCCGTCGCGCAGGTGATGGTCGCGTGGCCCCGGCCCGGCGCGCAGGATCCCGGCTTCTACCCCTTCGACGTCCTGGCCTCGATCCTCGGCGACGGCCTGTCCGCGCGCCTGCACCAGGCGCTCGTCGAGACCCGCCTCGCGACCTCGGCCTCCGCGGCCAACTGGGCCTTCGCGGATCCGTTCCTGTTCATGCTGAACGCGACCGTGTCGGACGGGGTCGATCCCGCCAAGGTCGAAGCCGAGCTGCGGAAGGTCGTCGAGACGGTCCGCGCATCCGGCGTGACGGAGGAGGAGGTCGCGCGGGCGAAGGCGCAGCTCGAGGCCCAGCAGGCCTTCGCCCGCGAGGGAACCTACGGGACCGCCATGACGCTCGGCGAGGCGATCGCCGCGAAGGACTGGGAGTGGTGGGTCGACTACCTCGACAGGATCCGCGCCGTCACGCCCGGGCAGGTGCAGGAGGCGGCGAAGAAATGGCTCGGGCCCGACCAGCTCACCGTCGGCTGGTTCGTCCCGAAGAAGGAGGAAGGCGAGGCCGCGGGCGGGGGCGCGGGCCAGGGGCCCGTGAAGGGGGCCCGTGCGGGCGCGGCGGACGAGCCGCCGGGTCGGCGCCCCGCGCCGGAACGATGCTTCGCCGCCTGGAGCCCACCGCCAGGTCCCGGGCGGGGGGCGGGGCCTGCATTCGGCAGCCACCCGCTCTTCGCCACGGGAGGAGGGGCGGGGCCCTTCCAGGCCTCGCGAGCACGACCCCGCCGCGAGCTCCCGACCGCGATGCAGCGTCGCCGGGAGGGAACAGCGCTGTCGCGGGAAGCGGCGGGACTGCCTCTCCGATCGGGGCGTCGCCGGGCATGCGGGGCACAGGTCGGCGCGGCCGGCGGGTCAGGCGCGCGCGGCTTCGCGCAGCGGACGACGAGGCGCGTCCTCCCGAACGGCGCCGTCCTGCTGCTCCTGCCGAACGAGCTGTCGGAGACGGTCTCCGTGCGGGTGCGGCTGCGCGCGGGGCAGTTCCTCGACGGCAACCGCCACGGGCTCGCCGAGGCGACGGCCGGGATGCTCGGGCGGGGCACGAAGAGCCGGAAGAAGCTCGAGATCGCGCGCAGCCTCGAGTCGGTCGGCTCGAGCCTCTACTGGGACGCGGACCTCTACGACGTGTCCGGCGCCGGGGCCTGCCTCTCGAAGAACCTGCCGGAGCTCCTGAGGACGATCGTCGAGGAGCTGCGCGAGCCCGCCTTCGATGCCGGCGGAGCTCGACAAGCTCCGGAACGAGATGAGGACCTCGATCCTGGAGGACGAGGACAGCACCAGGAGCCGCGCCTTCGCCGAGCTGTCGCGCGCGGTCTACCCCCAGGGGCACCCGCTGCGCGCCCCGACCTCGCGGGAGCGGCTCGACGCGCTCGCGGCGCTGCGGCCCGAGGACCTGCGCGAGTTCCACGCCTCCCGCTACGGGGCGGGCAGCCTCGTCATCGCCCTGAGCGGGACGGTTCGACCCCGCCGGGTGAGAATCGCTCCTGGCCGGCCTGATCGGGCCGATCCCCCGCGGCAAGCCGGCCCCCGTCGAGGCCGCGCGCGTCGACGGCGGTCCAGGCCGCGAAGCGGGTCGTCCCGATGAAGGACAAGGCGAACGTGGACATCGTCATCGGGGGGCCCGGCGGGCTTCGCCGCGCCGATCCCGATTACTACGCCGCGATCCTCGCGAACGCGGTCCTGGGCCAGTCCGGCCTCTCCTCGCGCCTCGGGCGGCAGGTCCGCGACACCGAGGGGCTCACCTACACGATCGTCTCCCGGTTCTTCTCCCCCTTGCTGCTCGACGGCCCCTGGGGGATCTACCTGTCGGTCGCCCCGCCGAACGTGGACCGCGGGATCGCCTCCTCCATGGAGGTCCTGCGCGCGTACCTGGCCGGGGGGATCTCCGCGGCAGGAGCTGGCGGTCGAAAAGTCCGCGGCGGCGGGGCGATTCCAGGTCTCGCTCGCGAACAACGGCGGGATCGCCGAGGCGCTCGCCCAGTCCGAATCGTTCGGGCTCGGCATCGCCATGCTGGACGACTACCCGCGCCTCGTCCGCGCCGTGACGCTCGAGGACGCGAACCGCGCCCTGCGCGCCCACATCCACCCGGACGGGGTCGTGACCGTGATCTCGGGAAGCGTGGCCCCCTGAACCGGCGGGGGCGGCCTATAATCGCCGGCTGTGACCGAACGCTCCATCAGCCCGCCCGTGATCGAGGCGAAGGGCCTCGCGAAGCGGTTCGGCGAGGCGCTCGCCGTTGACCACGTGGAGTTCGTCGTCCGCGAGGGCGAGTGCTGCGGCTTCCTCGGCCCGAACGGCGCCGGCAAGACCACGACGGTCCGGATGATCTCCTGCGTTTCCCCCGTCTCGGAGGGGGAGGTCCGGGTCTTCGGCATGAACGTCGCGACCGACGCCCGCGCGATCAAGGCGCTCCTGGGCATCTGCCCGCAGGACGACAACCTCGACCCCGACTTCTCGGTCGTGCGGAACCTCCTGACCTTCGCCCGCTACTTCGGGATCCCGCGCGCGGAGGCCCGGCGCCGGGCCGACGAGCTGCTCGAGTTCCTCCAGCTCAAGGACCGCTCGGGCACGAGGATCCGCGAGCTGTCCGGCGGGATGAAGCGCAGGCTCCTGATCGCCCGCTCGCTGATCAACCGGCCGCGGCTCCTCCTGCTCGACGAGCCGACGACCGGGCTCGACCCCCAGGCGCGGCACCTCATCTGGCAGCGGATCCGCGCCCTCAGGAAGGCGGGGACCACCATCCTCCTCACGACCCACTACATGGAGGAGGCCGCCCAGCTCTGCGACCGGGTCGTCTTCATGGACCAGGGGCGCGTCATCGCGGAGGGGAGCCCGGAGCGGCTCGTCCGCGAGAACGTCGCGCCCGACGTCCTGGAGATCGTGGGGGCGGACGAGGAGCTGGTCCGCGCCCTGGGAGAGGACGGGATCGGCCTCGAGGTCCTCGCCGACCGGATCTACGCCTACACGGACAGGGGAGAGGCGGTCCACCGCTTCGTCACGGACAACTTCCGGGTGGAGCAGTGCATCCTGCGCCGCGGCTCGCTCGAGGACGTGTTCCTCAAGCTCACCGGGCGCGAGCTGAGGGAGCCGTGATGGAAGTCTCCTGGAGGGCCGTCCACGTCTGGCGCAGGGACTTCGACGTCTTCCGGGCCACCTGGTGGACGAACGCCATCCCGCCGGTCTTCGAGCCGGTCCTCTACCTGCTCGCCTTCGGCGCCGGGGTCGGGGCGCTCATCGACAAGCCGATCCCCTACGACGGGCGCGAGGTCTCCTACATCGCCTTCATCGCCCCCGGGCTGATCGCCGTGACGATCATGTTCTGGGCCTTCTTCGAGACCCTCTACTCCTCGTTCGTGCGCATGTACTACCAGAAGACCTTCGACGCGATCGTCGCGACGCCGCTCTCCCTCGACGACGTCATCTGCGGGGAGATTCTCTGGGCCGCGAGCAAGTCGGTCATGGCGACCGTCCTGATGCTGGGCGTGATCTCGCTGTTCGGCGTGGTGCAGCCGCTCGGGCTGCTCCTGATCCCGTTCTCGCTCCTGGGAGGCCTGTTCTTCGCGTCGCTCGGCATGATCTTCACCGCGATCTGCCCGACGATCGATTCGTTCAACCTGCCGGTCTTCCTGTTCATCTACCCGATGTTCCTCTTCGGCGGGACCTTCTTCCCGATCGACGTGCTGCCCGGCTGGGCCCGCGTCACCGCCGAATGGCTGCCGCTCACCCACGTCGCGAGCTTCGCCCGCGCGGCCTGCCTCGGCGGGCTCGGGGCGAGGCACTGGCTCGACGTCGCCTACCTCGCGATCGGCACCCCGGTGCTGTTCGTGCTGTCGCTCACGCTCATGAGGCGAAGGCTCGTACACTGAGCCATGGAGACACCTCGCATGACCTCGAGATCGATCGTCAGGACCCTCGTGATCACCGGCCTCGGCGTCCTCGGGGCGGGGCTCGTTCCCCCCGCGGCGGCGGGGGCGCCGGCCGTGTCGCTGCTCGGCGGCGTTTCGAACGACACCTGCGCCGGCGCGGTCGTGATGCCCGGCTGCGGGAACGCCTCGCCCGGGACCTCGATGCCCGCCTTCCCCGTGCTGAGCAGCGTCGTGGACATCTCGGGAGCCTCCACGGACGGCGACCCGTCCCCCTCGTGCAAGCCCAAGAAGCGGACGGGCGGCGTCTGGTTCGCCTTCACCCCGCACGCCGCCGGCAAGTACTCGATCAGCACCTGCCAGGCGGTGGCGCCCGGCACGACCGTCGCGGACACCGTCATCGCCGTGTACACCCTGACCGGCGTCTGCTACGACCAGGCCCCGAAGGCGTACAAGGAGGTCGCCTGCGGGGACAACGACGGGAACTGCGCGGGGTACGAGAGCCAGTCCACCGTGAAGGTGGACCTGGACGCGTTCAAGAACTACTACATCGTCGTCTACGGCACCGAGACATCCTCCACGGGCTCCGTCCAGGTTTCGATCGACCGGGTCCAGAAGGACGCGCTCGCCGACGGGGACTTCGAGCAGGGGATCCTCGGGACCGACTGGTACCCGACGGGAGACGTGACCGTGCTCCCCACCGACCCGCCGCCGCCCTGTTTCACGGCCGACGCCCCCGAATGGGGCTGCTACATGGCCTGCTTCTCGAACACCGACTTCTTCGGCGGCGAGGCCACGAACGGCCTGCGCTCGGACCTGACCTCGCGCCAGATCGTCTTCGACTCGAAGGTGGACACGATCAAGGTCAGCTTCGCGGTCGAGTTCCAGACCGAGCAGGCCCAGGGCTCGATCGGGGCGAACGACGCCTTCGAGGCCCGGCTGATCACGATGGCCGGCACCTTCCCGATCATCCAGATCGACAGCTTCGGCCGCACCGTCCCGACCAACCACCTCACGGTGCAGGGGTTCACGGGCTACGTGCCTTCGCCCGTGGGATGCACCCTCGTGAACGGGCTCGACACCCGCCGCCTCACGGTCAGCTGGACGAAGTCCCTCAACGCGGTCCTGAAGAACCAGATCGGGCGCGGGCCCGTCTACGTGGAGTTCACGATCGCCGGGCAGGGAAGCTCGGGGCGCACGGCGATCGCCTGCGTGGACAACGTCCAGGTGAAGGGGGTCAGCTCCCAGTAACCGATCCGGCCGGGTGGGAGCAGGGGTAGCGCCCCGCCAGGTCGGCGACCGCCTCCGGGCCCGGGGGCGGCCCGCCGCGCGGGACGCTCTTCGACACGAAGAACGCCTGGTTCCGGAACGGGCAGTTCCAGCCCAGCACCATCGTCCGGCGGGTCGTCGAGTCGGCGACCACCGCGATCCCGACGTGGCCGTTCACCTTCGTCTCCAGGCGGGACAGCTCCCCGCGCCCGCGAGCGAGGTCGCGATGTCGACGAACTCGTCCGGCCTCGCGAGCGGGCGGCGCAGCTTGTAGAGGCCGGTCACGCGCGTCGCCGCTCTCGAACTCCCGGCCGGTGAGCGCCCACCGGCTGAGGTCCTCCCCGCCCTGGCGGAACCTCGTCAGCACCGTGACGCCCCGCCGCGCCTCCTGCCCCTCGGGCAGGCCGCGCGGAAGCTCGAACCCGTCCAGGGCGATTTCCTTCCAGGCCGGGGACTGCTCCGGCGACGGGCCGGCGGGCAGGAACGTGCGCTCGCTGAAGGTCAGAAGCTCCTTGAGCGTGCCGAAGAAGTCCGCCCCGAACTTGTCCGAGGGGGCGGTGAACTCGAGGATCGGCAGATCGTCGGTGTTGACGGGCCCGAGCCGGGCGAACTCGGCGAAGTTCTCCGGGGCGGCGATCAGGCCGCCGAGCAGGTGCTGCGTGCCGGCGTTCTGCACCTCGGCGAGCGCCGCGCGCACCCCCTCGGGCAGGGTGGGATCGTCGGGGAGGCGCTGCAGGCGCAGGGGCGCGTTCGAGCCGATCAGGATGATGTCCCCCGTCGGGTTCACGCCCCGCAGCACGAACATCGCCGCCTGCGGGAAGTGCCGGCGGTAGGTCCGCGCGAGCAGCCGGATGTGGTCCACGGACATGTTGTAGTAGTGGAACCACTGGCAGAAGATGCCCCCCGGGCGGAGCCGCTCCTTCACCTCCGCGAAGAACTCGTCGGTGAACAGGGCCGAGACGCCCGCCATCCAGGGGTTCGAGGGCTCGCTGATGATGATGTCGTACGAGGCGGGGGGCTGGAAGTGCAGGAAGTTCCGGCCGTCGTCGAGGTGCAGCCTGACGCGCGGATCGGACAGGAACCCGTCGTTGATCTTCGTGAAGAAGCGGCCCGCCGCCTCCCCGACCTCCGGGGAGATCTCCGCGGCGTCGATCGACTCGAGCGGGAACCGCTTGAGCGTTCCCACCGTCGTCCCCGAGCCGACCCCGATGACGAGGGCCCGCTTCGGGGCGGGGTGGAACATGCCGGGGACGCAGGCGAGCAGGCGCTGCGCGACCATGTCGTCGCGGTAATCCGAGGCGTCGGGCTTGCCGTTCACGTACAGGATCTGGTACCCGTCGGTCAGGCGGCAGACCGAGACCGTCGCCTCGGTCCCCTCCTCGAGGTACGGGATCTTGTAGTTCGCGAGCTGCGACCAGAGGGCCCCGCTGCGGTATTTCTCGAGGAACGACACCGGGTCCTTGCTGTACTGGCCGTGCGCGAAGACCCAGTCCCAGCGCGGCAGGATCAGGAGCAGGAGGAACGCGGCCGGCACGCCGTAGCGCAGCCCGTTCGACGCCCGCTGCGCGTGCTCGTCCTGCATCGCCCAGGACAGCGCGTAGGCCCCCGCCGTCAGCAGGACGCACAGCTCGAGCGTGCGCTGCGATCCGATCAGGGGGATCAGCACGAAGCCGGCGGCCAGGGCGCCGAGCGTCGTCCCGGCCGTGTTGACCACGTAGGTCACGGCGACGCTGGCCCCGGTCCGGCGCCCCCCGCGCGCCAGCAGGTCGATCACGGCGGGGAAGACGATGCCGAACCCGAGCGCCGGCAGGAGGATCAGGCCGACCGTCACCAGGCCGCTCGTGAACAGGAAGTTCCCGTAGGAGATCCCCATCCGCAGGAGCAGCTCGATCTGCGGCACCGCCAGCCGGTCGAGGAACGGGATCGGCAGGGCGACGGAGAGCGCGCTGAGCAGGAGCCCCCACCGGTAGAGCCGGACCGGGGCGAAGCCGGCCCCGATCAGCCGGGCGTACACGGCCCCGCCGAGGAACAGCCCCACGAGGTAGGCGAACAGCACGAAGGCGAAGGTCCAGGTCTGGGCGCCGAAGAAGAAGCCGAGGTGGCGCGTCCAGACGTTCTCGAGGGCGAGCGCGGCGAACGAGGAAAGGAAGAAGCCGGCCAGCAGCGCGAGGGCGGGCGAAAGAGATCCGAAGCGGCCCCCCGGGGCGGCGCTGCGCGGGGCGGAGAGCGGGCGTCCCGGACGGCGCACCCGCCGCGGCGCCGGGCGGAGGTGCGGAATGACGCCCGCCATCGCCGGTTGCAGGACGAAGAGCGGGGGGCGGCTGCAGGGCGGAGCCTGGATGCGGATCGGACGCCATGTGCGGGGCGGCAACGGGAGGGGAGTGCCTGCGGGGCGGCGCCCGGCGCTGCGGACGCGGGCGAGCCAGGAGCGTCGGCGCGCTTCGCGGCCGGCTCTTCGCCCGCGTCCGCTCCGCGTGGGGCGAGCAGCGTCAGCTGCGCGAGGGCCAGCCCGGCCGCCGCGAAGTTGCCCGCGGCGGCCACCGCCAGGGAGACGCCCACGCCGAGGCCCGGGAGCAGGAAGGCGGGGAGCGACAGCGCCCCGAGCGCCGCGCCGGCGGTGTTGATCGCGTAGGCGCGCCCCGCGGCGCGGCCGACGTCCACGCGGGCCCCCTTCAGCAGGTGGACCATCAGCGGGAAGGTCCCGCCCATCAGCGTCGTCGGTATCGCGACGAGGACGAAGGAGACGGCGAAGCGCGCGAGCAGGAGGCTGCCGGCCGAGCCCGCGGCCCAGGAGTGGCCGGCCGCGTAGAGCGCCGCTCCGCGCTCGAACAGCGCGTGCGAGGCGAGGCCGAACAGACCGATCGCCGCCTCGACGACGACGTACACGGTCGCGAGGCGCCCCAGCCGGTCCGAGAGGCGGCCGAAGATCCAGGCCCCGAGGCCGAGCCCGAACAGGTAGGCGGCGAGCAGCGTGGAGGTGGCGGTGGCGGTCGACCCGAAGATGTGGCCGAGCATCCGGAACCAGAGCAGCTCGTAGACGATCGCGGAGGCGCCGGAAAGGAAGAACGCGCCCGCGATGGCGGCCGGCGGCCACGCGGCCCTGGGGAGCGACTCGCCCCGCCCGCCGATCCGGGCCCAGCCCCCGGCCGGCCCGGGGCGCGCTGCGGGGGCGGCGGCGCCGGCGCTCGGCGCGCGGCGCCCCCGGCCGGATTCCCCGTCGCTCTCTTTTCCGCGCCTGCCCATCGCTTTCGGCTCCTCCCGGGCGGCCATGATAACCCGCGCCGCGTGCTATATTGCGCCCGATGCAACAGCTGAAGGCCGGGCGCGTCTTCATCCTGGGCCTGTTGGTCCTGACCTCCTACCTGCTGTACCTCGTCTTCAAGCCGTTCCTGACATCGTTCGCCTGGGCGGCCTTTCTCGCGATCCCGTTCTACCCGCTCCACCAGAAACTGACGCGCCTCTTCAGGGGGCGCGTCACGCTGGCCGCGGTCGCGACCACGCTGCTCATCACGGTGCTGATCCTCCTGCCGATCGTCGTCCTGGTGTCGAGCCTCGCGGGCGCCATCCTGACCTCCCTGCCCGCGATCGAGGACAGGATCGCCGATGCGACGGGGTCCGAACAGGCGGACTGGCAGGCAGCACCGTGGGCCGGGGTGAAAGGGGCTGCCCTCGCGCCGGGCTCCACTCCTGTTGTGGGGCCCCCCCGCTGCGGCTCATCCCGGGACAGGCCCGGGCCAGGGACCTCCCGCCGTGAGCATCCCCGACCCCGCCGCGGCTGCCGGGAGCACGCCGGCGGGCGGTTCGGGCGCTGCGCCGGTCGCGGGGGAGCCCGCTGCCGGCGCCTCCGGCGCCGGCCCCGCTCCTCCAGGCGGCTCCGCCTCCCAGCCCGCGGCGACGCGGAAATACCACCTCCCCCTTGTCGACGCGATCCAGCAGAAACTGTCGCGCCATTTCGACATGTCGGGGATCGACCTGGAAGAGTACGCCGTCGCCGTCCTGAAGCGTCTCGGCGCGTTCGTCGTGGAGGTGAGCCGCTCCTTCCTCGGCAACGCGCTCGGCGTGCTCACGACGTTCCTGATGACGATGTTCATGCTCGGGGTCTTCTTCACGACGGGCCCGAGACTGATCCTGTTCCTGCGGCGGTTCATGCCTCTCAGCGAAGAGGACCAGGAAGCCGTCTTCAGCGAGATGCAGGACATGTCCCGCGCGATCTTCTACGGCGTGATCATGACGGCCGCGATCCAGGCGCTCGTGGGCGGCATCGGGTGGAAGCTGTCGGGGCTGCCCTCGGCCGATCATCTTCGGCGTCGCCATGTTCTTCTGCGCGCTCGTGCCGGTCGGAGGCGCCGCGCTGATCTGGGGACCGGGAGCGCTGTGGCTCCTCTACCAGGGGCACACGGGCGGGGGGATCTTCCTGATCGTCTGGGGCGTGCTCGCGGTCAGCAGCCTCGACAACATCCTGCGCCCCCTGTTCATCAGCGGGCGGACGAAGGCGCCGATGATCCCCGTGATGCTCGGCATCTTCGGCGGCGTGGCCGCCTTCGGGATGACCGGCCTGTTCACGGGCCCCCTGGTGGTCGCCCTCTTCCTGGTCGTCCTCGATGTGAACCGGAGGGAGTTCTTCCCGGGCGATCCGGCCGCGCTCCTCGCGGAGCCCGGGCCGCCCGCGGCGCCGGTCTCCCCGGCCGCTTCCGCATCGGAGCCCCCGCCCTCCCCGGGAGCGTAGCCCCGGCGACGCCCGGCTCGGGGCGAATCCGCCCTCTCAGGTCGAGCGTTTCCCCGCTGCGCCGGCTCCCCGGAGCGATCTGGTATCCTGACGGCGCGAACGCTGCATGACGAGAGAACCCGTGATCCGCACGACCCGATCCACCGCGGCCATCCTCTTCCTCTACACCCTGGCCGCCATCTACCTCGTGCCGATCTTCCCCCACGGTGGCTCCGCGAACGAGCAGACGCGGTGGGCCACCGCCGCGTCCGTCGTGGAGAAAGGCTCGTTCGAGCTCTCCTGGACCGCGCCGCTCCTCGGGCCGATCGTGGACACCGCCAGGATCGATGGCCGTGTCTACTCGAACAAGGCCCCCGGATCGGCGCTCCTCGCGGTGCCGGGCTACGTCGCGGCGCGCGCGCTGGTGGGGGCGCCCGGTCCGGCGAACATCCGCGCGACCTGGACCGCGATGCGCTGGCTCATCGCGACGCTTCCCCTCATCGGATTCGCCTTCCTCCTGGTGGGCCGCAGGGACGATCCGCTGACCGCGTTCGTCGTCCTGTTCGCCTCCCCGTTGTTCCTGTACAGCCTTCTCCTCTTCTCCCACGTCCTCGTGGGAGTCGCCGTGTACGCCGCCTATCGCGCGCTCTTCCGCGCCTCCGACGGGCCCACCGCGCGGGCGGCGCTTCTGGCCGGCGCCGCGGCCGGGGTCGGCGTCGCGTCGGAGTTCACGGCCGCCATCCCCGTCGCCGTCCTGGGCGTCGCGATCCTGCTCCGCTCCGCCCGGCCGCTCCCCGCGCGCCTGCGGACCGCCGCCCTCTTCATCCTCGGAGGGGTCCCGTTCGCGGCCGGCATCGCCTTGTACAACACGAGCGCTGTTCGGCTCGCCGCTCGAGTTCTCCTATGCGCACGAGGCGTTCCAGGGATGGGCGCGGGTCGCGGGGTCCGGGCTCTTCGGGATCTCCTGGCCGACGCCGCAGAACGCATGGCTCCTCCTGCTTTCGCCGGCGCGCGGGCTGTTCTTCTACGCGCCGGTGCTCCTCGTCGCGCTCGTCCCGCTGCTTCGCGTGCGCGGCGGGGCCCCGTACGCGGCGAAGGTGCGGCTCGCGGCGATCCTCGCGGGGACGGCCACGATCCTCGGCCACGGGGCCGCGCACGGCGGCTGGGCCGCGGGGCCGCGGTACCTGGTCTTCGTCCTCCCGCTGCTCCTGGAGGCGCTCGCCGAGGGGGCCGGCCTGGCGTCCGCGGGGTTCACGACGGGTCTTGCGGTCGGCGCCTCGACGATCCTCTGCGTCCTGCCGGCGCTGACGTTCCCGTTCGCTCCCCCGGAGTTCACCTTCCCGCATCCCGGCTTCTGGCGGCCCCTGCTGGTCTCGGAGCGGTGGGCGACGCCGACCCTCGGCGCGCTGCTCGGGCTGGGCTCGGGACCGGCGGCGCTAGCGCCCGTGGTTCTCGCCGTTCTCGCCGCGCTGGCCATCGCCCTCGGGCCGAGCCGCCGGATGCTCGCCCTGGGAACGGCGGCGGGCATGGTCCTCGCCCTCGGCTACGTTTTCGCGCCCGGCCTCAAGGGCGAAGAGGGCGCCGCGCGGCGGGCCACGATCGCAGAGAGGTTCTTCCGCCCCTCGGGGCGCCTCGACGTGCTGTGGGCCGCCGCGCACAGTCCCGCCCAGAAACAGTGGGTGGAAGAGATGCAGTGGGAAGCCGCGGACGTCGCGGCCGTCGCCCCCGACAACTGGCCCTACAGCCGCGAGCCCCTCGCGCCGGAGGGCCCCACGTCGGTGCAGAACCGGGTTCGGGCGCTGCGCGAGCAGGGGAAGATCGCCGAGGCGATGGAGCAGCTGCGCCGGGCGCGCGAGGAGTTCCCGTTCGCGCGATGCGACCTGACCGACCAGCTCGGCGTGCTTCTCTACCTGGGCGGGCAGAAGGGGGCGGCCCTGTCCGAGCTCGAGGCCGTGCGGCCCCTCACCGCGACGGGGGGCGCCTCCGGGTGCCGCCGGGCCCTCTTCCATCTCGCCTCGCTCTACCGGGAGCTGGGCCGCCCCGCGGAGGCGAAGGTTGCCTACGAGGAGTTCCTCGCGCGCACGGAGGACCACCCGGATCCCCAGGTCTCGCGGGACCGCGACGCGGCCCGCAAGGCTCTCGCCGCGCTCGGGAGCGTCACGGGCAGCCACTGAGGTTGAGCCTCGCGTGGCCCCCGCGCTCGAGCGACCGGAACTGCCGGCAACCCGCGCCTCGACCCCTTCGACGGCCTGGACTGGGGGGCTCCCGGCCGCTTCACGGAAACGGCGCCCGCCGGAGAGCCGGAGAGTCAGCCGCCGAAATCCCCCCCCGGGAGCTGACGGGGCGCGGATACTGAGCGGCCGGCCGCAGGTGTAGACTTCCCGACAAAGCCGCCGCCGAGCCAGGAGCGGGCCTGTTGCGGACGACATCCTCTCGATGAGGCAGGTCGCCCCGAACAGACCAAGGGCCCAAGGCCGCGGCAGGCGATGGGGGGGGTGGGCCACGCGCTTCGGTCGAGAGTCCTCCTTCATCCATTCGCGCGATTCGTGGAGCGTGCTCGCGGTGTTTCCATGCGGGAGGGCGGCCATGCCTCCGGCCTGCCCGCACGCCCGGGTCAGCCTCCTCTGTCTGCCGATCTGCGTCGTCATGATCCTGTCCACGGGAGCCCTGTGGGGACAGGAAGTGACCGGAGACCTCGAAGGGGCCGTCGTCTCGCCGGACGGTGTGCCCCTGTCCGGCGCAGAGGTGACCGCACTCAGTCCGATTCTGCAAGGTCCGAGGACGGCCCGGACCGACTCCGAAGGAAGGTTCAGGATCCTCCTGCTTCCCGTCGGAGCGTACAGGGTCGAACTGCGGCATCCGGACTTCCAGCCCGCGACCGCCGAGCCGGTGGTCATCCGCCTCGGCCGCACGACCGCCATTCCGCCGATTCCGCTGAAGCGAAAGTTTGTCCTCGAGGAGCACGTCGAGGTCACCGCCCCGAAGCCCCTGCTCGACCCTGTATCCACCACGGGGGGCGGGAACCTCCCCTCGGAGTACTTCGAAGCGCTTCCCGTCGACCGGAACTACACGAGCATTGCGACGCTGCTTCCCGGTGTGGACGTCAGCTATCTCGGGGACGGACCCAATTTCGGAGGCGGCACGGGTCTGGAGAATCGCTATTTCATTGATGGGGTGGATGTCACCGACCCGTACCGGGGGACCGGCGGCATCAACCTGCCCCACGACTTCATCCAGGAGGTCGAGGTCAGGCAGGGGGGATACGAGGCTGAGTACCGCAGTCCCCTGGGCGGCGTGGTCAACGTGGTCACCCCCTCCGGGGGGACCCGCCTGTCCGGGAACTTCTTCGGCTATTACGCGGGCAAGCAGTTCTCGGGCGAGCCGCGAGGGGGGATAAGCGAGCGAGACTAAGAACTTCACGCAGTACGACGCCGGCTTCAGCCTCGGCGGCCCTCTCGCGGGAGAGCGGCTGAGGTTCTTCATCGCGTACAACCCGCTGGTCGAGAAGTCCGACGTGGAGATCCCGGGCGTCGGTTTCTTCCCGGACAAGTCCACGTCCCAGCGCTTCGCCGCGAACCTCAACTGGCAGGCGAATCCCTCCAACAATCTCGTCCTGAAGGTCATCGGCGATCCGACGAGCCGGAATGCGGCCGGGGAATCCCAGATCGCCATCGGGTTGAACGCCCGATTCCTTCGAGAATCCCGATTTCTACCTGAGGGACATCAGGACAGGAGGGACGAGCGTGTCGCTTCGCGGCACCCACGTGCTGTCCCCGCGGGCGCTTCTCGAGAGTTCTGCTTCGGTGCTGTGGCGAACCGACCAGGACTTGCCCGCGACCTCGGTCGGCCGGGAGGAGCCCCTCTATATCGACGCCGAGACCGGCATCTGGTCCGGAGGAGGGCGCATTGTCGTGGACATCCACACGACCCAGCTCACGGCGGGGTTGAGCGCGACGGGACTTCTCGACCGCCACACGGTGAAAGGCGGGGTGGAGTACCGGGACATCGGGACGCGAAACCAGACCGCGGATGAGATCGTCATTCGCTTCAGCGATGTCTCCTATCAGAAGATCACCTATCAGCAGGACGCGACCGTGCGAAGCCGGATCCTGTCGCTGTTTGCCCAGGATTCCTGGCGGATCGGCTCCCGGCTCACCCTGAACTACGGCCTGCGCTGGGAGGGCTTCTGGATGGTCGGATCGGACGGGCAGGTGGCCCAGACGATCATGGATGCGTTCCAGCCCCGGCTCGGCCTTGTCTACGAGCCGGGGGAAGCAGGCGTGCAGCGTCTCTTCGCCTCGGCTGGACGTTTCTACCAGGAGCTTCTGACGCCCGTCGCGATGTGGTACGCCAACGAGAACATGACCCAGTCCTGGTGCACCTACGATCACGATCCCCGCATCGATCCTTCCGGAGGCGCCTGCCTTCCGATCAACGGGGTGATTCAACCCGAGGTGAAGGGGCTGCGAGGAAACAGCTCGGACGAGTTCACGCTGGGATTCGAGCGCCGCGCCGGGCAGCAGCATCGGTGGCGCGCCCGGGTGATCTATCGCACGCTGCGGGACATCATCGAGGATGCCTACGTGCCGGAGACCGGCCAGGTCCTTTTCGGCAATCCTGGCCGGGGGGAACTGGCCGCCAACTACCCCCGTCCGAGCCGGCGCTACAAGGCGCTGGAGTGGTGTTCGAGAGGCTGCCCGGCCATTTCGGCTATCTCGCTTCCTACGTGCTGTCGGAGAACAGCGGCAACTATCCCGGCCTCTTCAACTCCGACTACGACCAGTCCTGGGCCAACGCCAACTGGTCGTTCGACAACCCGGACATGATGACCGACAACTCCGGTTTGCTCCCGAACGACCGGACGCACGTGCTCAAGGCCTCGGGGTTCTACCGCTTCGATGTCGGTCTGAATGTCGGCGCTTCGATGATCTGGCAGAGCGGGACGCCGCTGAACGAGTTCGGGGGCAGCGCGTACGGCTGGGGGTACAGCTTTGTGCGTCCCCGCGGGACCGCCGGCCGGACCCCCTCGATCTTCGATCTCGATCTTCGACTTGATTACACTTTCGGGAGCAGGTCGGCGAAGCGGTGGAAGCCGCGCGTCATTCTCGATGTCTACCATCTGTTCGCCGAGCGCACCCCGGTCAACTATGATCAGTTCCACTATCTGAGAAAGGACGGCACGGGAAACCAGATCGATCCGAATCCAAACTACGGGCAGCCGACCCACTACTTCCCGCCGACGACCGCCCGCCTTGGGTTCGAGGTGTCGTTCTGAGAGATCGAAAGGCATTGCTGGTGCGATGAATTCCCCCGGAGGGACTCGTCGCCGATGACTCTGGCGGCCGGCACCTCGCTCGGTCCCTACGAGATCCTCTCCCCCCTGGGGGCCGGAGGAATGGGGGAGGTGTACCGCGCGCGCGACACCCGGTTGGGCCGTGACGTCGCCCTCAAGATCATCCCCGCCGACCTCGCGCACGACCCCAGGCTCATCAAGCGATTCGAGCGGGAAGCGCGCGCGGTCGCCGCGCTGAACCACCCGCACATCCTCACCGTCTTCGACATCGGCTACCACGAGGGGGTGCCCTACGTGGTCACTGAGCTCCTCGAGGGGGAGACCCTTCGCGAGGTCCTCTTCCGCCGCACGCCGACCCAGCGCCAGGTCCTCACGTTCGCTGTGCAGACGGTCCAGGGTCTCGCCGCCGCGCACGAGAAGGGAATCGTCCACCGCGACCTCAAGCCCGAGAACCTGTTCCTCACCAACGACGGGCGGGTGAAGATCCTCGACTTCGGTCTGGCCAAGGTCGCCTCCTCCTCGAGCGTGGACCCGTACGCGACGACGGAGAAGGACCTGACCCAGCCCGTGGCGCCGATGGGAACGGTCGCCTACATGTCGCCGGAGCAGGTCAAGGCCTTCCCGGTCGATCCGCGCAGCGATCTCTTCTCCTTTGGCGTCGTGCTCTACGAGCTCCTTTCGCGAAAGCACCCGTTCCTGCGCGGCACGACGCCCGCGACGCTGACGGCGATCCTGCACGAGACGCCACCCGCCCCGTCGTCCCTCGACGCGAAGATCCCCCCGGCACTGGATCGGATCGTGACCCGGTGCCTGGAGAAACGGCCCGAAAACCGCTTCGAGAGCGCGCGCGAGCTCGCTCTTGCGCTGGAGGCCGTGCTCGAGGCCCCCCCGGGGACAGCGTGGCTGACGGAGGTGGAGGAGCGCCGCCCGTACCCCGGTCTCCAGTCGTTCACCGAGAAGGACGCGGGCATCTTCTTCGGGCGCGAGGCCGAGGTGCGGGCCATGTGGCGGCGGATCGAGAGCCGCGAGCTCCTCGCGGTGATCGGCCCCTCGGGCGCGGGCAAGTCATCCCTGGTGCGGGCCGGTATCGTCGCGTCGAGACCCGAGGGCTGGGGGGCGATCGTGTGCAGTCCCGGGGCGGCCCCCCTGCGAAGCCTCGGTCAGTCGCTCGCTCCCGAGCTGGCGAGCGACCCCGAGGCGCTGCGCCAGCTTCTCTCCTTCGAGCAGCCGCCAATCGCCTTCGAGCTGATGCTGCGATGGCGGCGCGCCAACCGCCAGGCGCTGCTCGTCGTGGACCAGTTCGAGGAGCTGTTCACCCTGAATTCGGAGGAAACGCAGCAGCGGTTCGCATCGTTCCTCGGCCGGCTCGCGTCCGAGGCCGGCGTGCACGTGCTGCTGTCGCTTCGCGACGACTTTCTCATCCGCTGCTCCGAGCACGAAGAGCTCGCTCCCGTGTTCGAGTCGCTCACGCCGCTCCCGGCCCTGACGACGGCCGGCCTGAAGAGCGCGCTCGTCGAGCCGGCGAAGACGCTCGGCTACCTCTTCGAGGACCAGAGCCTCGTCGACGAGATGGTCGCTTCGTTCGAAGGGGTCCGGGGGGCGTTGCCGCTGCTGGCCTTCGCGGTGGCGCAGCTGTGGGAGCGGCGCGACCGGAAGAAGAAGGTCCTGACGCGCGAGGCCTACGAGGAGATCGGCGGTGTCGCGGGGGCGCTCGCCCAGCACGCCGAGGCCACGATGTCCCGCATCGGCCCCGAGCGGCAGGCCATCGTCCGTGAGCTCTTCCGCAACCTGGTGACGGCCCAGGGGACGCGCGCGGTCGTCGACCGCGACGAGCTGCTGTCGGCCTTCGCGGATCGGGATGCCGCCGGAGGCGCGCTGAGCGAGCTGATCGACGCGCGGCTCGTGACGGGCTACGAGGTGGAGGAGGCGGAAGGTCGGCCGGGCGGGAGCCGGGTGGAAGTGGCGCACGAGTCGCTGCTGACCGCCTGGCCGAGACTGGTGAAGTGGCGGGCGCAGGACGAGGAGGGGGCGGTTCTTCGGGACCAGCTCAGGCAGGCGGCGCGGCTGTGGGAGGAGAAGAACCGGACGGCGGACCTGCTGTGGACCGGGACGGCCTACCAGGAGTTCGAGCTGTGGCGGGAGCGCTACCCGGGCAGGCTCACCGCGCTCGAATCCGACTTCGCGCGCTCGATGGCCGACAAGGCGCAGCGAAGGAAACGCCTGCTGACAGCGGCGGCGATCTCGGTGATCGTCGCGCTGGCGGGGGTCGCGATCGCGATCGGGATTTCGCGTCACCAGGCCGAGGCGGCGCGGGACAGGGCAGTGGCCGAGGCCCGGCGCGCCGAGGCGGGCAAGCTCCTCGCCCTCGCCCGGACCGAGCTCGACCGGGATCCCACCGCCGCGCTCGCCTTCGCCCGGAAGAGCCTGGAGCTCTCCGATACGCCCGAGGCCCGGCGCTTCGCGCTGGAGGTCCTCTGGCGCGGTCCCGTGGCGCGCATCCTCGCTCCGGACAAGCTGGTCGAGGGACTGGAACAGGAAGAGCTTCGCCAGTGGGAAAACGTTCCCAGGTTCAGTCCCGACGGAGGCTGGCTCGCGCTCCAGAACATCGTCAGCGGCCGCATTTCCCTCTTTCGCAGCGACGGGAGCCCGCCGCGCATCCTGCCGCGCCCGCCGGAGGGGAGCGCCCCGGCGCTGGTGTTCGGCCCCGGGAGCGACCTGCTCATCACGGGGGGGCCGGGGTCGAGCCTCCGCCTGCTGTCCCTGCCCGAGCTCCGCGAGGTGCGAACCGTCGAGCTGGGAGGAGTCGAGTCGTCGGCCTGGGCATCGGACCGGGAGCTGATCACGATGACGCGCCCTTCGCCGAACGACACGACCCGTCTCATCCGGGCCTGGCCGCTCCCCGAGGGAGAGCCGAGGGTCGTGGCGAGGGTCCAGGCAGCGGGCCTCGCCGACTGGAAGATCGATCGGGATGCCCGGTGGCTCGCGCACGTGACGGACGGGAAGCTCTACGTCCGCCCGGCCGATGCCGCCAGCCGCGTGCCGGAGCGGATCGTGGGACGCCTTCCGGACGCGCTGTGGGGAAAGAGCGAATTCGGGTTCATCGGGCAGGGAGACGGCCTGTACACGGTGGAGAAATCCGGAGACATCCGCCTCTGGTCGTTGGCCGTGGGCGCGCCGGCGCCCCTGCGGCTGCTGCGCGGAGCGAGTTGGAGCCCGCTGCTTTCCATCGATCGCGATGGGTCCCGATTGGTGCGAGCGGACCAGGCCGGGGTCGGGCTGGTGATCGACCTTCGCGATTTTCCTGATGCAGAGCCTCTCGCCCTCAAACAATCCGAGTTCATACGGGGATTGGTCGGCACGTTCGACCCGAGCGGCCAGTGGCTCCTCACGAACGACTACGTCAACGTCTCGTTCTGGCCGGTGTCCTCCCCCAGGAGACGCGTGCTGCCGATCCGCGGCTCGGGAACCTGGGGGCTCGAGTTCACCCCGGAGGGCCGGTGGCTGATCTCGTGCACCTACGAAGAGCCGGTGCGTCTGTGGCCGCTGAGCCCCCGGTCCGGCGCCGCGCGCGAGTCTGACACCCCTGGCGTCGTGCTGGGGGATCGCGATGGACCCGGCGGGCGCGAACCTCCTCGTGGGGACCGCCACGGACCGGCAGCGGGGTCGTCGCGACGGCCGCGTCTTCCTCTACCCGATCGAGGGAGGGCCGGTGCGCGAACTCCGGACGGGATGGGAAGGTCGGGCGGGCACCTGGGGAGTCGCCTTCTACAAGGAGGGCCGCAGGGCGATCGCCTGTCCCGTGGCCACCGGGTCCGCCCCCCTCAACGACCCTGATCTGTCCGTTCTGAAAGCCTGGGATCTGCAGTCGGGCGATGAGTGGACGTACTCGCTCGCCCGCGTTACCGACTCCTCCTGGTACGGCTGCGAATCCCTGGTCTTCGCGCCGGACGGCAGCCTGCTCATCGGGGGAGCCGGGGGCGTTCGTCGTCTCGTTCTTCCCGACTCCCCGGACGGGACCATTTCAGGCGAGACGATATTCGCCGCGGACCGGACGCGCGCCGCCCTGAGCCGCGACGGCCGGAAACTGCTCATCATGGCGACCCGCGTTCCGCAGAGCAACAGTTTCGAGGAACTCGTTCTCCTGGATCTCGGGACCCGTGCTTTCCGCCGGATCACCACTCACGGTCAACGGCTGTTCTCCGCGGCCTTCGATCCTGCCGGAAAGATCATCGTGACCAGCGATCACGACGGCGTTGTGCGGGTCGGACCGGTCACGGGCGAGGAACCCCACCTGCTTCTCGGGCACGCGGTGCCGGTGGAGAACGTCGCCGTCTCTGCGGATGGCCGTTGGATCGCCTCGGCCGGCCTCAGCGAAATCTACCTGTGGCCGATGCCGGATGTGGGGAAGCCGCCGTTTCACACTCTGGCCCATGCAGATCTGATGGGAAGGCTCGACGCGCTGACCAACCTCCGCGTCGTCCCCGACCCCTCCGCCTCCACCGGCTGGAAGCTGGATGTGGGTCCTTTCCAAGGGTGGAACGATGTACCGACATGGTGATCACGCGGCTCTGGTCGCGGTTGTCATCCTGTCGCTCGGGCTGGCTTCCCGGGCGCCCTGTCGCGCGCAGGAGACCACCGGGGCGGTCGAGGGCACCGTGACCGGGCCGGACGGCAGGCCCCTCGCCGGCGTCGAAGTTCTCGCGACGAAACCCGCGCAGGAGGTCGCTCGACGGGCGGTCACGAACCGTGATGGCGCCTACAGGATCGCGGTGCTTCCGCTCGGGGAGTACGAGATCACGATCCGGGATCCGGCGTTCCAGCCGGTGACGGTCCGGCAGGTGGTCGTGCGACTGGGGAGGACGACCGCCGTTCCCGCCGTGCAACTCGCGGCGCCCGGCAGCCTCGTCGAGCACGTCAGGGTCGTCGGCCGGGCGCCGCCGATCGACCCGACATCGACGACCACGGGCGGAAACGTCGCGGCGGCGCTTTTCAGCAACCTCCCGGTCCAGCGCGACTACCAGAGCATCGCGACGCTCCTGCCGAACGTGAGCGCGAGCTACCTCGGCGATCCGGTGAACTTCGGGGGGGCCACGGGGTTCGAGAACCGGTACTTCGTGGACGGGATCGAAATGACCGACCCGAGCCGCGGGAGGGGCGGCACGGTGCTGCCGCCGGATTTCATCCAGGAGGTCGAGGTCAAGACCGGAGGATACGAGGCCGAGTATCGCAGCGCTCTCGGCGGCATCGTGAACGTGGTGACGCCCACCGGGACGGATCGCCTGTCGGGCTCGTTCATCGGGTACTGGACGAGCCACCTCGTGACCGCCGACCCCAAGCAGAGCCCGATCGAGCCGCAGCAGCGCAATTTCGTGCAGTATGACGCCGGGTTCAGCCTGTCGGGTCCGCTGGTGCGGGAGCGGGCCTGGTTCTTCCTGGCCTACGATCCCCAGTACCAGAGTGTCGAGACCGAGCTCCCCGGGCTCGGCTACTACCAGGACTCGACGACGGCTCACCGTTTCGCGGCAAAGGTCGACTGGCGCGTCAACGGAGCCAACACTCTGGCGCTGACCGTGGTGGGCGACCCCACCAGGCGGGACGGCGTTGGCGATCTCGTTTACGCCTTCGGCACCCCGGTGGCCCTGCTCAACCCGGATCCCTGGCTCAGGCGCATCGAGACCGGCGGCGTCGGGATCTCGGTGCGCGGGACCCACGTCCTGAGCCCGGCCGTCCTACTCGAAACGTCGCTCTCGCTCCTGCGGAGGGACTACAGCAACCTTCCCGGGACGCAGCGCGGGAGCGAGGAAGTGATGTTCTCGGATTTCTCCACCGGTGTGTTATCGGGCGGCTCCACGGTCTGGGTCGACTGGCGGAACACCCAGTGGACCGCCGGGGTGAAGGCGACCTTCGGACTCGGCCGGCACGAGGTCAAAGCCGGCCTGGAGTACCGCGACAACGGGCAGACGACCGACACGCCGGGGCCCATCTGGGTCGATTGGCTCATTCGCTACAGCGATACCTCCTGGCAATCCACGACGCAAGGGGCCGAAGGCACCGTGCACAACAGGATCCCTTCGCTCTTCGTGCAGGATTCCTGGCGGATCGGTTCGCGGTGGGTCCTCAACGCGGGCCTGCGCTGGGCGAGCGAGCGGCTCGTGAGCGACTCGGGAGCGACCGTCCAGACGATCGACGGCGAATGGCAGCCCCGCATCGGCTTCGTCTACCAGCCGGGCCGGATCGGGACGCAGCGCATCTACGGCTCGGCGGCGCGCTACTACCAGGAACTGGCGACCTTTCCGATCGCGGCCGTCCTGATGGGCACCGGCTGGAGCAGGTGGTGCACCTACGATCACGACCCCCGGCTCGATCCCGGGGGAGGCGACTGCGCCACCTACCCCGCCGTCATCCAGGACGAGGTGCCCGGCCTTCACGGAAACCGGTACGACGAATACTCGCTGGGGTACCAGCGGCAGCTCGGGGAGCGGCACAGGGCCGGCGTGCGCGCGATCTACCGGTCGCTCGGCGATGCGATCGAGGACAGCTGGGTCGCTGCGAAGGGCGGGTTCGTCTGGGGCAACCCCGGCCGGGGACTGCTGGCGGACGAGTACCCGCGGGCGAGCCGCGTGTACAGGGCCCTCGAGCTCACCGTGGAAGGCCAGCCGTCGCCCCGCTCAGGCTACCTCGCCTCGTACGTCCTGTCGGAGAACCGGGGGAACTGGACGGGCATGTTCTACTCGGACTGGGAGACCCCGATGCCCAACTTCTCGGGCATGTTCGATTTCCCCGACCTGCTGACCAACGGGGACGGACTGCTCCCGAACGACCGGACGCACGTGCTCAAGGGGTCCGGTTTCTACCGCTTCGACTCCGGGCTCAACGTCGGAGCGTCGGCCCTCTGGCAGAGCGGGACGCCGCTCAACGAGTTCGGGGGCAGCGCGGAGGGGTACCCGAACATGGCGTTCCTGCGGCAGCGGGGCACGGCCGGGCGGACCCCCTCGATCTTCGACCTGAGCCTGCGGATCGACTACACGTTCCTGCGGCACTCGCCCGGGCGCTGGAAGCCGAGGTTGATCCTGGACGTCTACCACCTCTTCAGCGGCCGCGAGCCGGTGGACTACGACCAGTTCCACTACTACAACCGGGACGCCGAGGGAAACCAGATCGATCCGAATCCGACGTACGGGATGGTGAAGCGGTACTACCCGCCCGCGACAGCGCGCCTCGGGCTCGAGGTGACGTTCTGAGTCCGGGGAGGGAGCGGGCCCGCAGGAGCACCGAAACCGGGCTCCCGATCGGATGACGTCTCCCGGGACGGGGGCGGGGCGACTGGTCCCAGAGCACTCCGGCGGCCGCCAGAACGCCTTGGTGGGTGTCGCTCCGGCGTGGTCGGACCGGGTGAGCCGTGGCGTTCGGCTCAGCCCGGCTGCGGGACCCCCTTCACGCAGCGGACCGTGTCGCGGGCGATCAGGAGCTCTTCGTCCGTCGGGATGACCCAGGCGGCGAGGCGCGACTCCGGGGTGGAGATCAGCCCGTCGCTGCCGGCCCCGCGGCGGGCGTTGCGGACCGCGTCCAGGTACAGGCCCATCCACTGCAGGCCGCTGCAGATCCGGGAGCGGACCTCGGAGGAGTTCTCGCCGATCCCGCCCGTGAACACGAGCGCGTCCGCCCCGCCGAGCGCGGCGAGGTAGGCCCCGATGTACTTGCGGACCCGGTAGCAGAAGATCTCGATCGCCAGCTTCGCCCGCCGGTCGTTGTGCTCGCGCGCCTCCTCGAGCAGCTCGCGCATGTCGTTGGTGAGCCCGGAAAGCCCCATGAGCCCCGACTGCTTGTTCAGCAGCAGCTCGACCTCGTGCGAGGAGAGCCCCTCCTTGTGGGCGATGAAGTCCACGATCGCGGGGTCGAGGTCGCCCGAGCGGGTCCCCATGACCAGCCCTTCGAGCGGGGTCAGCCCCATCGAGGTGTCGACCGACCGTCCGGCGCGGATCGCGGCCATCGAGCAGCCGTTGCCCAGGTGGATCGTGATGATGTTCACCTGCTCGCGCGGGATGCGGCGGATCTGCCGGTACCGGTAGGCCACGTAGCGGTGCGAGGTTCCGTGGAACCCGTAGCGGCGGATCTTGTGGCGCCGGTAGAGCTGGTAGGGGAGCGCGTACAGGTAGGCGTGGTCGGGCAGCGTCTGGTGGAAGGCGGTGTCGAAGACCGCGACCTGGGGGAGGGCGGGGCCGAAGATCCCCCGCGCCGCCACGATCCCCTTGATGTTGGCCGGGTTGTGCAGCGGGGCGAGCTCGATGCAGTCCTCGATCCCGCGCAGCACCTCTTCGTCGATCAGCGCCGAGCGGGTGAACCGCTCGCCGCCGTGGACCACGCGGTGCCCGACGGCGTGGATCTCCCCGATGCTGCCGATGCCGGTGACGCCCGACTTCTCCGAGCAGATCCAGCGCACGACGAAGTCCACGGCCGCCGTCAGGTCCCGCAGCGGCGCCGTCGAGCGCCGCCGCACGCCGTCCGCGCCGGTCAGGTTGAGGATCGTCTCGCCGCCGATCCGCTCGAGCGTTCCGCTGGCGAGGCGGCGGTCTTCGTTGCGCTCGATCAGGTCGAGGTCGGTGTCGATGAGGTGGAACTTGAGCGTCGAGCTGCCCGAGTTGAGGACGAGGATGTTCATGATGCGTCCATTTTACCCGTCTGCTGCTGCCAGGCCCACGCCGCCCGGGTGGCCCACGCTGCGCGGATGCCCCACCCCGTGTTCCGCTCCGGGTGCGGTCCGGACCGATGAGGGTCTACTGCGGCGGTCGCGACGCGAGCGCCTCCTCGAGCTTTCCCCGGACGAACGGGTCGGTTTCGGCCGGGAGGCGCCGGCGGAACTCGGCGCGAGTCGGACCCCTCCGCCATGGCGCCCAGGGCCTCGACGCGAAGCCGCGCACGACGGGGGAGGGGTCGTCCAGGAGGGGCCCGCAGGTCGCCGCGCGAGCGCCGGGTCGGCGATGTGCCCGAGGGCGGCGATCGCGTGGAGCCGCGCGCGCGGGTCCGCGCCCGGCTCCGCGAGCTTCGCCCTCAGCGCGTCCACCGCCTTGAGCTGCTCGAGGGCGTACTGCGCGGCGAAGCGGACGGGGGCCGCGGGCGCGCCGAGCTGCTCCGGCGAGGGCGGCGATCGCCGCGCCGCCGCCGATCGCCCCGAGCGTGGCCGCTGCCTGGACGCGGACCCGCTCCGGCGCGCCGGAGGTCAGGAGGGCCGCGACCTCGGGCACGGCCGCCGGGGATTTCAGGGCGGCGAGGGCGGCCAGGGCGCCGAGCCGGGCGTCCGGATCGGACAGGAGCCGGGCGATCGCGGGCGCGCTCTCCACGGCCCCGAGGGCGCCGAGCAGGTCGGCGGCGTTGCGCCGCACGCTGGCGGAGGGCGAGTCGAGGCAGGGGAGGAGGCGCGGGACGGCGCTCTTCCCGATCCCGGTCAGGACCACCTGGAGGGCGCGCGTGATCAGCGTGTCCTTCGTGTCGAGCTTCGCGGGGATCAGGTAATCGAGCGTCCGCTCCCCCTCGGCGATCAGGGCCCTGCGGGCCTCGGGGACCTTCTCCTTGTTCGAGCCGACCTCCCACAGGCACGCGTCGCGCCAGAGAGATGCGAGGTCGGCAGCGGCCGCGGTGCCGGCCTGGTCGGGCTCCCCGGATCCCTCGGTGGCAGGCGGGGGAACTGTCGGCGCTGCGGCGGCGAGCGCGGCAGGGGTGGGAACTGCGGGGGGGGGTGCGCCTGCGGCAGAAGCAGCGACAGGAGCCTGGGTTGCAGCCGAAAGCGCAACGGCCGGTCCGGAGGGAAGCGCGGCGGCCACGAGGGCCGCGACGACCACGAGGCCGGGGACGAGGCGTTTCATCGCGCGCCTCCCCCGCCGGCGGGCGCGGGCGCGGCAGCAGGCGCGGGCGCGGCAGCAGGTGCGGGCGCGGCAGCAGGTGCGGGTGCGGCAGCGGGCGCGGGCGCTGGCGTGGACGGCTCCTCCCAGTCGTAGCCGACGCCGACCGTGCCGCGGGTCCAGAGGGCGCCGTCCTTCCCGCCGTGGGTGTAGTGGTCCTTGCCGCCGAGGTCGAGCAGCAGGCCGAGGCCGATCGTCGCGCGCGCGAAGAACGAGTCGCCCTGGTTCTTGATGTTCGAGCCCGAGTAGGCGTCGTTGCCGGCCCGGTCGATCAGGATGCCGACCGCGTTGGCGTTGGCCCCTCCCTGCGACATCCCGCTCCCCTGGTAGTAGTCGTCGCCCGCGAGGTCCCACAGGAGCCCCGTGCCCCAGTCGTGGCCGCTTCCCTGCGCGACGCCGTTGTTGCACGAGTAGGCGTCGTTGCCGGCGCGGTCGAACAGGACCCCCGCGGAGAGGTGGATCCCCGCCCCCTGCCCGTACTGGTAGAGGTTGTACTTGTCGTGCCCCGCCGAGTCGGCGAGGATCCCGAGCGCGAACCAGTACGACGCCCCCTGGCCGAAGACCTCGGCGGCGTAGACGTCGTTGCCCGCGTGGTCCGCGAGGACTCCGACGCCCCCCGAGGCGCTCGCCCCGCGCAGGCCGAACCCGAACCCCTGCGAGAGCGACTGGTAGTTCTCCGGCAGGAGCGGGGCGTGCCGGAACCGGCCGCCCGCGTAGTAGGTGTCGTCGCCGGCGAGGTCGGAGAGCGCGCCGAGCCCGCGCGTCCCGCCGAACCCCTGCACGAAGCGCGCGCCGCGGTACTCGTCCTGGCCCGCGAGGTCGAACAGCAGGCCGATGCCGAAGAAGGCGGACCCCTGCGAGCACTGGCCCGCCTCGTAGCGGTCGTCGCCCGCGACGTCGACCAGGAGCGAGACGCCGAACGCCGCGCCGCCCTGGGCGAAGTCGCCCCCCAGGTAACGGTCGTTCCCGGCGAGGTCCAGGAGGAGCGCGGTCTTCATGAAGCCGCTCCCCGCGCCGCGGTAGAGGTCGTCGCCGGCGAGGTCCACGATCATCGAGCCGGCCGCGTAGATGTCGTCCCCGCCGCCGTCGAGCACGATGGTCTCGTCATGGCGGTCGTCGCCGGGGCCGCCGAGGGCGACGCTCACGCCTCCCGCCGCCAGGAGCGGCTCTTCCAGCGCGAGGGATCGGCCGTCGCGAGCGCCTCGCGGGCCTCCTTCGCCGCCCGCGCGAGGACGATCGCGGCGCGCTGCAGGGCGCCGACGTCGATCTTCGCGGCGGCGTCGAGGACCGGCGCCATGTCCCAGTCCTCCTCCGATTCGTCGGTGTACAGGCGCGCGCCCGACTCGGCGATCAGGCGCGCCTCCGCGGGGCTCAGGGCCTTCATCGCCGCCGCGCGCCACCGTTCCGCCTCCTCCCAGGCCGCGACCAGCTTCGCGAGGATCGCCGCCGCGTCCTTCGGCGCGCCCGGAAAGCGGTGCGCGGGCCGGGCCCCGGGGAGGCCTCCTCCGCGGGCGGCGCGGGCAGATCGAGCCAGCGCCCGGCGGCCCGCGCGGACGCGAGAGGATCACCGGCGAAGTCCCCCTCGGCCTGCACCGCCCGGTCGGCGAGCGCCAGGGGGCGGTCGAGCGTCTCGTTGACGCAGGAGAGCCGGAACCGGTCGTCGATCGGCCGCTTGTCCCAGGAGAGGTCGCCGATCGAGAGGTTCACGCGGGACAGGGCGGTCTCCGAGCTTCTCGATCGTCGTGGCGTCCAGGGGGCCCGCCGCCGGGACCGCGGCGAGGCCTGCGGCTCCCTCGCCGGCCTCGCGGCGCCACGCGGGTGTCGGCCCCCGTGGCGATGGAGATGAAGAAGACAGCCGCCATCGTCAAGGCGGCCGCCCGGTCGGCCCGCATCCTGGTCATGGTCACGTCCCCGCGGAATTGTTCCACGAATCGGGCGCGACCGGATCATGGCGCCGCGGCTTGACGCGGCACGGCGCGCGACGATAGCCTGAGCATCTCCGGAAGCGACCCAGACGTCTTATTGACCCCATCGAGGAGACACCATGGACAAGGCCACGCTGAAGACCGTGATCGAGGCGGTCAGGAAAGCGATCATCACCGAGCTGAGGGGCTACGAGATCTACAAGGCGGCCGCGGAGAAGACCACCGACGCGGACGCCCGCAGGATGTTCGAGAGCCTGGCGAACGACGAGCGCGCCCACAAGGACTTCCTCGAGAAGAACTACCAGGGTCTGCTCCAGAGCGGGGAGTGGACGATCCCGGCCACGCCCGAGAACCTCACCCCGGACGACCACAGCGAGATCATCACCGAGGAGTTCCTCCACCGGGTCAAGGGGGGAGAGTTCGAGATGGCCGTGATCGCGGCCGGCGTCGAGCTCGAGCGCTCCGCCATCGAGTTCTACCGCGCCCAGGCCACCGCCTGCCCGGACGAGCGGGCCCGCGCGACGTTTCACTTCCTCGCCGACTGGGAGAAGGGGCATCTCGACTCGCTGAGCGGCCTGGAGCGCACGATGCGGGACGCCTACTTCGCGGATCGCGGCTTCAGCCCCATGTAGCCGGGACCCCGCGGTCTTGCCCCTCGTGGGGCATCGGTGTAGGCTCTCGCGCGTGAAAAACGGCTTCCCGATGCTGGCCCCGGGCGCGCCCCGCGCCCGATCGACGGACGGGCCCGCGAAGGGGCGCGGGCCGTGAAGAAGTACGGGGTCCATGCGCTCGCCGCGCTTGCGGCCGCCCTCGTTTCGATCTCCGCCGCGCTCGCGCCCCGTCCCCCTTTCCGGCCGAACATCCTGCTCATCACCGTGGACACGATGCGCGCCGACCGTCTGGGCGCCTACGGGGACGCCTCGGCGCACACGGCGAACATGGACGCGCTGGCGCGCGAGGGGCTCGTCTTCGACAACGCGGCCTGCCCGATGCCGCTGACGCGCCCGTCCCACGCCTCGATCCTGACCTCGCAGTACCCGCGCGACCACGGGGTGATGAACAACCGGATCGCGCTCCCCCCCGGGGCGCTCACCCTCCCCCAGGTCCTGAAGCAGCGCCGGCTACCGCGCGGCCGGCTTCGTTTCGGCCAAGCTCCTCGCTCCCGATTCGGGGATGACGGGCGGGATGGATCCGTTCGAGGCGCCCCGGTCGGTCCCGATGTGGGACGCCGACCGGGTCGTTCCCCGGGCCCGGCAGTGGATCGAGAAGGTCTCCTCGGGCCGCGCCCCCTTCTTCGTCTGGCTCCACCTGTTCGACCCGCACATCCCGTACGCGCCCCCGGAGGCCTGGCGCCCCGCGGGACCGCTCGCGGAGGAGCTTCCCGAGGTCGCCTGGGAGGACCTGACGGCGATGGCGGGGCGCAACGGCGGCGCCCTCTCGCGCGAGGTCCTCGAGCGCGCCGAGGGGCTGTACGCCGGCGAGATCGCCTTCACCGACCACTGGCTCGGGGAACTGCTCGAGGCGATGAGGCGCCAGGGGCTCCTGGACAGCACGGTGATCGTCCTCACGGCGGATCACGGGGAGTGCTTCGAGAACGGGGTCTACTTCGAGCACTCCGAGTGCATGTACGACGGGGCGATCCGGGTGCCGCTGATCATCCGCTACCCGGCGCGGATCGCGCCGGGCAGGCGCGAGGAGCAGGTCGAGAACCTCGACATCGCGCCGACGATCCTCGCCCTCGCGGGGATCCCCGCGCCGCAGGAGTTCCGCGGCCGCTCGCTCCTCGTGGCGATGAGCCCGGGCGAAGGGGCGGCCCTGCTGCAGCATCCCCTCTACCAGCAGGACACGACGGACAACCGGCGCCGGATGCTCGAGCAGATCCGCACCGTGGCGGGCCAGCCGGTCCGCCCGCTCCTGTCGGGGCGGGACGAGGTCGGCGTCAGGACACCCGGGTGGAAATACCTCGTGGCCGGCGCGGACCGCGAGCTCTACGACCTTCGGGCCGACCCGCGCGAGAGCGCGAACCTGGCTGCCGCGCAGCCGGAGCGCGCCGCGCAGCTGGATGCCCGCGTGCGCGAATGGGTCCGCGCCCACCCGATGCGGATCGTGGACGATTCGAAGATCAACGAGGAGCTGCGCGAGACCCTCCGCTCGCTCGGCTACGTCCAGTAACGCAGGATGGCTGAACCTCGGGCCGGGGCGGGCGGAGGATCCGGGCCGCGCAGCGCCCGCGGCGGGCCCGCTCCCGGTCCCGCGCGGGCGCTCGGCTGGTACGCCCTCGCCACCTTCTTCCTGACCTGGCCGATCGCCGTGCGGGCGTGGCAGCGCCTGCCCGAGCACGCCTCCGACATCTGGATCTTCCTCTGGAACGACTGGTGGCTGCGCACCTCGCTCGGCGCGGGGGGGAGCCTGTACCGCACGCCCTTCCTCTTCTACCCGACGGGCGTCAGCCTCGCGTTCCACTCGCACAGCCAGCTCACCTCGGCGCTGAACAACCTCCTCGCGCCGCTGACCGGCGGGCTCGCCGCCTACAACTTCTCCATCCTCCTGATCTTCGTCCTGGGCGCGTGGGGGATGTACCTGCTCGCGCGCGAGCTGACCGGCAGCGAGGGGGCGGCCTTCGTCGCCGGCCTCGTCTACGCCTTCGCCCCCTACCACCTCACCCAGGCGCTCGCGCACCCGAACCTCGCGTCGGTCCAGTGGTACCCCTTCATGGCGCTCTTCCTGAGGCGGGCCATGCTGCGGGGATCGGCCCGGGACGGCGCGCTGGGGGGGCTCTTCTTCGCGGCGAGCGTCTGGTCGGGGCTGCACCTCGGCCATCTCGGCGGGCTCTGGGCCGCGGCCTTCGTGCTCTACACCCTCGCGACGGAGCCGGCCGCGCGCGCGCGGAAATCGCTCACCGCGCTCGCCGCCAGCGCCGCGGTCGCGATCGCGCTCTCGCTCCCGGTGCTGGTCCCGGTGGCCCGCGAGCTTCGCGCCGTGGAGGGCGGGCTCGGCTCGGTCAGCGTGGAGAAGTGGGAGACCTTCCAGACCGACCCCGTCGCCTGGTTCGTCCCGCCCCTGTACCACCCCGTCTTCGGCCGCTTCGTGACGGGGGTCTACGACCGGTTCGACCGGAACGACCGGTGGATGCCCTACCTGGGGTTTCTCCCCCTCGCCCTGGCGCTCTGGGCGGCGCTCCGGGAGCGGCGCGCGGCGCGCTTCTGGTGGGCGAGCGGCCTGCTCTGGATGCTCCTCTCGATGGGGACCTTCCTGCGCTTCAACGGGACGCTCTACCCCTCCGTCCCGCTGCCGTTCGCGCTGATCGGATCGAGGTTCCCGTTCTCGACCCTGCGCAGCTCGGACCGCTTCAACATCCTCGTCCCGCTCTCGCTCGCGGTGCTGGTCGCGCTCGCGCTGGCCCGCGTGCGCCGCCGGCGCCTGGTCGCCGTGGCGGGGGCCGTGATCGTCTTCGAGTTCCTCTGCGTCCCTATCCCGACCGGCAAGCCTCCCGACCTCTCGCCGTTCTTCGCGCGGATGGCGGCCGACGGGGCGGAGTACGGCGTGGTGGATCTTCCGATGGACCAGGTCCACTCGAAGACCTGGATGTACTTCCAGACGTTCCACCACAAGCCGATCGTCGAGGGGCACGTCTCTCGGGTTCCCCCGCACGCGTACGATTTCATCGAGGGGATCCCCCTGCTGCGCGCCTTCCGCGATGACGCGAACCCACCCCCGGACAACGCCGCCGCCGACCTGTGCCGCCTGGAGAGGGCGCGAGTCCGCTACATCCTGATGCACCTCCCGTACGCGGAGCCGGAGCTGGGCCGCTGGAGCTCGTGGCTGGCGGGCCCGCCCCTCTATCGGGACGAGCACCTGCTCGTCTACACGACCGACGGCGTGTGCGAGGCGCAGGCCGCGGGCCGTCCCCCGGAGTAGAGAGCGCGCGCCTTGAGCCCGGAATCGGTCGGACGAATCCCCGGATCCGCGGGCGGTGACGGTCATCCGCGCCGTTTTCCCGCCGCCCGCGCGGGGGCAGGGGTGCGAACCTGCTAACCTTGGCCCGGAGCGACCGCGGGTGGCGATGATTCACGAGCCGGCCGGAGCCGGATGGCGTCCCGGGGACGAGGAGGCCTCCGTGCGCCGCGTCGAGTGGACGCTGCTCGCCCTGCTGCTCCTGCTCGGGTCCGTCGCGCGCCTCGCCCGGCTCGGCGAGCTTCCCCTCGGCGCCCCGGAAACGGAGGAGGGGACCACCTGGCTCGCGACGGCGGGCCAGCTGGCGCACGGCGTCCCGCTCCTTCCGAGCGGGCTCGCGTACTGGAAAGGGTGGCCGTACACGCTCCTCGCGGCGGCCTGCTCGCGGCTCTTCGGTCTTTCGGCGTTCTCGCTGCGCCTCCCCGCGGCGCTCGCCGGCATCGCGGCGATCGCGCTGGCCTGGTGGGCCGCGCGCTCGGCGCTGCGGCTGGTCGGCGTGCGCCCGGCCCTCGCGGCGGGGGCCTCGCTCGGGGCCGCCTACGTGCTCTCCCTGTCGGCATGGTCGGTGCTGATGAGCCGCAACGCGCGGTTCTACGAGCTGGGGCTCGCGCTTTTCATCGCCGGCGCGGGGGCCGCCGTGCAGGGGTTCGCCCGCGAGGACGCGGGGAGAACCAAATGGGTGGTCCTGTTCGGGATCCTGGCGGTGGTCTCCTCCGCGACGCTGCACGTCGGGGGGCTCCTCCTCGTGGCGCCCGCAGCGGCGGCCGCGATGGGGTTCCGCCCGCGGCGCGCCGAGACGATCGCCCTCGGCGCCTGCCTGCTCGCCGTCGCCGCCTGGTTCGCCGGGGTCCTGTTCGTCTGGAAGACGGGGCACGTCGAAGCCGGGACGGGGGGCGGGGACGTCGCCGCGGCCATCGGACCGTCGTTCTGGAAAACAATCCTGATCCTCGCCCCGGGTGTCTGGGGCTGGACCGCGCTCGCCCGCGCCGAGCGGTCGGGGCGCGGCGCGCGGCGGGCGGGGCTCGTCCTCGTCGTGCTGAGCTCGCTCCTGATCGCGGTCCCGGTCTTCGGCGGCGCGGGGCCGCTCCGGTCGTTCCGCGTCCTGGCCGGCGGGCACCCCGGGCTGGTCCTCCTCGCGGCCGCCGGCCTCGTGGCGCTCGCGGTGGTCGCGGCGCGCCTCCCGCGCGGGAATGGGCCGGCGCCGGAGAGCGGAGCGGCGCGGCCGGGGCCCGGATCGTCCCCGCCGGCGCGAGGGCCGTCCGTGGCCCGGCTGGCGATGGGGCTGGTCTGGATCCTCGCGGTGATCCCCGCCGGGCTTGTCGGAGCCTCCACGGCGCATTTCGTCCCGCGCTACCTGCTCTTCGCGCTCGGTCCGCTGACGGTCGCCGCGGTCGTGGGGCTGGCCGTCGCCCTCGACGCCCTGCCCCGGGCGGTCCCACGGTGGGCCGGGGTCGCGGCGCTCGCCGCGGTTCCGTTCGCCGTGCTCCCCTCGGTCGGCCCGGTGGCCGCGACGGAAGCGGCGCTCCTTCAGGCCGGCGAGCGCGTGCCGCCCCTGTTCGCGGCCTCGCCGTCCCGTCCGTACGCCATGGACGTGGCGGGCCCCTCGAAGTGGGTCGCCGCGCGGCTGCACGGGGGGGACCTCGTGGTCGCCACGAACCGCTCGATCCCCCACGCCGTCATCGGCCGCCTCGATTTCTGGTACAGCCGGCTGCACCCGTCGAACATCTACTCGGACGGCGGGAGCCGTCCCCGGAACCTGATCACCGGCTGCCCCGTCCTGCACGAGCCCGCGGAGCTCCTGCCGCTGTGCGCGGAGCACAGGGTCTGGGTGATCGTGGACCCGCAGTCCGAGGCGTTCGAGGAGGTCGTGGCGCTCGAGACCTGGCTCGCGGGGCGCGTGCGCCGGCCGGTCCTCCCGCCGCTGCCCGGCCGCGCGCAGGTCTTCCTGCTCCCCCGCGGCTGCGGCGAGTGACCGGCGCGCCGGGCGCGCCGCGCGCCCCCTTCAGCGGGAATCGAGGATGACGCGCGCGAGACGCGCCGCCGCGCCCGGGGCATACTCCGGGGGAAGGCGCCGGTAGGCCTCCCGATACCTGGACAGGTCGTCGAGCATCTGCGCCGCCTCGTCGAGGACCGGCGCGTGCACCACCGCATCGCTGGGATAGGAAAGTCCGATGCCGAGCTCGGCGACCGAGCGCGCGATCACCTCGCTCTCCGGCGACCCTTCCACGGGCACGGCGAGGACGGGGACCTTCCCCGCGATCGCTTCCGCCACGGTCCCGTAGCCGGCCTTCGCGACGACGAGGTCGCACGCGGCGATGTACTCGTGGGCCTCGGTGTCGTCGGGCGGGATGGTCAGGACGCGGCCTTCCCACTCCGGGGTCGCGGCGAGCTCCGCGAGGTTGCGCGAGACGAGCAGCCGGACCTTCCCCGGCAGGCCGGCGGCGTCGAGCTGGGAGCCGAGCGCTGCGGCGTCGGCCGACCAGCCGAACCCGAGATGGACGAGCGGCTCGCCGTCCGCGACCCCCAGGCGGCGGCGGACCTCCGCGCGCCCCAGGACCGGCTCGCGCGTCACCAGGCCGGCCGGGACGATACTGCGCAGGCCGGCCATCGCGGTCCGCATCGGGTAGGCGTGCCCGCGCGCGGCGAGGGCGTACGAGCCGAGCAGCGGCGCGACCAGGTCTGCCCGCAGGTGCGGCCGGTACTGGTCGACCCAGGTGAAGTTCGACGCGACCGCGGAGGGCGCGCCGAGCTTCTCGGCGACGAGCAGCGGCTCGGGGGCGACGTCGGAGAGGACGAGCTGCGGCGGCCGGGCGCGAAGGCGCGCCACCTCCTCCGCCACGAACCGCTTCCATCCCGCGATCCAGCCGTTGACGGCGAGCGCGGTCCGCCCGGCGTCGTAGGCGAGGCGGTCCTCGAAGCAGACGAACCCGACGTCGGTCGCCCGGTCGACGACCGTCACGCCCCGCAGCGGCGCGAGCGCCCGTCGCAGCAGGCCGTGGGCGTGGTGGTTCACGACCTCGATCACGGCGGCGCCGCCCGATTCGGCGGCGAGGGCCCGGATCAGCCCGATGGACCGGGTGGCGTGCCCGTAGCCGTGGTCGCTGACGTAGTAGACGATCCGCATCGCGAGGTGAGTTTAGGTTCCGCCGCGCCGCGGCTCAAGCGGCGGCCGCGCGCGGGGGGGAACGGCGGGATGGAACTGCCGGACAGGAGACCCCTTCAGAGGGCTTCGACGCAGCGGCAGCGGGCGAGCGGGCGGTTGCAGGCGAAGCAGAAGCCGTGCTTGCGGAAGTACTGCTTCATCTCCTCCTGCCAGGCGTCGATGATCCCCATCCGCTCGACCTCGTCGAGGGTCGAGTCGTGGAGCCACGACCTCATGTTGTCGAGCGAGGTGTGGTACTCGGTGAGGAGCTGGAAGATGTTCTTCGACGCCATCATGCAGAAGATACGTCCAAACCGGCGGTTCGGTTCACGCGGCGGGGGCTTTTCGCTGCATCGCCTCAGCAGGGCGGCTCACACGTGGTCCAGGGCGGCGAGCTCGCAGGCAGGATCGGCCGCCAGCGCGGCGAGATCCGGCGTTTTTCCCAGGGGAGCCACCATGGGGATCGCGGTCGAGGCCGGCTCCCTCCTGCCGGCCAGCCGGGGCTCGATCCGGGCGAGGGAGGCGGGCAGCCTCCCGTGCCACGCCGCGGCCCCGGCGCGCCGGCCCTCCTCGAGGACCCGGTCGACGATCGCGCCGAGGGCCTCCTCCTCCCCGGGAAGGCAGGCCGCCTCCTGGACGCGAAGCGCCTCCGGCGTGGCCACGGCGAATCCAGTGGCGAGGATCCTCTCCCCGCGCCAGGCCGCGAGGGAGACCGGCGTTCCGGTCCCTGCCGGCGCCAGCTCCCAGAACAGGAAGCGCCGGTGAAGCAGGAACTCCCAGTAGCGGGCGTCGCGGTCGATGACGAGAGGGGAGGCGGCCGCCGCGGTTCCGGCGCCGGTCGCCCCGGCGTGGAAGGCGGCGAGCGCCCCGGCGTCGTGGAGCGTGAGCTGGCCGAGCTCGACCCCGGGGATCCCGCGGGGCGTGGCGGAGGGGCCGCCGCCGGCTCCGAGAGGCCCCGAGCTCTCGAAGGCGGGAAGCGCCGTGAACCCGAGCCTCTCGTAGAAGGGGAGGCCGATGTCCGAGAAGAGGATCGCGAGGTCGGACTTCTTGCGCTGCGCGTAGTCGAGGACCTCGCTCACGAGGAGGGAGGCCGAGCCGAAGGTGCGCCGCGCGCGCGGGGTGTAGACGGCCCCGATGCCGGCCACGGTGACGGGCCGTCCGAAGAGGCGCCCGGCGAGCCGGTACAGCTTGAGGCTGGAGAGAATCGGCCCGTCCTCCCCCTCGCTGAGGGCCATGTAGCGGAAATTCTCCGCGCTCCAGGGGGTTCTGAAGAGGGAAAACCAGTAGTCCCGGTACTGCGCCGGAGCGAGGGGGCGCCCCCAGAGCTCGTGGTTTTCGTCGAAAACGGCCTCGATCTCGTCCTTGCTGGCGAATCGGAGTATCTGCACGCCCGACATTGTAGGCCTGCCCCGGCGCCTCCGCCCCCGCCCGCCGCCCCCGGGCGGTTCTTCATGGTCCGGGGGGGAGCCGGCGCGTATAATTTGGGCGGGAGGCATCCCATGACCAGCACCGAGAAACGGACTCCCGCCATGATCGCCGCTGCCCTGTGCGCCGCCTTCCTCGGCGCTGCCTCGATCGCTCCGGCCGTTGCCGCTGCCCCACCTGCCCCCGCCCCCGTCGTGGCGGACCAGGCGCCCACCGCGGAGCCCGCCGTGGCGACCGAGGCCCCCGCCCACAACGCCGCACCCGCGCCGCCGAAGGGTGCGGTGAAGGAACCGGCCCCGAAGGAAAAGGTCCACGTCTACACCAACGCCGACCTCGCGAAGTTCGATCCGATTCCGACGCAGCAGGCCCCGATCGCCCAGCCCTCCGGCGACTTCTCGGACTGGAAGAGCATCAACGCGTTCATCGACCGGGAGCGCGCCTACGAGCAGCAGCGGCTCGACCGGGAGATGGCCCGCGAGAGGCTGAACCGCGAGGACAGCGCGCGGCGACGGGCTGAGGAGTACCCGAGCTACGCACTGCCCCTGTCCGTTTACTCCTACTACCCGGGCGTCTGCCCCTACTACGGGTGCGGCGGCCACGGGGGGGAGGCCCCAGCCGATCAACACGTTCGCGCCGCTGTCCCAGCGGGGCATCCGGACCGCCGTGGACCTGTACCGGGAATCGGTCTACAACTCGGCCGCGCGCCGCGCCAACATGCCCTGAGAAGGGGGCGGCCAGCCCTCGTTGACAACCCCCGGCCGCCACAATATAGTCACCGGCTCATGCCCATCTACGAATACAAATGCGCTGCCTGCGGGGCGATCCTCGAGGTGCTGCAGAGGATGCACGACAAGCCCCTGAAGAAGTGCGAGGCCTGCGGCGGGGCCCTCGAGAAGATGATCTCGCGCAGCTCGTTCCAGCTCAAGGGTTCGGGCTGGTACGTGACCGACTACGCCCGCAAGGGGAAGGGCCGCAGCGAATCGGACGGCTCCTCGTCATCCACGTCCGAGGGGAGCGGCTCGAAGAAGTCCGGCTCTTCGTCCTCCTCCTCCGGGGGCAGCGACTCGAAGAAGTCCGGCTCCTAGTCGCCCTGCTCCGCGAGCGGCGCGGGGCGAACCCGGGCTCCCCGCGCGATCCCCCCCCGGCCCCCGGTGCGTGGCCCTCTTCCGGTTGCGGCCCCGATGGCTCTTTCCCCGGGCCCGCGAAGCCTGCCCACGGTCAGCGGTCGAGGCCGACCCCCTTCTCGGCATCGAGCGGCTCGCTCACGTTCAGCCCGCGCTGCGTCCAGAGCTTCCCGTCCCCCGCGAACGGCTTCGGGTAGGTGTCGAACCCCCCGCCCGTGTCGAGGAAGAGGCCGAGGCAGAGCATCCGGTCCCGGAGGCCGCCCCGCGGCGAGGTGATGTTCGCGCGGCCGAGGGTGGTGTCGGCGCCGACGATGTACTCGTCGTTTCCTCCCCGGTCCCAGAAGAGCCCGATGCCGTTGTCGTTCCCCCCGCCCAGGGAGAGGTTCGGTGCCTCGTAGCGGTCGTCGCCCGCTTCGTCGATGAGCTCGCCCCACGAAAGGTCGTGGCCGGCCCCCTGCGCCATGTTCATCGTGGCGCGGTACACGTCGCGCCCGCCCTCGTCGAGCAGCAGCCCGACCCCGAAATGGGCCGCGCTCCCCTGCACGTACCAGACGCCGTCGTAGTGGTCGCTGCCGCCCGCGTCGTCGAGAACCCCGATGCCGTACCAGTAGGCCGCCCCCTGGGCGAAGAGCCCGGCCGAGTAGGCGTCGTCGCCCGCCCCGTCGACGAGCAGCCCGATCCCGCCCGCGAAGGAAAGCCCGTCGCTGAAATCGGCCCGGTGGCCCGAGCCGGCCCCCTGCGCCATCGACGCGTTGTGCTCGGGCGTCTGGGGCGAGGGGAATCGGATCAGCGTGTCGTTCGCGATGTACCGGTCGTTCCCCTCGCGGTCGACGAGGATCCCCATTCCCCGGGTGAAGCCGTATCCCTGCCCCTCGTGCTCGATCTCGTACCGATCGTCCCCCCGCAGGTCCGAGAGGATCCCCACGCCGAACAGGGCGGAGCCCTGGGAGAGAACCGACGAGGCGTAGCGGTCGTCGCCCGCCTCGTCGAGGAGGAGCCCGACGCCGAAGAACCCCGACCCCTGGGCGAGGTCGCCCCCGTCGTAGGTGTCGTTCCCGGCCAGGTCCGCGGCGTAGCCGTACCCGAGAAGGCCGGATCCCGCGGACGGGCCGGCCCCGCCCGCCCTGTTCCAGGACCAGGTGTCGTTTCCGCCGAGGTCGATCGCCACGGCGATCCCCCCGCCCGCGTCCTGCGTCCCCCCGCACCCTTCGTACCGGTCCTCGCCCCCCGTGTCGATGACGAGAAGCGCGCCCCCCGCGTGGCGGTCGTTGCCGTCGCCGGAGATCACGACGTCGCCGTACGGGGTCCTCGCGCGGAACCTGTGCGTCAGCGGCTCGCGCGGCCCCACGAGCGCGCGCAGCCCCGGCAGGGCCGGGAGCGGTGTCGCTGAAGGGCCCGATTCCCCGCCGGCGCGGGGGCGCGGCCGGCAGGCCGCCGAGCGCGCCGTCGAGTGCGAGGGCGAGATCGGCCGCCCCTGCGTACAGGGCGCCGAAGTCGAGCCGCTCCGCGAGCCCGCGCGCCGGGCGCGGCAGCTCGTCCCCGTCGCTGCCGTTCCCGTTCGCCACCGCCCGCACGAGCGTGCGGAACAGGGCCGCCCGCTCGGCAGGCTTGAGCTCGTGCAGCGCCCGCTCCCGCCACTCGAGGACGCCGGTCATGGTCTGCAGGAGCAGCGCCGCGGGCCGCGCCACCGCCTCGGGGACCTTCGCGGCCGACCGCTCGAGCTCCGCGCGCTCGTCCGGGGACAGCGTGCGGCCTCCGAGCGCGTCGAGGACGAGGATCGCCGAGGCGAGCGGCTTCGGCCCCGCGGCGGCGCGGCGCGCGCGCGTCAGGGGCGATTCGATCAGGCCGCGCCTCACCCCTTCGCGCAGCCTCAGGGCGCCGAACTGGACGAGCGAGGAGGCCGATCCGGCCCCGTCGAGCAGGGTGCGCCGGAACGCCTTGACGTCCGGCTCGAGCTTCATCGGGTCGCGCATGAAGACGTCCCAGGCCGGCTGCCGGTAGAGCCCTCCTCCGAAGTAGGACGTGTCGTCGGGGTCGATGCGCAGCTGCGCGGGGGAGAGTCCCACGGCGGCGAGGGCCTCGGCGAGCGGCGCGGGGGCGGCCCTCCAGGGGGGAACGGGGGCGGGTTGTTCCGCGCCCGGGCGCGCACCGGCGGACGGTCCGGTCCCGCCCGGCGGCCCGCCGGGGCCCCCCTTCGAGCGGGCCGGAGCGCCCTGCGCGCGTTTCGACCCGCGCCGTGGCGATGCACCCGGCCGCGAGCAGGCAGGCGGCCGCCAGGACCATGGTGGTGCGCAGCTGGATCCGCATCATCGGACTCCCCGGATTAGAATGTCCTCCGCCGGGCTTTTCATATCACCTGACGCCATGGACGGAAAGCCGAGACCGAAATCGCTCGAGATCATCGGCGAGGAGCTCCTCGCGATCGTCTGGGAGGACGGGCACGAGAGCTTCTACCCGGGCGGGCGGCTGCGCGGTCAGTGCCCCTGCGCGGAGTGCCGCTCGCGCCGCGTTCAGGACGGCGCCCGCGCCCGCGCCCCGGGGCGGGCCCGCCACCGCCGGCGGGCTCACCCTCGTGATGGCGCCGCCGCGCCTGGTGGGGATGGAGCGGGTCGGCCGCTACGCCGTCCGCCTGCGCTGGAGCGACGGGCACTCGGCGGGGCTGTTCGACTTCGCGCTGCTGCGCTCCGTCTGCCCGTGCGACGCCTGCGCGGGCGGGGCCGGGTAGCGTGCGCGGGCGGCCTGTCCCCGGCGGCCGCGCGGATTGACCCGGGCTACAGCCCGGCCCGCTCGATCGCGTCCCAGTAGGAATCGTCCTTGCGGAAGTGCAGGTGGGACAGCGGGAGGGGCGCGAAGGTCTCCTCGAAGCGGGCGAACAGCTCGGGACGCGAGGGGAACGAGTCCACGAGGAACGGCAGGTTCGCCACCAGCTCGGCGAAGGCCCGCACGCGGGGGACCGCGCGCACCTCGGCCCGCGTGTCCTTGACGATCCGGAATCCGTGGACCAGCGGGAAGCGCCCGATCACCGGCGGGCCTCCCGTGTAGGTGCCCCGGAACGGGCTCCCCACGAGGTCGAGCCCGCCGCGCCCTCCGGGCGCGATGAGCCCGCCGCAGGAGCGCGGCAGGACGAGCGAGAGGTCGTCGCTCACGACGCGGGCCCGCGTGTTCGCGGCCGAGAGGGTCGACTTGCCCGCGCCCGAGGGCCCGAAGAACAGGTACCCGCGATCGTTGAGGACGGCGCTCGCCGCGTGGACGAGCGCGCCGCCCCGCCAGGCCGCCATCCACGCCGTCGCCACGCGCATGTAGTTCTCGATCGCGCGCAGGTCGGGCTCGTACTCCCCCCGCGCGAGGAGCGCTTCGCCGCGGCCGCCGCGCGTTTCGAACCATCCGGCGAGCCGGTAGCCGAGGTAGCGCACGCGCGCGCCGTCGGGGGCGAGAAGGACCGGGTTGTCCTCGGGGATCTCCGGGGGATCGATGAAGTAGTCGCGATCCTCGGTTCCCAGCCGCACGCGGAGCGAGCCGCTCGGCGGGGAGCGCCCCCTCGCCCGACGGCGCGGCAGGGGACGAGTAGGGCGCGTACCGCTCGAGCAGGCGGGCGGCCAGGTCCTCGTCGAGCCCTTCGAGGACGATCCTCAGCCCCTCCAGGTCGACGGCGATCGCGCTTGCGCCGGGGGAGGGACGCGGGCTTGCGAAGAAATCCTGGGGCGGGGGCGTCTTGGGTCGATTCACGGCATCTCTCCGAAAACCCGATTCTCGCACGGCTCGGCGCGCCGCGCGCTCCCGTTCAGGGGGAGGATCGCGCGGCCGGGCGCAGCAGGCAGTGGTTGGCGCGCCATTCGACGACCCGCAGCCCCGCGCTCCCGCGCTTCGCGGCGGAAGGCGCGGTCGGTGAAGACCCGGACGAACGAGCGGCGCAGGGTCCCGTCCGGCGCGATCCACCGCGTGTGGCTTTCTCCCCACTCCCCCCCGCCGCGGCGGGCGGCCCGCTGCAGGGTCAGGATCAGCGGGTCCCAGGCGCGCTCGAAGCGGCGCGCCGACACGAAGACGGCGCCGCCCGGCCGCAGCCAGCGGGCCATCTCGCGGAGCAGGGCGACCCGCGCGGCCCGGCCCGGCACGAAGCTGTAGACGTCGTAGGTGAAGAAGATCGCGGCGAGCGTTCCCGCGGGCCGGCGGCAGGCGCGCAGATCGCCGAGCAGGAACTCCACGTCGAGGCCCCGGCGATGCGCTCTCCGCCTTCGCCGCCTCGACCATGGCGGGCGAGAAGTCGATTCCCGTGACGGGGCGCCCGCTCTTCGCGAGGGCGAAGCACTCGTGCCCCGCGCCGCTGCCCGCGACGAACACGCCGCCCCCCGCGGGGAGCGCTCTCGAGGACCCAGCGCAGGAGCGGGCCCGGCATCTCGCCCCCCGTGCCGCCGGCGTAGAAGGGGGCCTGCGTGTCGTACTTCGCGAGGACCGTGGCCGCGGGGTCCGCCTCCGGGTCCGGGCGGCCGCGGATCGCCTCGCGCAGGTCGAGCGCGAGCCGGCGCGCGCGCCGGTGCGCGGGGGCGATCCGGAGCCGGGGAAGCCGGGCGATCCCCAGGATTCCCTCCGCGCTCCCGGCGACGGGCGGCGCGGGGTCGGCGTCCGCTCCCAGCAGGAGCCTCCCGCCCTCGCTCTCCTCGACGCGGAACAGGTCCGGGAATCCCGAGGGGCACGCGACCACCACCGTCCCGTCCGCGATCGCGCCCGCCCCGGGCGGCGGCGGCTCGACGACCACCCTGTCGGCGTGGCGCACGCGCGGGCCACATCCGGTCGCCGGCGTAGAGCAGCTCGACGCTCCGCCCCCCGCGCATCAGCACGCGCAGCAGCGCCGGTGTCGCGAAGGAGGGCGGGTCGGTGACGATCAGGGCCGAGAGCGGTGTCCAGAAGGGTCGCATGGGGTCCGACGCCCGGGCCCGTGGGCGCGGGAATGGTGCCGGAGGTCGGGATCGAACCGACATGAGCCTTGCGGCCCGCGGGATTTTGAGTCCCGTGCGTCTGCCAATTTCGCCACTCCGGCGGCGGCGCTGATTTTATACGGTTTGCAGGCCGATGCGGTCTCGAGGCCCTCTTGGACGTATATTTGTAGGGAGCGGTTCCCAGGTGGCCGGGACCGCGGGTGGCGATCGTCGAGGGGGGATGGAGGCGGCGCTGCCTCGCGTCGTTGACTCAGGGGAAGCACACCTCCTAGAATCAGACGCGGTTACGCAACGACGAAAGGAGTCCGTTTGGAATTCAAGGTGGGTGACAAGGTCATATACCCCAACCACGGCGTCGGGGTGATCGAGAAGATCCAGAGCCGTGTTCTTTCGGGGGAGGAGCGGACCTTCTACACCCTGCGGATCCTTTCCACGGACAGCACCGTCATGGTTCCCGTCGGGAACACCGGCGCCGTCGGCCTGCGGAAGGTCCTGTCGAAGAAGGAAATCGAGGAGGTCTTCAAGATCCTCCGCAGCGAGAAGATCGCGCATCTACGGCGATTGGAAGGGGCGGTTCCAGGAGAACTCGGACCGGATGCGGACGGGGGAGATCCGGCCGGTGGCGGAGGTCCTCAAGGGGCTCAGCTACCTGTCCCAGGTGAAGACCCTCTCGTACCGCGAGCGGAAGATGCTCGATCGCGCGCGGTTCCTCCTGGTCTCGGAGATCGCCGAAGCGTCACGGCAGCCGGTGGAGAAGGTGGAGCTGCAGGTGGACGAAGCGCTCGCGGCATCGGCCAAGACGAAGACCACCGATCATTGATCGGCGGTTTCGCCCCCGCCCTTGGACAACCTCGTTCTCGAAGCCCTCGTCGCTGAGCTGCGCCCGCGCCTCGTCGGGTGGCCGGTCTTCCGCGCGGGCTTCCCCGGCCCCGATTCGGTCATCCTTCTCTTCGACGACCCGTCGAGGAGCCGGCTGCTGATCTCCGCCGCCGCGGCGCTGCCGCGCCTGCACCTCACGGGGCGGCGGGCGCCGGGCCGCGAAGAGGCGGCGACCCACTTCGCGCAGGCCGTGACCCACCACCTCGGCGGCGCGATCCTCGAAGCGATCGAGAAGGACCCGCGCGAGCGCGTGGTGCGCCTGCGCTTCGCCGGCGCGTCGGGCCCGGGGAAGAGCCTGGTCGCCGAGCTCCTCGGCCGCTCGTCGAACCTCCTGCTGCTCGATCCGGAGGAACGGGTGCTCGGCTTTCTCCGGCGCCTGAAGTCGGAGTTCCGCGCCCCCGTCGTCGGGCGAGCGGTACGACCCGCCGCGGCCCGGGAGCCGGCGCGACCCGCGCGAGCTGGACGAAGCGACGGTCGCCGGCGCTCGCCGCGCGCTCGGCGGCCGAATCGCACCCGCTCTCCGACCTGCTGCTCGAGGCCTGCCCGCCGCTCGGCCCGCTGGCCGCGCGCGAGGCGGAGCACCGCGCCCTGCGCGGCGAGCGCCCCTGGTCCGTCCTGCGCGAGTGGCTCGACCGCGCCTTCGCCGGGCCGGCGCGGTGCGAAGGGGGCGGGACAGGGACGCCGAACGCCACCGCGGCCGGCGATCACGCGGGAGCGGCGGTCGAGCAGGGCGCTCACAGCGCGAGCGGCATCGGGGCACAGGCGATCGGCGGACCCGGGCCCGGCGGGGCCGCCGGCTACATCTACTCCGAGGCGCCCCCGGGCAGCTCGATCCCCGGCGCGCCCCGGGCCCGGGCCGCTACCTCCTCTCGCCGCTCCCGCTGGCGGGCGCGGACCCGGACCTGGGGGTCCATCCCTTCGCCACGCTGAACGAGGCGGCCGACGTCTACTACGAATCGCTCGAGGCCGGCATGGCGCTGCGCGCGCGGCGCGGGGCGTTTCTCGAGGTCGCGCGGCGCGAAGCGAAGCGCGCGCGGGAGATCGCCATCAAGGTGCGCGCCGACCTCGCGGGGATGGAGGAGGCGGGGAAGTACCGGATCTTCGGCGAAGCGCTCCTCGCCGGGCTGACGCGGGCCGAGCGGCGCGGGCAGAGCGCGATCGTTCCCGACCCGTACGATCCCGACGAGAAGCCGCTCGCGGTGCCGATCGATCCGGCCCTCTCCCTGCAGGCGAACGCCGAGCGCCACTTCGCGCGCTTCCGGAGGGCGGAGCGCGGGAGGGCCGTCGCCGCCGCGCGGCTCGCTGCGCAGACGGAGCGGGCCCGGGCGATGGAGGAGATCGCGGACGGCCTGGCCGAGCGCCGGGACCGAGGAGGAGCTCGCCCGCGCCCAGCAGGCGCTCAGCCGCCACGGGATCGCGATCGGCCTCGAGCGGACCCGCAGGCGGGCGGAGGCCCCCGCGGCGCCCAGGGAATCGGGAGTCCGGGTCTATCACGGCAGCGAGGGATACGAGATCCTCGTCGGCAAGGGGGCGCAGGAGAACGACCGGCTGACCTTCAAGGTCGCCCTGCCCGAGGACTGGTGGCTCCACGCCCAGGGGGCGACCGGGGCGCACGTCGTCGTCCGCTGCCGCAAGGGGGAGACCCGCCTCCCGGCGGCCACCCTGCGGGAGGCGGCCGAGCTGGCCGCGTTCTTCAGCCGCGCCAAGGAGGCCGGCCGGGTCGAGGTGATGGTGACCCGCCGCAAGTACGTCCGGCGGGTCCGCGGCGGCCCCCGCGGGACGGTCACCGTCAAGAAGCACGAGACGGTCAGCGTCGCGCCGCGCAACCCCTTTGAGTAAACCCATGGTGGTGCGGAGAGTGTTGAAGGACCAGGCTGGAGGCCTGCAAGGCACTGAAGAAGAACGGCTTGCAGGCTCGAACCTTTCTCAACTCCATCCGCCAGGTCGGATCGGGCCCACGGCGCGAGCGCACAGCGGTTTCCGGGGGATCCATCAACACTGTGCGCACCACCAGGAGCGCTGCCCGCCGAGCGGCGGGGACCAACGGCGGGTGGGGGCCTCCGCGGCGGGAGCCCCAATATCTGGGCCGCCCATTGACCGACCCCCCCCGGTGGCATAACGTATAGCGGCGCCGCATGAAAACCCTCGTCAAGGTCCTGGTCGGGCTCGCCCTCTCGGCGCTCACGCTCTACCTTTTCGTGCGCAATCTCGATTTCGGGAAGGTCCGCGAGGGGATCTCGTCCGCCAGCGTTCCGCTGCTGGTGACGGCGATCCTCGTCGGCTACTTCGGGCACCTGTCCCTGCGCTCGCTCCGGTGGGCCACGATGCTCCACCCGATGAAGCGCCGGATCTCCTTCTACAACCTCTTCTCCACGACGGCGATCGGCTACGCGGTCTCCTGGCTGACCCCGGGCCGGCTCGGGGAGGTGGTCCGGCCGGTCCTGCTCGGCGCGGCGCGAGCAGATCCCCGTGGCGGGGGTCCTCGGCACCGCGGCGATCGAGCGGGTCCTCGACGCGGCGACCATCGCGGTCCTGGCCGCGGCGGCGGCCGTCTCGGCCCCGCTGTGGTGGAGCACGAACGGCGCCCCCATGACGGTCTCGGTCCCGTTCGTGGGGCAGCAGGGGATCGTTCGCGTCCTCACCTGGCTCGGCGTGATCGGCCTGGTCGGCTCGGCCGCGGGCCTGTTCTTCCTGCGAAGCCTGGTCCTGCAGGATTCCTGGTTCATCCGGTTCGTGGACAAGCGCCGGTCGGGCCCGGGCCGCATGGCGAAATTCTGGAGCGTGGTGCGCCACCTCGCCGAGGGGGCGGCGTTCCTGCGCGAGGGGTGGCGGGCCCTGCGGGTCGGGGTCGAATCGCTCCTCATCTGGTGCACGATCGGCGTCGGCACCTGGATCGGCCTGCTGGCCGCCGGCGTGCGGATCCCGATCCCGGGAACCCTCTTCCTCGTGGCGCTCTCGGCGCTCGGCATCGCGGTGCCGACCCCGGGAGGGGCCGGGACCGTGCACTACGCGTTCCAGCTGGGCCTGATCGACCTTTTCGGGGTCGAGCCGAACCTCGCCGCGGCGGCGACCGTGCTCTACCACCCTGTCATCATCTATATTCCCCCCGTCGTCTTCGGCCTGATCTTCGCGTGGCGGGATGGCCTGGGCCTGTCCAGGCTCCGGGCGCTCGCGAGCAAGGCGGAGTGAGCGAACCATGAAATGCCCCTACTGCAACCACCTGATGGACCGCGTCGTCGATTCCCGCGAGGCGAAGGAGGGGCACGTCATCAGGCGCCGCCGGGAATGCCTGGGCTGCCACAAGCGCTTCACCTCGTACGAGAGGATCGAGGAGATCCCGTACATGGTGGTGAAGAAGGACGGGCGCCGCGAGCCGTTCAACCGCGAGAAGCTCATGGGCGGCCTCCTCAAGGCGGTGGAGAAGCGCCCCGTCCCTCCGACGAAGCTCGACGAGATCGTGGACGAGATCGAGGGACTGCTCCAGGAGAGCACCGAGCGCGAGATCGAAACGCGCGTGATCGGCGAGCGGGTGATGGACCGGCTCCGCGAGCTCGACAAGATCGCCTACGTCCGCTTCGCCTCGGTCTATCGCCAGTTCGGCGACCTGGACTCGTTTCTCAACGAGCTGCGCGCCCTGATGGAACGGAAGTAGGGAAGGGAGAAGGATGCAGACCATGATCGGACCCACGCTGGAAATCGCCCGCATCCAGAGCGAGATCAACCGCCTGTTCGAGAGCCTGTTCGAGCTGCGGCAGATGGGGGAGGCGGCCGAGCCGGTCTGGACCCCCAACACGGACATCGTGGACGGCCCGGACACGCTGACGCTGATCGTCGAGCTGCCGGGCGTCGCGCGCGAGGACCTCTCCCTGTCGGCCGACGGCGGGAACATCATCATCGAGGGCGAGAAGAAGGCCGAGCCCGCGCCCGGCGAGGTGAAGGAGCACCACTGCCTCGAGCGGGCCCACGGCCGCTTCCGCAGGGTCATCGCCCTGAACTACCCGATCAACACCCACAAGGCCTCCGCGCTGTATCGCGACGGCGTGCTCAAGATCGTGTTTCCCAAGGTCGAGAACCGGCGGGGAGGCGCTGTTCCGATCCCGGTGAAGGAGGGGTAGAGGATGTCGCCCGAGACGAAGGACAAGAAGGAACGGGACACCGAGACGAAGATCCCGAAGAGCCTGCCGGTCCTGCCCCTGCGGGACATGGTGGTCTACCCGTTCATCATCTCCCCGCTCTCCATCGCCCGCGAGACCTCGATCAAGGCCGTGGACGCGGCCCTGTCCGAGAACCGGATGGTCCTGCTGCTCGCGCAGAAGGACAAGGAGAAGAACGAGGTCGGGCCCGCGGACCTGTACCGCATGGGGACGGTCGCCGTGATCATGCGGATGCTGAAGCTGCCCGACGGGCGGATCCGCGTGCTGGTGCAGGGAGTCTGCCGCGCGAAGGTGGACGACTACGCCAGCGGCAAGCCGTACCTCGTGGCGAAGATCGAGCGGATCGCCGAGCCGCCCGCCGACCGCGACTCGATCGAGCGCGAGGCGCTGATCCGCGGGACGAAGAAGGCCCTCGAGCGCTCCTCCTCGCTCGGCAAGACGATCCCGTCCGAGGTCATGGTCATCGCGAACAACCTCGACGACCCGGGCCGCCTGGCCGACCTCGTGGCCTCGAACCTGGAGCTGAAGGTCGAGGACGCGCAGGTGGTCCTCGAGATCGTGGACCCGGTCGAGCGCCTCAAGAAGATCTCCCAGCTCCTGAAGCGCGAGCTCGACCTGCTCGCGATGCAGCAGGAGATCGACTCGCTCGCCCGCGACGAGATCGACAAGTCCCAGCGCGAGTACTACCTGCGCCAGCAGATGAAGGCGATCCAGCACGAGCTCGGCGAGGGGAACGAGCTGGCCGAGGAGATCGAGGCGATCCGCCAGAAGGTGCGCGACTCGGCGATGCCCCTCCACGCGGCCGAGGAGGCCGAGAAGCAGCTGAAGCGCCTGGAGCGGATGCACCCGGACTCGTCCGAGACGGCGACGCTGCGCAACTACATCGACTGGCTGGTGGACCTGCCCTGGGGCAAGGAGACCAGGGACAACCTCGACCTCCAGGCGGCCCAGAAGATCCTCGACGACGACCACTTCGGCCTGGAGAAGATCAAGGAGCGGATCATCGAGTACCTCGCGGTCCGCAAGCTGAAGCCCGAGGGGAAGGGCCCGATCCTCTGCTTCGTCGGCCCTCCCGGGGTGGGGAAGACCTCGCTCGGGCGCTCGATCGCGCGGGCGCTCGGCCGCAACTTCGTCCGCATCTCGCTCGGCGGGGTGCGCGACGAGGCCGAGATCCGCGGCCACCGCCGCACCTACGTCGGCGCCATGCCGGGGCGGATCATCCAGGGGATCAACCAGGCCGGCTCGTCGAACCCCATCTTCATGCTCGACGAGGTGGACAAGCTCGGAGCCGACCACCGCGGCGATCCGTCCGCGGCGCTGCTCGAGGTGCTCGATCCCGAGCAGAACAACTCGTTCCGCGATCACTACCTCGGCGTTCCCTACGATCTTTCGAAGGTGACGTTCATCGCCACCGCCAACCTGCTCGACCCGATCCAGCCGGCGTTCCGGGACCGGATGGAGGTCATCCATCTCTCCGGCTACACCGAGGAGGAGAAGGTCGAGATCGCCCGCAGGCACCTGATCCCCAAGCAGGTCGGGCGAGAACGGGCTCGACGACTCGAAGATCGGGTTCAGCGAGGGGGCCATCCGGGCCATGATCGCCTCCTACACGCGCGAGGCGGGGCTGCGGAACCTCGAGCGGGTGTTCGCCTCGGTCTGCCGGAAGGTGGCCCGCAAGGCGGCCGAGGGAAAGACCTCGCGGACGCTCATCACGGCGCAGGGGCTCGAGGCGTACCTCGGCCCGGCGCTGATCACGCCCGAGGAGGTGCTCTCCCACGACCAGGTCGGCGTCGTCACGGGCCTGGCCTGGACGGCGGCGGGGGGCGATGTCCTCTACATCGAGGCGAGCCTCATGAAGGGGCGCGGCGCGCTGATCCTGACCGGCCAGCTCGGGGACGTGATGAAGGAGTCGGCGCACGCGGCGCTTTCCTTCGCGCGCGCCCACGCCGCGGAGTACGGGATCCCGGAGACGGTCTTCGCCGAGAGCGACCTGCACATCCACGTGCCCGAGGGGGCGATCCCGAAGGACGGCCCCTCGGCCGGCATCACGATGGCGACGGCGCTCGTCTCGGCGCTCACGAACCGGCCGGTGCGCCGCGACGTGGCGATGACGGGGGAGATCACGCTGCGCGGGAACGTGCTCGCGATCGGCGGCCTGAAGGAGAAGGTCCTGGCCGCGCACCGGGCGAAGGTGCGGACGGTCGTGATCCCCGAGGCGAACCGCCGGCATCTCGGCGAGATCCCGAAGGCGCTGCGCAAGTCGATGCGGTTCGTGATGACGGGTCACGTTTCGGAGGTGCTCGCGACGGCGCTCCTGCCCGAGCCGGCGCCCGCCGAGGTGGCGAAGAACGCCGATTCCGGAGCCCGATCGCGGGAAGAAGGGCGGCCAGAAGCCCGACCGCGACAGCGCCGTCGGCGTCCGCCGCGTCCCGGTCACCACCTCGAACTAGCGCGCCCTCTCTTCTTCCTCCAGGGGAAGGCGCCCGCGCCCCCGCGCTGATCGGCGCGTGGCCGCCGCTGCGGGCCTTCGCAAGCGGCGGGTGCCCGCGAGCGCGGCCACCCGAGCGCGGCCCAGGGCACTGACCCCTCCGTAAATCGCGGCCACCCGAGCGCGGCCCCGGGGCACCGACGCTTCCGGTTCTCGCGGCCATCGGAGCGCGGCCGCTTGGGCGTTGGCCCAGCATGCGGACGGGCGGGGTGAATCGCGGTAACCTAGCGAGCGGAGGGAGCAGCGTGCTGCGCGAGCGCGACTTGATCGACCTCATCAGGCAGGGCCGGGCGGGCGCCGCCCCGCGCGCCGGGGATCTCGGCATCGGCGACGACTGCGCCGTCATCCGCGCCGGCGGGCGCCGGCTCCTCATCACCATCGATCTCATGGCCGAGGGGATCCACTTCGACCTCGGCTACACCCCGCCCTACCTCCTCGGCCGCAAGGCGGTCGCCGCCTCCTCTCGGACATCGCCGCCATGGGCGGCGTCCCCAGGGCGCTGTTCGTTTCCGTGTCGCTTCCGCGCTCGAAGCAGGCCGGCTTCGCGCGGGCCCTCGCCGAGGGAGTCCACGAGGAGGCCCTGGCCGCCGGGGCCGCCGTCCTCGGCGGCGACACGACCGCCTCGACCGGCCCCGTCGTGATCGACGTGGCCGCGGTCGGAGAGGCCGGCCGCGCGGGGCCGATCCTCAGGAGCGGCGCGCGGACCGGGGACCGGATCTACGTCAGCGGCCTCCTCGGCGGCAGCGCCGCGGGGCGCGAGCTCCTGCGCCAGGGGTTCGATCCGTTCTCCGCGCGGGCCTGGGCGGCGTCGGGCCGGGAGAAGCGGATCGCCGCGTTCCTCGCGGCGATGGCGCACCTGCTCCCGCGCCCGCGCCTCGCGCTGGGACAGGCGCTCGCGGGGGGCAGGACGGCGAGCGCGATGATCGACCTTTCGGACGGCCTCTCGACCGATCTCCACAACCTGTGCGAGGCGAGCCGCGTCGGGGCCGAGATCGAGTCGGGGCGGGTTCCCCTGCATCCCGCGCTCCTCGTCCTCGCGGGCGGAGGGTCCGGGCGGAGGAAGAGCCCCGCCAGGCGCGGGCGGTACCGCTCGGGGGCGCCGTGGCCCCTCCTGGATTCCCCGGGCGGACGCGCGAAGGCCGTCGAGCGGGCCCTCTCGGGCGGGGAGGACTACGAGCTGCTCTTCACCGTCCCGGCGGCGGCGGAAGGGCGGCTCGCGCGGCTCGCGGCCCGCCTGGTCATCCCCGTCACGCGGATCGGCCGGATCGTCCCGCGCTCGCGGGGGGTGACGCTGATCGGCCCCGGAGGCGGCGCGCGCGCGCTCCCGCGAAGCGGCTGGGAGCACTTCCGGCGCTGAGCCCGGGCGGGCCCCCGGGGCGCCCCGGCTTGCCCCGCGGCCCCCCGGCGGGTATCGTTCCCTCGCCCATCCGATGAAGCGGTTCGCCAAACAGAAGCTCCGCACCTGGCTTCACAAGCTTCTGCACACGCACGACAGCGCCGAGAGGACGGCGTTCGCCTTCGCGCTCGGCGTCTTCATCGCCTTCCTCCCGCCCGTTCCCTGGTTCCACACGCTCATCGCGCTCCTGCTCGCCTTCGTCTTCCGCCTGAACCGGGTCGCAACGCTCCTCGGCACCTACATCAACACCCCGTTCACGTTCCTGCCCCTGATCGCGATCGAGATCTCCCTGGGCCTCCTGCTCGTCGGCGGCAAGGAGCCGCCCGACATCGTCTGGGGCCAGTTCGATACCTGGCAGGGGTGGAAGGACGCGGCGGTCGAGCTGAAGCCGTTCCTGGCCCCGATGCTGATCGGCGCCTGCCTCCTCGGCCTGCTCGCCGCCGCCGTCGCCTACTTCGTGTCGCTGAAGCTGATCCTGGCCTACCGGCACCGGATGGCCCTGGCGGCTCTCGAGCGGCAGGCGGAGCTGGAGCTCAACACGCCCGGCGTGCGCCGGCCGGCCGCCGGCGCCGGCGGATCCCCTGCCCGAGCCGGGCCTCGTGGGCGGGCGGGCAGGCCGCTTCCGGCGCCGACGGGCCGGAGAATCCCACCTAACTTCCCGCATTCTATATACTTACCCAGCGCCGCCGCCCGGGACGGGCGAGCGGGCCGCAATTCGAACTAGACGGATCCGAACGGGGACTCGTACCTAGCATGCACCACGAACCGAAGCCGCCCGATGCCGCGGAAGACCAGGAACTGGTCCGAAAGGCGGCCGGGGGCGACGAAAGGGCCTTCGAGGCCCTGGTGCGTCGCAAGAGGGAGAGGGTCTTCTGGATAGCCAACCGGATCGTCGGCAACGAAGAGGATGCGCGGGAGATCGCGCAGTCGGTCTTCATCCGCCTCTGGAAGGTCCTGCCGAAATACGACCCCGCGCAGAGCTTCGACACCTGGCTGTACAGGATCACCGTGAACCTGGCGATCGATCAGTACCGCTCGCGCGGCCCGGCGAGGACGTTCGCGCCCTTCGAGGAGGGCGGGGGAGCGGCCACGGGCGACCGGGCGCCGGTCACGGCGGAAACGACCCCCTCGCGGCCCTGACGGCGGCCGAGCTGAAAACGGTCTTCGAGCGCCTGGCGGCGCGGCTCGGCGAGAAGCAGCGCGCGATCTTCGTCCTGAGCCAGCTCGAGGGGATGCCCACCGAGGAGATCGCCCGGGTCATGGGGATCTCGCACTCGACGGTGCGGAACCACCTGTTCCAGGCGCGCCGCTCCCTGCAGGAGGGGCTGCGGCTTCTCTACCCCGAGTACTACCGCGCCGCGAAGGGGCGGACCGGGCCCACGGAATCGTGAGGGAGGCCGCGTGAGCGACTGCCGCGCGATGGCGCGCGCGCTCGCCGAGGGGGCGGGCCTCGGAGGCCGCCCGTTCTCCGCCGACGAGTCGGGCATCTCGCCTCGTGCGCCCCGTGCCGGGAGGCCCTGGCGGCTTCCGATCCGACCGCCCTGTTTTCGACGCTCGCGCTCGAGCGCAAGGACGACTCCTTCTGGCTGGGGTTCGAGACGCGGTGCTCGCGGGGATCCGCGAGGAATCCCGCGCCCGCTCCGGCCTGCTGGCCCGGCTGGTGCGCCCGCGCCTGGCGCTGCTCGCCGGGGGCGCGGCCCTGATCGCCATCGTCACGCTGGTGGCGCGCGGCGGCGCGATCCCCGGCCCGTTCCGGGCGGCGGCATCGCGCGCGCCGGCGGAGCCCACGCCCGGCCCGACGCGCCGCTCGGCGCGATCGACTGGGTCGCCGGGGCCGCCCGCGCGGTCCTGGGCGAGGAAGGACCGGGGCGCGAAGAACGGCGCCGGCGCCGAGCCGGCCGCGGTCGCCGCGCTCGCGCCGGGCTGGGACGAAGCGCTCCCGCTCGAGCTGGACGCCGCGCCGCCCGCCCCGTGGAGACCGTTTCCTCCCCGACCGCGCACATCATCAGCCTCAGCATCGAGCCCGAGGGGGGAACGCTCGCGGCCGAGCCGCGCGCCGGCGCCCGGCAGGCGGCGGGCGCGGCGGTCCTGCCGGCCGCCTCGGACGTCGTCCTGATCGTGGACCGGGAGATGGACATCTGATGCGGCCGGCCCGGCTCCTGCTCGCGTCTCGTCGCGGCGGCGCTGCTCGTCGCGGCGCCGTTCGCCCCGTGCCGGCCCGCCCGGGCCCAGACGGTCGCGGCCGACGGCGCCGGGAAGGCCCCCGCGGCGACGGCGCCCCCCGCCGCCCCGGCGCGCGCCGGGCGGGCGGCGCCGCGCCCCGCCGGCGCGCAGCCGCCGGCGGCGCGGGTGAAACGCTCGCCGTGCGCGCCTTCACGATCAAGTTCCGCGATCCCGGGGACGTGGCCCTGCTCGTCGGCCCGCATGCTCAGCGACAAGGGGTCGGTGACGACCGTCCCGAAGCTCCGCACGGTGACGGTCCAGGACCGGCGCGAGATCCTGGACCGCATCCAGGACCTGATCGCCTCCTACGACGTTCCGCCGCGCAACGTCGAGTTCACCGTCACGCTGATCCTGGCCAGCCGGGCCGGGGAGGCGGGCGGGTCGATCTCCCGGGAGGTCCGCGGCATCACGGAGGCGCTGCCCGACATCACGCGCTGGACCGACTACAGGACGCTCGACTCGGTGACGATCGCGGGCAGCGAAGGCTCCCGCACGGCCCGCGAGCTCGCGAACGCGTACCGGATCGAGTTCGAGCTCGAGACCGTGAGCGAGAGCCGAGGGATCATCCGGCTCAACCCTTTCTCCCTGCAGAAGGTGGAGAAGGGACCGGGCGGGGAGACCGTGTACCGGCCGGTGTACACGACCACCGTGAACCTCAAGAACGACAAGCTCCTGACGATCGGGGCGACGAAGAGCGAGACGAGCCCGAAGGCGCTGTTCCTCGCGATCCGCGCCCACATCGAGAACCCTTAGGAACCGGGGGAGAGGAAGACGTGCCGGAATTCGCGTGCAGGATCGGGACTCCCGCCGGGGAGGTCATCGAGCGGCTCTACACGGCCGAGAGCGAGGCGGCGCTGCGCCGCGAGCTCGATCGCAAGGAGCTTCGTCATTTCGCTGCGGCGGACGGGCGGGGCCATGGACGCGGCCCGCTCGATCATGCCGTTCCGCCACCGCGTCAAGGCCAAGGAGTTCCTGCTCTTCAACCAGGAGTTCATGGCCCTGATCCGCGCCGGACTGCCCATCCTCGCGAGCCTCGACATCCTCATCGAGCGCCGGAAGAACCCCGTTTTCAAGCGGGCGCTCATCGACATCCGCGACCGGATCAAGTCCGGGGAATCGCTCAGCCAGGCGTTCGACGCCCAGGGCCTGTTCCCGAAGATCTTCTCCTCCTCGCTCGCCTCCGGCGAGCGCTCGGGAGAGATCGCCACGATGCTGAAGCGGTTCATCGTCTACAGCCGCACGGTGCAGACGATCCGGAAGAAGGTCGTCGGGGCGATGATCTACCCCACGATCCTGATGACCCTCTCCATCGTCCTCGTGGGGATCCTCGTCTACTACGTCGTCCCCACCTTCAGCGAGTTCTTCATGGGTCTGAGCGGGGGGAAGGTGGACCTGCCGCTGCTGACCCGCGGCCTGGTCTTCTTCTCGAAGTTCGTGCGCAGCTACATCCTGATCATCCTGGCGGGCGGATCGGCGGCTTCATGCTGTTCCAGGTCTGGAAGAAGACGGACCGCGGCCGGATGGCGTTCGACGGCTTCAAGCTCAAGATCTTCCTCATCGGCCCGGTCCTCAAGTCCTACTCCGTTTCCCGCTTCACCCGCACCCTGTCCACGCTCGTGGCGGGCGGCATCCCGCTCATGACCGCGATCGAGATCACGGGCGGCTCCGTCGGGAACGCCGTCTACGAGAAGCGGTGGACAGCGTCGCCCGCAAGGTGAAGGAGGGCGAGGCGATGTGGGAGTCCATGGAGAAGACCGGCCTGTTCGGGGACATGACCGTGGAGATGATCAAGGTCGGCGAGTCCACCGGCGCCCTCGAGGAGATGCTGACGAACGTCTCGGACTTTCTCGACGAGGAGATCGAGCAGAAGATCTCCACCCTGGTCGCCCTCGTCGAGCCCCTGATGCTCGTATTCATGGCGATCGTCGTCGGGACCATCCTCCTGGCGATCTACTACCCGCTCCTGAAGCTCGATTCGGGATCGCAGATCGGGGCCGTCTGAGCTGAGCGAAGAGACCGTCACCGGCAGCCGCGAGCCCGGCGGGACGAAGCCGGAGGAGAAGGCCCCGGCGCGCCGGACCCGCGCCGACGCGTCCGAGGAATCGGTCCTCTCCGAGGAGGCCCAGGCCAGGGCCATCGCGGCGAGGCTGGGGCTCGAGTTCGTGGACCTCTCGGAGTTCACGCTCATCCCCGAGCTGTTCCGCAAGATCCCGGTGGACCTGATGTTCCGCTACAACTTCGTCCCGCTGCGGCGCGGAGGGGCGCGCGCCTCGTCGATCATCGATCGCCGACCCGACCGACGTCCTGCTGATCGACGAGCTGGAGATCCTGCTCGGCGACGCCCGATCGCGGTCGCGGTCGGCACGCCAGCGGCGATCCAGGAGGTCCTGAAGAAGACCGAGTCGAGCCAGCGCGTGCTCGAGGAGGCGACCGAGGGGTTCGCGCTGGAGGTCGTCGCGCGAGGACGAGGACGGCGACGAGACGCTCTCATCGACAAGCTGACCGCCGGACACGAGTCGCCGATCATCAAGCTGGTGGACACGACCATCTTCAACGCCCTGCAGCGGCGCGCCTCGGATATCCACATCGAGACGCGCGACAGCGAGGTCGTCATCAAGTACCGCATCGACGGCGTGCTGCACTAGGCCATGCCGCCGATCGCCAAGCGGTTCCACTCGACGATCATCTCGCGCATCAAGGTCATGAGCGAGCTGGACATCGCCGAGCGGCGCGTGCCGCAGGACGGCCGCTTCAGCTGCGGGTCAAGGGGCGGCCATCGACTTCCGCGTCTCGATCATGCCGACCATCCACGGCGAGGACGCGTGCTCCGCGTCCTCGACAAGGAGTCGATGAGCGAGAAGTTCAAGCAGCTGTCGCTCGACGTCGTGGGCTTCGCGGAGCCGACCTCAAGCGGTTCCGCCGCTTCATCAAGGAGCCGTACGGCATGGTGCTGGTGACCGGGCCCACCGGCTCGGGCAAGACCACCACGCTGTACGCCGCGCTCGAGCGAGATCAAGAACGACGAAGACAAGATCATCACCATCGAGGACCCGGTCGAGTACCAGCTCAAGGGCATCACGCAGATCCCGGTCAACGAGAAGAAGGGGCTCACCTTCGCCCGCGGGCTGCGCTCGATCCTGCGCCACGACCCGGACAAGATCATGGTCGGCGAGATCCGCGACCAGGAGACGGCGCAGATCGCCATCCAGGCGGCGCTCACCGGCCACCTGGTGTTCACCACCGTCCACGCCAACAACGTGGTGGACGTGCTCGGCCGCTTCCTCAACATGGGCGTGGAGCCGTACAACTTCGTGTCGGCGCTGAACTGCATCCTGGCGCAGCGCCTGGTGCGCGTGATCTGCCACCACGTGCAAGAAGCCGGTCGAGATACCCGGCCGAGATGCTCGAGGAGCGGCGCTCGATCCCGAGCCGAATAGGCGCGACCTACACTTTCTACGAAGGCGCGCGGCTGCATCGAGTGCGGCGGCACCGGCTTCCGGGGCCGCACGGCGATCCCCGAGCTGCTCGACCTGAGCGAGCGAATCCGCGAGATGATCCTGGACAGGCGGCCGGCGGCCGAGATCAGCGGGCGGCGCGGGAGGAAGGGATGACCTTCCTGCGCGAGTCCGCCGTGGCCAAGGTGACGAGGGGCCGACCACGTTGCGCGAGATCAACAAGGTGACGTTCATCGAGTGATATGGCGATCCCATTCCAGGCACTCGCGTCCTCCCTGCTCGCCCTGCTCCGGTTCCCCGTGCGCTACCCGGGGACGGCCGTGGAGATTGCCCCGGGCGAGGTTTCGGCCGTCCAGGTCCGCAAGGAACGGGGCGGACCCCGCCTGGCCGGCTACGGCATCGCTCCCTTCGAGGGGCATGATTTCCACGCCGTGAGCGGGGTGCCGAAGGCGGAGGCCATCCAGGAGCTGAGGCGTGCGCTCGGCAGCGCGGTCCGTGCCGGGGGAATCAAGCCCGGCAAGGCGTCGCTGATCATCCCCGACAGCGCGGCGAGGGTCTGGCTGCTGCAGCTGCCCGAGATCCCCCGCGCCCACCAGGCGATGCTCGAGATGATCCGCTGGAAGGTCAAGCGGAGCGTCCCCTACAGGATCGAGGACGCCGCGATCACCTGGCAGGTCCTGTCCCGTCCCCGCGAGCCAGCCGGGGTCCGTCCTGGCCGGCCTCCTTCCCCGGGCTACGATCGCGCAGTACGAAGCCCTCATGCTGAGGAAGGGCTGAAGGTGGGGCTCGTGGACCTGTCCTCCTTCAACATCTACAACCTCCTGCGGCGACTGGCGGGGGGGGACTCCTCCGGCCCGGGCGACTACGCGTGCATCAACGCCACGAAGGGGTATTTCACGCTCATGATCTTCCGGCGCGGGGAGCTGATCTTCTACCGCTGCAAGTCGCACCCGACCGGCGAGGGGGCGGCGCCCGACGACAGGGTGAAGATGTTCCGGCGCGAGCTGGCCGCCAGCCTGTCCTACTACACGGAGAAGCTCAAGGGGGTCACCCTGTCCCGCACGGTGGGCCGCATCGCGGACCCGGATCTCGCCGAGGCCACCGAGACGCTTCGGCGCTCGGCTTCGCGCCCCTCGAGCCGTTCGAGCCGTCGAAGTTCGCCCGGTTCCCCGAGAACCTCGACACCCAGACGGCGCTGACGCTCCTGCCCGCCCTCGGGGCCGCGCTCGGGAGGAACGCATGAACGCCATAGACATCAACTTCGCCAGCGTTCCGTTCCGGAACAACACCCCCTACTGGCTCGGGTACGGGCTGGGCGCGCTCGCGCCTGGCGGGGTTCACGATGTTCAACAGCTGGGCCTTCTTCGCCTACTCGGAGAGCCAGGCGATCCTCGAGACCGACCACGCGGCCAAGAAGGCGAGGCTGGAGCAGCTCTACCTCGACACCGCCAGGCTGCAGGAACTGATCAAGAAGGAGAGACCTCGAGGCCATCAACGGCCGGGCGGCGTTCACCAACAGCCTGCTGGACCGCCGCCGCTTCTCCTGGACCGAGCTCCTCAACAACCTCGAAGAGGTGCAGCCCTACCAGGTGCGACTGCTCTCGCTCATGCCCAGGATCCAGGACAAGGGGATCCTCATGGATGCCCGCGCGGTCGCCAAGGACCTCCAGGCGTTCTGGAACTTCCAGCAGAACCTCCAGAACCATCCCAAGTTCCGCAGGGTCTACCCGGGCGGCTACCAGCGCCTCGAGGAGACGGACGAGTACGTCTTCAACGTCCAGTTCAACTACTTCCCGACGGGCGCGCCCGTGGATGTCCAGGGGCTCGCCCCCGATCAGTTCCAGATCGTTCAGGCGCCGGGTGCCGCCGCAGAGGGCGAGGTCGGGGAAGAGATCGTCGAGGAGCCGCCGCCCCAGCCGCCCGAGCCGCACCCAGAAGGGGGGGCGTCCCGGGGCCGGGCGAGGATCCCTCCACGCCCGGCTCGAAGGGGGCCGCGAGCTCGCAGGGGCGAAGCCCCCGCAGGGCGCCCGGCTCCGGCCGCCGCGGGCCGCTCAGCCTCCGGCCCCGGCCGCGCGGGTGGCCCCGCCCCCGCAGCCGGCCCCCGCCCCGCCCGCGCCCGTCGTCGGCGGGATCTCCGGGGCCGCCCCGGCCAGCAGGTGGGGCCGCCAACCCCGCCATGAACGCTCCCGGAGCGCCCGTGAACCGCTGGCCGGCCAGGGGGGCGCTGCCGGGGAGCGCCGGGCAGCGGCCTCCCGCCGTCGCCAAGCCCGAAGGGCTTCCCAAGCTCCCGGCCCTCCAGCCCCAGACGCCCCCGCCTTCGACCGACGAGGACCCGAGCGGGACGACGGGAGAGACGGGGACGACGAAGGGGACGACGGAGGGGACGAGTGATGTTCTCGCTCGCGTTCGACGTGCGCCGCCAGCTCAAGAAGGTGCTGGTCTTCGGGGGGATCCTCCTCGCCGCGAACATCGCCTTCTACAGCATCGCGGTACGGCCGCGGGTGCTCGAGTACCGCGACCTGCAGGGGACGCGGCAGCGGTTCCTTCGCGAGCTCGGGACCGCGGAGAAGTCCGAGAAGGCGCTCAGCGATTTCTACGCGAGGCTGACGGCGACCAAGGCGAACACGGACGACTTCTACGCGAAGGTCCTGCGCACGAAGCAGGAGAACATGATCCACGTGCAGCAGGAGCTCAACGAAATCGGCAAGGAGTTCCAGATCGATCCCGACACGGTCTCCTACTCGAATACCGACATGCCCGAGGACGGGCTGGAGAGGTTCGAGCTTTCCGTCCTGCTCGAGGGAGACTACTCCGACCTGCGCAAGTTCATCGCGCGCGTCGAGAACTCGGAGATGTTCCTCGTCGTGGAGAGCATCTCCCTGACGGGCACGAAGGAGGGCGGCCTGCAGCTCCAGATGAACGTGAACATCAGCACCTATTTCGACGCCCCGTGGCTCAAGGACATGAAGAAGCAGGCCCGCACGGGGCGGCGGCGCACCTGATCATGAAGAAGGCTTCGACCAAGGAGATTCCCGCGGTCGTCCTGTTCGCAGGGCTCGCGGTCGTCGTGTACCTGCAGTACTCGCGCGGGGCGTTCTCCGGGAAGAACCGGTCGAGGCCGCCCGCGCGGCCGCGAAGGAGATCGAGCCCTCGAGCCTCCCCGCGCTGGCCGAGGTCAGCCTCGAGCAGAAGTCCGAGGCGAAGATCCGCGAGAACTCCAGGAACCTGTTCAACTACGCGAAGTCTCCCGACCAGGTGGCCGAGGAAAGGCGCCAGGCGGCCGAGGCGGAGCGGCAGGCGCGCGAGGCGGCCGAGCGCCGGCGGTTGCAGGCCGAGGCCGACGCGAAGGCGGCCCTCGAGCGCGCGAAGTACGAGAAGGACCACCCGCCGGTGCCGGCGGCGCCGCCGATCAACTTCCGGTTCATCGGTAAGATGGGGGACGTGAGGGCGCCGATCGCGATCCTGGAGGAGGTGGCGCCCGGCGGGGACAAGTACACCGTAAGAGAGGGCGAGGTCGTCCTCGACAAGTACAAGATCCTCAAGATCGACTTCGATTCCGTGACGATCGGATACGTCAACCCGCTGTACGCCCAGGAAACCAAGACGATCAAGATGGGCAGCTGAAGGGGAACCTTGTGAACTGGAAAAGAATGACCGCACGAGTGATCCTTCTCGCCGCCATGGTGGCGCTTCTCGGGGGGTGCGCCTCCCAGACGGCGTTCCGCAAGGCAGAGGAAAGCGCCAACCGGGGCGACTGGGACGCCGCCGTCCTGGGCTACCACAGGGCCCTCGGCCTCGATCCGGGCAACGACCGGTACCGGGCCGCGATGGTGCGGGCGCACCTCAAGGCCTCGGCCGTCCACTTCGAGCGGGGCAAGCGGTACGCCGAGGCCGGCTCGCTCGAGCTGGCGATCGCCGAGTTCGAGCAGACGGTCTTCCTCGACCCGGAGAACCAGTACGCCAAGGTCGAGCTGGACAAGGTCCGCGCGAGGCTCGACCGGCTCCGGATGACGCCCAGCGAGATCGAGCTGGCGAAGGCCGCGGCGGCGAAGAAGTCCCTCGCGCCGCCCAAGCTGTCCCCCTCCTCGAACCAGCCGATCGTCCTCAAGTTCAAGGACCAGGAAGAGCAGAAGATCTACGACGCGATCTCCAAGATCTCCGGGATCAACTTCCTCTACGACGACAAGCTGGACCAGGACCTGAAGACGAAGAAGTCCGTGGACCTCTCGGGCGTCACGTTCGAGCGGGCGATGGACATCCTGATGCTCCAGTTCAAGCACTTCTACAAGGTCATCGACGAGAGCACCCTGTACATCGCCCAGGACAACCGCGCCAAGAGGACCGAGCTCGAGGACAAGGTCATCAAGACCTTCTACCTCTCCAACGGCGACACCAAGCAGGTGAACACGCTGCTGCGCTCCCTGCTCGAGGTCCGGAAGATCGCCGAGAACGCGCAGCTGAACTCGATCTCGATCAAGGACAGCCCCGACGTGGTCGAGGTGGCGCAGAAGATCATCGAGGCGAACGACAAGGCGAAGGCCGAGCTCGTGGTGGACGTCGAGCTCCTCGAGCTGGACCGCACGCGCCTGCAGGAGCTGGGCATCGACCTGAAGGACAAGAGCCTGACGCTCAGCTTCCTCGGCGGGAACGCAGTCGGTCGCGCTGAACAACCTCAACTCCATCAAGCAGAGCGGAAACTGGTCGATCGGCCCGATCCCGACCGTCGTCGTCAACTTCCTCAAGAGCGACTCCGACACCAAGGTCCTGAGCCGGCCGCAGATCCGCGTGACCGAGGGCGAGAAGGCCGAGGTGCATCTCGGCAACCGGGTCCCGATCCCGACCACGACCTTCAACACGAGCAACACCGTGGGCAGCAACATCGTGCCCGTGACCTCGTTCACGTACCAGAACACCGGCATCCAGCTCACGCTCGAGCCGCGCGTTCACCACAACCGCGAGGTGACGCTGAAGCTGAACGTCGAGGTCTCGTCCGTGGCCGGCTACGTCGGCGGGTCGGGCGGAACGGCCGCCCAGCCGATCATCGGCACCCGGCAGGTCCAGACGGTCGTGCGGCTGCGCGACGGTGAGACGAGCCTGCTTTCCGGCCTCCTGAACGAGGAGGACAAGAGCAACTACAGCGGGATCCCCGGGCTCGGGAACATCCCCGGCCTCCGCCGCCTGACGGGAAGCCAGCGGGACGAGAAGAACACCGTCGAGGTGGTCCTGACCCTCACGCCCCACATCATCCGGATCCCGGACATCTCCGAGGCCGACCTCGAGGCGATCTGGGTGGGGACCGAGGACAACACCCGCCTTCGCGGCAGGAAGGTCAACGCCTTCGGCGAGACCCCCTTCGGCGGGGCCGACGACGCGGCGGCCTCCGCCGCGGCCGCCCGCCAGACGCGCTCCGGCGCCGCAGCGGGCCCCTCCGCCGCGCCGGGCGCGAACCCGTCCGCGTCCCCGTCGAAGAGCGCCGCGCCGTCCCGCACCACGCCGGCCGCGCCGAAGGCGGCCCCGCCGCCCGCGGGCAGCGACGACGAGTTCGACGACTCGCAGGCGCCGGCGCCACAGGGGCAGCCGAGCCCCTCCGGGCAGCAGCCTCCCGCGACGCCTCCTCCGCCCTCCTCCCTGGCGCAGGTGATCCTCGTCTCGCCCAAGAGCTCGTACACGGGAGGCGAGACGCTCACCCTGCAGGTGCAGATCATCGGGGGGCAGAACGTCGGCTCGGTCCCGTTCCACCTGCGCTTCAACCCGGCGGTGCTCGAGTTCGTCGGCGCCGTCGAGGGCGACTTCCTGCGCCAGGACGGAGGTCCCACGACCTTCGTCGCCAACGAGGTGCAGGGGGCGGGCGAGGTCGTGGTCGGCGCATCGAGGGTCGGCTCAGGGCAGGGCGCGAGCGGCTCGGGGATCCTCGCGACCTTCCAGTTCCGGGCCAAGGCGCCGGGATCGTGCACGTTCTCCTTCACGGGGGCGACCGTGCGCGACCCGAACGCGAACAACCTGCCGTGCTCGTTCACGACGGCCATCATCAGCGTCATCTCGGTCTAGAGGGGATGGACGCTCTCATGACACCCATGGTGGACCCCGGACGGGGGGGCGCCCTGCGCTCCGGGCTCCCCGGCGCGCTCCGGGACCCCCGCGCGCCGGCGAGGGAGTCACCCTGATCGAGCTGGTCGTCACCACGGCGATCGTGGCGATCCTCGCGCTCGTCGCCGTCCCGGTGGTCAGGACGACGGTCCGCAAGCAGAAGGAGCTCGAGCTGCGAAGGAGCCTGCGCCTGCTGCGCACCGCGATCGACGACTACAAGCGGGTCGTCGGGGAAAACGCGCAGCTCCAGACCGCGCAGAGCCTGATCAAGGCGAACACGGACGGCTACCCGGCGGACCTCGAAACGCTCGTGAAGGGTCTGGACACCGGGGAGCTCAAGGAGCGCAAGCTCAAGTTCCTCCGGCGGATACCGGTCGACCCGATGACGGGCAAGCCGGACTGGATCGTCCGCTCGAACAAGCAGGAGCGCAACTCGGGATCCTGGGACAGGGTGTGCGTCTTCGACGTGCGCTCGGCCAGCCCCGGGGTCGCGCTCGACGGGACCAAGTATGCCGACTGGTAGACGACCGGCGCAGAAGGGCTTCACGCTGATCGAGCTGATCGTCGTCGTGGCGATCATCGGCATCCTCGTGACCATGGCGATGCCGGTCTACAAGGACTCGGTGCGCAGGGCGCGCGAAGCCGTCCTGCGCGAGGACCTCTACATCCTGCGGGACAGCATCGACCAGTTCTACACGGACAAGGGGCACTACCCGTCGGACCTCGGCGCGCTCGTCGCGGAGAACTACATCAAGCAGATTCCCATCGACCCGTTCACCGGGTCGGCCGATTCCTGGATCACCGAGGAGGCGGAGTCCGACGACACGACGACGGACCAGCCGGCGGGGATCCGGGAGGTGAAGAGCGGGGCGATCGGAACCACGGCGGACGGCACTCCTTACTCGGACCTGTAGCAGGAGAAAGGGCAGCGAGATGAGATCCTGGAAGAGAACCCTGGCGTCAGCCGCGCTGATCGCGTCCGCAGCGCTCATCGGAGGGTGCGAGCGAACGGACCCGATCGCGCCCGCCTCGTCGACCATCGACCTGACGGCCAACCCCTCGACGATCGACCTCACGCAGCGGACGAGCGGGTCGTCCATCATCACCGCCATCGCCCTCGACAAGGACGGTCGTCCCCTGTCGGGCGTCAAGGTCTACTTCTCGACCAATTCGGGGACCCTTCGCTCGGGCGGGGACGGGGTGACGGTGAACGGGAGCGGCCTGGCGCGGGACGTCCTGACGCTGCAGCGGGGCGACGAAGCCGCGACGGTCACGGCGAAGGCCACCGGCGCGGGGTCGGACACGGTGACGGTCTCGACCATCGAGCCGGGCGCGCCGACGATCACGATGCAGGCGAACCCCACGTCGATCGATCTGTCGACCGACACGGATGGCACGTCCGCGATCGTGGCGACCGTGCGGCGCGACACCGGCGAGCCCTATGAGGGCGTGAGCGTCCTCTTCTCGGGGACGTCCGGCTCGCTCGCGTCCGGCGGCAGCCCCCGGCCGACCGACGCCAACGGTCAGGCCCGGGACACCCTGACGCTGAGCCGGAGCGACGTGAGCTCGACGGTCACGGGCAGGGTGCAGGGTTATTCCGCCCAGGCGACGGTGACGGTGTCGGTCAGCATGCCGTTGAGTCTCGAGGTCTTCGCCAACCCCGGGGCGATCGATCTCATGACGGCCACGAGCGGCACCTCGCAGATCACCGCGAGCGTCCGGCGGGTCTTCGACAACACGCCCGTGGCCGGTGTCTCCGTCACGTTCTCGATCACGGCCGGCACCGGGAACCTGTCGACCACCGCGCCGGTGGTGACCGACTCGACCGGCCAGGCGAAGTGCACCCTGACGATGACCCGGACCGACGCGAACGCGACGGTCAGGGCGGTGGGCGCAGGGATCGCCACTCCGGCCACGGTGACGGTGGTGACGGTCAGGCCCGCGCGGTAGACGTCCGCGGCGCCCCGGGTCCGAGCGCGGGGCGCGCGCGGCAGGAACGAGCGTTGAGCAGGATGGGAGCGCGAACGGAGAGCCCCGGGTCCCCGGGACGGGGCGCAGGGCGGGACGCGGGCCGGTCGCCCGCGGCGGCCCGCGCGCGCCGCGGCCCCGCCGCGCGGGCGCGCGAGGCCGGGCACACCCTTCTCATCGTGGTGCGTGATCGTCGCCACCATGATGGTCGGCATGACGGTCGCGATGCGGGTCTGGAGCACCGTCCTCAAGCGGGAGAAGGAGGACGAGCTGATCTTCCGCGGCAGGCAGTACGCCATGGCGCTCTACCTGTACCGCAAGCAGCGCGGGACGCTCCCGACCGACCTCAAGCAGCTCTCCGAGCTCGGCCCCGCCCAGACGTACGTGCTTCGCCAGCCGTGGAAGGACCCGATCACGGGGCAGGACTTCGGCATCATCATGGCCGGCCCGAACAACACCCCGATCCCGGACGAGCCGGTCGAGTACGGCGACGCCGATTCGAGCACCCAGCTCGGGCTCGGGAGCACCGCGCCGAGGCCGGCGTCGTCGTTCGGCAATCCCTCCGATTCCTCGCTGGCCAGCTCGTTCGGGCAGACGGGCGGGAAGCCCTCCGCGTTCGGCGGGACGATGGGCGGCGTTCCCCAGGCCGGCCAGACCACCTCCGGCGGGCTCCCGATCATGGGCGTGCACAGCAAGAGCCACGACACCGCCCAGGCCCCGGCCAAGTGGAACGATCTCGACCGGTACAACCAGTGGTTCTTCCTGGTCACGGACCTGACCGGCCAGGGGACCGCGCCGAGGCTCCAGATCCCCGGCGGGGGCCTGCCCGGCCAGGGAATGCCCGGCACGGCTTCGCCCGGCGGCGGAGGATTCGGCGGACGGGGCGCCACGCCCGGCGGCAACCGCCCGGGCTCCGGCTTCGGCGGGGGCGGCGGCGGCAAGCCGGGCCCCGACAGCGACTGAGCGCCCGCGGAAAAGGGCCGGCCCGCCGCACCTGCGTGCTATAATCCGCCCTCGATCGGCCGTTCGGCCCTTCGAGACCCACAACTTCCCAAAAGCGGCGATGACGATCCGGAAGACGGTCCTTTCCAACGGTCTCACCATCCTCACCGAGACCATGCCGACCATCAAGTCGGTCACGCTGGGCGTGTGGCTGAAGAAGGGCTCGCGCCACGAGCGCGGCGAGGACAACGGCATCTCGCACTTCATCGAGCACCTCGTCTTCAAGGGGACGCGCACCAAGTCGGCGCAGGAGATCGCCCTGATCATCGACCGGCTCGGCGGGCAGGTCGATGCGTTCACGGGGAAGGAGTACACCTGCTTCTACTTCCGCGCCCTCGACGAGCACCTGCCGATCGCGATGGACCTCATCGCGGACATCGTGGTCTCGCCGCGCTTCGACGCGCAGGACATCGAGAAGGAGCGCAAGGTCATCTGCGAGGAGATCCGGATGGTGGAGGACACCCCGGACGAGCTCCTCTACGACGTCTTCAGCCAGTCCTCGTGGAAGGGGCACCCGCTCGCCCGCCCGATCCAGGGCACGATCGAGTCGGTGTCCGCGATGACGCCCCAGCGCCTGCTCTCCCATTTCCGCGCCTCCTACGTGCCGTCGCAGATGGTGATCGCCGCGGCCGGGAGCCTGCGCCACGACCGCATGGTCACGATGATCCGGCGGGCGTTCGAGAAGATGGACGGGACGCCGCCGAACGGGCGGGTCGCCCCGCCCACCTTCCACCCGACCGTGGTCAAGCGCGAGAAGAAGAACCTCGAGCAGCTCCACGTCTGCCTCGGGATCGAGTCGTTCCCGACCAACTCGGGCCGCCGCTACCCGCTGTTCGTCCTGAACACCGTCCTGGGCGGGAACATGTCGTCCCGGCTCTGGCAGCGGGTCCGCGAGAAGGAGGGGCTGGCCTACTCGGTCTTCTCCGCCGTGAACTCGTTCATCGACTGCGGCTTCCTGATGATCTACGCGGCCACGAACCCGAAGCAGGGGGACCGCGTCGTGGAGGTGATCGTCGAGGAGCTGCGCCGGCTGAAGAAGACCCCGCCCACGCGCGAGGAGATCGGCGCCGCGCGGGAGAACCTCAAGGGGAGCCTCATGCTCTCCCTCGAATCCTCGAGCGCGAGGATGATGAACCTCGCCCGCCAGGAGATCTACTTCGGAAGGCAGTCCAGCATGGACGAAATGCTGAAGGGTCTGGACCGTGTCCGCCCCTCCCAGCTTCAGGAGCTCGCCGAGGACCTGCTCGACCGCAGCCCGGCGGCGCTCGCCGCCCTCGGACGGACGGCGCACTTCCGCTCCGACCGCAGGGCGCTGCGGTTCTGACGTGGGGATCACGGTCCTGGTGCAGCGGCTCGCGGGCAGCGCGGACCTTCCGCTGCCCGCCTACGCCACCGAGGGAAGCGCGGGCGCGGATCTCTCCGCGTGCCTCGACGCCCCCCTCACGCTCGGCCCGGGCGAGCGGGCAGCCGTCCCGACCGGCATCCGGGTCGCGGTCCCGCCCGGCTACGAGGCGGAGCTCCGCCCCCGCAGCGGCCTCGCGGCGCGCCACGGCCTCACGCTCGCGAACTCGCCCGGCACCGTGGACGCCGACTACCGCGGCGAGGTGCGCGTCCTGATGATCAACCTCGGTGCCGAGCCGGTCACGATCCGGCGCGGCGACCGCATCGCGCAGATGCTGGTGAGGCCCGTTTCGCGGGCCCGGTTCGAAGAAGCCCCCGCCCTGCCGGAAACGGACCGCGGCGAGGGGGGCTTCGGTCACACGGGCAGGTAGGGGCGCGGATGGAGATCGCGGTCCTCGGGAGCGGAAGCAGCGGCAACGCCACGATCGTCCGCTCCGGCGGGACCTCGATCCTCCTCGAGGCCGGGCTGTCGGCCCGGCAGATCACGCTGCGTGCCCGCGCCGCCGGCTTCGAGCCCGAGAAGATCTCCGCCATCTTCGTCTCCCACGCCCATGGCGACCACGTCCAGGGGGCGCCCGTCTTCTCGCGCCGCAACAGGGTCCCCGTCTTCATGACCGACGCCGCGCACGAGGAATGGTCGCGCGCCCGCTCGGGGCGCCTGCGCCGGGCGGTCCGCGCCGGGGCCCAGCGCGCCCGGGGAGGGCGGCGAGCGCGCGGTCGCGCGCGGGCGGTGAGGCCGCCCGGGGCGCCGCGGCCGCGGCCGCGCTGGGGGAAACGCTCCCGCTCTTCGGCGACGGCGCGGAGCCCGGCCTGCACGAGCGGGTTCCGCTCGAGGAGAGCGGCGTGGTGGAGCTCGGCCCCCTCCGGGTCCGCTCCTTTCCGCTGCCGCACGACGGCAGCGGCACGGTCGGCTACATCGTCGAGGCCCGGGGGATGCGCTTCGGCTACGTGACCGACCTCGGGCACGTCACGGCGCTCGTCGTCGAGCGCCTGAAGGGGTGCGACGCGCTGCTGGTCGAGATGAACCATGATCCGGACCTGCTGCGCGAGGGCCCCTATCCCTGGGACGTCAAGCAGCGGATCGCCTCGCGCCACGGGCACCTGTCCAACGAGCAGGGCGCGACGCTCCTCGAGCAGGTCCTTGGGCCCGACACGCGCTCGGTCACGCTGGGGCACCTGTCGGAGACGAACAACCAGCCCGCGATCGCTCTCGCCGCGGCGCGGCTGGTCCTGGACCGGGCGGGACGGGGCGGCGTGCGCCTCGCGGCGGCGGAGCAGCAACGCCCCTCGGAGAGGCTCGGACTGTGAACGGCAGGAGGAACCGATCGTGATCCCGAGGTACACGCGGCCCGCGATGGGCGGCATCTGGTCGGAGGAGAACAAGTACCGTCTCTGGCTGAAGGTCGAGCTGGCCGCCTGCGAGGCGCTCGCCGCGCGGGGCGGGATCCCGGCGAAGTCGCTCGCGACGATCAAGCGCCGCGCCGGCTTCGACGCGGCCGAGATCGCCGAGATCGAGGCGACCGTCCGCCACGACGTCATCGCCTTCCTGACCACCGTCGCGCGGCGCGTCGGCCCCGACTCGAGGTTCATCCACCTCGGCCTGACCTCGAGCGACGTCGTGGACACGGCGCTCGCCCTGCAGATGATCGAGGCGGCCGACCAGCTGATCGCGGGCGTGGACCGGCTGATGCTGGCCCTGAAGCGGCGGGCGCTCGAGCACGAGCGGACCGTCATGATCGGCCGCACCCACGGCATCCACGCCGAGCCGATCACCTTCGGGCTGAAGCTCGCGCTGTGGTACGCGGAGATGGAGCGCAACCGCGGGCGCCTCGTCCGGGCCCGCGAGGGGGTCCGGGTCGGGAAGCTGTCGGGGGCGGTCGGCACCTTCGCGCACAACGATCCCGCGGTCGAGGCCGACGTCTGCCGGCGCCTGGGCCTCGCCGCCGACCCGATCGCGAACCAGGTGATCCAGCGCGACCGGCACGCCGAGTACGCCGCGGCCCTCGCGGTCGTCGGCTCCTCGCTCGACAAGTTCGCGACCGAGGTCCGGAACCTCCAGCGGACCGACGTGCGCGAGGTCGAGGAGCCGTTCGCGAAGGGGCAGAAGGGCTCCTCCGCGATGCCGCACAAGCGCAACCCCGTCGGGTGCGAGCAGATCTCGGGCCTCGCGCGCCTTCTCCGCTCCAACGCCCAGGCCGCGTTCGAGAACATGCCGCTCTGGCACGAGCGCGACATCTCGCACTCCTCGGTCGAGCGGGTCATCCTGCCCGATTCGACGATCCTGCTCGACTACATGCTCCACCGCTTCACGGAGATCGTGGAAGGGCTGCTCGTCTACCCCGAGCGGATGCGCGAGAACCTGGACCGCATGAAGGGGCTCGTCTACTCGCAGACCCTCCTGCTGGCCCTCGCGCGCGCGGGCCTGACCCGCGAGACGGCCTACGAGGCCGTGCAGCGGGCCTCGATGAGGGTCTGGTCGGGGGAGGGAACCTTCCTCGAGACCGTCCTCGAAGAGCCCGCCATCGTCAAGGCGCTCGGCCGTGGCGGCGTCGAGGAGTGCTTCGACGCGAAGCGCCACCTGCGCCACGTGCCCACCCTGTTCCGGCGCGTCTTCGGGAAGCCGCCCAAGCGCGTCGGACGCGCCGCGCCCCGGAGGAAGGTCCGGTGAGCCAGGAACTCGAGCACCTGAAGCTGCTCTCCATCTTCCACTACGTGGTCGGTGGGATGGCCGCGATGTTCTCGCTGTTTCCGGTCCTGTATCTGGTCCTGGGGATCGCCATGGTCACGGGGGGCTTCGCATCCGAAAGGCCGGACCCGGGCGCGGCCGCATTCGGATTCATTCTGATTGGGTTCGCCGCGGCCGTGATCCTGCTCGGACTGGCCTTCGCTGCATGCCTGGTGGTCGCGGGACGATCCCTCGCCCGGCGGACGAGGTACCACTTCTGTCTCGTCATGGCGGGGATCGAGTGCATGTTCATGCCGTTCGGCACCGTCCTCGGGGCCTTCACGATCATCGTTCTGGTCAGGGATTCCGTTCGCTGTCTTTTCCATAAGGAGACCGCACAGCATGGCACTACGGGCTAAGGTGTACGTCACGCCTCGCAAGTCGGTGCTCGACCCGCAGGGCAAGGCGGTGTCGGGCGCGCTGCACTCTCTCGGGTACGGCGAGGTCGGCGAGGTGAGGATCGGGCGGTTCATGGAGGTGCGCCTCGACGGGAAGGACCGGGCGGCCGCCGAAACGCGGCTCGACGAGATGTGCCGCAAGCTGCTCGCGAACCCGACGATCGAGGACTACCGCTTCGAGATCGAGGAGGAGCGCGCGTGAGGATCGCGGTCATCGTTTTCCCCGGCTCGAACTGCGACCACGACGCGTACCACGCCTTCAAGCACATCCTCGGCGTGCCGACGACCTTCGTCTGGCACAAGGACTCGAACCTCGAGGGCGCGGACGCGGTGATCCTCCCCGGGGGGTTCTCCTACGGGGATTACCTGCGCTGCGGGGCCATCTCGCGCTTCTCGCCGATCATGCGGGAGGTCGAGGCGTTCGCGAAGAAGGGGGGGCCGGTCCTGGGGATCTGCAACGGCTTCCAGATCCTGCTCGAGGCCGGGCTCCTTCCCGGGGCGCTCCTGCGCAACCGGACCCTGAACTTCATCCACCGCGACGTCTACCTGCGGGCCGAGGCGTGCGACACGCCGTTCACGTCGCGGCTGCGGCCGGGCCACGTGATCCGGCTCCCGATCGCCCACGGGGAGGGGAACTACTTCGCCGACCCGGAGACGCTCAAGCGCCTGAACGGGGAGGGGCGGATCGTGCTGCGTTACACCGACCCGGACGGGCGGCTGAACGACGACTGGAACTTCAACGGCTCGATCGAGAGCATCGCCGGCATCGTCAACGAGGGACGCAACGTGATGGGGCTCATGCCTCACCCGGAGCGCTACGTCGAGGCGGCGGTCGGGGGGCGCGACGGCCGGCTGATCCTGGGCTCGCTCGTGGACAAGTTCAAGAAGAAGGTCGCCTGATGGCCCGAGCCGCGCGCGGGATCGCGGCCGCTGTTGCCGGTATCGGGGGCGGCGGGTAGAATGGGTTCTCAGAGTCACCCTTCGAGGCGGCGATCATCAGCGCGCCTCGCATCCCTGATCCCGAGCGGCTCTGAATTCGTGGTGGATTGGTGTCGTCCCGGCAACGGAACGCCCGTCTTCCGGACCGCGCGTGCAATCGCGGCGCGGCCGGCGCTTTCCCCGTTGACCGGCGGCCGGGGAGCCGCCATTCAGGAGGATGCGACGCTTGGCTGAAGCCCATTCGGTCCGTGTCGGAAGCGACGAGAAAGTGGTCGACGAAGCCCTCGCAATCGCCCACGGCCTCACGGCCGACGAATACCGCAAGGCGCTCGAGATCGCGGGAAGGCCCCTGTCGTACACCGAGCTCGGCATATTCGTCGTCATGTGGTCCGAGCACTGCTCCTACAAGTCGAGCCGCGTCCACCTGAAGAAGTTCCCGACAAGCGGGGAAGGGGTGCTGCAGGGGCCCGGCGAGAACGCCGGGATCATCGACATCGGCGACGGACAGGCGGTGGCCTTCAAGATGGAGAGCCACAACCACCCGTCGTTCATCGAGCCGACCCAGGGGGCGGCGACCGGCGTCGGGGGGATCCTGCGCGACATCTTCACGATGGGCGCGCGGCCGATCGCCTCGCTCGACTCGCTGCGCTTCGGCTCGACCGCGAACCCGCGCACCCGCTACCTCGTCGGCGGCGTGGTCGCCGGCATCGGCGGCTACGGCAACTCCTTCGGCTGCCCGACCGTGGGCGGGGAGGTCTACTTCCACCCCTCCTACGACGGCAACATCCTCGTCAACGCCTTCAACCTCGGCATCGTCCGCAGCGACCGGATCTTCCGGGGCCGCGCGGGCGGCGTCGGGAACCCCGTCATCTACGTCGGCTCGAAGACGGGCCGCGACGGCATCCACGGGGCCTCGATGGCCTCGGCCGAGTTCGACGACGAGACGGAGGCCAAGCGGCCGACCGTGCAGGTCGGCGACCCGTTCACCGAGAAGCTCCTGCTCGAGGCCTGCCTCGAGCTGATGCGCACGGACGCGATCGTCGGCATCCAGGACATGGGCGCGGCCGGCCTCACCTGCTCGACCTTCGAGATGGCGAGCCGCGCCGGGACCGGCATCCGGCTCGACCTCGACAAGGTCCCGCGCCGCGAAACCGGCATGACCCCCTACGAGCTGATGCTCTCCGAGTCCCAGGAGCGGATGCTCATGGTGGTCGAGAAGGGCCGCGAGGAGGAGGTCCGGACGATCTTCCGCAAGTGGGACCTCGAGGCCGAGGTGGTCGGCGAGGTGACTTCCGACGGGCGCGTCGTGGTGACCTTCGAGGGCGCCACGGTGGTGGACCTGCCCGCGCGGCCGCTCGCCGAGGAGGCTCCCGTGTACGACCGCCCGCGCGCCGAGGAGTCCCGCGCGCCCGAGGCCGGGCGCGCTCGACCTGGACGCCGTGCCCGTGCCGGAGGACCTGGGAGCGGTCCTCGAGCGCCTGGTCGCTTCGCCGAACCTCTGCTCGCGGGGCTGGGTCTACCGCCAGTACGACCAGACGGTGCGCACGAACTCGGTCCTGACGCCGGGGCGGGGCGACGCGGCCGTGGTCCGGGTCAAGGGGATGGCGCGCGGGATCGCCATCACGACGGACTGCAACAGCCGCTACTGCTGGCTCGACCCGTACCGCGGGGCGCAGATCGCCGTCGCCGAGGCGGCGCGCAACCTGGCCTGCACCGGCGCGCGCCCGCTCGGGATCACCGACTGCCTCAACTTCGGCAACCCCGAGAGGCCCGAGGTGATGGCCCAGTTCGCCGACGCCGTCGAGGGGATCGCGGACGCCTGCAAGATCCTCGAGATCCCGGTCGTCTCGGGCAACGTGTCGTTCTACAACGAGACCAACGGCAAGGCGATCATGCCGACCCCCACGATCGGCATGGTCGGGCTGCTCGAGGACGTGGACCGTCACACGCCCTCCGCCTTCCTCCAGGCCGGGGACAGCGATCATCCTTCTCGGCGTCTCGCTGGACGAGCTCGGCGGCTCGGAGTACCTCTCGGTGGTCCACGGCCTCGAGGCCGGCGAGCCCCCCGAGCTGGACTGGGAGCGCGAGGGGGCCGTGCAGGCCGCCACGCGCCGCGCCATCGAGGACGGGATCGTCCACTCCGCGCACGACTGCTCGGAGGGGGGCCTCGCGGTCGCGCTCGCGGAGTGCTGCATCTCCGGCGAGGAGCCGATCGGCGCCGAGGTGGACCTGAACGCCTGCGGGTGCCCCGACGGGTGCGAGGAGCCGATCCGGGCCGACGCGCTGCTGTTCGGCGAGAGCCAGTCGCGGATCATCCTCACCGTCCCGGCGGAGAGCGCGCAGGACCTGCTCGCCATCGCGGAGGAGGAGGGGGCGCCCGCGGCGGTCATCGGGCGCGTGCGCGGGGACCGGCTGGTGATCGGCGTCGAGGGCGAGGACGCGATCGACATCCCGGTCGACCGCCTCCACGGACTGTGGGACGGGGCGTTCGAGAAGCTCATGGCCATCGCGCCGCAGGCGGGGCGCCGGAAGTAGGAGAGGCGCGGCGGTGAGAGCGGACGGGTTCCACGACGAGTGCGGCGTTTTCGGGATCTACGGTCATCCCGAGGCGGCGAACCTCGCCTACCTGGGCCTGTACGCGCTGCAGCACCGGGGGCAGGAGTCGGCCGGCATCGTCTCCTCGGACGGGACGCGCGTGTACCGCTCGGTCGGGATGGGGCAGGTCGCCGACGTCTTTCCCCCCGACATCCTGAAGATGCTCAAGGGGCAGGCGGCCGCCGGGCACGTCCGCTATTCCACGGCCGGCTCCTCGCACCTCGTCAACGCGCAGCCGATCCACATCTCCTACCACTCGGGGGAGATCGCGGTCGCCCACAACGGGAACCTCGTCAACGCGGCGCGCCTGCGCTCCGAGCTCGAGGCGGAGGGCTCGATCTTCCAGTCCACCTCGGACACCGAGGTGATCCTCCACCTCATCGCGCGCTCGTCCTACCGCGACCTCGACGACGCCCTGACCGACGCCCTGCGCCGGGTCGACGGGGCCTACTCCCTCGTCTTCCTGACCCTCGACCGGATCGTGGCGGTCCGCGACCCGCGCGGGCTTCCGGCCGCTCTCGATCGGGAAGCTCGACGGCGCCTGGTGCGTCGCCTCGGAGAGCTGCGCGTTCGACCTGATCGGGGCCACCTTCGTCCGGGACGTCGAGCCGGGCGAGATGGTGATCCTGGACGCGAAGGGGCTGCGGTCCCTGAAGCCGTTCGCCCCCGCGCCGTCCTCGAAGTGCATCTTCGAGTACGTCTACTTCGCCCGGCCCGACTCGAACCTCTACGGGCGCGGCGTGAACGCCGTGCGCAAGCGGATGGGGGCGCGCCTGGCCGAGGAGCATCCCGTCGCCGCCGACATCGTGGTGCCGGTCCCCGACTCGGGCCTCTACGCGGGGCTCGGGTACGCCGAGCGCTCCGGGATCCCGTTCGAGCTCGGCCTGGTCCGCAACCACTACGTGGGCCGCACCTTCATCGAGCCCAAGCAGTCGATCCGCCATTTCGGCGTCAAGATCAAGCTGAACCCCGTGCGGGACCTCCTGGCGGGCAAGCGCGTGGTCCTGGTGGACGATTCGATCGTCCGCGGCACGACCAGCCGCAAGATCGTCACCATGATCAAGGAGGCGGGCGCCAAGGAGGTCCACGTCCGGATCTCCTGCCCCCCCACGGTCGGCCCGTGCTACTACGGCGTGGACACGCCGAACCGCAGCGAGCTGATCGCCGCGACCCATTCGATCGAGGAGATCCGCAGGTACATCCGGGCGACCTCGCTCGGCTACCTCTCCCTCGACGGGATGAAGGGGGCCGTGGCCGCGCGCGACGCGGACGACGGCTTCTGCACGGCCTGCTACACCCTCCAGTACCCGGTCTCGCTCACCGACGAGGACCGCGCCCAGCTCCACCTGTTCGACAAGCCCCGCCGCTGATCCCGGCCGCGGTTTCACCGGCGGCACGGGAGGCGGCCCCGCACCTTGACCGCTCCCCCGGGGGCGGGGAGAATCGCGCCTTCTCCCCCGGAGCGCGGCCCCCGGCCGCGCGGGACCCTCTCGGGCCCGGAAAAGCGTAAAATCCGGGCGCCGCCCATCGCCAGGAAGGGCCGGCCCGGGGAGGAATCGCGGTGAGCATGAAGCGCGGAATGACCTACAAGGGAAGCGGCGTCGACATCGACGCCCAGGACGAGGCCCTCGCCCGCATCAAGGGGTTCCTGAGGGAGACCAAGACGCCGGAGACCCTCTCCGACCTCGGCTCGTTCGGGGGGCTCTTCGCGGTGCCGGCCGGCTACCGCGAGCCGGTCCTGGTCGCGAGCGCCGACGGGGTCGGGACGAAGCTGAAGGTCGCGTTCGCCGCGGGGATCCACAACACGGTCGGCCGGGACCTCGTGAACCACTGCGTGAACGACATCTTCGTGCAGGGGGCGCGCCCGATCTTCTTCCTCGACTACGTGGCCACCGGCCGGCTCGAGCCGCTGACCCTCGCCGCGATCGTCGAGGGGATCGCCCGCGGCTGCCGAGAGCACGGCTGCGCCCTGCTCGGGGGCGAGACGGCCGAGATGCCCGACTTCTACGCGGCGGGCGAGTACGACGTCGCCGGCACGATCGTCGGGATCGTGGAGAAATCGAAGCTGATCGACGGGAAGGGGATCGTCCCCGGCGACGTGATGGTCGGCCTGCCGTCGGCCGGGCTGCACACGAACGGGTACTCGCTGGCGCGCCGGCTTTTCTTCGAGGAAATGCGCCTGGCCGTCGGCGACACCGCGCCCGGCCTCGGGGCGACAGTCGGGGAGGTCCTGCTGGCGGAGCACCGCTCGTACTACCGCCCGCTCGAAGGGGCCGTCGCGCGCGGGATCGTGAAGGGGCTCGCGCACATCACGGGCGGGGGACTGACGGACAACATCCCCCGGATCCTCCCCGAAGGAACCCGGGCCCGCATCGAGCGCGGCTCCTGGCCGGTCCTGCCCGTGTTCGAGCTGATCCAGCGCGAGGGGCAGGTCGAGGAAGGCGAGATGTTCCGGGTCTTCAACATGGGAATCGGCATGGTTGCGGTCGTCTCGAAGGAGAACGCGGGGGCGCTCGAAGCGCATCTCGACGGGCTCGGCGAGCGCCACCACCGGATCGGGACGATCGTCGCGGGGGCGCAGGGCGTCGAGTACGCGTAGGGGGCCCGGCTCGCCCGGCAGGGCCGGGCAGGGGGCCATGCGAGGTGAGGACATGGGCGATTACGGCCGGATCGGAGTCCTGATCAGCGGGCGCGGCTCGAACATGGAGGCGCTCGCGATCGCCTGCAAGCAGGGCCAGATCCCGGCCCGCATCGCGGTCGTGATCTCGAACGAACCGGCCGCGGCGGGCCTGGCGCGCGCGAAGCGCCACGGCATCGACACGGCCGTCATCGATCACCGCGAGAGCGCGTCCCGCGAGGAGCACGACCGGCGGATGGCCGAGGTCCTCGACGCGCACGGCGTCGGCCTCGTCTGCCTGGCCGGCTACATGCGGCTCCTGTCCGGGTGGTTCGCCTCGCGCTACCAGGGGCGGGTGATGAACATCCACCCCGCGCTCCTGCCGTCGTTCCCGGGCCTGCACGGGCAGAGGAAGGCGGTCGAGTACGGGGTGAAGATCTCGGGCGTCACGGTCCACTTCGTGGACGAGCAGCTCGACCACGGGCCGATCATCCTGCAGGCGGCGGTCCCCGTCCACGACGACGACAACGAGGACGCGCTCGCCTCGCGGATCCTCGTCGAGGAGCACCGCATCTACCCCGAGGCGGTCCGCCTCTTCTTCGAGGGGCGGCTGAAGCTCGAGGGGCGCCGCGTCCGGATCCTACCGGCGCACGGGCCTTCATAGGCTCACGGCAGGCCGGTCGTCGCGGGAGAAAACGCCGGGCGCCCGGGCCCGGGGGAGGGAGGACGGGGGAGCAGGGAGGTTGATACCGTCGGGGAGGCAGGGCACGGGTGGCCGGCGAGGAATGGGGCGGGCCGGGGAGCCGGGAGCCTTGTGCCAGGGGCCGTTCCCACGGGCGGCCCCTGGAGGCCCTGCGGCGGGCTGAAGGACGGCGACCAAGCAAGCGACACAATCACCATGTGCAGGCGCAGGGGGGCGGGAGGGAAGGACGATGTACACGGAACCGACGCCGGAGACCGGGCTGAAGGTCTGCGAGCTGCCCCGGCGCGCCCGGCCCCGCGAGAAGATGATCAAGGCGGGCCCGCGGGCGCTCTCGCACGTGGAGCTGCTGGCCGTGATCCTCGGTACGGGCACCCGCAAGGAGAACGTCCTCAAGGTGGCGGAGAGACTGGTCCGCCGCTACGGGGTGGTGGCGATGCCGGGTCTCACGGTCCGCGAGTGGGAGGCGAACCCCGGGGTCGGCGAGGCGCGCGGCTGCCGCCTCGCGGCCCTCTTCGAGCTCGCGCGGCGCGTCCAGAAGGCCTCCTCGACCGAAGCGCCGAGGATCGCCGGCCCGGGCGAGGTCTACGCGCAGGTGAAGGACCTCTGCCAGGCGAAGAAGGAGCACCTGCTCGGGCTCTACCTCGACTCGCAGAACCACCTGCTCGCCCGGGAGACGATCTCGATCGGCTCGCTCAACACGACGCGCACGCACCCGCGGGAGATCCTCCACCCGGCCATCACGCACCTGGCCCTCGGGTTCATCCTCGTCCACAACCACCCGAGCGGGACCCTCACCCCCTCCTCGGACGACGTCGAGTTCACCCGCGCGATCGGCCGGGCGGGGGAGCTGATGGGGATCCCCCTCTACGACCACGTCATCGTGAGCCGCACCGGCTACGTCAGCCTCAAGGAGAAGGGCCTGCTCTGAAGGACCGCGGGAGAGGCCTCACCCTGCCCGGCCGGGGCCGCGCGCCCTTACGGGCCGCCGCGCGAACCGCTACAATGCCCTCCCATGCGCGCCTGGCACCATCCCATGCAGGGGGCGGTCCGCTCGGGCCTCGTCCGCGGGGCCCGCACCGGCTGGTTCCTGGTCCGGATCATCATCCCCCTGTCGGCCGGGGTCGCCCTGCTCGACTACACGGGGATCCTGGGCTGGATCGGGCGGCAGCTCGCCCCCGTGATGGGGCTCTTCGGGCTGCCGGGCGAGGCGGCGCTCCCCTTGGTCTCCGGCTTCTTCGCGGGGGTCTACGGCGGGGTCGCGGCCGCTTCCGCCCTCACCCTGACGAAGGTCCAGATGACCGTCCTCGCGATGATCATCCTGGTGGCGCACAACCTGATCGTCGAGGGGACGATCGAGTCGCGGTCGGGGACCTCGGGCCTGATGGTCACGGGGGTGCGGATCGCGACCGGCCTCCTGATGGGCGCGATCCTCTGGCAGACCCTCCGCTGGGGCGACCAGGGGCCCCTGCTGGCGGCGCACGCCCCCTCGGAGGCGGCCCGGGCCGGTTTCGGGCCCTTCGCGGCCTCGTGGGCCCTGGGGGCGGCCAGGCTGCTGGTGAAGATCTTCTCGATCGTGGTCGGCCTGATGATCGCCACCGAGCTGATGCGCGCCTACGGCCTGTTCGAGGCGCTGCGCCGGCCGATGCGCCCCTTCATGCGGTTCCTGGGCCTGTCCGACCGCGTGACCTTCCTCTGGCTGACGGCGACCTTCCTCGGGATCGCCTACGGCGCCGGCCTGATCATCCAGGAGGCGAACGAGCACGGACGGTTCGAGCCCGGGGACCTGCGCGACCTGCACGTGTCGATCGGCATCAGCCACTCGCTGTTCGAGGATACGCTGCTGTTCATGGCGATCGGGGCGAACCCGCTCTGGGTGCTGCTGCCGCGCCCCTTCGCGGCGGCGGCCGTCGTGAGGGCCGTGCGCCGCTTCGTGCCGGACCGCCCCGTGCGGGGGCTCGCCGCCGTGGCGGAGGAGACCGCGTGAGGGGCCGCCGCTGCGCAACGGGGGCCGTCCGGGTGCCGCAGGCCGCGCCCGGTACTCCCGTGGCCGCTGCGCCGGTCCTGGTAGCCGCTGGGCGGGTCCGGGTGGCCGCTGCGCCACTCCGGGTGGTCGCGGGAGCCCCGACGCGGCAGGCGCCCGCGAATCCGGGTCCAACCGCCGGGCGCCGCTGCGCGCCGGTGGTCCTCGCCGTTCCATTCACCGGAGGTTCCGCGTGCCCGATCTGAAGACCGCGGCGGGGCAGTTCGAGTTCCTGACCGACGGGTGCATCGACGTCGTCCGCCCCGACGAGCTGAAGGCCCGGCTCGAGAAGTCCCTCTCGACCGGCAGGCCGCTCGTCGTCAAGGTCGGCTTCGACCCGTCCTCGCCGGACATCCACCTCGGCCACGTCGTGCTGATCCGCAAGATGAAGCAGTTCCAGGACTGCGGGCACGCGCTGGTCTTCGTCGTGGGCGATTTCACCGCGATGATCGGCGACCCGACGGGGCGCTCGAAGACCCGCCCGCAGCTCTCCCGCGAGGAGATCGCCGCGAATGCCCGGACCTACCGGATGCAGGCGGCGAAGATCCTCGACGATGCGAAGACCTCGTTCCGCAACAACAGCGAGTGGCTCGAGGCGCTCGGAAGCGTCGGCCTGATCCGCCTCGCCGCGAAGTACAACGTGGCCCGCATGCTCGAACGGCGCGATTTCAAGCAGCGGTACGAGTCCGGCCAGCCGATCGCCGTCCACGAGTTTCTCTACCCCCTGGCGCAGGCCTACGACTCGGTGGCGCTCGAAGCGGACGTCGAGCTCGGCGGCACGGACCAGCTCTTCAACCTGAACGTGGGGCGCGACATCATGCCGGAGTTCGGCCTGGCCCCGCAGGTGGTCCTGACGACCCCCCTCCTCGAAGGCCTGGACGGCGTCGAGAAGATGTCGAAGTCGCTCGGGAACTACGTCGCCATCGAGGACCCGCCCCGGGAGATGTTCGGCAAGCTGATGTCGGTCTCCGACGAGCTGATGTGGAAGTACTGGCGGCTTGTCGGCGGCGTCCCGGGGCCGGCCGTGGGGGCGGTCAAGGGGGCGCTTGCCGGCGCGCCCGCGTCCGGGGGCGGGGGAGAGAGCCCTGCGGCGGCGGGGCTCGCCGCGATGGGAGCCCGCGCCCTGCACCCGCGCGAGATCAAGGCGGCCCTCGCAAGGAGAATCGTCCACGACTTCCACGGCCAGGCGGCGGCGGTCGAAGCCGAGGCCGAATTCAACAGCGTCTTCACCAACCGGGAAACCCCGACCGACATCGAGGAGGCGGTCCGCCCGCTCTCCGGGGAAGGGGTCTGGCTGCCGAAGCTCCTCTGCGAGCTCGGGCTCGTGAAGTCGAACGGGGAGGCGATCCGCCTCATCCAGCAGGGGGGCGTAGAGGTGGACGGGACGCGGGTCGAGTCGAAGGACCATCGCCTCGAGGCCTCGGCGCCCGCGGCCTACCTCGTCAAGGTCGGCAAGCGCCGCTTCGTCCGCGTCCGGTTCGAGTAGGCGCTCCCCGGCGCGCGGGAGTCAGCGGGCTTTCGCGACGCCCGCAGCGCCGAGTCCCGCGGCGCGACCCGTGGCCCAGGCCCAGAGGAAGTTGTAGCCGCCGATCGGGCCGAAGGCGTCGAGGAGCTCCCCGCACAGGAAGAGGCCCGGCCGCAGGCGGCTTTCCATCGTTCGCGGATCGACCTCGGCCAGGCTGACGCCCCCTCCCGTCACCTCGGCCTTCCGGTACCCCTCGTGCCCCGTCCAGGGCAGCTCCCCGCGCACGAGGGTCTCGATCAGCCTCAGCCGTTCCTCGCGCCGCAGCTCGGCGAGGAGGCGGCCAGGATCGACGCCGGCGAGCTCGGCGAGGGCCCTTGCGAGGCGCTCCGGCAGGTGGGCCCGCAGCGCCGAGGTGACGGTGCGGGCGCCTCCCGGGAGCAGCGCCGCTTCCCAGTCCGCGTCGCCGAGAGGCGTCCAGCGGACGAGGAGCCGCGCCGGGGCGCCCCCCGCCGCGCGCGAGCGCACGGCCACGTGGGAAACGTCGAGCACCGTGGGACCGCTGTAGCCGTGGTGGGTGAACAGGAAACCGCCCGTCGCCGCGGCCTCCCACCCCCCGCCCCGCGCGGTCAGCGTCACGGTGAGCGACAGCCCGGACAGTTCCGCGAACCGGGGCGGCGTGGCGGTCAGCGGCGTGAGCGCTGGGTAGGTCGGGTGGACGGTGTGGCCCAGGGCGGCGACAACGCCGAGGCCGATCCCGTCGCTTCCCGTGGTCGGCACGGAGAGGCCGCCCGTCGCGACGACCACGGCGTCCGCCTCGAGCGCAGGCGCCCCCTCCCGCGCGATCCGCCAGCGGTCCCCGTCCGGCTCGAGCCCCGTGACGAGCGTATTCGGCAGGAGCGTCGCCCCGCGCCCGAGCGCGAGAGCGAGCAGCCGGTCCCTCACGTCGAGGGCGCTCTGCGATGCCGGGAAGAGCTTCGAGGATTCCTCCTCCTCGATCAGGGGAATCCCCGCCTCGTCGCGGAAGAAGGCGATCTGCTCGCGCAGGGGCCAGGACCGGACCATCTTGCGCAGGGTGTTCGGTGAGGAATCGGTCACGAAGCGCGATTCGTCCACGCGGGACGGCAGGATGTTGCAGCGGCCGCCGCCGCTGATCAGGATCTTCCGGCCGCCGTCGCGCGTCCGCTCGAGGAGCAGGGTGCGCGCGCCCGCTGAGGCGGCGAAGATCGCCGCCAGGGTCCCCGCCGCGCCCGCGCCGATGATGGCCACCGTCCGGCCGCTGGTCCCCGGTCGGTTCATTCGGAATTCACTCTGTGCGCGGTCCGCCTCATACCGGCTCGAGCGGCCGGAAGGGGCCCGGGGGCGCCTCGACCTGGATCGGGTCGCCGGGGCGCACCTCGCCGCCCGCGAGCACGATCGCCATGATGCCTGCCTTGCGGACGAGATTCCCCCGCTCGTCGCGGCCGAGCGTCGCGGCCATCAGGCCCGGGCGCAGGGCATCGAGCTGGGCGCACGGGTTGCGCAGGCCCGTGACCTCGACCACCGCGCCCGCGCCGAGCCGCAGGCGCGCGCCGGAGGGAAGGCCGAGCAGGTCGACCCCGCGCGTGGTGATGTTCTCGCCCAGTCTCGCCCGGGGAAAGGTCGAAACCGGCAGAGCGCAGCTCATCGTGGAGCTCGGCGTGGATGAGGTGGACCTGGCGCAGGTTGGGCCGGGACGGGTCGCGGGCCATCCGGGAGCGATGCTGGACCGTCGCTCCGAGATGGGCATCCCCCTCGACGCCAAGTCCCGCAACGAGCAGGATGCTCTCCCGCCGCGGCTTGCTCATCGTGTGCGCCGCGCCGCAGCAGACCGCCGTCACGGTGCCAGCCGTCGTCATGGGCCCGGCACCAGGGCACCGCCGAACGCGATCCGCCCGGCTGCCGGCGGCTCGTACACGATGTGGACGTTTTCGACCGGGCGATGGCAGGCCCGGGCCACCGCCGCGGCCAGCGCACGGGCCTCTCTTTCGAGCTCCGGCTGGGCCGCCACGGACGCCTTGAGGACCTGGACGAAAACCGGCCTGACTCCCGCCGGCGGCCCGCCCCCGTCCTCGGCATAGGCGGCGGCCGGCAGCGCGTGGAGTCGCACCCAGGTGCGGCCCGCGGGCGCGGCGAACACGGCCCCGGCCGCCTCGGCGATGGCCGCGGCCGTCCCGTCCGGGACCGTTTCGCCCGGCGCGGTCACGAGCTCGACGAGCAGGATCGGCATCGGTCAGGGTCTCTCCGGCGCTCCGGTCAGAATTCGATCCGCGCGCCGCGACCGGTCCCCTCGGATCCCGCCGGGGGCAGGCTTCCCCTGCGGGTCGAGCGCCTCGTACCGTATGGTCGAGGTGAACGACCGCCCGTCCTCCGACAGGGTCATCCGCTCGGTGAGGACGCCCCGGCCCGCGGGGAGCCAGCCTCCGCCGCCCGCGAGGTCGGTCACGGAGGCGGGGGGCTTCGTGGCGTAGAACTCGTACCTGGCCTCGAACTCCCTCGGGCCGAGCGCGCGCCAGATCCCGTAGGCCGGCGGAACGGGCGGGGCGCCGTCGTAGTTCGAGGACTCGGTCATCGTCCCGCCTGCGTTGAAGACGTACATGAACTCGAGGTCCTTGACCGAGGCGAGCGGGCCCGTGCCGAACTGGATCGAGGACCGCCACGCTCCCGCAAGCCCCGGGGAACCTCCCGGCGTCCCCTCGCCCGCGCCCCGCCCGGCGCAGCCCGCGAGCCCGGCCATCATGACGACGAGCAGCAATCGCGCAATCCCGAATCGCATGGTCAGTCCCCTTCCCGCGCCCTGTCCGGGCTGTCGCCGGCCCCGCCCGGTCCCGGGGAGTCCCCCCGGGCGTCCGGCGGAGCCTCAGCGTTGCGCGTCCCGGCTCCGGTAGAGGCGGACCTCGGCCTTCTCGAGCGTGGCCAGCCCCTCGGTGATGTTGTCGTCGATCAGGGCGAGGAACGCCTCCAGCTTCTCGCGGGTATCGACGATCTCGACGACGATCGGCAGGTCGAGGGAGAGGCGCTCGACCTTGAACGTGTGCAGCCGGCTGTGGGCGCCGTACCCCATCATTCCCCTCAGGACCGTGGCGCCGGCGAGCCCCTGCTCGCGGGCCTTCAGGACGATCCACTCGTACAGCGGGTGGCCCGAGTGGCGGTCGCTTTCGCCGATGAAGATCCGGAGAAGACATCCTTCCTGCGGGAGCACCATGATGTCACCTCCAGACCAGGTGGGCGAGGGTCCGGCCGAGCCAGACGGCGACGAGCGCCAGCACCATGTGGGCGAGGACGTTCGAGCCCGCGAGCGCCCAGTCGCGGTCCCGGATCAGGTTGATTGTCTCATTGCCGAAGGCCGAGAAGGTGGTGAACCCGCCCAGGACGCCGATGACGGCGCAGGCGCGCGCCTCCGCCGACATGAAGGTGCGGGCGTCCGCGAGCTCGGAGAGGACGCCGATGAGGAAGCAGCCCACGAGGTTGACCGCCAGCGTCCCGAAGGGAAAGGTCCCGGCCGCCCGGTCCTGGACGAAGCCACTGAGCCAGTACCGGGCGATCGATCCTACGAAGCCGCCCATGCCCACCAGGAGAACCTTCACCACCTGACCCTCTCTCGCCCGGCCGCGCGCCGCCGCCGCCCGTGGCGGGCGGGGCGTCGGCGGGAGCGCCGCCCATTATCCGTCCGCTTCCGCCGGTCCCGCACCTGGAATGGCGGGGAGGACCTGCACCACCTCGAAGACGCTGCAGACGACCGGCATCTCCGAGGCCGGCTCGCGTCCGAGGCGCTGGCATTCGCGGGAGAAAAAGGCCCAGTGCCCTCGCCGCCAGTATTCGAGCGAACCGTCCCCCTCCCCCTCGATCGCGGCGTATTCCGCCGTGACCTCGGAAAAGGGAACGATCTCCACCCGGATCACGCGGGCGATGAGGGCCGGCTCGTTGCGGTGGTCGAGGACTACCTCGATGTCTCCCGCCTCGGGGAGCGGCTCGTTCTCGGCTTCGTACGCCCAGAGCAGGCTGGCGCCTGCCCGCTTGCGCCCCCGGCGGATCAGCTCGAGCAGCTCCACCGAGAGCGCGTCCGAGTCGCCGTACGAATCGAGGCGGACCCGGCCCTCGGGAAGCGCGACGCCGCGCGCCAGGAGCGCGGCAATCACGGTGTCCAGCGGCGGCAGTGGGTCCATGGGGGCGGTCTCCCTTGCACTTCCCTTCGCGCGATGATCGTCAGCAGGCCTGGAGCGCGGGGCCGGCGCAGTCTCCGCAGACCCGGGGCGCAGATCAGGGGCAGCCTCCGCCCCGCACCAGCTCCACCTCGTCCCCCACGGCGAGCTCCCCGCCCTGGATGACGAAGCAGTTGAGCGCGAGCTTGCCCTCGAATCGTTCGTAGATGCTCCGGGTGATCTCCTTGTCCTGGACGAGCGTGTCAGGGTCGTAGGAGGTCATGATGCAGCGCCCGCGCAGGTCCTGGACGCCGATGAGAGCCTTGCCGGCGCGCAGGCAGGCTCCCGGCCACTCGCGCTCCGCCAACCCCTCGACGCCGCCGATGACGATGTTCGGCCTCAGGCGGCGGCCGTCGTGACCGAAGGCGGCGATCGCGCCGTCGGTAGCCACGAGAAGGGGCAGCACGTCGAACCGCTCGGGGCCGTCGTAACGGACCAGGCGCGCGCCGGCCCCCCCGATGCCCGCGACGTCCGCTGCGACCGCCGGGCTGTCCCAGGGGCGTCCGTCCACGAGGGGCTCGCCGTCATCGCCCAGCGTGCCCCGATGCCCCAGGAATCGCGGGTGGGAACGCGAGGTGATCACCCGCCCCCGCGCATCCTCGACGTGCGCGATCCGGTCGCCCTCGATGCCGAGCGGTCCGAGACGCGCCCGCTCGAGCCGCTCGCCGGCCATCGTCTTGACGGGGTATCTCCAGAGCTCGGCGATCCGCATCCGCTCTTCCTTGTCCGCGGCAGGCCCGGCGCACAGGCCGCGGGGGGCCCGCGCTCACGGGGCTCCCTGTTTACTGATCGTTTTCCCCGGTCGCCTTCCCGCTGCTTGCCACGCGGGCGAGGGCCAGCAGGTCCTTCCACGGGAGCCTTAGCACCTTCGCGTGATAGTCGGTCACCTGGATCCTGAGCTCATTCTCGTCCCACAGGAGCATGAACCCCTCCTCCAGGTATTCGATCCGTCCCTTCCGTTCGAGCTCCGGTTCCATGGGGCACCTTCCGGGATTCGCGCGGCCGCGCCGCGGCAGTCATTCTGTCACGGGCGGGGCGAACGCGCTTTGACGCGCTGCGGCTTCACCCTTCACGAAGGGCCCGCGTCCGAGCAGATCCCCGGAGCGGTCCGGAGGTTCGCATCGGACTCCAGCTGGTCCAGCATGAAGGCCGCGACGTCGGCGCGGGGAATCCGCACGGTCAGGATGAAGCTCCCCACGCGGAGACCCTCTTGCCAGCGGCCGCTCCCGACGCCATTGGTTAGCGCTCCGGGGCGCACGATCACCCACTCGAGCTGGCTTTCCGCGATGATCCGCTCCTGCCTCGTCTTGTCCCAGAAGTAGAAGGGCAGAATCACTGGGATGACGAAGAGCGTGTAGTACAGACCCATGCGCCCCGTGCTGCTCCCGATACCCAGGGAAGTCTCGCAGACGAGACGGGTGGCGCCGTGCGTCTTCATCGCCTGCACGATGTTCCGGGTGCCCTCGGAGAGGATCCGGGTCGGCCCGAAGTACCGCGCGTGGCCCAGGGCGCAGAGCACGGCCTCCTGGCCGTGCACCGCGGCCTCCACGGCGCTCGCATCGAGCACGTCACCCTGGATGATCCGGAGCTGGGGGTGCGCGACGTGAAGCCTCGAGGGATCCCGGGCAAGGGCCGTGACGGTGCAGCCCCGCTCCAGAGCCTGCGCGACGAGGTGACGGCCCGTCCCACCGGTGGCGCCGATGATCAGGACCCGCGTGGGACGCTGGCGAGGCGCTCCGCCCGGAAGAGGCGGCTGCGACCGGTGCCCGGTTCGGGCCAGTGCGGCCGAGAGGATGAGCGCGTACGCAAGAAACAGCACGACCAGGATCATTCCGGCTTCCTCCCCTCGGCGCAGGACGACCGCTGGGCCTTCTGCGCCACGGCTGTGCGCGTGCACTGGCGGGATTCAACGGCTCGCCCGCTATCCTCCGAACTCCTCCGTGTAGTCGGCGATGGCGGCCTCGACGACCTTCAGGGCATGGCCGCGCCCATAGACACGCTCGATCCGCGCTGTCGGGCGCTGGTCCGGAACGAGCTTGTACGTCAGGAAGTAGTGCCGGAGGCGCTCGATCAGGATCGGCGGCAGGTCCTCCACGTCGCGGGCCGGGCCGTAGACGTAGTCGTTGTCGAGCACGGCGATGATCTTGTCGTCGGCCTCGCGGGCATCGATCATCTGGAGCCCTCCGACCACGCGGGCCCGGACGAGGATTTCCCCGCGCGAGATCGGACGCTCGCTCAGGACGCAGATGTCGAGCGGGTCGCCGTCCCCGCGGACCGACTTCGGTGAAAGCCGCTGCGTCCTGGCGCCGCAGTAGGTCCGCGGGATGAAGCCGTACAGGGCAGGGGGGTGCGACGATCCCCGCTGGGGACGGTCCACGCGCAGGTAGCCGGTCTGCTTGTCGACCTCGTACTTGATCAGATCGAACGGGGTGATCTCGATGAAGGCGTAGAGCAGTTCCGGAGGCTCGGGCCCGATCTCGAGACCATGCCACGGGTGAGGCCGGAACTGGCTCGGCAGGGCGGGGGATTTTTTCGGGTGACGGGTCTTTGGCATCGATGACTCCAGCTCAGAAGAGCGGATCGGTCATGACGTCCTCGCTACCGGGGGGGCGCGGGAACCCCGTCGAAGAAATCCACGATCCCTGTCTCCAGGGAGTACTCGGCGCCCACGACGAGGAGCCCGTCCCTCTGGATCAGCTGCTCGAGGACTTCTGAGCCGTGCCGCAGGTGGTCCGAGGAGGCGCGGATGTTGGCGCGAACGGCATGGTGCACGAGCGCATCCTGATCGTGGTCGAGGTCAGACGCGAGCATTTCCTCCACGGAAGGGCGGACGCGATCGACGATCGACCGCAGGTGCCGCGACTGGCGCTCCGTCGGCTGCCGGAGCTCTTCCAGCGTGGCCAGGATGGCCCCGCACTGGGAGTGACCCAGGACCACCACCAGCCGCGTGCCGAACCGGGCCGCGGCGAACTCGACGCTCCCGACCTGGGACGAAGCGACGATGTTCCCCGCGACGCGGATGACGAAGAGGTCGCCCAGTCCCTGGTCGAAGACGAGCTCCGCCGGAACCCGCGAATCGGAGCAGCCCAGGATGATGGCGAACGGCTCCTGGCCGGCCGTCAGCGCCTTGCGCCGGGCATGGCTCGCGAGCGCGTCGGGATTCGGCGCCTCGGCGACAAAGCGACGATTCCCTTCCCGCAGGCGATCGAGGGCTTCCAGGGCTGAGATCACGGTCGCTCCAGCCGCGTCGTGCTCGAACCGGGCACGGTTGCGGCGTCACACGCAGGCGTCTGGGTCCCGTTCCCGGCCTCCGATCGACCCATTGTGCCCCGCTGCCGCATCAATTCTCCCGGTTTGGGTCAGCCATGCGGCCGAGAAACAGAATCGCGCCGCTCCTGCGGTCGCGAATGACGAACAGGAACGGGTGGTCGGCCCTGAAGATTGGAATGGGTGGCGGTTCGGACTCCCCTGCGGAGCACCCAACTGCCACCACCGCTGCCGTGGCGGCCGTGGCCTCCGTTCCTTTCTCGTTCACATCCACGAAGGCCTTGTGGAGAACGTGCGACAGGAACAGCGACTCCGGGTGCTGCGGCGAGCGACCGTTGATTCCGGAGAAATCGGCCTCGGAAGCGGTGAAAGCGAGTGACATGCCGAGCGCGCGCAGGTGAGACCCCAGCTCGACGGTCCCCCAGGTCATCCTGAACCTCGGAAGAAGGATGGCAACGGCCCGCTCGCTCATCCGCGTCGCGCAGTCATCGAGCAGCCGCGCGGAAAAACGCGATTCGAGCTCGCGAAGCCCGTCGCTGCGCCGTGGAAGGAGCACGAGCATGGACAGGTCTGCGCCCCGGTAGTCCAGGTCCACCGCTTGAAGGTCGCCAGCCTCCAGGTACCGGACAGACTGCGAACAGTCGCATCAGCGGAGCCGGCGTCTGCCCGCCGCCTTCCAGATGGAACGGTTCGTCGAAGGTGGCGGCTTCCTGGAACTGCAATTCCCACGTCCCGTGGAAGTAGACCGCGTTTGCCAGGACCAGGCGCGTGTCGGCGTTCAGCCCGTCCGGTGGAATGAGTCCGCAAATCCTCCTGTTCGTCCGGTCCTCGGTCCACTGGTTGATGGCCACGCGGGCGGCTTCGGGATCGGCACGGAAATCGAGAGCCTCAACGCCGGCGCCGTCGTGCCGGGTCACGGATTCGACGAAACCCGCCTTCAGCGGGGCGCCTTGCTGGGCCCAGAGTGAATTCGCGACGGCCAGCTCGTATTCGCGGTCTGCGGTCCTGTCCTGTCCACGGAAGATCGCCGTCGGGGCAACAAGCTCCGTCGCGCCCGGGGGCGGGAGCCCGAGCGCCTCGCGCATCTGCTCGGCCGTCCTCCCCCTCGCCCCGGTGCAGGCCATTCCGAGCGCCGCGCGAATGCCGAACGGGGAAAAGAACAGGTTGCCCCGTTCCCGGAGCAACGGCCGGGACAGCGCGAGCGCGAACTCGTTGCCATCCTCGACGAACCTGGGCGTGCGGCTCATGGCGGGAAGAATTATCTCCCAGCAGGCCGCAGCAGCGGGACAATTTCGCCCTGTGCGTGGGCGCCCATGTCAGATGGTGACCCGGATCCCCCGGAATTCCCATAGCCCGCTCTCCACCGCACCGATGATCCGCTTGGCCGGGATATCGAGGCCGCTGATGATCACGAACACGCCTTCCTCGTTGCCGGGGAGCCCGATCGGCTTGTTCATCCTGGACCAGAGGGATCTCTTCAGGCCCAGGGCCTCCGGGTTCCTGACCGTCACGAAAAGCCCCGCGCCATGCCGCCGGACCTGGGCAACCTGCTCCCACGGGATCGTCCCGACCTCCAGACGATGGTCGAGAATCCCTGCGGAGTCGATCCGCAGCACATCTCCCCGGTCAACGGCCTGCTTGAAGAGCGAATAGACGTGCGGGCCGACCGCCATCAGCAATCCAATCGTGGCGCTCGTTCCGCGCGAAGCCCCTGAGGAGTGAGAGGCGAACGCCGCCGCCAGCCCGATCAACAATGACCAGCTATACTTTCCGACGGAGTATCTTGCGACCACGGCTTCCATCGTTCGGCGATGCGACAGGGCCTGTCGGTCCACGGACGGGGCACACGGCCCGGAATCGGCCCCGATGATCGCGCCCCGCAATCCAGAAAGCAACCGGCCGCCCGGCGAGCCTCGGGCGCCGGACCTGGGAACGGACCTTCGCGGCCGGCTCCTCGTCCCGCCAAATGCCCGGGCGCTATCCCCGCGGCGGCGGGGGGTTCCGGACGCTCACTCCATGGACTCTACCAGGTGCGCGCGGTTCTTCGGGGCGGGGTAGGGCTCGGGCCAGAACTCCACGATGCGGGTGATCCTGCCGTGCTCGATCGTGAAGAACGAAATTGCCCGGGCCGTGAGAGCGCCGTCGGTGACCGTGACGTCGGACGCGGCCTCCGACCCGCCTGCGACGATGCGGTTGACCGTGAACCTCCAGGGACCGTGCGCCGGGTACTCGTGGTTCATCCGCGCGAATGTCCCGGCCCCGCGAATGCGCTCCCGGGATTGGGGCCATTCGAGCGTGAATTCCGGCGCCAGGACGGCTGCGACCGAGTGGAAATCGTTGGTTCCCATGAGGCGCCAGAACTCACGAACGACGTCGGCGGCGGTGGCAGCGGCAGCGGGCATCACGAGCTCCCTTGGGGGATGACCGGCGACCCCTTTCGCCCGCGGTCCAGGCGGCGGAGCGTTCCGCTTCGTGATTGTAGCCCCGGGATGCCCGGGCCGGCGTGCGAGGCCAGGCACGGCAGCGTCGGCCGCTTCCCGCGAGCCGCTCGGATCACCCATGCCGTCGGTCCCCGGTGGCATCTAGATCCACCGTCGGACGGAGCGGCAATACGCCTCGTACTCGGGACCGAAGCGCCTGAGGAGATACGCCTCCTCGCGCGCGATGACGAGGAAGCGGATGGCGAGGACTGCAGGCACGAGGAACAGAAGGGGCCACAGCGCGTTCGCGAACAGGGCCACGCCGGTATGGACGAGGGACATCGCGAGGTAAAGAGGGTTTCGGGTGAATCGGAAGGGCCCCCGGATGATGAGCGAGGTGGTGGGGCGCTCGGGAAACGGGCTCGTGCGCGCCAGATAGAAACAGGTGAACGTGTGGATGGCGAGAGCGATGGCGGCGAGGAGGAGGCCCGCGCCGGCCCACTGGAGCGTATCGAGGCCGGTGGCGTTGCGCAGGATGCGGATGGGGACCAGGTACTGGAGGGCGAATCCCGTCCCCAGGGCCCCGATGAACGCGAGCGGGGGCGGAAACGGGACGCCGGCCGTGTCCCTGGTCTCGGTGGATGCGGTCACCGGGTCATTAAAGCATGGGATGCGACCCAAGGACGGGACGTGGTAGACCTTGCCGCCTGCCAGGCTGCGCGGGTACTCGACCAGGCCCCGGAAGCGGTCCAACGCTCCGGTTTGCAGGGCGGTTGCAAGGGCACGCAAGGCCGCCTGTCTCTGCCTCGAAGCTTCGGGCTACCAGACGAACGGGATGAAGCGCTTTCGGGAGGCCATGAACCGGGCATACGGAGCCCCGAGCGAGGAGAGCAATGCCTTTTCCTCGACGTGCGCCCTGTAGGAGTAGGCGAAGAACGCCACGACGAAGGACACGACGACACTGAGCCAGTTGCCCAGACAGAGGGCGATCCCCGAAACGATGAGCAGGGCCGCGCTGTACGAAGGATGCCGCACCCACCGATAGGCGCCCGATTCGACGACGCGATGACCGGCCTGGATCGTGACGGCACCCGTGAAGAACGTGCCGAGGACCCGAAAACAGTGGCGTCGGAGGAGGCTTCCGGAGACGAGGGTGAGCACGCCGATGAAAAACCACGCGATCGGGCTGCCCGGGAGGGCCGCCCGGGGGGCGACGAAGGGGAGCACGAACGCCGCGAAGGTCGCGATGCTGAAGCCGAGGAGAACGACGCGAAGCGAGCCGCGGTCCTCGGCCGGAGCGGGTGTGCCCGATCGGGCGCGCCGGATGATGCGGAGCTCGGGGATGAAGACCCAGATGTAGACGGGCCAGAAGACCAGGAAGTAGGGCCACGTGAATGGAAGAGGCGTTGTCATGGCATCGGTTCGGGCGGCCCGGCGCCGTGCCCATGAGCGGCAGGCGCCGCATGCGATCGACGATTCATCGGCGGATCAGGCTGCGGTGGAATGCCGTCCATGTCCGGTGATCCTCCGGCCACCCTGTGACGCAAACGACCATAGCATCCTCTGCTCCACCGCGTTGACCGTCAACGGGCCCGAACGATCATCGGGAAACGGGTGTGGCGCCGACCCCGGCCTGCCGGAACAGCTCGCCGGGCGAGTACTCTCGCCCGCCGAGGAAGACCGTCTCGATCCTGCGGATGTTCGCGATGTCAGCCGTTGGATCGGCATCGAGCACGACGAGATCGGCGCGCTTTCCCACTGCCACGGTGCCGGCTTCCGACAGAAGCCCCAGGGCCTCCGCCCCGTTGCGCGTGGCGATCCTGACCACCTCCGCGGGCGGAATGCCGGCCTGAACGAGCAGTTCCATCTCATCGTGCAGGCTGGCGCCCGGGATCACAAGGGGATTCGGAAAGTCCGATCCAGTCGTCAGAAGAGCGCCTGCGCCGTGGTACCGCTTCACCAGCTCGAGCATCCTCGGCCACACCACAGCGCCCCGCTCGAAGTCCGCGTCGGTCCAATAGCTGAGCGCGCCCTGCCAGGTGTCGAGGACCTCGGTCGGCGCCACCCGCAGGTATGGGCTGTTCCGGTACCGCGGATCCCGGCCCCGGAACTTCGTGACGTACGCAATGAGCGTGGGGTCCAGGGGAGTGCGCGTCGTGGCGACGGCCTGGATGGAGCGCTGGATTTCGGGGCAGTTCGGGTCCATCCACGCGAGCCAGTCGATCCTTGCGCGCATGTGGCCGACCTCCCGGCGCCGCTTCAGGTAGCCGTCGCGCCGTTCGGGAGGCAGGAGCCCGGGTGTCCAGGTCGCCCCGTGCGTGATCGCGTCGATTCCCGCCGCCACCGCCTGTTCGGGGGATGTGGCATCCAGATGCCCCACGACGCGCAGGCCGTGGGCGTGCGCTTCCTCGGCGGCGGCGCGGATCAGGTGAGGAGGCATTCTCGAATAGACCTTGATGTAATCGACGCCGACGCTCGCCTGCCGCCTGACTTCGACGCGTACGTCCTCCGGGTCCCGATCCGCCCCCCAGTTGATCGGCCGCCCCGCAGTCAGCATCCGCGGGCCCAGAACGAGCCCGTTCGCGATGTCATCGCGCAATTCAACCGCGGCCGCATCGGGCGCCGCCGGATTCAGAACCGTGGTGATCCCGTGCGCCAGGAGGATCTTGAGGATTCGCTCCGACGTGGCCCGATCGTAGCCGGCGAAGTTCTCGGGGTCGCGCAGGAAGGTCACGTGCGCATGCGTGTCTATCAACCCGGGGAGGACGAAGCGTCCGGGCAGGCGAAGCACCCGCCAGCCCCGCTGGATCACGACGTGATCAGTGGATGCGACCTGTGCAATCCTTCCTTGAGCGATGACGATGGTCATTCCGGGGCGGGGAGGGGTGCCCTCTCCGTCCACGATGGTCACGTCTTCAAGCACGAGCGCGGGGGCTTGGGACGGATCGCGGACGCTGTCCGAATCCGTCGAGCACCCCGCCTGCAGCAGACACAGCGCAAAGACGGCCGCATGGACAGCGCGAACCCCGCCTGGGACCGTACTCCGACCGCCGCGAGGTGACATCCACTGCCCCCGGACGAGACCAGGAATGTGTGCGTCCACCATGTGCCGGAACGACTCGCGAATCTCGCTCAGGCAGCCCACCGCGGGCGCGACGCGGCTACTTGGAATCCGCGTTCCACATGTCGTGGATGGCCTTCCAGGTCCCGTCCTTCTGCTTTCTCCACACGCACAGGTACTTGCCCTTCTCGTTGACTATCTTGCCGTCAGGCCCCTTGAACGAGTCCTGGTACGTTCCGGCCGTGAAGCCTAGGTCGCCGTCTACTTCCGCGTGCGTCGTCTTCCACGAGATGGTGAAGGTCGGGTCGGCGAAGTATGCAGCCCACACCTTCCTGGCCGCGGCCCTGCCGGCGGCAGCGGGCTCGTTCGGCGCGTATGCAATCGCGTCCTCGGCATAGAACGCCGCCACGCGCTCGGCGTCCCTGGTGGCTGCCGCCTTGGACCAGTCGTCATCGAGTTTCGCCAGCTGCTTTGCCTTCGCGTCCATGTCAGCGGCGAGCCCTGGGGACGCCGCGAAGAGGACTGCCAGCGCGCCGCCCACGGCGAACACGTATCTCACTCCCTGGAGACGGCTTCCTGCCAAGAACCGGTTCATGCTTGCACCCTCCGCGTTGCTGTGAAGGAATCGGGAATCAACCATGCTGCGCTGGCCACCATAAGGCGACTCCGGATCCGGAATCAACAGGAATCTTCCTGCATGTGCCCTCCGGGAGGGTGGAAGACTGGTCCAACCACCGGCAGCCCGACGCCCCGGAGGCACCCTCTGCCATCTGGTCGCGCCGCCGCCTGGCGCCCGACATCGGAGGCGGAGCCATTCCAGCGTCAGGCATGAACCCGCAGCACGTAGCTCACGCCAATCGCACACACATACAGCCCGATTCCGAACACGGTGTGTGTCCCGAGGCTCTTCAGCCTCGCTTGCCCTGGGGCAGGCGTTCTGGATGCGGCAACGCCGAGGTCAAGCGAAGGCTGCAGGATGAAAAACGGGAACAGTACGGTGCCAATGCCGTAGAGCAGCGCGGGCAGCAGAGTGGGCCGCTCAACCCATTCGCCTGATGCGAGAACGACGAACGCAAGCGCGAACACGACACCAATAGTGTAGTGGGCAATCCATCCAACCGCGCACTCAAAGGGTCTGCGTGGCGCTGAGGTGATGCTCGAATGCCTGAAAGTGCCCCCGGCATGTGGCAGAGCCATCGTCCGAGCAGACAGTAGTTGAGCGATGGAATGCTGAACGCGCGCTTCAGGAACAGATTCCACAGGTCCATGACCAGGGTTGCACCAATCCCCATGGCGAGCGCGCCAAGGATGTGAAGCGCTCCCATGTTCATGATCTACCTCGGGACGCGTTCATGGCACACGTCCATCCGCGTGTCTCATGCCTTCTTCCGGGAGCGACTCCCGCCTGAGGTTCGGCCACGGGCCGCCGACTTCGGGGCGATGGACCTGAGATTCTCCGCGACCGCGGCCCGGATCAGGGCCTTGAATGCTTCAGCATCGAGACTGCCTCCCTCCCGGATGTCGATGGCGCGACGCGTGCTCCCATCGAGGCTGGAGTTGAAGAGCCCCCAAGGGTCCGCCAAGGAGGCACCCCGAGCGAAGGTCAGCTTGACCACCTGTTTGTAGACTTCGCCCGTGCAGACGATCCCAGCGTGGGACCATACGGGCCCCCCCAGCATGTTACCGGGCTTGACCCACTCTCCCACTTCTTGTGCCGCCCAACAGTGGAAGTCAGCGGTGGGATCGCGTAGCGGAACTGTCCGCTGCTTCGGATGATCAGGCGCCTCCTTCCGTACGTCTGCTGACCTCAAGCGCCAACCGATCAAGGTTCTGCTCATTGGCAGCCTCAAGGAACTGGCGCCGACTTTCAGCGAACGCCTGATTCTCAAACACTCCCACCCACGAAACAAGGGTTCCGGTCGCACTAGGTTCCAGGGAAATCGAAAGCTCAAAGTGCGGCAGATTGATGTGCCTGATCCGCACGACCGAGTTGGGGACAATCTCCAGAAACTCGGATTGGTTCGGATAGTCGGCTCCGTCAGGCCCATGCATGGCGAATTGCCACAGTCCACCCTCGCGGAACTCGAATGAGTGGAACGTATTCGTGAACCCATCCGGGCCCCACCAACGGGCGAGGCGAACCGGATTCCGGATGGCAGCAAACACGGATTCAGGGGTGGCTGAAAGTTCTCGGGAGTGCCGAAAGACGGACATTGAGATCTCCAGATGACAGGAGTCCATTGAGTTGGAGAAGGGCGCCTGAAGCCATGCATTGGCTGCGGCGGGTAGTGGCGCCGGTTCGATGCGGTGGTCATGCAGGTTCGGTGAAGCCGATGAAGTGTCCATTCGGATCCTGTATTGCGGGCTCCTTCATTCCATGGTGCGTGACTTCAGACCCCTACGCAAACTCGACCGTTCCGCGAATCTCTTCCGCGACGCCGACAAGAGTGGGGGCCGTGGTCCCAGGTCGCCTGTGGAAGAGATACACGTACACACCAACAGAGGGGGCAGGCAGGATGGCCAATAGGATGACTACAGTGACGAGCCAGCCGGGAGCAATCAGTGGTCGGCGGAGGGCGATCAGCCGAACGGCCAGAAGCATGATAAGAACGCTCGTCCCACCAAGTTGAACCGAATACCGGAAATTGAAGACGCCGGGCGTCATTAGTTGTTCGCCTATCGGGCGGCACCAGCCGATGATGACTCGTGCTTGCTCGCACGCCACATCTTACGTTCTTGCATGAAGTCGTCCACAACGCTTGTTGCAGCGTTGATGAGTGCCTTGCTCAGTCCTGCGTCACTGGAGACGCCTAGTACGGTTCGTTCTGTCGAACACAATGTCTCGCCATGAAGGCAGACTTGAACCTGTACCATGAAGAAGTTCTGCAACTTGTTGTTGGTTCGGGAGAACTTGCCCCCGAACAGGCCAAAGCGGATCCAATCGGGGGATGCCTGCTCGACCTGAATGCCTCCGGTGCGGTGGTGCTGGGCGACCTGGCGCGCCAATTCGGACTTCAATCTCTCCGCATGAAGGGTGTCGCCATCAAACAGCGCTTCACCACGATCTGGCTCAACGCCAAGAGCGTCTCCTATCATCACATCGATCGAAGCCCGGTCTACCTCCCCCAGTGGGCCTGGGGTCATCAACGAGGTTGCATAGGCCGTCTTCAAGGCCAGAATCACGGCGAGCGTCAGAAGCGGAATCGATCGTGCTTTCATGACTCGGCCCTCCATGAGTCCGCCCAACGGCGGAGGTCAGCCGCGGCCGGCGTGGAGCGAAACGACGAGGCGGACGGCGGCTGGACCGAGTCGTTGGGTGCCATCTGCTACTTCTCCGGTACCAAGGCTTCCTGTGCTACGCGCCATTGCCCGTCCAATTCTTTCCGCCACACAATCACCAAATGCACTTTCGAAGTTGAGCCGGCTTGCGGTGGGCGGCCATTTACCCAGGAGGCGGTACCGTAAATGTATGCAATGCGACCGTGCCCTTCAGTGCGAGTTGCGGAGATCGTGACCGACGACATTGGTTGCATGGAGCGGGCAAGTTCCAGCAACCTGGCCCTACCCTCGAGCGGCTCCGACCCAGACTCAAGGAGACCAGCGTCCTCGGTGTACATATGCACCCAAGCGGTCGGATCGGGATCTTCCAGCGCAGCGATGAGCTTCGTTGTGGCTGCACGAATCTCCGCTGGATCGAAGTCCTTTGGGTCCGTAGCGCAGCCCACGACCGAAAGGAACATGGCCGCCAGAGCCAAGCTGAAGGTCAGACGTTGTTTCATCTTGGATATCCTCAAAGTTGTACCGATGCGATGACACCTTACGTCCCGGTTCAGCGGCGGGGCGTCAGCCCCGGCCGCTGCAACCGGTTGTTGGGCCACTCGTTGAGCGTTGCGACACATGCACACCGCTGGCGAGTTACGGCTGAAGCTCGATCTCCCCCGGTCGCCAGATCTTGTCGAACCACGGTTCGAGCGGCCCGTAGAGGCGCAGGATCATGAACCACCCTTTGCCGGGAATCGTCTGCACCCAGTTGTTCTCAAGCCCTTTCGGGGGGCGCGGGCCAAAATAGACATCCACTGACCCGTCCGCGTTCGTCTTTAGCGCTTTGTTCTGACTGCTCACGCTCGGAGACTTTTGATCCGTCTGGACCATCGAGCGCGTTTGGTCGTCATACACGATAACCGACCAGAAATCCTTCACCGGTACGTTGGGCGGGAGGCGCATTCTGTAGGTCTTTCCGCCGTCGAACGGGTTTCCCTTCGAGTCCTGAACTGCCCATGGATACTGCGACCCCTTGCCGACCATCTTCATCTCCATGGCGGGGGTGACGCCCGTGGCGAAGTAGTAATACTGAATGTAGCCATCCATGTTCGTCACACCGGGCGCGCTCTCGAACTTGTAGCCGCCGAAGAACGGCAGGCGCCACGCGCTGTTCGTGAAGAAGTAGGCGTCTTTCGAGCGCACCTTGAAGGCGATGGTGCGCGCAGTGACGGCGCCGATATTCGCCGCGTCCGTGAGGATCTTCTTCATCCGTTCGTCGGGTGAGAAAGGTTGCCCTTTGACAATGCCGATGGAGGCAAAGAGGCCAAGCGTCGTCGGATCGCTTCCTTCCGAGGGCTCTTCCTGGATAACCTCGTTCAGAAGTCCCCAGAACGCGTAGTCGCCGGGCGCGACAAAATTCGAGGGAACGCCCGAGGCATTGATGAACTTGACCGATGGAGGATTCGCGGCCTCCGAAAGCTGATAGATCTTCAGGTTCTTCTTGACCGACTCGACGCCGGGCTTCGTGGAGCCATCGACGAGGAAGGCGCGAAAGAAAAGCCAGTTGCCAAACGTGCTCGGCCGCACGACCACATAACCAGCCGGGATGTCAGCCTTGTACCCGGGCGGGAGCACGAGGTACTTGCCACCTGTGCCCCGATCTTCGCCGGTGATGCCCACATCGGCGACCCAGCGATACCAGAAATCGTTCACGCCGCCCAGGACATCGGGCGGAATCTCCACGACCAGCGGACCCTTCTTCGTGTCGAGCCAGATGAAGTTGTAGATGGTGTTGTCGTTCGCCGTAAGTTCCACCGTCCGAGCATCGACGAGGTCTTCCCAAATGACGTCGGTCTGGTTGTCCGGTCCGAACTTGCGGAGCGAGTCGCGCATGCCAGCCTGATTCACGATCGGGATCGCCATCAGGTAAGCCTGCAGGGCGCGCGAACGATCAAGATTGTCGTAGATCTTCTCGACGGTGTCTGGCTTGGGATAGCCGTAGCTCAGATTCAGGGTGCCGATGGAGCTTTCGATCTTGTCCGGCACGGCGACGCCCTGGGCGATGGGCGTCGAGAACTTGAACTGAGATTCCGCCGGCGCTCCAAGAGGCGCCTGCCCGAAGGTCCGACCCCACGCAAACAGAACCATTGCGACCAACGCTGCGCATATGTAGATCCGGTTAGTTGACTGCACTGCTGTTCTCCTTTTTAGTGTGAATTCGCGTTTAACTACTGTGCTTCCGCGTGCCGACCCGAGCGGCCCAACGGCCGCATCAGCGGCGGCGCGCAGCTCAGTCCGCTGCATGCTGTTGTTGGGCAGCACTTCCAGGTGCTCAGGGTGCGGGCGTTTCACGCTGCTACGCCTCATTGTAGGCTCTCTCAAGGGCTGCAACGTCGAGCTTCACCATCGTCATCATGGCTCCCATCACGGCCTTCACCTTCGTAGCGTCCCCGTCGCGGATCAGCTCGATGAATCGCCGTGGGACAATCTGCCACGAGATGCCGAACGGATCCTTGATCCAGCCGCACGCGGTAGGCTTCGCGCCGGCCTTGACGAGCTTGTCCCAATACTCGTCGACTTCCGCTTGGTCCTCGCAGTCAACATAGAGGGAGATGCCTTCGGAAAAGGTGAAGTACGGGCCCCCGTTGTAGCCCATGAAGGCCTGACCACCGACGACAAACTCGGCGGAGGCGACCGGACCGTCTTCGCCAGTGCGGGCGACATTCCTGATTTGGGAGTCCGGGAACGTGGCGGTGTAAAACTCCATGGCCGCCTCGAGCTGATCGTTGAACATCAGGAAGGGTGTCACCTTGGTCATCGGAGATGCTCCTCTTTTCGGGGGGCGATGGTAACCGAAGATAGCGTACCGACTCCGAGGTACGCGTGGGTACTGTCTGCCCAACGCTCGCCGTCAGCGGCGGCGGGCGCGCAACCCTCGCCGGGCCACTCCATGTCGCGTCGAAGGCGCGACCGCCGGCGGCTGAACGGCGTAGTTATACGGCCTCACCTTCATTGGCTCTCGTCTCGTAACAACTGATCGTGAATGGTATGCGGAGCGCCGCGACCTGCTCAAGCTGGTGCGCCGCGAACTCGAGGTTGCACTGGCCCTCATGAAAGTAGCCCAAGTTAAGGATGATCTCGTCGGCGCCGCATTGCCGGAACGTCCGGATATTTGATGTGACGGTCGTCACCAACCACTCCCACTTTCGGGCCCAGGGCAGGTCGTCGGGCGCTTCCAACGCTGCACAGCCGTATGGCAATGGTTGGCCCCTGTATCGGCCTCGTGTGGCGATGTCACCGGGTTCGCTCTTGCGCTCCAGCGTGAGTCCGGTAGCGGACTCGGCTGAGCGTGGCGAGAAGCGTGTCCCCGATAGCTCGCAGCTCAAAAGGTGTCTGTTCACGCCACTCATTCAAGGCACCTGGGCCGTATAACGCTTTGGCGTTCACCGGCGAGCGGCCGTCCGCGGCCGATCGGCGGGTGCGACGCCATGTTATGCGGGTCTCTCCCGGAAGTCACTCAACTCTCCATCTTCGGAGCCGGACCATGACAGCAACCTCATGTTTGTGGGGTTGTCAGGCGACGTCAGCTCCTCCAAAACCTCCTCGCGATCGCACACATCGACGACCCGAAAGAGACCGCCCGCAACCGTCGGTGATTCGGCCAGAAGGATTTCCCCGTCGGTAATCCGCTTGAGATAGGCCAGCATCATCTGAACACCGGACCGCAGGTCCTTGTCCCAGAGATCGGCATGAGTGTGCCATGCCCCGAATTCCAGCGTGGGGACCAACTTCTCGTCGAGCCAAATGGAAATGGCGCGTCTGCTGTCTCCGGTCGGCGAGGGAATCGCGATAACGATGCTCGCAACACCTTTTGGCCGGGGTTCCATGCTCACGTTCGAAACCGGGCGGGCCGGATGGTCCGCAAACTCGCGCAGGACAAGACGCGACACCTCGTCAAGTTCGAACTCATCAAGTTCAACGACTCTCCGATTCACGTTGGCTCCGCATAACGCCCGCGATAACCTGCGGGACAAGCGGCGCGACGCGTGCCTCTTTCTGCACGCGGCGTGACAGCCCATCCCGGCAGACTGAATCGCCATGTTAGCCAGCCGAACTGGCGCTCTTGCACTGACGATGTCTGAAGACGTACATCGCCCAGCCTAAGGTGTCTCGCCCCCACCGGAGGTACACCATCTTGGCCTTCGCCACTCGCTCCCGGAGCTCAGGCACGTCTGGATCGTCTGGATGGTTGCGAGCGTACTCGGCCGTCGCGTACCACTGCAGACCTTCGTATTGGTCCCAGTCGTCCTTGCTGCTCACAAACGTGTGAACCAGCTCGAGCCCCCGCAGCTCACCGGCCTCCACGTTGGCAGCATGCGTCCCGAAGCCATCTCTGCCAACCCCTGAGGCCGCAAGATACTCCTCCGAGGGCTCCCGAAGCCAGTAGGGCTCGCCGACAATCACCCACCCCCCGGGCGCGACCATGCCCGAGAGTGCGTCCAGAGTTCCAGCATGGCCACCTAATACCCAACTAGCGCCAATGCAGGATGCCAGCGTCAGACTCCGCGGCGCTTCGGGTGTGAAGTCGAAGCCGTTCATCTGACTGAAAACGACCTCTGCCCCCGGCGCTCGCATCTGCAGCCGCCTCCGAGCCTCGCCGATGCAGAACGGTGACATGTCAATCCCGATCCCGTGGATGTTGTACGCTTCAGCCAGGCGAATCAGGAACTCACCCTTCCCACAGGCGATGTCGACCAAGCGTGCCTTCGCTGGGAGCCGCAGGAGACTGATGAGTCGTGCCAGCTTGTCTTCGCTCGTGGGATTGCACACCACGTGCTCCCGGTGGGTGATGTCGTAGAACTTCCAGATGTCCATGACCAGTACCTTCGGCTGCCTAGTCAGTATGACTTCCGGTCCTCGATAGGGCTGACCCCCGGCATAATCGCGGGTTGTCCCGGTACGGGTCAGAGCCGCATGCTGGATCACCAGCAGGCACTTCAGACCGGAGGTCAGCCATGGCAGAGCGTACTACCTTTTTCGTCGGACTCGATGTCCACAAGGATTCGATCGCGGTCGCCCATGCAGCAGCCCACCGCTCGGATCCGCCGCACTACGTCGGCACCATCGGAACCCGGCAGGTGGATCTCGACAAGCTCGTCCGCAGGCTTCACAGCCAGGCCCCTGACCTGGTGTTCGCCTACGAGGCTGGACCGTGTGGGTACGTGCTGTACCGGTATCTCACCGGCAAAGGACTTGACTGCCGCGTTGTGGCTCCATCGTTGATCCCGAAGCGTCCCGGAGACAGGGTGAAGACCGACCGCCGTGATGCCGTCGAGATCGCCCGTCTTCTGCGCTCCGGGGATCTCACCAACGTGTACGTCCCCCGTGTCGAGGATGAAGCGATCCGGGACCTGTGCCGTGCTCGCGATGCCGCTCTTGTTACCCTCAAGTCTGCCAAGCTCAGGCTGAAGTCCTTCCTCCTTCGCCAGGGGCTCAACTACTCCGGAAGGGCCGACTGGACCGAGGCACATCATCGGTACCTTTCGAAGGTCGTATGCCCCACCCCGGCCCAGCAGGTCGTCTTCCAGGAATCTATTCGTGCCGTCGACGAACAGGTTGACCGCCTGCGCCGTGTAGAGCAGGAACTCCTCGAGATCGCTCCGAGCTGGCGACTGTACCCGGTTGTCGCGGCCCTGCAGGCTCTTCGAGGGGTCCAGTGGACTGTCGCCATTACCGTTGTCGCCGAGCTTGGCGATCTGACCCGTTTTGACAATCCCCGGCAACTGGCTGCATTCGTCGGACTGATCCCCAGCGAGCACACGAGTGGAGACAAGCGTCGCCTGGGCGCCATCACCAAGGCCGGCAACAGTCGAGCACGCAGGGCACTGATCGAAGCCGGCTGGGCCTATCGGTACAGCGCCAAGGTCTCTCCCTCCATCCAGAAGCGTCTCGAATCCCTCCCCAAGCCGATCCAGGAGATCGGATGGAAGGCCCAACTGCGGCTGTGCAAACGATTCCGCCGTCTCAGCTCTCGCGGCAAGAACCCGAACGTCGTCGTCACGGCCATCGCACGCGAACTGATCGCTTACATGTGGGCCATCGCGAAGGAGGTGCCGATCAACGTGTGAGTGGACCTCGGTGGTTCCAGGGCTCGGGCAGGGGCGCGGCCCCGGTTTGGCGTAACCCTCGGCGGCGTTATGAGGCGGCTGTAGCCGACCCTCGTGCCTAGATTGAGGAAGGCGCTTGACGGAGACATGTAAGGTGGTAACCAACCCACGGATATCAGCAGGATCAACCGTCGACATTACAGGCCCCGCCTCTGCCCGAACCCTGGCGTCATCGGAGGCTACGTCAATGTAGAAACAACTGAACGGATCTCCTTGACACCGGAAGTCATATCAACGGCTCGCGGCTCACCCGCGCCGCGAAGTGACTGCTGAATTTGAAAACCCGGACCAAAACCTATAACTGATTGCGGTCAATACCCCGGCCCCCTGGCGCGGCGCCGGGTGCAGCCGCTTGTTAGGCAGTGGCGCGTGGTGGCGTTAGGCTTCGACATTGGCCTCTGGATCTTCTTGTCGTTTCCTGCCAAGTACTGTATCAAGACTGAAGGCGAGGCCCACCCCGATGGCATTGGCCAGCAAATCGAACGTATCATACGTATTGGCCATGAATCCAAAACCATCAAGTAGCTCAAATGACTCCACGCATGCCAACACCAATGCCGCGGCGATGACTCTCCCGAATCGCGGTGACATCATACAGAGCCTCTGAAACACAAAATAGAGTGCAAACGAAACTGTGACGTTCCCCGCGTATGCGCCTATCAGCTCCTGGAAGGGGCCCGCGTATTGTTTCTTCATCAAGAAGAGCATGACTGCGACAGCGACGAAGGCCAAATTGCGAGCCACTGAACGCAATTCGAGAGTCGGATTCTCTTGGATGATGGCCATGATATCTCCCGGTGCCACTGCCTAACAGTCCGGTTGAGCAGCGAACGCGCCAACAGTATGCCCGGGCGCGTTCGTCTGCTCCAACCGGTTGTTCGGCGGCCGCGTCTCTTTTCTCCTGCTCTTGTCGCAAGATGCTGTGCAGCGAGAAGCCGCGCGTCTCGGCCACCACCCTGGCGCGCCGGTCCTTGCCGTCGACGCCCACAAGGTGGTTGGGCCGGTCGCCGACCTCGAGGTGGCCTCGTCAAGGCCCTTGCCGTAGGTGCCGATTCCGCCGTCATAGAGCAGGTCCACGCCCAATGGACGCTGTCGTGCCTGCTCACCATCGTTCGATCCCCGCTCAGTCACGCTCCTGCAACCGTCGCTCCAGCTCCACCATCAGGTCGAGGCCTTCGCCGTCCGCATTCTCGATGTAGGGGGTCACGAAGCTGACTTCCGACAGCGTGTGCAGAATCTCTGAGATACGCCGACTCGCGGTCTCGATGGTTTGCGAGGTCTGCTGCCCCTTCTCCCGCCGCGCTGCGATCTGCTGGAGGATCTGATTGTTCTGCTGGGCGAGATGTTGCGCCAGCAGGGCCATGGCCCGCTGGAGGGTACGGATCCTCGTTTCGTGCTGCTCGCGCTGCATATCCAGTTTGTGGGCCTCGTGCAGGGTGTGGCGCAAGCGGTGCCACAGAAAGAGGGTCAGTGTGGTCAGCGCTAATTCCATCAGCAGAATCGGCAGAAAAGGGAATGAGAGTGCGGAACGCAAGAATTGGTCCTTGAAGTCCACGAGAACGGGCTCGCCGATGAAGAGGGCCTCGATTCCCACCATCCCGAAGTGCAACAGCAAGCCGACAACCGACCCGGAAACGACCAGCAGGCCGTAGCGCCTGATGACGGTGAGCGTACGCGATGTACTGAGCGTCATGGGTTGAGGACCCAACGTGCACCTCCAGGAGGCGGGCATACTCTCGCGTCGTGATCAGTACAACACATCGGTGGTAGGCGTCTTTGAGTTGAAGCCCTCAGGTGCGGACCGGATGTTCTCAAGCGCCTCTCCCTCGGTGTCTCCTTGGTCCAGCACCCGGGAAGGCTGGGCACCGAGGCGGCAACACCCTCGTCAGGACCTCGTAGTACCAGCGTGTACTCCACCCGCAGTTGCCTCTGCCTACGAATGTTTGCCCGTCCGCTGGGTCCGTCGAATGGTCGGGTTCAGCCGCGTTGCGGAGCAACGTCGGCTGGAACCCGTTGTTGGGCGGTGCGTGTTTCTCTGAATGATAATCCCCACAGGTCTCAGCCTTATTGGCGATCGTGATCCCTACCAGTGAGCCGAGGGCTTTGGAATGGATTTCCGGATGAAATGATAGATCCCGGTCGTCAAGATCAAGATCCCAATCATGAGCAGAGCATAGGTGCCCATCAGTGCATTGTTGCGCAGCACAATCCCGGCCGTAACGACCAGGATACCTGGAAATAGCAGCAAGAAGCGGTACCTCTTCCTGACTCCATTGATCAACAGGCCAACCGCACCAACCGTAAGAATGCTGGTAATCAATAGCTCGAGTCCCCAACGCGTCAAGAAGCTTACCTTTGGCTGTGGGTATCCGCCATCTGGTGTTTCCTGGCTGGTGATGACCACCGAGGGCTGCAACCAGCCCAGATCCTGCGGACAAAGCCTGACCCACCCGGCCATGAAGCGCCACTCGCCCTTGGGAGGATAATCCGCGGTTTGACCAGTGCGAATCCCGAAGTGGAGATGCGTTTGCACCGGATGTTCTTTGCTGCCGCCATTCTCATCGCTGTCTCCTAGGTAGGCGATCAAATCACCCCGTTTCACCTCTGTGCCTGACTCCAATTTCCAGCGACTGGGGCTGAGGTGACCGTACAGCGAATACAGGTTTGCCTGGGGATGGTCAACGAGAATCAACCAGCCATAACCGCCCGCTGTTCGTGAGAAGCTGATGTGCCCGTCGGCCATAGCGTAGACCGGCGTCCCTGCCGAGCCTTTGTAGTCCTCCGCGGCATGGAACTGGCGCACAGGATACTCGTAACAGTCTTTGATCCCGGGGGGGCACTCATTGGAGACGCCAAACCAACAGCAGAAGAAGATGCCAGCATTCGCGAACTTATCGAGCGGGAACCGGAAGGGCAGGCTGTCATCGCCGGCAATCTTATCCGCGTCGGCCAGACCAATGGGTTTGCTGGATGGGCAAGTGTCCGGGTACTGCGTGCTGCAGGCTGCCAACAGCATAGCCAAGGCACCAAGGCTTGTTAATAGGCGCGGACTAGACATACTATCCTGCCTTTCCAACAGGTTCCGTTCACGACTTCCGTTCTGCCTATCGCGCCGCCCAACGCCCGGCTTCACCTGTGGGCCGTGACGGGCACGTGCGTTGCCCGCCGTCCTACGGGGTGATGTGGGTCGGTGGATCAGCAACGCGCGTGACCGGCCGGACCATCAGGTGAAAGCCGTAGTTAGCGAGCCTCATCGGGATCAACGAGTGCCAAGATTCGCGCAATTGTCTCTTCCAGGATCTCCGCAGGCAGGACACAAATTCGCCGTGCTTTGCGAACGCGCCAGTCGAGACTCTTGACCTGGTCCGAGAGGATGGCTCCCTCTAGCCCGAGTCCGGCAGGAAGCACGACCTCGAATGGGTAGCCCTTCACTTGAGAAGTTACTGGACAGAAGAGCGCAAGCCCAACCCGACGGTTGTATGTGCGGGGCGAGATCACGACCGCCGGGCGATGCCCTGACTGCTCGTGACCCGCCTGCGGATTGAAGGACAACCACACCACATCCCCCCGCTCCGGGACATACGGGGACGACACTACCAGGCCTCCCGCCCGACAGGCTTCCCCGTTGGAACCTCCTCATGCAGATTCCGAGAGCTCACGCCCTTGACGAGCTGGGCCAACCGATACGCCCTGCGCCGTACTGGCCGGACCAGTAGGGCTCCACTTTCGACGCGGATATCAACGATCGAGCCAGCCGCGACCCGTGCCTCCACGGCAAATGATTTGGGAATTCGAAGCCCGAGACTGTTACCCCACTTCTGCAGCTTGGTGACCATCAGAACCTCCTGGATATACATTGAATATACAACCAGTCAATGGCACCGTCAAGGGGTCTCCCAGTTCCTTGTCTCGCTATCGCTCGCGGTAAGCTGCGGGCCGGGTGGCGCGCCGCTTGCGCGACACCGTGCGGAGCGATGTTCGGCCAGGCGACAGCAAGGGGCGTGCCGCCTGGACCGTCAGCTTAAGCGCGTAGTTGTACGTTCCCTTCCGATTGGCAACTCGTCGCGCGTGAGCAGAGCCATGAATCAGCCGAGTGTCGCGCGACACCCATGCTGCGACTTGCACCTCAGGTGCCGGAGCTTGCCAGCGGGGGACTGGCACCTTCTGTTCACATGAGCGCTGGAGTGTTCCGCGCGTGGCACGCGGTTGACCGACTGCGCAAAGCGGCGAGAACCACCCGGCGCCCTGAGCAGCTACGGCTCGATGGCGATAAAGCTTCGCCGAAGGCAACCGGCGGACCCACAGGCCGCGAGCGGCGTGCGCATGGTGCGCGGGAGTGGGGGCTTGACCAACACCCTGCACCGCGCGTGCCACTATCGTTACTGAACGCTGGACCATGGTTGCTCTACCTACCGCGAAATCTCCGCGAAACATCCAGCAACTGCTGAAGCACGATTGGCGCTTCGGTGCCTGCCGTCAATGATCTGCCTTTCTTGCCAAATACGTACAACGCATGGCTAACCCGCGGGCGGGGCCGGCGCGGGCCTTGCCCGTTGACTGATAATCCTGCCCCGCCGAGGAGAAAGCAAGGCCCGTGACGGAACCGACCGTCGGGTTCAGCCAATAGTTAGACCGCGAATCACGGGGCATGCTGCCTCTGCTGATTGGGCGATGGCTTATACGGATGCTCCTTGATTGCGACATCGATTGCTTGGCGGTTTAAGTCACTGTCTTCCCAGATGGACCCTGAACCATAGGTTCCTGCGGGGGGCTCGGAGCTGGCAATCACGATGAAGCGTTTGCCTGTGCGATAGACACAGGGGTTTAGACGATAGGGTGGGCTTCCCCCGTTTCGATGGACAGTTTAGTTAACTGCCTGAGTCCGTCGTTCGTACTCTGCAGGGCTGACCAGCCCGATCGTCGAGTGCCGACGCCGTTGGTTATAGAACACTTCGATGTAGTCGAACAACTCCATCTTGGCGTCACCGTGACTCTCGAACCGCTCACCAAGCTCGCTCTTCAGCGTCGAGAAGAAGCTCTCCATCACTGCGTTGTCGTAGCAGTTGCCGCGCCGGCTCATGCTGCAGGTGATCCCGTTGGCATCGAGGATCGCCTGGTAATCCTCACTTGCGTAGGTGCAGCCCTGGTCGGAATGATGCAGCAAGCCGGCCCCCGGACATCGCCGCTTCAGAGCCATCTCGAGGGCCTTGATCGTCAAATGCCGATCGTTGACCGCGCTCACCGCCCAGCCCACGATGAATCTCGAGAACAGGTCCAGGATCGCTGCCAGATAGAGCTTGCCGCTCGTGCCGATCACCATCTCCGTCGTGTCGCCCACCCACCGCTGGTTGGGCGCCTGCGCGTCAAACTGGCGACCCAGGAGGTTATCGGCGACCGGCTGATCGTGATCGCTCATGGTCGTCAACTTGAAGCGCTTGCGGGGGCGCGCCTTCAGGCCCTCTTCCTGCATCAACCTGGCCACACGCTTCGGGCTGACCCGGACCCCTTGTTCGATCAGATCCTCGTACACCCGGGGACTTCCATAGCGCCTCCGGCTCTCCTCAAACGAGGCGCGAATCAGAACCCGCAGCCGCCGATCCTCGCGTGCGTGTCTCGACTCCGGACGAGCGCACGAGGCGTAGAAGCCGCTCGGAGAGACCTTCATGACCCGGCAGGCCTTCCTGATCGGGAACTCGGCCTTCTCCGCCTCGATCCAGGCGAACGTCACGCCTGGTGCTTGGCGAAAAAGGCCGCGGCTTTTTTTAAGATATCGCGCTCCAACCGCAGCTCGCGGTTCTCCTTCCGCAACCGCGCCAGCTCTGCACGCTCCTCGCTCGTCAGGCCTGTCCGGCCCTTCGTGCGATCCGCCTGCGCTCGCGCCACCCAGCCTCCGAGCGCCGACGGGGTCAGATCCAGCTCCCGTGCCGCCGCTCCGATGGTCTTCCCCTCGTCCAAAACCAGCCTCACCGCCCCCGCCTTGAACTCAGGAGTGAACCGCCTCCGTGCCCGTCGCCCTGTCGTTCCTGTTCCCATCCTGGACATCTTATCCGCCTCTCAGATAGTGTCCACTAGATCGGGGGAAGCCCAGGGACCATTCGGTGTCTGGCGGATCTCATCCAATCCGCCGCTCATGATTGCCCGACGGACTACTACGATAGAGATTGGCGACTTCCCGCGGAGTTCCGTAAGCACACGGAAGGTCATTCCTTGGTAGAAAGCGAGGAAGCCGCTTGGTGGGTACCAGGCGTTCTCCAGCGATGTGAGTTCACCGACAAAAATGAAGTCAGCCTGTGTCACGGAAAGTGCGAGTTCGTTCGGTCGGCTGCCGGCATACGGATAGGCCGGTTCGGCAGGACCAACACATGAGAAGGGATGACACCCTGCCAGACAGGGCATTATGAGAAGGATTCCAAGACGAGCGATGCGAATCATGTATATGTGTCTCAGAGCGATCTAACGCTCGCGTTCAGCAGCGGGCCGGGTGGCGCGCCCCTTGCGCGACACCGTGCGGAGCCCAACGCCCCCGTGTGAAACCGGCAAGGGGCGTGACGCCCGAGACCGACTGCTGCAACGCGTAGTTACACGGGCGGTGCAGTGTACTGTGCGAGGGACAGAACCTGACTGCTGCTCTCACCTTGATTACCCTGGATTTTGTTCACCGCAGGTTACTGGCGCAAGCCGCTGAGGACTTGGAGTGAAAACAGGACGACCATTCCGACTAGGTACATCCATGGCATGGAGCGACCGATCAAGAAGGGTTCTGCCCTGCGTGATTACGAGATATGCAGTTGAATCCCTCACGAGCATGCCGAGCAGGATTAGGAGAAGCACGATAGGAAAGCGCTTCCGTAGGCCAGGCAGCGTGACCGGCGACCAATGCCGGCGCCAAGCAATGTCAAGTGCCAGGCAGAAAAGAGACAGAGCATTGACCCTGAACGGAGCGACCGCTTCACAGCAAGATAGATGGCGATCATGGCCGCGTAGAGAACTGCTCGGTACGAGAAGACGGCTGATCTTCGTCACAAATCCGCCCAACGCCTGGCTAACCCGCGGGCCGTGGCGGGCGCGCACCTTGCTCGCCCACCTTTCGGGGTGTTGTGGGCCGGTGTAACCGCAAGGTGCGTGACCGACCGGACCGTCGGGTTCAGCCGGTAGTTAGGCGACACCATACATGAGCACAGCGAAAGTACCTACTATCAACGCAGTGATGAGGCTCCAAGCCTCTGCAGCGACGCTATTTGGTGAGGACTGAAAGTTGTAGAAGGCACGAGTCCATTGGACGAGGTCTCGGACTCGGGCGTGATGCGCCCAGGGCGTAACGGTCATCTTGGTGATGCCGGCCGAACCTTGCAGGCGGATCAACATGGAAGCCCCGGGGACTGGTAGCTCGTAGGAAGTCCGGTCTTCGGCATGCCGCAGCCTGCCGCTGGCGACGGCTGCGTCGAGCACGGTCGAGACACTAGCCTCTGAGGCTCCTAGAAAGTGGTAGCCACGATTTACGCGATATATGACCCAAAGAAGTAGGCCAAGGCCGACAAGAGTTAGGGTCGTCATCCCAGGTCGCCTGTGGAAGAGGTACATGTACACACCAACAGAGGGGGCGGGTAGGATGACCGAAAAGAGGACTAGAGTGACGAGCCAGCCGGGAACGATCAGTGGGCGGCGGATAGCAATCAGCCGGACGGCCAGAACCATGAACAGAATGCTCGTCGCACCAAGTTGAATCGAATACCAGAAGTTGAAGACGTCGGGGGTCATTAGTTGTTCGCCTAGTCAGTATGACTTCCGGTCCTCGATAGGGCTGACCCCCGGCATAATCGCGGGTTGTCCCGGTACGGGTCAGAGCCGCATGCTGGATCACCAGCAGGCACTTCAGACCGGAGGTCAGCCATGGCAGAGCGTACTACCTTTTTCGTCGGACTCGATGTCCACAAGGATTCGATCGCGGTCGCCCATGCAGCAGCCCACCGCTCGGATCCGCCGCACTACGTCGGCACCATCGGAACCCGGCAGGTGGATCTCGACAAGCTCGTCCGCAGGCTTCACAGCCAGGCCCCTGACCTGGTGTTCGCCTACGAGGCTGGACCGTGTGGGTACGTGCTGTACCGGTATCTCACCGGCAAAGGACTTGACTGCCGCGTTGTGGCTCCATCGTTGATCCCGAAGCGTCCCGGAGACAGGGTGAAGACCGACCGCCGTGATGCCGTCGAGATCGCCCGTCTTCTGCGCTCCGGGGATCTCACCAACGTGTACGTCCCCCGTGTCGAGGATGAAGCGATCCGGGACCTGTGCCGTGCTCGCGATGCCGCTCTTGTTACCCTCAAGTCTGCCAAGCTCAGGCTGAAGTCCTTCCTCCTTCGCCAGGGGCTCAACTACTCCGGAAGGGCCGACTGGACCGAGGCACATCATCGGTACCTTTCGAAGGTCGTATGCCCCACCCCGGCCCAGCAGGTCGTCTTCCAGGAATCTATTCGTGCCGTCGACGAACAGGTTGACCGCCTGCGCCGTGTAGAGCAGGAACTCCTCGAGATCGCTCCGAGCTGGCGACTGTACCCGGTTGTCGCGGCCCTGCAGGCTCTTCGAGGGGTCCAGTGGACTGTCGCCATTACCGTTGTCGCCGAGCTTGGCGATCTGACCCGTTTTGACAATCCCCGGCAACTGGCTGCATTCGTCGGACTGATCCCCAGCGAGCACACGAGTGGAGACAAGCGTCGCCTGGGCGCCATCACCAAGGCCGGCAACAGTCGAGCACGCAGGGCACTGATCGAAGCCGGCTGGGCCTATCGGTACAGCGCCAAGGTCTCTCCCTCCATCCAGAAGCGTCTCGAATCCCTCCCCAAGCCGATCCAGGAGATCGGATGGAAGGCCCAACTGCGGCTGTGCAAACGATTCCGCCGTCTCAGCTCTCGCGGCAAGAACCCGAACGTCGTCGTCACGGCCATCGCACGCGAACTGATCGCTTACATGTGGGCCATCGCGAAGGAGGTGCCGATCAACGTGTGAGTGGACCTCGGTGGTTCCAGGGCTCGGGCAGGGGCGCGGCCCCGGTTTGGCGTAACCCTCGGCGGCGTTATGAGGCGGCTGTAGCCGACCCTCGTGCCTAGATTGAGGAAGGCGCTTGACGGAGACATGTAAGGTGGTAACCAACCCACGGATATCAGCAGGATCAACCGTCGACATTACAGGCCCCGCCTCTGCCCGAACCCTGGCGTCATCGGAGGCTACGTCAATGTAGAAACAACTGAACGGATCTCCTTGACACCGGAAGTCATATCAACGCTCGCGTAAGCTGCGGGCCGGGTGGCGCGCCGCTTGCGCGACACCGTGCGGAGCGATGTTCGGCCAGGCGACAGCAAGGGGCGTGCCGCCTGGACCGTCAGCTTAAGCGCGTAGTTGTACGTTCCCTTCCGATTGGCAACTCGTCGCGCGTGAGCAGAGCCATGAATCAGCCGAGTGTCGCGCGACACCCATGCTGCGACTTGCACCTCAGGTGCCGGAGCTTGCCAGCGGGGGACTGGCACCTTCTGTTCACATGAGCGCTGGAGTGTTCCGCGCGTGGCACGCGGTTGACCGACTGCGCAAAGCGGCGAGAACCACCCGGCGCCCTGAGCAGCTACGGCTCGATGGCGATAAGGCTTCGCCGAAGGCAACCGGCGGACCCACAGGCCGCGAGCGGCGTGCGCATGGTGCGCGGGAGTGGGGGCTTGACCAACACCCTGCACCGCGCGTGCCACTATCGTTACTGAACGCTGGACCATGGTTGCTCTACCTACCGCGAAATCTCCGCGAAACATCCAGCAACTGCTGAAGCACGATTGGCGCTTCGGTGCCTGCCGTCAATGATCTGCCTTTCTTGCCAAATACGTACAACGCTTCGGATCAGTTGCGGGATGGGCTGGCGCGGGCCGTGCAGTTCTTGCACGGACCGTGACAGGGCAGACCGACAACTGAATCCGATAGTTAGGCACCGTGTAGCGCGATTCCTTCATGAGTGAGCGAAGCCTTGAAACTCGTAACACTTGAGAACCCGGGAATCGGGTACTTTCTGTCGACAGGTAGCTTCAGAAATGCAGGCGAAAGGGGTCAAATCCGAGTAATCAGTCGTCCCGTCAGCATTGTGGCTGTGCCCATGTAGAAGTGGAAAGTCGTGCAGGGCACGGTCGCATGACTGGACCCGTAGCAGAGTGAGGGACAGAGGCGGGGCTGATTCCAGACGCGGCAAGGCAAGTCGAGGCTCGGGACTAGTCAGATGGATTCGAATCAACACAAACTCAGTCTGATCGCCAGTTGCCTTTGCCTGTTCAACGCCGACGACGAAGCCGTCGCATGGATCTCGATCACAGACAAGGGTTCCAACATCAAAAAGGACGAGCGATACCGTTTTTGTCTCGGCCTTAGGCTGCGATGCCGAGGCAGCAGTCGCGGTGATGGACCACAGGAGCCCGAATAGAACTCCGGCAACCCAAGCAACAAGTAGCCGATCGGTCCTCGGTAGCTTCATCAAAGTGTGCCTAACGCATGGCTAACCTGCGGGCCGAGACGGGCGCACGCCTTGCCCAACACCTTTCGAGGTGATGCGGGCCAGTAGACCAGCAAGGCGTGTGCCCGGCCGGACCGGCAGGTTAAGCCGGTAGTTGGGCGGCACGTGCGGCGTGCAATCCGGGACGTCCAGCCCATGCGCCACGAGTAACACGGCTATCGCGCCCCCAGAACTTTTCGGGCCAGTCGAGCCACCACGGCCCTCACACGGCCCACTGACCTGCTCAGTACAGTCGTAGGTGAGGCTGGCCCACGGATATGGTCCTGCAAATCCGCTAGAGGCAGGCTACCGTCGGCGTACCAGCGCCCGAGGTTCGAGAGAGAAACACAGACCGGAAGGGCACCGTCACGCGCCTTGATGAAGAGCGCTGCTTCCTCAGGTTTCGGGAAGATCACATCGGCTTCACAGTTCTGTGGGCCCCAGATTGTCCGAACCTCGTCAAGCACGAATCGTTCCTCATCGGTGAGCGATCGGCGCGGAGCGTTAGTCATGCCTTCGATCTGACCCGCCCCCGGTTCACGTACCACCGCCTATGTTATACCAAACGCCATTGCCGACGGGTGGAGCGGAGCGGAACCCGGTGGCAATGGCGCGATCGTCACGGGCGCCGGCGGACGGTATCCCAACGCACTGTGCGGGCGAATCGTGTTGTACTCTCGCCGCCATCTCTCGACCAGCACCTTTGCCTCGGTCAGCGTGTAGAAGATCTCCCGATCCAGCAGCTCGTCTCGGAACTTCCCGTTGAACGATTCCACGTAGCCATTTTCCCACGGGCTACCGGGCTCAATGAACAGGGTCTGCACGCCAAGCCGCTCAAGCCACACCCGGACGAGGTCGGCAGTGAACTCCGGGCCGTTATCTGAGCGGATGTGCTCTGGTACTCCGCGCTCGAGGAACAAGTCCGACAAGTGCTCCAGCACGTCGATCGATCGGATGCGCCGCTCCACGTGAATCGCCAGACACTCCCGCGTGTACTCGTCCACGATAGTCAGAAGCCTCAGCGGTCGTCCGTCGTGGGTACGCTCGGCCACGAAGTCGTACGACCAAACGTGATTGGGCCGCTCCGCCCTGCGCCGAACGCAAGATCCATCGGTGAGCCACAACCGACCCCGTTTCGGCTGCTTCTGCGGCACGCGAAGCCCTTCCCGTCGCCACAACCACTCCACGCGCTTGTGATTCGTCCGCCATCCTTCCTGGCGAAACAAACCAGTGATTCGTCGGTATCCATACCGACCATACCGTGTCGCCAACTCGATGATGCGACTCACCAGCCGCGGCTCATCTCCCGCTGTGGTGGCCCGGTGCCGGTGGGTGGATCGAGGCTGGCCCACTACGCGATAGGCCCGGCGTTCCGACACGCTCAACACTCGGCACACGTGCTTGACCGCGCGCCGCCGTCGGTCCGGGCTCAGTATTTTCCCGACGACACCTCCTTCAAGATCGCGATGTCGATCGCCTGGTCGGCCACCAGCTTCTTCAGCCGCGTGTTCTCCCGTTCCAGGATCTTCAGACGCTTCGCCTGCTCCAGGCGCAATCCACCTTACTCTCTTCGCCAGCGGTAGTAGGTCTGCTCGCTGACTCCCAGCTTCTCGCAGACCTGGGGCGGCGACTGTCCCTTCGACAGGCTCGACTTCTGCCTCACGAAGCCTCGCGACGATCTGCTCTGTCGTGTACCGCTTCTTCGCCATCATCCAGCCCCTTGCCAGCCCTGCAGAAACGGCCGATTCTAACCGTCCTGCTGGACCGATCTAAAGGGGGCAGGTCACGTTGACTGATGATCCTGCCCTGCGTTGGAGAAAGCAAGGCTCGTGACGGAACCGACCGTCGGGTTCAGCCGGTAGTTGGGCAGCATCATCACGGAAGGCCTTCCAGAACTAGCGCCAGTACCAGCCGGGCGTCGAAGACCGTCGTGAAGACTATAAGAGGGATTACAGTGCAGTGCCACGCGCACGGCTGGCCTTGGACTCGACGGGGCCGACAGCCAGAGTCGACCGCGGGATACCCAGAGGTGCGTGATCGAGAAGGCGCATGCAACAAGTGGCGGACAACCGATTACCAGAACATCGACGGCGGAGCCACCGCAAATTGCTGCAGCGCCCCATGCAGCCGCGAAGACTGCACCAGGAATGGCAATAGCACTTGCGACGCGATCGAGCAGAAGAGCGAGAGGTGCGGCCACCGTGAGCATGGCCAAGCATCCGATCAGCGCGATGTAGGGAACAACGTTCACTGGCCCGTTGGTAGAGCCCCACAGGACCAATAGAAACCACAGTTCTATCAACCCAGCGGCCGCATAGACTAGGTAGCGGACGATGACCATGTTTTAATGTCTGCCCAACGCCGGCCATCACCTGCGGGACGAGCGGCGCGACGCTTGCAGCCGTTCGCAAGCGACGTGACGCGTAGGACCGACTGGTGAATGGCCTTGTTCGGCGGCTCCTTCATTGCCCAATGATACCTTTTTGGATGTCGGCCCGAAGTGCGTCGACACGTCCCCGGTACGTCTCGATAACTCCGCGAGGATCAATTCCGTTTAGGTTCTGGGCCAGTTCTGGAAAGCAAAGGTTTAGCGTGCGCCACCACTGCCAGCGTTCATGGCTGGATTCGACAAGAAGCCCAGACAGGACGTGATCCTGCAGCGCGGAACGGGATTCGCCTCTTCTGAGGAGCTCGGGCACGATCCAGTGCGGAATTGAATGTCCCTTGCGCAGACGGTCCCACAGGCTTGAGGTGTCGGAACGGCTCAGCTCTCGGACAAGAGACCGGAACGCGAGGCTCGTTGGGAGTTTCCCGACATAGCGACCAAGGAAGAAACCTGGGATCGCAGCGACACCGCCAGCGATTGGACCCCACTCTTGGTTGCAGAAATAGAACCCGGCCAGCGAGCCGCCAACCGCACCCGACACGGCTAGCAGGTCGAATAGCGTAAATTGACCGCCCGGGTCTTTGGACTGGATCATGGCCACCTACACGGGAATGGCGACCGTCATGAGTCCGCCGAACGGCTCGCGGCTCACCTGCGCCGCGAAGTGACTGCTGAATTTGAAAACCCGGACCAAAACCTATAACTGATTGCGGTCAATACCCCGGCCCCCTGGCGCGGCGCCGGGTGCAGCCGCTTGTTAGGCAGTGGCGCGTGGTGGCGTTAGGCTTCGACATTGGCCTCTGGATCTTTTTGTCGTTTCCTGCCAAGTACTGTATCAAGACTGAAGGCGAGGCCCACCCCGATGGCATTGGCCAGCAAATCGAACGTATCATACGTATTGGCCATGAATCCAAAACCATCAAGTAACTCCAAATGACTCCACGCATGCCAACACCAATGCCGCGGCGATGACTCTCCCGAATCGCGGTGACATCATACAGAGCCTCTGAAACACAAAATAGAGTGCAAACGAAACTGTGACGTTCCCCGCGTATGCGCCTATCAGCTCCCTGGAAGGGGCCCGCGTATTGTTTCTTCATCAAGAAGAGCATGACTGCGACAGCGACGAAGGCCACATTGCGAGCCACTGAACGCAATTCGAGAGTCGGAGTCTCTTGGATGATGGCCATGATATCTCCCGGTGCCACTGCCTAACTACAATTAGAAGACTTGTCGGAATAAAGAATAGACATAGCGCGTCGTATAGCTCGGCCGGCCTTCAGGACCGGCTCAAAACGGTCCGACTCGCGCGGTTGTTCAAGC
>CAVVHA010000013.1:0-175394 GCA_963747925.1 uncultured Acidobacteriota bacterium
ACGGCGCGAACGCAGCTGAGGCGCGGATTGTCTATGTGCGCGGGGATGCGCTCCGGATTCCTGTCCGGGATGCTTCTTTTGACCGGGTGACGATCTCCTACGGCCTGAGAACGTCGCCGATCTCTCCGGATGCCTCGCCGAGGTGCGCCGGGTCCTCCGACCGGGCGGCCGTTTCCTCGTCCTCGATTTCGGCAAGCCGGTGAACCCGCTCGTGGCGCGAGGGTACTTCGCCTACCTAAGGATCGGCGTCCCGGTCTTCGGCCGGCTCTTCTTCGGCGACCCGGACACGCACGGGTACATCCTCGACTCGCTCCTGCGCTTCCCCTCGCAGGCCGAGACCGCCGGGTTACTTCGCGAGGCCGGCTTCTCGAAGGTCAGGGTCGAGAACCCGCTCCTGGGAGTCATGGGCATCCACGTCGCCGACGTCTAGCCGCCTCATTCGGCACGCAGCGGGGCTGGCCCTTGAGCCCAGCCGCTGGATGGCATACAGTGATTTCAGTGGTTTCCAGGGTGGTCGCACTCCATGCGAAGCGACTCTCTCAAGCCGATTGGCTGGCCTGAATCCAGATGAACATGCGAGTCGTTCCCTCCCTGGCCCCATGAGAAGAAAACGGGTGTCCGGGACGGGGGTTAGGTCGGAGGCATGCAGGCAGCCAGACACATCGTAAACGAGTTCCGCAGACTCGTAGTTGGACGGACAGAGAAGAGACGACACATGTCGCCAAGCGCATTCCTTGACCGCGGTTCCCCGCCTAGTGAACGGGCCCTCGAAACCGTTCTGGACAGAGGGCATGGCTTGTGGACCGAGCTACGGGCGAGTCTGTCCTCCCAATTTACTCCTCTGAGCGAGAAGTGGAGCTTCTCGGGGAAGTCCCACGGGTGGATTCTCCAACTCCGGAAAAAGCAGAGGACGGTGCTATATCTGGTGCCCTGTCCCGGATATTTCGTGGCGTCATTCGCCCTGAGCGAGAAGGCGTTCCAGGCAATACAAAGGAGCACACTTCCATCGCCAGTGCTTGCGATCGTCCAGCAGGCGCCCAAGTTTGCCGAGGGCCGCGGCGTGCGGCTCGAGGTGCGCAACAAGAGGGACCTAGCTGTGGTTTCCCAACACGTTGTTCAGTGACTCAGTAGAGTGCTGAGAGGCGTGGCGCCATTGAGTCCCCCGTGGGGACGGCGGCGATTGTAATACCGGATCCACGGACCCAAGGCCATGGTCCAGTCTGGACGTGAGATAGGGCCTCAGATAGGCCCATTCCCTGATCAGCGTCTGGATGAACCGTTCGGCCTTGCCGTTGGTCCGTGGCCGGTAGGGTCGGGTTCTGAGGTGACGGATCCGAAGACGCTGGCAGGCGGCCCGGAAGACGCGTGAGACGTAGGGGCTGCCGTTGTCGGTCATCACGCCACGTACGCGGATCCCCAGCGTCCGGTACCAGGCTGTCGCGCGATCCAGGAAGCCCACGGCCGTCAGCGCCTGCTCGTTGGGGAGCACCTCGACATAGGCCAGCCGGGTGTTGTCGTCTACGCACACGTGAACGAACTCCCAGCCCACACCCCGGCAGCGTGTTGTGCGATCGCCGTGGATGCGATGTCCCACCCGTCCTCCGATCTTGCCCAGCTTCTTCACGTCGATGTGCAGCAACTCTCCAGGCCGACGACGCTGATAACGCCTCGGAGGCTCGGGAGGAGTCAAGTACTTGAGCCGGTGCAGGTTGGCTCGTCGAAGGACTCGAGCCACGGTCGAGCGGGCCATCCTCAGGGAATGGGCGATCTGAGGACCTGTCTTGCGACTGCGCCTCAGGTCGACGATCAGCTCGGTCCGCTGCGCCTCGAGCTGGGTGGGACTGCTGTGGGGCCGGCTGGGTCGATCCTGAAGCTGCGCACTCCCGCCCTGGCGGTAGCGGGCCAGCCACTTGTACACCGTCCGTTCGCTGATGCCTGCCGCTTCTGCAGCCCGGGGTACCGACCACCCAAACTGGCGGATCCGGTGGACGATGAGGGCTCGACTCGCAGGGGTCGTACGGGCCAGACTGTGGATGTTCATCCGGGTCTCCTCCTTGGGAAGCGGTTGGCCTAAGCACCCTCAGCTTCTCCAATGAGGACCCGGATGGACAACTAAGGCCCGGGCCTGAACAACGTCTTGAGACTACACACCTAGCGAACGTCGAAGCGCTGGCGTCGATCAAGATGGCGAACTAGTCGGTGGAAAGCCGGTGCCGCCCAACAGCACGATTCAGCAGACGGTCCGGGTTGTCACATCGCGCGCTGTCGCAAGCGTTGCGCCAACCCACCTCGCTGCTGATCGTGTGCGTCAGGCGCCATTCTCCAATTGGAACACTTCCATCTTCTGGAGATCTAAATGTCCATATTTCGACACTCCCGGGAACTCCCCGCTACCCCTGAATCCGTTTTTGCTGCCATCCAAAATCCGGTGCGTCTTGCCCGCTGGTGGGGCCCGGATGGATTCACGAATACGTTCCACACGTTCGAGTTCCGGCAGGGTGGATCTTGGCAATTCACGATGCATGGGCCTGCCAAGGCCGACTATCCAAACCAATCTGAGTTTCTGGAGATTGTCCCCAATTCGCTCGTGCGGATAAAGCACATCAATCCGCCGCACTTTGAGCTTTCCATTTCTCTGGAATCCAGGGCGACTGGAACTCTTGTCTCCTGGGTCGAAGTTTTTGAGAATCATGAGTTTGCGGAGAACAGGCGCCAGTTCCTGGAGGCTGCTAATGAGCAAAACCTGGATCGGTTGGCGCTTGAGGTCAGCACAGGTGCGCAAAGAGGCGCCTGACCGGTCGATGCAGCGGCTGGTTCCACTGCGCGGCCCCGCCACCAATTTCCAACGTTGGGTCAGTAGATGCTGCCCAACGCTCCAATGAGGATGGTCACATGAATAGGCGCCGCCTTTTCAGCACAGTTCTCTCTCTGGCCCTAGCTGGTGCCGTGATCCTGTCCGGTATTGCGTGGTGGCACCGCAGTCGATCGGAGGCGGCCTACAGAGATGCGGCCTTGCTCGGGGATATCGCCGCAATTGACGTTTGCGGGACGGCCCTCCGCTTCCTCGATCGAGGTGAAGAAGACAAGACCAAGCTGCTTCTTCAGCTTCGCATCACTCGTAGCCAGGGTTCACCTGCCGGTTCCTACGGTCCACACATCAGTCCAGGAACGACCGGCGACCTTTCTCGATGGACCGGACCGGAGGCCCTATGACGCGCGGGGCTGGCCCTTGGCCCACCCGCTGGATGGCGCACAGTGAATTCAGGGGTGTCCGGGAGGATGGTCGTGCTCGATGCGCAGTGACACTCTCAAGGCGATCGGCCGTCCCGAACGATATCGGCAAGGCTCCTCGAGCCCGCCATTTGCGCGACTTACGGAAATAGTCCGTTGGGGCGGGTCAGGACCGGGATATGTGGAACCGCATATTTCCATTACGACATCCAGATGTACATGCGCATCTGTCTTTTCCTGCCCCCATGAGAAAAAACGGTGTCCGGGACTTGTGTGGGGTCGGGGGTATGCAGGCAGCAGGTACCCCGTAAACGAGTTCCGTAGATTTGTAGTTATGTGCACTCCGGCATCGTCCGGCGGGCCGCTTGACGCCCACTTACGTTGTAGTTACAGTTGATCCATGAAAGCCCTTCGATTCGAGTGGGACACGCAGAAAAGCCTGTCCAACCGCCGCAAGCATGGCGTCTCGTTCGAGGAGGCCCAGACGGTGTTCTCGGATGAAACGCTTGCTCCTCGCGGATCCGGACCATTCAGATGAAGAGGATAGGTTTCTGCTTCTCGGGCTCAGCTCGGAGGTTCGTCTTCCGGTGGTCTTCCACTGCTACGGAGCTCGCGCATTTGTCAACCGAGTGACTCCGGCTCGCAAGGCGGACAAGAACGAGCGTGAGCAGTACGTGAGAAGGTGGATGAGATGAGAAAGACCTACGATTTCTCCAAGGCGAAGCGCAACCTGTACGCTCGTCGCCTCAAGCGACAAGTGACCATTCGTCTCGACGATTCAATGATTGGCTACTTCCAAGGCTTGGCGCGTGAGGTAGGGGTGCCGTATCAAACCCTGATCAACCTATACTTGGGAGACTGCGCCGCCTCCGGGCGCAAGCTCGACATGCGCTGGATTTCGGCAAGCACCCATGGCACATAACTACGGCGTTGCAGCAGGCGATCCGGGCGCCACGCCCCTTGCCCGGCTCACACGGTGGCGTTGGGCTCCGCACGGTGGCGCGCAAGGCGCGCGCCACTCGGCCCGCTGCTGAACGCCGGCGTCATGTGGGTTTTCAGAGCGGACTACCACACCCACCCGGGGAGAGGTAGAATCATCCGTGCCAGCAGACGAAGGGTCCGGCATGTCGATGATTTTCAAGGTCGAGACTGAGCAAGAGGCTGACGGCCGCTGGATCGCGGAGGTCCCTGAACTCCCAGGCACCCTGGCGTACGGCGTTTCCGAGGACGAAGCGATCGCAAGGGTGCAGGCCCTCGCTCTTCGCGTTGTGGCCGATCGTCTCGAGCATGGCGAGGCTGGCCGTGAGTACCTCAGCATGTCCTTCAAAGCCGCATGACCGAGTGGTCCAGCACTCGCGCCAGCCGCGTGCTTGCTGCGCTGGTCCGTATCGGTTGGGTAGTCAAGCGACATACAGGCTCCCACAAGGTCCTCGCTCGCCCCGGCTGGACCGATCTCGTCTTCGCATTTCACGAGAGCGACGAGATCGGTCCACGCATGTTGGCCCGACTGGCAAAACACACGGCGCTTCGCCCAGAAGATCTGTAGATTGTACCCGCACCACATAACTACCGGCATTCAACCGACGGTCCGGTCGGTCACGCACTTTGCGTGCTTCACCGGCCCACAACACCCCGAAGGGCGGGCGGGCAAGCTGCGTGCCCGTAACGGCCCGCGGGTTAGCCAGGCGTTGATATGACTTCCGGTGTCAAGTGGGATCCGAGCGGTTGTTTCTACATTGACGTAGCCTCCGGAGACGCCAGGGTTCGGGCAGAGGCGGGGCCAGTAATGTCGACGGTTGATCCTGCTGATATCCGTGGGTTGGTTACCACCTTACATGTCTCCGTCAAGCGCCTTCCTCACTCTAGGCACGAGGGTCGGCCGCAGCCGCCTCATAACGCCGCCGAGGGTTACGCCAAACCGGGGCCGCGCCCCTGCCCGAGCCCTGGAACCAACAATGTCCTGTCACACGTTAATCGGCACCTCCTTCGCGATGGCCCACATGAAGGCGACCAGTTCGCGTGCGATGGCCGTGACGACGACGTTCGGGTTCTTGCCGCGAGAGCTGAGACGGCGGAATCGTTTGCACAGGCGCAGCTGGGCCTTCCAGCCGATCTCCTGGATCGGCTTGGGGAGCGTTTCGAGACGCTTCTGGATGGATGGGAGAGACCTTGGCGCTGTACCGATAGGCCCAGCCGGCTTCGATCAGCGCCCTGCGTGCTCGACTGTTGCCGGCCTTGGTGATGGCGCCCAGGCGACGCTTGTCTCCACTCGTGTGCTCGGAGGGGATCAGCCCGACGAATGCAGCCAGTTGCCGGGGATTGTCAAAACGGGTCAGATCACCAAGCTCGGCGACGACGGTGATGGCGACAGTCCACTGGACCCCACGAAGCGCCTGCAAGGCCAGGACAACCGGGAACAGGCGCCAGCTCGGAGCGATCTCGAGGAGTTCCTGTTCGACACGGTGAAGCCGGTCAACCTGTTCGTCGACGGCACGCACGGATTCCTGGAAGACGATCTGCTGGGCCGGGGTGGGACAGACGACCTTAGAAAGGTAGCGACGATGTGCATCGTTCCAGTTGGCCCTGCCGGTGTAGTTCAGGCCGAGCCGGAGGAGGAAGGACTTGAGGCGGAGCTTGGCGGACTTGAGGGTGACGAGGGCGGCATCGCGAGCACGGCACAGGTCCCGGATCGCTTCATCCTCGACACGGGGGACGTAGACGTTGGTGAGATCCCCGGAGCGCAGAAGCCGTGCGATCTCGACGGCATCACGACGGTCGGTCTTGACCCTGTCACCGGGACGCTTCGGGATCAACGAGGGAGCCACGACGCGGCAGTCGAGTCCTTTGCCGGTGAGATACCGGTACAGCACGTACCCACACGGTCCAGCCTCGTAGGCGAACACCAGGTCAGAGGCCTGGCTGTGAAGCCTGCGGACCAGCTTGTCGAGATCCACCTGCCGGGTTCCGATAGCACCGACGAAGTGGGGCGGATCCGGGCGGTGGGCCGCTGCATGGGCGACCGCGATGGAATCCTTGTGGACATCGAGTCCGACGAAAAAGGTAGTACGCTCTGCCATGGCTGACCTCCGGTCTGAAGTGCCTGCTGGTGATCCAGCATGCGGCTCTGACCCGTATCGGGCTAACCCGCGATTGTGCCGGAGGTCAGCCTTAACGAGGACCGGAAGTCATACTGACTAGGCCGCACAGATACCACGTCTCGAAGAAACAAAATGGAATACGTCATTGGAGTTGCCGCTGCTACTGCAGTTGGATTATTCGCCAGCGTGATTGGCTTCGACAAGGAGCGCAGCTTCTACCCAGTCGTGTTGATAGTCATTGCCACCTTATATCTCCTATTTGCGGCGATGGCCGGGTCCACAGGTTCCCTTGTCGCGGAGGCCATTCCTGCACTCGTGTTTGTGGCGATGGCTGCGCTTGGGTTCCGGAAGACTCCATGGCTCGTGGTCGCCGGCTTGGCACTTCACGGAGTTTTTGACTTCTTTCATCACGCAGTGATAGCGAACCCCGGTGTCCCTGTATGGTGGCCGGGTTGGTGTCTTGCCTACGATGTCGTTGCTGCTGCCTACCTAGCCGCGCTGATTTATATTCGGAGGACTTCGCATGCGGCCTAAAGCGCTGCAGCAACCCGGCCGCCGCGCTCCGGTTGGCATCCGCGCCTCTCGTAGGTCGGGTCGCTGAGCTTGTGTGGTTAGACCGCTGACGACGATGACTGGAGCATTCTCTACCATGACGACACCGACTGCCGATAGCCAATCTCGACCACTACCGCATCATGTGGCCGTCATCGGCGCTGCAGGTGGTCTCGGTCAGGGAATACTCGGCGTGTGCCGAGCAGCAGGAATCAGCTTCACGGCCATCGTCCGTTCTCGGCCGGAACGCATAACCGACAGTGCCGGGCGGATCTCGCGTGGTCGTCGTCCAGTCTCTCGGCGATCGCCCCGCCCTCACGGACGCATTCGCCGGCGCAGATGCCGTTCTCACCGCGCTCGGCGTTACGGCAACGACCCATGAGCACTCCGCCTTGCTCTCCGCGAACATGGCTGCGGTCGAGGAATCAATGCTGGCTGCAGGCGTCGACCGCATCGTCATGATCAACACGTTGCTCAGCTTCACAACCAGGGCAACCTGCAAGCCGGATCATGCGCTTCTTCAGGTGGATGCCCGGGACAATCGGCCGCGGAGCTCGTGAACAGCAAGCGGTAGTGGATGCACTCGGCAACGGGGCGTTCTCGTCGCTTCGCTGGACCCTCGTCCGCGGCGGCCTGAACGCTCGCGGCAAGGATGAGCGGCCCGTGGCCTCGGCGAACTGGGAAGGCGCTCCGAACTCCTGGTCACCCGTTTCGTATGAGGCCATGGGCCGATGGATGCTCGAGGAGGCAGCGGCAAATGAGTTCGTCCGCGCAGCACCGCTTGTGTCACGGCGTCGCACGTGACCACTGCCGACGAGCGGTCTAACGGCATGCAGCGGACGGCGCTGCGCGCCGCCGCTGATGCCGAGCGTACGCCGCAGCGTGAGGAATGTCACCTATAAAGTGCTCCCGGTAACAGCTTGTCACGAACGACCAGGCTGCTGCCGCGTCGAACCGAGCTGGAGCCCCCCTACCGAACCAGCTTCTGGTACTTGATCCGGTGCGGCTGGTCGGCCTCCGCGCCGAGGCGGCGCTGGCGGTCGGCCTCGTAGTCCTGGTAGTTGCCCTCGAACCAGACCACCTGGCTGTCCCCCTCGAAGGCCAGGATGTGGGTGGCGATCCGGTCGAGGAACCAGCGGTCGTGGCTGATGACGACGGCGCAGCCGGCGAACTCGAGCAGCGCCTCCTCGAGCGCCCGCAGGGTGTCCACGTCGAGGTCGTTGGTCGGCTCGTCGAGCAGCAGGAGGTTGCCGCCGCTCTTGAGCAGCTTGGCGAGGTGGACGCGGTTGCGCTCGCCGCCGGAGAGGTCGCCGACCCGCTTCTGCTGGTCCGGCCCCTTGAAGTTGAACGCGGCGGCGTAGGCGCGCGAGTTGACCTCGCGCTTGCCGAGCTCGATGATGTCGGCGCCGCCGGAGATCTCCTCCCAGACGGTCTTGTCGCCGTCGAGCGCGTCGCGGCTGACTGGTCCACGTAGGCGAGCTGCGACCGTGTCGCCGACCGCGAGCGTGCCGGCGTCGGGCTTCTCCTGCGCCGGTGATCATCCGGAAGAGGGTGGTCTTGCCGGCGCCGTTCGGGCCGATCACGCCGACGATCCCGCCGCGCGGGCAGGCGCGAAGTCAGGTCCTCGATCAGGAGGTGGTCGCCGTAGCCCTTGCGCAGGTTCTCGGCCTCGACCACGATGTCGCCGAGGCGCGGGCCCGGGCGGGATGACGATCTCGCGCCGTCGTCGCGCGACTGCTCGACCTCCTGGCTGAGCCAGCTCCTCGTAGGCGGCGAGGCGCGCCTTGCCCTTGGCCTGCCGCGCCCGCGGGCGACATGCGGACCCACTCCAGCTCGCGCTGCAGCGTCGCGCTGGCGGGCCGATTCCTGCTTCTCCTCGAGCTCGAGCCGCTTCTGCTTCTGCTCGAGCCAGGAGGAGTAGTTGCCCTCCCAGGGGATGCCGGCGCCGCGGTCGAGCTCGAGGATCCAGCCGGCGACGTTGTCGAGGAAGTAGCGGTCGTGGGTGACCGCGACGACGGTGCCCGGGTAGTCGGCCAGGTGGTGCTCCAGCCACGCCACCGATTCGGCGTCGAGGTGGTTCGTCGGCTCGTCGAGCAGCAGCAGGTCGGGCCGCTCGAGCAGCACGCCGGCACAGCGCCACGCGGCGCCGCTCGCCGCCGGAGAGGGTCGCGACGTCGGCGTCCCCGGGCGGGAGGCGCAGGGCGTCCATGGCGATCTCGAGCGTCCGGTCGAGCTCCCACGCGTTCGGCGGCGTCGATGGCGTCCTGGACGCGGCCCTGCTCGTCGAGGAGCTTCTCCATCTCCTCGGGCGACATCTCCTCGCCGAGCTGCATGTTGATCTCGTCGAAGCGCGTCAGCAGGGCGCGGATCGGCCTGACCCCCTCCTCGACGTTCTCCGGACGTTCTTCGCCGGGTCGAGCGGCGGCTCCTGGGACAGGAAGCCGACCCGGACCCCGTCGGCGGCCCAGGCCTCGCCGGCGAAGTTCGTGCTCGACCCCGGCCATGACCTGCAGCAGCGTGCTCTTGCCGGCGCCGTTCAGGCCGAGGACGCCGATCTTGGCGCCCGGGAGGAAGGAGAGCCAGATATCCTTCAGGACCTCCCTGTTCGGCGGATACACCTTGCGGAGGTCCTTCATCGTGTAGATGTACTGGTGTGCCACGTCGTGTCCTTTCGTTGAGCCCAGGTGACCGGCCGCTTCCGCGGAGGCGGCCTCCCGCGCTCGCGCCTGGTCCCGACCGGTTTCCGCGGGGCCGATCCGTTCGCCGGAGACCCGTTGCCGGCGGCCCGCGCGCGCAGGGGAATTCTGGGGGCGCGTAGTTTAGCCCAATCGGGCCTGCGATGGCGGGGGGATGAAGGAAAACCGCGCGCGTCCGTCCTCGCGTCGGCGGCCGCGGGCCCGTGGCCGGCATGTCGCGCATCGGGGCCGCGAGAAGGGCGAGGTGGCGGGCGTTCCAGGTGCTGTATCCTCGACTTTCGCGGATCCGAGGATGCCCGAGCTTCCCGATATCACGGTCTACGTCGAGGCCCTGCAGAGCCGGGTCGGGGGAGGCGCCTCGACCGGGTCAGGCTCGCGAGCCCGTTCCTGCTCCGCACGGTCGATCCGCCGCTGCGGGCGGCCGAGGGGGCAGTGGTCCGATCCGTCGGGCGGCTGGAAAAACGGATCGTGTTCCGGCTGGCGGCGGAGCAGGCGCCCGCGGGCCCCGCCGGTGGAGCTCGGTACGGCCGGCGGTGTTGACCACGGGACGGGCGGCGGTGGAAGCCCCAGGACGGCCGAGCGCGGAAGCCCCGAGACGGCCGAGCGTGGGAGCCCCGGGACGGCCGAGCGCGGCAGCCCCGGGAGGCCGCCGGCGGAGGACCGGGCGGTGGCAGCCCCGGGCGGCCGACGGCGGAGACCTGTTCCTGGTCCTTCACCTGATGATCGCCGGACGGCTCCGCTGGAAGCCGACCGGCGCGAAGGTCCCGGGCCGGCTCGGCCTCGCCGCCTTCGACTTCGATGCGGGGACGCTGCTCGTGACGGAGGCCGGATCGAAGAGACGGGCCTCCCTGCACCTGGTGCGCGGGCGAGGCGGGGCTCGCGGCCCTGCGCCGCGGCGGGATCGAGCCGCTCGAGGCGGACCTCGCGGCGTTCCGCGCGGCGCTGCATCGCGAGAACCACACCCTGAAGCGCGCCCTCACCGACCCGCGCCTCTTCAGCGGGATCGGCAACGCCTACTCGGACGAGATCCTCCACCGCGCGCGCCTGTCGCCGATGGCGCTGACGCGCCGCCTCGACGACGAGGAGATCGCGCGCCTGCATGCGGCGACCGTCGCGACCCTCGGCGAGTGGATCGAGCGGCTGAGGCGCGAGGCAGGGGAGCGGTTCCCGGAGAAGGTCACCGCGTTCCGGCCGGAGATGGCGGTGCACGGCCGCTACGGCAAACCCTGCCCGGACTGCGGCACGGCCGTGCAGCGGATCGTGTACGCGGAGAACGAGTGCAACTACTGCCCGCGCTGCCAGACGCGGGGGAAGCTGCTCGCGGACCGGGCGCTGTCGCGCCTCCTCCACAAGGACTGGCCCCGGACGATCGAGGACCTGGAGGCGGGAAAGGGCTGACACGGCCCCGGTCCGGTGGCCCGGCCACCGGGACGGTAAGGTCCCTCGGACGGGCGGGAACCCGGTCCGGTGAGCCCGGTCGCTCTCCGGGTGCAGGAAGGCCTCCGAAAGGGACTGCTCCCTCCCCCCGGGGGAGGCTTCAGCCGCGGGCCAGACCCCGGCGGGCCACGGCGAGGGCGGCGGTCGCGAGGCCGCACGTCAGGGCGAAGACGACCACGGCCGCGAGCGTGAACCAGTCGGCGAAGACGAGGGCGAGAAGATCCGCTCGAGCGGGGCGGGCGAGCGAGAAGCCGGTGCCGGGCGTCGTGCGCATGGCGCGGAAAGCGTCGAGCATGGCCGTGTAGAGCGCGGCGAGGATCAGCCCGACGAAGGCCCCTGCCGCGGCGCGCGCCGCGAGCGCCCGCAGCGCCGATCGGCCTGCCGACGCGCGCGGGCTCGTCCTGAGAAGGTGGGCTCGCGGGTCCCCAGGGGGACGAACCGCTGGAGCATGACCAGGCCCGGAGCGGCGGCGAAGATCGTGAGGATGAAGAAGTTCCTCCAGCCCAGCGCGTCGATCAGGACGCCGGCCAGGGGGCCCGAAGCCGTCCTCCCGAGCGCGAAGATACTGGACAGGAGCGCGTACTGAGTCGCGGAGAACCGCTTCTGCGTCAGGCGCAGGAGCAGGACCGAGAAAGCCCCCGTCCCCATCCCGGTGGTCGCAGCCTCGAAGAGCATGGCGCCGTACATCACCGGGCGGTTCACGCCCATCCCGGCGATCATGATGTAGCCGATGTTCGAGAAGGCCTGCAGGAACCCGAAGAGCCAGAGCGAATGGCCGAGGCCGAGACCCGTGGTGATCGCCCCGCCTGCGATGGAGCCGATCACCGCCCCCGCGAATCCGATCCAGAAGAAGATGAACCCGACGTCCCACTTGTTGAAGCCGGTCTCGAGAAGGAAAGGGCTCACCAGGGCGGAGGCCAGGTTGTCCCCGAACTTGTAGAGCACGAGGAACGAGGCGATCTCCAGCGCCCGGTGCTGGCGCAGGAAGCCGACGAAAGGATCCCAGACCGCTTCGCGCAGCGTCTTCGGTGGCGGCGGCGCGGCCTCCGGCTCCGGCGAAAAGACCATCAGGATGCCCGCGGGCAGATAGACCAGGGACTGGATCGCAAAGATCAGCGGCCAGCTGACCCAGGTCGCCAGCGTGATCGCGATCCTGCCGGCGAGGGTCATGGCCAGGCGCGAGACGGCGCCGCGCGCGCCCGCGGCCACGCCCTGTTCCTCCGGGCGGAGCACTTCGACCGCGTAGGCGTCGATCGCGATGTCCTGCGAGGCGGCGAAGAAGGCGATGGCGAGCGCGGCGATCGCGATCGGGACGATGTCCCTGGGATGCAGGGCGGCGATCGCGAGGCCGAGCGTGGCGACGAGAAGCGCGGCCTGCGCGAGAAGCGCCCACCCGCGCTTGCGTCCCAGCAGGGGAGGCGCGTAGCGATCCATGAGGGGCGACCAGAGGAACTTGAAGGCATAGGGCGCCTGCGTCGCCGTGAGCCAGCCGATGGTCGTGTTGTCGTACCCCTCGAGCTTGAGCCAGGCCGGAAGGGCGACGAGGACGAGCCCGAGCGGCAGGCCTGAAGGGAACTGCTGCAGGGTGACCGAGGCGGTTCGCCAGGAGGCGAACGAGCGCGCGAGGCTCTGCCAGGTGGAGGGGCGCCGGGCGGCGGCGGGGGCGTCGGCGGGCATCGCCCGGAAAGAATACATTGCGGCGCGAAGTTTGTTGATGCCGCACCCCGCCGGCCTCTGGCGGAAAAGCCGGCTTCAGAAGCCGTGGCGGCAATCCTGAGGCGGCCGAACCCGGATCCGGGAGCCGGGAAGTGGGAAGCGGCACCGGGGTGCACCGCGGGTCTTCCTCGCCGCGGTGCGGGAGCGGGGGATCGAACCTACCGCGTCACGCTCGTGGGGTTGGACACGCAGCCATTCGGGTTCACGACCCGGACGCTGACCGGCATGCCAGCCGGCCAGAGGGCATCGAGGTTTCGTGCCGAGAGCTTCGTGGACAGCACGTACTTCGTCGTGGGCGCGGAAACGAAGCCGCCTCCCGAATCGATCTCGACCCTCGAATTGGCCCGGAACTTCTTCCCGACGACGACGGCCCTCAGGGCGCCATCCACGATCTTCGGGGTGATCGACGTGATCCTCGGAGCGCCCGGGCAGGGATAGGCGCATTGCGCGAAGGCGAGATCGTCGGCGCGGGGAGCCCCGCAGAAGCCGTGGTTCAGGCTCGCCTGCATCAGTGATCCTGAGGAGCTGGTATGCCCCGCTCCCAGCGTGTGGCCGGTCTCGTGGGCCACCATCTCGGTGTAATCGCACGAGTCGAAACAGGCGCCGACCCCGTTGTTGATCAGGATCTTCGCGACCCGGATCTTCCCGAAGGCGGGATTGTTTTTGGCCGGACAGGCAGGCGAGCCCCCGCTTTGCGAGGAGGATGAGAACCCGCCCAGCGCGAGGGTTCCCGAGCAGAAACTCAAGTTCGAGATCTCATCGCACGGGTCGTTGAACTGGACCTGATCGACGAGGTCGGACAGGCACTTCGAGCCGATCGAGGAGTCGGGTCCCCCATAGCGGAGCAGGATTCGGGTTCCCGGCGTCGTGTTCCATTTCAGCATTCCCGCCTCCACCGCCCCATGGCAGTGGTCCCCGCCGCACACCGTGCCGTTGTCGCCGCTCGCATTATCCGTATAGGTGATGGTCGTATTCGAATCGAACTCCGAGCGTCGCGCGGGTGGGGCGCCCAGGAAGACAAACGCGGCCGTGCGATCGGCGGAAGCCTGCTGGGGCTCGAGCCGATAGTCGACGGCTGCCGTCACCCCCTGCACCTCGGCGCGGATGTATCGCTCGAAGGCGGCAGCGTCCCGGTCGGGATCGGTCGTGTCGGCGGACGTGGCTCCGGAAGAAGCGCTCAGGACGAACGCCTCGCGCAGCCCCTCGCGACGAAGGAACTCAGACCCGTCGGCGGTCTTCAGCACCCGGAAGTTGCCGAGCGCGAAATCGGTCACCCTGTAAACGACTGACGCATTGCTGGCACGGGAGGAGGGGGCGTCGAGCATCACCAGGATCTCGTCGCCCGCCGAGAACGAGCCGATCCCCGGATAGACCTCGGATCGGTCCCCGACCTGGCCGCCGGGCTGACGCACGACGATCGTCGCCTGCCCGGGCGCGCCCTTGAGGACCCGGACAACGGCGATGGTGACGTCGGTGTGAATGCCCCCTTCCGGGTCCATGGACGGGGCCACGTCCACCACCTGGCCGCGCACGATGCAGTCGGCCTTTCCGATCAGGAGCTCGTCGGCCGGAATGACATAGGTGGCCGCGCGAGCCGCCACGGGGAAGGCGAGCAAGAGGAGTATCCCGACCCAGAGACCGGCGAAACCGGCGAGACCGGAGGCGCTAGAACCGCGGCGGAAAGAGAGGCCTCCGCGGGCTCCAGGGAAGGCGGATCTCAATGAAGGCGGCGACGATTGGCGCATGTCCACGGGTCCCTTTCCAAGCAGGCATACTCCACCTTTCCCCGGTGCGGACCCGGGAAACGGCCTTCCTGCACTTGATAAATATAAGGCGAAATGCCCTTTTCCGCACGAACCGGGCCCCGCACGTGCCGGGACCCCCTCGCGCCGGGCCCGCGGAGGCGCGCAGACCTTCCCTCCGGGCGAGCCGGAAGGGCAGCGAACGAGCATCGGCCCGCGTCGCGAGGCCTCGCGGGGCGCCCGCGGAGGGGAGGGCGAATGGCGTCCCGAGCCTCCGGAGACGCTGGAGGGGGCCTACTTGAGGCGCTTGATGATGTGCCAGCCGAACTTACTGGTCTTGGGGTCGTACGAGGCCATTCCGATCTCGCCGACCTTCAGCGAGAAGCTGACGTCGCCGAACGCCTTCACCATTCCGGCGCGCAGGCTCTCCGCGGAGCCAGGCTGGACGCCGAAGTTCGCCATGCCGTAGATGCCGGGGGCGGCGTCGTTCGTGTACTGCTTCACGAGCTTGTCGAAATCCTCGCCCTTCCGCGCCCGGGCCAGCAGCTCCTCGGCGAGCTTCTTGGCCTCCTCCATGGTCCTGTCGATCGGCTTGTCGCCGACGCTCCCCTTGAAGCCGATCAGAATGTGCTGAACCACGACATGGTCCGGGGCATCGGCCTTGATCGGCGGTTTCGTTCCCGACGCAGAGGGATCGGACGAGGGCTGCATGCCGGCGCCCCAGGCCGGCAATTGGGCGGCGACCGCGACCGCCGCAACCAGAAAGGCGCACGCGAAACGGATCAGGGGTTGATGGGCTTTCAGGTTCACGGGATCACCTCCGGTTACACATTCTGCCAGAAAAAGGAACCCCGGGAGATGGGGCCTACAAAGACCCCGCGGCTACGGCAGCCGCGCTCCCGGGGGCGGTGGCGCTGGAAGTCGCCGAAGCAGCGGCTTCACCTTACGCCATGGCGGTGGTCCACTGCTAGGACGTCGCCACCTCACTCACCGTACATTTACCAGTCTGCAATGGACCACCTCCTTCCCGGCGAAGGGGAGAGGGCCGGATCCAGTCCCGGCCCACCCGCAAGGACGGGACCGCCGATGTCGGGTCCAGCGGGACGCCGCGACAAAATGCCGCGACTCGGGAGTGAGTGTTCCTACCCCCTGAAGAAATATTTAGCACGAAAGGTGCCTGCGGCCAGCAGGATTTCGAGGAATTTTCCGTCGCCCCCGCCCCCCGGCCGGGTCAGCCGGCCAGCAGCTCGAACAGGTGGATTTCGCTCCTGACGGCGGCGTCGAAATCGCCCAGGTGCAGCGACTCGTTTTCGGCGTGGGCGTTGGTGTAGGGGTCGTCGACCCCCACGAGAAGCGCGGGAACTCCGCCGAGCGCCTGCGCGAACGGGCCGACGAACGGGATCGAACCCCCGCACCCCTGGAGAATCGCCTCGCGCCCGAAGCCGAGAGCGAGCGCCCGGCGGGCTTTTTCGAAGGCCGGGTGGTCCGGCTTCGTCATCCACCACCCTTCCGCCGCCACGCTCGGGAAGGAGACCTCGAGGCCCCAGGGGACCTGCCTTCGAAGATGCCCGATCAGGAGATCGCGGACCTCCTCGGGCACCTGGTCCGGAACGATCCGGATCCCGACGCGGGCCCACGCGATGTCGCAGACGATATTGGCCGCCATCGCGCGGCTGCTCGCCTGGATGGCGTTCACCGTCAGGGCCGGCTGGCGCCACAGCTGCTCGAAGGGAGACTCGGTCCCCCCGTGCAGCCGCACCCCGGGCCGGACCCCCGTCTGGCGGCGGAATTCTTCGGCCGTCACCGGCAGCCGCCGCAGCTCCTCGCGTTCGGCCGGGGTCAGCGGGCGGACCCGGTCGTAGATGCCGGGGATCGCAATTCGGCCCGAATCGTCGAGCAGGCCCGCCAGCATGCGCGAGAGCGCGATCGCGGGATCGGGGACGGGCCCGCCCCACATCCCGGAGTGGAGCGGCAGGTCGAGGGCGCGCACCTCGACCTCGACGAGGACGAGGCCCCTCAGCGAGATGGTCAGCGCCGGCAGGCCCGTGTCGAAGTTCCCCGCGTCGGCCAGGACCATGACGTCGGCCGATATCTTCGCGCTGTAGCTCCCGAGGAACTCGTGCAGATGGCTGCTGCCGCATTCCTCCTCACCCTCGATCACGACCTTGACGTTGACCGGCAGCGCGCCGGCCGCGTCGAGCCAGGAGGAAATGGCAGCCGTGTGGCAGACGATGCCGGCCTTGTCGTCCGCCACGCCCCGGGCGTACATCCGCCCGTCGCGCACCTTCGGCTCGAAGGCGGGGCTCTTCCAGACTTCGTCGCGCCCCGGAGGCTGGACGTCATGATGGGCGTACAGGAGAACGGTCGGCTTTCCTCGGGCCTTCAGCCAATCCCCGTACACGTAGGGATGCGCGCCGGCGAGGGTGATCACCTCGACGTTCTCGAGCCCTCGCGCCTTCAGGAGCTCGGCGGTTGCGGCGGCGGAGCGGCGGACCTCGGCCGGGTCGAACCCCGCGAAGCTGACGCTCGGAATGCGGACGAGAGTCTCCAGGTCACGCAGGTGGCTTTCTCGCTCGCGGGCGTAACGGGCAAGGGCACGATCGACGGTCATGATTGGAGGCCTCCCGCTGCATTCTGAGGCGCGGGTGGGGGTGGGGTCAAAGGCGGTGCGGGCAGACCCCTGCCCTCTCTGGGGAGCAGGGCGGGGTCCATCTCAGCTGGAAAACGGTCTGGCAGCGCTACGGGGAATCGAACCCCGGTTTGATGGCTGAGAACCATCCGTCCTGACCCCTAGACGATAGCGCCGCAACCGGGTGAGACTCCAATTATAGAAATCGCGGAACCGCTGTCAACTCCGGCGCATGCCGGGCCGGCTAGAGGGCGAGGGGCCAGAAGACCGGGACGAGGAGCACGATCAGGATCGCCAGGATGATCGTCAGGGGCGCGCCCACCCTCGCGTAGTCCCGGAATCGGTACCCGCCCGGCCCCATGACGAGCATGTTCACGGGATGCCCGAAGGGGGTCAGAAACGCCATCGAGGCGGACAGGGTAACGGCCATCACGAGGGCGCGGGGGTCGGCACCCGCATCGCGGGCGGCGTGGATGGCGATCGGCGTGAGGACAGCGGCCACCACCGGGCCTCCGAGCCCCTGGGTCAGCAGGGTGCCCGTCGCGACGAGCCCCCGAGCAGCGCCAGGGATCCGGCGGCGCCGAAGACCGACAGCAGCAGCCCCGCCACGGAGGCCGCTGCGCCCGAGCGAGCGAGGGCGAGGCCGAGGGGGAGCATTCCCGCCACGAGAAAGACGCTCCTCCACTCGATCGCCCGGTAGGCGTCCTCCATCCCGATCGTCCGGGTCAGGACCATCGCGAGCGCCCCGCTCAGCATGACCTCGCCGGCGAGCTCCGGGACGATCGCCACCATCGCGAGGGTTGCCAGCATGATCGCGAGCGCGATCCAGATCCGCGGACTCCCCGCGGGAGGCGGCGCTGGGGGATCCGCCAGCACGATGAGGTCGGGCTCGATCTGCAGCGCCCCCAGGCCGCGCCTCGGCCCCTGCAGGAGCAGGGCGTCGCCGAACTGGAGGGTCTCCGGGCCGATGTCGCCGCGGAGCTGGCGGCCGGCCCTCCAGATCGCGAGCGCCGTCATGCCGTACTTCTGGCGGAAGCGGCATCCCTTGATCGTCTGCCCGATCAGCCTCGAGCGCGGCGCGAGCATCGCCTCGACGACGACCGTCTGCTCGGACTCCAGGTCCCGCACCCGCCAGTCCCGCTGGGGGAGGATCTCGAAGAACGGCTCGACATCGCGGCGGCGGAACTCCTCCAGGTCTCCCTCGAGCACCAGGACGTCGTTCTCCTGGATCAGCGTCTCGGGCTCCGGGGAGAGCGTGACCTGGCCGCCCCGCTCGAGCGCGACGAGGGTCAGCCCGTAGTTCTCCCTGAAGCCGCTGCTCGACAGCGGATGTCCCGGCGAGGGCCGAGTGAACGGGAACCCGCGCGCGGAACAGCCTCTCGCCGAGGCGGTAGACCTCGACGAGGTCCTCGTGCGGACGCGAGAGCTCGCTCTTCTGGTCCCCGGGGGCCTGGGCGGGGAGGTAGCGGCGCCCCAGGAAGACCAGGTACAGGGTCCCCGCGGCGACGAGCGGGAGCCCGACCGGGGCGAAATCGAGAAGGCCGAACCCCTTGAGTCCTTCGTCCTTGAGGAGGCTGCTGGCGACGATATTGGCGGTCGTCAGCAGCGTCGCCATGCCCCCGAGGATCGTCCCGAAGGCGAGGGGCATCAGGAGCCTGGCCGCGCTGACCCCCGAGCGGCGGGCGGCGACGGAGATCGCGGGGAGCAGCACGGCCGCCGCCGCGAGGTTGTTCATGAAGAGGGACAGCCCGGCCGAAACGATGACGACCGCGGCGACGAGGCGGGTCTCGCTCGTCCCCGCGAGGCGCAGGAGGAGGGCCCCGGCCCGTTCGGTGACTCCTGCCCGGCGCAGCCCCTCGGCGAGGATGTAGACCGACATGATCAGGATGACGGCGGGGCGGCTGAAGCCCGAAAGGGCCTCGCCGGGGGTCAGAACGCCCGTGGCGCCGAGGGCGACGATGACGAGCAGCGCGACGACATCGGCCCGGAGCCGCTCCGTGAGCGTCAGGATCATGGCGCCAGCCAGGACCAGCAGCGCCACCGTCGCATCATGGCCGATCGGCGCGATCACCGCCGCCTAGTGTGCACCCGGAGCGCCCCGCGCAGGAACCCCGATCAGGGAGTGACCCTGTCCTGAGCCAGATCAAGCGCGGAAGGCCGGCGAGGCAGTGACCCTGTTGTGCGCACGATCAGCCGCGGAAGGCCGGCGAGGCAGTGACCCTGTTGTGCGCACGATCAGCCGCGGAAGGCCGGCGAGGCAGTGACCCTGTTGTGCGCACGATCAGCCGCGGAAGGCCGGCAGGCCTTCCGTCGGCTGAATCAGCGCCGCGACCCTGCCCGCCTCGTTTCCCTTCTTGCGCACGATCAGCCGCGGAGGGCCGGCGAGTCTGTGACCCTGTATGTGCGCACGATCAGCCGCGGAAGGCCGGCAGGCCTTCCGTCGGCTGAATCAGCGCCGGGACCCTGTTCTCTCTCGTATCCGCTTACTCTTCGTCGTCCTCGGGCTCGACCGGCTCGGCCGGGAAACTCCAGGGGCCGAAGGTCGGCGCGGGGGTCACGGCGAGGGTTTCGTCGGTTCCTGCGCCATGGACGGGGGCGGCTCGGACCCGGCCGGCTTGGGACGGGTCGCGGTCGGGAGCACGCTCGGGCGCTTCACCGGAGCATCCCACACCTCGGGCTTCGGAGCGGCGGGCTTGGGCTTCGCGGCGCGGGCTTGGGCTTCGCGGCGGCCTTGGGCTTCGCGGCGGCCTTGGCTGCGGCAGCGGCAGCCTTGGGCTTCGCGGCGGCCTTCGCTTCGGCGCGGCCTTCTTCTTCGGCGCCGGCTTTCTTCCTGGGGGCAGCCTTCTTCTTCGGCGAAGCCTTCTTCTTCGCGGGTTTTCGGGCCGCAGCCTTCCTGACGGGCTTCCTGGCGGCCTTCTTCTTCGCCGGCTTCTTCTTCGCGGCGCCCTTCTTGCTGGCTTTCCTGGCGGGCTTCGTCTTCGCCATCAGTGCACCTCCGGAACCGTGAGAGTTGCGCCGATTATAGTCCAGAGGCTCGCCGGCGCTGTCAACGGGAAATGGAACCCCGGGGAATGCGGGCATGGCCGGGGCCTGCGGCCGGTGTTATCTTTAGCGCAGTGCGCAAATGCCTCACCTGCGACGGGCGCTTCGAGGATCCTCGGAGGATCTGCCCGCAGGATGGCGATGTCCTGATCGCCGAGGGGGTGGTGACCGCCGACACCGGGCGGGTCCTCGCGGGGAAATACCGTCTCGGAAACCTGATCGGCTCGGGGGGGATGGGGCAGGTCTTCGAGGCCGTCGCCCTCGCGAGCGGGGAGACGGTCGCCGTCAAGCTGCTCAAGCAGGGGCTCGTGGACCGGAACGCCGGCAAGCGGTTCGAGCGCGAAGCCGAGGCGATGGCGATCCTCCGCCACCCCGGGATCGTCCGGTTCCTCGAGTTCTGCCGCGCCGCGGACGGGACGACGTTCCTGGCGATGGAGCTTCTGGCGGGCCCGACCTTCAGCGAGCTGCGGAGGGCCGGCAAGTTCGCCTCGGTGGAGCGCGTGGTGGACCTCATGCGCGAGGCGTGCGGGGTGGTCGCCGAGGCCCACGCGAAGGGGATCGTGCACCGGGACCTCAAGCCCTCGAACATCGTCCTGCACCGCTGCGCGCGGGACCGCGCCCAGGTCAAGGTTCTCGACTTCGGGATCGCGAAATTCCTCGACTGGACGGGCGAGGGGCTCACCTCGACGGGCGAGCTGATCGGGACGCTGCAGTACATGGCGCCGGAGCAGAGCAGCGGCCGCGCGGTCACGCCCGCCTCGGACGTGTACAGCCTCGGTGCGGTCATGTTCGAGGCGCTCGCGGGACGGCTGCCGTTCGTCGGCCGCAGCGCCGCCGAGATGATGTGGCTCCAGGCCTCGGCGCCGATTCCCTCCCTCTCGACCTTCAGGCCCGATATCCCCCGGGGTCTCGAGGACCTGGTCGCGCGCTGCCTGGCGAAGAAGCCGGAGAGCCGGTACCGCGACGCGGGCGAGATGGCGCAGGCGCTCGACGCCCTCCGCGAGGCTCCGGCCGAGGAGGACACCACCCAGAGGACGCGGACCCTCCGGATCAACCCGTCGCTCCTCGTCGGCTCCGTGCTCGACGAGCGGTACGAGCTGCACGAGTGGATCTCTCCCGGGCGGTTCCGCAGCCATGTCTACCGCGCGACGCACCTGCGCACGGGCGCGAGCGTCGCGGTGCGGGTCTGGAAGACGGGGCGCGGCGCCGTCCGCGATTTCCTCATCGAGGCGTTCCGCAACGAGGCCCGGGCGATGGGCGTGCGTCATCCCAACCTGATCGCGATCGTGGACCTGGGGTTCACCGACGACTGCGTGTACATCGTCACGGAGTACGTCGAAAGCCTCTCGCTGCGGGCGATCCTGCAGAAGCGCCCGGCGTTGCCGAGGGGGCTGGCGGCGCGGCTGATCCGCGGGGCGGCCGACGCGCTCGGCGCCCTCCACGGGCGCGGCATCGTGTCGGGGGGACTGTCCCCGGAGACGATCCGCGTCACCGGAACGGTCGAGCATCCCGGGGAGCTGCTCCTGACCCCGATGGGACTGACGAGCCTGCGACAGATGGAGGCGCTCCTCGATCCCGCAGGGGATGCCGAGGGGGAGCGCCTGCGCGATTACATGTCCCCCGAGCAGAGGGCGGGGCTGCCCCCCGATCCCCGATCGGACATCTACTCGCTCGGGCTGCTGTTCATCGAGATGCTCGGGGGCCGGGTCCATGAACCGCTCGGCGCCGGGCCGGGAGCCGACGGCCCCCGCTGCCGTCGTGGAGCAGCGCCCCGTCTTCGAGGGAGCGGGACTGGCCGTGCCGTCCCTGCCGTACGGTCTTCCTCTCGCGTGGGGCGAGTTCCTGCGCCGCACCATCGCGCCCGATCCGGGCTCGCGGATCCAGACGATCGCGGAGCTCGTCGCGGCGCTCCCCGCCGAGTAGTCCGGTCGCCGGGTCGGACACGGCAGGTCGACGGGCCCTGCCGCGTCGGGTTCGTCCCCCGCGCGGAGAATCAGGGCCTGGTCGCGCGGCAGAGGGGAAGGCGGCACCGTCGCGGGAAGACCGGGGCCGGCCGCCTTACAGGGGCAGCGTCATTCCCTCGCGGGCGATCTCGATGCCGTCCAGCTCCTCCCTGGCGACCTTGAGCACGGCTTCGAGCTGCTCGTCGGTGTGGCCGGGGTGGTGGTGGAACAGGACCAGGGACCTGACGCCGGCGGCGCGGGCGACCCGGACCCCCTCGTACCAGGTGCTGTGGCCCCAGCCCCGCCGCAGGGTTTCGTACTCGGAGGGCGGATAGGTGGCGTCGTAGATGAGGTAGTCGGCCCCCTCCGAGAAGCGGACCAGCGCGTCGTCGGTCGCTTCGTCGCCGTGCTCGTGATCGGTCGCGAACACGATCCGTTTCCCGCCGCGCTCGAGCCGGTAGGAGTTCGAACCGTTGGGGTGGTTCAGCCGCAGGACGCTCACCGTGAGGTCGCCGAACTGCAGGGGCGACCCGTCGATCGTGGACGTAGTCGACGTGCGAAGGGATGTTGGCGAGCGGCACGGGGAAGTAGGGCGGCTCCATGAACCGCTCCAGGATCTCCTTCACGGTGCGGCCGGCGGCGTTGGAGCCGTGGAACGTGAACGTGTTGCCCGGGTCGTAGATCGGCGCGAAAAAGGGAAGCCCCTCGATGTGGTCGAGGTGGTAGTGCGTGAAGATCACCTGGAAGCGCATCGGCCGGCGCGGCCGCCCGGCGGTCAGCGACTCGCCGAAGAGCCGGATCCCGGTGCCGCAGTCGAGGATCAGGTGCTCGTCGTCCCCGAGATCGAGGGACAGGCAGGTGGTGTTTCCGCCGTACCGCAAGTTCTCCACGGGTCGGCGTGGCGATCGATCCGCGGACTCCCCAGAACCTCAACTGGCTTCGCTGCTCGCTCATCGTCCTTCCTGTCCGGCCCGCGTCGGGTCGACCGGGTTGCGGATTCTATACCAGGCGTCAACAATCGGCGGCGGAAACTCGCGATCCCCGCCCGCCGGGGCGTCTGTTTTTCGTTGCAAGGGCTGGGCATTCGCCGTATAGAAGATCTGCTGGGCTCCGGGCATATTTCTGCTCGTGCGACCGGGGCTCGATCGGCAAACACGAGAGGGGGAAAGCATGGCGGCACGTTGGATGGGTCGCATTCTCGCGGTGGTGGCAAGCCTCGCGGTGATCGCCGGGGCGTTCGTTCCGCCCGCGGCGGCCGTCGACAAGAGCATCAACCTCGACCAGCAGAGCGCGAACGGGGCGGAGAGCCTTCTGTCCGTGACCGTGGTGACCACGAGCCCCGTCAAGATCAAGGACAAGGTGACCAACAAGGCGGTGGGGCAGTCGTTCCGGTTCTCCTGGCCGGGAGCCGGGCCGGGAGGGTTCTCGAGCCAGGTGGGCGCGGGGACCTCGACGGGAGTCGGCGCCATCTGGACCTGGGAGACTCTCCAGCAGGTCTACGCGATCACGGGGAGCATCAACTTCACCCGGATCGACCAGCCCGCCGACCTGCACGTTCACGTCGGTGCCGGGCCGGTCGCTCTCCTCGTCCGGCGTCACGACCTCGAACGCCTCCCTGACCTCGAGCCTCATCACCTTCTTCAGCCCGCCCCAGGAGCTCGTCCGGGTCACGAGCAGCGTCGAGCAGCTCGGCTACGGTCTCAACCGGTACACGTACGTCGTCACCAACTTCACCGGCGATGAGGTGAACTTCGACTGGGCGCCGGGCCCGCTCGCCTGCAACACGAGCTACTGCGGCAACGACGTCCGGCAGGGGGAGGAGTCCTGCGACGGGCCCGACCTCGGCGGGACGACCTGCGCGGACCTCGGCTACGAGGGCGGAATCCTCGGCTGCACGAGCGAATGCGGCTTCGACACCTCCGCCTGCACGGGCTCGCTGTGCGGGAACGGGGTGATCGACGAAGGGGAGCAGTGCGACGGGGAAGACCTCGGCGACATGACCTGCGAGGGGCTCGGGTACTACGGCGGCTACCTCCTCGTGCGACGAGGGGTGCAACTTCGACACGTACGACTGCTACGACTACTACCCGTACTGCGGGGACGGGGTCGTCAACGGCGAGGGCGAGCAGTGCGACGGGGCTGACCTGGCGGGCGACGACGTGCGAGAGCCTGGGCTGGATGGGCGGCATCCTCGCGTGCGGGGAGGGGTGCTCCTACGATACGACGGGCTGCTGGAACATCGGTCTGACCGCCTTCTCGCAGGGGATGAGCCTCTCGGCCCAGCCCGCCTCCAAGCAGCCGGCTGCGCCGGCGCGGCGAACCTCCGCGAAGCGGGCACCCGCGACCGCGCCCCGCGGGCGCCCGGACCGCGGCGGCGACCCTCGGGGAGATCCCGATCCCGTGCGAGTTCCCCGGATCCTCCGGCAAGGTTGACGGAAACACCAGCGACCAGGTCTTCTGCCGGATCAGCCCCCACCCGGCGAAAGAGGTCCCGAGCAGCCTCCTCGTCTGCGGCAACTCGATCCCCCAGGGCCCCCCGGGATGCGGGTCGGGCCTCGGCAGCGAGGGAACCGCCAACGTGCTCGTGCCGGACGACACGATCACGATCGGCGGCATCTACCTCTCGACCTACCTCGTCGAGGTCGCTGACGGGAGCGACGGCCGCGCCGAGCCCGGCGAGACGACCGATCTCTTCGTCTGGCTGCTGAACGCCGGCAACCAGGGGCTGACCGGCGTCGGCACGAACCCGGTCCAGGGGCACCTCGAGGTCGTCCCCGGCGACTACGACGGCGACGGAACGAACGACCCGATCCTTCCCGTCATCACACAGGCAGACTCGGCCTACCCGGACATCGAGCCGGCGGCCGAGGTCACGGGCGACTGCGACACCGTGCAGGACCAGCTCCACCCGGTCCGCAACCTGACGGCCTTCCGGGTCCACTGGCCCTCGAGCCCGACGGACGTGGCCTACCAGTTCCGGGTGGTCGTGACGGGGCAGCCGTTCGGCTTCACCCCGGTGCCGACCTTCCCGGTCCCGTTCGTCGTGGGCGTCGGCAGCGCCTGCAATGTCTCGAACGTCACGGGCGAGTTCGACGGGCTGCAGGGCCTGCTTCCCCCGATGGGGCCGCTCGTCCCCGCGGACAACGACACGCCGATCCCGGCCACGATCAGCACGGAAAGCCCCACGCGCCCGCTGAAGCTGAAGCTCTTCTGCGGGTCGAAGCAGCTGACGGGCAAGGACAACATCGCGGCGCCGGAGATCATCCGCCTCGTGCGCGACGGGGCGGACGTCGATCTCACCAAGCTGTACCTGGACGTCAATTCGAATGCGAACGACCACAGCCTGCTGTTCCGCTATTCCAGCGGCGGCAGCGCGTGGATCTACAACCTCAACACCAACGCGATCGGCTCGGGCGCCTACACGCTCTACATCAAGATGCCCAACGGCCAGCCGTACAAGACCTCGTTCTCGATCAGGTAGCCGCACCCTGACCCCAGGCCCGTCGCCCCGCCCGGGGCGGCGGGCCCCTGTATTTGCGGGGGGATTGAAGACCCCGGGTCGGCCCGGGTCCAGCCCTGCAGCGGAGCCCATTTTTCCGGGGAAAGAGCGGCCCTGCGTGCTAAGATCCCTCCCTTGTCCGGCCGAAGCTGAGCAGAGGGAGGATGGATCCATGAGGACGCAGGAGGGATGCCGGCTGGTGGCGGGATCGCGCGCGGGTGGCGCGATGGCTCGCCCGATCACGGACCTGAGACCGCAATCCAACACGAGGATCGAAGATGAGAACGCCCTTTGAAGGAATACGGGCGCGAGCCTGCGCCTTCCGCTGGCTGGCCGTCCTGGCCGCCCTGACGATCGGCGGATCGGCGCTGGCCGCCGACCAGGTGGCGCCCGCGCAGGCGGGAGCCGGCGTCGGGAAGATCGCCGCGGTCCAGAACCAGGTCGAGACCAGGCGGCGCGCGGAGGCGGGCTGGTCGCCGGCCGCGATGTACCAGACGCTTTACGAGCTCGACCGGGTCCGCACGGGCCCGGGCAGCCGCGCCGCGATCCTCTACTCGGACCGCACCCTTCACAGGGTCGGCGAGAAGAGCGAGATCGAGATCCAGGCCCCGTCCGCGGGGCAGCCGGGAATCCTGAAGGTGGTCTCGGGGACCTCGTACTTCTCGAGCCGCTCGCCCAAGGACTACGGCCGGATCGAAACCCCGACCGTCACGGCCGCCATCAAGGGGACCGAGTTCGTCGTCGAGGTGGCCGAGGACAAGACCACGAAGATCACCATGCTCGAAGGGGTGGTCGAAGCCTCCAACACCTACGGCTCGCTGACCGTCGGGGCGGGGGAGCAGGCCTACGTGGAGCCCGGAAAGGCTCCGCAGAAGAGGATCGTGGTCCACCCGCGCGATGCCGTGGCGTGGGCCCTCGACTACCCGCCCGTGCTGGGCGGCAGCGACGCGCAGAAGCTCGGCGCGATGGGCGCCCCTGGACAGGACCTGTCGAAGGCGGCGGAGCTCCTTTCCCAGGGGAAGGTGGAGGAGGCGACCCCGCTGATCCGGTCGGCGCGGGAGGCCCGCCCGAACGATCCCGTGGCGCTGGCCCTGGCCTCGGTGGTCGAGGTGACGCAGAACCGGCGGGACGAGGCGATGACGCTCGCCGAGCAGGCGGTCGCGGCCGACCCGAATTCCGCGGCGGCAGCGCTGTCCCTTTCCTTCGCCGCGCAGGCGAAGTTCGACATCGCCCGCGCCAGGGCGATGGCGGAGAAGGCGGCGACGCTCGATCCCACCAACGCGCTGGCGCTGGCGAGGGCGGCGGAGCTGAGGATGGCGGAAGGGGACCTCGGCGGCGCCCGGCGCGCGGCGGAGGAGGCGGTGAAACGCTCCCCGGGCGAGCCCCGCGCCCTTTCGGTCCTCGGGTTCGTCGAGCTGGCCCAGTACCGCTCGAAGGAGGCCGAAGTCTACTTCGAGCGCGCCGCCGCGGCCGACCCCTCGTTCTCCATGGGCCGGCTAGGGCTGGGCATCGCGCGGATCCGGCGGGGGAAGGTGGAGGCCGGGCGCGAGGAGCTGCAGGCGGCCACGGCCCTCGATCCGGACGATTCGCTGCTGCGCTCGTACCTCGGCAAGGCGCTTTACGAGGAGAAGCGCACCAAGGACGCGGGGAAGGAATTCGCCGCGGCCAAGGCGCTGGATCCCAACGACCCGACCCCGTGGCTCTATGACGCCATCCTCAAGCAGAACGACAACCGCCCGGTCGAGGCCCTCGAGGACCTGCACGAGTCGATGAGGCTGAACGACAACCGCGCCGTGTACCGCTCGCGGATGCTCCTGGACGAGGACCGCGCCGTGCGCGGCAGCGACCTGGCGCGCGTGTACAACGATCTCGGCTTCGACCAGCTCGGCCTGGTGACGGCGAGGCGCAGCGCGGACGAGAGCCAGTCGAACTTCTCGAGCCACCTGTTCCTGTCCGGCGGCTACCGGGCGCTCCCGGGGTACGCGCCGGCCTTCTTCAGCGAGGTGCTGCAGGCCCGGATCTACCAGCCCGTGAGCGTCAACGCGGTCCGGCCGGACGTCGTGAACGAGTCGGTCTCCTTCAACGAGTACACGGCCCTGTTCGATCGCCCGCGGCTGCGCCTCTTCGCGGGCCTCGGCGGCGGGGGGACGGCCACGAACCTGGACGGCTTCGTGCTCGGCTCGGCCTTCTTCCAGAACTACCTCGACATCAAGAGCAGCGTCCTGCAGGCGAAGGAAGCGACCGCCACGCTCAACGGGGACCGCTACGCGGCGGCCGTGAGCTACAGCGGCTACCAGGACGAGGGGTTCCGGCTGAACAGCGACCGCGAGGTGGACAATTACCGGGCGTTCCTCGAGTTCGCGGCCGGCTACCGGGACATGTTCCAGATCAACCTGCAGCGCGGGCTGCAGTACTCGGGCGATCTGCCACTGCACTACAACCCGCTCACCCTCTCGCAGGACCGGCTGGAGACCCGGCTCTGGAACGCCGGCGCCGGCTACCACCACATCTTCGCTCCCGGCTCGGACCTCGCGGTGTCGTTCATCTACAACGCGACCCGCCAGACGGGGCAGCATTTCTCCTGCGACTTCACGGCGGATTTCAACTGCATCCCCGTCCTGCAGCCGGGGGAGGGGGGCGCGATCCTGCGTGGGCCGCAGCTCGAGGCCCAGCAGGTCCTGAGGGGGTCCTGGACGACCTGGGTCCTGGGCGCCGGCGCGTTCCGTGGCACGACCTCCCTCGAGGCGACGGGCGCCGAGACCATGAGCCTGGACGACGAGTTCACGAACGCCTACGCGTATGTCACGCTTCGCCCTCATCCTTCGGTCGACGTGACCATGGGCGCGGCCGGAGAGTCGGTGCTGGCTCCGACCGGCCTGCTCCTGGAGCGGGGCACGGGAATCGTCCCCTCGGACCTCGCCTACGACAAGAGCAAGTTCAGCCCCAAGCTGGGCGTCACCTGGCGCCCCTGGGCGACGACCACCGTGAGGGCCGCGGGATACCAGCGGCTCAGCCCGGCGCTCGGCCGCCTGCAGACGCTGGAGCCGACGCAGGTGGCGGGGTTCAACCAGTTCTTCCGCGTGCCCGGCGGCACCTGGACCACGGCCTACGGCGTCGGGATAGACCAGACGATCGGCTCGCGGATGTTCGCGGGGATCTCCTACCTGCACAGGAACATGGACATCCCCGAGGCCTGGTGCGACAACCCTTCGTCCTTCAGCGCCTGCCGCGGCCAGCAGGCCACGAACGTGGACATGAAGTCGAGCCGAAACGTCGACGCCAGCGCGTACTTCAACGCCATCCTCTCGAAGCGGCTGACGTTCGCCTTCGAGGGCGCCTACCTGGAGAAGAACTTCGACTACACGCAGTACAACGGCCCCTACTACGAGGACTACGCTTCGACCTGGCGCCTGAGGCCGGGCCTGAGAGCTCTTCCTGCCCAACGGTTTCTTCGCGGGCGCCGACGCCACGTTCTACGATCAGATCGTGCACGAGTACGAGAGCTCCGATTCGCCCGACCGGGTCAGCCACCTTAACCTGTTCTGGATCGGGAACGCGACCGTGGGGTACAGGCTGCCCCACCGATGGGGCGCGTTCGTTCTCGAGGGCCGCAACCTGAGCAACCGCCAGTTCGACTCCTTCGACCGCGAGGTCGAGGACACATTCATCCCCGCGAGGTCCGTGACCATGCGGTTCACGCTGGCGTACTAGCCCCCGTTCGATGAGCGCCGAGGCGGCAGCGGCCAGGCAGCGCGCCCCGAGCAAGCTTCGTGCGCTCCTCGCGATCGGGCTCCTGACCGGGCTCACCGGCGTCGCCCTGACCCACTGGGCGCCGGCCGAGTCGCTCGAGAACACGGGGCTCGGCCTGCTCTTCCTCCTGCGCGGGGTGCGGACCCCGCCCCCGGGGGTCTGCGTCGTCGCGATCGACGACGATTCCTACGACATCCTGGGCTGCCCGCCGGGCGAGGAGGATCCGGCGGCGAAGTGCGTCCGGCCGAACGAGCCGTGGCCGCGCCCCCTGCACGGGGACCTGGTGCGCGTGCTCAAGGACGAGGGGGCCCGGGCGGTCGCCTTCGATGTCCTGATGGACACGGCCCAGAGCGAGGCGGGCGACGCGGCGCTCGCGCAGGCGCTCGCGGAAACGAAGATCGTCGTCCTCGGTTCGAACGTCCACTCGACCGTCGACCCGAGGTTCGTGCAGTCGGTGCAGGAAGAGCCGATCCCCCCGCTCGCCGCGGCGGCCGCCGTGGTGGCCGACGTCGGGCTCCCCAAGGAGCGCGACGGAGTGATCCGGCAGACCTGGCTCATGCGCCAGGACCGGCCGAGCCTCGCCCTCGGGGCCTGGGAGACGGCGACGGGGGACCGGACGATGCGCCTCGAGCGGGGCGCGCGCCTGATCGATTACTACGGTCCGGGGCGGACGATCCCGACCATCTCCCTCTACCAGGCGCTGGCGCCGCGCGAGTATCTCCCCCCGGGGTTCTTCAAGGACAAGATCGTCTTCGTCGGCCTCTCCCAGCCGGCCGCCACCGGGCGCGCCGCCAAGGACAGCTTCGCGACGCCGTTCAGCAGCTCGCAGAACCCGACGACCTTCGGCGTCGAGATCCACGCCACGATCGCGGCCAACCTGGTCGAGGGGCGGCGGATCGACCTGCTGGGGGCCTGGGTCGAGGGGCTGGCGCTCCTGCTGCTCGCCCTCGCGGCGACGGCCGTCTTCGTGGGCCTGCGGCCGGTCTGGGGCGTCGCGGCGTTTCTCGCGCTCGAGGGGGGCCTCTGGGCGGGCGCCTGGCTCCTCTTCGCCAGGGGGGGCGTCTGGCCGCCGCTCATCATCCCCTCGGTCGTGCAGCTGCCGACCGCGTACGTCCTGAGCCTGGTCTGGTACTACCTGACGACGGTCCGCGAGCGCGAGCAGATCCGGCGCGCGTTCAACTTCTACCTGTCGCCGGAGATGATCGAGCGGATCGTCGCCGACCCCTCCTCCCTCAACCTCGGGGGAGAGGAGGTCGTGGCCACGGCCCTGTTCACGGACGTCGCGGGGTTCACATCGATCGCCGAGTCGATGCCCGCGCCCGCCACCGCCTCGCTGCTGAACGTGTACTTCTCGCGGCTGACCCGGTCGATCTTCACGGAGCGGGGGACCCTCATCAAGTTCATCGGCGACGCCGTGTTCGCGATCTGGGGCGCGCCGCTCCGGATGGAGGATCACGCCGCGCGCGCCTGCGCCGCGGGTCTCGCCATGGCGAGGGGCGAGGACGGCGCGGCCTCGCCCGAGCCGGGCAGGGAGCCCGGCTCGCCCCAGGGGCCGCGTCTCGTCACCCGGATCGGCATCCACACCGGGCCGATGCTGGTCGGGAACCTCGGGTCGGAGCAGCGGTTCGACTACACGGCGATCGGCGACGCGGTGAACCTCGCCTCGCGCCTCGAGGGGCTCAACAAGTACTTCCACACCCGCGTCATCGTGAGCGGCGACACCATCGCGCAGACAGGGGGGCAGTTCGTCGTCCGCTCCCTCGGGCCGCGTGCGCGTCGTCGGCAAGCAGGAGCCGGTCGAGATCTTCGAGCTGATCGGCCGGACCGGGGAGCCGCTTCCCCTGGATCAGGCGGTCCTCGACCGCTTTGCCGGGGCCCTGGCCGACTTCCAGGGGCGACGCTTCGCGGAGGCCGCCCGGGGGTTTGCCGAGGTCCGCCGCCTTCGCCGCGCCGCGCCCGTTCCGGGCGGGGGCGCGGGGAGACGACGACGGGCCCTCCGAGCTGTACGAGAGCCAGAGCGAGCGGCTGGCGGCTGCGCCCCCGCCGCCCGACTGGGACGGGGCGTTCACCTTCGAGAGCAAGTAGGCCGGGGACCGCGGACGGGGCGCCGTCAGAGGGCGACGTTCGGGTCGTCCTCGTAGGCGGCGCCGATCCGGCAGAGCCTGTCGAGCATCGTCGAGAACAGGTCGAAGAGCCCCTTGAGGCGCGCCTGGTCCGTGATGATCCCCACCACCTGGAAGCAGAGCTCGTCCACGCCGTCCGGGAACCGCGCGCCGAACCACCCCTCGTCGTCCTTCACCGAGAGGTCGATCGTCGGCTGGCCGCGCAGGAGCGCTCGCAGGCTCTCGTCCTCGAGGAGATGGCGGACCTTCGCCTCGTCGTTCGACTTGACGACGAACTCCTCGTCGAACTCCGAGAAGCCGATCTCGATGTCCTGCATGCCGAGCTTCTTGCCGAGCCCCGTGAAGGGGCCGCGCCGGTAGATCCTGAAGCGGAATCCGCCGGGATTGACGTACGGAGCACGCATCCGCGTGTACACCACGTGGGTCTTGCCGGTGCTCACCGCGTAGGTGTCGAGCGTGACGTCCCACTCCTTCACGTGGGCGACCACCTTCGTGCCCTTCCAGAATCCGCCGTCGACCCAGTCGGCCCCGATCTCGGCGGCGAGCTGCCGCCAGACCTCGTCCTTGTCCGGCCCAAACCAGCCTCTGCGCGTTCCCATCCGTCCCGGCCTTCCTGCCGGCCTGAGGGGCCGGCGCATGCCGCATTCTCCTACAATCCGCCGCGGGACGATCCTGGTGTACAAAGGGGCGTGCACCGGGCCGCGCGCGGCCCCGCGACGACACGATGACCGATCGCCATTCCGCTGTCCCTGCCGGCGCCCGCGGGGCGGCCGCTCCGCTCCTGGCCGCGGCGGCGGCCTTCCTCGCGGGGCTGCCGGGGCTCGCGTTTCCGTTCCTCGCCGAGGACTGGCCGACCTTCGCCGCGGCCGGGCAGGGATCGTGGCTCGCCGGCCTGTTCGGCTACTACCGTCCGGCCTACATGGCGACGTTCCGGATCGAGACCCGGCTCTGGGGGGCATCGCCGGCGCTGGCCCATCTCGTGAGCCTGCTCCTCGTCGCCGCGTGCGCGGCGCTGGTCGTCGTCCTCGTCCGGCGCTACTCGGGAGATCCCTGGCTTGCTTCGGCCAGCGGCCTGCTGTTCGCCCTCCACCCCTGGCACGTCGAGAACGCGGCCTGGGTCGCCGCCCGCGCCGACCAGCTCTGGGCCCTGTTCGCCCTGCTGGCCGCGCTCGCCTACGACCGGTGGCGGGGCAGGGCCGCCGGGCGGGATGGGAAGGGGGCGCCCGGATGCCCGTCGGCCCGGGCGCCCCCGTCTCGACCGACCCTGGCCCGGCCGTGGTGGCGGCGCGCGGAGTTCGTGCCCGGTGGCTCCCCGTAGCCCCGGTCCCTGTGCTCGCCCTCCTCCTGTTCGAGGCGGCCTTGCTCTCCAAGGAGTCGGCCGTCATCGCCGCGCCCGCCATCCTGCTGATCGGCCTGCTCGACCCGGCGCGCCGCCCTTCGCGGCGGGAGCTCGCGCGGGGACACCTCCCGATGATGGCGCTCGCGGCGGCGCACCTCCTCCTGGTCCGCCCCCTGGCCCTCGGCGGGGGCACCCGCGCGCTGGCGCAGGGGCTGGGCGCATCCTGGCTCGGGCGGATCCCCGGCTACGCTGCGGGCGCCGTCCTGCCGCTCGACGTCGAGCTCCTCGCGGGACGGCCGGTTCTCTGGGGGGCGCTCGCCGTGCGCGGCGATCGGGGCGCTCCTGCTCGGGGTCCGGCTGCGCGCGGGGCGGCTGCCTCGAACCGCCCTCGGGGCCGGGGTGCTGTTCTTCGTCCTGATCGCCCCCTCGCTGGTCGGATTCCAGGAGCGGTACCTCTTCCTCGCGGCCGCCGCCTCGGGCGCCTTCCTCGCCTCGCTGCTGCGCGCCCTCGGGGGGCGCCTGGCGGTCCTCGCGGCCATTCTCCTCGCGGCCGTCTGGATCCCGGCCCTCGCCTCGCAATGGCAGAACTGGCTGGAGGCCGCGACCGCGAGCCGGTCCCTCCTGGAGGGGCTCGTGCAGGCAAGCCTCCGACCGGGGGTCGAGGAGATCGTGGTCGCGAACCTCCCGTTCCGGGTCCGCGGGGGGAGCGTTTTCGTCTGGGGGGAGTTCCGCGACGCCCTGGCGCTCAGCGGGGGCAGGCCGGTGCCCGTGCGCGGGGCGGCCTTCGTCTCCTACAGGAACGCGACGGACGATGCCCTGGAGAGCGCGCCCCCGCCGGCTCACGTGCCGCAGCCCGGATCGGTCCCCTTCGAGGTCCGCCTCCGGATCATCGAGGGTCCCTTCTCCCATTACAACGGCCCGGGGAGCCTGCGCGCGAGCGGGCGCTTCGAGACCCCGGCCGGAAAGGTCGTCATCGAGGGCGGCGGCCGCGTGACGGTCGGGATCGCGCCCGACGAAGGTGGCCGCCGGGCCGGCTACGTCTGGCGCAAGGGAAGGCTCGAGCCGCTCTTCTGACCGGTCTCCCGGAGTCCCCCGGCGTTCCCGGCCCCACGATTCTGGGCTATGCTCCGCAGCCCGGGAGGAGGCCGGAGCGGATCCATGACGATGAACGGCGTGCAGTCCCCGAAGCCCCCCGGGGAGCCCAAGGACAGGAGGACAGGGCTCGTTCTGTTCGGCGCGCTCGCGATCGTCGTTGGATCGTTCCTCGGCCTGCTGGCGCTTCTCACGCCGGCGGCCATGCTCGTCGGAGGCGCGGCCGGCGCGGGGCCCGGCCCGGCGCCGGAGCTCCCCGCCACTCGATGGCCGGGCCGTGGTGCTCGGCACCGTCCTGTACGCGGCGCTGGCGGCCCTGTTCGTGTGGGTCGGCGTCGGCTCGATCCGGATCCGGCGCTGGGTCCAGCCGATTGCGCTGATCCTCGGATGGACGTGGCTCCTGACGGGGCTGATCGGGCTGGTCTTCTGGCTCATGATGCTCCCGAACATCCGGAGCATGGTCGAGTCGGCCCAGCCCTCGGAGCCGCCGCTCGATCCCGGCGCCTACACGGCCATCTCCCTGATCGCGAGCGCCTTCATCGCGCTCGCCTACGTGATCCTGCCGGCCGCTTTCGTCTGGTTCTACCAGGACCGGAGCGTGCGCGCGACGCTCGAGCGGCACGATCCGATCCCCCGCTGGACGGACCGTTGCCCCCTGCCCGTGCTCGGTCTCAGCATCGGGCTGTGGGCGGGCGCGGTCCTCTGCCTGACGGGGTTCGCCTACAACGTGGTTCCCCTGTTCGGCGTGGTGCTGACCGGGCCGGCCGCGGCGGCCGTGCTCATCCTGCTGGCGGGCGCCTGCGCGTGGCTGGGGAGGGCGACCTACAGGCTCCGGATGGCGGGCTGGTGGGGGACGCTGGCACTCACCGTGGCGCTGATGGCGGGGCAGATCATCACGCTGCTTCGCGTGGACATGGTGGACATCTACAAGAGCATCGGGCTTCCGGAGGAGCAGCTGGCGATCATGCGCCAGTACGGGGGAACGGCCACCACGGGGACGCTCCTCGCGAGCGCCGTCGTCGGGGTGGCCTGCATCGGGTACATGGTGTACGTGAGGCGCTGGTTCCCGGGGCCCCCTACCCGGATCCGTTGACAGGTCCGGTGCCTGTCTATAGGATCGAATTCACTCAAAAAAGCCCATCGAGGAGATTGGGCGGAGCGGGGACATGGACTATTTGACCGTGACCGTGCCGGGGGGCAAGAGCTACCGGCGGGAGCTCGAGAGCGCAGCGCTGAGCGTCGGCCGCTCGTCGCAGAACGACCTGATCCTCGAGGATCCGGGGGTCTCGAGGGTTCACGCCCGGATCACCCGCGCCTCCGAAGGCTGGGTCCTGACGGACGCCGGCGGCAAGAACGGCACCTTCCTGAACGGAACGCGCATCAGCGCGCCGGTCGTTCTCAGGAAGGGGGACATGGTGCGGGTCGGCTCGACCACCCTGATCTTCGACGCCGGTGCCGCGACGCCGGTCGAGTTCGTGGACGGGCCGCTGCCCGCCGGATCGGCGACGACGGTCCTGCAGGCGCGGGACGTGGTCACCGGGTCGGGGACGCGCGGGCATCTCCACCCAGCCGTCCGGCAGCGGGCGGATGGGGCTCGAGCCGGGCCGGCGGCCTCGACTCCGGCGTCTCGAGCGGTTCGTTCATCGGAACCCCGGCGCTGAGCATCATCTGGGAAGCGGACAAGGAGCTGGTCTTCCACCATCCGCTCAGCGACATCCTCGAGAAGATCCTCGACCTCGTGGGAAAGGCGGTTCCCTACGACCGCGCGCTCCTGATGCTCCTCGAGGACGGGCGCCTCGTGCCGCGCGTCGTGCGGGTCCTGCCGGGCGAAGAGGGACAGCGGATCGCGATCAGCCAGACGATCGCCGACCGGGTCGTTCACCGCCAGGAGTCGGTCCTCACGGACGACGCCCAGCTCGACGACCGGTTCAAGGCGGGGGAGAGCGTCGTCGCGCAGCAGATCCGCTCGGCCATGTGCGTTCCCCTCTGGAACAACCAGGACGTGATCGGACTGATCTACATCGACAGCCGCCGCCGGGCCGGTCTCTTCAAGGAGGACCACCTCCGGCTGCTGACTCACCTCGCGAACGTCGCCGCCGTCAAGATCGAGAACGTGAGGCTCTTCGAGCGGAAGATCGAGGCGGAGCGGACGGAGCAGGAGCTCGAAAGGGCGGCGGAGATCCAGCGGCTCCTGCTGCCCGCGGGGAGCCCGCCGATCCCCGGCTACACCGTGCACGGGATGAGCGACCCGTGCCGCGTCGTGGGTGGGGACCTGTTCGACTACATCGAGCTCGCGGACGGCCGGTACGGGCTGGCGCTCGGGCGATGTCGCCGGCAAGGGATACCCGGCGGCCCTCCTCATGAGCGCGTTCCAGGCCAGCATGCGCGCCCTGTGCGAGCTCGACATGGCGCCCGACATCATGGTGGACCGGCTGAACAAGCTCCTCTGCCGCCGGTTCCCCGACAACCGGTTCGTGACCTTCTTCTACGGCCTGCTCGATCCGTCGAACAACAGTCTCGTCTACATCAACGCGGGCCACTGCCCTCCCTGGGTGATCCAGCCGGGGAAGGAACCGCTGCGCCTTCTTCCGACGGGCGGGCCGCTCGGCCTGTTCCCCACCGGGCACTACGTCGCCCAGGAGCTGCGGCTCGAGCCGGGCTCGGTCCTCGTCTGCTACAGCGACGGTGTGACCGAGGCGATCGACCGGGCCGGGGAGGAGTTCGGGGAGACCCGGCTCGTGGACCTCGTCGGACGGTTCCACGCGCAGACGCCCGTGGACATCGTGAAGGAAATCGGCGCGGCCATCACGAGCCACTACGCCGGCGCGAACCGCGAGGACGATGTCACGCTGGTGGTCCTGAAGCGCGCCGCCTGACGGCGCCGCGCGGCTGATCGGGCGCGGCCCCGCCATCTCGGTTGTCCTCAACGGCTGGGTGATGTCGGGGGAAGGGGTGGCTGGGGGGCAGGGATTCGAACCCCGATAGTTGGCTGTGCTTCCGGAGGAGACGTTTCCCTGGCGCTCATGCAGCCGGCGCAGCGCCTGGCGGCGCCGCGCGGCTGATAGTGCGCGGACCCGCGGCGCGGATCTCGCTTGCTGACTGGGGATGTTGAGGGGAAGTTTGGCTGGGGGGCAGGGATTCGAACCCCGATAGTACGGTCCAGAGCCGTAAGTCCTACCATTGGACGACCCCCCAGCAGGGCAGTCGAACCCGCGAAATTTACCAGAATTGACGGCCTGCGGCAAACGACCCGGGCGCGCAGGCGGGGGCGCTAGGGCACGGCCCTCGGTCCCTTCTGAGACCGGGGAGGGCGGGCTCTCCGGGGTGGTGATCCTGATCGGAGGGGCTTCGAGCCCCGTCATGCTGGAGGGCTTGGAGAGGATCCGCTGCTTCGAGACGGGATCGCTCCGGAAGGCGCGAACACGGTAAAACCCGCTCGCCGCGCCGGCCCAGGCGGAGGCGTTCGCCCCTGCTCGGCGATCGGACGGAAGGAGCCCGGCACGGCCGTGGCCGAGTACTCCACGACGAATCCGTCCTCGACCGAGGAGCGGTCCTCCCACCGCAGCCCGCCGCTGTCCAAGGAGAGCGCCACCGGGCGGTTCGGCGCGGGGACCGTGTACGTTCCCGTGTGCCGAGCGTCGTGACCGAGCATCGGCCAGTGAGCGTGCTCCTCGTTCCAGGGGCCCGGCATGCTGTAGATCGCGACCACCCCGCCGTAGCTATCGTCCTCGATCGCGACGGCGACATCGATGAGGCCGTCGCCGTCGAAGTCCCCGGCCACCGGGGCGCCGCGTCGCCCGTGTCCCCGAAGAGGCTCTTGGGATAGCCCTCGAGCCCTCCGCCGCCCGGATGCATACCCAGCATCCCCGAGGCGGGGCCCCTGTCGGCGCGCGAGCTCATCATGGTATCGAGATCGCCGTCCCGCAGTCGGCGAGGATCGCGGTGGAAGCGGCGATGCCGAGCGGTCTGCCGGGGAACGCCTTGCCGTTGGAGAACCAGGCGCTTTCTCCCAGGACCACCTCGAGGCCGTTCGCAGGGTTCCCATCGAGGTCGCCGACCGCAGCGGAAAGACTGTCGCGGGAGCCGGCCTTGGCGCCCGCCCACCCTGACGCCGGCGCCCCGCCGCTGTCAGGACGTTCGATCCGATCACGACCTCGTAGGTGCCGTCCCGTCGAGATCGGCGATCGCGGGCTGCGAGGATGAGTACAGTGAGCCGGAGCTGTTCACCCGGGCCTGTGCGATCGGCGAGGGGAGGGGAGTGAAGTGCAGGCTCCGCACCGTGGACCCGTCCGACCGCCAGGCGTACACGTGGTCGTAGGCAGCAACGACGATCTCGGGGGCACCGTCTCGGTCGAGATCGGCGACGCTCGCGGATGCGTACAGGGAGAACGAGTCGACCTCCCGGGGCCATCCTGGCAGGGCCACGACGGCGTTCTTGTAGGCGTAGACGAGCACCTGCGCTCTCGCGTCCACGGAGCGGGCCTGGGTTCCCACGATGATGTCCATGCGGCCGTCCCCGTCCAGGTCGGCGAGCGTTGGCGTCGAGCGGAACTCGAGATTCGGTCCCGGAGCGACTATCGGGAATCCCGCCAGGAGGCTGCCGTCGAGGCGGTGCGCGTAAACGCCGTAGATCGAGGTCCAGACGATCTCCGGCAGGCCGTCGCCGTCGATGTCGCCGACCGAGGGGGCGCTGTAGGCGGCGCCGGCCTTGGGCGTCCGGAAAATCAAGGACCCGTCGATCCGCCACACGTAGAGCTCGCCGAAGTGCGTGACCGCGAGCACCTCCTCGCGGCCGTCGTCGTCCAGGTCGGCCAGAACGACCGAGTGGGTGATCGGCCCGATCCGCTTGGGCCAGCCCGGCTTCGCGCTTCGGTCGATGACGACGGGGTCGGTGACGATCGACGTGCTTCCGTCGGCGAGCTGCACCCGGAGGAAGAGGATGTACTTCCCCCCGTCGCGGAGGCCACTGATGTCCCACTCCGCCAGCACGCCGGTCGTCTCGACGGGCGTCGCGATCGGGCCCGCGATGAGGCGCTTCTGCTCGGGCCGCGCGTAGTCGGCGTATTCCACCGTATAGGAGGCGAAATCAGGGCCATGGGCGCGGCCGAGGATTGTCACCGTGGTGGGCTCGGAGAGATATTCCTTGAAGGGCGGGTACATGATCGTGTTGTCGTCGGCGAGGTATTCGAAGGTCCGCGTGTCCTGGCTGGTGTACCCGCCGAGCGACTGGGACGCCTGGACGGTGATCGAGCCTCTTCCACCCTCCGCCGGAGTCCAGTAGAACAGACCGCCCGCGCCATCGAGATCGAAGCCCGCCGGACCCGAGACCTTCTCCCAGTGGAGCGTTCCACAGGACCCTTCCACGGCCGCCCGGTAGTCGACGGGGAAGCCGACGTGGACCCTCATCTCGGCGATCGGCTTGATCGCGGTCGGGCCCGTGCATTCCCGGGCGAGGGCCGGGATGGCGGGGAGGGAGAAAGCGAGCGCTGTCCTGAGAGCGGCGAAGGCCAGCCTTCGTGTCGCTGGACCTGCCTCTGCGAGGAGATGACGTGACCGACCGCTGGCACGCGGCATTGCGCGGGAACCCATGGGCATGAGCGTTTCGACGGCGAATGGAATTGTACCTCCGGCGCGCCGAAGCGCCAGGGAAAACCGCGCTGGCCTTGGGTTTCGGGCCCCGTGCGCGGTGCGTCCCTCAGGGGGGAGTCGCGATTTCGTTCGGTGACGGCCCGGCGGGCGACCTCCGGCGGGCGACCTCCGGCGGGCGCCTCCGGCGGGCGCCTCCGGTCTGGCCGACTCATCCCGCTGCTGTCGGGGAAGGGCCGTGCGAGCTCAGTGGACGGTCGGGTTCTCGACGAAGGCGATCAGGCGGTCGAGGCGGGCGAGCGTGCGGTCCCGCCCCACGGCGGTCATGACCTCGAAGAGGCCGGGGCTGACGGTCCGGCCCGTGAGGGCGACCCGGGTGGGGTGGATCAGCTTCCCCCAGGCCACGCCGAGCGATTCGGCGACCCCGCGGGTCGCCGCTTCGAGGGGCGCCTCCGACCAATCGGGCGCGGCGGCGAGCGCCGCTGCGCAGGGAGCGCAGGCGGGCCCCCGTTTCCGGGTCCTTCAGGTGCTTCCTGACCGCTTCGTCCTCGTAGTCGAACTCGTCGGTCAGGAACGGGCGCATCCCCTCGACGAAATCGAGCAAGGTCCGGCAGCGCGGCTTGAACAGCTCGATGAGCGCGAGATACCAGGGCTTGCGCGCCTCCAGCAGGGAGGAGTCGAACAGGTCCGCCTTCTCGAGGAACGGCCGGATGAGCTGGCCGAGCTCCTCCGCGCTCGAGAGCATGATGTACTGGCCGTTCAGCCAGCCGAGCTTCTGCATGTCGAAGACGGCGCCCGCCTTGTTGATCCCCTCGAAGGAGAAGAGCCGCACGAGCTCGTCGGCCGGCAGCAGCTCCTTGTCCTCGCCCGGGGACCAGCCGAGCAGGGCGAGGAAGTTGAACATCGCCTGGGGGAGGATCCCCATCTCCCGGTACTCGAGCACCGAGACGGCGCCGTGCCTCTTGGACAGGCGCTTCTTGTCCGTGCCGAGGATGAGCGGCAGGTGGGCGAAGGTCGGCGGATCGTAGCCGAGCGCGCGGTAGAGCAGGATCTGCTTCGGCGTGTTCGAGATGTGGTCGTCACCGCGCACGATGTGGGTGATCTCCATCTCGATGTCGTCGGACACGACCGAGAGGTGGTAGGTCGGGGTGCCGTCCGAGCGCAGGAGCACGAAGTCCTCGATCTCCTCGTTGCGGAAGACCGTCGGGCCGTGCACGAAATCGTTGAAGGTCGTCTCGCCCTCCGGGACCCGGAACCGCAGCGCGCTCGGGGCGCCCGCGTCGAGGTACTTCTTCCTCTCCTCCTCGGGCATCTCCAGGCAGGCGCGGTCGTACCGCCATCCCCCGCCGGCATCGGCAGCGGCCGCGGCCTCGCGCCGCACCTTGAGCGCGTCGGTGGTGCAGAAGCAGCGGTAGGCGTGCCCCGTCTCGAGCAGCTTCATCGCTGCCGCCTTGTGATCCGCGACGTGGCTCGACTGGAGGAACGGCCCCTCGTCCCACTGGAGCCCGAGCCAGGCTCAGTCCCTCGATGATCGCCTCGACGACTTCCTGGCTCGAGCGCGCGAGGTCGGTGTCCTCGATCCGGAGGATGAAGGTCCCGCCGTGCTTGCGGGCGAAGAGCCAGTTGAACAGGGCGGTGCGGGCTCCGCCGACGTGGAGATAGCCGGTGGGGCTCGGGGCGAACCGCACCCGGACGTTTGCGTGCGCGTTGTTGGCGGCGGTCATGGGGAGGGCGGATCGTAGCAAAGCGGCCCGGGAGCGTCAAACGGGGCCGGTGGCGCTACAATCGGGCCGCATGCTCGAAAGCGCCCCGCCCGGCACGATGATCACCGTCGTCCTCCTCTTCGCGATCCCCCTGCTGATCGCCATCGTCGGGTTCTTCCTCGTCCTCCCGTTCATCCGCGCGCACAAGGAGCGGTACCCCGACCGGGAAAGGCCCCGGGAGCCGCGACGGCGCGGAGGGGGACGATCGGCCCGAGGGCCGGGACCTGCCCGACGAACGACGCCGCCCCTGACAGCGGGCTCAGCCGCGGGGGAAGAATTGGCGGAGAGGGAGGGATTCGAACCCTCGATACGGGTTTTGGCCCGTATAACTGCTTAGCAGGCAGCCCTGTTCGGCCACTCCAGCACCTCTCCGCGAGGTGGGTTTTCTGCCGAGGGTGAGAGGTTATCGCACTCCAGATATCAGAGCAACAGGCGGGGGCAGAGGACAGGCCTTCCAGCGCGAGATGGATTACCCGTTGCGAAGCCACATTTCTAGCTGTAAAATGTGTTCGGGAGGTTCGCAATGGGCGTCAAGAAGACCAACTTGCTATTGGACGAGGAGCTCGTCGAGACCGCGAAGCAACTCACTGGCTCTCGCTTCACGAAGGACGTTGTGGACCTTGCTCTTCGACGACTCGTTCGCAATGCCCGTCGTCAACGCATCCTTCGGCTGGCCGGGAAGGTCAAGTGGGAAGGCGACCTATCAGATATGCGGCGTGGTCGGCGGTTTGCGTGATCGTCATCGATACGAGCGTTTGGATTCTCGTTCTGAACGGCGTCGATCACGCGAAGGCGGCGCGGGCTCGCGGCGTCATCGAAGGGCCTGAAGACGTCGGCGTTCCGGGGATCATCCTCGAGGAGATCTTGCGAGGGTTGAAAGGTGATTCGCATTATCACAGAGTTCGGGATCTCCTCTTGAGCGACTTTACATATCTTGAAATGAGACAGTCAGTGTTTCTTCGATCGGCCGACATCTACCGCACGCTAAGGAGAAAGGGCAAGACCATTCGCAGTCCTGCCGACTGCCTGATTGCCGCCTGCGCCATCGAAGAGAGGGCGTCGCTCTTGGAGAACGATGCTGACTTTCACACGATCGCGGAGACCTTCCCGCTGGAGCTGCTTGGGGAACTCTGAGACTGGGTTCGCATCAAGATCTCCGAGCGAGGTCTGGAATGAGAAAGGAATGCGATTCTACAAAGTTGAAGAGTCACAGGAACCCTTGCGCCCGAGACTTCAAGAAGCAGGTCACCATTCGTCTCGGCGTAGATGTCATCTCCTACTTCAAGCGGCTGGCCGAGGAGACCGGGATTCCCTACTGGCAACTGATCAATCTGTTGCGTCGATCACGTCAGACCGTCGTCCATAACGCGAGGGCAGTCGGATTTTGCGCAGTCGTCCGAACTGGGCGAATCGGAATGTTCGGCGACGCAGCTCCACGCATCGTTGCTGCCTCGTGAGTCCTTCCTAATAGTTGTGTTAGTTTCGTCGTGCTGTCATGCAGAGATCGGCTTCCGATGCAATCGCCTTGTTCGTTGCTGTTCGGAGTAGGTTCGTAGACCTCGGCTGTTACCCACAGCCGATGCAGCAGCACGGCGAGCTTGCGTGCTACCGCAACGACCGCACGCTTCTTCGCGTTCTTCTTCCCTTTCGCTGCCAGTGCCAGTCCCCAACGCCTCAGGTCCGTGTCCGGTCCGAACGGTCCCAGGATGTAGTGCGCCGAGCCAACGAGAAGACGTCGGAGGTCGGAGTCGCCGGCCTTGGTGATTCGCAGCTCAGGATCGAGATCGCCGGACTGGCTGTGTCTCGGACGCAGTCCGAGGTAGGCTCCGATCGCACGACTGCTCTTGAATCGCTGCGGATCCTCCAGGGTCAGAACGTAACTCAACGCCGTCAGCGATCCGACTCCAGAGACCTGGCGCAGCAGCTCCGTTTCTGGGTAGCGCTTCGAGGCCAGATGTTCGATTTGCGTGTCGAGCCGTTGGATCTTCAAGCTCAGAGCCGCGATCGTGTCGAGCACTGGCGTCAACGCTGGCTTCAGCTCGTCGGGAAGATCCTGGCGCACGCGCTTGTGGAAGTACGACGTCGAACAGATCGGCAAACGCGCGCCCATCGACTTCACGATGCCGCGGGTGTGATTGATCAGCTTGGTGCGACAGACGACGAGGGCGTCGCGACTGCGGAGCAGGGCTCGGTCGGCCTGGGCGATTCCACCGCGATGCTGGATCGGGTGCAGCAGCTTGGGATCGACCCGCGCCAGGCGGGCGAGTCGCTCAGCGTCCAGTTGGTCGTTCTTGTTCCTGCTGCTGTAGATCAGACGGACGTGTCTCGTGTTGGCGTGATCGACTCGTGCCCGAGCTCGAGCAGCAGACGCTGAACCCACGGCGATGGGTCCCGACCTCGATCACGACCCGCGCCGCAGCTCGGTCGCCGAAGAGCTTGCGAAACGCCGGGCCCGTGGTGGCGATCGTGTCCTCCTCCAGGATCTGACCCTGCGGGTCCAGCACGCAGAAGCGGCTCCACCGATCGCCGAGATCCACGCCGACGGTCACTCCCGATCCCTCTCTGATATCTCTCTTCATGGTCGACCTCCGTTCTTGGGCCTAGAGCCCGTGACTTTGTCTTGGGGATCCTACGGATACCCCGCGACGGAGGTCGACCTTCTCATCCCATCTCGTACACCACGGTCGCTGCCCGCACTGCTCGGAAAGAGAAGAGGGCAACGCATCGATAGAACGTTCATGCGCCGACCCTCTGAATTTGCTTGCCAGGCCGCTCTGTTCGGCCACTCCAGCACCTCTCCGCGAGGTGGGTTTTCTGCCGAGGGGAGAGAGGTTACCGCACCCTGAGGGTTCGAGCAAGAGTCGCTGCTCCCGGGATCGGCCTGGATCCGCCGGGTTCGTGGGTCCTTCCGAGCGGGATGGTCAGGGAAGAGGGCTAGCGGAAATTCTCCAGGAGCACGATGTCGGTGCTCTCGTTGCCGTAGAGGAAGTAGATCGTCTTCCCGTCCTTGGCGGCGTCGATCGCGAAGATCGACCCGGTCGGGAAATCGGTGATCGGTTGAGGCTCGCGCCCATCCGTCCCGGCGCTCCAGAGATTGGAGGCGTTCGCGATCGTGCGCTGCAGCACGAGACGCTTTCCGTCGGGCGATCCAGAGATAGTCGTCGATGCCGTCCTTCGGCCAGTCGCGTCACGGGACGGGGCGGGCCGCCGGCGAGCGGCTGAACGAAGAGATTGGCGACGTTGTCCTTCGACGCGAGGAAGGAGAGCCCCTTCCCGTCCGGCGTCCACTTCGGAGCCCAGGATTGCGTCGGCCACGTGAACGTCGCGATCGGCGCTCCTCCCTCGATCGGCGCCACGACGCATGTCGTCGGCGACGTGCCCTCCACCTCCGGGACGGTGAAATAGGCGACCATGCGGCTGTCGGGCGACACTTCCGCGAAGTAGCCGAAGTCGGCCGCGATCTTCCGCGGCTCGCCTCCGGCGATGGGGACCGCCCAGAGCTCGCGGAGGGCATCGACGCGCATGTAGAGCAACGTCTTCCCGTCGGGGCTGACGTCCCGGAACCACTCGCCGGTGCCGGGAACGATCGGGCGCGAATTGCCCCCGTCGGAGCTCGTGATGACGATGTGAGCGGTGAAGTCCTCCCCCGTTCGGGCAATGACGAGCTCGCCGCCCGGGAGCGCGCGCACGACCTCTTCGCCGTTCGCTCCCGGGGTGATCTGTCTCGGAGTCTGTCCATCCGTACCGATCGTCCAGACGTGGGTGTTGTGGTCGGTGGCCGCGCTGAACGCGATCGTGCCGTCTGCCGCCAGGACGAACGAGCCGACGGCATTGGCGCTGGTCGCGTTGAAGGTGAGCTGCCTGGGCCGTGTCTTTCCCTCGATGGGCACGCTCCAGACGTTCGACACCCGCGTCGAGCGGAGCGCCGCGATCGTCGTGCCGTCCGCGGTCAGGTCGAAATCGAGGTACACGTTGGAGTCGCTCGTGATCCTCCGGTGCCGCCCTTCGGGATAGGACACGAAGAACAGCTGCGGTCGTTCCGTCTCGCCGTACTTGTACGCGGAGACGACGAGTCCCTTCCCGTCCGGGAGCCAGTGGACTTGCCCGGCCTCCCAGCCCGTGGGGCCGAATCGGGTCTGGGCCAGGCTCGCCGCGTCGATCGCGACGAACTGCCCGTGGATGCCCTTCTCCGCCGTGTGAATGACCGTGACGAACGTCCTGCCGTCGGGAGACAACGCGGGGGGGCCTTCGAACATCAGCGGCTCGGCAACCGTCGCCAGCGTCTTCTCCTGACCCTGCTCGAGGTCGCGCACGATCGCCGACGCCTCCCGGGACTTGGGCTTCGTCCGGATGAAGCCGACGCTCTTGCCGTCTGGCGTCAGGCTGAACCCATAACCCGACGTCGGAAACCAGTTTGCGCGACGGGCCGCCGAGAGTCGGCACCCGCTCGAGCGTCGTCAGCCCCGGCCGGTCCGGCTCCATGACGAGGTAGATAGACGTAGTCTCCGTTTGGCGAGAAGCGAAGCGCGACCCACCCACGCCTTGCGCGGAGGCACGACCTGGACCTCGCTCCCCGTGGAGATCTGCCGGACCCAGATCGACGTCGACTCCGACGAGACGATCGGATAGGCGAGATAGCGCCCGTCGCCGGAGATCGCCACGCCGGAAACGCCTTCTCGCCCCGAGATGCTCGTGATCTTCAGCCCGGCGGCCGGCGCCGCTTCGGCCGGCGCGGCGCCGCGATGGCGGACGAGGCCGGCGATTCCGATCGCCAGCCCCGCGATTCCCAGAATCGCGACGATCGTCGCCGCCGATCAGCCACGTCCGGCGTCCCGCGGGGCGGGGGAGCGCCCCCACGGCGGAGACGCCGCTCCCCGAGCTCGTCGAGCTTGAAAGGGACTCGTAGTTGTCCGCGATCTCCCGCAGCTCGATGGCCAGGTCCTTCATCGATTGCAGGCGCTGGTCGGGGCTCTTGGCGAGGCAGCGCCGCACCAGCCGGCGCAGGTCGGCGGGCGCCTTCGGGTTCAGCTCGTGCGATTCGACCGGCGCGTCGTGCAGGATCTTGTGCATCGTGTCGACGGCGGAGTCCGCCTCGAACGCGCGCCTGCGCGTCACGGCTTCATAGAGGATGCAGCCGAACGAGAAGATGTCGGAGCGGTGGTCGACCGCTTTCCCCTGCACCTGCTCCGGCGACATGTAGCCGACGGTTCCCATCACCGTCCCCGCGCCCGTGTGCGCGCCGGTGCGGGTGGGCGCGACGCTGGCTTCCTCGTCCGCCGCTCTGGATTCCATCAGCTTGGCGAGCCCGAAGTCGAGCACCTTCGCGAAGCCGTCCCTCGAGACCATGATGTTGCCCGGCTTGAGGTCGCGGTGGACGATCCCCGCCGCGTGCGCCTTGGCGATGCCGTCCGCCGCCTGCGCAAGGTAGCCGAGCAGGCGCCGCAGGTCTTCCTTGTCGGCGTGGATCAGCTCGGCCAGCGTGTGCCCGTCGATCCGTTCCATGGCGATGAAGTGGATCGGAGCCGACCCGCCCCCTTCCCGCTCGATCGCGCCCGAACCGATCTCGTAGACCGTGACGATGCTCGGGTGGTTGAGCGAGGACGCCGCCTTGGCTTCGATGACGAAGCGCCGGAGCCTCTCCTCGTTGTGGACGAGGCGCGGGGGAAGAACCTTCAGCGCGACGCTTCGCTCGAGGGTGAGATCCTGGGCGAGATAGACCTCGCCCATCCCCCCGGATCCCAGCGCGCCCACGATCCGATAGTGGGAAATCCCGTCACCCGGTTCCAATGCGCGATTCATGGGCGCAGATTCTACCGTGGGAGACCGGGAATCGGGGATTGTTTCTGCCGGGATTCAGCTCCGCTCGACGGCGAAGCTCTGCCACGTCTCCGGAACACCCTTCAAGCGGAGCCCGCCGGACGGAAACCGTGGCCGTGCCACGGGGCCGGCTCAGGGCTCGGCGCTGCTCCCCCGGAACCGGTCCTCTTCCTCGGCGAAGAGCACGTTGAAGCTGGTCAGGGTCCCGTAGCACGCGGTGATGTATCCCTGGAGCTTGACCTTCAGGTCCTCGGGAACCTCGGCCCCGTTGAGCTGCTGCTCGAGGACGCGCAGCCGGTTCCTGAGCATCACGACCTTGTGGAAGAAGGTCTCGATCGGCCAGCTCTTCTCCTGCAGGCCCGGCTTGCCGGGGCGCAGGACCATCTCGCCGCCGCGCCACTTGTCGGCGGGGATCGCGGGGCCGAGCCCCATCTCCTCGCGGATGACCCTGCGGAACATCAGCTCGAGGTCCACTCCCGCGCCTCCGGTCGAATCGCTGGACATCGCTGGGTATCTCCTTTCGCGCTCCGTGACGGGAGGCAGGGCCCCCGCGCCCGGCGGCTCACCGGCGGTGCGCTGCGTTCGCGGGCTCGCCCGTCGCGGGCCCCCGGCCGGTCCGGGTCGCCCGGGCGCGCTCCTCGCCGCCCCTGTAGTTGTGCTGGCTCCCGCAGTATCCGCAGACGACGCGGACCACGGGCGGCACGATGCCGACGGCCATGACGGTGTGCGTCCGGATCGCGCCGCAGGCCCGGCACAGATCCTCGACCCTCTGGCCGGCGCTGAACCGGCGGGTTGTCTCCTCGGTCATGCCGGTGACGAGGATCGCCGAGAACGCCCCGCCGGCGCAAGTGCCGTTTGACACGGGCCCCGCGCCATCCCTACTATTCCGCGCAATACCGCGCGGGCCGCGCGTTCACGACGGAGGAGCGGTTCCCTTGGATCCGGAGGCAGGCTCGTTCGAAGAGAGGGGCGGAGGACTGACCCTGCTCGTGCGTCCCTCCGCGGTGATCGGAGAGGCTCTCGCGGGCATGCGCGGGGCGGGTCCTGCTGGAGGTCCGCTACGGCGGCCCGCCGGCGGAACCTCGCGACGCGGATCACCCGGTCCTCGAGGTCCCGAACGCCGTTCTCGGCGCCTCTCGCGTGGACCGAGGCCTGGGTGACAGCCGCGGAGCGCCGCGTGCTTCCGACGCGGGACCCTCGCCTGGGCGGAGGACGGCGGTGCGCTGTTCGGCTGCGCCTCGATCCCGGCCGCGGAGGACATCGAGCAGGCCGCCCTGGCGGTCTACCGGGACCTGCTCGCCCTGCTGGAGGATCGCGGCTATCCGTGGCTGCAGCGCTCGTGGAACTACGTGCCGAGGATCAACGACGACGAGGGGGGGAGCGAGCGCTACAAGCGGTTCAACGCGGGCCGGGCCCTCGGCTTCGAGGAGCGATATGGCGCCGCGGCCGAGGAGCGCTTCTCGGCGGCGAGCGCGGTCGGGACGACCGGGGAGACCCTGCTCGTCGCCTTCGCGGCGGGCCGGCGAGCCTGGGACGCAGGTCGAGAACCCCCGCCAGGTCAGCGCCTACCGCTACCCGCCCGCCTACGGACCGAAGAGTCCGTCCTTTTCCCGGGGGACCGTGCCCCCGCCGGACTGGGGCCGGGCTTTCTTCCTGTCCGGCACGGCGAGCGTCGTCGGGCACGCAACAACGCACGTCGGCGAGCCGCTCGGCCAGCTCGAGGAAACGCTGTCCAACATCGGGGCGCTGCTCGACGGTCCGGCCGCTGACGCGGGGGCGAAGTGCGGCGGCAGCCTGCGGTTCGACCTGCTCAAGATCTACCTGCGCCGCCCCGAGCATTTCCCCGCGATCCGCGACGCGCTCGCTCCGCGTCTCGATCCGGCGACGGTGGCGGTCTACCTTCAGGCCGACATCTGCCGGGCAGAGCCTGCTTCTGGAGATCGAGGGGGTCGCGTTCCGGGAGACTCGAGGCGGGAGGCAGGCTCATTCCGGCGGCGAAGCGCGCGCCGACTGACTCCCAGGACACGCGCCCGAGGGGGCGGCCGTGACCCCGTGTCGGCGCAGCGGACGACCCTGGCCGCCCGGGCCGCGCGCTCGGACGGTGCGCGCGCGGGGCCGCTCCCGCCGCGAAGGCCCTAGGCGCGGGGAGAGCCGAGGAGCACCCAGGACGCCGCCCCGCCCGCGGCGAGGCTGGTCACGAGGGAGAGCGCCGGAGGAGGCAGGGGCGCGCCGTCGTGGGGGACGACCCCGCACTCCGGATCGAGCGTCCGGAAACCGGGCGTGGGGCCGAAAGGCTCGCCCTCCGCCGCGAGGACGGCGGCGGCGAGAAAGGCCCCGCCGTACTCTCCGGTCACTCCCTTCGGAGCGAGGATCGGCGGGAGGCGGCGCTCTCCCCAGATGGCGCGAAGCGTGCGCGCCTCGAGCCGGTCCCCCGCGACGCTTCCCGAGGCGCCGGAGACGATCCGGTCGATGCCGCCGATCCCGACCCCGGCGCGCTCGAGACCCGTCCCGATCGCGCCCGCGAGAGTCCCGTACCCGGCGCCCCAGGACCAGGCCGGGGCCGTGGGATCGAACGCCGCGCCGCGGGCGATGACGCGCGCGCGGACCCTGCGGCGCCGCTCCAGCGCGCTCTCCCCGGTCTCGAGAACGAGGGCCGCGGCCCCCTCTCCCATGACGAACCCCCGGCGCGCGAGATCGAAAGGCCGTGCCTCTTCGCGGCCTGCCCCGTCGGGTCGCGCCAGGGCGCGGAACCGGTCGAGGACGGCGTGAACCAGCGGGCCGGCTTCCTCGACGGCTCCCGCGATCGCGAGCCTGACGCGCCCCCGCGCGATGTCCCGCGCGGCCATTCCGAGGGCGAGGAGCGGTCCCGCCTCGCGCTGCGTCACCGTGACGCTCGGCCCGCGCGCGCCGCAGGCGATCGCGATCTGCGCGGCCGGAGCGTTGGCAACCGTCTCGGGGAAGAGGAACGGTGAAGCGGACTCCGGCCCTTCGAGCAGGATCCTCCTGACCAGCTCCTCCGAGAATCGAACCGCGCCGAAAGCGGTCGCGAAGTAGACGCCCGTCCCGGCGGGCAGCGCTTCCGCGCCGAGCCCTGCGTCCGAGAGGGCCATCCTGGCGGCGGCAACCGCCCAGCGCGAGGAAGCGGACATGCGCCGCGCGGCCGCGGGTGAAACGAGAGCCTCGAGCCGGGCATCGCCCACGAGCGCCGCGCGGGTCGCCCCGCCGGGCACGCGGTACCCCCCTTCCGCGCCGACTTCGGACAATCGGGGTGCGGACGAGCGCAGAGCCTCGCCGAGTCCTCCGGTGCCGGCCCCGAATCCGCTCACGAGGCCCAGCCCGGTCACGGCGACGGAGGAGGTCATGGCTCCTCCCACCGGCCGAACAGCAGGGCCGCGTTCGATCCTCCGAAAGCGAGGTTGAGGGAGAGCGCGAAGCGCGCGCCGGGAACGGGAAGCGGCGCGCCGAGCACGAGCCGGGCGGGGGTCGCCGGATCGATCGTGCCGCCGCCGGGCGTGGGATGAACCTCCTCGCGCTCGAGGCAGAGCACCGTGGCGACCGCTTCCATGGCGCCCGCGGCGCCGAGCAGGTGCCCGAGCGCGCCCTTCGTCGCGGTGACGGGCACCCGCGCCGCGAGCCCGCCGAGCAGCGCCGCAAGCGCGGACCACTCCGCCGCGTCGTTGAGCGGCGTGCCGGTGCCGTGAAGGTTCACGAACGCGAGCTCGTCCGGCTGAATGCCCGCCGCCGCGAGGGCGGAGCGCGCCGCCCGCAGGGCGCCGGAGCCGTCCGGGGCGGGAGCGGTCATGTGATGGGCATCGCAGGTCGATCCCGCGCCGAGCAGCGAGGCGATCGGCCGGACCCCGCGCGCTCTCGCCCGGCTCGCGCGCTCGAGCACGAGGGCGGCTCCTCCCTCGCCCAGCGACAGCCCCGCCCGGTCCGCGCGAAACGGACGGCAGGGGCGAGGGTCCACCGCCCGCAGGGAGTTGAATCCGGCATAGGTGATCCGGCACAGGGAGTCGGCCCCGCCCGCGATCGCGATGTCGATCTCGCCGTCCTCGATCGCGTCGAGGCCGGCGGCGATCGCCAGCGCGCCCGAGGTGCAGGCGGAGGACAGGGTCACCACCGGCCCGCGCACGCCGAGCCGCCGCGCGACCGCGTCGCCCGGGCCGTTGTACTGCTGCGCGGCCAGCGAGTCGAGCCGGGCGCGCCCCGCTCGCCGCGCCGATCACCGCGGCGAGCCAGTTTTCGGATTCGAAGAAGCCGCCGGTGCTCGATCCGAAGAAGACCCCGGTCCGCTCCGGGGCAAGCCCCCCCGCGCCCCCTGCCGCGGCCATAGCCTCCTCGGCGGCCGCGAGCGCATACCGGTCGGAGCGCGTCAGACGGCGCGCCTCCCCCGTCCCGGGAGGCGGGGAGAGCGCCTCCTCCGGCACCTCCGCCGCGATGTGGGTCCGATAGCGCCCATGGTCGAACCGCGCGAACTCCGCGATGCAGGAGGTTCCCGAGCAAAGCCCCGACCTCAGCGCTTCGACGCCCGCGCCGTATCCCGACACGGCGCCCAGCCCCGTCACGACGACGGGATCCCGGGAAGAGAGCCGTCACGTTCCGTCCCGGGGAGCCGACGCGAGCTCCCGGAGCCTGCGCCGGTCCAGTTTCCCGCGGTCCGTGTAGGGAAGGCTCTCGAGCCTCCGCACCTCGCGAACGCCGAGGCCCGCCGTGTCGCGGAAGTCGAGCGCGCGGTCGCTCACCAGGAAGGCGACGACGCGCTCCCCGCGCGAGGCGTCCTCGACGCCCACGACCGCCGCATCGCGCACTCCTGGAATCGCGCGCAGGGCAAGTTCGATGGTGGTCGCGGCCAGTTTCCTGCCGCCGATGTTGAGCAGGTCCGCCGTCCGGCCCGTGAGCCTGATCCGCCCCTGCTCCGTCCACCTCGCGGTGTCCCCCGTCAGGACCACGCGCGGGCCGGAGGGCTCGCGATCGCGTCCGAGGTGGCCGATGAAGTTGGCGGGAGAGCGGACGCTCACCTGGCCGTCGTCGGGGTCGAGGAGAACCTGCACTCCGGGCAGGGGATGGCCGACCGTCCCCTCGGCCCCGGGCTCCTCCGGATGGCGCTCGAAGCTGATGCCCCCGCTCTCGGTGGCGCCGTAGAACTGGTGGATCGGCCGGCCCGACGCGATGCGGAAATCGCGGGCGGCCTCCTCGCCAAGCGGGCCGCCGGCGCAGATGACGCGCCGGAGCGGGAGCGCGGGCCACGCGACGCCCGCGAGCGGGCGAACGAGGGGAGGCACGACGGGGAAGAACGTCACCTCGCCCTCGGCCAAGGCCGCCAGCGCCGGCGCGGGGAAGTAGGACGGTTCCAGCACGAGGGGCGTTCCGAGCACCGCGAGCGAAAGAACGCCATTGTCGAAGCCGTAGGAGTGGGACAGCGGGATGACGATGAGGACGCGCTCCTCCGGGGCTAGCTCCATCCCCGCGCCGATCTGCGTGATGCCGGCGAGAAGGCCATCCTCGGTCAGGCAGGCTCCCAGCGGCTCGCCCGTGCTCCCCGAGGTGAGCTTCACGAGCGCAGTGCCGGGGGGGGCGGGAGTGGGCGCGACGCCCTGGAAGCGGAGAAGGTGAGCCCCGGGCGCCACAGGTTCGCCCTCCTCTCCCGCATGCAGGAGGGCGCCGACGCCAAGGCGGCGGCAGAGCGCCTCCTTCGCGGCGGTCGAGAGCCCCGGGTCCATGGTCACCACCGGCGCGTCGAGGAGCCGCAGGGCGAGGAACAGCTCCACGAACGCGATCCCGTTTCCGGTCGCGAGCGCGACGGGCGCGCCCGGCTCGAGCTCGATGGTCCGCGCGAGGCTGCGCGATTCCTCCGCGAGGGCGGCGAACGTCACTTGCCGCCCTTCGCCCCGCGACCAGATCGCGGGGCGAGCCGCCCGATCGCGCGCCACCCGCTCGAACGCCTGGATCAATGCACCCATGGGATCCGGCGCAATGATAGGGGCTTTCGGCAGCGCAAAGCCAGCGCGGGGCCGCGCGGGTTGGAGCCTGCCCGCCGGCAACCCCTCAGTGCGACGCGGGCTGGAAGGTCCTCGGCGATCCAGCGCCTCACGAGCGCGATCGCTTCGTCGTCCGCGACCACCGTCCCGAGCGGCGGCATCTGGGACGAGGGGCGCCGGGAGGTCATCCGGTACAGCAGCGAGCTCTGATCAGGCGCGCCGGGTCGGATCCTCATCGTCCCGCCGGGGGGAGCCCCGGGCAGCGCGTACCGGCTTGCCCGGCCGATCGTGGTCGAGATGGCCGGCTCGCCGGCGCCGTCCTTCGCATTGGTGTCGTGTCTGAGCAGGAGGCCGAGAGGGGCAATCGGGTTCTCGCTGTTGTGGCACGAGCCGCAGTTGGCCGACAGGTAGCCGAGCGCGGCCCGTTCGCGCGGGCTTGAGGCGCGGATCCGCGGGGGGTTGCGCAGCAGGTCCTCGCGGGGAGGATCGAGAAGACGGTTCTCGACAAGGGTACGCAGGGTCGTCATCCCCGGCGCGAGTGGCTCGGCGTGGGGGGCGTTCGGATCGCGGTCCGTGGAGAGCTGCAGCGCGCTGAACCCGAGCACCTCGGTGCGCGCGCTGTCGTGGCAGCTCCTGCAGTCGGTCGCGCTGGGGATGCTGTGCCTGCGGCCCGGCGCGATCTCGGCGTAGTCGCGGACCCCCGTCTCCGGCGCGAGCGTGGCGTCGGTCTGGGCCTCGTTCCACAGGTAGGTCGCGAAGACCCACCCGTCCGGGGCCGTCTTCCAAAGGAAGCGGGTTTCCACTTTCCGTCCGCCGAAGACGAACTCCTTCCAGAACTTCGTGCCGACCGGGAAATCCCACCTGTCGGTGTCGCGCGCGTCGATGGCGGTTCCCGGGGGGATGAAGGCCCACCGCGACTTCACGGCCCCGTCGGACCAGAGGGGGTACTGCGGGGCATAGTGGATGTTCCGCGGGTCGATCGGTCCCGTCGCGGGACCGGCGTAGAGCCCGGTCCGGGAAAGGAGGGCGGGCGGCGGGGGCGACGCCGGCTGGGCTCGAAGGGCGGGGGCGGCGAGGAGCAGGAGGGAGGACAGCCACAGGCTGCCCACCCACCGCGCCGCCGCGCGGATCCCGCAGCGCGGGGGCGTCCCGGCCCCCGGCGGGCCGGGTCGTCCGGACAGGCCGGTTGTTCGCATCGGATCCTCCTCTCGCAGGCTCCAGCGCTCGCGCATGGGCGCCTCAGGGATGGCCCGCCTCGGGCGGATCCACGGGCTGGGGCACGTGGTTCGCGACCGGCGGAATCGACTTGAGGTACGCGAAGATCGCCTTCAGATCCTCGTCGGTCGCCGCCGCAAGGGCCGGGACGGGCATCGGCGGGAGGATCGGCCGCCCCGCCCCTCGTGCCGCGCGCTCCGGATCGCGTCGAGGAACACCTTCTCGGTCCAGGTTCCGAGGCCGGTATCCTTGTCGGGGGTCAGGTTCGCCGCGAAGCTCACGCCCCAGGGTCCGGCGTACGCGGTGTTGGTGAGGGCGCCGGCCCAGCCCCAGGGCCCCTTTCCGAGGTCGGGCGGGGGGGGCATGACGACGGCCTCGGGATGTCCTGAGAGCATCCGGCTCATGTCCGGCTCGGGCCCGCGCGGACCGAGCTTCATGGGCGTGTGGCAGTCGTTGCACGCCATGATCCGGACGAGATAGGCGCCCCGCTCGATCCGGGACTGGGGAGTGTCCGCCGCGGCGGGCGCGGCGGGGGGAGCGCCGGCTGCGCCCGCCGCCGTGATCGACAGGATGCCCAGGCCGAGCGTCATCGAGAGCAGTTTCTTCATCGCGTCACCTCCATCTGTTGACGGGATGAATGTAACGGGTTGGGCCGGGCGCGGTTGCTAAACTTGCCTTATCCTGTTCTTAAAAAAATGCTAAAAGGAACATGGGAAAAGAAAAGCCGGTCATAAGAGGGGAGTTGGCGGAGTTTCTGGAGGGGGGCGTCGCGATCCACCTCGCGACCTGCGGCGCGGGCCTCGCCCCCGGCGGGGTGCGGGTCTGGGCGGTGAGCGTGGACGAGGACCGGACCCACATCACGGCATTCGTGCTCAGGGATGCGGCCGGGCGGATCCTCCCGGACCTCGAGGAGAACGGGCGGGCCGCCCTGGTCTTCGGACGGCCGACCGACGACCGGGCCTGCCAGCTCAAGGGGGCCTTCGCGGGCGCGCGCCCGGCGGCTCCCCGGGAGAAGGCGCTCGTTCTTCGCCAGGTGGACCGGTTCTGCGCGGATCTCGACGCGATCGGAATGCCCGCCGCCGTGAGCGCGGCCTGGAAGACGTGGCCCTGCACGGCGATCCGGATCCGCGTCGCGGAGGTCTTCAACCAGACCCCCGGGCCCGGGGCGGGGGAGCGGATCCGGTGACGATCGCGCTCGAGAGCCTCGCGACCTGTTTCCAGGGGCTGATCCCCGCGACCTTCTTCACCTGCTCGCGGTCCGGGGTCCCGAACGTCGCCTACCTGAGCCACGTGGACTACGTCGACCCGTCCCACGTCGCGCTCTCCTTCCAGTTCTTCAACAAGAGCCGCAAGAACATCGCCGGCAACCCCCGCGCGCTCGTGCGCGTCATCGATCCGGACACGGCCGAATGCTACGAGCTGCGGCTGCGGTACGTGCGGTCGGAGACGAGCGGGCCTCTGTTCGATTCGATGGCGCTCCGGGTGGAGGCGATCGCGTCCTACTCGGGCCTCAAGGGGATCTTCAAGCTGCTCGCCGCGGACATCTACGAGGTCCTGTCCGTCGAGCGGGCCTCCGAGGAGCCGGGGTTCGGAAACAGCGCGGACCGCGCGCGCAAGACGGCGGCGGAGGCGCTGTCCACCATGAAGGCGCTCCAGGACCTCTCGGCGCGCATCAACCGGGAGTCGGGCCTCGAGAACCTGCTCGACTCGATCCTCGCTGGCCTCGAGGAGCTGTTCGGCTTCCGTCACTCGATGCTCCTCCTCGCGGGTGAGCACGAAGGGCGGCTCGTGACGATCGCGAGCCGCGGCTACCCCCAGAGCGGCGCGGGCTCGGAGGTCGGCTACGGGGAGGGGATCATCGGCATGGTCGCCGAGGCGCGCAAGCCGATCCGGATCTCGGGGATGCTGCGGGAGATGCTCTACGCGAACGCCGTCCGCGAGCGGGCGCGGGCGAAGGGGGTCTGCCCGGACGAGAGGCGGATCCCGCTGCCGGGCCTGGCCCAGCCGGAAAGCCAGCTGGGCATCCCCCTGCTGGTGCGGGGCGAGCTGATCGGGGTCCTGTGCGTCGAGAGCGAGATCCCCTACCGCTTCCACGAGGCCGACAAGGCCTACTTCGAGCTCCTCGGCAGCTACATCGCCATCGCCATCCAGAACGTGCTGCTGCTCGAGCGGGCTGCCGATCCCTCCGAGGAAGCGGCGCGCCCGGAGGCGCCGGATCGAGGCACGAAGCCGGAGCGGGCGCGCGCCATGCCGCGGCGCGAGATCGCCTTCTACCGCGCGGACGAATGCATCCTGGTGGACGGGGAGTACCTGATCCGGGGCCTGCCGGCGAAGATCCTCTGGAAACTCCTGGGCGAGCACCGGGACCAGGCGCGCGTGGAGTTCTCCAACAGGGAGCTGCGGCTCGACAAGTCCCTGGGCCTGCCGGATTTCAAGGACAACCTCGAATGCCGGCTCCTGCTGCTTCGCCGCCGCCTGGCGGAGAAGTGCCCCGACATCCGGATTGCGCCCCGGGCACGGGGACGGTTCGCCCTCGATCTGCGCTGCGCCCCGTTGCTCTCCGAAAAACCCTGACCCCTGCCGCGCGGCCCCCTCTCAGGCTTCCTTCTTGTCAGGCCATGGGGGCAGGATCCTGATCAGCAGGTAGAGGATCAGGAAGGGGAGAACCAGCAGGATGAGAGCGGGCAGGAGCCCTTCCCTCGTCGCGAATCCCATCTTGTAGGTCGTGTAGCCGAGGAAGCTCTTGGAGAAGAGCTGGCCCCCGATCACCACGTTCCAGCGCATGGCGAAGATCCCCATGAGCGTCAGGCAGCCGGCAAGCACGTAGAACCCCTTCCGGGCTCTCGCCGTCAGCCTGACGATCTGCGGCAGGGCGAGGAGCAGGATCGGGATCAGGGTGCCGAAGATGATCTGGATGAGGATCTGCGAGACGTAGAGCTTGGCGTGCATCAGGAAGTTCAGGCTCTTGAAGGACTCGTCCGCCTCGTAGGTGCGGTGGATGAGGTCCAGCATCTCCAGGCCGAAGTCGATGATGAACGCGTACAGCAGGTACCGGGCGATCGTGTCGACGCAGTCCATGTCGGGCTCGCCGCCGCGGATCCAGGTGATGATCATGTAGAGGAGCATCACCGCCGCGATCCCCGAGACGATCGCCGAGAACAGGAACACGATCGGCATGAGCGGAGTGGACCACCATGGGTTCGCCTTGATCGATCCGAAGATGAATCCGACGTACCCGTGCAGGAGGAAAGCGGACGGGATGCCGATGACGGTGACGAACTTGCCGACCTTGTCGTCGATCTCCAGGGAGCGCGGGCTGATGTTGTCCGAGCCGAGGGTGAGGATCCTGTAAAACGTCCGCTTGAATCCCGTGCTGCTGCGGGCGGCAAGGACGATGTCCTTCCGGTAATCGAGCCAGATCTCCAGCACGAGGACCGCGAGCAGGTACCAGAGGTAGACGAAGCCGAACATCGCCATCGCCGAGTTCGTGTGCGGGGTCAGGTACATCTCGTAGGAGCGCTCCGGGTGCCCGAGGTGGAGCTGCAGGGGCAGGGGAGCGATGAGCAGGAAGGCGAGGGCGGTCAGGAGCGCCAGCCGGTAGGTCGGCTTCACCGCCTCGACGTTGAAGACCCGCTCCAGGGACGCGAGGATGAAGGCGCCCGCCACGAGGCCGGTCAGGAACGGGTAGAGCACGATCAGGACGCTCCACTGGAGCTCCATCTCGTTCGGATACATGAAGCCCTGTACGCCGTGCAGGATTTCGTCCATGGTTCGCCTACCTCACCGAAACGTCGAGGCCGTTGTAGTAGGCCTTGGAGCCGGTTGCCATCTGCGGCTTCAGGACCTGCACCTTGTGGGTCCTCAGGTAGTCGTGGATCGGGTCGCGCGGGTCCTTCAGGTCGCCCAGCTTGCGCGCCCCGGTCGGGCAGTTCTCGCAGCAGGCGGTGGTCAGGCCCTTCGTGATCCGGTGATAGCAGAGCGTGCACTTGTCGACCACGTTCTTGCGCGGATCGATGTAGCGGCAGCCGTAGGGGCAGGCCTGCACGCAGTAGCGGCACCCGAGGCAGTAGGTCTTGTCCACGAGGACGACGCCGTCGGGGCTCTCGAAGCTCGCGCCCACGGGGCAGACCTGCACGCAGGGGGAGTGCGCGCAGTGATTGCACATCTTGGGGACGAAGAAGTTCTTCGAGCCGTCCCCGGAGCGGTACTTCTCCGGGAACCCGTCGTAGCCCCCGTTCGGGGAATCGACCTCGGGATGGTCCTCGGCCTCGAGCGTGGCGGGGTCCTTGGCCGGGACGTGGTAGCGCTCCACCCAGGTCCGGAAGTAGTAGGGCTCGAGGGAGACGTCGTTCTCCTTCTTGCAGGCCCGCACGCAGTTGCCGCACCCGATGCACTTCTCGATGTCGATCATCATGGCCCACCAGTGATCGGACATCTTGTAGTTCGGCGCCTTCTCCGGCTCGCCGGCGACCAGGAAGTCGAACGCCTCCGCCGCGGCCGCGGTCAGCACCAGGACCTTGCCCGTCTGCTTGAGGAATTCCCGTCTGTCGAAAGGCATGCGGCGCCCTCCTAAGAAATTTCCGGATGGTGCGGCTTGTGGCACGACCCGCAGGACTCGCCCCCCGAGTGCTCCTTGGGGTCGACCTGGGGGAAGGTCTTGGGCTTCGCGACGTTGTTCGTGTGGCAGACGAGGCAGATGGTGGCCACGTCCGGCTTCGCCGGCTTGCCCGTGGTGGGATCGGCGGCGTGGGCGGCGAGCGCGCCGTGGCAGGCCTCGCAGGCGACCCCTTCGTGCTTGCTTCCCTTGCGCGCCTCGGCGATATCCGAGTGGCACCCTTCGCAGGCCGCGCGCCCCGCGAAGAGGAGCGGCCGGCCGGCGGCGTCGTCGAGGGCGCCGGGTCTGTAGTGGCCGAGGCTTCCGAATCCGGCGGGCATCAGGATCGCGCGGATGATGAGGAAGATGAGGACGCCGGCGAGGAACAGACCCGCCGCGTGAACCAGGTGCCTGCTTTCCCTGATCAACTCTCGCATCGTGCCTCCAGCGCGGGAGCGACTGCTCGCGCGCGACGTCTCCGATCTGGCGACTGCGACCGTGCGCCGATCGGCCCGGTGGAGCGAACCCCGTCATAGTAGAGCAAAGGGTGCTCCATGCGAGGAGCGACGCGGAAATTTTCACGAAAATCAATGAATCGCGGACCGATTTGGTGCGCATTCAATGGGCGGGACAGGAGCGATTCGCTCGTGTCCCGATGAATGGCGCGCGCCGGGCGCGGTGCCCGCCTCCCGGCCGCCCGCCGCGATCCGTCAGGGACAGGGCGCGGCAGCGTTCAGGAGCCGCGGGCCCGCGCTCGCGTCGCCTGCGGGCCCCTCGCCGAGACTGTTGCGGGCGAGGACGAGATACCAGAGGAAGGATCCCGGGAGCGGGGTCTCGAGCAGGACCGGCCCGGTGGTGAGGGCCGCCGTGGAAAGCCGCCGGCAGGAGTCGTCCGCCGGGCCCAGGAGATCCGGAAGCGTGGCGGCGGAGCCGCGGTAGACCGTGTAGTCGGTCGCGTTCGCCGCGGTGCTCCAGGCGAGCGTGCCCGGGCTGCTCCAGACGAAGGCCCGGGACTTCGCCCGCCTGCGGCGGGAGCGCAGGCCTGGCAGGCCGGGACAGCGGAGGCGGTCAGCTTGAGGGACCAGCTCTGCAGGGTCCCGCTGTCGCCGAGGCCCGCATCCTGGACCTCGAGCCTCCACGTGCCGGCCGCGACCATTCCGTCCGAGGACGGACAGCGGCGAGTCGGGCCGGAAGGCGCCGGAGAAAGGGGCCGTTGCCGTGGAGATCGCCGCGGCCGCCTCGTCGTCGAACGTCGTGGCCGTGTAGTTGTCCCCGGAGCTGCCGTACCCGCTCGCGAGCGGTACGCGCGCCCCTCCGGGTGCGACGAGCGCGAGGGAGAGATCGCCGTCCCAGGTGTGGGCCAGCGTCAGCTCCACGTTCGCGTCCAGCACGGTGCCCGCCTCCGTCACGACGAGGCTCGACGAGGTCGTCGCCTGGTCCGCGATCGTCTTCGGCAGGTCGGCCGCGCCGAACGTCGGCGTCACGATCGCCGACGTCCCGGTCGAGAACGAGAAGGAGTCGGTCCAGGCTCCCTCGTTGCCTGCGAACCGGATCTCGAACGGGATCGCCGCGCCGCAGGGGTACGAGGGGTCCACGAAGAACGCGAACGGCGCCGGGCCGCCGGGGGCCGAGCGTGCCGGGAGCGAGGTCGCCGAAGACGGCGGAGCCGTCCGTGACCGTCACGCCGGGGGCCGTGGTGCTCAGCGACGCCACGATCCCCGTGACGGGGGCGCTGCCCGCGTTGTGCGCCTTCACCGCCAGGTGGACCGTCTCGCCGGGATCGACCAGGCCGTTGCCGCCCCCCGCGCCCGCGCCGCCGCACAGATCGGTCGTTTCCGACGAGAGCATGGTGATCGCGAGCCCGCTGCAGACCTGCGGCGGGTACAGGAGCCTGAGCTCGAACTCCACGATCGTTCCGATGTCGGCTCCCGCGTTGTCCACGGCCTTGAGCGTCCAGGTGCCGGACGCGCTCCTGCCGTTGAAAACGGAGAGGGGCTGCTCGGGCCGGAAGGCGCCGGTGAACGGGGCGGATCCGTTCGCGATCGGCAGCGAGGCCTGGTCGTCGAACACGGTGTCGGTGAAGTGGCGGCCCGAGCCGCCCCTCCGGTTCGAGAGGATCACCGTCGTGCCGTCCGGGCCGGTGAGGGACAGGACCAGGTCCTGGTCGAACGAGTGGTAGAGGTGCACCAGGAGATTCACGTCCACCACGGGGCTGGGGTCGGGGACCTCGACGGAGACCGAGGCGCCCTTGGGATCGTTGTCGGGGATCGGCGCCGCGGGACCGGTGTAGGCGTACGTCGGGTTGGTTCTTCCTGCCCGTCGTGAACGAGTACCAGGCCCCGCCGTTGTCGCTCGAGGCTTCGTTTCCGAGCTCGTCGGTGGATTCGACCCGGAAGTAGTAGGTCGCGCACTCGGCGAGACCCTGGAGCGGGACGGCGTGGGCCGTGACGAGCGTCGCGTCCGACAGCCGCCGAGCCGCCGCCCGGGACCGTGCCGTAGCGGACCACGCTCGTCGCCGGCTCGCTGGTGGTCCAGGTGATCGTCGCGCCGTTTCCGTCGGCGGACGCCTGGACTCCGGTGATGGCCGGGGCGGCGCAGTCCCGCTTCGCTGTCGCGGTGTGGACCACGCCGGCGGCTCCGGTGCAGTCGAGCGCATCCTCGTAGCGCGCGGTCAGCCGGTCGTCGGGGAGAACGCTCAGGAGCCCGTCCCCGTGCACGGCGGGCGCGCTCGTGGTCGGGATGGTCCCCTGGAAGATCATGGAGTTGACGCCCCTCTCGGTCAGGAGGAACGTCTCGGGGGTCGGCTCGGCGAGGCTGCTGACGCCGACGGGGGCGGTTTCAACGGCCGTGGGGCTCGCGTTGAGGTCCCGGTCTCCCAGCAGGACGGTGATCGGCGCCGCCGCCGCACGTGTAGAGCTCCTGGTCGAAGGCGATCCGGAACGGCTGGGCCAGCTCGGCGAGGGTCGCGACCGAGGTCCGCACCACCGAGTAGAAGAAGTTCGCCTTGCCGTTGTTGGCGATCGTGTCGGTCGAGCGGTGGTAGTAGGGGTAGTTGCCGGCGTGGCTGCAGTACCCCTCGTTGTCGGTGATGCCGCAGACCGCCTTCCAGCCCCGCTGCCAGAACGGGGCGTGGTCCGAGGCGGTCAGGCTGGGGCAGAGGAAGGCATCCACGACGAGGCCCGTGTTGTAGGTCTTCGCCGCCTGGGCGAAGCGCAGCCCGAGGTCCTGCGAGGCGTCGTTGTAGTTGAGGTCGAGGTTCTCGGGGTTCGGCGTGCCGTTCCCGGCCCAGCCGATCATGTCCATGTTCAGGACGCCGAGGATGTTCTCGCCCCGGCTCGCGGCGTCGGCCGCGTAGGCCGCGCTGCCGAGCAGGCCCTGCTCCTCGCCCGTGCAGTTGATGAACTTCACCGTGTTCCTGAAGGCATAGCAGCCCAGGACCCTGGCCGATTCGAGGACGTTGACCGAGCCCGAGGCGTTGTCGTCGGCCCCGGGCGCGGATCCCGAGGAGGGAAGGTCGTCGAGGTGGCCGATGACGATGAAGACGTCGGCGGGATTGACCGCCCCTTCGAGCGTCCCGATCACGTTCGGCGCCCGCGCCGTGCTCCAGTTCTGGTACTGGGCCGGGATGCCGTAGGAGACGTACTTGTTGTAGCAGTAGGTTGCCGCGTCGCGGCATCCCTGCGCGGATGAGTAGCGGGTGCCGGTCGGCGAGTTCGTCGTGAGGTCGGTCCAGAACTGGTTGATCTGGGTCGTGCTCACCGAGCTCGCGATCTGCTGGACGAGGGGCAGGCCCGCCGTGCCCGGGATGAAGCCCGGGTCCCCGCCGGTGAACGCAGGCGCCTCGCCGTCCGCCGCCCGGGCCGGGAGGGGGAAGAGCGGGGCCTGGACCCTGGGGGGCTCCACCGGCTCGTGGGGCACCCTCGCGATGAACGCCTGAGCCCGGTCGAGCGCCTCGATCGAGCTCTGGGGCGGGACCCGCAGCAGCGCCCAGTTCCCCTCCGCCAGGATGACCGTCCCGGCCGCCTGGAGCGCCTCGAAGCTCGAGTCCGGCCTCAGGCCCGCCACCAGGTAGTCCCAGCGCTGCGGATCCAGGTCGATGATCCCCGCCTCGTAGCCGCGCTTGCCGAGCCACGCGAGGCTCTCCTGGGTTCCCTCCAGAAGCAGGCAGGTGTCCAGCTCCTGCACGACCGGCAGGCCGGCGGAGCTGAGGATCGCCAGGTCTCCCGCCCCCCTGCGCTCGACCCGGATGAGGTACGACGGCTCCCCGGCCGGCGCGGCGCCGCAGGCGATGACGAGGCAGATGCACCAGGCGGCGAGGTGTCTCATCCGAAGGCCTCCGGGGCCGGGAACGGCGTCGGGTCGAGGGACCCGGAGCGGAACCTGTCCGCTCGGTTCATGAGAGGGGGGCAGGTCCGGGGACCTGCCCCCCTCCGGGCTGTTTCTCGTGGTTCCAGCGTCGTGCGCGCCCCGGGGCTACGGGCAGGTCCCCGAGGAGTTCTGCGTGCGCGGTCCGGCCGTGGCGTTGCCGGCGGACCCTTCGCCCGCCCCGTTCTGGCCGCGCACCAGGTACCAGTAGATGGCTCCGGACGGCGGCGCTCTCCGTGATCACGCTCCCCGTCGAGGTGCCCGCCACGGAGAGCCTGCTGCACGAATCGGTCCCCGCGGTCAGCAGGGCCGGCAGGTCCGCCGCCTCGCCCCGGTACAGGTTGTAGCTCGTGGCGTACTGCGCCGCGCTCCACTCCATGCCCGTCTTGCTGCCGGGCAGGAAGCGCAGGTTCGTCGCCTCGCCCGCGACCTGGGTCGGCGTGCAGGAGAGGCAGGTCGGGGCCGAGGTCGCCGTCAGACGTCAGCGACCAGGCGGTCAGCGTGCCGGTGTCGCCGGAGGCCGCGTCGTTGACCTCGAGCTTCCAGGTGCCGCCCGCCGCGCCGCCGTCGAGCGCCGAGAGCGGAGAGTCGGGCTTGAAGCTCCCGGTGTAAGGGGGCGTGCCGGAGGCGATGGCGGTCGTCGCTTCGTCGTCGAAGACCGTGCCCGTGTAGTTGTCGCCGGAGCTGCCGTGGCGCGCCGACAGGCGTGACGCGCGTCGCGCTGGGCCCGATCAGGACGAGCGTGACGTCCCCGTCCCAGGTGTGCGTCAGGGTGACGGTCGCGTTCACGTCCCCCACGGTGCCGGAGTTCGAGACCGGGAGGTTCGACGTCACCGTCGCGTTGTCGGCGATCGTCTTGGGCACGTCCGTGGAGGAATAGGTGTTGGTGGCCTGGCCCGGCGTCCCGGTCGAGTAGGAGAAGGCGTCGCTCCAGGAGCCCTCGTTGGAGGTGAACTGGATCGCGAAGTCGATCGTGTTCCCGCAGGGGAACGACGGATCGACCGCGAACTGGAAGTGGTCCGGGTTGCTCGGGGCCGAGGCTCCGGCCGCCATGTTCGGGAAGGTCGCGGTTCCGTCGGTGACGGTAACGCCGGGTGTCGAGGTGGTCAGGACGGCGGAAACGCCCGTGACGGGGGCGGTGCCGTTGTCCTTCGCGGTCACGACGAGGCCGACCGTCTCGCCGGGCTCGATCACCCCGTTGCCTCCGCCCGAGCCGGAGCCGTTGCAGGCGTCGGTCTTCGTGGACGAGAGGTAGGCGATCGCCGGTCCGCACGCCTGCGGCGGGTAGGAGAGCTGCAGCTCGAACCCGACGATCGTTCCCACGTCGGTGCTCGCGCTGTCCACCGCCTTCAGCGTCCAGGTCCCGGCGGGGGCCTTGCCGTTGAAGGCCGAGAGGAGCGCGTCGGGCTTGAACGAGCCGGTGAACGGGGCGGTTCCGCTGGCGATCGGGGTCGTGGCCTGGTCGTCGAAGACCGTGTTCGTGAAGTTGTCTCCGGAGCTTCCCCTCCTGTTGGACAGCAGGACCGTGGTGCCGTCGGGGCCGATGAGCGAGAGGGTCAGGTCGCCGTCGAAGGTGTGGTTGACGTTCACCTTGACGTTCACGTCGACGATCGTGTTCACGTCCGGGACGCTGACCGTCACCGAGGCGCCGGTCGCGCTGTTGTCCGGGATCGACACGGGCGAGCCGGCGTAGGCGTAGGTCGGGTTGACGTTCTTCCCCGTGTGGAAGATGTACCAGGCCCCGCCGTTGTTGTTCGTGGCGACGTTGCCCGCCGCGTCCGCGGACTCGACCCAGAAGTAGTAGGTCGAGCACTCGGCGAGCCCCGTCAGGTGGACGCCGTGGGCGGTGACGAGCGCGGCGCTCGAGGCGGAGGAGCCGCCCGGAGGCGTGGTGCCGTAGTGGACGACGCTGGTCGAGGCCTCGTCGGTGGTCCAGGTCACGTCCGCCGAGTTCCCCGTCACGTTGAGGGACTGCACGCCGGAGATGACGGGACCGGTGCAGTCGGTCTGGGCGGTCACGCTGTAGGGGACGTTCGTGGCGCCGTTGCAGTCCAGCGCGTCGGTGTAGCGGGCCGTGAGGTGATCGTCGGGCGAGACGCTCAGGAGGCCGTCCCCGTGCACGGGCGGTCCGCTCGTGGTGGGGATGGTGCCGGTGAAGATCATCGAGTTGACGGTCTTCTCCGTCAGCACGACGTCCTCGGGGGTCGTCTCGGTGTCGCTCGTGATGCCCACGGTGACGGTCTCGGCGGAGGAGGGATTCGTGTTGAGGTCGCGGTCCCCCAGGTAGATCCGGACCGTGCCGCCGCCGCAGGGGTAGACCGTGCGGTCGTAGGCGATCTTGAACGGCTCGGCGAGCTCGCCGAGGGTGGCCACGGAGGCCTTCACCACGGTGTAGAAGAAGGCCGGGTTGCCGTTGTTCGCGATCGTGTCGTTCGAGGTGTGGTAGTAGGGATAGCTCCCGCCGTGGCTGCAGTACCCCTCGTTGTCGGTGATCCCGCAGACCGCCTTCCAGCCGCGCGTCCAGAACGGGTAGTGGTCCGAGGCGTTCAGGCTGGGGCAGAGGAACGCGTCGACGATGAGGCCGGTCCCGTAGGTCGTCGCGGCCGCGGCGAACCGCTGGCCGAGGTCCTGGGAAGCCGCGTTGTAGTTCAGGTCCAGGTTCTCGGGGTTCGGCGATCCGTCCCCCTGCCAGCCTGATCATGTCCATGTTGATGACGCCGAGGATGTTCTCGCCCCGGCTCGCCGCGTCGGCCGCGTAGGCCTCGGAGCCGAGGAGCCCCTGCTCCTCCCCGGTGCAGTTGATGTACTTGATCGTGTTGCGGAAGGCGTAGCAGCTCATCACCCGCGCCGATTCCAGGACGTCGATCGAGCCGGAGGCGTTGTCGTCGGCGCCGGGGGCGAGGCCGGAGGACGGCATGTCGTCCAGGTGGCCGATCACGATGTACACGTTGCCGGGGTTGATCGCGCCTTCCTGGGTCCCGATGACGTTGGGCTTGTAGGTGCCGCTCCAGTTCTGGTAGGCGGCGGGGATCCCCCAGGTGCCGTACTTGTTGTAGCAGTAGGTCCCCGCGTCGGCGCACCCCTGGGAGGAGGAGGTGCGGGTGCCCGTCGGGGGGTTCGTGGTCAGGTCGGTCCAGAACTGGCTGATCTGCGTCGCGCTGACGGTGTTCACCATCTGCTGGACGAGAGGGTCGGCGAGCAGCTCGCCCGCCGCGGCGAGCGGCGGAGCGGGCGCGAGCGAGGGGGTTTCCCTGGGCAGCGACACGGGCTCGTGCGGCACGCGGGAGAGGAACACCTGCGCCCGCTCGAACGCCTCGAAGGTGGTCCGGGGGGGCACGCGCAGCAGGATCCAGTTCTTCTCGCCGAGGAGGACCGTTCCGATCGATTCGAGGGCGCGGAGGTTCGAGTCGGGCCGCAGGCCGACGACCAGGTAATCCCATGCCGCCGGGTTCGAATCGAGGACCTTCGCCTCGTAACCTTCCTTCTCGAGGCGCGCCAGATCGTCGGGGGAGCCCTCGAGGAGCAGGCAGGTGTCCAGTTCCATGACGATGGGCAGGTCCGCCGACCTCAGGATCCTGAGATCGTCGGCGGTCCGCCGCTCGACGCGGACGAGCACCGACGGATCCGCGGCGAAGACGGCGCCGCACGCGATGAGGAGGCAGAAGGTCCAGCAGGCGATTCGCTTCATGTGACGTCCCCCCGGGTTGCGAACCTGGGCGGCGCCGCTGTCCGGGCAGCCAGGCCCGGGTGCGCCGCACAGAAATCCAACTCTTGTGAGCAAGCGGCGTGCCCTGCCGCTCGAGAGACGGTCACGGCGGGGACACCCCGCGCGCCCGCGTTTCCACGAGAATCTACGCTGTGAACGGGCCCGAGCGCCGCTGATTTGAGCGAGGGAGCCGAAAAACTTGCGCCAGCGCGCCTTTTCCCGGCCGCGCCTTGCGGGTGCTTCCAGCCCGCCCCGCCTCCGGGCGCAGCCCTGCCGCGGTTCCGGGCCGGACCGGGGCGCGGCCTCGCCTGCCGTCCGAGGCGGCGTGCCTGCCTGCCCGACGGCGGCGCAGGCGTCACGGCCCGGACGGAAAAGGACCACGAGGGGCGAGGGGATCAGGGGCCGGCCGACCCCCGGGGCCCCCGCAGGGAGAAAATGACCGGGTTCGATTTTTCCGCGCTTCTTTGAATGTATCGGCGCTGAAATCGTCGTACTTTAACAAGGCTGTAAAGTGGGCCTGTTTTCTTCCAACCTATAGGGGGGATCATGTCGAATCATGCCTATTCCCGTTCCCGGGACGCGCTCGTCATCCGCGCGCTCGGCGGATTGACCGCAGCGCTCGCGGTCGTCGCGCTCATGACGGCCGCATTCGCCGCGGCTGCCCAGGGCCCTATCGCGCCGGGGCGCCACGAGCTCGTGCCGCTCGAGCAGGTGGGCCGCTGGGTCTCGCCGCCGGTCAACGTCCAGCAGCTCGCCCGCGAGGACGCGGCCGAGATGCGGGGGGACATGCCGCTCCGCATCGGCTACCCGATGACCACCGACCTGAGCCCCGCCAACAGCGGCACCTGGGAAGCGCTGAAGGACGGCGGCCGGATCTGGCGTCTCTCGGTCACGACCGACTCCGCGATCTGGGTGGTGCTGGGGTTCGACGTCTTCCGCATTCCGGAGGGCGCGAGCCTGTGGGTCTATGACCCCGCCATGACCACCGTGATGGGGCCCTACACGGCGAGCGACGTCCGGAGCCACGGACAGCTCTGGATGCCGCCGATCGAGGGGGACACCCTCGTCGTGGAGCTGTACTGGCCCGAGAAGCTCGGCGGGCAGGATCCCACGCTCCACCTGGGGACCGTTTCGCACGGTTACAAGCCGTTCGGGACCATCGGGCGCCGCCTGATGGGCGGAGAGGGATTCGGTGACTCCGGCGCCTGCAACATCGACACGATGTGCCCGCAGGCGGCGCAGTGGCAGAACGAAAAGCGCGGCGTGGTGATCCTGTTGAGCGGCGGGAGCGGGTTCTGCTCCGGGTCGCTCATCAACACGACGGCCAACGACTGCCGCCCGTACGTCCTGACCGCCCACCACTGTGGCGCGGGGGCCAGCACCGTCTTCGGCTTCAACTTCGAGCGGCCGGGATGCGCGACCGGCACGCCGCCCCCCGAGACCACGCAGATCGTCACGGGCGCCACGGTGCTCGCCGACTACGCGAGCAGCGACTTCACGCTCCTCCAGATGAGCGGGCCCCCGCCCGCCAGCTTCCTCGCCTACTTCCCCGGGTGGAACGCGGCGACACCGGCTCCGACGGAGACGCACGTCATCCACCATCCTGCCGGGGACGCGAAGAAGATCTCCTACGACGCCGATCCGGCCGTGGATGGCACGAACTACGGGGCCAACCACTGGCGGATCGAGCAGTACACCTGGGGCACGACGGAGGGCGGATCGTCCGGATCGCCGCTGTTCAACCAGGACCACCACATCATCGGCCAGCTCCACGGCGGCACCGCGTCCTGCTCGAGCATCACGTGGGACGAGTACGGCAAGGTGGCCGTTTCGTGGGTGGGTGGCGGCACGCCCGCCACGCGCCTGAGCGACTGGCTCGACCCGAACGTCACCGGCCAGCTCGACATGAACGGCGTCGACGCGACGATCTGCGCGTTCAACCCGGTCGGGAGCGTCTCCTTCGCCCGCGATACCTACGCCTGCAGCGACACCCTCACGCTCACCGTGCGGGACGACAGCCTGCGCGGCAACCCGACCCAGGACATCACGATCGCGTCGGGCACCGAGCCGACGCCCGAGACCGTGACCCTGACCGCCACCGAGGCGGGCTCGGGGATCTTCACGGGGACCTTCCCGATCGCGGCGATCCCGCCGGTCCACGGCGACGGGACGCTCTCCGTCAGCGCCGGCGATACGATCACGGCGACCTACATCGACGCCGACGACGGCGGCGGCGGGGTGAACATCCCCCGCACGGCCACCAGCCAGGTCGACTGCACGGGCCCGGCGATCTCGAATGTCCACACGACGAACGTCACCGGCAACAGCGCCCGCGTTCTGTGGGACACCGATGAGGCCTCGAACAGCTACGTGACCTTCGACACCAGCTTCCCGCCCAGCGCGGGGTCCGCGTCGAGCGTCACGATGGCGGTGTCTCACCTGGTGAACCTCACGGGGCTGAGCCCCTGCACCCTCTACTACTATTCCGTCCGCTCGACCGACGGGGCCGGCAACACGACCACCAGCACGAACGGCGGGGCGTACTACACCTTCACAACCGGGGTGAACGTGAACCCGACCTACTCGGCCACACGACGTCCCGGCCGTTCCGATCCCCGACAACAGCCCGACGGGCGGCACCTCGACGATCAGCGTCACGGACAACAAGGTGGTCCAGAAGGTCATGGTCCGCGTGAACATCACGCACACCTTCGACGGCGACCTGACGCTGCACCTGATCGGCCCTGACAACACCGACATCATCCTGAGCAACAAGCGCGGGTCGAGCGGGGACAACTTCACGAACACGGTCTTCGACGACGACGCCACGACGGCGATCGCGAGCGGCACGGCGCCCTTCACGGGATCGTTCAAGCCGGACGCGGCGCTGTCGGCCTTCATCGGCAAGAACGCGCTCGGGGCCTGGAAGCTGCTGGCCGTCGACTCCGCCGAGCGTCGACACCGGCAGCATCACGCGGCTGGGACCTGATCCTGACCTACCCGCCGCAGTCGTGCGGAGCCTCCGTCGAATACCAGTCCGCGCAGAAGCAGGACGCCTGCATCGGCACGGGCTCGGGCGGGGGGAACGGCGTGATCGAGCCGGGCGAGACGGTCGTCCTGCCGGTGACGGCCCACAACAACGGCACGGCTCCCGTGACGGGCATGTCGGCGGTCCTCTCGACGACGACCCCCGGTGTGACCATCACCGACAACGCGGCGACCTTCGCCGACATGGCCGCCGACGCGGTGGCGGTCAGCAACCCGAATCACTTCTCGTTCTTCGTGGATCCCTCCTTCCCGTGCGGGGGCACGATCGACTTCACGATCCAGTTCACGACGCACGCAGGGGATCTGGAGCTCGAGCTTCACCCTTCCGACCGGGACCCCGGGCTCGACCACGAGCACGCTCCCCTCGACCGACGTTCCGAAGACCATCTCGGACAACGCCACGGTCGCAGTCGAACCTCGTCGTGGCCTCCACCGGGACCGTCCTCGACGTGAACGTGACGCTCTCGATCACGCACACGTGGGACGGCGACCTCAACCTCCGCCTGATCGGCGCCGAACGGGACCGTCGTGCCGCTTTCGAGCCGCCGGGGCAGCAGCGGCGACAACTTCACGGGCACGACGTTCGACGATTCGGCGACGACGCCGATCTCCTCGGGCACCGCGCCGTTCTCCGGCAGCTTCAAGCCGGAAACGCCGCTCGCCGCCCTGAACGGGATCGCGGCGAACGGCACCTGGAAGCTCGAGGTCAACGACGCGGCCTCCGGCGACACCGGGACGCTGACCGCCTGGTCGATCCAGCTCACGACCAGCGGCAACCCGTCCTGTCTCTCCTGCGCGCCGATCCAGGTCGCGGGCGAGGCGACGAATCTGCACTTCCTGTCCGGCAGCAAGACCGACATGGAGTGGAGCGCGGCGCTGTTCGCCACGAGCTACAACCTGTACCGGGGCGTGGCGGCGCAGCTGCCGGCTCTGCTGACCGCGGGCGACCGATTCGTGCAGCAGGCTCTCCGTGGCGGGCACCTCGACGGGAAGCGTGATCACCGAAGCGCCCTCCTCAGGGGCCATCTACTGGTACCTGGTGCTCGGCCAGAACGGCACGGGCGAAGGCCCGGCCGGCAACGCGACGGCGGGACCCCGCGTGCTGAACAGCTCGGGGGTCTGTCCGTAGACTGATGGAGCGGGCGGCCGGGCCCTCAGGGCCCCGCTGCCGGTTCCCGCAGGACGGCGTCCCGAGCGGGGACGCCGTCGACTAGAACACGCTGGGGGCAGGCTCTTCGGACCTGCCCCCTTTCTTCGGGAACGCCCCGGACCGCGGCGCCGGCGCGGGACCGGTTCTACCAGCGCCAGCCGATCACGATCGGCATGTACTCGGTGGACTGCGCGGTCTGGACCCAGTGGTAGGTCACCTCGACGTAGAACTGGCCCTGGCTCCGGAGCTTGTAGGTGACGGCCGCGCCGAGGTTGTAGCCGAACTCGTAGACGGCCTTGTCCCAGATGGTCCGCTGGCCGGGGTAGTAGCCGACGTAGCACCATCCCCAGGGATCGCACCAGTATCCCTCGTACCAGGTGGGGACCGTCAGGTTGGCGTAGAGGCGGTACATGCCGACGCCGCCCGTGACGTAGTAGCCGACCGGTCCACGCGTCCTGAAATCGTAGACAGCGTCCGCCGTCAGCGACCAGACCCTGATGTTGCCGTCGAGGTAGCCGTCGAGGGCGTGGGTGGAGGCGTTGAACTTGTTCCCGGCCAGATCGCCCCGGAGGCCGAACGGGCCGGAGGTCGGGCGCCACGTGAAGCCGCCCTGGAACATCCAGCCGCTGCTGATGAAGTCGCTGGCCGGGCCCTGCGGAGCCGAATACCCGAGCGCGTACTGGCCGCTCCACTCGGTCTTCGTCGGGTCGGCAATGACCGCTCCCACCCCGGTGAGGATGATGGTGAAGACAATCAGGGCGAATTTCATGCGCGCGTCCTCTCCTCTCGACTCCGATGTTCGGGGCAGAATGGCATAGGTGCCCCTCCGGGGCCAATCGTGCGACGGCCAGGGTGCCGGGGGCGGCGGACCGTGGCTGCGGCCCGGCTGGAGCGTTCCCGGCGCAACAGTTGCGTCCGCGCTTCCATCCTGTGAATACGGCGAAAGGTTCTTGCGCCGGAAGGCTGCCCTCAGGGACAGGTGGCGGGAGCCTCCTCGGGTACCCATTCCGCAAACCCCATGCCCCGAAACAACTTAGGCAATACTCAAAAAATGCCAAATATTATTCGCTTGCACGGAAATTGCACCGAACGAAGATAGGACTCCAGGGGGACCCGAATGCAGACCCTGCGGATGAAAACCGAACTGCTGCCAACCTTCCTCGAGGGAGTTCGCGCTTGGGGACCGCTGTACGCGCCGGTCGAGCGCGTGCCCGGGGTCTTCGCGATCGAGCTGATCGAGGACGTCGCGAAGGCGCGGCCGGAGGCCGTGCGCACCATCCTCCCGCTCAAGAAACTGCTTCTGAAGCCCCGCTTCTCCATGGTCGAGCGGCGTGGCGGCCTCCCGATGGCGCAGGGGCAGGATGGGACCACGGGCCCGAGCGTCTACTTCGGGGCGCACGCGTGCGACATCCATGCGCTGAAGATCATGGACATGATGTACCTCGCGGACTACGCGGACCCTTACTACAAGAAGAACCGCGAGATGCTGACGGTGATCGGGTACGGGTGCTTTCCCGACGAAAAGTGCTTCTGCCACTCGCTCGGGACCGCGAACGTCGACGACGGGTTCGACCTGTTCCTGACCCCCCTCGAGGGGCGCTACCTCGTGACGGTCGGCAGCGCGCGCGGCGACGACATCGTCAGGGCGACGCCCGGGATGTTCCAGCCGGCCACACGCCAGGACACGCGGGATTACCTGGATCGCCTTCGCCGGCGCCAGGAGGCGGCGACCCTCTCGCTCAACGTGACCGACCTCCCCTACGTCATGGAGCTGAAGAAAGAGGATCCCGTCTGGGAGGAGCTCGGCAAGAAGTGCCTCTGCTGCGGCTCCTGCTCCATCGTCTGCCCGACCTGCACCTGCTTCAACGTGGCCGACGAGATCCCGCGCGAGGACGGCGCGGCGCGGGTGCGGTCCTGGGACTCGTGCCTCTACCGGGAGTACGCGATGGTGGCCGGCGGCCACAATTTCCGCGAGAAGCGCGCCGACCGGGTGAAGAACCGGTACTACCACAAGCAGGAGGCGTTCGTGCGGGAGTTCGGCAAGCCCTCCTGTGTCGGGTGCGGGCGCTGCATCGAGAACTGTCCGACCGGCATCAACGTGGTGGAGGTCTTCAACTACGTCCGAGGTGAGCTATGAGCTTCGTGATCCCGGAACCCGCGACGGCCCGGACATCGGTCCGCCGCCTCCCCACGGGCGACAATCCCTACGTTCCCGCCCCGGCCCGCATCATGCAGGTCCGCGAGCTGACGCCGGACGTGAGGCTCTACGATCTCCGCTTCACCGACCCGGGCCTGGCGGAGAAATTCAACTGGCGGCCCGGTCAGTTCGTCATGCTGTCGGTGCTGGGAGTCGGCGAAGCGCCGTTCTCGCTTCCCTCCTCGCCGACGCGGCGCGGGACCTTCCAGCTCGGGATCCGGCGCGCCGGGGCCATGACCGGCTACCTGTTCGACCACATCGCCGAGGGGGACCTGGTCGGCGTGCGGGGGCCCCTCGGGCACGGCTTCCCGGTGGAGCGCTTCGAGGGACAGCACGTGCTGATGGTCGCGGGCGGGCTCGGCATGGTTCCCCTGCGCGGGCCTCCTGCAGTACGTGATCGATCTGCGCGACCGCTTCGACCGCGTCATCCTTCTCTACGGGGCGCGCACGCCGGACCAGGTCCTCTTCCGGGAGGAACTGGAGTCGCTCGTCGCGGCGCGGCGACGCGGAGGTCCGCCTGAGCGTGGACGCGGCGCAGGGAAAGTCGTGGGGAGGCCGGGTCGGCGTGGTGACCGAGCTCCTCGACGACGTCGAGCTGGACGTTTCCCGCACCTACGCCGTGGCCTGTGGCCCGCCCATCTTCTACAAGTTCATGATGGAGAAGCTGGTCCAGGCGCACTTCGCCAAGGACCGGATCTACCTCAGCCTCGAGCGGCGCATGGAGTGCGGCGTCGGCAAGTGCGGCCACTGCGCGGTCGGCTACACGTTCACCTGCCTTCACGGGCCGGTCTTCAGCTTCTGGGATGCCATGAACCTCCCCGAGCTGATCTACACGTAGGAGCGCGGCAATGACGATGACTGGACCGCGATCGAACGGAGATTCGAAGTCGAAACCCAAGGTCGGGATCTTCGGCCTGACCGGCTGCGCGGGCGACCAGCTCCAGATCCTGAACTGCGAGGACCAGCTGCTGAGGCTCGCGGAGCGGATGGATATCGTGGAGTGGGTCATGGCCCGCTCGCAGAACGACCACACGTGCCGCCTCGACGTGGCGTTCGTCGAGGGGGTCGTGGCGACGCAGCGCGACCTGCAGGCCCTCAAGGAAATCCGGGCCCGCTCGCGGGTGCTCGTGGCGATCGGGACCTGCGCCGTCTGGGGCGGGCTGCCGGCGATGCGGAACGACATCCCGCGCGAGGTGCTCCGCGAGGAGGTCTACCGCAAGGACGCCCCCTTCTACGACACGGTCGAAGCGCGGCCGGCCTCGGACTTCGTCCCGTTCGAGTACATGATCCCGGGCTGCCCGATCGAGAGGGACGAGTTCCTCAAGGCGGTCAACGCGATCCTGGTCGGGGCCTCGCCCGAGCTGCCGAAGATGCCGGTCTGCTGGGAGTGCAAGACGCGGGAGAACCTGTGCCGCGTCATCTACTTCGACGAGGTCTGCTGCGGCGCGATGACCCGCGGCGGGTGCGGGGCGCGCTGCCCCTCCCACGGCGTCCCGTGCTCGGGCTGCCGCGGGCCCGCCGAGGAGACGAACTACGACGCCAACATCAAGATGTTCCGGGACCGGAGGATCTCATGGGTCGAGATCGCGCGGAGAATGGAGAACTTCTCCGCCCCCGTCTGGTACAAGATGGGTCTCGAGCAGGAGGTGCGCGGTGAAGACGGGCGGTAGGACGATCACGATTCCCCACCTCGGCCGGGTCGAAGGGCACGGCGGCATCTTCGTCAAGATGGTGGGCGACACGGTCCACGAAGTGAACATGGACATCTTCGAGGGAAGCCGCTACTACGAGGCGCTCCTCAAGGGGAAGCACTACCTCGAGGTCCAGGGGATCATCACGCGGGTCTGCGCCATCTGCTCCTCGACCCACACCGTCGCCGCGCTGAACGCGCTGGAGAACGCGCTCGGGATCGAGCGCTCCGAGAGGATCCACAGGCTGCGCGGCCTGCTGATCCTGGGCTCGACGATCGAGTCGCACGCGCTGCACGTGTTCGCCCTGGCGCTGCCCGACTTCCTCGGCTACGACTCCGTCATCAGCATGGCCTCCGCCTATCCGAAGGAGGTCTCCTTCGCGCTCAAGCTCAAGCAGCTCGGCAACCGGATCCAGGAGCTGATCGGCGGGCGGGCCGTGCACCCCGTCAACACCCTCGTGGGCGGGTTCGGGAAGCTCCCCGCGAAGGCCGCGCTGGTGAAGATCCGCGAGGATCTCGCCGCGTGCCTCGATCCGCTGACGGACTTCGTGGAGATCGCGGCGAAGATCGAGGTCCCGGCCTGGAGCGCCCGGCCGCTGGTCTACGTGGCCCTGCGCCCGTACGAGCCGGGCTTCCGCTTCCGCGGCACGTCGATCTGCACCTCCCGCGGGGAGGAGCGCCCGATCGAGGACTACCGCGAGGTGGTCCGCGAGTTCACGGTCGAGCACTCCCACGCGAAGCATGCGGCGCTCGCCTCGGGCGAGACCTACGTCGTCGGGTCGCTCGCCCGGCTCAAGCTCTGGGGGCACTACCTGACGGGGCGCGCGAAGCAGGCCTTCGAGCGGCTCTTCCCGGCAGGGCGTCCCGGACAACATGCTCTGGAACAACTGGGCGCAGCTCGTCGAGACGATCCACTGCGTCGAGCGGGGGATCGAGCACTGCACGATGCTGCTGGATATGCCCGAGGCGAAGAGCGAGATGGCGGACTACGAGGTGAGGGCGGGGGAGGGGGTCGGCGCGATCGAGGCGCCGCGCGGGACGCTGTTCCACCATTACGCGATGGACGCCAACGGCGCCATCACCTTTGCGAACGTCATCACGCCGACGGCCCAGAACCTCGCGAGCGTGGAGCGGGACATGCGGACGGCTGTCGAGACCATGATCGCGAAGGACCCGGACACCGAATCGGCGGCCCTCAAGAAGGGCCTCGAGATGGTGGCCCGCGCCTACGATCCGTGCATCTCCTGCTCCGTGCACGTCGTGCGGGTGGATCCCGAAAGGGAATGACCCCGCCGTACGCCCCCGGGAGATGCGCGGAAGACGAGCCGGGGAGCGACGGGCTTGCCGCCCGTCGGGATGTGCGCTCCGCCGAGCCAGGGGAAGCGCCCGCGCAGGAGCCCGCAGTGACCGCGCCGGCGATGCCGCGCGTGCTTGTCGTCGTTTTCGGGAACCCCATTGCGGGGGACGACGGGGCCGGTCCCGCCGTCGCCGGGCGGCTGCTGCTCGCGGCCCTGCCGCCCGGCGCGCGCGTCGAGGACGGCGCCTCGGATTCGCTGACCCTTCCCTCCCTCTGGCGCGGGGAGGAGGAGATCTGGCTCGTCGACGCGCTCGTGAAGCGCTGCTCCGCCGGGGACGATCTCGCGCCTTTCCCACGAGGAGATCCTCGCGATACCCCAGCGGCACGCCACCGTCCACCACCTGAGCCTTCCCGAGTCGCTGCGCCTGATCGCGCTCTCCTACCCGGAAATGGCCGGCGTCCGCTACCGGCTCTGGGGGATCGAGCCCGCCTCGATCGCCCTGATGGAGCCGATGAGCGCCCCCGTGAGCGAGGCTGTCGAGCAGGTCGCCGGCGAGATCCTCGCCGAGCTCCGCTGCTTCCGCTCCGGCGCCTGAGCCGCGTGAGGAACCGGCCGGTGAAGGCGGAGGCCGTCGGGCCGGATCGGCCGCTTCTCCGCGGCCCCGGACCGGCAGGTCTGCGGGGGGCGCGGGCCCGCAGGCGGCACCCATCGGAGGGAGGGTTCGCGGCCCGCGCTGGACGCGTCCGCGGCGGGGTCCTAGTTTGAATAGCGTGACACTTTCCGCGCGTGTGCCCCGGGAAGATCCCGGCGGTCCGTCCTGGCCGCGGCTCCTCGTCCTTCTCCCGGCCGCCTGGTGGACCCTCCGATGGCTTCCCGGCCCGTCGGCGTGGTGCTTCGTGGACTACGTCAACCTCGCGTTCCACGAGGCCGGACACCTGCTCTTCCGGTTCGGGGGAGAAACGCTGACGGTGCTTGGAGGAACGCTCCTTCAGCTGATCGTTCCGGCCGGGCTCATCGCGCACTTCCTCCTGTGGCAGCGCCAGCCGTTCGGGGCCGCCCTCTGCGTCTGGTGGCTCGGCGAGAGCCTCGCCAACGTGTCGCGCTACATGGCCGATGCGCGCGCCCTCGAGCTCCCCCTCGTCGGCGGAGGCGAGCACGACTGGACCACGCTGTTCTACCAGTTCGGGCTCCTCTCCGAGCCGGCCGTGAAGGGGATCTCCGGGGCCACCCACCTCGTGGGCGTGGCGATCATGCTCCTGGGGCTCGGGTGGGCGGCTCTCTTCGTCCTTCCCGGTTCGATGCGGGAGCGCGCCCGGGAGGCTGTCCTCTCCCGCCTACCGTGGCTCTCCGTCGCGCTCGAAGATTGAGAGGGCGCTTTCGCGCCCGGCGACGACCCGTGTGGCGTCGCTTCAGGACTGAGCTTCGGAACCCTCCGGGCAGTCATCCACCCGAAGGGAGAATCCGGCTGTTCCCGGGGGGAGCAGAGCGGGCCAGCCACGGTACCCGATCCCGGGCGAGTGAATTGTCCCCGGCGGGATCCATGACGCGGACCTCCGCGTCGGCTATGCTTCCTCCATGCATATCCTGATCGCGGGCGTCGGGTGGCTGGGGCGGGGAATCGCGCGGGAGTGCCTGGCGAACGGCTGGCGCGTCAGCGGGGTCAAGCGCACGCCCGGCGGGCTGGAGGAGCTGGCCGGGCTCGGCGTTGCGCCGGTCGTGGCCGACCTCGCCGATCCGCGATCCATGGGGCTCCTTCCCCGGGACCTCGACGCGATCGTGGCCTGCCAGGCCGCCTCCGGGGATGCGCCGGACGACTACCGCCGCGCCTACCTGGACGTCAACCGCAACCTGCTCGAGCTGGCCGGGGCCTCGCGCGCGCGGGCGCTCGTCTACACGAGCTCGACGGGTGTCTTCGGCCAGCGGGACGGGAGCGACGTGGACGAGACGACCCCGGCGCAGCCGGCGGGCGAGTCCTCGGAGATCCTCGTCGAGGCCGAGCGGCTGGTTCTCGGGGCCGGCGGGCCGCATCGTCCGCCTCTCCGGGCTCTACGGTCCCGGGCGGATCGGCACGATCGACCGCGTGCGGCGCGGCGCGCTCGCGCTCGGGCCGGGGGACGAGGCCTGGATGAACTTCTGCCACCTCGATGACGCGGTCGCGACGGTCCTCGCGGCGATCTCGGAAGGGGAGGCCCGGGGCCGTCTACCACGCCTCCGACGCGGGTCCGGCGCGCCGCCGCGATGTCGTCCTGTGGATCGCCGGGAGGCTCGGGATCGAGCCGGCGGTCGTGCCGGAAGGGGGAGGCCCTCGCGCCGGCGGGCCGGCGCGGCGCGAACCGGCGCATCCTCGCCGATCGCACCCGGGCCGAGCTGGAGCTCACCCTCCGCTGGCCGAGCTTCCGGGAAGGGTTCGCGCCCTTTCTTCCTTCTCAACGCTGAAGGCCCGCCGCAGGGGCAGGGCGGGATGGGGGAGGACGGGGACCGGGCGGCCGCGGTCGGAACCGGGGCGGACCTGCGGGGAAAGGCCGCCCGGCGCGTTCAGCTCCGCCGGGCGCTGTTTCTTCTCGATCTTGGCCCAGGTGTCGCGCAGCGTCACGGTGCGGTTGAAGACGAGCGCGCCCGGCCGCGAATCGCGGATGTCGGCGCAGAAATACCCCTGCCGCTCGAACTGCCACCGGCTCCCCGGGTCGGCGCCCGCGAGCCCCGGCTCGAGCATGCAGCCGGTCACGATCTCGAGCGAGCCCGGGTTGAGGTCCGCCTTCCAGTCGGTCGTGGAGATCGGCCTCCCCGCGGGGGCGGCCGCCAGCGCCTCCTCGACATCTTCGCGCTCGATCTCCACGCTCTCGACCGGCGGCTCCGTCGCCCCGGAGCGGTCCGGGGCTCCGGGGACCTCCGCGCTGAAGAGGTGGTCGTAGAGCCGGATCTCGGCGGCGACGGCGTGCGCCGCGGAGACCCAGTGCGAGGTTCCCTTCACCCGCCGCCCTTCCTGTCCTCCCTCGCCGAGCGAGTCCGGGTCGTACGTGCAGCGAAGCTCGAGGATCTCCCCGGTCGCCTCGTCCTTCACCACGCCGGTGCACCTGATGATGTAGGCGTAGCGGAGGCGGATCTCCTTCCCCGGTGAGAGACGGAAGAACTTCTTCGGCGGGTCCTCGCGGAAGTCGTCCCGCTCGATGTAGACGACGCGCGAGAAGGGGACCTTGCGCGTTCCCGCGGAGGGGTCCTCGGGGTTGTTGACCGCCTCGATCTCCTCGACCTGGCCCTCGGGGTAGTTCTCGATGACGACCCTGAGGGGGCGCAGGACGGCCATCACGCGCGGCGACCGGCGGTTGAGGTCCTCGCGCACGGCGTTCTCGAGAAGCGTCACGTCGACCCGGCTGTCCCTCTTCGCGACGCCGATCCGGTCGCAGAAGGCCCGGATCGCCTCGGGCGTGTACCCCCGCCGTCGCAGCGCCGAGATCGTCGGCATGCGGGGATCGTCCCAGCCCGACACGTGTCCCTCGCCGACGAGCTGGAGGAGCTTGCGCTTGCTCAGTACCGTGTAGGTCAGGTTCAGGCGGGCGAACTCGATCTGCTGCGGGTGGCAGGGCACGGGGAGCTTGTCCAGGATCCAGTCGTAGAGGGGACGATGGGCCTCGAACTCGAGCGTGCAGATCGAGTGGGTGATCCCCTCGATGGCGTCCTCGAGCGGATGCGCGTAGTCGTACATCGGGTAGATGCACCACTTGTCCCCGGCGTGGGGGTGAGGGGCGTGCAGGATCCGGTAGAGGACCGGGTCGCGCATGTTGAGGTTCGGGGAGGCGACGTCGATCTTCGCGCGCAGCACGCGGCTTCCGTCGGGGAACTCGCCGGCGCGCATGCGGCGGAAGAGGTCGAGGTTCTCCCCGGGCGATCTGTCGCGGAACGGGCTCGGCCGGCCGGGCTCGGTCAGCGTCCCCCGGTAGCGGCGGATCTCCTCGGCGGACAGGTCGCAGACGTAGGCGTTGCCGTGGAGGATCAGGTGCTCGGCCCACGCGTACATCTGCTCGAAGTAGTCGGAGGCGCAGAGGTGCTCCCTGTCCCGGGAGAATCCGAGCCAGCGGACGTCCCGGACGATCGACTCGATGTACTCGGACTCCTCCTTCGTCGGGTTCGTGTCGTCGAACCGGAGGTTGCAGGTCCCCCCGTACTCGGAGGCGATGCCGAAGTTCAGGCAGATCGACTTGGCGTGCCCGATGTGAAGGTAGCCGTTCGGCTCGGGCGGGAAGCGGGTCGCGACGCGGCCCCCGTTCTTGCCGGCCTGCAGGTCCCCGTCGATGATCTCGCGGATGAAGTCGCGGTAGACGGGGGGGGCTTCGCCTGCGGTCTTCGTGTCGTCGTCCATGATGGATCCCTGGAATGGCGCGGGAAACGGAGATTCTACTTCAGGCCCCGGGCCTACATCCAGCCCTTGCGGCGGAAGTAGAGCAGGATCACGGCCGCGCTCAGCGCCATCGCCCCGATCACGACGCCGACGCCGTGGGCGGTGCCCTGCAGGGGCAGGTCCAGGTTCATCCCGTAGAACCCCGTGATCACGATCATCGGCAGGGCGATCGTCCCGTAGATCGTGAGGACCTTCATGATCTCGTTGGTCCGGTTCGCGACCGAGGAGAGGTAGATGTCGAGGGCGCCGGAGACGAGGTCGCGGTAGGTCTCGATGAAGTCCAGCGTCCGGACCAGGTGGTCGTACACGTCCCTGAGCAGGATGTACCGCTCCTCGCCGGGGGGGGCGTTGCGCAGCAGGTGGTTCAGGACCTCGCGCATGGCGGTCGCGTTGCGGCGGAACTCGATCAGGACGCGCTTGAGGGCGAAGACCCGCTGCAGGGTATCGGGCGTCGGGCTCTGAAGGACGCCTGACTCCAGCTCGTCGATGAGCGTTCCGACCCGGTCGAGCACGGGAAGGTAGTCATCCACCGTCTCGTCGAGCAGGGCGTGCACCAGACGCCAGGGGCGCTGCCGCACGGAGGACGACTGCATCCGCTTCGCGACGCGCTGCGACCAGGGTCCCCGCGTCCTTCTCCTGGACGGTGACGAGCCCGGTGGACTTGACGAACATGTCGAAATCGTCGAAGTCGAGCTCGAGCGCCTCCTCGTCGAACTGGATCGTCTTGATGACGATGAAGGCGTACTCCTCGTGCTCGAAGACCTTGGCGATCTGGTTGCGGTGGCGGCAGTCCTCCACGTCGAGGGGATGGAATCCCTCCTCGGCGGCGACCGCGTCGAGCGCGGTGGAGGAGGGATCCTTGAAGTTGATCCAGGGCGCGTCCGCGATCGGTCGTTCGGTGTCGTTGGTCTCAACCATGGCGTTTTCCCCGGCCGGAATCCGTCCCGGAGACTAGCACAGCCCCGCGCGGGATGGGGGGCCCCACGGCCCCCGCCTCGGCCCGGACCCTGGCGTCTCCGGAGGCTACGTCAGTGCAGAGGCAAGGGGACGGACCCCTTGATACCGGAAGTCATATCAGCGCGGGGCTTCGAGCTCGCGGAGGAGCTCCTCGAGCTCGCGGGCCTCGGGTCCCCCCCGGGCCAGCTCGAGCGCCCGCCGGAAGGCCGCGAGGGCCCCTGCGGGGTCGTCGAGCGCGTCGAGACGGATCGCCCCGAGGGTGCGGGCCGTCGCGACGGTGGGGGCCAGCTCGAGCGCGCGCGCGTACAGCGCTTCGGCCCGACGCGCGTCCCCGGCGGCGAAGGCGAGCCGCCCCGCGAGCAGCGCGAGCTCCGGGTCGAGCGCGTCGGCCCTGTCGGCGCGCTCCAGCACGGCGCGGGCCGGGCCGGGACGCGAGCGCTCGAGCTCGAGCTCGGCGTAGGCGAGGTAGTCGTCGGAGCTGCGCGGGTCGAGGGCCAGCGCCTTCTCGTACTCGCCGGCCGCCTCCAGGCGCAGGGCGTCGGCCTGCGCCTGCGCGGCGCTGTCCCTGGCCCGGCCTGGTGCTCCGGGGGCGGCGCCATCGAGCGAGGCCGCCCTGGCGCGAAGCGCTCCCGCGAGGCCGGAGTGGGAGAGCCCGTAGTCCGGCCGCAGGGCGGCGGCGCGCCGGTAGGCCTCGATCGCCGCGTCGAACGCGCCGGCGGCCTGGTGGGCTGCCCCGAGGGTGCACAGCAGCGGGAAGTTGCGCGCGTCGCGGGCCGCGAGAGGGAGCAGCAGGCGCGAGGCCCCGGCCGGGTCTCCCGACTGGAGGAGCGCCCGGGCGCGGTCGAGCTCCCGCACGATCGGCGCTCCATCCTTGGGATCGAGGTGCGGCCCCGGAGACGGAGCGCGGCCCGGCACCGCGCTCCCGCCCGCATACCCGAGCGCCCGCAGCCGCTCGAGCTGCTCGGCCGCCTCCGGGTCGATGCCGGGCTCCGCTCGCTCCGGCTCCGCCCGCGGCGGGCCCGGGTGGAGCGCCCGGCGCGGTCCCCGAAGGCGCGGGAGCGGCGGGGGCGGGCGTCACCGCCCCCGGGGCTGCCGGAGGCGGGCAGCCGGTCTCGACCTGCGGGCTGCACGACGGGGCTTCGAAGGCCCGCGCGGCAGGGTCGTTCGAGTATCTCGCGCGAAGCTCGGCCGCGAGCCGGGCCGCCGTCGCGCGCGCGTTCGTGCCGGTGGCGGCCGCGCCGCCGGGGAGCGCCGTCGCCGCCGGCAGGTTCTCGAGCAGGTTTCGCGCTTCGGCCGGGTCGGTCTCGAGGTCGTAGAGCTCGGGCCTCGGCGTCCGCGATGTACTTCCAGGGGCCGGAGACCAGGGCGAGCGGAGGAGCCCAGTTGTAGGAGTAGGCGGGGAAGAACGACTCGAGCTCGAAGACGCGGTCCTTCCCCGGTCCGCCGCCCGGCCGGCGGGCCGGGCCCTGGAGGCGCGCGTCCGGCGCCAGGCTCTCGCCATCGATGCCGGGCGGGCAGGGAAGACCCGCGAACTCGAGGATCGTCGGAAAGAGGTCCGCGAGTCCCACGTTCCGGGCGATGCGCCGGCCGCGGGCGACGCCCGGGCCCTTCAGGATGCAGCGGCACACGCTGCGTCGCCTGGTAGAGAAACAGGTCGTGACGATCCTCGCCGTGCTCCCCGAGGCTCTCGCCGTGGTCCCCCGCGACGACCACGAGCGTGGCCGCTTCGGCTCCCTTCGCGCGCAGCCCTTCGAGAAGGCGGCCAACCGCCTCGTCCACGAAGGCGATCTCCCCGTCGTACGGGCTCGCGGAGAAGGCGCGCGCATAGGGCAGGGGGGGGACATAGGGGTAGTGGGGATCGTAGTAGTGGACCCAGAGGAAGAACGGCGCCGGAAGGCTCTCGAGCAGCTCGCGCGCGGTGGCGGTCACCTGGCTCGCCGCGCGCTCCTCGAAATTGAATTCCGAGCGCCGGCCGATCCGGACACGGTCGTCGTAGACCCCGAACCCCTGCCCGATGCCCGTGCTGCGATCAAGGACCGAGGCGCCGACGGCGGCGGCCGTCGAGTAGCCCGCGGCGCGGAGGATCGAGGCGACGGTTCTGTGGCTCGGATCGAGGCGGAACAGGGCGTTGTCGCGCACACCGTGCCGGCGCGGGACGAGCCCCGTCATGATCGTCGCGTGGCTCGGCAGGGTGAGGGGGGCGGGGGAGATCGCGCTCTCGAACAGCGCCCCGGCCCTGGCGAGGGCGTCGAGGTTGGGGGTGGCCGCCCCCGCGCGCCCGTAGCAGCCGAGGTGGTCGGCGCGGGTCGTGTCGAGCGTGATCAGGATGATGTTCGGCCGCCGGGGGCCGGGTCCCGGGGCGGCCGGATGGGCCGGGGCGGGGCCGGCCGCGACCGCGATGCCGAGCGCGGCCACGAGGACCGCCGAGAGCGCGAGGGTTCTCACGTCAGGCCATGATCAACGGTGCAGCATCCCGGCCGCCACGGCGGCCGCGCCCTGCAGGGAGGCGTTGTCGTCGAGGATGACCCTGACAGGGATGGCCGAGAGCAGGGCGCGAAAACGCCCCTTGTCCACGAACGCCTCCATGAACCCTCCCCGCTCGAGCGCGGGCAGGATCCTGGGCGCGATTCCGCCGCCGATGTAGACCCCCCCGGTCGCGAGGTACTTGAGCGCCATGTTGCCCGCCTCCGCGCCGTAGATCGAGGCGAACAGCTCGAGCGCCGCGGCGGCGCGCGCCGAGGAGCCGCTCAGGGCCGCATGCGAGATGGCGGCCGCGCGGTCGCCGGAGGCGTCCGCACGGAGCCCGGGGTCCTCCCCGCCTGCGGCGGGCTCGCCGCCGAGTCCGGGAAAATCGTAGAGCCGCTCGAGGCCGGCTCCTGAAAGGACCCGTTCCACCGAGACGTGTCCGAATGTCCGCTGGAGGTGTTCCAGCAGCGCGACCTGCACCCCGTCCCGGGGGGCGAACGAACAATGCCCCCCTTCGGATGCGCCCACGAGGAACCGGGAGCCTCCGCGGAAGACGAACGCTTCGCCCAATCCCGTCCCCGCGGCGATCAGTCCGAGGTTCCCGTTCCTGACAGGGCGGCCGGCGTTGAGCGTGCGGAGCTTCGCGCGGCCAAGATGGGGTATCGCGTGGGCCGTGGTCTCCAGGTCGTTCAGCAGGGCGACGGGGACTTCGATCGAGCGCGACAGCTTCGCCGCGTCCACCACCCAGGGCAGGTTCGTCGCCGAGCAGCGGCCGTTGATGACCGGGCCCGCGACGCCGAAGGCCGCGACCTCGAACCGCACGGGGCGGGAGGCCAGGAAGGTCGTCAGGATCCTGCCCAGGCTCCCGTGCGCGCGGCTCTCGAACCGCTCCTGCTCGAGGCAGGCGAGCCGGAGCGGAAGCAGGCTGTGCACTTCGAAGAGGCCGAGGTTCGTCTTGGTGCCGCCGATGTCCCCCGCGAGCACGACCGGCCGGCGGTTCCGGCGACTGGCCCGGCCGGGTGCGGATTCCCTGTGGCGTTGGCGTGTCTTCATCCCGTTCCTCGATCACCCGGGGAGCAGGGGATTGTCGGGCTGTCCGCCGATCAGCATCACGTAATCGGACTGGCCCGGCTCCCCGTTCTTGGGGGCCGGCACTTCGATGGTCAGGGGGCTGCCCGCCGCGCGCCCTTCGAAGCGGATCAGCCGGATCCCCCGGCCCGCATCCCCGGCGCCGGGGATCGAGGGGGGGATCGAATCGGCGCCGGAGAGGTCCCAGGCGAACGAATGCACGCGGGCGTGGCGGCCCATCCAGGCCTTGAGCAGGAGGCTGGGGGCCGACGCGCCGGCCTCCGCGGGCGCTTCGTCCGCGAGCACTCCCTGGGCGGGCCGCGCCTGCGCGGGGGCGCGTGACTCGACGAAGGTGACGCGCTCGAGCCCCTGGAGCGCCGCTTCGCGCGCCGCGGGCGGGTCGAACGCCGAGGCGATCGCCCGCCGCCAGGGGGCCAGCCGCGCCCACTCGAAATCGGCGAGGCGCACGCGCTCGAAGGAGCCGGTGATGCGCGCGAGGGCGAGAAAGGAGGCGGAGGGAGCGGAGAAGCGGCTCGAGTCGATCAGGAGACGATCGGAGGATGCGAGGAGGATCCGGAACCACGGCTCTGCGTGGGGGACCTCCCCGGGAACCCAGATCACGACCGGCAGCTCGCCGAGGAGGAGGGAAAGAACCGATCCCGGCACGGAGGGCTCGGCTCCCGTCCCCGCGTGGATCTCGATCTTCTCGCAGCACACGTAGCGGGCGCCGCCTCCGAGGGTGCACAGCGCGGAGACCGAGCCCCGCAGCGCGCCGGGCTCCGCCAGCGCCACCGAGCCGGACGACCAGGAGCCGGGCGGGGAAGATGCTGGCGATCGTGGGCAGCAGGTCGTCGAGGAGGCTCTCCCCGCTCGCCGTGCGGTCCGTCCCCTCGAGGAGCACCACCAGGTTCGCGCGCGAAGCGCGCATGGCGGGCTCCTTGCCCGCCGCGGAGGCGTCCTTCCAGATGACCGCGAGCTCGGCCTCGATTCCGCCGGGATCGAGGGGGCGCCCCGGGGGCGATTCGAAGACCCGGATCTCCGCGCTCAGAACCGCCTCCAGCGGCGCCCGTCGCGCGCCATCAGCGTCTCGGCGTCGGGCGGGTTCCAGGTCCCGGCCTCGTAGTTGGGGAACTCCGGGACGGGGCCGCTCTCCCACCCGCCGACGATCGCGTCCACGATCGACCATGCGCCCTCGACCTCGTCGCGGCGCGCGAAAAGCGTCGAGTCGCCGAGGATCGCGTCGAGAAGGAGCCGTTCGTACGCCTCGGGCGGATCGCCGCCGAACGAGGTCGAGTAGAGAAAGTCCATCCGCACCGGATCGATCCGGATCTCCGGACCCGGCATCTTCGCCCCGAAGGACAGGGAAATTCCCTCGTCGGGCTGGATCCGCAGCGCCAGGATGTTCGGCTCGCGCGCGGCGAGCCCCGCCTGCCGGAAGATCGAGTGGGGGGCGGGCTTGAACGCGATCGCGATCTCCGTCACCCGTTTCGCGAGCCTCTTGCCGGAACGCAGGTAGAACGGAACACCGGCCCACCTCCAGTTGTCGATCCGGAGCTTCATCGCCACGTACGTCTCGGTCATCGAGGCGGGCGCGACACCCGCTTCCTCGCGGTAGCCGGGCTCCTTCACGCCTCCGACGAATCCCGGCCCGTACTGACCGCGAACGACGTCCCGGACCACCTCGTCCGGCCAGGGGACGTGGACCGACTGCAGGACCTTCACCTTCTCGTTGCGCACGGCGTTCGCCTCGAAGGCGGCGGGCGGCTCCATGGCGGTGAGGGTCAGGAGCTGCATCATGTGGTTCTGCACCATGTCGCGGATGACGCCGGACTTCTCGAAGTACCCGGCGCGCGCTTCGACGCCGAGCGTCTCGCCGACCGTGATCTGCACGTGGTCGATGTAGCGGTTGTTCCAGAGCGGCTCGAAGATCCCGTTGCCGAGGCGCAGCACCAGGATGTTCTGCACGGTTTCCTTGCCGAGGTAATGGTCGATGCGGAAGACCTGGTCCTCGCCGAAGGCCGTGGCGATCGTCTCGTTCAGCCGGCAGGCGCTGGCGAGGTCCCGGCCGAACGGCTTCTCGACGATGATCCGGGTCCATGGCGCGCCGGAGGAGGGGCTGACGAGGCCGGCGGCGCCGAGCTGCCCGATGATGACCCCGAAGGAGTCCGGGGGAGTCGCCATGTAGTAGAGGCGGTTCCCGCCCGTTCCACGCTCGCGATCGATCGCCTCGAGCCGGGCTCGCAGGGTGGCGTAGGTCTCCGGGCTCTCGAATCCGCCCGGGACGTAGGAGACGGAGCGCGCGAACTCGTCGCGGATCGCCGCCTCCGCGGCCTCTCCGGCGGGGAAGGCCTGTCGCACCGCCTCCCGCGCGCCCGAGCGGAATACCTCGTCCGTCAGGGGCCGCCTCGCGACCCCGATGATGGCCGTCCCCGGCGCCAGGAGGCGTGAGCGCGTCAGCCTGTAGAGCGCGGGGATCAGCTTGCGGGATGTCAGATCCCCGGATGCGCCGAAAATGACCACGGCGGCCGGTGGCGCCTCGCGCGACGTGGTGCCCGGATCGCGGAACGGGTTGAGCTTCTCCTCCATGCCCACAAGGATACCCCGGTCCACGGTAAAATAGCCGTCGGCGCTCCGGGCCAGCCCGCCGTGGCGGGTCAGGGGCCGGGATCACGCCGGCGCCTGCGGGCGCCTCCGTGAATTAGAGGGTAAACGAACGAAGGAGATCGAATGAACCTGCAGAGGAACGCTCTCGCTGCGGCGGTTTTCGCCGCTCTTGTCACGACCGCGGCCTGCTCCCAGACCGGTGAGCCCCCGAAAGGGCAGGCCGCGCAGAAACCGCCCGCGGAGGCGCCCCCGGCTGGCGCGCCGGCGCAGGCTCCGGCCCCCGCCGGTCCGGTCAGCGGCCACACGCCCACCCCTGCCGCCGGAGGGGAGCAGCTTCCTCCGGGCCACCCGCAGGTGGGTATGCCGCCTGCCCCCGCGATCGCTCCCCCGCCCGAAGGGACAGGGCAGGGGGACAAGGCATTGGTCTGGACGCTGCCTGCCAGATGGAAGGAGCAGCCGCCCTCCTCGCGCATGCGCCGCGCACAGTTCCGCGTGCCGGGCGCCGACGGCGACCCTGAGGACGGGGAGTGCGTGGTCTTCTATTTCGGGCCCGGAGGGGGAGGCCCGCCCGAGGACAATGCCAGCCGGTGGGTCGACCAATTCACCCAGCCGGACGGCAGTTCTTCGCAGGGACGCGCGAAGATCGCCATGCGCACGATTGGCGGCAAGGAAGTGCTGTTCGTGGAGGTCAAGGGGACCTACAACTCCTCGGTCATGGGCGGGAGCAGGCGGCGGACCCAAGCCGGGCTACGCGCTGCTGGGCGCGATCGTGAACGGCCCGGACGCCCCCTGGTTCTTCAAGTTCACCGGACCGGCGAAGACGGTGGAGAAGAACCGCGCCGAGTTCGACGCGCTGATCGCCTCGCTTCACCCCGGCGCCTGATTCCCATCCGCTCGACCTCGCCCCGGGCTGTGAGGCCCGGGGCGGCGGGCGACTTGCCCGGCTGATCGGGCTCGATGATCGGGGGCCCCGCTTCCCTCCGACCGGCGCGACAGAGGTCCACGCGAGCGTCCTCCCTCGATAGCGCTCGCCAGGATCCCGTGCCCGCGGGCGCGCGGCGATCCCCTGCGTTTTCCGCGACAGGAGCGTCCGCGAGGAATCGCGACGAGCCGTCAGCGGAGGCAGGGCTCGGTCCGGAGCGCTACTCGCACTGACCGTTTGACGGGTTGCAGGTGAGGGCGGGCTCGCACTCGATGGGAGTGCCGGCGCACGCGCCACCGGAACAGGCGTCGGCCGCGGTGCAGAGATCGCCGTCGTCGCAGGAGGCAGTGTTGTTCGTGTGGACGCAGCCGGTGGCGGGGTTGCACGAATCGTCCGTGCAGGGATTCGAGTCGTCGCAGTTGGGGGCCGGGCCGCCGACGCAGAGGCCGCCGGAGCAGGTGTCGTTGGTGGTGCAGGCGCTGCCGTCGTCGCAGGGCGCGGTGTTGTTCGTGTGGACGCAGCCGGTGGCGGGGTTGCACGAATCGTCGGTGCAGGGATTCGAGTCGTCGCAGTTCAGGGCCGGGCCGCCGGCGCAGAGGCCGCCGGAGCAGGCGTCGTTGGTGGTGCAGGCGTTGCCGTCGCTGCAGGGCGCGGTGTTGTTCGAGTTGACGCAGCCGGTGGCGGGGTTGCAGGAATCGTCGGTGCAGGGATTCGAATCGTCGCAGTTCAGGGCCGGTCCGCCGACGCAGAGGCCGCCGGAGCAGGCGTCGTTGGTGGTGCAGGCGTTGCCGTCGTTGCAGGGCGCGCTGTTGTTCGTGTGGACGCAGCCGGTGGCGGGGTTGCACGAATCGTCCGTGCAAAGGTTGGCGTCGTCGCAGTTGAGGGCCGGGCCGCCGACGCAGAGCCACGCCAGGCAGGTGTCGCTGGTGGTGCAGGCGCTGCCGTCGTCGCAGGGCGCGGTGTTGTTCGTGTGGACGCAGCCTGTGGCGGGGTTGCACGAATCGTCGGTGCAGGCGTTGGAGTCGTCGCAGTTCAGGGCCGGGCCGCCGGCGCAGAGGCCGCCGGAGCAGGCGTCGTTGGTGGTGCAGGCGTTGCCATCGTCGCAGGGGGCGGTGTTGTTCGTGTGGACGCAGCCTGTGGCGGGGTTGCACGAATCGTCGGTGCAGGGATTCGAGTCGTCGCAGTTCGGGGCCGGTCCGCCGACGCAGAGCCCGCCGGGCAGGTGTCCGGCGTGGTGCAGGCGCTGCCGTCGTCGCAGGGCGCGGTGTTGTTCGTGTGGACGCAGCCGGTGGCGGGGTTGCACGAATCGTCGGTGCAGGGATTCGAGTCGTCGCAGTTCAGGGCCGGGCCGCCGACGCAGAGGCCGCCGGAGCAGGCGTCGTTGGTGGTGCAGGCGTTGCCGTCGTCGCAGGGGGCGGTGTTGTTCGTGTGCACGCAGCCGGTGGCGGGGTTGCACGAATCGTCGGTGCAGGGGTTCGAGTCGTCGCAGTTCAGGGCCGGTCCGCCGACGCAGAGGCCGCCGGAGCAGGCGTCGTTGGTGGTGCAGGCGTTGCCGTCGCTGCAGGGAGCGGTGTTGTTCGTGTGGACGCAACCGGTGGCGGGGTTGCACGTGTCATCCGTGCAGGGGTTGGAGTCGTCGCAGTTCAGGGCCGGGCCGCCGACGCACGAGCCAGCCAGGCAGGTGTCCGCCGTGGTGCAGGCGCTGCCGTCGTCGCAGGGCGCGGTGTTGTTCGTGTGGACGCAGCCGGTGGCGGGGTTGCACGAATCATCCGTGCAGGAGTTGGAGTCGTCGCAGTTGGGGGCCGGGCCGCCGACGCACGAGCCAGCCAGGCAGGTATCCGCCGTGGTGCAAGCGCTGCCGTCGCTGCAGGGTGCGGTGTTGTTCGTGTGCACGCAACCGGTGGCGGGGTTGCACGAGTCATCGGTGCAGGGATTCGAGTCGTCGCAGTTGGGGCCGGGCCGCCGGCGCAGAGGCCGCCGGAGCAGGCGTCGTTGGTGGTGCAGGCGTTGCCGTCGTTGCAGGGCGCGGTGTTGTTCGTGTGGACGCAACCGGTGGCGGGGTTGCACGTGTCATCCGTGCAGGGATTCGAATCGTCGCAGTTCGGGGCCGGGCCGCCGACGCAGAGCCACGCCAGAGCAGGTGTCCGCCGTGGTGCAGGCGTTGCCGTCGCTGCAGGGGGCGGTGTTGTTCGTGTGGACGCAGCCGGTCGCGGGGTTGCACGTGTCATCCGTGCAGGGGTTCGAGTCGTCGCAGTTCGGGGCCGGTCCGCCGACGCAGAGGCCGCCGGAGCAGGCGTCGTTGGTGGTGCAGGCGCTGCCGTCGCTGCAGGGGGCGGTGTTGTTCGTGTGGACGCAGCCGGTGGCGGGGTTGCACGAGTCATCCGTGCAGGGGTTCGAGTCGTCGCAGTTGGGGGCCGGGCCGCCGACGCAGAGGCCGCCGGAGCAGGTGTCGCTGGTGGTGCAGGCGTTGCCGTCGTTGCAGGGCGCGGTGTTGTTCGTGTGGACGCAGCCGGTGGCGGGGTTGCACGAATCATCGGTGCAGGGATTCGAGTCGTCGCAGTTGGGGGCCGGGCCGCCGACGCAGAGCCAGCCGGGCAGGTGTCCGCCGTGGTGCAGGCGTTGCCGTCGCTGCAGGGGGCGGTGTTGTTCGTGTGGACGCAGCCGGTGGCGGGGTTGCAGGAATCGTCGGTGCAGGGATTCGAATCGTCGCAGTTCAGGGCCGGGCCGCCGACGCAGAGGCCGCCGGAGCAGGCGTCGTTGGTGGTGCAGGCGTTGCCGTCGCTGCAGGGGGCGGTGTTGTTCGTGTGGACGCAGCCGGTGGCGGGGTTGCAGGAATCGTCGGTGCAGGCATTCGAATCGTCGCAGTTCAGGGCCGGGCCGCCGACGCACGAGCCACCCAGAGCAGGTGTCCGCCGTGGTGCAGGCGCTGCCGTCGCTGCAGGGCACGCTGTTGTTCGTGTGGACGCAGCCGGTGGCGGGATTGCAGGAATCGTCGGTGCAGACATTCGAATCGTCGCAGTTCAGGGCCGGTCCGCCGACGCACGAGCCACCCAGGCAGGTATCCGCCGTAGTGCAGGCGCTTCCGTCGCTGCAGGGCACGCTGTTGTTCGTGTGGACGCAGCCGGTGGCGGGATTGCAGGAATCGTCGGTGCAGACATTCGAATCGTCGCAGTTCAGGGCCGGGCCGCCGACGCAGGAGCCACCCAGGCAGGTATCCGCCGTGGTGCAGGCGTTGCCGTCGCTGCAGGGGGCGGTGTTGTTCGTGTGGACGCAGCCGGTCGCGGGGTTGCACGTGTCATCCGTGCAGGGGTTGGAGTCGTCGCAGTTGGGGGCCGGTCCGCCGACGCACGAGCCAGCCAGGCAGGTATCCGCCGTGGTGCAGGCGTTGCCGTCGCTGCAGGGGGCGGTGTTGTTCGTGTGGACGCAGCCGGTGGCGGGGTTGCACGTGTCATCCGTGCAGGGGTTGGAGTCGTCGCAGTTGGGGGCCGGGCCGCCGACGCACGAGCCAGCCAGGCAGGTGTCCGCCGTGGTGCAGGCGTTGCCGTCGCTGCAGGGGGCGGTGTTGTTCGTGTGGACGCAGCCGGTGGCGGGATTGCACGAATCGTCGGTGCAGGGATTCGAGTCGTCGCAGTTCAGGGCCGGGCCGCCGACGCAGAGAGCCGCCGGAGCAGGCATCGCCGTGGTGCAAGCGCTGCCGTCGCTGCAGGGGGCGGTGTTGTTCGTGTGGACGCAACCCGTGGCGGGGTTGCACGTGTCATCCGTGCAGGGGTTGGAGTCGTCGCAGTTGGGGGCCGGGCCGCCGACGCACGAGCCAGCCAGGCAGGTATCCGCCGTGGTGCAGGCGTTGCCGTCGCTGCAGGGGGCGGTGTTGTTCGTGTGGACGCAGCCGGTCGCGGGGTTGCACGTGTCATCCGTGCAGGGGTTGGAGTCGTCGCAGTTGGGGGCCGGGCCGCCGACGCACGAGCCAGCCAGGCAGGTATCCGCCGTGGTGCAGGCGTTGCCGTCGCTGCAGGGGGCGGTGTTGTTCGTGTGGACGCAGCCGGTGGCGGGGTTGCACGTGTCATCCGTGCAGGGGTTGGAGTCGTCGCAGTTGGGGGCCGGTCCGCCGACGCACGAGCCAGCCAGGCAGGTATCTGCCGTGGTGCAGGCGTTGGCGTCGCGCAGGGGGCGGTGTTGTTCGTGTGGACGCAGCCGGTGGCGGGGTTGCACGAGTCGTCGGTGCAGAGATTCGAGTCGTCGCAGTTCAGGGCCGGGCCGCCGACGCAGAGGCCGCCGGAGCAGGCGTCGCTGGTGGTGCAGGCGTTGCCGTCGCTGCAGGGGGCGGTGTTGTTCGTGTGGACGCAGCCGGTGGCGGGGTTGCAGGAATCGTCGGTGCAGGGATTCGAGTCGTCGCAGTTCAGGGCCGGGCCGCCGACGCAGAGGCCGCCGGAGCAGGTGTCGCTGGTGGTGCAGGCGTTGCCGTCGCTGCAAGGGGCGGTGTTGTTCGTGTGGACGCAGCCGGTGGCGGGATTGCAGGAATCGTCGGTGCAGACATTCGAATCGTCGCAGTTCAGGGCCGGGCCGCTGACGCAGGAGCCACCCAGGCAGGTATCCGCCGTGGTGCAGGCGCTTGCCGTCGCTGCAGGGGGCGGTGTTGTTCGTGTGGACGCAGCCGGTGGCGGGGTTGCACGTGTCATCCGTGCAGGGATTCGAGTCGTCGCAGTTGGGGGCCGGTCCGCCGACGCACGAGCCAGCCCAGGCAGGTATCTGCCGTGGTGCAGGCGTTGCCGTCGCTGCAGGGGGCGGTGTTGTTCGTGTGGACGCAGCCGGTGGCGGGGTTGCACGAGTCATCGGTGCAGACGATTCGAGTCGTCGCAGTTCAGGGCCGGCCCGCCGACGCAGGAGCCAGCCAGGCAGGTGTCCGCCGTGGTGCAGGCGTTGGCGTCGTTGCAGGGGGCGGTGTTGTTCGTGTGGACGCAGCCGGTAGCGGGGTTGCACGAATCGTCCGTGCAGGGGTTCGAGTCGTCGCAGTTCGGGGCCGGTCCGCCGACGCAGAGGCCGCCCGAGCAGGTGTCCGCCGTGGTGCAGGCGCTGCCGTCGCTGCAGGGTGCGCTGTTGTTCGTGTGGACGCAGCCCGTGGCGGGGTTGCACGAGTCATCGGTGCAGACGTTGCCGTCGTCGCAGTTCAGGGCCGGCCCGCCGACGCAGAGCCGCCCAGAGCAGGTGTCGCTGGTGGTGCAGGCGTTGCCGTCGCTGCAGGGGGCGTTGTTGTTCGTGTGGACGCAGCCGGTGGCGGGGTTGCACGAGTCATCGGTGCAGGGGTTCGAGTCGTCGCAGTTCAGGGCAGGGCCGCCGACGCAGAGCCAGCCGATGCAGGTGTCCGCCGTGGTGCAGGCGTTGCCGTCGTCGCAGGGGGCGGTGTTGTTCGTGTGGACGCAGCCCGTGGCGGGGTTGCACGAGTCATCCGTGCAGGGGTTCGAGTCGTCGCAGTTCGGGGCAGGGCCGCCGACGCAGAGGCCGCCGGAGCAGGTGTCCGCCGTGGTGCAGGCGCTGCCGTCGCTGCAGGGGGCGCTGTTGTTCGTGTGGACGCAGCCGGTGGCGGGGTTGCACGAATCGTCGGTGCAGGGATTCGAGTCGTCGCAGTTCGGGGCCGGGCCGCCGACGCACGCTCCACCCAGGCAGGTGTCCGCCGTGGTGCAGGCGTTGCCGTCGCTGCAGGGCGCGGTGTTGTTCGTGTGGACGCAGCCGGTGGCGGGGTTGCACGAGTCATCCGTGCAGGGATTCGAGTCGTCGCAGTTCAGGGCCGGGCCGCCGACGCAGAGGCCGCCGGAGCAGGTGTCGCTGGTGGTGCAGGCGTTGACGTCGTCGCAGGGGGCGGTGTTGTTCGTGTGGACGCAGCCGGTAGCGGGGTTGCACGAGTCATCCGTGCAGGGATTCGAGTCGTCGCAATTCAGGGCCGGGCCGCCGACGCACGAGCCACCCAGGCAGGTGTCCGCCGTGGTGCAGGCGTTGCCGTCGCTGCAGGGCGCGGTGTTGTTCGTGTGGACGCAGCCGGTGGCGGGGTTGCACGAATCGTCGGTGCAGGGATTCGAGTCGTCGCAGTTCAGGGCAGGGCCGCCGACGCACGCGCCAGCCAGGCAGGTGTCCGCCGTGGTGCAGGCGTTGCCGTCGCTGCAGGGGGCGCTGTTGTTCGTGTGGACGCAGCCGGTGGCGGGGTTGCACGAGTCATCGGTGCAAAGGTTGCCGTCGTCGCAGTTCAGGGCCGGGCCGCCGACGCACGAGCCACGCCAGGCAGGTGTCGCGGTGGTGCAGGCGCTGCCGTCGCTGCAGGGGGCGCTGTTGTTCGTGTGGACGCAGCCGGTGGCGGGGTTGCACGAATCATCGGTGCAGCCGTTCCCGTCGTCGCAGGAGACAGGCGCGTGCACGCACCCCGTGGCCGGATTGCAGGAATCGTCCGTGCAGGCGTTCGCATCGTCGCAGCTTGGCGGCGCGCCCCCGACGCACGAGCCGCCCGCGCAGGTATCGTCCTTCGTGCACTCGTTCCCGTCGTCGCACGGCATGGTGTTGTTCGTGTGGGCGCAGCCCGTCGCCGGGTTGCACGAATCATCCGTGCAGGGGTTCGAGTCGTCGCAGTTCGGCGCGGGGCCGCCAACGCAGAGGCCGCCGGAGCAGGCATCGTTCGTGGTGCAGGCGTTGCCGTCGCTGCAGGGTGCGGTGTTGTTCGTGTGGACGCAGCCGGTGGCGGGGTTGCAGGAGTCGTCGGTGCAGGGGTTGCCGTCGTTGCAGTCCGGGGCGGAGCCGCCCGCGCACGAACCGTCCAGGCAGGTGTCGCCTGTGGTGCAGGGGTTGCCGTCGTCGCAGGGCGCGGTGTTGTTGGCGTGGACGCACCCGGTGCCCGGGTTGCAGGAGTCATCGGTGCAGACGTTCCCGTCGTCGCAGTTCGGAGCCGCCCCGCCGACGCAGGCGCCCTCCGCGCAGAGGTCGTCCGTCGTGCAGGCGTTGCCGTCACTGCAGGGCGCGGTGTTGTTCGTGTGGACGCAGCCGGTGGCCGGGTTGCAGCGAGTCGTCGGTGCAGACGTTCCCGTCGTCGCAGTTCGGAGCCGGGCCGCCGACGCAGGCGCCCTCCGCGCAGGTGTCGCTCGTGGTGCAGGCGTTGCCGTCATCGCAGGGCGCGGTGTTGTTGGCGTGGACGCATCCTGTGGCGGGGTTGCAGGAATCGTCCGTGCAGCCGTTGCCGTCATCGCAGTTCGGGGCGGGCCCGCCGGCGCAGGTGCCGTCCGCGCAGGCATCGTTGGTGGTGCAGGCGTCGCCATCGTCGCAGGGGGAAGTGTTGTTGAGGTGCTCGCAGCCGGTGGCCGGGTTGCAGACGTCGTCCGTGCAGACGTTGCCGTCCGAACACTCGGGAGGCGGTCCGCCCGCGCAGGCGCCGTCCACGCAGGCGTCGTTCGTCGTGCAGGCGTTGCCGTCGCTGCAGGGGCCCGTGATGTTGGCGTGCTCGCAGAGGAGAAGGCCGGTGTTGCAGGTGTCCTCCGTGCAGGGGTTCCCGTCGCTGCAGTTGTTCGCGCTGAGCGGCTCGCAATCCAGCCCGTCGGCGATGCCGTCGTTGTCGTCGTCGGGATCACAGACGTTTCCTGACAGGTCGCCGTCGGTGTCGAGCTGGTCCGCGTTGGCATCGGCCGGGCAGTTGTCGCCGTCACCGACCTTCGGCGGTGCGAAGCCGGTCCCGGCGCAGATGCCGTCCCCGTCCTCGTCGTTCAGCGCGTCACCCGGGCAGGTGTCGCAGGCGTCGCCGAACAGGTCGCCGTCGTCATCGAACTGGTCCGGGTTGGCGATGGACGGGCAATTGTCGAGATCGCCGCAGACTCCGTCCACGTCGGCATCGTTGGCCGGATCGTCCGGGCAGGCATCGCAGGCGTCGCCCAGGGCATCCGCGTCGCGGTCAGCCTGGCCCGCGTTCGCGACGGCCGGGCAGTTGTCGCACTCGTCCCCCTTGCCGTCCTGGTCCGCATCGCCCTGGGCCGTGTTCGGGGAGGCCGGGCAATTGTCGCAGGCGTCTCCGACCGTGTCGGCGTCCGCATCCTCCTGCAGGGGATTGGCCGCGGCCGCGCAGTTGTCGTGGTCCCCGAGCTTGGGGCTGGCGAACCCGGAGCCCGCGCAGTACCCGTCCCCGTCGGCGTCGTCCAGCGAGTCGGAGGGGCAGGGATCGCAGGCGTCACCCTTGGCGTCGCCGTCCGAGTTGTACTGGTTGTGATTGGTAACGTCGGGGCAGTTGTCGCAGGAGTCGCCGACGAGGTCGCCGTCGGCGTCGAGCTGGGAAGCGTTCGTGACGGAGGGGCAGTTGTCGCAGAGGTTGCCGTACGGATCCTGGTCGGTGTTCCTCTGCGTCGGGTCCGCGACGGCCGGACAATTGTCGCAGGAGTCGCCGACGCCGTCGCGATCCACATCGGCCTGGGTCGTGTTCGCGGAGGCCGCGCAGTTGTCGTCGAGGTCCGTGACGCCGTCGCCGTCGGAATCGTGAGGGATGTGGAGGCAGCCCGTTCCCGGCGGCCGCGGCGCGCCGTCCGAGTCCGCCCCGAGGCCCGATTCGCCGCACCGGTTGCTCGCGCTGACGAGGTAGTAGAAGGCGGACCCGGACGCGGGTGGCTCGGGATCGTCCGCGGTTTCATCCGGGGAATCGGACACGAGGCAGGTATGGTTGTACGCGCCGAGGCCCTGGGACGCGATCGTGCCCCTGTAGACGCTGTAGGTGTTCCCCTGTGCGGCGTGATCCCACTCGAGGCGCGAGACGCTCTTGAATGCCAGCTCGACCGGCGGGGCCGGAGGCGCGCTGTGCACGCCCGGGATCAGCGGCGCGCAGTCGAGCGCGTTCGGGTACCCGTCGCCATCGGCATCGGGGTCGCAGGCGTCCCCCAGGCCGTTGTGGTCGACGTCCTCCTGGCCGGGGTTCGGGACCGCCGGACAGTTGTCGCGATCCGCCGTCTTGGGCGCCGCGTAGCCCGTGCCGGCGCAGACTCCGTCGTCGTCCTGGTCGTTCTGCGCGTCGCCCGGGCAGGTATCGCAGGCGTCGCCGATCGCATCCCCGTCCGCGTCCTCCTGGCCCGGGTTCGCGGCCGACGGACAGTTGTCGTGGTCGCCGGTCTTCGGGGACCTGAAGCCGGCGCCGGCGCACAGGCTGTCGTTGTCCCCGTCGTTCTGCGCGTCGCTAGGGCAGGCGTCGCACCCGTCTCCGTCCGCGTCGCCATCCGCGTTCGCCTGGTCGGCGTTGGGGTGCGCGGGGCAGTTGTCGTGGTCGCCGGTCTTCGGGGCGCTGAACCCCGCGCCCGCGCAGAAGAGGTCCCCGTCGGCGTCGTTCTGCGGGTCCGCGGGGCACGAATCGCATGCGTCGCCGAAGGAGTCGCCGTCCGCGTTCGCCTGGTCGAGGTTGGCGACGGCCGCGCAGTTGTCGCATGCATCGCCGAGGGGATCCCCGTCGGAATTGGCCTGGGTCGGGTTCGCGGTCGAAGGGCAGTTGTCGCACTGGTTGCCCCTGCCGTCGGCGTCCACGTCCTCCTGGAGCGGGTTGGTGGCGTCGGGGCAGTTGTCGCAGGCATCGCCGAGGGGATCCCCGTCGCTGTTGGCCTGCGATGGGCTGGCGACGGTGGGGCAATTGTCGCAGACATCGCCGAAGGAATCGGAGTCACCGTTGGCCTGGGTCGGGTTGGCGATCGACGGGCAGTTGTCGCAGGCGTCGCCGAACGGATCGCCATCCGCGTTCGTCTGGGCCACGTTCGCAACCGCCGGGCAGTTGTCGTGGTCGCCGGTCTTCGGCGACGTGAAGCCCGTCCCGCCGCAGAGGCCGTCGTTGTCCTGGTCGTTCTGGGAATCGCCGGGACAGGAATCGCAGGCGTCGCCGAGGGAGTCGCCGTCGGAATTGGCCTGGTTGGCGTTGGCGACGGCCGGGCAGTTGTCGCAGGCGTCGCCGATGCCGTCCGTGTCGCCATCGGTCTGGGTCGGGTTCGCCGCCGACGGGCAGTTATCCTGGCAGTCGACCACGCCGTCCACGTCGGCGTCGCCGCACCCCGCCGGCCTGGCGATCCTGAAGCCCGTCGTGACGGCTTCCGTGGTCGGGCTCGTTGCGGTCCCGGCCGTGTCGGAGCGGAGGGTGCTCGAGGTCGTGGAGTAGTTCCCGCCGCGGACGATGCGGTTCGTGGAGGACACCGTCTCGGTCCACTCGCCGACGTTGCCTCCCTGGTCGTAGGTGCCCCAGTAGCTGATGCTGAACAGGCCACACCCGCCGGCCGTGGTGACGTTCCCGGTCTGGGAATTCCAGACTGCGCCGTTGTTGTAGTTGACGACGTTCGGCCCCGGGTTGGAGACGTCCCCCGTGGCGGTGGCCGTGGCAAGAATCGGTGTCGCGTTGCTCCGCGTCGGGTAGAGCCAGTCGGATGGCTGGGTCGGGTCGTTGTAGGCGGCGGTCTTCCACTCGGTCTCGGTCGGCAGGAACCACTTGGCTCCGGTCTGCCGGACGGCGTTGCTGCCGGGAGTGCCGACGGTGAGGTCGTAAGCCCCCTTCTCCGTCGTGGTGTTGCCCTGCGCCCCGGTCGGCTTGCCGTTGTGCAGCCAGTTGCAGTAGCGGGCGGCGTCGAGCCAGGAGACGTAGTTCACGGGCTTGTTGCCCATGTTCGTCCTGACCGCGTAGGTGTAGTTCGGGGTGGCGCCGCTGCGCGTGATCCCGCCGCGGGCATTGCTCCCCATGCTGGTGTTGAACAGGCCGTTGGCGTCGGCCTTGGCGACCGCGTTCAGGAAGGCGGCATACTCGGCGTTGGTGACCTCCGTCGTCCCGATGTAGACGAACGTTCCCACGGGGACCGCGGCGCAGGCATCGCCGATGCCGTTCCCGTCTGAGTCCGCCTGGCTCGAGTTCGCGATCGTGGGACAGTTGTCGCAGATGTCGCCCCGGCTGTCTCCGTCGCGGTTCTCCTGGCCCGCGTTGGTCAGGGCGGGGCAGTTGTCGCAGGCGTCGCCGGAGGGGTCGCCGTCGGAATTCGTCTGCGTAGCGTTGGCGACGGTCGGGCAGTTGTCGTTCTGGCCCGTCTTCGGCGGGTTGAACCCGGCGCCCGCACAGATGCCGTCGTTGTCCTGATCGTTCTGCGCGTCGCCCGGGCAGGCATCGCACACGTTGCCGAACGCGTCGCCGTCTGTGTTCTCCTGGTCGAGGTTTGGCGCGGCCGGGCAGTTGTCGCGGTCGCCCGTCTTCGGAGCGCCGAACCCGATCCCGGCGCATATCCCGTCGCCGTCCTGGTCGTTGAACGCGTCGCCGGAGCAGGAATCGCAGGCGTCCCCGAGCGAGTCGCCATCGCCGTTCGCCTGGCCCGCGTTCGCGACGTGGGCGCAGTTATCGTGATCGCCGGTCCTGGGCGGCGCAAACCCCGCCCCCGCGCAGACGTCGTCCCCGTCGGCGTCGTTCTGGGGGTCGCCGGGACAGGAATCGCATGCGTCCCCGAAGGAGTCCCCATCCCCGTTGGTCTGGCCGCTGTTCGCGACCTCCGGGCAGTTGTCGCAGGCATCGCCGAGCGTGTCCTCGTCGGCATCCGCCTGGGACGGGTTCGCGGCGGCGGGGCAGTTGTCGTGGTCGCCCGTCTTGGGCGCCTGGAAACCCGGGCCGGCGCAGACAAGGTCGTTGTCCAGGTCGTTGAGGGGGTCCCCGGGGCACGGGTCGCAGAGGTCGCCGAAGCCGTCGCCGTCCCCGTTCGCCTGCGTGGGATTCTCGATCGAGGGGCAGTTGTCGCAGGCGTCGCCCACCTGGTCGAGATCCTCGTCGACCTGGTCGGAGTTGGCGACGGTGGGGCAGTTGTCGCAGGCGTCGCCGCGGGCGTCGAGGTCGGCGTCGGCCTGGGAGGGGTTCGCCAGCGAGGGGCAGTTGTCGCAGGTGTCTCCGCGCCCGTCCGCGTCCGTGTCTTCCTGGCCAGGGTTCGGGATGGCCGTGCAGTTGTCACAGGCGTCGCCCAGCGGATCGGTGTCTGAGTTGAGCTGGTTCTGGTTGGGGACCGCCACGCAGTTGTCGCAGGCGTCCCCCAGCGTGTCCGCGTCGGAGTCCGCCTGGGACAGGTTGGCGACGGTGGGGCAGTTGTCGCAGGCATCGCCCAAGGTGTCCGTGTCGGAGTTCGCCTGGCCAGGGTTGGCGGTGGTTGGGCAGTTGTCGTGATCTCCGGTCTTCGGAGCGCGGTAGCCGATCCCTTCGCAGATTCCGTCGCTGTCCTGGTCGTTGACAGGATCGCCGGGGCAGCTGTCGCAGGCATCGCCCAGCGTGTCGCCATCGGCGTTCGCCTGGGAGGCGTTCCCGAGGGAAGGGCAGTTGTCGCAAGAATCGCCGACCCCGTCGGCGTCCGTGTCCGTCTGCGATGGGTTGGAGACGGTCGGACAATTGTCGCAGGCGTCGCCGAGGGCGTCGGCGTCGGAATTGGTCTGCAGCGGGTTGGCGGCGGCGGGGCAGTTGTCGTTCTGTCCGACCTTGGGGGCATGGAAGCCCGTGCCCACGCAGATCCCGTCGTTGTCCTGGTCGTTCAGGGGGTCGCCGGGGCATGCGTCGCAGATGTCACCGAGGGCGTCGCCGTCGGCGTTCGCCTGATCCTGGTTCGTGACTGTGGGGCAGTTGTCGCAGGCATCGCCCGGCGTGTCGCCGTCGGCGTTCGACTGGCTCGGGTTCGCGGTGGCCGGGCAGTTGTCGTGGTCTCCGGTCTTCGGGGGGCTGAACCCCGCGCCGACGCAGATCCCGTCACTGTCCTGGTCGTTCTGGGCGTCGCCGGAGCAGGAATCGCAGATGTCCCCGAGCGAGTCGCCATCCGCGTTCGCCTGGCTGGCGTTGGAGACGGTCGGGCAGTTGTCGCGGTCGCCGATCATGGGGGCGCTGAATCCGATGCCGGCGCAGATGTCGTCGTTGTCCTGGTCGTTCAACGGGTCGGAGGGGCAGGAATCACAGGCGTCGCCGAGGGAATCGTCGTCGCCGTTCGCCTGGTTCTGGTTCGCGACCGTCGGACAGTTGTCGCAGGCGTTGCCGAGGGTGTCGCTGTCCGAGTTCGTCTGCGTCGGGTTCGAGACGGTCGGGCAGTTGTCGGACACATCGGGAACGCCGTCGCCGTCCGAGTCCGCAGGAGGATTCGGCGGCGTGACTTTCAGCTCGTACGCGCCATAGACGGTGTTCGTGTCGGGCTGGTGAACGCGGATGTAGTAGGTCCCCGAGGAGGGCGCGGTCCAGGTGATGGTCGAGGAAGGATCGGTCTTGGACCGGTTGTCGTGCTGGGCGAGGATCGTCCCGCCGGAGTTGTAGAGGCGCAGGTACGTGTCCGCGGCGGAGAGGAGGTTCAGTGTCTCGATGATGTACTGCGTGCCGCCGACCGCGCTGAAGGAGAAATAGTCGATGTCGGCGATCGACGCGCCCGACCCGGTGCCCCCCGGATCGGAGAAGAAGGTGCAGTGGATGGGCACGCCGTTGGGGTTGATGGACTTGGCGGCGGCCTGCGTGTCGTTCGGCTCGTAGAGGTCCTGGTAAAACTCGATCTCCACGCCGCTTCCGAAGATCGACCTCATTTCCGTGAGGTGGCCATTGGAGACGGGCGCCTCGAACCAGCGGTCCCAGAAGTCCTCGGCCGTGATGTAGGAGCGGCCCGGGAGGCCGTTCTTCATGTCGTCCCAGATGTCGGTGTCCGGCAGAACAAGTGTATCCATCGGCGTGTCGTCGACGCCGGGGGTGAAATCGAGCGTCGCCGGCCCATCCGAGATGTCCCACAGGGCCGTGAAGACCGACACCTCGCTGGTGTCGCCGCTGCACTGGTACTGGGTTTCCGTTTCCAGGTCGAACCAGAGCTGCAGGTTGCCGGGCCCGAGGGCGCCGGTCGAGCGCATGTAGATGTTCGGGTGGTTCACGCCCGCACGGCGGAGCGCCGCGTTGCCGAAGTAGGAGGCAAACCCTTCGTCCCAGGAGAGGCGCGCGTCCTGGTTGCAGTCGGCGAGCGCGTGGGAGCCGCCGGGGTTGCTGCTGGCAGAGTAGTTAAGGACCGCGTAGTGCCCGTACTCGTGGATGACGACGGCATCGTCGTAGCCGCCGGTGTCCCGCATGCTGAGCGCGGTGGTGCTGGTGCTAGAGCCTGTCACCCCGCGGTCGATCGCCCAGACGATGGACAGGTAGTGGGCGAGGTCCGGGCGGGCTCCCTGCAGGTAGGCCAGGAAATCGGCCCCGCGGACCCCCTGGTCGTACAGGTTGAACGCCTCGCCGCCGGCGTTGATCTCGGCCGCGAGCGTCCCGAAATTGACGTTCTGGTTGGGGCTGTGGTTGGAGATCGTCGAACTGGCGATCGCGTAGACGATGCTCGCCCCGTTCACGACCTGCTGGTTCAGGCCCGCCGTATAGGAAGAGCGGGTGATCGCTCTGACGCTAACGTTGTGAGTGGTCGAGTCGGGAACAAAGATCGAGAATGCGCCGGTGGCATCGGTCCCGCCCGTGGCCAGGATCGTGGTGCCGTTCAGGACCTCGACGTCGACGTAGCGGGCCGGGACGAGCGGCTCGACCCCCGTGAACCCCGTCTGGTCGTACTCGCGGTCGCGGTACTTGACGGAGCCGGTCGCGGTCCAGTTCGCGAGCGCCGGGCCGGCGCACACCCACAGCGCCGCCAGGATCACCGATGCGAGCGTCCATCGCGCCCCCGGGCGCGATCGCACGCTGGAAGCGGCGCCGTTCAGCGGGCCCCCTCGGGCAGTTCGTGCGCGGGGTACTCGATGGCGCCGTTGCGAAGGGCGCCGGGGTTGGGTGCCTCCCCTACGAACAGGCCGAATGATTCCTCCCAGAGGACCGTCCCGTCGGGACGGGGCATCTGGATCCTGAACACGACGATGCCGCCGGCCCCCGTCGGGACCTCCTCCGCGAAGTCGAGGACGAGCGGAGCCCCCGGGTCGAGGGGACCGAGTTCCACTCTCGCTTGCGGCGCCCCTGCGCCGGGGTCGATCGAACGGGACTCCTTGCCCCGGCGGATGGTGACGAGCCGCTGTGCGACCCCCGGGGGACAGGAGTGGATCAGGATCGCGCCCGCCAAGGGGACCACCCCTTCTATCGAGAGCCGGAGCAGCTTTTCCGAGGGCCCGATGCCGGGAACCGGCTCGGAGGGCTTTGCGACCCCCTCGGCGTGAAAACGGATCCGTCCATCGGGCTCGTGCGCGCCCGCAGGGGGGGCCAGCGCCGCAAGGCACCCCAGGAAGATCGAGGCGCCAAGGCTCGCGGCGGCCAGGCGGAGGGGGATTCTCGCGCTCCGGAGAAGCCGGTGCGTGCGGATCTCCCGACGATGGGGGGGAGTTCGTCCGATCAATCCGTTTCCCTCAGTCCTATCGTGATCCTCGTTAGCTGCTTCCGATCATCGGCCGAACTCGTTCGACTTCCGGCCGATTCCTCTCATCGGAGGTGATTCCCCATTACTCCGGCGCCGTTCTGCGGCGCACAGGTGGCCCGCAATGTCTGCGAAGTAAATCTACCAACAAAAGAGGTGGCCGGGGCCAGATTTTTCGCCCGATGATGGGCCCTCGGGGTGCAGTTTTTGCGCGGAGGGGAAAACTGCCCGGAAAAGGGTCGGGCCGGCCGGCAGTCCGGGCGGCTTTCCTGGCGGCGAAACCTGGCGACCGGGGAGGGGTGGCCGTGAGGTCGGTGGGGCACGTCAGGCCGGGAGGGCGCGGGGCGCGGCGCCGAGGCTCAGGGGTCGGGGCGGGACTCGGCCAGCCGTTTCTCGAACCAGGCCACCGTCCTGGCGATCCCATCCTCCAGGGGAACCCTGCTCTCCCACCCGAGCTTCTGCCGGGCCAGCGAGGTGTCGGGGCGGCGCCGCATCGGATCATCGCTTGGCGCCGGGACGGTGGGAGATCGTGGATCGCGAGCCGGTCAGGCGGATCACCGTCCGCGCCAGGTCCAGGATCGTGCTCTCGACCGGGCTGCCCAGGTTCACGGGACCTGAAAGGCCTTCGCAGTCCATGAGCCGGACCAGGCCGTCCACCATGTCGTCGGCGTAGCAGAAGCACCGGGTCTGGGAGCCGTCGCCGTAGATGGTGATCTCCCGGCCCTTGAGCGCCTGGATGATGAAGTTGCTCATCACTCGGCCGTCGTTGAGGGCCATCCGTGGGCCGTAGGTGTTGAAGATCCGCGCGACGCGGATGTCCACGGCGTGCTGGCGGTGGTAGTCGAACATCAGCGTCTCGGCGACCCTCTTCCCCTCGTCGTAGCAGGAGCGGACGCCGATCGGGTTGACGTTCCCCCAGTACGATTCCGGCTGCGGGTGGACGAGGGGATCGCCGTAGACCTCCGAGGTCGAGGCCTGCAGGATCCGGGCCTTGGTGCGGCGCGCGAGCTCGAGCATGTTCGTGACGCCGAGCACGTTGGCCTGGATCGTGCGGACGGGATCGAACTGGTAATGCACCGGGGAGGCGGGACAGGCGAGGTTGAAGATCCGGTCCACCTCGATGTCGGTCGGCGTGATGATGTCGTGCCGGATCAGCTCGAAGCCGTGGAGAGGCAGCAGGTCGCGGACGTTCGCCTTCGAGCCGGTGAAGAAGTTGTCGAGGCAGATCACGTCGTGGCCGCCCGCGACCAGCCGCTCGCACAGGTGGGAACCGATGAAACCCGCTCCGCCCGTGACCAGGATCCGCATGAAGTGCAATCTAGTCGATGGGATGCCGGGGGGTCAAACAGCACCGGCGAGGGGGCCGGGCCCGTTGACTCCCCCGGCCGCGCGTACTACCTTGCCCGGCGTGAGTCTGCCACCACGCTTCCGCCGAGTGCGCGTCCTCCCCGCCCTCCTCGTCTTCGCCGTCGGGGTCCTCCTCGCGGTCGCGGGGTGCCGGTCGGCGCCGGCCACCCCCCGCGTCATCGTCCTCGGCTTCGACGGGATGGACCCCGTGGTCGTTGACCTGCTGATGTCGGAGGGGAAGCTCCCCCATTTCGCGAAGATGCGGCAGGAAGGGGCGTACGGGCGGCTGCAGAGCAGCCGTCCGCTGCTCAGCCCCGTGGTCTGGACGACGATCGCGACGGGGAAGACCCCGGATCAGCACCGGATCGGGCATTTCCTCGCTCAAAACCCGAAGACGGGCCAGGAGCTCCCGGTCACGAGCCGGATGCGGCAGGCGAAGGCGCTCTGGAACATCTTCTCGGACACGGGCAGGAGCGCGGCCGTTGTCGGCTGGTGGGCGACCTGGCCGGCGGAAACGGTCCGCGGCGCCATCGTGAGCGACCACCTGTGCTACCACTTCCTGATGGAGGAGGGGGCGACGAAGCCCCACGACGAGGCCGGCCTGACCTGGCCGCCGGAGCTGATGAAGAGCGTCTCCCCGCTGGTCCGCCGGCCCGCGGACCTGACGGCCGACGACCTGGCGCCGTTCGTGCACGTGACCGCGGAGCAGGTCGCGCGCCCCTTCGACTTCAACGACGACCTGAGTCACTTCAAGTGGGTGCTCGCGACGGCCGAATCGTATCGCCGGATCGGCCTCAAGCTCTGGAGCGAGGTCCGCCCCGACATCGAGCTCGTCTATGTCGAAGGGACCGATTCGACGTCGCACCTGTTCGGCCACCTTTTCCGCGCGGGCCCCATGTCGGGGGAGCTGGCCGGGCAGCAGGCGCAGTTCGGCGACGCGGTCGAGCAGATGTACATCTACGCCGACCGGTTTCTCGGGGACTTCATGGAGGCCATGGACGAGCGCACTGCGCTGATCGTCCTGTCCGACCACGGATTCGAGCTCGGGGTGCTTCAGAACGATCCCAGCAAGACGAGGGACATGCGCCGGGTCAGCGAGGAGTTCCACAACATCCAGGGAATCCTCTACATGTACGGTCACGGGGTGAAGCCGCACGCGAGGCTCGACCAGGCGGCGATTCTCGATGTCGCGCCGACGGTCCTGGCGCTGGCGGGGATCCCCCCGGCGGCCGACATGCGGGGGCGCGTGCTATCCGAGGCGATCGATCGCCCGATTCTCTCTCCCGTGCCGACGTACGAACCGGCCGCGAGGCCCTCCGGGGGAGCCGCCGTCGAGGGCGACGCCGAGGTCGATCCGCAGATCCTCGAGCGCCTGAGGAGCCTCGGCTACCTGCAGGAGACCTCTCCGTCGGGGGATCGGAACCTGGCGGCGGTCCTGTTCGACGCGGGGAAGTACCAGGAGGCCGAGCAGGCCTACCGCCGGCTGGTGGCCGCGAAGCCCGAGGATGGGGGCCTGAGGACGAGCCTCGCGGGGACGCTCGGGGCGCTCGGAAAATACGACGAGGCGATGGAGCAGCTCGACGCCGCCATCAAGCTCGAGCCGCTGAATCCCGAGGCCTACCACAACCGCGCCGTCATTCACGAGAGGCGGGGGGAAAGGGAGGCGGCGGTCCGCGACTACAGGACCGCGCTTCGCTACAGCCCGCAGTACGGGCCCTCGCGCCAGGCGCTCGCCCGGCTCGGCGCCGCCCGTGACCGCGGAGGGGTCGGCCGATGCGGCGCAGCAGCTCGCGAACAGGATCGCGCAGCAGGCGAGCGAGGCCGCGCGCCGGGGCGATTACCCCGAAGCGATGAAGAAGCTGGACGAGGCGCAGAAGATCGCGCCCCGCTATGCCCTGATCTACCAGTACCGGTCGAACGTCGCCTACCTGATGGGGGACCGCGCGGCGGCGATCGAGGCGCTCCGCAAGGGGCTCGAGCTCGAGCCGGACAACGCGCTCTTCCGGGAAAACCTCAAGAACCTGCAGACAATGCCGGCGCAGCCCGCGCCGCGCTGAGGGAACGCTCACGGAAATCTCCGACGATCCCCGCGCCGCGACCGGGGCGGGCCCGGCCGCGGGGCAGCCCGGCCGGGCCGGCCGCCTTGCCGCCGCTCGCGCTCGCGGCCGCCGTCTTTGCGCTCTACGCCGCCGGCGCCTGCCGCACGATCTACGTGGGAGACAGCGGAGAGCTCGTGACGGCCGTGGACGGTCTTGGCATCCCGCACCCGTCCGGCTACCCGCTCTACGTCCTGCTCGGGAAGCTCTGGACGCTTCTCGTCCCCGCCGGCTCGATCGCTCTGCGGATGAGCCTCTTCAGCGCGGCCTGCGCGGCGGCCTCCTGCGGCGTCCTGTTCCTTCTCGCGCGCCGGATGGCGCTCGGCCCTGTCGCGGCGGTCACGGGGGCGCTCATGCTCGCCTTCGGCCCGAGCCTCTGGGCGGAAGCGAACGTGCAGCGGGTCTACGCGCTGAACCTCCTGTTCGTCGTCCTGGCGACCGCCGCCGCCTGGCGGTGGGCCGTGAAGGGAAGCGACCGCTCCCTGGCCGCGGCGTTTCTCCTGTGCGGGATCGGCGCGACGAACCACACGTTCATGGCCGTCTACGCCGCGGCGCTCTTCCTCCACGCCGCGGTCTCCGATCCTGCGCTCGCGCGCAGGCCGCTGCGCCTCGTCCTGTGCGCTTCGGCCTTCGCGCCGGGACTCCTGCCGTACCTCTACCTGCCGCTCCGCTCGCGCATGAACCCCAGGCTCGACTGGGGGAATCCCGAGACGATCGAGAGCTTCCTCAGGGTGGTGCTGCGCCGCGGGTTTCTGGGAGAGACGCTGGCTGGAGGGGCCCGCCGACCTGCTCCCGATCGCGGGAGACTACCTGCTGGGGATGGGCCGCGAGCTGGCCTGGGCGGGGGCGATCCTGGCGATCGCGGGGCTGGCGGCGTGGCTGTGGAGACGCGGGCTGCACGGGGCCGCCCCCGCGGCCGCCACGGGTGCGGCCCCGACGCCCGCCACCGGGGCCGCCCCGATGCCCGTGACCGGCGCGGCCCCGCACCCATGAGCGGCGTGGACCCAGCACCCGCGAGCGGCGCGGCGGCTCGAGAGGGGCGACGCAGAAGGCTCTTCGTGCTGCTCCCGGTGCTCGTGATGGCGGCCAACCTGGCGGCGCTCGCGCTGCACGGCTCGCACACCGACATCTTCGTGTGGCACCGCTACTACATCCCCTCGTACGCCATGGGGGCCCTGCTCGCGGCGATCGGCGCGCACGCGCTCGTGTCGGCGCTGCCGCGCCCCGCCCGCCTGGCGCCGCTCCTGCTGCCTCTCCTGCTCCTCGCCTGGGGGTGGCGGGCAAACGACAGGAGCCGCTACCGGATCGGGGAGGATTTCTCGTCCCTGGTCCTGGCGTCGGTCGCCCCGGGGGCCCACCTGGCCGCCGAGGACGACAACATCCTGTTCACGCTGATGTACCTCCATCTGGTGGAGAAGAAACGGCCCGACATCGACCTCATCATGGAAGGAGTGGGCGGGGAGGCGCTCCCGCCCCTGAGGTTCGATCCGGACAGCGATCCGCTCTACTTCACCCACCACCCGAACTGGGACCTGCCCGAGCTCGCGATCGTGCCGATGGGGGTGGTCTTCAAGGCCTGCCGGGCGGACCGTCCGCGGCCGGAGCCGGTCATCCAGAAGCGCCGCCTCGATGGCGAGGACGACCCGCGGGTCCCGAAGGATTTCCTGACGCAGAACCTGGTCGGGCACTTCCATTACATGCTGGGCGTGACGCTCATCGAGCGGGACTGGCCCGAGGCCCGCCGCGAGCTCGAACGGGCGAAGCTCGCTTCGCCCGACAACGACGTCCTCTTCTACAACCTCGGGTTGATCTACAGCATGAACGGACTGCTGGACGAGGCGGCGGAGGCCTTCGGCCGGTCGCACGCGATCAACCCGCGGCACCTCGCCAACCTCCAGCGATCGCAGGCATCGGACAAGCTCGCGGAGATCGAAGCGGAGAAGCGGCGGATCGACCTCGTCACGAGGGAGCTCGAATCCTCCGACGCCGCCCTCGGGTCGCTGCGTCCCGGTACGCCTGCGTTTCTCCGAAGGCTCGCGGACGATCTGCGCGCGAAGGGGGAGAACCTGGCGGCGCGAGGATGCGTTCTGCGCGCCGTCGAGCTCGAAGCGCAGCCGGGCACTCCCGCGCCCTGAGTCCCTGTAGAATGACCGTCGCTTGAGCCTCGACGAAATCACCATGCCCGCGAGCCCCTTCGGCCCGGGGAGAGCCTGTCCCGGGACGGGGTCCGGGAGTAGGACGCCGCGCGGGCGAGCCTCCGGCGGGGGACGGCCCCCGGCCAGGCGCCTTTCTCGTTCGTCCCGTCCTGCTGGCGATGCTGGCCGCGGCGGGAAGCGCGGGTTGCGGAGGGACCTCCACCACCGGGCCGGCGGCCCCGGGCGGGACCTCCCCGGCGCGGCTGACGGTCGTCGCGGCGATCGCTCCGCTCGCGGACCTCGCGGAGCGGGTCGCGGGCGATCGCGCCGCGGTTCTGACCCTGATTCCACCGGGCGCGAGCGAGCACACCTGGGAGCCCTCGCCCCGCGACGCGGCTCGCGTGAGGGGGGCCGGGGTCTTCTTCAAGGTCGGCCTTGGATTCGAGGCCTGGGCGGGGAAACTGGTCACGGCGAGCGACGGGGAGTTCGAGACGGTCGACGCCTCGGAGGGAGTGGACCTCATCCACGGGAGCGGCCCCGGGGCAGGGGAGGCGCCGCACGAGGCGGAGGCTCACCACGGTCCGGGCGGCTCCGCGGACGGGACCGGCGCGGGAACGGCCAACCCCCATTACTGGCTCGATCCGGTGGCGATGAAGGGGGGGGTCCGGAGACTCGCGGAGGCGCTGGCGCGCAAGGACCCGCCCGGCGCCGCCGGCTATCGCGAGAGGGCGGACCGCGCGCTCGCCGACCTCGACGCCCTCGACGCCGAGCTCAGGGAGCGGACCGCGCGTTTCGAATCGAAGAGCTTCATCGCCTTCCACGGGGCGTGGGACTACTTCGCGCGCCGCTACGGGCTGACGGTCCTGGGGGCGATCGAGGAGTTCCCCGGGAAGGAGCCAGGCCCGCGCCATGTCGGCGACATCGTGGCGCTCGTGCGCGGGCACGGGATCCGCGCCATCTTCGCCGAGCCGCAGTACCCGCCGAAGGCGGCCGAGGTGGTCGCGGCCGAGTGCGGCGTGCCGGTGCTGATCCTCGACCCGCTCGGCGGCAAGGGCGTGCCCGGGCGCGGGGACTATTTCTCCCTGATGCGGTATAACGTGGGCGTCATGGAGCAGGCGCTGCGATGATGACGCCCCGCGATCGCGCGATGATCGAGGTCGAAGGGCTCGACGTCGTCCTCGGCGAAACGACCGTGCTCGAGCGCGTGACCTTCCAGGTCCAGGAGGGGCGGATCTTCGGCCTGATCGGCCCCAACGGGGGAGGGAAGACGACGCTCATCCGCACGATCGTCGGCCTGATCCGGCCGCGCTCGGGGATCGTCCGGATCGGGGGAATCCCCGCCCCGGGACCGCCCGCCTCGCGCCCGGGCTACGTTCCCCAGCGACCGCTGCTCGACCCGCGCTTTCCGGCCTCGGCCTTCGACGTGGTCATGATGGGCCGGTACGGCAGGATCGGCATCGGCCACCGGGTCAGCCCGCGCGACAAGGAGATCGTCCGCGAGGCGATCGCGCGGGTCGGCCTCGAGAGCCTCGAGACGCGCCCGATCGGCCGCATGTCCGGCGGCCAGCAGCAGCGGGTCTTCATCGCGCGCGCCCTCGCCGTCGAGCCGAAGGTCCTGATCCTCGACGAGCCGACGGCCGGCGTGGATCCCGTGGCCGAGGAGGACTTCTACCGCCTCCTCCTCAGGCTGCGGGACACGCTCGATCTCACGATCCTGCTCGCGACCCACGACGTGGACGCGATTCGCGCCTTCGTGGACGAGGTCGGGTTCCTGAACAGGACCCTGCGCTTCCTCGGGAAAGCCGGGCGAGCTGCTGAGCCGCGAGGAGGTGCGCGACCTGTACGGCGCCCACCCCCGGCATCCGGAGCCCCCCGGTGACCGGGCTGCTCGCGCTCGGGCTGATGCGGCGCGCGCTCGCCGCGGGGATCCTCGTCAGCGCCATCTGCGGCGCCCTCTCCCCGTTCGTCGTCCTGCGGAGGATGTCGTTCGTCGGCCACGGGGTCGCCCACGCGGCGTTCGGCGGCGTGGCGCTCGGCGTGCTCCTCGGCATCAACCCGGTCCTCTCCGGAACGGTGTTCTCGGTCGGCGTCGCGCTCCTCATCGGCGTCCTGGGCCGGCGGGGCCGCCTCTCCGAGGACGTTTCGATCGGCATCCTGTTCGCTTCGGCGATGGCGTTCGGCGTCGTCTGCCTGGGCCTGATGAAGGGATACTCGGTCGACCTGTTCGGCTACCTCTTCGGAAACCTCCTCGCCGTGGCCCCCTCCGACCTGACCATGATCGGGGCCCTGGCGCTGGCGACGGGGATCCTGCTGGTCCTGCTGCACCGGGAGTTCCTGTTCCTCACCTTCGACGAGGAGCAGGCCAAAGCGGTGGGGCTCCCCACGACGGCGCTCCAGACGGTCCTCCTCGTCTTCCTGGCCCTGACCGTGGTGATCTCGATCAAGGTGGTCGGTGCGGTCCTGATCGCGGCGCTGCTCGTCATTCCCGGGGCCGGGGCGCTGCAGATCTCGACGGGCTACCGCGCCGTCTTCCCGATCTCCGTGGCGCTCGGGATCGCGGCGGCGGTCGGGGGGCTCGTGGTCTCTTACATCGTGGACCTGGCCCCCGGCGCGACGGTGGTCCTGTTCGCGTCGGCCCTGTTCGGCGTCTGCCTGATCGCCGGGCGGGCCTGGCGCTGAGCCTCAGTCCGGCTCGGGCTGCATCCCCCACGGCGTGAACAGCTTCTGCGGAATGCCGAAGACGTTCAGGATCCGTCCCGCGATGAAGTCCCCGAGGTCCTCGAAGGTCTCCGGCTTCTGGTAGAAGCCGGGAGCGGCGGGGATGATCACGGCTCCCGCCTCGGTCACCGCCGTCATGTTGCGCAGGTGGACGAGGTTCAGGGGTGCCTCGCGCGGGACGAGGACCAGCCGCCTTCTCTCCTTGAGGGTCACGTCCGCGGCCCGCTCGATGAGGTTGAGCGACGCGCCGTGCGCGATCCCCGCCAGGGTCTTGGTCGAGCAGGGAACGACCACCATCCCGTTGGCGGGATAGGAGCCCGACGAGACGGGGGCCCCGAGGTCGTGCTCCTCGTAGCGCACCACCCGGCCGGTGGCGGCCGTCAGCCCCTCGGTCCTCGCGAGGAACTCGAGGATCGTCTCCTCCTCGAGGTCGAGGCCCGTCTCGTCCCGGAGCAGGCGGGCGCCGAAGGTCGAGACCACGAGATCGATCTCGACGCCGGCCAGCAGCAGCGCGCGCAGCGTCCGGACGGCGTACAGCGCGCCGCTTGCGCCCGTCACGCCGACGACGATTCGCATGTCACCCATCGGTTCCTCCCTCAGCGGCCGAGAGCGGACGAGGCGGCCGCCGTGACGAAATAGAGCAGGCTGACCAGGCCGTTCGTGGTGAAGAACGCCACGTTGACCTTCGAAAGATCATCGGGCTTCACGAGCGTGTGCTCGTAGACCAGCAGCGCCGCGACCAGCGCGACACCGGCGAGATAGAGCGGATGAAGGGGCAGCAGGAAGTAGATCGCCAGGAGCGATCCGACCGCCGCCGCGTGCAGCGCGCGGGCGATCAGCAGCGCGCGGGGGGAGCCGAAGCGGGCCGGGATCGAGTGAAGGCCCTCGCGGCGGTCGAAGTCGACATCCTGGAGCGAGTAGATGATGTCGAACCCTGCGACCCAGAGGAGGACGCACAGGCCCAGGAGCGCGGGAGGCCAGGCGATCGTGCCCGTGATCGCGATCCAGGCGCCGACCGGGGCGATGGCGAGGGAAAGCCCGAGGAAGAGCTGCGACCCCCAGGTGAACCGCTTGGTGTACGAGTAGAAGAAGACGATTCCGAGGGCGAGGGGGGAAAGCGCCAGGCAGAGAGGGTTGAGCATCCACGCGGCGAGGACGAAGACGGCCGACAGGACGATGACGAACGCCGCGACCTCGGCCCGGTTCAGCACGCCCCGCGGCAGCTCCCGCCCGGCCGTTCGCGGGTTGCGGGCGTCGATCGCCGCGTCGGCGAGCCGGTTGAACCCCATCGCGGCGTTGCGGGCCGCCACCATCGCGACGATCACCCAGAGGATCTGCCGCGGCCCGACGGGGGAGGAGAGCGCCGCGAAGGCGAGGCTCGCGAGAGCGAACGGGAGGGCGAAGATCGAGTGGGTGAACCGGACCATCCTCCCGTAGTCGCGGATCGTCCTGACGAGAGCGCTCACGCCGCCGCGGTCTCCATGGCGCCGATGATAAGGGAGAACGGCCCGGCGCGGTGAGCGCCGGGCCGGCGGCGGCGCTCGCCTCAGTTCAGACCGGCGACGAGGACGCTCTTCGGGAAACGGACGCCGTACTCGACCAGGAGCTCGCGCTTCTGCCCCGGATCGACCGTGAACGTCCACGCCAGCACGCCGGGCCGCCGGGGGTCCTCGACCCAGCCGGGGGTCATCGTCTTCGCCTTCTCGATCTGGACTCGTTCGTCGTCGGAGACGGGCAGGCTCTCCTCCATGACGATCGTGACCGGCCGATCCTGCAGGTTCTCCATCGTCGTCCGGAAGGCCCGGGCGATCCGCCGGTCCCGCCCGGCGAACCCCTCGCTCGTGCGCTCGCGCGCGAGCGCGGTCCTCTCGATCCTCACCCGGTTGTCGGCCCCGAACGGCACGGTGAGCTCCGCCCGGGGGGCGGTCTCCGACAGGGCGAACATGCCGATGTAGCCGCTCGCGGAGAAGAGTCGGACAGGCCCGGCGAGGAGCGGGTAGGCGCCGGGCGCGGTCGTCTTCGCGACCAGGTAGGCCGCGGGGTTCAGGGACGGCGCGCACCGGTATTCGAGAGTTCCCGCCAGCGTCTCCGTGCGCAGCACCACCCTGTGCTCCCCCTTGTCGGCGGGGACCTCCGAGCGGCCCTGGACCTCGAAGGCGACGTTGTAGGCGGAATGAACGACCTGGGCCTCCGCGGGGAGGAGCAGGCGGACCTGGTAGGAGAGTCCTGCATCATCGCCCACGTTCGCGAGGGCTCCGGCGAATCCTCCCGCCGGCTTGACGACCTCGTCGGGGTTGATGTTTCCCAGGGAGGCTCCGCGGAGAGGATCGGAGGTCGAACCGCCGTCCGCCGGGCCGGAGCCTCCGGGGACGCTCCCCTCCTCGCCGCCCAGGACCCCGCCCAGGACCCCCCCGACGACGCCTCCGACGATGCCCCCGGCGACCCCGTCGCCATTGCTGGATTCGGATCTGCCCCGGTCGGTGCCCCCGGGGGAAAGGCGGGCCGCCGTCTGGTAGCTTCTTCCGAGGGGAGGCAGCTCCGCCGTCCGGACATGGCGCGAGGCGAGCTCGGGCGGAGCGACGCCGCGGGCGGGAGCGGCGGTGGAGAGTCTCAGGGCCACGTCGCTCCAGTCCTCGCCCGTCGCGTTGCGGACGACCGCCTCGCTCACGAGGGCGATCTCCCCCGTGTCCGGGGCGAGCGACGCGCGGTAGGCGGGGCTCCACGAGGCGCCGGGCACGAGGTAGGCGATACGCAGCGTGATCGCCCCCGCGCGCTCGGCGGCGATGTCGATGGTCACGGCGCGGGAGCGGATCTCCCCGCCCGGCCGCGCGGCTTCGAGCTTCGCCCGCGCCACCGCCAGCTCCCGCTGGAGCTTCTCGCGCTTTTCCGTCCGTGCCAGGCGGTCGCGCCCCAGCTCCTGGAGCCTCCCCCGCAGCAGGGAGTAGTAGGCCTCCACGGAAACGATGTCGGGCCGTCCCTCCGCGAGCTTCGTGGATTCGTTCTTCGTCGCGGAGGCGCGCAGCGAATTGAGGAATTCGCGCAGCTCGGCCGAGACCTCGGAGTCGGCGTCAACCGCGGCCAGCTCGCGCTGGATTCGCGCGACCTCGTCGCGGGCGACGGACAGCTCGGGCGGCTCGCTCGGCCTGTCCGCCCGCTCCTTCAGCTCGACGGCGCCGAGCGTCGCGGACGTACCCCGGGCGCTGACCCGGAGCGAATCGGACTCGAGGGCGATCGGCAGGCCGGTGAGCTCGACCGTGGACGCGCCTGGCGGGAGCTCGACGCGCGCCTCGCGGACCACTTCGGCGCGGTCGAGGAAGAGCGTCACCTCCACGATCCGGGACTCGACGGGCGTGCGGGCCGGCGGAGCAGCCGTCGACGGGGCGATCGCGAGCAAGGCGACGGTGAGCGCCACCCCGGCGGCGCGCCCGGCGGGCGGTCTCCGGCGGTTCCCCTGCATGGCGGGGCCGATTTCAGCGATCCTGGAACGAGCTCTGGTGATCATGGCGGACCTCCCTTGAGGCTGTGCACCCAGAGTAAGCCGCGCGGGGCACCCCTCCCAGGAGATGGGACAGGACGGTGCGGTCGAGGTTCCGCGATTGTCGCGGTGAATGCGCAACAGGGGGGACGGGTTCCGACCCGGGTCAGGGCTCGCGCCTGAGAACCACGATCGACATGTCGTCCTCGGGCCGGGCGCGTCCGAGGAACCGCTCAACGTCGCCCAGGATCCGCCGGCCCAGGCGCTCGGGGTCGAGCGCCCGGTAGTCCACGAGCGCCTGGATCAGCCGGCCCTCGCCGAACTCGTCACCCCGGTCGTTGCGCGCTTCGGACAGGCCGTCCGAATACAGCAGCAGCACATCGCCCGGTTCGAGCTCGAGCAGCTCCTCGCGGTAGTGCGCGACGGCGAACATGCCGAGGGGATAGGAGGACGCTGAGAGCTTCCGGACCTCCCGCCCCCTCACGAGGAATCCCGGATTGTGGCCGGCGTTGAGGCAGACCGCCCGGCCCGACCCGGCCGCGATCTCCAGGTAGATGAGGGTGGCGAAGCGGTTGTCGAGTCCGCCCCGGTGGAAGAGAGTGTTGACCTGCGCGCCCAGCCTGTCGAGCGGCTCGCCGGCTGGCGCCAGGATCCGGAGGGCGGCCTGGAGCTTCGCGCCGAGGAGCGCGGCGCCCATTCCCTTGCCCGAAACGTCGCCGAGGGCGATCCCCAGCCGCCCGCCGGCGGCCTCCACGTAGTCCACGAGGTCGCCCCCCACGTCGTTGGCCGGCCGCGAATGGCTCCAGACCGCCCACCCCCCCAGGCTCGGATGGCTCTGGGGAAGGAGGGAGAGCTGCACCTTGCGGGCCACATCGATCTCGTCGCGGGCGAGGAGCTTGTCCTTCAGCTCGAGCATGATCACGAGGAGGAGCAGGACGATCGACCAGGGCCAGGTCGTGAGATGGAAGGAGGATCCGCCGAGCTGAAAATCGGTATTGAAGAAGGTGATGACGATCGCGATCACGATCAGGACCCGTCGCGAAGGCGGGATCCGGAGCAGCAGGTTCCTGAAGAGGAGCGATGTCAGGCGCACGAACCGCCCGATGCGCCCGGCCTTCTGCAGGCGCGCCTGCTGGTCGGCGCTCAGGTAGAACCGCTCGAGCTCCTGCAGCTCCTGGCCGACCGAGCGGAACAGGCCGGTCCTGCGGAAGTCCTCGAAGAGCAGCCGGAAGAGGCTCGGCTCCTCGGCGGCGGTCGCGGATGATCTCCGTCTGGACAGCTTCGACATGCGTGCGCTTGCTCCGGTTTCCCTGCTGCGCCTGCCCGTCAACCTTCAGGGGAAGCGGGCCCCATCCTCTCCACGAACCCCGGGCCGGGCAACGTTGTTCCCCGTGCAACGCGGGAAGCGCGCCGGCCGGAGGCGCCGCCTGGCCGGCTCAGGGGCGAATGACGCAGACCCACGGAGATGATACGCCGCCGCGGAGGGGGCGGTTTCGGGAGGCGCTGCGCGCGGTGAGGAACGCACTCACACGAACGACGCGGCAATGCGCGGGGAGCCCGCGAAGAGCGTCGCCCAGGGCTCCTGCTCCGCCCCTGGATCCGTCGGTGCTTCGGGGTCGGGAGCCGGCCCCGCATGCCTTCCACGGCCGCCCGCCGTTCCTCCCCCTTCCCGCGAACCACCCGGCACTCCCCCCGGTGCGGCACCCGCAGGGGAGGCCGATCCGCGTCTTCTCAGCAGGACGAGGACAGCGCGCTTCCCCGGCTCGATCGAGCCGAATTGCGACCCGAGGCCGAGCGCTTCGGCGCCGCCGAGCGTCGCGGCGCGCGCCAGGGCGGTGGGGGGAAGCGCGGGGGCGAGCGAGCGCAGCGCGGCGAGCTCACTCAGAAGATCCAGGTCGTCGTTCGACGCGTGGGAGTCGGTGCCGAGCGCAAGCCGGACCCCTTCGCCCAGGAGCATGCCGACGGGCGCGGCTCCCACGCCGATCGAGGTGTTGGACCTGGGACACAGAACGGCCGTGGCCCCGCGCGCGGCGAGCAGCCGCGCGTCGTCCCGCGTCGCGTGCACGCAGTGGACGGCGAGGGTCCCCGGGCCGAGCAGGCCCGCTTCGTCGAGCAGTTCGATCGGCGAACGTCCTGGGGGAGCCCAGTCCCCCGGGAGCGTTCCCAGGAGCTCCATCAGCGCGCGGAATGGACCCGTGCCCCGCCGCAGGAACTCGTCCTCGGCCGCGCTCTCGGCAGCGTGGACCGAGACTGTGTCCCCGCGTTTCCGGGCCCGCTCCGCTATCCGGCGCAGGAGCGAGCGGGGGACCGTGTGGGGGGCGTGGGGGACCACCGAGGCGCGGACCAGGGGCGGCACCGCGCCCGGGACGGCAGCCGCCGCGAGCGTGTCCAGGAGGCGGCACGCCTCTTCGAAGGGCAGGCTCGGCCCCCCGGGCCGCTCCCCCAGGACCTCCAGGAAGAACCGGCCCCCGAGGCCGGCCGCCTCGAGCCGCGGCGGGGAAAGGGGGCGGTTTCCGACATCCCCCACCAGCGCCGTGCCGCAGGCGCGGAGCTCCCCGATTCCCGCTCCGATGGCCGTCTCGATTTCCCCGGGGGTGGGGGTTCGGCGGCCGATCATCCCCGCGAGCCATGCCATGAAGTCCCCGCGCGGGAGCCTCTCCGACCTCATCCAGCAAAGCTCGAGGTGGGTATGCGCGTTCACGAGGGCCGGCAGGAGCACCCCCTCGCCCAGCGCCGTGATCCCGCTGCGGGGCTGCTCGCCGGGGCCCGGAGGGAGCGGGACGCAGCGGCCGGCATAGCGGGCGAGGATCTCGTCCGCCGGTCCCACGGCGACGAGCTCCTCCCCTTCGACGGCGACCGCGCCCTCCGGAATGGGGGGCGCGGTGATGGGGAGGACCCAGGAGCAGGTGAGGATTCTCACCGGGCCATTATGCGCGAGGCCCCCCGCTTACCTGCAGAGGGCGTAAAAGATGGTCGGGCCCTGCACTTTCTGGCAATCCGAGTCGGCGCCGGCCGTCGACTTGACGGTCACGCAGGTCAGACCGCTCGCGGCGCAGACCTCCGCGCCGGTGTCGAAGTCCGGATCGGCTCCGTTTCCCCACAGCAGCGGACCGTGCGAGGCCGAGCCGGTCCCGGTCACGACGGCCTTGCCGTCGCCGGCGGAAGAGGGCGCGCCCGCCTTCGCGCGGAAGAGGCCCGCGCCGGCGTCGTACCAGAGGTGGCCGGCTCCGAGGGCGAGGTGCCCGTCGTCGAATCCCCCGCCGAGCATGAGCAGGTTCCCCTTGGCCCCGGAGCCGCCGCCGCCTGTCTGCGCATCGATGAGGAGGCTCCCCTGCACCAGGTCGCCGTACCCCTTCTGATCGTTGATCCGGATGCCGGCGCCGTTGCTGACGGTGATCGCGGCCCCCTTGGGAGCGGGCGAGGAGACCAGGATGCCCGGCGAGCATCGGGACCGTGAAGCGGCCGGTTCCCGGCGCGCTGGCCTCGGCGCGGATCCCGTAGCAGTTCGAGAAGCCGCCGGCTGTGCCGCTCTCGAGAATCGAGCAGCGGCTGTCGAGCCCCGCGGCGAACTGGGTGACGCTCCTCGTCGCGACGGATGCGCCGCTGATCTCGGCGAGCGCCTGGGACCCGACGACGTAGCCGGCGCTCATCGGCTGCAGGGCGCTCGATTCCCAGGCGGCGCGATCGCTCGAGCCGGCGAGGAGGTCGGCGGAGGAGCCGCCGATCGGCCGCCAGACCAGGCTCGTGGACGAGCCGAACCGGTCGCTCGTGGCGCTCGGCACGGAGCGGACCTCGTTGCGCACGAAGAGCCGCGAGAAGTCGTTGGCCGGGTCGTAGGCGCCGACGTTGACGTTCCCGTTCGAATTCAGGCCCAGGTTCTGGCAGTCCGCGCACATCCTGAGCTGGAGCGACCCGCCGTCCACGACGGGCGCCGTGCCCCCCGCGGGGGCGGTCCGGATCCGGAAATAGAGCGGGCGCCACTGGGCCCCCGCCGCGTTCTGGTAGTCCCAGTTGTACTCGATGAGCTGCTGGGTGCCGTCCCAGTAGGATGACTCGATCTGCTGGACGAACTTCGACTCGGCCGGGTTCAGGCGCCCGCCGTCCGCCGGGTTGATGTTGTAGCCCCACATCAGGACGTTGTCGGTCTGGCCGTCTCCGCCGTCCTGCGATGCCGCCGGGGTTCGGAAAGACGGGGGTCTGGAGGAAGAATCCGAGGTTCGCATTGACGGGGCCGGAGTAGCTCGTGCATTCCCCCGTGGGGCCGGGAAAGGAGGTGCAGCGCGAGTAGTGCGTCGGCCAGAGCATGCCGTGGCGCGCCGTCAGGGTCACGTCCCCCTGCGAGGCGAGCCCGGCCGCCTGGAGGGTCCCGCCCGCGGTGATGTCCTCCTCCGGCGGTGACGGTCCCCGCGGTCGCGACCCCCTCCGAGGAGACGATCGTGTTCTGCGTCATGATGGAGCCGGAGACCGTGAGATCCCCGGTGATCTGCCCGCCGACGGCGCCGTCCACGCTCGCGGCGTGAAAGGCGAAGCCGACGGCTCCCACCTGGGTGCGCGGCAGCAGGACGTCATCGTCGGCCGTTCCGACCACGCCGTCCGGATCCACCATCACCTCGATCCAGACCGGTCCTTCCGGGGCGAAGACGAAATCGCCGGGCGTCAGGGCGCAGGTCCCCTCGGGGCATCCGCCGCCGGGAGTGCCCGAGCCGATCATGCGGGTGAAGACGCCGTCGGCCTCCGGCGTGACGACCGCGGTCTCGTTGTAGACGAGCACGCCGGTCGAGGGAAAGGTGCCCGCGTCGCCTCCCTGGTAGAGGCGGAACCGCAGCCGCGTCGCGTTGGTGACCGGCGTCCCGTTCGCGTTCACGAGCTTGCCCTGGTACGAGACCAGGTTCGGGACGTCCGCGAAGGACAGGCCGATCGACAGGCCGGCCCCGAGCGCGAACGCGCAATACCAGGAAATCTGTCTCCGTTTCACGGTCAACCCCCGAATCCCAACTTCGGGCCGCGGCCCGTCATTGGCAAACCTGGACGTAACCTGACTCCAATCGCACGATCTTCCCGCGCCTCGAGCCGGCTCGAAGAGCCCGCCGCGCTCTGGCCCGAGGACTGCACGGCAGCCGTGTACGCGCTTCCCGCGGCCACCGCTCCTCCCATGTCCAGGACGCTCATCCTCTGCTTCAGCTCGCAGGCGTCCCCGAGCCCGTCGTGGTCGAGGTTCAGCTGATCCGGATTGACGACCGCCGGGCAGTTGTCGACCGCGTCTCCCCATCCGTCCGCGTCGGTATCCGCGAGCCTGGGATCGGAGCCGCGTGAGAGGACCTCGACGCCGTCCGAAAGGCCATCGCCGTCCGTGTCCGGGTTGAGCGGGTTCGTCCCGAGCATCGTCTCCTCGGCGTCGGTCAGGCCGTCGTTGTCGTCGTCCGGATCGCAGGCGTCACCCTGGTGGTCTCCGTCGAAATCCTGCTGGGCCGGGTTCGCCGCGCCCGGGCAGTTGTCGACCATGTCCACGATCCCGTCCTCGTCCGCATCGAGGCAGCTCTGCTGGACCGGCACCGGTTCGCCCGAGGGACCGATGCCGACCGGGCCCCGCCCGAAGCAGTTCACCTTGCCCACGAGATAGGCGCGCAGTCCGCCCGGCTGCGGTACCACCGGGTCGGTCGCGCGCGGGAGCCGCGAGATTGAGCGCGAGGCAGGCGGAATCGTAGGCCCACGCGGCGCCGGGAGGGATGGAAATGCCCACGAGGTCGTAGGCCTGAGCGTCCGGCTCGGAACCCCAGGAGACCGTCCCGTCCGGCGATACGCGGACGGTGCCGCCCAGCTCCGTCGGCGTGGCCCGGACCCCGGCCTGGAGCGGTGCGCAGTCCTGGGCGTCGGGGACGCCGTCGTCGTCGTCGTCGGGATCGCAGGCATCCCCGCTCCCGTCGGCGTCGAAATCCTCCTGGAGGGGATTGGCGAGCTCAGGGCAGTTGTCGCGTCGCGTCGGGCGACGCCATCCCTGTCGGTGTCGCGGGCGGGCGGAGGGGAGCCGGAGGGGAAAGCGAGCTCGCGGGCGCGGATCTCCGAGCCTGCTCCCGTCCCGCTGGTCCAGGCGGCGAGGCAGCTTGCTCCCGTCTCCGGGGCGCAGGCGAGGTCGAGCCCGCCCGCGGTGGCGTACCATCCCGGGGCGGGCGAGGCCGGAGCGACGGCAGCCAGCTCGGCGGAATCGGCGGGCTCGAGCTCCGCGCCGAGCCGGTGGACCATGATCGCGGTGGGACGGCCCGCGAGCCGGAACCGTTCGAGGAGAAAGAAACCCTGTCCCACTGGGTCGGACAGAAGGCGCGGTGCGCCGTGAACGCCGCGGGCGTGGTCCGAGCCCGCTCGAAGCGGGGGCGCCGGCCGGCACCAGCTGCTCCGGACCGGCGGCGCCGTCCGCCGCCGCGATCAGGCGGAGATGGATCGGGGAGGAGCAGTCGATGGCTCGCGGCGTTCGAGCCGGACCCGCACGGTTCGTCCCAGGCCAGGGCGAACCGATCGCGCAGCGGGTCGTAACCGAGCGACACTCGGACGGTCCGCGCCCGCCGGCGGGAAGCTCGGCGAGTGGAACGGTCGGGCCACGCGGGGCCGCCGCCGGCTCGCGATCGCGGCGAGGCGCAGCTCGGCCGGGCCGTCCCCGTGGCCTGCGGCGGCCCGGGAGTACGCGACGACCCACAACCGTGAGACCGGGGACCACGAGATCGAGGCGCTGTGCGCCGCTGCTCCCCGCTGCGGCGGCGCCGGGAGGCGTCGAGAAGCCGGCCTGCGCCCGTGGGCCGTCCCGACGCGGGATCGAATTCGCGGAACAGGAGGGCGCCATCCGGCTCATCGATGACGAGGCCGATCCGGTCCCGCCCCGTGTCGCAGACGATCCTCGGCGAGGAGATCGTGAGGAGGCCGGTGTCGCTCGCGCGCTCGCGCTCGAGTCCCTGCGCGGACAGGCGAAGGGAGCCCTCGTGAAGGCGGTCGGACCCGTCGCGCCAGAACACGGCGAGCCGGGGTTCCTCGCCGCCGGCAGTGCCGCGAATGCAGGCATCGAACCCGCGGACCCCGCCGCGGGCGATCGTGATCGGCCTCGATGCGCCCTGTCCGTCGGCGCGCTGCGACCGCCCCCGCAGGGTCCCGTCGGCATGTCTGCCAGAGCAGTGTGAAGCGGTCCGAGGACGGATCGGCGATGACCCGGGTGAGCGCACCGGGATCGGGGCTTGCGCCGCGCGCAACGAGCTGCTCGGGGCCGAGGGCCGGCGCCGCGATGAGCTTCGCGCCCAGGAGCAGCGCGCCCAGCAGGCAACCCGATGTCCTTCCGATCCTGACCATCGCCCTCGCAGGCCGGGGCAGGGGAAACTGAGCCCGGCCTGTCGGCCCCACCGTCGTGCGGTTGCGGATCGGCTTTGGTCCCGGGCTCCCCCTCTCCTCGGCGACACACCAGCCCCCGTCAGTCCGGGGGGTGGGCCGCGTCGGGAACGGTCATGGGGTGCACCCCCGGTCTCAAACGGAGGTAGTGAATATACGGTGAGAGGGGGGCGCGCACGGGGGTGATTTCTTCGGGGATTGGCAAGGCGAAAAAGCGCGTGAGTGACGCCAGAATCAGCCGGTTCCCGGGCTGCCGGCCGGCGCGGATCCAGCCGGGCAAATGCGGGCAATTCGAGTCGGGGTAGACTGACCGCCTGCAAAGGGGGTGCGGATGAAGGCTCCGGTGGGCTGGATCGGGCTGGGATCCATGGGGGCAGCGATGGCTGCGCGGGTGGCGCGGGCCGGTTTTCCGCTGACCGCGTGGAATCGAACGACCGCGCGAGCCCGGGCGGTGGAGGGGTTCGGGGCGCGGATCGCGGCGACCCCTCGCGAGGCGGCGGCCGCGTCGGAGATCCTCGTCGTGATGGTCTCGACGCCGCAGGCGTTCGCCGAGGTCGCCGAGCGGGGCCGACGGCTTCGTCGCGGGCCTGCGGGGCGGGGCCCTTCTGGTGGACATGGGAACGAATGGGCGGGAAACGGCAGCCCGCGCGGCCGCCCTCGCGGCGGCGCGAGGGGCCTCGTTCGTCGACGCGCCGGTCCTCGGAAGCGTCAAGCCGGCCGAGGAAGGGAAGCTGGTCGTCCTGGCGGGCGGGTCCGAGGGGGACCTCGCGCGGGCGCGGCCCCTGTTCGAGGTGATGGCGCGGGCGATCCATCATGTCGGGCCGGTCGGCTCGGGGCAGGCGATGAAGCTCGCGGCCAACTTCATGCTGGTGCACATGCTCGCGGGACTGGCCGGGTCGCTCTCGCTCGCGCGGGCGAGCGGCGTGTCTCTCCCTGGCCCTGGTGGAGATCCTGGAAGCCGGGCTCGGCTCTCCCTATTTCCGGGGAAAGGGGACTCTGATGATCGAGGGCCGGTTCGAGCCGCAGTTCGCCCTCGACCTGGTGCGGAAGGACCTCGGCCTCATCCGGCGGGCGCTCGAGGAGTCGGGCCTCGAGATCCCGACCATCGGTCCGCTCGTGGAGATGTTCGACGAGGCTTCGCGCCGGGGCTGGGGGAACGAGGACGGCGCGGCGGTCAGCAAGCTGTGGTGGCCGCGCTCCTGAGCGGAAGCCCGCGAAGCGCCTGTGCTAATCTCCCGCACCAGGTGGATGCGACCCGCGCGGGGAGCTCGAAGCTGCACCGGCGCCCCGTCCACGGGCCGAGCCGGATTCAGACGCGATCGAACGAGGGGCGCGCCGTCGCCCGGGAGGCCATCGAATGAAAGGATTCAAGGAGTTCCTGCTGCAGACGAACGCGCTCGCGCTCGCCATCGGCGTCATCATCGGCGGTGCGGTCGGCAAGGTGGTCAGCTCGCTCGTCACCGACATCCTGATGCCGATCATCGGGATCGCCCTGGGGAAGGTGGACTTCAGCAACCTGTTCTTCGCCCTCGGCGGAGGGACCTACAGGACGATCGCCGAGGCGAAGGCGGCCGGGGTCTCCACCATCAACTACGGCGTGTTCATCAACACGATCATCGATTTCGTGGTGATCGCCCTCTGCATTTTCCTGATCACCAAGATCGCCATGAAGCCGGCTCCGCCTCCTCCCCCCGGACCCGACATGAAGGCCTGCGGGCAGTGCGGAGAGCAGATCCTCGCGACAGCGAAGAGGTGCAAGTACTGCACGAGCCAGGTCTGAGCGGAACACGGGCTCCGTCGGAGGGTGACGGGCCTGACCCGGGTCGGCGGCCGGCCTGGTGAGCAAGGATCCCGACGCGGGCGGCTCTCCCAGGGGGGAGCCGCCCTTGCTGTTCCTATCCCCGGCCGAGGGCCCGATCGAGGCGGCGCAGGGCCGCGGCATCGAGGCGCCCGGCCGAGCGGGCGAGCAGGGCGGTGCGCCTGACCAGCAGGCGGTGGAGCTCGCGCAGTCCGGCGGGACCCCGGCGCAGGAGCGCCGCGTGGTGTCGCAGGGTGACATCGTCGCCGCGGACGACGGGACCCGTGAGGCCGGCGGCGAGCCCTGAAGCCTCGAGGTTCCCGAGCGTCGCGCGCATGAGCGGGAGAATCGCGCGCAGGGCCCTCGCGCGACCGATGCCGGCGCCGGACAGGAGCGCGACCGATTCGGCCGCGAGCGTCACGAGGTAGTTCGACGCGAAGCAGGCAGCGAGGTGATACCGGGCCCTGTCCCGCGCGGGCAGGGACAGCGTCGTGGCGCCGAGCGACGAGGCCATCGCGCGGGCGAACCTGCGCGCGCCGGCGTCGCCGTCGATGGCGACCGTGACGCCCCCCAGCTCCGGGGGCGGCGCGCCCGCCGGCGGGAACGCCACGAGCGGGTGAAAGGTGCCGGTGCTCCAGCCCGCGCGCCGCAGGGGATCGAGCAGCCCGGCCCCGCTCGCGCCCGAAAGGTGCAGGGCCACGCGCGCTCTGCGCCCCGCGGCCGCTCCGCCGCGGGCGGCGGAGCGTGAGCCCTCCCGCGCTCCCGATCGGGCCGGCGCGGGTCCCGCGAGGAGTGCCGCGGTCTTCGCGATCGCGCGGTCGGGGACGGCGATGAGAACGGCATCGGCCGCGCCGGCCGCCCGGAGGGGGTCGGTCGTTGCGAGGGGCGCCCCGCAGCGCCGCGCCAGGCGGCGGGCATCGGCAAGGCGCTCGCTCGCGACCGCCGTCACCGTCCAGCCGCGCCCGGCGAGCAGCGCCGCGAGGGCGCTCCCGGCCCTCCCGGCGCCGACCACGGCGATCCGCCGCGCGGTCCTCACGCTTCAAGGGCCTCCAGCAGGGAGCGGAACTCGGCGGGAAGGGGCGAATCGAACGAAAGCCTCTTGCCGCTGACGGGGTGGGCCAGGGCGAGGTGCGCCGCGTGCAGCGCCAGGCGGTCGAAATTCCTCAGCGCGAGCCGCTTCCGCGGGTCCTGAACCCCTTTCGACTGCGCGCCGCCGTACCGCTCGTCACCGACGATCGGGTGGCCGATCGACTGCAGATGCACGCGGATCTGGTGGGTCCGGCCGGTCCTCGGCCGCACTTCGAGGAAGGTGAACCCGGGCAGCTCGCGCAGCACGCGCCACTCGCTCAGCGCGGGGCGCCCGCCGGGCGCCTTGACGGACATCCTCAGCCGGTTGGTCCGGTCCCGACCGATGGTCGCCTCGATGACGCCGGTCTGTCCCCGCGGCCGGCCCCAGACGAGGGCCTGGTAGACCTTCTCGACCTCGCGCCCCTTGAACTGCTCGATGAGGGCAAGATGGGCGCGGTCCGTGCGGGCGATGATGAGGAGCCCGGAGGTCCCCTTGTCGAGCCGGTGCACGATGCCGGGCCTGCGGGGTCCCCCGATCGCGGAGAGCGGACCCTTCCTCGCGACGAGCCCGTGGACGAGCGTGCCGGTCTCGGCCCCCGCGCCGGGATGGACGACGAGCCCGGCCGGTTTGTCGATCACGAGCAGGGAGTCATCCTCGAAGACCACCCGCAGGTTCATCGGCTCCGGCTGCAGGTCCGTGGGAGACGGGGGAGGGAAGCGGATGTCGATCCGGTCCCCCGCGCGCACGTCCATGCTGGGGCGGGCCGCTTCGCCCGCCACGGTGACGAGCCCTTCGCGGATCAGTTTCTGCAGAGCGGAGCGGCTCCGGTGCGGAAAGCGATCGGCGAGGAAACGGTCAAGCCGCAGCCCTGCCGCTTCGGGCGCGACCTCGATCGTCTCCTGCTGCCCGGGTTCGTCCGGCTCGATGGGGGTCTTCTTCATCCTGCAGTGCCCCGCTGGCGGAGGCGCGTGGCGAGTATAGCAGCGCGCGGTCCCCGTGAAGGGCGGGCGGGTCCTCGCGGGGACGGGCGGCCTTCAGGCAGGCCGCGCGCGCAGGTACTGGCGTGGCCAGTCGAGCTTCACGCCGAGCGCGTGGGCCGCGTGCAGGGGCCAGTACGGGTCGCGCAGGAACTCGCGCGCGAGGAGGACGGCGTCGGCCTGCCCGGTCGCGACGATCGTCTCGGCCTGGGCGGGCGAGGTGATGAACCCCACGGCGCCCGTCGCGAACGAGGGCCCTCCGGCGGATCTCGGCCGCGAAGGGGACCTGGTAGCCCGGGCCCGCGGGGACCGGCGCCGTGGCGGACGAGCCGCCGCTGGAGCAGTCGATCAGGTCCACGCCGGCCTGCTTCAGCCGCTCGGCGAGAGCGATCGACTGGCCGGGATCCCATCCCCCTTCGACCCAGTCGGTCGCGGAGATCCTCGCGAAGACCGGCAGCTCGGCGGGCCAGGCTTCCCGCACGGCGCGGGCGACGGCGAGAGGCAGGCGCATCCGGTTCTCGAGCGACCCCCCGTACTCGTCGGCGCGACGGTTCGAAAGCGGGGACAGGAACTGGTGCATCAGGTAGCCGTGGGCCATGTGGAGCTCGGCGACCTCGAACCCCGCGTCGCGCGCCCGCCGGGCGGCCGCGGCGAACTGGAGGATGACCTCTTCGATGTCCCCCGCGGTCAGCTCCCTCGGGACCGGGAAATCGTCCGTGAACGGGACCGCGCTCGGTGCGAGCGTCTCCCATCCGCCCTCGCCCGCGCGCAGGGGCCCGCCGCCGTCCCAGGGGGCGGCTGTCGAGGCCTTGCGGCCGGCGTGGGCGAGTTGCACGGCCGGCACCGCGCCGTGCTCCCTGATGAAGGCGGCCACGGGACGCAGCGCGTCGGCCTGGGCGTCGGACCACAGGCCCAGGTCGCCGGGCGAGATCCTCCCCCCGGGCGAGACCGAGGCCGCCTCGGTCATGACGAGCCCGGCGCCGCCGACCGCCCGGCTTCCCAGGTGAACGAGGTGCCAGTCGGTCGCGAGGCCCTCCCGGCACGAGTACTGGCACATCGGCGAGACGAAGATCCTGTTGCGGATCGTGAGAGCGCGCAGCGTCAACGGTGAGAACAGGCGGCTTGCAGGCATGGGTGTCTCCCGGGAATCAGCGCTTCGCGGGCTTGAAGATCCAGCCCTCGTTGCGCTTGCCGTTCATCTGGACGAGCAGGGGGGCCTCGAGGCGGAGGTGCCGGACGACCGAGCGCTCCTCCACCGCGGCCTGGGCGGCGAGCCAGTCCCAGTCCACGAACCCTTCGCCGGCCTCCGGGTTCACGGTGAAGTAGCCGACGTTGAACGCCGTCAGGTTCTGGAAGAAGTGGGTCCCCTGCGACGGGGTCACGCGGAAGTCCTTGAAGCCGGCCTCCACGATGGCGCGCGCCCCCGAGATCTGGTCCCACGCGACGGGGATGCCGAGCCAGGGATCGGTGGAGCCCCACCGCCCGACGCCGATCAGCAGGTAGGGGACGCCGGCGCCCACGAGGGCGGCGTTGAAGCGCGCAACCGCCTCCGCCGCCTCGCGGCTCGAGGAGCGGTCGAAGCGGTGGAAGTCGACCACCACGAGGTCGCGGACGCCGTCGATCCGCCCGTTGCCGAGGACGCTGGGGCTCTGGCAGAGCAGCTGGCCGGGCTGCACGTCGCCGACCTCGAGCTCCTCGTCCTCGCGTGAGAGCGCGAGCGGGCGCAACTGCAGGAGGCTGAACCGCGCCCGCTCGCCGCGGGCCCGGGGGAGGTTCACCGCGAACTCGAGCTCGACCGGACCGCCCATGCCCCAGGGGCCGATCTCGAGGAGCAGGTTGACGATCGGGGCGAGCGGGAAGGCGTCGTGCTTGAGGATCCCGGCGAAGCTCACGAGGCGGGCGCCTGGACGCGAGATACCGTCGTAGACGGCGTTGTTCTCGGGGGACCAGGTCGAGGCGAGGGCGGCGAGCGTGCCGTCGGCCTCGGCCTCGTCGAGACCGTAGTACTTCTCTTCGAAGTCCTCCGGCCCTCCGCCGTGCTCCTTCAGCTGCACGGCCCAGAAGCCGCGCTGCGAGTTCTTGAGGACGTCCTGGACGGAGGAGAACTGGACGATGTTCTGCGGGTAGCGCGGGCAGAACCGCAGGCAGTTCCCCCCCTCGACGACGGTGCGCCCCAGGCCGAGGCCGACGGCCACGATCCCGTCCTCGGGCTTCTGCGGAGCGATCGGGTAGAAGTTGCGGGAGCGGGCGACGCCGGCGAAGTCGGGATAGAAGCGGTCCGCGCGGGCCGCGCCGACCACCTTCTGGAGGATCACCGCCATCTTCTCCTCCTCGAGCCGGTAAGGGGTGGCCTTGAGGTAGGCCTTCGCGTGGCTCGAGAAGGTGGAGGCGTACACGCGCTTGATCGCCTCGGTCAGCCGTCGCATGCGCACCCGCTGGTCGGGGTGGTTGTTCGGCAGCATGTAGGTGTCGTAGACGCCCGTGAAGGGCTGGTACTGGGAGTCCTCCAGGAGGCTGGAGGAGCGGACGGCGATCGGGTAGCGGACCGCCTTGAGGAACGCGGCGAGATCGCGCCGCACCTCCTCCGGGAAACGGGCTTCCAGGAACCGCTGGAGGATCTTCGCGTCGTCGGGCTCGTTGATCGCGAAGTCGCGCAGCCCGTTCCTGTCGAGGAAGAGGTCGAACACGGAGGTCCCCAGGACGACCGCCTGGGGGACGCCGATCTCCACCCCGGGAAACGCCTCGTTCACGCGGCAGCGGTCCAGGAGCAGGCGCGCGAAGGCGAGGCCGCGCGCCTTTCCGCCGAGCGAGCCGCCGCCGATCCGGCTGAACCCGACGCTGGCGTCGAAGGCGTGGCGGTTGAAGTCCGCGACCACGTCGCGGCTCCGCTCCCGCCTGTAGTCGGCGATCGACTCGATGAGCGTCCGGCGCAGGTCCTCCTGCGTCGGGAAGTCGGAGATCTTGCGCGGGCGGAGCATGTCGGCGAGGGCGAACTCCGTGCGCGCCTTGAGCCAGTTCGAGAAGTGGTTCCGCTCGCCGTGGTACGCGATGCTCTCGGCCGGGACCGTCTGGAGCTTCTCCTCGAGCGCCTTGAGGTCCCGGGCGCGATCCACCTCGGTGCCGTCCGGCAGGCGGAAGACGAAGTCCCCGAAGCTGAGGCTCTCGACCATGAAGCGGCGCAGGTCGTTGAGCAGCGTGGGGGAGCCCTTGAGGAGGAACGCGGCGCCCACGCCCGCCGCCTTCGCCGCGTTCTCCGGGCGGCTCGAGTGCAGCATGATGGCGACGTCGGGCTGGCGCTGCTTGATCCGGCGTGCCAGCTCGACGCCGGCTTCCTTGTCGAGCGCGCCGCCGCGCGGGTACTCGACGTCGGAGATGATCCCCAGGATGTCCTTCTCGTACTCCGCGTAGTAGCCCCACGCTTCCTCGAACGTGCCGCAGAGGAGGATCTTCGGGCGCGCCCGCATCCGCATGATCTTGTGGGAGAGGTTCACCCCCTCGGAGATCAGCCGGTGCGAGTGGTGGAGCAGCTCGGTGTAGATGACGGGGAGGAAGGAGGAGTAGTAGCGGACGTTGTCCTCGACGACGACGATCACCTGCACGCCCGCCGCCGCCGTATCGTGGCCGGACGTTCAGCTTGTCCTCGACCTGCTTGACGATCGCGAGAAGGATCCGGGCGTCCCCCTGCCAGAGGAAGGCGCCGTCCAGCTGGGAGACGTCGTTGCGCACCATGAAGTCGGTCAGCTCGCGGTGATCGTAGGCGAGCAGGACGACAGGGACCTGCAGGCCCTCGAGGCGGGCCTGCCGTGCGATCTGGAGCGCGTTCATGTCGCCCACGTGCGTCGTCGTGATGATCAGGTTGAAGCGGGGCTGCTGGCGGGCGATGGCGAGCGCCTCGGCGCCCGTGGAGACGCGGCGGATCCCGGGAGTGTGCCGCAGGTCCAGCCCGACGAACTCGCTCAGGATCAGCTCGTACAGCTCGCCGTCCTCCTTGAGGATGAACGAGTCGTACAGGCTCGAGACCAGCAGGATGTCCTGGACCCGCTGCAGCATCAGGTCCTGGAAATCGGCGGCGCGTCCCGGGCGGCCCATGGCCGCCTTCCTCCAGTCGAAGTCAGGCATCAGCCTATTCTAGAGAAACTCAGCCGAATCACTGAGCGGGCAAGAAAAAGGGGCGGCGGCTGCGCGACAGGTGCGCGGCCGCCGCCCCCGACGTTGGCGCGGCGTTCGGAGCGGCGGGAGGCGGGGCCAAAGGGCTCCGGCCCCCCGCCCGGAGGGCTAGACGAAGCCCTGGTCCATCATCGAATCGGCCACCTTCAGGAACCCGGCGATGTTGGCGCCGTTCACCAGGTTGCCGGGGGTGCCGAAGCGCTGGGCGGTGTCCCAGCAGTTCTTGTGGATGCTCTTCATGATGCCGTGCAGGCGCTTGTCCACTTCCTCGCGCGTCCAGGCGAGGCGCATGCTGTTCTGCGACATCTCCAGGCCGGAGGTCGCCACGCCGCCGGCGTTCGCGGCCTTCGCGGGGCCGTACAGGATCTTCGCCTCGAGGTACTGCTTCATGGCCTCGATCGTGCTCGGCATGTTCGCGCCCTCGGAGATCACGTACACGCCGTTCTTCAGCAGGTTCGCGGCGTCCTTGCCGTTGATCTCGTTCTGCGTGGCGCTCGGGAACGCGCAGTGGGCCTTGTGGTTCCACAGGGGGTTGTGGTCGAGCTTGGCGTTGACCGGCGTGAACACGGCGCCCTTGAACTTGTCCGCGTACTCCTGGATGCGGCCGCGGCGCGCGTTCTTCAGCTCCATGACGAACGCCAGCTTCTCGCGCGTGATCCCGGCCTCATCGTAGATGTAGCCGTTCGAGTCGGACAGGGTGACGGGCTTCGCGCCAAGGTCGAGCAGCTTCTCGCAGGTGTACTGGGAGACGTTGCCGCTGCCGGAGACGAGGCAGACCTTCCCCTCGAGCGTCTCCTTGCGGGTCGCCAGCATCTCGGCGGCGAAGTAGACCGCGCCGTAGCCGGTCGCCTCCGGGCGGATCAGCGAGCCGCCCCAGTTCAGGCCCTTCCCGGTCAGCACGCCGGTGAACTCGTTGCGGAGCCTCTTGTACTGGCCGAACATGAACCCGATCTCGCGGCCGCCCACGCCGATGTCGCCGGCCGGCACGTCCGTGTTGGGCCCGATGTGGCGGCTCAGCTCGCTCATGAACGACTGGCAGAACTTCATGACTTCGTTGTCGCTCTTCCCCTTCGGGTCGAAGTCGGAACCGCCCTTGCCGCCGCCCATCGGGAGCGTGGTGAGGGAGTTCTTGAAGACCTGCTCGAAGGCGAGGAACTTCAGGATCCCGAGGTTGACGGAGGGGTGGAAGCGCAGCCCGCCCTTGTAGGGGCCGATCGCGCTGTTCATCTCGATCCGGAAGCCGCGGTTGACCTGGACCTTGCCCTGGTCGTCGATCCACGGAATGCGGAACATGATCACCCGCTCGGGCTCGATGATCCTCTCGAGGACCTTGGCGTTGCGGTACTCGGGGTGACGGTCGAGCACGAGGACGAGCGATTCGGCGACCTCCTGCACGGCCTGGTGGAACTCAGGTTCCGCGGGGTTCTTGGCCTTCACCTGGGCCATCAGCGTTGCGACGAAATCAGACATGTGATCCTCCGGCACCCGTCAGGGCGTGGTTGAGATGCATCGAGCGGGAGACGCAATTTATGCGCGAACCTCGAGAGCCTTGTTTCATCCGATGCGCAGAAAACGACGTGACAACTACGGTTTTCCCACGATTTCCGGGCCGGGATACGACCGGCCCCTCACGCACGATAACCGAATACAAATCGCGTGCCTAGTTCAATGCGCGTCCGGAATTCGTCCGGATCCCGCCCACGGCAAATCGCGTTCGGACGGACGGAGCCCTGCCGGGCTGGCCGGCTTTTCGCAGGAGAGCGTGCGCGGCGTATCATTCGAACGAGACCCGGCGGCGGAGGCAGCCCCGATGCGCGATTTCCGACCCGGCAGATGGCTTCAGGCCGCCCTCCTGGCGGCCCCGTTGGTCCTCCTGGTCGCCTGGCTGGCGAGCGGGGCGATCAACCGTTCCCAGGGGCCGTCGATCGATTCCTCCACGGCCTCCCCGGGGCCGTTGGCGCAGGAACCGCGGACCCGCTCGCAGGACGGTCCGCTCGAGGCGGCCCGCAGCGCGCTCGCCCTGCCGGCCCCCGAGTACGACCTCCCCGCGGATCGCCTTGAAGATCGCGTGGACGGAGCGGCGGACTACCTCCGCGGCCTCGGCTGCCGCAGGCTGATCGCCTGGAGGCTCACGGCGCCGCCCGCGGAGCTCGAGCTGCTGGTCTTCGCGGGCAGCGAAGGGGCGGCGGCGGCGCTCGCGCGCGACGCCGGCAAGGAGCGCGACGCCGGGCCCGGAGATGAAGCGTCCGTCTCCGACCAGGCCGTCCTCTTCCGGAGGGGCGCGCTCTACGCGCGCCTGCTGGCCGATCCCGAGGCGCCCGCGCAGGCCGGCCTGCTGGGCGAGCTCGCTTCGAGGCTCGACGACGCCCTGTCACGCGCCCCCGTCGTCGCCGCGGACCCCGCGTCCCCGGGAGGGCTCGGCGGATGACCGACAGGAGAATGGTCCTTCGCCGGCTCGGCCAGGCCGGCCTGGTCGTGGGCGCTTCCGGCGCGCTTGGCGCCCTGGGGGTCCTGTCTCCCGGCCGCTGGCGCGGCGGGGCGGCCCCCGGGACGATCAGGGACCACGCCGTCGCTCCCGATCCGTCGCTGCCGGCGATGGCGGTCGCCCGGGGCGCCGACCCCGCCCGGCTGACCCGCGCGGCGGTCGAAGCGGTGGGGGGGATCGGGCGGTTCGTGCGCCCGGGCGAGACGGTCCTGCTGAAGCCGAACATGGGATGGGACCGGACGGTGGAGCAGGGCGCGAACACCCACCCCGCCGTGGTCGCCGAGATGGCGCGCCTGTGCCTCGAGGCGAAGGCCGGGCGCGTCCTCGTCGCGGACGTCCCCGTGCACGACGCCGCGCGCTGCGCGGAGCGCTCGGGGATCCGGGCCGCCGCCCTCGCCGCGGGCGCCACGCTCGTCCTGCCGGCCCAGGCGGGCTTCACCCGCGCGGCTCTCGGCGGCTCCGTGCTCGATTCGTGGGAGGTCCTCTCGACGCTGCTCGAGGCGGACCGCGTCATCAACCTCCCGGTCGTGAAGGACCACGCCCTGACGCACTTCACCTGCGGGCTCAAGAACTGGTACGGCCTGCTGGGCGGGACGCGCGCGCGGCTGCACCAGGAGATCCACCAGTCGATCGCCGACCTGGCGGTCGCGATGCGCCCGACGCTCACCGTGGTGGATGCCACCCGCGTGATGCTCCGCGGGGGACCGACGGGAGGGCGGCTGGAGGACGTGATCGCGATGAACGCCGTGGCCGCCGGGACCGATCCCGTGGCGCTCGATGCCTGGGGGGCGGGGCTGCTCCAGCTCGACCCGCGGGGGATCCCGTTCCTCGTGATCGCCGAGGGGCGAGGGCTCGGGTCGATCAGGACGGAGGCGGGGCGCGTGAAGGAGCTTCTCGTTGGCGCGTAGGACCCCAGCCCCGGCCCCGGCCGCGCACGTGAGGATCAGCGACCCGGCGCTGCGCTTCGCGCCGGACCCCCGCCGGGGACGCAGGGGGTACCTCCCGGTGATCTACAGGCGGATCTACCAGGGGTTCTTCCTGGCCTTCTTCCTCGCCGCTCTCTGGATGATGACCGACGAGGGGGTCCGGCGCTTCCCGGTCAGGTTCCTGTTCCACGCCGATCCTCTGACCGCCGCGGCGACGCTCGGCTCCTCGTGGCTTCTCCCGGCGGGGCTGCTGCTCTCGATCCTCGTCATCGCGCTGACCGTCCTCTTCGGGCGGGCGTTCTGCGGCTGGATCTGCCCGCTCGGAACCCTGAACCAGCTCGTGTCGCATCTCACGCGCCGCGCGCGGCGCGGCCCCCCCCGCGAGGTGAACCGCTGGCGCCCCCACTTCCGCTGGAAGTACCTGCTGCTGGTGGCCTGCATCGCGGCGGCGCTGGGGGAAGCCTGCAGGCGGGCCTGCTCGACCCGCTCTCGCTTCTCGCGCGCTCGCTCGGCTCCGCGATCTTCCCCGCGCTGCACGCGATCGTCGGCGGGGGCGGCTACCGGGCGAGGATCTACGCGGGAGCCTGGCTGACGGGCGGGATCCTCATCGGGCTGCTGCTCGCGAACCGCTGGATCGCGCGCTGGTGGTGCCGCGCGCTCTGCCCGCTCGGCGCGGGGCTCGGATGGCTCGCGCGAGCGGCGATCTACCGGATCCGGGTCGACCCCGCCGCCTGCACGGAGTGCACGCTCTGCGTGCGCGACTGCCAGGGCGCCGACGAGCCGTTCACGGGCCACCGGGTGTCGGAATGCCACGTCTGCCTGAACTGCGCCGCTTCCTGCCCCGAGGGGGCGATCACGTTCAGCCCCTTCGCGCCTTCCGCCGCTCCCTCGGGCGGCGTCCCGGTGCCGCGCCGGCAGCTGATCGGCGCCGCCATCGCGGGGGCGGCGCTGCTTCCCCTGTACCGGGCGAGCGCGGGCTCGGCGCTGGCGCCGGGGCCTCTCGCGATCCGTCCCCCGGGCGCGCTGCGCGAGGACGAGTTCCTCGCGCGCTGCATCCGCTGCGGCGCCTGCGTCAACGCGTGTCCCACCTCGGCGCTGCAGCCGTCGTTCGCCGCCGCCGGGATCGAGGGAGCCTGGACGCCGATCCTCGTCGCGCGGCGCGGCTGGTGCGAGCCGAGCTGCACGCTCTGCGGACAGGTCTGCCCGACCGGGGCGATCCGCCCGATGAGCGCGGAGCAGAAGGGATGGAGCCGCTCGGAGTCGCCGGTGCGGATCGGCACCGCGTTCTTCGATTTCGGCCGGTGCCTTCCGTGGGGGATGGCGACGCCGTGCATCGTCTGCCAGGAGGTCTGCCCCACGAGCCCGAAGGCGATCTGGCTGGAGGAGGTCGAGGCGCCGCGCCGGGACGGATCGATGGTCCGGCTCCAGCGTCCGCATCTCGAGCCGGCGAAGTGCGTGGGATGCGGGCTGTGCGAGGCGAAGTGCCCGGTCCCGGACCTGGCGGCGGTGCGGGTGACCCGCGCCGGGGAATCGCGCGATCCGTCATCGTCGTTCACCCTGAGGAGCCGGTCGTGAGAAGCCAGCCGTCAGGCGCAAGGTGGCCCCGCCGTCGAGTTCGTCAGGCGATTCTCCCGGCGCTTCTCGCGGGCGCGCTGTTGTCGGGCGGATCGCCGGCCGTGGGGGCCGCTCCCGCCGCCGGGAGCCGGCAGCCGGCGCAGCCGCCGGCGCCGGCCGGGAAGGAGCGCCCGGCGGCGCTCGCCGGGGGGTGGTACCCGGGCGACGTGGCGACGTTGAAAGCCGAGCTCTGGAGGCTCCTGCGCGCCGCCTCGGGGGCGCCGGTATTCCGGACGAAACCGATCGCGCTCGTGGCGCCCCACGCGGGGTGGCCCTACTCGGGCGCGGTGGCCGCGGCCGCCTTCCACACGCTGCGGCCGGGCGATTTCCGCCGGGTGGTGGTCGTCGCGCCGTCGCACTACGGCGATTTCGACGCGTTCGGAACCGACGACGCCTCCGCCTACCGCACGCCGCTGGGCGCCGTCCCGGTCTGCGCCGACGCGCGGGGGGCGCTGCTCGAGGCCGGGGCGGTCCACCTCGTCGAGGGGTGCCGGCGCCCGCGAGCACGCGGTGGAGATCGAGCTGCCGTTCCTGCAGAAGACGCTCGGCGCATTCTGTTTCGTGCCCGTCCTGGCGGGCCGGACCTCGGCGGAGTCGGAGAAGGCGCTGGCGGAAGGGCTCGCGGCGCTCAACGACGGACAGACGCTCTTCGTCTTCTCGAGCGACTTCACGCACTACGGCGCGCGGTTCGGGTACACGCCCTTCGGAACCCCCGCCTCCGCCGTGCGGGACAGGATCCGCGCGCTCGACCAGCGCGCGATCGGCCTGCTGACGAAGGAGGACGCCGCGGGATTCCGCGCCTATCTCGCGGAAACGAAGAACACCATTTGCGGGCGGGCCGGGCTCGGGGCGATGCTGGAGCTGCTGGCGCGCATCGCGCCGCAGGCGAAGGCGACCCTCCTCGGCACCTACGCCTCGGCCGACATCCCCGGCACGAGGGACGACGGCTCGGTCAGCTACGTGGCGATCGCCTACACGCGCGAGGGACCCACCTCGGGGAAGCCGATCATGGAACCACCAGCGCAGCGCGACGTGACGGAAGACTCTCCGCCTCTCACCGACGCGGCCGGCGCCCGGCTCGTGCGCCTCGCGCGCGCCGCCCTCGTGACGCAGCTCGCGGGAGGGGGGGACCTCGACCGCGAGCTGGAGACGTTCCGCGCGGACCCGGAGTTCGACCGCCAGCAGGGGGTCTTCGTGACGCTCAACCGCAAGGACCCCGCCGAGATCCAGGTCGAGGGGAAGCTGCGCGGATGCGTCGGGCAGGTGCTCCCGACCTACCCGATCTACCAGGCGGTGGTCGAGGCCGCGGTGGCGGCGGCGATCCACGACGGCCGGTTCGAGCCGGTGACGGCCGCCGAGCTGGACCGCCTGGAGATCGAGGTCACGGTGCTCTCCGTTCCCAAGGCCGGTCCCATCGTGGAAGGAGATCAAGCTCGGGACGCACGGCATCGTGCTGGAGAAGGACCGCCGGCGGGCGCTGTTCCTCCCGCAGGTGGCTCCCGAGCAGGGATGGAACATCGAGCAGACGCTGAGCGCGCTCTCGCGCAAGGCCGGGCTTCCGCCCGACGCCTGGCGGGAAGGGGCGACCTTCTCGGTCTTCACGGGTCAGGTGTTCGAGGAGCATGCCGTCGCGAAGAAGCGCGGGTCGAAGGACAGCGACGGAGCCGGGCGGATGACTCCCGGCCCCGGATCCCGACAGGAGGCACGATGAGCACCGATCGCAGCCGGCGGAGATTCCTCGGAACCCTGCTGACAGGCGCCGTGGTGTCCACGCGCGCGGCGCGCGCCGCTCTCGCGGCGGGCAAGAAAGGCGCCGGGGCGCCCGGGGGCGGCGCGGCCGACCGGCCCGCGGGCAAGGCGCCGGGAGGGGCTCCTGCCCCCGCCGCGGCGGGACCGCCCCCCTCGCCCCGCTCCGCGCCCGCCCGCCCGGTCGTCTACCGCGCGCGGCGGGAGAAGCTGGTCGGAAGCGACGGCAAGGCCGACAGGGCTCTGCTCGAGGCGGCCGTGGGGGCGGCCGTGGCGGGGGCCTGCGGCGAGGCGGCGGCGGGGGCGGGGCTGCGCCGCCTCTTCCGGCCGAACGACGTCGTCGGCATCAAGGTCAACTGCATCGCGGGCAAGGGGCTCTCCACGCGCCCCGAGATCGTCGCCCTGCTCATCCGGTGGCTCCAGGAAGCGGGCCTTCCCGCGCGCAACATCGTGGTCTGGGACAGGACCGACCGCGAGCTCCGCAACGCCGGGTACGAGCTCAACCGCTCGGGAGACGGCGCGCGCGTGCTCGGAACCAACGATGACTACGAATGGAAGCCGCGCGAGTGGGGCCCGAACGGCTCCTGCTTCCCGCGCCTGCTCGTCGAGGACCTGACCGCGCTCATCAACGTGGGCGTCCTGAAGGACCACGGCCTCGCGGGTATCTCGGGGGGCATGAAGAACTGGTACGGGGCCATCCAGAACCCGAACAAGTGCCACGAGGACAACTGCGCCCCGTTCATTCCGCACCTCGCCGCCTTCCCCCTGATCCACGACAAGCTGCGGCTCACCGTGATGGACGCGGTGACGGCGCAGTGCGAGGGGGGACCCGGACGCAGCCCGAAGTGGATCTGGCCCTACCAGGGAATCCTGGCCTCGACCGACCCCGTGGCCATCGACGCGCTCAGCGCGCGGATCATCGAGGACCGCCGGCGGGAGCTCGGGCTCCCGACCCTCGCCGCGGAAAAGCGCGTGCCCCGATGGATCGAGGATGCCGCCAAGCTGGGGCTCGGCGAAGCCGACCTCGCGCGGATTCGCGTGCAGGAGGCATGAGGACGAGCGGCCGATGAGCGACGCAACGCTCGACCGGCGCAGCGCGCTGGCCCTCCTGGCCGGCGGGTGCGCGGCCTGCCTCGCCGCGGCGGGAGCCGTCCCCCCCGCGCGGGCGGAGGACCAGGCCGGACCCGGCTCGCTCGCCGCCGCGGACGAGATGGGCCTCGCGCCCCGCCGGGCGCGCTGGTGGAAGAAGAAGGAGAAGGGGGAGGTCGAGTGCGGGCTCTGCCCGCGTCACTGCGTCGTCGCCGACATCGAGCGGGGGACCTGCGGCGTCCGGGAGAACCGGGGGGGCGAATACGTCACGCTGGTCCATTCGCGCCCGTGCAGCGTTCACCTCGATCCGGTCGAGAAGAAGCCGTTCTTCCACGTCCTGCCGGGGGCGGCGGCGCTGTCGCTCGCGACGGCGGGCTGCAACCTCGAGTGCCGGTTCTGCCAGAACTGGGAGATCGCGCAGGCGCGCCCCGAGCAGCTGTCGAAGATCGCCCTTGCGCCCGCCGAGGTCGTCGCCCTCGCGAAGCGCAACCAGGCCCCCGCCATCGCCTGCACCTACACCGAGCCGGTCGTCTGGGCCGAGTACGTGTTCGACATCGCGGAGGCGGGCCGGCGGGCCGGCCTGCGGACGCTGATGGTCTCGAACGGGTTCGTCGAGGAGGAGCCGCTCTCCGATCTTTGCGAGGTCCTGGGCGCGGTGAAGGTGGACCTGAAGGCGTTCAGCCAGACGTTCTACAAGGACCAGTGCCGCGGCGAGCTGAAGCCGGTCCTCGAGACGCTGCGCCGACTGCGCAGGAAGAAGATGTGGACCGAGATCGTCGTCCTGCTCATCCCGACGCTCAACGACGGGGACGAGGAGCTCCGGGCGCTGGCGCGCTTCGTCCGCGCGGACCTGGGCGCCGACGTGCCGGTCCACTTCACGCGCTTTCATCCCAGCTACCGGCTCATGAACCTCCCCTCGACGCCTGTCGCCACGCTGGACCGCGCCGTGCAGATCGCGAAGGCGGAGGGGCTCCAGTTCGTCTACGTGGGGAACGTGCCGGGCCATCCGGCGGAGAACACGTTCTGCCCCGGCTGCGGCCGCAAGGTGATCCGCCGGATGGGCCTCGCGCTGCTGGAGAACCGCCTCAAGGACGGAAAGTGCCCCGACTGCGGCCGGCTCATTCCCGGGATCTGGGTGTGAGCGCGACCCCGGCGAGGGCGAGAAGCTGAAGTCCCGCGAGAAGCAGCGCGGTCCCTCCGACACCGAAGAGCGGGACGACGACGAGCGCCGCGGCGATCGCCGCCACGGCCGCCCCCGCGTGATCGGCTGATTCGATGGCGCCGCCCGCGCGCGCGGCCGCGGCGGCCCCCGGGCGGCCCTCCGCTCCCCGCCCGCCGTCCAGGAGGGCGGCCGCGGCGAGGGGGAAGACGGCTCCGGTCGCCATCCCCGCGAGGAGAAGGAGTCCCCCGTACAGGGGGCCGGCAAGTCCCGCCGCCGCCGTCGCGTCGCCGGGGACGCGCAGCGCCAGGGCGGCGGGAAGGAGAAGGGCGAACAGGAGAGCGCCGAGACAGGCCGCGAGCAGCGAGCGGCGCGGGCCTCGCGCGAAGCGCGCCGCGATGGCGGCGCCGGCCGCGAGGCCGAGCATGAAGAGGGCCGTGAGCAGGCCGATCCGTCCGTAGAGGGCCCCGACGCGCGTCTGGTAGGAGAACAGGAGCAGGAGGCTCCAGGTCATCCCGCACGCGCCGGTCACGAGGACCGCGTGGACGGCGGCGATCGACAGCGCGCGCCGGCCGGCGATCCCGGCGTCCGGGTCCGCCCGAGCCGCGACGCTGCCGGGCGGGGAGGAGGCCTCTCCCATCCCGCCCGGGCCCCGCGCGCGCAGCATCGCCGCCCGCCCGAGCACCGCCGCCGAAGGCAGGAGGACGAGAAGGGCGAGGAGCGTGAGGGGGAGCCGCCCGATGGCGGCGAGCGCCCGCCCCGCCGCTCCTCCCGCGATCGTTTCCCGGCGCGCGAGAGCGTACAGGAACGAGACCGGACGCTGGTCACGGCTCGGCGCCACGGCGCGCGCCGCCTGCTCGAGCCCCTTCTCCTGCGCGCGGACCCGCTCGGCCGGGAAGAGGATCCCGAACATCTCGGGCGCGAAAGTCCCTGAGGCGATCCCGCGCGCGCGCCATCGCCCGGCGAGGATGGACGGATCGAGGGTGACGGCCCCGGGATCGAAGCCGGCCACGAGCAGGCCGTCGGGACCGGGGCCGGCGTGAACGACCGGGAAGGCGGAGCGGAGCGCGCCGAAGATCGCTCCCGCGAGCGCGGCCGTCGAGCCGGTCAGCTCGTTGGGCGCGGTCCTGAGCCCCACCACCATCGTTCCTTCCGGCGCGAGGCGCGAAGCGGCCAGGGCGTAGAACTCCTCCGTCGTGATCCGGGCGAGCAGGAGCGTCACCGGGTCCGGCTCGAGCACGAGGATCAGGTCATATCGCTGGGGCGTGGTCGCGAGGAACCGGCGCGGATCGTCGGGCACGATCCTGACGCGGGGGTCGTCGAGGGCGGCCACGTCCTCGGACGGGAGGTGGCGCCGGAGCCAGCGGAGGAATCGGGCGTCCGGCTCGGGGATGTCGACCTGCTCGACCGGGTGGCGGAGGATGAACCGGAGAGGGCCCGTGGCGACGGCGCCGATCGCAAGAATCCGCGCGGGGTGCGGCGCGAGGCAGGCGAGCGTGTGCGCCTGGGTCTCGCTGGTGGGGGCGTCGGGAAACGAGCCGGCGTACTGCCCTCCGGAGTAAAGGTGCGTGACGCCGCCCCCTCCGCCGAGCTCGGCGTGCTGGTAGGGCGTGTCGATCCAGTCGAGGAGCGGGATCCCCGGGGCGAGGGCCCTGAACCGGGCCTTCATGGAGGCCGTCTCGAGCGGGGCGGCGAGAGGGGGAAGGGAGATCGCGACCAGGGCGATCGCAACGACCGCCAGGAGACCGCGGCCCGGAAGGAAGGCGGGCTCCGGCGCGCGCGGGGCGGGCGCCCGCGCGGATGGCATGGCGAGGAGCAGGCAGCCCGCGCCCACGAGGGCGGCGCCGCGAAGCGGCTCCGCGAACGGGATCACGAGCAGCGTCATGGCGAGCCCGCCCGCGAGCGAGCCGAGCGATTCGAACACGTAGAGGCTGGCGATCCCGCGCCCCGGCGCGACGCCGGTCGCCCCGGCGGCGGAGGCGAGCGCGGTGAACAGAAGGCCCACGAGCAGGCCGGGGGGCGCGAGGAGGAAGGCGCCGAGGAGGATCGCCCCGCCCGGCTCCATCAGCTCGCCGGGGGGAGGAGCGAGGGCAAGTCTCATCCAGCGCCCTGCGAGGATGAGGGATGGGCCCGACAGGGCGAGGAGCGCGAGGGCCCCCGCAGCCCAGCGGCGTGGGGCGGGGTCGGCGTGGTCCGCCGGAAGGGGGGAGCGGTCGGCCGGTCCACCGCGGCTGCCGGCAGCGCCGGGTGCGGCGCCGTTTCCCCGGCGGCCGAGGAGCCAGGCTCCGGCGGCGCCCCCCACGGCGATTCCTCCGAGCCACGCCGCGAGTCCGATCCCGACCGCTGTCTCGTCGCCGGAGAGGGAGACGATCAGCTCGCGCAGAAGCGCGATCTGGATCGCGATCGCCAGCCCCCCCGCTGCCGCGAAGAGAAGGCGTCGCGCGCCGGGGCGAGCGGCTCCATGCCCCGGTCCGTCCGGTTCCTTCAGCACGGGGTCGAGCGTGGTCCAACCGTGCGCGCCGGTCAAGTCGGCGCGCGGGGCGGCCCGCGGGGGGCTCCGGTTCCCGTCGGGCGCGGAGGGGACGGCGAGGCTACTCCGCCGGGCCCTCCCCCTCGATCGAGACCCGCGGGGTATTGTCCGGCAGGACCTGGAGCGATTTCAGGAACTCGATGATCGCCGCCTGGTCGGCCGCGGGCAGCGCGAAGAACGACGCGCGCGAGGCCGTCGCCTCGCCGTGGTGGTGGTCGATCGCCTCGGTCAGGGTCGTGAGGTCGCCGCGGTGCCCGTACGGAGCCGAGTTCCCCGCGTCCCAGAGCTTGCGGGTCAGGAACTGGCGGGTCGGCCGGGGCGCGGGCGCGATCGTGAAGGTCGCGGCGGGCGCAAAGCCGTTCAGCTTGCCCTGCGTGACCTGCTCGTTCGCGAAGAAGGCATCCTCCATGTCGCACAGGTCGTGCCGCTTCAGGTCGGTGAAGGCGCGGACGACGGCGCCGCGCCCACCGGGCCCTTGCTCGAGGCGCGGGCCCGGCCCTTCGCGCGTCATGTCGAAGGTGAACGGCCTCGGTACGTCCGTGGGCCGGAGGTTTCCGGGCGGGTTGAACTGGCTCGGCTCCTTGAAGACGGCGTCGTTCAGGATGAGCGAGGGGAGATGGCACGAAGTGCAGCCGGCCGCGGCGAAGAGGCGCTCGCCGCGCTCCGCCGCCGCCCGCCGCGCGGGATGCGCGGGAAGAAGACGGCCCGGGTTGTTGAGCGCGGCCTGCCAGATGGTGGCGGCCGTGATGTCGCCGACCGTCAGCTCGTTGACGACGTTGTCCGCGTCGGGATCGGTTCCCTCGCCGAACCGCTCCTCCGACTGCAGCCCGTGGTGGTGGTTCATCGCGTTGTTGGTGAACTCCCTCAGCGACACCACGGCCCCTTTCTGGTGGAACGGCTTCACGATCAGGTCCCAGTCCACCCCTTCGATCATCGAGGGATCGACGCGACCGTCGGGCAGGACCGTGACCGATCCGAAGGAGACACCCTTCGCCGTCAGGGGCCTGGTCACGGCCACTCCCGAAGCGGCGGCCTGGGCACGGGCTCCCTCGCGGATCGCGATCAGCTCGGTGCTCATCTCGCGCGCGAGCATCTCGATCGCACCGCTCCCCATCATGCCGAGGGTGTTGCGCTCGTTGCTGAACTCGGGAGCGACGGAGAAGGTGACGGGATCGAGGGTCTGGGCGAGGACGAAAACGTTCGAGACGAAGTCGCCGCCGCCGCCGGCGCGGGGCTGGGAATGGCAGCCGGCGCACGAGCTGGAGTCCGGGCCCGAGGTGCGGATGAAGGCGGGCTGATCGGCCACGCGCGGTGCCCCGCTTCCCGTGGACGCCGGGCGCCCCTGGCCGTCGAGGCGGTTGAAGACCGCGCTGAAGAGAATGCCGCCCGACTTTCTCAGGTCGCGCAGGGTCAGCTTGCCGGAGTCTATCTCCGACTGGTCCACGTGGCGCTCGATGGCCGGCCGCTCGCCGATCACCGGTTCAGGGGCGGTCCCGGCCACCCCGGGGGAGACGGACATCACGAGCGCCGCGAGAACCGCGGGGCCCGTGGAAAACCTGCCAAAGCACCTGGTCGTCATGGGGCCTTCCCTCCAATCCTCCCGGGCGGCGTTGCCGGCGCCCGGAGCGATCCCAGAATATACAGGCACAGCCGGACTCTCCCACCGTCCATTTTTGTTCGCGATCGATCTGTCTGCCTATTTACACCCGATCCCGGCGAAAAGCCTGATGCGAATGCATCACGGCCGTCGATTTTCGTCACGTCCCGGGGGCGGCGGGGGGGACGGGCGGCTGGTCAACCCGGTACCTTCCGTCCTAGACTGGGCGCCTGGAGCGCGGGTATTCCAGGATCGGGAGACCGGCATGAAAGCGACAGTGATCCACGTCAACGGGGGAGGGTTCGTCGGACGATCCGAGTCCGGGCACTGGACCTCCCTCGACTGGTCGGCAGCGAACGGCGGGACCGACGGGGCCCCGACCCCGATGGAGATGGTCCTGATGGCGCTCGGCACCTGCAGCGCGATCGACGTTGTCTCTATCCTGAAGAAGGCGCGCACGCCTGCGGCGGAGCTGCGGGTGGAGCTCGCCGCCGAGCGACGCGAGGAGCATCCGCGGATCTTCACGCGGATCCACCTCGAGTACGTCGTCCGGGGGGAAGGGATCAAGCCCGCCGCTCTCGAGCGCGCCATCAGGCTCTCCGAGGAAACCTACTGTTCCGTGGCGGGGATGCTTCGCGGGAACGTGGAGCTCACCAGCTCCTACCGGCTCGAGGCCTGACCCCGGCGCGGGCTCCCTCTCCTTGTTTGAGGCCGACGAGATCGCTGTCTCCCAGGGGTCCCGCCCGGAGATCCTCCGGCGGCTGGCAGTCCTGTTCCGCCCGCACGGAAGGACGCTCGCGCTCGCCGCCGCCCTGCTGGCCGCGACCACGGCCGCGCAGCTCGGGGGACCGCTCCTGATCCGGCGCGCGATCGACGTGGACATCCGCGGCGGGAGCATCCCGGGCCTGCTCGGGACAGTGGCGGGGTACGTCGCGATCCAGGCCGCGTTCCTCGCGCTGAACTACATCCAGAAGGTCCGCCTCGAGAGGATGGGCCAGGAGATCATCCTGGGCCTGCGCGAGCGCCTGTTCACGCACCTGCTGAAGCAGCCGCTCTCGTTCTTCGACCGCAACCCGGTCGGACGCCTGATCTCCCGTGTGCAGGGCGACACGGACGCGCTGCGGCAGCTGTTCGCCTCGACGGTCGTCTCGCTGGTCGAGGCTCTGGTGCTGTTCGGCGGGATGCTCGCGGTGATGGCCTCGGTCAGCGCGCGCCTGTCGCTCGTCGTCGCGGCGATCGTGCCGCCGATGATCGCGGTGGCCTGGCTGCTGGCCTGGGGCGGCGCGAAGAGGTTTCGCGAGGTGCGGCGCCGCTCCGCCGACATCTCCGCCTTCATCGCCGAGCGCGTGCAGGGAACGGCGGTGCTCCAGGCGTTCGGGCGGGAGGAGGACTCGGTCCGCGAGCTCGCCGGCCTGAACCGGGCGAAGTTCCGGGCGATGGTCCGCGCGGAGATCTTCGGCATCGGGCTGTTCCAGGGGATCTTCTACTTCGAGATCATCGGGCTGGTCCTCGTGCTCTGGTTCGGGGGGCGGTGGGCGATGGCGGGGGCGCTCTCGCTCGGGACCCTGTTCATGTTCATCGAGTACCTGAGGCGGCTGTTCGAGCCCGTGATGCGCCTCTCCGAGCAGCTCGACGTCATGCAGCGCGCCTTCGCCGCCGGTGGGCGGGTCTTCGCAATCCTCGATCTCGACCCCGCCGTCAAGGATCCCGCGACCCCGGCGCCGTGGCGGGGGCTGGAGCGGGAGATCGAGTTCCGCGACGTCTCCTTTTCCTACTTCGGCAACGAGGAGTGGGCCCTGCGCGGCGTGTCGTTCCGGATCCCCCGCGGACAGAAGTGGGCGATCGTCGGCGCGACGGGGGGCGGCAAGTCCTCGATCCTGAATCTCCTGCTCCGTTTCTACGATCCCCAGCGGGGAGCGGTCCTCGTGGACGGAACCGACGTGCGCGCGATCGCGCAGCGGGACCTGCGCTCGCGCATGGCCCTGGTCCTCCAGGACGTCTACCTGTTCCCCGGCGACATCCTCTCGAACCTCGCCCCCGACGGGCTCGCGGCCGGCCCGGACGCGGAGCGGAGGGTCCGCGAGGCCGCGCGGGCGGCGGGAGCGGACCGGTTCGTGTCCCGGCTGCCGGACGGGTACCGCACGCTCCTCGCGGAGCGGGGCGCGAACCTCTCCGCGGGTGAGCGGCAGATCCTGTCGTTCGCGCGGGCCCTCGCCGCCGACCCCGAGATCCTCCTCCTCGACGAGGCGACCGCCTCGGTGGACCCCGCCACCGAGGCCGGGATCCAGGAGGCCCTGCGCCGGCTCCTCGAAGGGCGGACCGCCATCGTCATCGCGCACCGTCTGTCCACGGTCCGCGACTGCGACGGGATCCTGGTCGTGCAGGGTGGGCGGATCGTCGAGCAGGGCAGGCACGAGGAGCTTCTCGCGCGCGGGGGCGTGTACGCCGACCTGCACGCCCTCCAGTTCGCGCCGGCGGGGCCCGGGCCCGGGGAAGGGGAGGGCCGGTGACCCGCGGGGATCTTCTCTGGATCCGCAGACTCTGGAAGCCGTACGCCTGGGTCCTGGTGCTGATCGTGGCCGGGACGCTCGTCTCGACCGTCGTCCGCGTCAGTCTGCCGCTCGTGCTGAAGCGGGCGTTCGACGGGCTGGAGAGCCACCTGGCCGCGGGCGCGCTGCTGGCGGCGGCGGGGCTCTACCTGGGTCTGGGGACCCTGGAGTGGCTCCTCGCGACGGGGCTGATCTTCGCGCGCGGCACCATGAACATCGCGTTCGAGGCGGCGGCCCGCAGGCAGGCCTACGCGCGCCTCGTGCGCCAGGCGCCCGGATTCTTCCAGCGCTTCCGGACGGGCGATCTCGTCACGCGCCTGACCGACGACGTGTCCGAGAAGCTCTCGTGGTTCATCTGCTCGGGTATCTTCCGGGCGCTCGCGGCCGGGGCGGTGATCGTCTTCGCGGTCGCGATGATGATCCGTCTTGACCCGCTGCTGACCCTCTTCACCGTCGGCCCCCTCCCGGTGCTGATCGTGCTCTTCATCCGCACGGGCACCGTGCTCGACCGCCGCTTCGAGTCGGTGCAGGAGAGGATCTCGAATCTCAACGGCGCGCTCGAAGCCTGCTTCTCCGGGGTCCGGGTGGTGAAGGCGTACGGCCGCGAGGAGGCCGAGGAGCGGAGCTTCCGCCGCTTCGCCTCGGAATGCCGCCAGGCGGAGATCGAGGCGGCGAAGAGCCAGACCCTTATCGACTCCCTGTTCGGCCACGTGTGGCAGCTCGGGGTCGTGGCCGTGCTGCTCGCGGGGGGGATCGGCGTCATGAAGGGGCGTCTGACGCTCGGCACCTTCGTCGCGTTCGATGCCTACGTATTGATGCTGATCTTCCCGATGTTCGACATCGGCACCTTCTTCGTCCGCGGACGGCAGAGCGCCGTCTCGATCGGCCGGCTGCGGGAGCTCGAGGAGGAGCCGCCCGGGATCGCCGAGCGCGCGGACGCCCGCCCGCCCGCGGAGCCGGTCCGGGGAAGCCTGCGGTTCGAATCGGTCGGCTATGCCTACCCGGCTCCGGCGGGGGCGGCGCAAGCCGCGCCGGAGTCCCGGAGCGAGGGCGCCCCGCCCGGCCCGTGCGACACGGGTCCGCGGTTCGCCCTGTCCGGCGTCTCCTTCGAGCTGCATCCCGGCGAGATCGTCGCCGTCGTCGGCACGGTCGGCGCGGGCAAGAGCACGCTCCTGCGGCTCGTCCCGAGGCTCTCGGATCCTTCGGAGGGGCGGATCCTCCTCGACGGGGCCGACCTGCGCGGGCTCCGGCTCGGGCCGCTGCGCCGCGCGATCGGCTACGTGCCGCAGGAAGCGCTGCTCTTCACGGGGACGATCGGCGAGAACATCGTCTTCGGCCGGGACGGGGTGAGCGCGCAGGACCTGCGGAGGATCGTGGAGGTGGCCCGCCTCGGGAGCGACCTCGCGGGCTTCACCCACGGCCTCGACACGCGGGTCGGGGCGCGGGGGCTGACGCTCTCGGGCGGGCAGAAGCAGCGTGTCGCGCTCGCCCGGGCGCTGGCGGGGCAGCCGAGGGTCCTGGTCCTGGACGACATCACGGCGGCCCTCGATGCGGAGACGGAGGCGGCCCTCTGGGAGGAGCTGCACCGGGTGCTGCCCGACCTCGCGACGCTGGTGGTGACGCATCGCACCGCGACGCTCGAGCGCGCCGACCGGGTCCTGGTTCTCCAGGAAGGCCGGCTGGTCGAGCAGGGGACCCACGCGGAGCTCTCCGAGCGGGGAGCGGTCTATCGCTCGATCTACCGGCGTCACCGGCTCGAGGAGCGGGTCGGCGCGGGGGGCGGGCTGGACCCGGTCCCCGATGCGGAGCGGGACCCCGCGCCGGACGATGAATCCTGACCCCGGCTGCCGGTTCGCGGGAGCGGTGCGGCGCGCGGCCCGGTCCGGGGGGAGAATGCGTTCGAGAAGGAGGGCTGTATGAGCGGGAAAACGGGAACCGCGTTCATCACGGGCGGGAGCAGCGGCATCGGTCTCGCGATCGCGCGCGCCCTGCTCCTTCGAGGCTGGAACATCTCGATCTGCGGGCGGGACGCGGCGAAGCTCGAGCGGGTCTGGGCCGAGCTGGAGACGCTGGCCGGCCGCTCGCTCGCGGGGCCCCGGGGCGGCCCGGCGACGCCCCCGCGGGGGGAGGCCCCGGCGGGGAGGATCTACGCCGAGCCGGCCGACGTGTCGAAGGAGCCGGAGGTCCGCCGCTGGGTGGCCTCCTCCAACGACCGGCTGGGTCCGCCCGCGCTCCTCGTGAACAACGCGGGGGTCGGGACCTGGGGCGAGATCACGACCCTGGGCGAGGACGACTGGGACCGGATGATGACGGTCAATCTCAAGGGGGCGTTCCTGTGCGTGCGGGAAGTCCTTCCCCTGATGCGGCGCAGCGGAGGCGGGTACATCGTGAACATCTCGTCCCTGTCGGGGAAGAAGGGGATGGCGGGGGGGGCCGCCTACTGCGCCTCGAAGTTCGGGATGATCGGCTTCACGGAGAGCCTGCTGGCCGACGAGAAGAAGAACAACATCCGGGCAACGGCCATCTGCCCCGGCTACGTGGCCACGCCGATGGTGGCCGGCGCCGAGGTCCCCGCCGGGGAGATGATCCAGCCCGAAGACATCGCCCAGACGGTGCTCTACCTGCTCGATCTCACCCCCAAGGTCATCATCAAGGAGATCGTGATCGAGCGGATCGGCGCCTGAGGGCCGGCCTCGGGAGCCTTCATCGACGCGTGGGGACCCCAGCGTGCATTCGTGAGACGCCATGCGGACCTTCATGATCCCCCCCGGGGAGAGCGCGATGGCCGCCGATCTGACCGGAGCCCATGAGCGAGGAATGCGGCGGCAATGGACCGTGGCCGCTCCGGCCTTGCTCCTATCGCTTCTGTGCTCCGTCTTTCTGGCCGGCGCCACGAGGCCGCCGGGGTTCTTTCCGAAGTACCTCGAAGCCCTCAGGGCGCCCGAGACGATCCAGGCCGACAGGCTCCTCGATTACAGCCCCCTCTACTTGATGATGACCCGGGTCCTCGCGCCCGTGGGGACGGCAGGCATCCTCTGGACCCAATGCTTGCTGCACGCGCTGACCGCGGTGGCGGTTGCGCTCGCCGTCGCGCGCCTTGCCCCGACCGGATGGGCTCTGGCGGCCGGACTCCTGACGGCCTCCTACCGCCCCTTCCTCGTCTACTGCGGAGTTGGTGAGCCCGAGATCGCGATCGTCGCCAGCCTGTCCCTTGCTGTTCTCTGGGGGATCTCGGCGCGCCTGCGCCTCGCGAGGCAGGAGCCCGACCGGTGGTTCTGGGGGGCCGTGATCGGGGCGTTCAGCGCCGTTGCCGCGGCCGGCATCCTGCGCCCGCAGTATCTCCTCCTGCTCCCTGCCTGGGCCGTCTGGATCGCCACCGCGGGAGCCGGATCGGTCCGGCCCAGGATCTGGCTGGTCGCAGGCTGCGTTTCGGCGATCATCGTGGCGCCCGTGGCGATCTCGAGGCGGGAGGTGTCGGGGCTTCCCATGATCATGAACCCCGGTCCCGTCTTCTACGAGGGGAACGCTCCGGCGGCCACCGGCCTCACCCGTCATGCACCCGAGCTCGTTCGTTTTCTGGAAGAGGCGCACCCGGAGCAGTTTGACTACGGGCACGTTGCCTACCGGAGAATCGCATCCGCATCGCTGCACCGGGAGGTGGGCGTCCAGGGGGCAAACCGGTTCTGGACGCGCCTCGCCTTTGAAGGGTTCGGGGAATTCCCGAAAGAGGCGACCGTGAGGTTCGCCAGCAAGGCGATCATGGCCCTCATGCCCTACGAAGGGCACGATCTGGTGATCTCCGAGGATCTTGATCGCCGGCTCCGACGTCCTGTTCCCTGGGGCTTCGGCCTCCTCCTCGTGGCTCTGCCGTGCCTGATGCTGGCCCGGCGGGAAACGCTGGCCGCCCTCGGGGGACCAGTTTCGATCGCTGTTCTTTCGCTGCTCGTTCAGATCGTCTTCTACGCTTCCGCCCGCCAGAGGCTTCCCATGGCGCTCGCTCTTCTCGTCATCGGGCCCGTCCTGGGGGCCGAGTGCAGGGCGGAGCGGCTGCGGCGGCGCGTCCGCCCCCAACTGGTGCTGGCGGGAGGGATCGCGTTCTCTGCGCTGGTCGGTTTCATGACAGCCCCGCTGGCGATCAGCGACCAGCTGAACTGGGATCGGGCGATGGGGCCAGGTGCCCCCCGTGCAGGGGCGTGGCCGGCACGACTCCTCGATGGGCGACTCCTCAGATTGGGCGCGCAGGAGGATGCCCAGCGGCTCGATGCCGCGGTCGCGCTGATTCGCGGCCGCCACTTCCGCGAGGGCTCGGAGCGCATCGCCCCCTTGTGCGGGAGGAGGCTGGACTTTACGGTGACGGATGTCGCGATCGGTGTCCCGGACTATTGGCAGGCGGTGGCTCAGCTCGGGATGGGGGATGGCGCGGACGCGGCCCTTTCGTCCCGCCAGGCAGCGGCGACGCGCCCGGGGGAACCCAGAATCGCGGCGCTGGAGTTCCTTCTCAGGGAGGGCGGCGTGGCACCCGCCGTCGCGGCCGACTGGAGGCCTCCGGGTTGCGATCCAGTCAGCGCGAAGTGGATCCTGTCCTCGACCGGCGCCGCCGCGGCGGGCAAAGCGGCGCCCGGTCGGATGCTCCTCGAGCCGTTCGCCGCCCGATTCCCGGAGCTCTTCCCGCCCCCGCACGGCCGGGACTGAAGGGGATCATCTGCGTGTGAGCGCCGTGCACGCCCTCCCTGTCTTGCCGCGGGGTCGTGTACAATCCTCGCCCGCAGCCGACAATCCAAGCGCCGGAAACAGACGGCCCGATCCCGCGGGGAGCAGGGGCCACGAGGACCGTTCCGGCCGCAAACGCAGCGCCCGGGCGGGTGACCGCAGGGCGGGCATGGGATGCGCGGAGGAAACCCGGACATGCTGACGACCGCCGATTTCAAGAAAGGGCTCCGGATCGAGATCGCCGGCGAGCCGTTTCTCGTTCTCGATTACACCGTGCAGACCCCTTCGGCCCGCGGCAGCGCGACGCTCGTGAAGGCGAAGGTGCGCAACATCCTCACCGGGGCCGTCTTCGACAAGACCTTCAAGTCCGGGGAGAAGTTCGACGAGCCGGACCTCCAGATGAAGGTCGTCCAGTTTCTCTACCGCGAAGGGGACGACCTCCACTTCATGGACACCTCCTCCTACGAGCAGTTCCACCTCCCCACGGAGAAGCTCGGCGACCAGGCCCAGTGGCTGGTGGAGAACTGCACGCTGCGCTCGATCCTCTACCGCGGGAACGTGATCGGGGTCGAGCTGCCGCAGTTCGTGGAGCTGAAGGCGGTCGAGGTCGAGCCGGCGGCGAAGTCCGACACGGCGAGCGGCAGCCAGACCAAGGCGGCCATCCTCGAGACCGGGGCGACCATCCGCGTGCCGATCTACCTCAAGGAGGGGGAGATCGTCGAGGTCGAGACCGAGACCGGCCGCTTCGTCAAGCGCGTCAACCGCTAAGCATCGTGGATGGTCCGGCCCCGGGCCGGGAGCCCCGGCGAGCCCGGGGGGACGTCCGGACCGTTCCGCGCCCGGACGAGCGCGCGTTTCACCCGTGAAAGGCGGCCATCGTTCCCGCGCCCGCGACGGGGGCCGTGCCCCGTCGCGCGCACTCGTGTCCGGGTGTATTCAGGCGGATGTGATCCGCGCACTGTCGAACGAGCCTCTCAACGGAAGGTGGCTGCTCACCGGGCTGGTGGGTCGCGGGGGGGCCGGGACCGTGTACCGGGGCTTCGACCTTGTCGCGGAGAGGCTCGTGGCGATCAAGACGTTCGGGGGCCGGAGCGGCGCGCCCGGGCGGATCCGCCCGGGGGCAGGGGGCCGGGGCGCGGCCGGTCTCCGCCGGCTGGCCCAGCGGGAGTTCCTCGACCAGGCGCGGGTGCGCCATCCCAACCTGGTGCAGATCTTCGAGCTGGGGGAGGTCGAGAGCGGGCCTCTCGCGGAGGGGACTCCGTTCTTCACGATGGAGCTTCTCGACGCGGCTCCGCTCCCGCCGAGGGACGGCCTGCGCCCAGACCCGGAGCGGCTCGCCGGGCTCGCGCAGGACCTGCTCGCGGCGCTCGGCTGCCTGCACGCGCACGGCCTGGTCCACAATGACGTGAAGCCCTCGAACATCCTGTTCGATCACCGCTCCGGCCCGCGCCCGGCCGCCAAGCTTTGCGATTTCGGGCTGGTCTCGAGGGGACCCCGGTCGCGGTCGGGACCGCGCGCCCTGTCCGGCACCCTTCACTATCTCGCGCCCGAGGCGATCTCCGGCGCGCGACGGGATGCCCGCTCCGACCTCTACTCGCTCGGGGTCCTGCTGTACGAGGCGGCAACCGGGTCACTTCCGTTCGACGAGGCCGATCCCGCGGCAGCGCTCGAATGGCACATGAGCGGCCCGCGCCCCGACGCCTGTCCAGCCCGCTCGCTGCCGCCGGCCCTCGCCCGCGTGATCGCCCGCCTCCTCCGGGCCCGGCCGGAGGAGCGCCACGCGAGCGCGAGGGAGGCATGGGAAGAGCTTGCCGGGGTGGCGCCGCCCGTTCGGGGCCGGGCCTGCCCGGGGGCGGCGATGCCGGGCGGGCCGCTGATCGGAAGGCGCGAGGAGCTGGGCCGCCTCGCGACCTGGCTGGCGGGGGCCGCGCGGGATGGGGGCCGCCTGAGGATCGTGGGCGAGGCCGGAAGTGGCCTGTCGCGTTTCGCGCGCGAGGCGGCGGTGCTGGGCCGCGCCGAAGGATGGCTCGTCCACGAGTGGACCTGCTCGGGGGGCGACGCGGCTTTCTCCGCCCTGCGCAGGCCCTTGCGCGAGCTGATCCTGCGGGGCCGCGCGGCGCACCCCGCCGGGCGCCGGCCGTCGGACGGCGAGCTGCTCGCCCTGCTCGGGGGGCCTGCGCTCTGGTGCGCGCCGGGGGGGCTCGGCGGCGAGGCGCGGCGCGCTCTTGCCGCCGCGATCGCCTCCTTCTTCACGAGCCGCGTGTCGGACCGGCCTCTGCTCGTGGTCCTGGACGATTTCGAGCGGGCGGACGAGGGGTCGCGCCTGGTGATCGAGGCGCTCGCGGGAAACCCCGGCGAGGAGGGCGCGGGGATTCTCGTGGTCACGGCGGAGCACGACGACGCGGCGCCCCCCGGCGCGGAGATCAGGCTCGGGCCGCTCGGCCTGGTCCAGGCCCGGCGGCTTGTCGCGAGCCTTCCGTGCATGGACCGTCCCCCGGGCGCGCGGGAGGCGGAGGCTCTGATCCGGGCTGCCGGGCGGCTTCCGGGCCGGCTCGCGCGCCTGGGGTGCCTCTCGGGAGGGCCGCAGCGGCTGCTGTTCCCGCCGCTCGCGGAGCCGCGCGTAGCGCGTGACCTCGACCTCGAGCGCGTTGTTGAACCGGTTGAAGTAGTTGAAGAGGCCGACCACGGCGGCGAGCTCGACGATCTCGGCCGGCTCGAAAAACTCCGCGAGCCGCTGGAAGGTCGGGGGCGGCACCCGCCCTGGCCCGATCGTCATCTGCTCGGCGAACAGCAGCGCCGCGCGCTCCGCGGGGCCGAACAGGTCGTCAGGCCCCGCGGACGCGCCCGGGGGCGGGCCTGCGCGAGCTGATCCTGCGCGGGCGCGCCTCTGGTCCCCCGGGACGCCGGCCGACCGACGGCGATCTGCTCGCGCTGCTCGGTGGTCCCGCGCTCTGGAGCGCTCCGGGGGCGCTTGGCGGTGAGGCGCGCCGCGCGCTCGCCGCGGCGATCACGTCCTTCTCTCGACGCGGCTGCCGGGCCGGCCGCTCCTCGTGGTCCTGGACGATTTCGACCGGGCGGACGAAGGCTCGAGGATGGTCGTGGAGGCGCTGGCGGCAAACCCGGGCAAGGGAGGCGCGGGGATCCTGGTCGTGACGGCGGAGCACGGCGAGGGAGGAGCGCCCGGCGTGGCGATCCGCCTCGGGCCCATCGGCCTGGCCCAGGCACGCCGGCTCGTCGAAAGCCTCCCCTGCATGGAGCGTCCGCCGGGCGCGAGGGAAACCGAGGCGCTCATCCAGACATCAGGGCGGCTCCCGGGCCGCCTCGCGCGGCTCGCCTGCCTGTCGGCGGGACGCCAGCGGCAGCTGTTCCCGCCCCTGGCGGAGCCGCGTGCTAGCGCGTGACCTCGACCTCGAGGGCGTTGTTGAATCGATTGAAGTAATTGAACAGGCCGACGACGGCGGCGATCTCCACGATCTCGCCCGCTTCGAAGAACTCTCCGAGGCGCTCGAACGTCGTGGGCGGAACGCGCCCCGGCCCGATCGTCATCTGCTCCGCGAAGAGCAGCGCGGCGCGCTCGGCGGGATGAACAGGTCCTCCGGCCCGACGGCCTCGTCGGGTGGCGGAGATGGTCGGCGCGGTGCCGAGGCACTCGTCGGGGAAACCTGCCAGGGCCGCCGCGCCCGCGCCGGTGACGTCGTACAGGGCCTCGATCTGCCCGTCGGTCGCCCCCAACCGTCTTGCCAAGACGGTGTGCGAGGCGAGTCAGTAATCGCAGAGGTTGATCCGGCTGACCCGGACCGAGATCAGCTCCTTGAGGAGCCTGGGGACCGTGCCGGTGTTCATCACGGTCCGCATGTGGGCGACCATGGTGCGCAGGTACTCCGGCCTGTGTCCCATCGTCCGCATCATGTTCGGGATGTTGCCGCGCTCCTTCAGGAACTGCTCGAAGACTTCGCGGGTCGGGCCCTCGGAATCGGCGGGGTCGAGAGGCGTGATCCGTGGCACGTGGCACCTCCGCCCGGATTATAGCCGGCCGGTCCGTTTGACAGGAAAGAGGACTGCATTTTATCCTCGTTTCCTTTCCCCGCAGAAGGACACCGAAGGCCATGACCCGAAAGATCATCGTTTCCGCTCTCGTCCTGCTCGTGATCCTCGGCGCCCTTGCGGGCGTCAAGGCGCTGCAGATCTCCGCCATGGTCCGGGCCGGGAAGGAATTCACCATTCCTCCCGAGACCGTGAGCAGCACCGAGGTGCGCGAGGCAATCCTGGGATTCCGTCCTCACCGCCGTCGGCACGGTGAAGCCCGTCCAGGGCGTCGTGCTCCGCGCCGAGCTGCCGGGGACCGTCCGCGAGATCGCCTTCGAGTCGGGGCGGGACGCCGCGGCGGGCCAGCTCCTCGTGCAGCTCGACATCTCCTCGGAGCAGGCGCGGCTGCGGTCGGCCGAGGCGCAGGCGGAGCTCGCGCGCCTGAACCTCGACCGCGCGCGGAATCTCCGCGACCAGGCCCTGATCTCCCAGGCCGAGTACGACGCCGCCGAGGCGGCCTTCCGCCAGGGCTCGGGCGCGGTCGACGACATCCGCGCCTCGATCGCGAAGAAGACGATCCGCGCCCCGTTCTCGGGCCGGCTCGGCATCCGCACGGTCAACCTGGGCCAGTTCGTGAGCGCGGGCGACCCGATCGTCTCGCTGCAGTCGCTGGACCCCGTGTTCGTCGATTTCAGCCTTCCCGAGCAGCAGTTCTCCCTCGTCCGGCGCGACCTCGCGGTGCGCGTCACCACCGACGCCGTGCCGGGCCGCACCTTCACGGGCTCCTCACCGCCCTCAACGCCGACGTGGACGCCGCGACGCGCAACATCCAGCTGCAGGCGACGCTGCCGAACCCGGGCGGCGCGCTGCGCGCCGGCATGTTCGCGCGCGTCGAGCTGGTCCTGCCGGAGTCGAGGAAGATTCCTCGTGGTTCCCGCCACGGCCGTCCTGCACGCCCCGTACGGCGACTCCGTGTTCGTGATCGCCGACGAGGCGGGGGACAAGGCCGGAAGCCGGGGCAAGCAGGCGCGCCTGACGACGGTGCGGCTGGGCGAAACGCGCGGCGACTTCGTCGCGGTGACGCAGGGGCTCGAGGCGGGCCAGACCATCGCCTCCTCGGGCGTCTTCAAGCTCCGCAACGGTTCGCCGGTCGTGGTGGACAACACCCTCGCGCCCGACGCCCGGACCAACCCGAAACCGACCGACTCCTGAGCGGCCCTCCGATGCGCACCATCACCGACCTGTTCATCCGCCGGCCCGTCCTGGCGGTCGTCGTCAACCTGCTCATCGTGATCGCGGGCGTGCAGGCGATCCGCACGCTGAACGTCCGCCAGTACCCGCGCAGCGAGAACGCCTCCGTGACGGTGACCACCGTCTACGTGGGCGCGAGCGCGGAGCTCGTCCGGGGGTTCATCACGGCCCCGCTCGAGAGGGCCATCGCGGCGGCCGACGGGATCGACTACCTCGAATCCCAGAGCGCCCTCGGCGTCTCGACGATCACCGCGCGCCTGCGCCTGAACCAGGACGCGACGAAGGCCCTCGCGGAGATCGGCTCGAAGGTGGACCAGGTCCGCGGCGACCTGCCCCCCGAGGCCGAGGTGCCGGTCATCAACATCGAGCCGGCCGATTCGCAGTTCGCCTCCGCCTACCTGAGCTTCAGCTCGAACATCCTCCAGCAGAACGAGATCACCGATTACCTCGTCCGGGTGGTGCAGCCGAGGCTGTCGGCCGTCGAGGGGGTCCAGCGCGCCGACATCCTGGGCGGGCGGACCTTCGCGATGCGGATCTGGCTCAAGCCCGACCGCATGGCCGCCCTGAACGTGAGCCCCGCGCAGATCCGCCGCGCGCTCGCCGCCAACAACTACCTGGCCGCCGTCGGCCGCACGAAGGGCTCCCTCATCCAGGTGAACCTGACGGCCAACACGGATCTCCGCTCGGCGGACGAGTTCCGCCGGATGGTGATCCGCGAGCAGGACGGCGCCTTCGTCCGGCTCGGGGACGTCGCCGACGTCGTGCTCGGCGCCGAGGACTACGACACCGAGGTGCGCTTCTCGGGCCAGACCGCCGTCTTCATGGGCATCTGGGTCCTCCCGAACTCGAACTCGCTGGACGTCATCCGGAAGGTCCGTGCCGAGATGGCGGGGATCCAGGCGGACCTGCCGAGCGGGATGAAGGCCGGCGTCGCCTACGACGCGACCGCCTACATCAACGACGCCCTCCAGGAAGTCTTCAAGACGCTGCTCGAGACGCTCCTCATCGTCGTCATCGTGATCTTCCTCTTCCTCGGCTCCATGCGCTCCGTCCTCGTGCCGGTCGTCGCGATCCCCGTCTCGCTCATCGGCGCCGTCTTCCTGATGCAGGTGTTCGGGTTCACGATCAACCTCCTGACGCTGCTGGCGATCGTCCTCGCCGTGGGGCTCGTCGTCGACGACGCCATCGTCGTCGTCGAGAACGTCGAGCGCCGCCTGCGCGAAGGGCGCACGCCCATCGACGCGGCGATCCTGGGGGCCCGCGAGCTCGTGGGCCCGATCATCGCGATGACGATCACCCTGGCCGCCGTCTACGCTCCGATCGGGTTCCAGGGAGGGCTCACGGGCACGCTGTTCCGCGAGTTCGCCTTCACGCTCGCGGGCGCCGTCATGATCTCCGGCGTCGTGGCGCTCACGCTGTCCCCGGTCATGTCCTCGCGCCTGCTCGACCACCGCCGCGAGGAGCGCGGATTCACGGGGAGGATCAACCGGGACTTCGACCGCTTCCGCGCCTTCTACGGCCGCCTGCTCGACCGGACCCTGAACGCGCGCCCCGCCGTGTACGTCCTGTGGATCGCCCTCGGCCTGATCTGCGTCCCGATGTTCCTCCTCTCGCCGAAGGAGCTCGCCCCGACGGAGGACCAGGGGGTCATCTTCGGCGTCCTCGAGGGGCCGGCGAACGCGACCATCGACGACAGCATCCGCTACGCGGAGAAGGTCAACCGCGACTTCATGAGCGTGCCGGAGACCGCCTACACGTTCCAGATCACGTTCCCGAGCGGCGGGTTCGGCGGGGCGGCTCTCAGGCCGTGGGGCGAGCGGGAGCGGACCGCCTTCCAGATCCTCCCGGAGATCGCGGGCAAGGTTTCCGCGACGTCCGGTCTGCGGGTCCTCCCGCTGATGCCGGCGGCGCTGCCGGGAGGCGGGCAGTTCCCGGTCGAGTTCGTCCTCGCCTCGACGGCCGAGCCGGAGCGGATCCTCGGGTTCGCCGAGCGCCTGCAGCAGAAGGCGGCCGCGAGCGGCCTGTTCGCGTTCCCGCCCATCATCGACACGAAGATCGACCAGCCGCAGGCGGAGATCGTCGTCGACCGCGACAAGGTGGCGGCGCTCGGTCTGAGCCTCGAGGAGGTCGGCGCCGACGTCGCCGCCATGGTCGGCGGGAACTTCGTGAACCGGTTCAACATCTCGGGGCGCTCGTACAAGGTGATCCCGCAGGCGAAGCGGGCGGCGCGGCTCACTCCCGATCAGCTGCGGGACCTCTACGTGACCGGTCCGAACGGCGGGCTCGTGCCCCTGAGCACGGTCGCGACCCTGCGGACCTCGACCGAGCCCCGGACGCTCAACCGCTTCCAGCAGCTGAACGCCGTGAAGATCAGCGGCGTCGCGATCGTCCCGCTCGACCAGGCGCTGAAGTTCCTGGAGAACGAGGCGGCGGCGATCCTCCCGCAGGGGTACACCGTGGACTACACGGGCGAGTCGCGCCAGCTGCGCACGGAGGGGAACCGGTTCCTTCCCGCGTTCGGGCTCGCGCTCGTGCTGATCTTCCTGGTCCTTGCCGCGCAGTTCAACAGCTTCCGCGATCCGTTCGTGATCCTCGCGGGCTCTGTCCCGCTCGCGATGTTCGGCGCCCTGACGATGACGTTCCTGCGGATGCCGAACCCCAACATGTCCTTCTGGACGGACGGCTGGACCACGACGCTCAACATCTACTCCCAGGTGGGGCTCGTGACCCTGGTCGGGCTCGTCTCCAAGAACGGCATCCTGATCGTGGAGTTCGCCAACGAGCTGCAGCGCAAGGGTCTGTCGAAGCTCGATGCGGTCCGAGAGGCGGCGCGGACGCGCCTTCGGCCCGTCCTGATGACGAGCGTCGCGACCGTCGCGGGGCACTTCCCCCTGACCCTCGTGACCGGGGCCGGCGCCGAGGCCCGGAACTCGATCGGCCTCGTGCTCGTGGCCGGGATGGCGATCGGAACGTTCTTCACGCTCTTCATCATCCCGTCGGTCTACATGCTGATCGCCCGCGAGCACAGCGCCGACGGGTCCCCGCCGTGGAGCCGGCGCTCGCCGCGGGACTGCCCCTGGCCGTCGGCGAGAATTACCCGCTGTCCCTTCGACGGCCCGCGGACCGGTGCGCCGGCCGCGGCCGGCGGGGCCCGGATCCGCGCAGTGCATTGCTAGAATGGCGGTCCCCGCGTCGCGGCCGGGCGCAACAGGCCGGCGGGGAGACGGGCGGACATGACGACACCAGGACTGAACCTCGACAGGATCCAGATCGTGCTCGTGGAGCCGCTCTACGGCGGCAACATCGGGCAGGTCTCCCGCGCGATGATGAACTTCGGCCTCTCGCGCCTCGTCCTGGTCAATCCCCGCGAGCACCTCACGGCCGAGTCGTACTGGATGGCCCGCGACGGGAAGAGGATCATGGACGAAGCGGCCGTCCGCCCGACCCTCGAAGCGGCGCTCGAAGGGGTCGGGCTGGCCGTGGGGACGACCCGCCGGATCAGCAAGTACCGCCGCCCGGCGCTCACGCCCGAGGAGCTCGCGCGCGACCTCGCCCCGCTCACGGCGGAGAACGATGTCGCCCTCGTCTTCGGCCGCGAGGACTCGGGCCTGACGGCGGAGGAGCTGAACCTCTGCCAGTGGATCGTCTCGATCCCGGCGAGCGAGCGGTTCCCTTCGCTCAATCTGGCCCAGGCGGTCCTGCTGATGGGATACGTGCTGTTCCGCTCGACGCTCGCGCCGGACGCGGAGGCGGCCAAGGGGGCCGGCGCTTCGCCTCGCGGGGCCGTCCGAGCTGGAGCGGTTCCACCAGCACCTGGAGGAGACGCTCGGAAGCATCGGGTTCCTGACGGGCGATCATTCCCCCTCGATCCTCATCTCGCTGCGGCGGATCTTCGGGCGGGCCAACCTCGAATCGCGCGACGTGGCGATCCTGCGCGGCATCCTCGGCCAGATGGACTGGTACCGGAAGAACTCGGTCGGCCCGGTCCTCGCCCGCGAGCGGCACGCGGCGCGCAAGGCCGCCGCGGCCGAAGAGGCGCGCAAGGCGCGCGGCGAGGGCGGGGATGCCGCCGGGACCGGCGGAGGGGACCGCGGGGAGAGCCGGGGAAGGAGACGGAAGACGCCGCGGCCGGAGGCGAGCCGGGCCGGGCGCCCGGGGGGCCGGGTCCCGAAAAGTGCTGAGGCGATCCCCGGGGCCCGGGCACCGCGGTCGAAGGCCGCCCCGGCGCGCCCGCCGGGGGCGAAGCGGCAGCGATCGCCTCGCGAGCCTCCCGACAGTCATGCCCCCGCCAAGCCGGGCGTGCGCGGGGCGCGCGGCGGCTATCATGCGTGCGCTCATGAAGGGGGAGAACAGCTCGTGATCGGATCGAGAACGGACAGCCAGCGCACTCATCGACCGCCGCCCCCGCGCAGGCGGGAGATCGCGGGCCGGCCCGGCCGGCCGGTCGCGCCGCCGGCTTTCTTCGGCCGGCCTCGCGCTTCTCGCGGCCGGCGCGCCTTCGCCGGGCTGCGCCTCGCCGCCGCCGCAGGATCGAGGGCGGAACCGCGCCCTCCAAGGCGGCGGCCGCCACCGGCGCTTCGATCGCCGCGGCGGGCCCGGGAGGCTGGATGGACGTGGCGTACGGCGCGATCGTCGACCGCCGCCGCCTCAGCCACTCCGGCGAATCGGTCGGCATGCTGCTGCAGCGGCTTGGCGGGCGTCCGGTGCCGCGCCCGGGCGAGCGCCCCGAGGACCTGGACGGGCACGTCCTGCTCGACCCGCTCCTGGAGCCGTACGCGTTCGTTCTCCCCGACGCGATCGACACCCTCGGCCCCCGCCTCGGCCCCCTCGTCGAGGTCGGTTCGCTCTGGCAGCCGGGCGAGGCGCAGCCCGCGTGGGCGGAGCTCCTGCGCGCCCGCCGTATCTCGTCGAGAGCGACGGCGCGGGCAGGCTGCGCCTGTTCCTGCCGTGGTCGGATTCCCCGGCGGCGGCGCCGCCCGACGGGTCGGCCCGCCCCGCCGCGGCGAGCGAGGCGGCCGCGCAGCAGGCGTTCGAGGCGGCCTGGCCCGTGCTACGGCACGTGTTCGCCGCCGAGAAGCGGCGGCTCGCCGGGGTGGGGGGCGGCGCGCGCGGGCCCGGCGCGATCCCGCCGGGGGCGGCTCCTTCCGCGGGGCCCCCCCTCGAGTGCGAGGTCTACTCCGTACAGGCACTTCCCGGCGCGCACGCTCTTCCAGCTCGGCACGCGGCCGTTCCGCACCAAGGTGGACGATACGCGCGGGCGTGGCCCGCTCCCGCCCGTCGATCTCGCCGCTTGGCGGGCGTTCCTGGACCGAGGGCTCCTCTTCGAGGGCGGGAGGCTCGACCCGGACGGCGCGATCCGGCTCCTCGGCAGCGAGACGGCCGCGACGCCGACGCTTCTCGGCAGACCCCTGGCGCTCGCGGATTTCGCGGTCGCCTACCGGGCCGTGTTCCACGGAGGGCTGGGCGAGCCCTACATGAGCCTCGACCGGGGCGGCGCGCCGCAGACCTCGCTGGTGAACTACGGAGGGCGGCTGCAGGACACGAGCCTCGGCCTGGTAAGCCTGCTCTGCGACATCCGGTTCAAGACCTTCAGCCTCGGGATCGACGTCGTGACGGGGCGGGACATTCGCGAGGCGCTCCGCAGGGAGCTTCCCTCGTTCCGCACACACCAGGAGCGGTTCGCCTCCGACCGGCGCTCTGCAGGAGTCTTCACGCAGCAGACCCGCCTCTGGTTCTATCCCGACTCGGTGGACCTCACGCTTTCGCCACAGAACGACGTGCTGGTTCTGCGCCGGCCGAGGATGAGCGCCGCTTCGGAACGGATCCAGCAGGATTCCCAGGCTGCGGGGCGCGCCCCGGATCCGCCCTGGACGGCGGAGACGGTCGCGGCGATCAACAAGGAGTACGACCGGCTCGAGTCGGGTCTTCCCCGAGCTCGCCGATCTCGACCAGGTCGTGCGGCTGCTCTCGTTCTTCACGTGGCTCAAGGAGGCGGGCGCGCGTGGCATGCCGCTGCCCGACCTGGATGTTCTGCTCGCGCTCGAGCTGCCGGCGCAGCCCACCCCGCGCCGCTTCCCCCAGCTGCTCGCGTACAACGTGCTGCCCCCGTCCGGCGAGCCGGGCGAGGCGCAGGTCTTCAACCGGATCTCCGTCGGAGAGGCGCTCGATGCGCTGCAGCCCCGCTCGGGCCAGCCGCTGCCGGCCGAGCGGCGATTCCGCCGCGCGCTGGCCGCGCTCGACCGGCGGCAGGGGGATCACGCGGCGCTCGCGCAGGAGCTCGAGGGGTACAACCTGGCGACCCTTGACGACAGCTCGCTCGATATCCTGTCCTATCGCGCGGAGCGGCTACGGATGCACCAGCTCGTTCTCAACACTCTCCCGCCCGCGCAGGAGCAGGAGGTCGGGCGGCGCAGGGAGCAGGTGCCGGGCCTGCGGTCGATCAGCGTCGGGATCGGCGGGCTGGACCTCGGCATGAGCCAGGCTCTCGCCCGGGCCGAAGGGCGCAACGAGAAGCTGCAGGTGGGACGGGGCGTCGCGGAGGACCAGGGCGAGAACGATGCAAGAGGCGCCGTTCAGGGCGGGGAAGGCTCCGATCGGGCGCCCGGGACCGGCGGACGCGGGGGAGGGAAGCGCCAGGCCGGCCGGCGCGGACCGGTCGGGGGGGCCATGGCCGGACCCGGCCATACTGGCGGCGATCGTCCTGCCTCCTCAAACGTCCTGGGCCCGCGGAGACGACGGGCACGGCCGGGGTGCGGCGCCGGGGACGGGCCGCGGGGCGAGCGGGAGCGGACGCGGGCCCGGGGGCGCGCAGCCCCCGCGCGGATCACAGGCGCGTGGGCGGGTGAGCGAGGCAATGCGTGGACGTCGAGCGGCGCGAGCGGGAAGGGGCGGGCCGTGTCCTGGGTCCTGTCGGTCACGGGGGCCGAAGGCCCGGAGCCGCGCAGCCGCCGTCTGATCGCGGGGGGCGGAGGCGGGCGGATCGTCGAGCGTGTCGAAGAGGGTCGTTTCCTCCGCTACCGTTTCGCCGCCGATGGGGCTGGCCTGACGATCGCGCCGGCACCGGCGGGCTGCCGCCGGCACTTGTGCTCCGGCGTCGGGCCCAAGGCGCGCGCAGGAGCCGGGGCGTCCGAAGGATCCGCGGGGGCCGTTGGATCTTCCCCAGGATCTCGCCACGATGGAGGTCCTGCTCCAGGGCGCGGGCGAGGCGTGCGGGTGCGGGAGGCGCCGCCATGTCCTCCTCCGGCGCTCAGGCCGACCGGGGTCGGAGCCGGGTGTGCGCCTCCAGGTCCGCGGCGCGGGCGGGCGGGAGCTCGGCGCTGTCTTCCCGGGGCCCGTGCTGCAGCGCCTCGTTCTGGGCCACGGGACCGACCTGGCCCCCGACAGACCGCTGCCCGGGCTTCGCCCGCGGCGAAGGTCCTCGGGGGGCCGCGCCACCTGATGGTCCTGATGGATCCCGAGGGGGCCGCTCCACCCTGGGACGGACCGTGGCGGAGCGGGCCGGGGAGGAAGACCCTGTCCGGCTCGCCGCCTCGCTCGGGGCCTGGTGGGCCTCCGGGACACCGGAGGCGCCGTCCCCCCCGGCGGTCGTCGGCACGGGGCCGCGCGCTCGGTCGAACGGTGGATCGCGGGGCGCACCGGTCGGGCAAGCCAGTCCTTCTCCTACCGGAAGACGGGTTCCCCGGCTCGTCTCGCGGGATGCGCGACGCGATCGCCACCGCCTGGAAGGGGGGGGCGTCGTGCCGGCCCGCCGGCGGGCGCGGGCCACTCGCTCGTGCTGCTCGTGAGCGCCGAGGATCCTGCTTTGTTCGGCGCGCGTCTTCGAGCCCTCGCGCGCGATCCGGCGATGAAGGGGAAGTTCCTGGCTGCGTGGCCCCTTGGTGGCCCGGTCCGCAGCGATCTTCCCGCCTCGCTCCTCGCCGAGGGGAACCTCGCCGCCGTTGGGCTGGCGGACTACTCGCCCCTCGGTCCCGGCCGCGTCGTCGAGGGGATCGGCGCGTACGGGGCGGCGATCGCGCGCCCGGGGATACGGACCGGCGTCCCGAGGATGTCGCCGGCCCCTTCGTCTGGTATTACTGACCGGCCTGCGGTTATAGTGCCGCTTCTGTGCCTGCCCTGACGTTCGATGATGTCCGCAAGTCTACGACGGCATCCGCGCCGTGGATGGGGTGTCGTTCGAGGTCCGGGGCGGGGAGATCTTCGGTCTGCTCGGCCCGAACGGCGCCGGCAAGACGACCCTGATCCGGATCCTGATGGACATCCTGCGGCCCGACGCGGGGCGGGTCCTGATCGATGGGCGCCCGTCGTGGGACGCCGACAAGGACCGGGTCGGATACCTGCCCGAGGAGCGCGGCCTCTACCGCAAGCAGCGGGTGGCCGACGTGCTGGTCTACTTCGGACGGCTGAAAGGGATGTCGGCCGCGAGCGCGCGGGAGGCCGCGCGCGCGCGCTCGCCCGCGCCGGCCTCGCCGACCGCGCCACGGCGAAGATCGAGGCGCTCTCGAAAGGAAACCAGCAGAAGGTCCAGGTCCTCGCGACGATGCTCCACGATCCCGAGGTGGTCGTCCTCGACGAGCCGTTCTCGGGGCTCGACCCGGTGAACGTCCTTCTCGTGCGCGAGCTGCTCGGGGAGCTGAAGGCGGCCGGCAAGGTCGTGATCCTCTCCACGCACCAGATGGCGCTCGTGGAGGCGCTCTGCGACCGGATCGCGATGATCCACAGGGGGCGCCTGGTCCTGTACGGGCCGCTGCGCGAGATCCGCCGGGCGCACTCGGGGAGCGCGCTGCTGGTCTCCGGCGAAGGAGCGTGGGGTTCGTTCGCCTCCGTCGCAGGTGCGACTCCCGCAGGGATGAAGTGGCACCTGACCCTCAGGGAGGGGAGCGCCCCCAGGGAATTTCTCGCCGAGGCCCTGGCAAGGAACATGGTGCCCGATTCCTACGAGGCGGCCGAGGCGCCGCTCGAGGAGATCTTCGTCAAGGTGGCGAGGGGAGGGGAGTCGTGAAGAGCAAGGTCGGTGTCGTCGCCCGGCGCGAGTTCGTCACGACCGTGCGCAGGCCCTCGTACCTGATCTCGACGCTTGGGATGCCCCTGTTCGGGGTCCTCATCCTGGGCGTTTCCCTGGTCCCGGCGATGATCGTGGCGAAGAAGGAGGCCGAGACCCGCACCGTCGGGGTTGTCGACCGCTCCGGCGCGCTGAAGCTCGAGAAGGAGCTCGAGTTCACCCCGCCCCCCCCGCCGCAGCTCGAGGAGCTCCTGAGAAGCAGCTCGCCGGGAAGGACTCCGCCGTGTCCCTCGAGGGCACGTTCGCGCGGGCGAACAGCCTGGTCCTGCGCCCCTACGCGACCCTCGAGGCCGGGCAGCGAGCGCTGGAGTCGAAGGAGATCTCCGGCCTGCTCGAGTTTCCGCCCGATTACCTCGCGACCGGCAGGGTCACCGCCTACCAGAAGGAGGGGGTGATGGGGCCGGGGAAGGCGACGGGCTACGACCTGGTCCGGAAGTTCGTCGTGGAGCGGCTCCTCGCGGACCGGCTCGATCCTGCGCTGCGGGAGAGGATCCGGCGGCCGATGAACATCACGACCCTGACCCTGCGCAGGGACGGCTCGTTCGAACCGCAGGACTTCCTCCGCGAGATCAGCGCGTTCGTCGTGCCGCTGGTCTTCACGGTGCTGTTCTTCATCTCCGTCACGATGAGCAGCGGGTTCATGCTCGCAGGGGGTTTCCGAGGAAAAGGAGAACCGGGTGATCGAGGTGATCCTCTCCTCGATCCGGGCCGAGGACCTGCTGACCGGCAAGCTGATCGGCCTGGGGGGAGCGGGGCTGCTGCAAATCGCCATTTGGAGCCTTCTCGTCCTGATCGTCGAGGGGAAGGTCATCCCGACGCTCCGGGTCAGGCCCGCGGCCATCCTCGCCTCGCTCGTCTTCTACCTCCTCGGCTTCCTTCTCTACGGCATCCTGCTCACGGGCACGGGCGCGCTCGGGCAGAACCTCAAGGAGAGCCAGCAGTATGGCCTGATGTGGTCGCTCGGCAGCGCGGTCCCGATGATGTTCATGATGCTCCTGCTCTCCGAGCCGAACGGCCTGCTCGCCCGCGTGCTCTCGTTCGTCCCGCTGACGGCGCCCGGGACGATGTTCCTACGGCTGAACTCGCCGGAGCCCCCTCCGTGGTGGGAGGTCGCTCTCGCAGCGGCGGCGCTTGCCGCGGCGGTCTGGCTGGCGATGAGACGATGGCAAAACTGTTCCGTGTCGGCCTGCTGCTGTACGGCAAGAGCCCGACCATCCCGGAGATCATCCGCCTCATGCGCCGGCCCGCGTCCTGAGGCGCGTCTGCGGGCTCCCCGCCTGATGGCTCAGCCCCGGCCGTGCCGGGCGCCGGCCCGCGTGGCCTGCGCGAGCGCACGGCCGAGCGACGGAAGAGAGCGCAGCAGCGCCAGCATCGGCGACTGCAAGGAAGGTCGGACGGCGAGCCGGCCGAGGCGGCGGCAAGCGCGATGCGGCGCGAGAACTCGGCCTTCCAGCGCTCTCCGTACCGCTCGAGGGCAAGGGCGTCGTCGCCGCGCTCGAGCGCGCGCAGGATCTCCTCCGCCGCGAGCTCACCGGAGCGCAGCGCCATCGACATCCCTTCGCCCGCGAAGGGGTCGATCGTTCCCGCCGCGTCGCCGGAGAGGAATGCGCCTGCGAGGACGGGGCTCCCCGCGCCGAAGAAGAGGGCGCCGGCGGCCTGCCATTCGGTGATCCGCTCGGCGCCCTCGAGCCGCTGCCGGGCCAAGGGGTTCTTGAAGCAGACGGTGCGGAGGAACTCCTCGGGGCTCCGGGGAATCGGGCCGGCGACCTCCCTGTCGATGAGCGCGCACGCGTTCACCGTGCCTCCGCCGACGTCCTGCAGCCCAAGGTACCCTCCTCGGAAATAGTGGAGCTCGACCGCGCCCCCGGGCCATGCGGCGCCGCGGAAGTGGGCCTTCAGGCCGAACCGGGGCTGGCGCTCCTGCGGCCTCGGGCCGGAGCCGCGAGGCGCGCGACGCGGAATCGCGCCCGTCGGCGCCGACCACGAACCGGGCGCCGAACGCGGTTTCCGGTCCGGACTCGACGGCTCCTCGCGGCGCCCCCGGAGACCCCCGCCACGCGCCCTTCCATGAAGAGAAGCCGCCGCACGTCGAACCCCTGGACCACCTCGACCCCGAGCCGGGCAGCCTCTTCGACCAGGGCAAGATCGAGGTCGCGCCTGGGGATGCCGAGCGCCTCGGCGGGGGTCCCGGGCGATGGGATCGGAAGGCGAGGCGCCGGCCTGCGGCGCTCGTGATGAGCAGCTTCGCGGGCCCGCCCGGCCGAGGGGGCGAGACGCGCGAGGACCCCCGCGCGGGCGAGGATCCGGACCGCCTCGGGGCTCACGAACTCGCCGCAGAGCTTGTCGCGCGGGAAACGGGCGCGGTCGAGAAGAATCACGCGCGCGCCGGCCTGCGCCAGCAGGATGGCGGCGACGCTCCCCGCGGGCCCCGCCCCCACGATCACCGCGTCGGGGCGCCTCATGCGCTCCCCGCGGCCGCGGTCCGCACGGTGAGCACGAGCCGGTAGGGGAAGAGCCGCTCACGCGCGCGCTGGGGCCCAGTCCCGCCGCCGCGGCGACGGAGGCGAGCTCGGCCGCGGTCCAGCCGCGCAGCACCGAGAGAGGCGCGTCGTGGCGGACCATGGCGCTTTCCGCGAACGGGACCAGGAGGGAGATCGCTGCCCAGGGGACGACGTGGCGCTCGAGATCGTTGACGAGGACCGCGCGGCGGGCCACGCGGGCGAGCTCGGCGAGGAGGAGCGCCGCCTGCCTTCGCCGAAGTGGTGGAACATCATCGACGAGGTCACGAAGTCGAAGCTGCGGTCGGGGAAAGGAAGGCGCATCGCGTCGGCGCGCAGGAAGGCGAGCCGCGGCGGGGGCGTCTCCGGCCGGCCGGGCGGGCGATGGCCGTGGGCCCGTCGCGGCGGGGCGGCGGACGTCGCCCGTGCGATCGGAGGCCGGGGCGCCGCCCGGCGCGAGGGCGGTCCTGCGCCGGACGCGCGGGGCGCCCGAAGGCCCGCAGGCGTCGAGGGCGCGGAGGACGCCCAGGCGACCGAGGCGGCGTCGAGATCCACGCCGACGGCGCGCGCTCGAATCCCTGCCGGGACGCGCGGGCGGCGATGGCCACCGGCACGTCGCCACCGCCAGATCCGGCATCGAGCAGGGTGAAGGAGCGGAGCGCCTCCTGCTCGAGAAGCGCCTCGAGCGGAGCCCACAGCGAGGAGATGCCGCCGAGCCAGCGATTCACGCGCGAGAGATCGCGCAGGACCGGGGCCATCTCCCCGGCGGAATGACCAGGCTGATCGAGCAGCTCCGGCTCGCGTGAACGCGAAGGGACGAGGAAGGATCTCAAGGCCGCGGCATCCCGACGATCAGGGCCGAGTTCTTCGAGCCGAACCCGATGCAGTTGCACAGGGCCGTCTCGATCCGGCCGGGGCGCGCCGCGTTGGGGACGTAGTCGAGGTCGCACTCCGGGTCGGGGGCGTCGAGGTTGATGGTCGGGGGAGGAACCCGCCCTGCATGGCCAGGAGCGTGGCGACGACGCCCGCGGCCCCGCAGGCGCCCTGCGGGTGGCCGATCATCGACTTGAGGCCGCTCGCGGGGATCGCGCCCGCGCGGGCCCGAGCGCCAGCTTGAGCGCGCGGGTCTCGATGCGGTCGTTGAGCACCGTGGAGGTCCCGTGGAGGTTCACGTAGTCGATCTCGGCCGGGCCGATCCGGGCGTCCTCGATCGCCAGCTCATCGCGCGCGCCGGCTCGTCGCCGTCCTCCTCGAGGCGCACGCGGTGAAAGGCCTCGCAGGTCGAGCCGTAGCCGAGGATCTCGGCGTAGATGGGCGCGCCGCGCGCGAGGGCGTGCGTCCCGCTCCTCCAGCAGGAACATCCAGGCGCCCTCGGCCAGGACGAAACCGTCGCGGTCGCTGGAGAAGGGGCGCGAGCCCCGCTCGGGCGCCTCGTTCCAGGAGGAGGTCATGATCTTCATCACGCTGAAGGCGGTGAAGATCCCCGGAGCGAAAGGGGCGTCCGAGCCGCCCGCGAGCGTGCGGTCGAGACGCCCGAAGCGGATGTTCAGGAAGGCGTGGCCGATGGCGTCGGTGGAGGAGGTGCACCCGGTCGAAAGCACGTGGCTCGAGCCGCGCAGCGAATGCCGCATCGAGATCTCGCTCGCCATCGTGCCGTGGGTCGAGGCGGGGATCGTGTAGAGGCTCGCCTGCTTCTCGTCGCCCGCGTACCAGAGGTCGTACATCCTCTCGGTGAATCAAACCCCCGCCCCCGGTGCCGAGGAGACGCCGAAGCGGCGCCGCTCCTCCAGCGGCATCGCCGCGGGGTGGAGCCCCGCAGTGCGGAGCGCTTCGTCGGCCGCGGCCATCAGCATCGAGGTGGCGCGGGGGACATGCTTGCGCTCGTGCGCGTCAGGAAGGACCGAGACCGGGTCGAACTCGACGACCTCGCCGCCGATGCGCGTTGCGTAGCGCGCGGGATCGAAGGATCGGATCGGGCCGACGCCGCTCTTCCCGTCGCGCAGGGCGCTCCGCGAACCGGTCGAGCCCCGTCCCGTTCGGGCTGACCGCGCCCATCCCGGTGACGACGACCCTGCGCCCGTTTGCGTTCTGCATGATGCCGTCCGATCCTTCTCCCGGCCAGGTCCCGGGAGCCCTGAGTATAGTCCGCGCCCGGACGGGCCGCCCTCCGATGAGGAGGGAATGGCTCCGCCGCCCGTGCGAGAATGTCCACAGGGAGGAGAGGAAATGTCCAACTGGATTCTGGCAGGGCGGGTCTCGGAGCTGCCCGCGGGCGCGCGGCGCATCGTGGACGGGGGCGCGGTCAAGGTGGCGCTCTTCAACGTGGAAGGGTCCTTGCACGCCCTCGACAATACGTGCGCGCATCGGGCGGACCGCTCGGCGAGGGCGATGTGAGCGGAAGCGTCGTCACGTGCCCGTGGCATCACTGGAGCTTCGAGGTGACGACAGGGAAGTCGACGATGAGCGCCGAGGTCGGCGTGAAGTCCTACCCCGTCGAGGTTCGCGGAGAGGAGATCTTCGTCGACATCGCGTGAGGAACGGGCGATCGAATCGGCGCTCCCAGGGCTGGCGATCTCGGCGATCAAGCGGATGATTCGGATGTGCGATGAATCGCAATGACTCGAATTGACTCGAATTCGACTGGACAACGCAGTCCCAAAGCAGTATAAGAGAAGTGAGAGCCGATGCACCGGGCAGGGAACGCGGCCCGGCGCCGCCTGGTCAGAACGCCGCCAACGGGCGGTGGAGGCAGGCGCCGGGAGTGATAGCCCACCGGCAATGGCTCGATCGCCACCGGCCATGAGCCGCTGGCAGAAACGACCGGGAGCAAGTCTTCCGGCAAGGAACCCGTGGCGCCTCTGGCGCTCTCCGGACCACGGAAAAAATATCCCGGAGAACCACACGAGGCCCGACGCCCAGCGTTGGGCCTTTTTGTTATGTGCTACCATTTTCTCCTTCGGAGGACGAACGCGTGAAGACGGGAACGGCTGGCGCGACCGAGAAGGAGACGATCTTCACGACCCGCCTGCAGGATTTCGTCGCCTGGGGGCGGAAGAACTCCCTCTGGCCGATGCCGATGGGGCTGGCCTGCTGCGCCATCGAGCTGATGGCGACCGTGGCGGCCCGCTTCGACCTCGCGAGGTTCGGCGCCGAAGCGCTTCGTTTCTCGCCTCGGCAGGCGGACCTGATGGTGGTGGCCGGAACGGTCTCGAAGAAGATGGCTCCCGCCGTCAAGCGGATCTACGACCAGATGCCCAACCCCAAGTGGGTCATCTCGATGGGGGCGTGCGCCTCCTCGGGAGGGATGTTCAATTCCTACTCGACGGTGCAGGGGGTCGACGAGATCATCCCCGTCGACGTCTATATCCCCGGATGCCCGCCCCGTCCCGAGGCCCTGATCAACGCGCTGCAGCGGATCCAGCAGAAGATCGAGCGCGGCGAGCCCTCGGCCGCGGAGGTCGCGGCGCGCTCGGAGGCCTGGGGCGGCCCGGAGAGGATCGAGGCTCCCGCCGGCGCCCCCGCGAGCGACCTTCCGGTCCTGACCGGGCCCGCGAAGTGACCGGGGGGAGCGCCCCCCCGACCGGGAGACACCCCCCGGTCCTCCCGGTCCCGCCAGTCCCGCAGACCCCGCCCACGCCATAGCCCTGCGCATCCTCGAGCGGGGCCCGATTCCCTTCGACGTCTTCATGGAGGAGGCGCTGTACGGTGCTTCCGGCGGCTACTACGAGCGGGGGAGCGCCGCCATCGGAAGGGACGGGGATTTCTACACCGCGCCCGACGCGACTCCCGCCTTCGGCCGGACGCTCGCCGGGCAGCTGGCGGAGTGCTTCGCGCGCCTGGGTGAGGAGGCCTGCGACATCGTGGAGCTCGGCGCCGGCAAGGGGTTCATGGCGGCGGACATCCTCGATGCCCTGGCGGAGGAGCACGCGCCGCTGTACCGGCGGCTGACCTACTGGATCGTGGAGCGCAGCGGCGCGATGCGCGCCGCGCAGGCGCGGTCGCTGGAAGCGCACGCGGCGAGGGTCCGCTGGGGGCCCGACATCGGCGCGATCCGGCCGGACGGCATCGCCGGCTGCGTCGTGTCGAACGAGTTCTACGACGCCCTGCCAGTGCGCGTGGTGACGCGCCGGGGCGGAGCGCTGCTCGAGCGCAGGGTCGGCCTTGCCGGGCAGGGGGGCGCGGGACCGGACGAAGGCGCCCGGGGCCCGGGCCCGTTTGCCTGGGTCGATGCTCCCGCCGAGGACCCGGAGCTGATCGAGTACGCGTCCCGCTACGGCGCGGCCGCGCAGGAGGGATCGATCGCGGAGGCGGGGCTCGCCGCGCGCGACTTCGCCGGGCGCGTCGCGCGTGCGGTGCGGCGGGGGTTCCAGCTCGTCATCGACTACGGCGAGCGGGCCGACCGGCTCTACGACGCCCGGATCCGCCCCGCGGGGACGCTGCTCGCCTATCGCCGCCACCAGGCGGTGGATGACGTTCTCGACCGGCCCGGCACCCAGGACCTGACCGCGCATGTGAACTTCAGCGCGATCGAGGATGCCTCGCGCGAGGCCGGCATGCCGGGGGTCGGCTTCACGACCCAGGACCGGTTCCTGATCGCCCTCGGCCTTGCCGAAAGAATCGCCGCCCTCGCCGGCTCCATGGAGGCCTCCGCCGTCCGCTCGCGGCGGGCGATGATGTCCCTCATCCATCCCGAGGGGATGGGCCGGATCTTCCGCGTGATGATCCTCGCCAGGGATGCGTCGGCCGACGGGCTCAGGGGATTGCAGGATCCCTTCGCGCCGGCCTGGACTCCGCGCCGCCCCGGCGAGGGCGCCGGCTCCTAGCGCAGGCCGGCGCACCGGACTGCTCGCCGGACCCCGAGGAACGCGCAGTTGAGCGATCCGTGGCAGTCCGCTAGACTGGCGCCTTCACCCCGGCAACACAAGGAGACCCGGATGGCAACCTACAAGCTGATCAAGCTGGTCGGAACCTCACAGCGCTCGCTCGAGGAGGCGATCCAGAGCGCGATCGCGGACGCGTCCAAGTCCCTGCGCGATCTGGCCTGGTTCGAGGTGGTCGAGCAGCGGGGCCGCGTCAAGGACGGAGCGGTCGCGGAGTACCAGGTCACCCTTCAGGTCGGCTTCAAGGTCGAGGCCGACTGAGCGCGCCATGGATCCGATCAAGCCCTCCCGCCACCAGGTCCCGCTCCCGCTCGACCGGCTGATCCTGAAGGACCGCGGCGAGGGAGAAACGCTCGAGATGGACGTTCTCTTCGTCGGGGCCGGGCCCGCCGGGCTGGCCGGCGCCATCGAGCTCGCGAAGCTCGTCGCGAAGGACAACGAATCCGGTGGCGGGCTCGGCGAGGTCGGGATCGGCGTCCTCGAGAAGGCGGAGTCGCTCGGCGAGCACTCCCTCTCCGGGGCGGTGGTCAACCCGCGGGCGCTGCGCGAGCTGTTTCCCGGGCTGAAGGACGAGGAGCTGCCCGCTCCGCGCGAAGGTCGCGAAGGAGCGCGTCCTCTACCTGACGGAGCGCGGCTCCGTGCCGCTGCCGACCCCCCCGACGATGCACAACGCCGGCTTCTACACCGCCTCGATCTGCGAGCTGGTCCGCTGGCTCGGGGAGAAGGCGGAGGGGCTCGGCGTCAACATCTTCACCGGCTTTCCGGCGGCGGGGCTGCTCGTCGAGGGGAGCCGCGTCGCGGGCGTGCGGACCACGGCGACGGGGCTCGGCCGCGACGGGCAGCCGATGTCGAACTTCATGGCGCCGAACGACCTCGTCGCGAAGGTCACGGTCCTGTGCGAAGGATCGCGGGGGATGCTGTCGCAGGCCTGGTGCGAGTGGCAGCAGGTCTCCTCGGCGAACCCTCAGATCTTCGCGCTGGGCGTGAAGGAGGTCTGGGAGACGAAGCGGCCGCTCGATTCCGTGATTCACACCATGGGCTGGCCGCTCCCTTCGGACGCCTTCGGCGGCAGCTTCATGTACCCGCTCGGGCCGAGCCTGGTCTCGATCGGCCTGGTGGTGGGGCTCGACTACCGCGACGCCTCGCTCGACGTCCACGAGCTGATGCAGAGGATGAAGCTGCACCCCGCTCTTCCGGCCCTGGCTCGAAGGGGGCGAGCTGGTGGAGTGGGGCGCGAAGACGATCCCCGAGGGGGGCTACTACTCGATCCCGGCCCGCCGCCACGGCGACGGGGTCCTGATCGCCGGGGATTCGGCCGGGTTCGTGGACGTCCCCTCGCTCAAGGGGATTCACTACGCGATGCAGTCGGGGATCTACGCCGCCCGGACGATCTTCGCGGCCCTGAAGGCCGGGGACCTTTCCTCGGCGGGCCTGTCCGGCTACGACCGGATGGTGGACGGCTCCTACATCGTCGAGGACCTGCGCCGGACGCGGAACATGCGGCTCGGCTTCAAGGACGGCCTGTACGTCGGGGCCCTCAGGGCCGCGCTCATGACGCTGACGGGCGGCCGGTTTCGCCGGCCGGATCGCGATGGAGGCGGATGCCGAGGCCGGCAAGCGCGCCGGGCGTCCCGAACCGTTCACGCCCGACAACCGGCTGACCTTCAGCAAGGTGGACGCCGAGTACAAGTCGGGCAACCGCGACGCGGGACACGATCCCGTCCCACCTGATGCTCCGAGCAGGATCGCGCCCGAGGTCGCGGCTTTCTACGCGCGGCTCTGCCCGGCCGGCGTGTACGAGGCCGTGGAGGGGGGCCTCAAGGTCAATGCCCCGAACTGCGTGGACTGCAAGGCGACCGATGTCCTGGGCCCGCGCTGGACCCCGCGTGAAGGGGGCAGCGGGCCGAAATACAAGCTGATGTAGCGGCGCGGGACCGGGCCGCGGGCCGCGCGCTTCGTGCGCGCGCGATGACGCTCGCAGGAGGCGCCCCGTCGCGCGCTCAGACCCCGCGCCGGACGGCGCAGGGCCGGTCGGGGCCGCACCTGGGCGTTCACCCGGGTGTGGGCCGCCGCGCTGAAAAACCACAC
>CAVVHA010000014.1:0-64130 GCA_963747925.1 uncultured Acidobacteriota bacterium
CGACGCCAAGGAGGATCAGGACGACCCGAACGATCATCCCGAGCGTTCCGGCGAAAAAGGCGAAAAGCTTGGCCTGCTCGTCGCCGCCGAACGCGGTCCCCAGCCCGACCCCCAGGATCGCCAGCAGAATGCCGATCAGGTTCAGGAAGATCCCGACGCCCGCCGTGATCATCAGCGCGATCGCGGGACCGGAGACCTTGTTCATCGCCGCGCTCGAACCACCTCCGCCCGCCGGCGGCGTCGAGTACGGTGCGTAACCGCCCCCTGGTGCTTCGCTCATGTGTCCTCCCTTGAAGGGCCACTGCGGTGACCCCGTGTGCCGCTCAGCATACTGCACTCGCCTCTCGATTGAGATGCCTCATCCGCTTCCCGCCCGTCCTCTTCCCAGCCCTCCGCTCCGCCAGCCACCACTCTTCCACAGTCCCCGGTCGCCACATGGTGTCAGGGGGTCCAACGCCTCTGAAAATTCACAACATGGCAGTGGCGGCCTCCCCTGCCCTCACCAGGCAGGTCGCTGCCTCCCGCCGCCCGCGTGACCGCCGGCCTCCCGACTCCGGCGGTCAGCTGGCGCCGTCCACGAGCGCCCGCGCCCGGCGGAAGACGGCGTGCCACATGGCGGTCGTGAGGCGGCCGGTGTGGGTGTTCTGGCGGCTCGGGTGGTAGGAGGTGATCAGGATCGTGCCGTCGGGCATCCTGGTCTCCGCGCCGTGGCCGAACGGCGGGCGCTCGCGCGGGGCGAGCTTCGCCCACCAGCCCGACGCGCGCAGCCACCGCTCCCAGCCGATGCGGCCGAGCGCGACGATGACCCTGGCCTCCTTCAGGAGGCGCAGCTCGGCCTCGAGGTACGGCTGGCAGTTGTCGAGCTCCCGGGAGGTCGGCTTGTTCGCGGGCGGGGCGCAGTGCCCGGCCGCGGTCACGTAGCAGTCCGTCAGGCGCAGGCCGTCGCCCCGTCCCGTCGAATCGGGCTGGTTGGCGAACCCGTGGCGGTGCAGCGTCCCGTAAAGCCAGTTGCCGCTCGAATCCCCGGTGAAGATCCGCCCGGTCCTGTTCCCGCCGTGCGCGGCGGGGGCGAGGCCGATCACGACGAGGCGCGCGCGCGGGTCCCCGAACCCGGGGACGGGACGGCCCCAGTACTCCTGGTCGCGAAAGGCGCGACGCTTCTCCCGGGCGATCTTCAGGCAGTGCCGGCGCAGGCGCGGGCACTTCTCGCAGGCGATCACCGCCTTCTCGACCGAGGCCAGGGTCCGGAAAGTCCTCATGGCCGGCATTCTAGGCCAGCCGCCATCCGCGCGTCATCAGCCGCCATCGCGCGTCATCAGCCGCCGTCGCGCACCGTCGGCCGCGCGGCGCGGGGTTGGCCGCGTCAGCCTGCGCGGGCGCCCGGCTAGCCCAGCCGCGTCGGCTGCGCGGGCGCCCGGCTAGCCCAGCCGCGTCGGCTGCGCGGGCGCCCGGGGAGCCCCTCCGCGGCAGCATCGGCGCCCGGGATCCCCGCCGCGACTGCGGGATTCAACAACCCGCCCCGGCGAAGTATCATGGTTCCTCGACGAACCCGACAGGAGGACGATGTGGAACCGCAGGTGAGGACCGCAGGGGTCGTGAACATCCTGGAAGTGAAGGGGCGGCTGACCATGGGCTCGGGCGAGACCGAGGGGATGGGGGGCGTGATCCGGGACCTTCTGCACGCGGGACGGAAGAACATCCTCCTCGACATCGGGGGCGTGGCCTACATCGACAGCGCCAGCCTCGGCGTCCTCGTCGCGCACTACAAGCGCGCGGCCGAGCGCGGGGGCGTCATCAAGCTGATGAAGCCCTCCGAGAAGATCCTCTCGCTTCTCACGCTGACGAAGCTCGACAACCTGTTCGAGATCTTCGCGACCGAGGAAGAGGCGCTCGCGAGCTTCTGAGCGGATCCTAGCGGCGCAGGTCTTCGGGGTGCGTGGGCGAGAACTCGCCCGGGGCGGCGGGGCCGGGCTCGCCCGGCTCGGGCTTCGTGATGTCGTACGGGAAGAGGAAGGTGATCTCGCCGGGGCGGACGTAGTCGAGCCGCTCGCGGGCGATCCGCTCGATCGTCCCGGGATCCTCGCGAAGCGCCTTGACGCGCGCCTGGAGCCAGGCGTTGCGCTCCTGCCACTTCCCGACCTCGGCATCGAGACGGGCGAGCTCTCCCCGCGAGCGGTGCGCCGCGAGCAGGCCCCGCTCGCCGATGACGGCCCGCACGGTCAGGGCCGCGGCGACGAGCGAAAGCGCGAGATAGGCGGTCCGCCGGATCGTCTGGCCGCGCTCGGAGCCCGCGGCGCGGACCTGATCGGCCGGGGCGGCGGGCGCCGCGGCGCCCGGCGCGGGTCCGGGCGCCGCGCCCGCCGGGGACGGCGCCCCCGCGCCCGCGCGGGAGCGGCCCCAGGGGCCGAACCGCGGCTTCCAGCGCAGAAGGTTCAACGGCCCGAGGACCCCGTCGCCGCCCAGTCGCGGCTTCCCAGGTAGGACGCGTAGATGTGCGCGCCCGCGTAGATGGCGCTGTCTCCGAGCTCCTCCTCCAGGCGGAGGAGCTGGTTGTACTTGGCGACACGCTCGCTTCGCGAGGGGGCGCCGGTCTTGATCTGGCCGAGGTTGCCCGCGACGGCCAGGTCGGCGATCGTCGTGTCCTCGGTCTCGCCGGAGCGGTGGGAGACGACGGTCGCGTAGGAGGCCCTCTGGGCCATCGTGATGGTGTCGAGCGTCTCGGTGAGGGTGCCGATCTGGTTCAGCTTGATCAGGATGGCGTTCGCGACCCCCTCCTCGATCCCCCGCGCGAGGATCTTGGGGTTCGTCACGAAGATGTCGTCGCCGACGAGCTGCGCGCGCGCGCCGAGCTGCTCGGTCATGAGCTTCCAGCCGGCCCAGTCCCCTTCCGCGAAGCCGTCCTCGATCGACACGATCGGGTAGCGGCGGACGAGGTCCTCGTAGAAGCGGACCATCTCCTCGCGCCCCTTCACGGGCTTCTTCTCGGCGGCGAGCGTGTACTTGCCCTTGTCGTACAGCTCGGAGGCCGCGACGTCGAGCGCGAGCAGCACGTCCTTGCCGGGCTTGCGGCCCGCCTTGACGATCGCCTCGAGGATCACCTCGAGCGCCTCCTCGTTGGAGCGCAGGTTGGGCGCGAAGCCCCCCTCGTCCCCGACGGACGTGACGAGCTTCCTCCCCTTCAGGACCCCCTTCAGCGCGTGGAAGACCTCGGCGCCGAAGCGCAGCGCGTCGCGGAACGAGCGGGCCCCGACGGGGACGATCATGAACTCCTGGATGTCCACGTTGTTGTCGGCGTGCGCCCCGCCGTTGAGGATGTTCAGCATCGGCACGGGCAGCAGCTTCGCGTTCACGCCGCCGATGTAGCGGTACAGCGGCACGCCGATGTGCTCCGCCGCCGCCTTCGCGACGGCGAGCGAAACGCCGAGCATGGCGTTCGCGCCGAGCTTGCGCTTGTTGTCCGTTCCGTCGAGATCGACGAGCAGCGTGTCGATGAAGACCTGGTCGGTCGCGTCGAGCCCTTCGAGCGCGGGCGCGATCACCTTGGAGACGTTCCTGACCGCCTTCTCGACCCCCTTGCCGCCGTAGCGCGCCGCGACGCCGTCGCGCAGCTCGACCGCTTCGCGCGAGCCCGTCGAGGCTCCGGACGGAACCGCGGCGCGGCCGAGCGTTCCGTCCTCGAGGATGACGTCCACTTCGACCGTCGGGTTTCCCCGCGAGTCCAGGATCTCGCGGGCGAGCACTTCGGCAATTTCGCTCATCAGGCCTCCGAACTGCGCGTCAAGGTAGCACCGTAACTCGTTTGGGGGCAAGGCGCTGCAAAATTTTTCGCGGGCCCGGGTTGATCCGCCGGAGAGGGGGGCATAGACTGCCCGGCAGTGGGACACAGCGAGGGCCATCCGATGGAAAGTGACGTCATCGTCGTGCTGACCACCGCGGGCTCGGACGAGCAGGCCGAGCAGATCGCGACCACGCTCGTCGAGGAGGGGCTCGCCGCCTGCGTCAACATCGTGCCGGGCGTGCGGTCGGTCTACCGGTGGAAGGGCGAGATCGAGAAGGACCGCGAGAGCCTGCTCCTCGTGAAGACGACCGCGGCCCGCTTCGCGGACGCGCGGCGGCGGATCCGCGAGGTCCACTCCTACGAGCTGCCCGAGCTGCTCGCGCTGCGCGTGGCCTCGGGAGATCCCGAGGTCCTCGCCTGGATCGCCGCGACGGTCACTCCGCCCGAGCCCTGAGCCGGCGTCCCCCCGCGCCGGCTCAGACCGCGCGCAGCGCGCCGGCGAGATCGTCGATCAGGTCGCGCACGTCCTCGACCCCGACCGAGATCCGGACCAGGCCGTCGGTGATGCCGAGCTTGCGCCGGTCCGCGGGCGGCACCGAGGCGTGGGTCATCGTGGCCGGGTGGCTGATCAGCGTCTCGACCCCGCCCAGGCTCTCGGCCAGCGCGCACAGGCGCACCTTGTCGAGCAGCCGCTTGGCCCTCTTGTACGAGCCGAGCTCGAACGAGATCATCGAGCCGAACCCGCTCATCTGCCGCTTCGCGAGCGCGTACTGCGGGTGCGATTTCAGGCCCGGGTAGAGGACGGACTTCACCTTCGGGTGGCGGTCGAGCCAGGCGGCCATCTTCCGGCCGTTCTCGTCGTGGCGCTGCATGCGCAGGGCGAGCGTCTTCGTGCCCCGCAGCACGAGCCACGAATCGAACGGCGAGAGGATGGCGCCCGCCGAGTTCTGCACGAACCCGATCCGCTCGGCGTGCCGCGCGTGCTTGACGACCACGACGCCGCCGACCGAGTCGCTGTGCCCGTTCAGGAACTTCGTCGTCGAGTGCACGACGATGTCGGCGCCCAGGGCGAGGGGGCGCTGGAAGTACGGGCTCATGAAGGTGTTGTCCACGACGAAGGTCAGCCGGTGGCGCCGCGCGAGGCGCGCAGCGGCCCGCAGGTCGGTCAGCGACATCATCGGGTTCGTCGGCGTCTCGACGTAGAGCATCTTCGTGTTCCGGCGGACGGCCCGCTCGACCGCGTCGAGGTCCCGCGTGTCGAGCCACGTGAAGTCCAGCCCGTAGCCGCGCAGGACGCGCTCGAACAGGCGGTAGGTCCCGCCGTACACGTTGCTCGACGCGATGACGTGGTCGCCCGCCTGGAGCAGGGTCATGATCGCGGAGATCGCCGCCATGCCCGAGGCGAAGCAGAAGCCGGCGCGCCCCCCTTCGAGCGCGGCGAGGTTGCGCTCGAGAGCGGACCTCGTCGGGTTGATCGTCCGCGCGTAGTCGTACCCCTTGGTCCGGCCGAGGGCGGGCAGGACGTAGGTCGAGGTCTGGTAGATGGGGGTCATGATGGCGCCGGTGGCCTCGTCCGGCTCCTGGCCCGCGTGGATGGAAAGGGTCGCGAAACGGGCGTGTTTCCTTGAGTTTCAGGGGACTTCCTCCTCAGTTTGCGGGGCCGTTGCCGGCCGCCGTGAACGTCGTATATTCAGGGGGTCCGAGAGGTGGACCCATGAGCGAATCGCAGGAAGACGTCAAGACCCTTGTCCTCATGCTCCTGGGGCACGACCGGTGGAACTCCGGCCTTTCCGACGAGAGGCTCGCCGAGAAGATCGCCGTCATGCTTTCGGGCCGGGGGCTGATCGGGCCGGAGCCCGGGAAGGCCGCTTCGCCGCCGCCGGCCGCCGCGTAGGACGCGCCCACTCGCCGCTGCGCCCCCCGCTCTTCTTCAGAAGCCGCACGCCCGCGATCGCCGCGCCGCGGTCGACTCCCTTCACCATGTCGTAGACCGTGAGCGCCGCGACGGCCGCCGCCGTCATCGCCTCCATCTCGACGCCCGTGGCCCCGCGGGTCGCGACCTCGGCCTCGATCCGCACGGCGCGCTTCGCCGGCAGCAGGGCCAGGTCCACGCGGATGACATCGAGGAGGATCGGGTGGCAGAGAGGGACCAGCCACGACGTCTCCTTCGCCGCCTGGATCCCCGCGAGCTTCGCCACGGTCAGGGCGTCCCCCTTGGCGAGCTCGTTGGTCCGGACGCGCCGCAGGGCCTCCGGCGACATCGTCACCAGGGCCTCGGCGATCGCGACGCGGCGCGTCTCGGGCTTCTCTCCAACGTCCACCATCCGGGCCCGTCCCCTTCCGTCAACGTGGCTGAGCGCCCGCAAGAAGCTCCTCCGCGCGCCGCAGCTCGTCCGGCGTGTTCACGTTCATGAAGATCCGTCCGGCCGCCTCGAGGCCGCCGAACTCCGTCTCGTCCAGGAATTTCTGATCGCGGAGCCGCTCGACGAAGGAGCGGACCATCAGCTCGCCCGCCCCGAGCGCCTCCTCGACGGCGCCGAGGGCGCCGCTGCCGTAGACCGCGCAGAGGGGGTGGAGCATCCCCTCGATCCGCGGCAGGACGACGCCGCCGCCCGGTTTCTCGCGCGCGAGCCGCGCGATCGCGGCCTCGGCGAGGAAGGGGTAGTCGCCCGCCACGATGAGCGCCGCGGACCCGCGCAGGTGCTTCAGCGCGGCGTGGATGCCGCCGAGCGGGCCGCGCCCCGTCCACGTGTCCGGGATCGTCGGGCGCCCGAGGAACCCGTAGAGCTCCGGGCGGTTCGTGACGACGACGAGCTCGGCGACGCACGGCGCGACGGCCCGCGCGACGCGCTCGACGAGCGGCGTCCCGCCGACCTCGAGGAGCGGCTTCTCGCTGCCCATCCTCCTGGACTGGCCGCCTGCGAGGATGAACCCCGTCACCTTGTCGGACATGCCGGGCATTGTAACCCGCGCCGCGCAGCCCCGCGGTTGCCGCCGCGTCGCGTTCGAGGCCGGAGCAGGGGGTCCCGCGCCGCGCGGGACCGTTTGACGCCCTGCCGCGCTATCATGCGCCCGTGAAACCTGCGGCCTCCGGTCCCATCCTCGTCCTGTTCGCCCGCCCCCCCCGCGAGGGGGAGGCGAAGACCCGCCTCGCCTCGAGCCTCGGCCCGGAGCAGGCGCACGCGATCTACATCGCGTTCCTGCGGGACTCGATCGAGCTCCTGAGGCGCGTCTCCCCCTGGGGGATCCGGGCCGCGATCGCGTGGTCCTCGGAGATCTCCGACGCGGAGGTGGCGGCGCTGGGCGAGGACCTGCGCGGGATCGAAACGCTGCGGCAGGAGGGGGACGATCTCGGCCAGCGGATGTCCTCGTGCATCGCAGGTCTTCTCGCGGCCGGCCACGACCGGGTCGCGATCATCGGCGCGGACACCCCGTCCCTGCCCGTCGAGATCCTCAAGCGCGCCTTCGAGCTGCTCCGCGACCGCGACCTCGTCTTCGGCCCCTCGACCGACGGCGGGTACTACCTGATCGGGGCGCGCTCGGTGGTCCCGGAGATCTTCCGGGGGATCCCGTGGGGGACCGGCACGGTCCTGGCCGAGACGCTCAGGATCCTCAAGATCTTCGGCCTGCCGCGGGTGCTGCTCCCCGAGTGGGCGGACGTCGGACGCCCCGGCGGACCTCGAGCGCCTCCGGAGCGGGCTCGCCGCCCTCCCCGAGACCGATCCCGCCGCGCGGCACACGCGCGCGGCGCTCCGGACGCTGCCCCCCATTCCCCCGGCCGCCCCATGATGCTCTCGACGCGTGCACGGCGCCTCGCCCTGATCGCGATCGCGCTGTTCAGCCTGATCGCCATGATCGCCGCGGCCGTCCGCGGCCTGCGCTCCGGCTCCGAAGCCCGCGGCCGAAACCCCGCGCGCGGCCTCGACCGCCGCGCCCCTTTCCGAAAGCAGCGAGCTCTCGGGGGAGGACCTCGATCGCCTCCGCTCGCTCGGCTATGCCGGCTTCGTGCCGACCGAGAAGGACCAGCAGGCCTCCGGCGTCACGATCCGCAAGCCCTCATCCCGGCCGGGGTACAACTTCTTCACCAACACGCACCTCTGCTCCGCCGCCCTGGTCGACGATGGCGGAAAGCTCGTCAACTTCTGGCAGATGGAGGGCTGCAACCGCTGGTCCGAGGCGGAGTTCCTGGAGACGGGCGACATCCTCGTCATCGGCCGCGATCCGGTGCCCGCCGCGGGGGCTGGGGAGGCCCGGCCCGGGGCCGAGATCGCCAGCGTCGACGGCCAGGCGTTCTCCCGGTTCCTCGCGCTCATGTCCTGGAACGGCGACGTCGTCTGGAAGAAGCCGGTGCCCGCGCATCACGACGTGGAGCGTCTGCCGGACGGCCGCCTTCTGCTGCTGACGGTCTCCACGCGGAGGATCCCGGAGATCAGCGACACGGTGCCCGGTGCGGGACAACCGGATCTCGCTGCTCTCCCCGGACGGCGAGGGGCTCGAGAGCGTCTCCCTCTACGATCTCTTCAAGGCAGGCCGCCGCCATCGCCCCGCTCCAGAGCGTGCGGGTCGGGAAGAAGGGCGAAGTCGACATGCTCCACGGGAACTGCGTCGAGTCGATTCCCGCGGACCATCCCGCGATCGTCGCGCTGCTGCGCGCCGGCGCACGGGGCGCCGCAGGCGCCGCCGGGGCCCGACCGCCAAAGGGGACGCAGCAGGGACCGCGGGAGCGGCGGCGGGCCGCGTCCTCCAGCCCCGCTTACGTCCTCATCTCGACCAGGCACCAGGACACGATCGCGATCGTGGACTGGCGGAACAAGGCGCTCCTGTGGGCCTGGGGGCAGGGGGAGCTCTCCGGCCCCCACGACCCCACGATGCTCCCCGACGGCCACATTCTCCTTTTCGACAACGGGCTCGCCCGGGGCTGGTCGAGGGTCCTGGAAGTCGACCCCGTCAGCCGGAAGATCCTCTGGGAATACCGGGACCGCGAGGGCGGCGCTTTCTTCTCCGCCAGCCGGGGATCCGCCCAGCGTCTGGAGGGCGGGAACACCCTCATCGCCGAATCGGACCGCGGGCGGGCCTTCGAGGTCACCCCGCAGCGGCGAGATCGTCTGGGAGTACAGGAATCCGTTCAGGAACGCCAAGGGGGAGCGGGCGACGATCACCCGGATCCACCGCCTCCCGCGGGAGTCCGTCGAGCGGATCGTCCGGGAAAGGGGGCCCGGGCGGCAGGAGGCTCCTCCCCCCGCCACCGCAGGCCGGAGCCGGGCCTCCGGGCGCCCCCCGGGCCGACCGGCGCCTCTTGACAACCCCTTCTTTTTCACTACACTAGCCTTGAGTCGAGGAGGCGCCACTCGGGATCAGCCCGGTCCCGGCCCACGGCCTCCGGGATTCTCCGACCAAGCCAGAAACCGCGAGATAGAAATAAATCCATGAACAATTTCCCTTGAAGTGATCCAGCACGCTTGAGCATCTGCGACATCCCCACAGGAGGCATCCATGTCTAAGCCCGGGTCCGGAGAACGCGGCGGAGGCCGCAACGGCTCGCGCGGCGGCGGACGAGGCGAACCCCGGGAAAGCAAGGGCGCGGAGACCCCCGTCGCCGACCTCGAAGTCCCGGTCGAGAGGGCCGGCCGGCCGAGACCGCTCCCGAAGCGGCCGCGCCGGAAGCGGCGCCGGCCGAAGCGCGCCGCTGCCCCCCGCGCGACGGTCCGCCCGCCCCTGGGCGAGCACCTCTCGATCAACGCCCTCACCCGGCTGAACATCACGGACCTCGGCCACATCGCCAAGGAGCTGAAGATCCAGGGCGCGACGGGGATGCGCAAGCAGGACCTGATCTTCGAGATCCTGAAGGCGCAGACCGAGCAGCGCGGGTTCGTCTTCGCCGAGGGGGTGCTCGAGGTCCTGCAGGACGGGTACGGGTTCCTCCGCTCGCCCGACTACAACTACCTCCCGGGCCCGACGACATCTACGTCTCCCCGTCGCAGATCAACCGGTTCGGCCTGCTGACCGGCGACACCGTGTCCGGCCAGGTCCGCCACCCCAAGGAGGACGAGAAGTACTTCGCCCTCATCAAGGTCGAGGCGATCAACTTCGAGGACCCCGAAGGCTCGCGCGAGCAGGATCTTCTTCGACAACCTGACCCCGCTCTACCCGACCGAGCACATCCGCCTCGAGACGAAGGCCGAGAACCTCTCCGGCCGCGTCATGGACCTGCTGACGCCGATCGGGAAGGGGCAGCGCGGCCTGATCGTGGCCCCGCCCCGGACCGGCAAGACGATGCTGCTCCAGACGATCGCCAACTCGGTCAGCGAGAACCATCCCGAGATCGTCCTGATCGTGCTCCTGATCGACGAGCGCCCCGAGGAAGTCACCGACATGCAGCGGTCGGTCCAGGGCGAGGTGATCTCCTCGACCTTCGACGAGCCCGCGACGCGGCACGTCCAGGTGGCCGACATGGTCATCGAGAAGGCGAAGCGGCTCGTGGAGTACAAGAAGGACGTCGTCATCCTGCTCGACTCGATCACCCGCCTCGCGCGCGCCTACAACACGGTCGCGCCCCCGTCGGGGAAGGTCCTGTCGGGCGGCCTCGACGCCAACGCCCTGCAGCGCCCCAAGCGGTTCTTCGGCGCCGCGCGCAACATCGAGGAGGGGGGCAGCCTGACGATCATCGCCACGGCGCTGATCGACACCGGCAGCCGCATGGACGACGTCATCTTCGAGGAGTTCAAGGGAACCGGGAACATGGAGCTCCACCTCGACCGCAAGCTGGTCGACCGCCGGGTCTTCCCCTCGATCGACATCACCCGCTCGGGGACCCGCAAGGAGGAGCTGCTGATCCAGAAGGACATGCTCAACCGCGTGTGGGTCCTGCGCAAGGTCCTGAGCCAGATGTCCGACGTGGAGGCGATGGAGCTGCTGCTCGACCGGCTCACCAAGTCGAAATCGAACGGAACGTTCCTGAAGTCGATGTCGGACGGAGGCTAGGCTGAGAAGTCCGGATTGCGCCGATCCCGCGGGCCGCTCGCGGCCGCGCCGGGGAGGGCGCACTGGAGGTCAGGAAGGCAATGCCAAGCAAGCACCTGGAGAAATGCATGGACAAGATCCCGAGCCGGTTCGCGCTCGCGACCGTCGCCTCGAAGCGCTGGGAGCAGCTGATGCAGGGGGGCCGGCCGATGGTCGAGTCCCCCAACCCCAAGTCCGTCAACGTGGTCTTCAAGGAGATCGAGACGGGCAAGCTGGTCCTGAACATGGAAGAGAAGTCGATCGAGAAGCTCGGCACGCCGATCCCGCTTCCCCCTCCCCCGCCCCGCGAGCCCGCGCCCACGGCGACGGAAGGCGAGGGGGGCGGCGACGCCCTCTGATCGTTCCCCTTTCGCGGTTTTCCATGAAGCACCGGCAGCCTCGTCCCGGGATGAGGCTGCCGCTCCTCACCCGACGGAAGCGAGGCGGAACCGCTCGCGCCACGAGGGGCGGATGCGGGCGAGGAGCGCGTGCAGCCGCACCTCCGGACCCGGGTCGCCCGCAGGGCCTTCATCCCCCGGCGCTCCGCCCGGGCGCGCCCTCGCCGGGCGGCGCTGAATCCCGCGCCCGCCTCCCCCACCAGCGCGAACGCCTCGCGCCGGGCCTCCTCCAGGAGCTCCCGGTCGCGGACCAGGCTCGCGACCCGCAGGTCCGGCAACCCGGCCTGCCTCGTCCCGAACAGCTCGCCCGGACCTCGCAGCTCGAGGTCGATCTCGGCGAGGCGGAACCCGGACCGCTCCCGCTCGATCGCCCCGAGGCGCGCGCGCGCCGCTTCGGTGAGGTTCTCCCCCGCCATCAGGACGCAGGTCCCCGCCTCCGCGCCCCGGCCGACCCGGCCGCGGAGCTGGTGGAGCTGGCTCAGGCCGAACCGCTCCGCGTGCTCGACGACGAGGATCGTCGCGCCCGGCACGTCGATCCCGACCTCGACCACGGTCGTGGCGACGAGGACGGCGAGGCGCCCCGCGCGGAACGCCTCCATCGCGGCCGCCTTCTCCTCCGCCTTCATCCGGCCGTGCACGAGGCCGACGGCGTGGTCCGGGAAGGTCTCCTCCGCCAGGCGCTTCGCCATCGCCGCCGCGGCCCGGAGCCCGGAGCCCTCGCGCTCCTCGACGAGCGGGTAGATGACGAACGCCTGCCGGCCCCGCGCGAGCTCCCCGCGCATCCAGCCGTAGAGCTCCTCGCGGCCCGCCTCGTCGCGCACCGTCGTCGCGACCGGGGAGCGGCCCGGCGGCAGCTCCTCCAGGAGCGACACGTCCAGGTCGCCGTACAGCGCGAGCGCCAGCGTCCGGGGGATCGGCGTCGCCGTCATCACGAGGGTGTCGGGCACGGTTCCCTTGTCGCGGAGCCGCGAGCGCTGCATCACGCCGAAGCGGTGCTGCTCGTCCACGACGACGAGGCCGAGGCGGTGGAAGGCGACCTCCTTCTCCTGCAGGGCGTGCGTTCCGACGGCCACGTGGGCCGAGCCGTCGCGGAGCGCCTCGAGCCGCTCGCGGCGCTCCTTCCCCTTGACCGCCGACGTCAGCAGGACGACCCGGTACCCGGCCGGCTCGAGCCTCGCGCGCAGCGCCCGCTCGTGCTGCTCCGCGAGGAGCTCCGTCGGCGCCATGAGGGCCGACTGCAGCCCGTTCTCCGCCGCGAGCGCCATCGCCAGCACGGCGAGGATCGTCTTGCCGCTGCCGACCTCCCCCTGGAGGAGACGGTTCATCGGGTGGGGCGAGGTGAGATCCGCGACGAGCTCGCGCAGGACCTCGCGCTGCCCGCCGGTCAGGCGGAACGGGAGCAGTCCCTTGAGCTTCGCCCGGATCGCGTCGCCCGTCGCGTAGACGAATCCCCGCTCCTCCTTCCGGTCGCTCGCGCGGCGGATCGCGAGGCCGAGCTGGAGCAGGAACAGCTCCTCGAAGATCAGGCGGCGGTGGTGCGGCGTCGCGAAGGCGTTCAGCGCGTCGAGGCCCTGCGCCCCGCGCGACGGGAAATGGACCTCGCGAAGCGCTTCCTCCCGCGGCGGGAAGCCGAGCCGCGCGCGCAGCTCCGCGGGCAGGAAGTCCGCGCCCTCCCCGCCCCCGCCGCCCCCCTCGAGCACGTTGTGGATCAGCCGGCGCAGCATCTTTCCCGAGAGGGACCCGAGCTTCTCGTAGACGGGGACGATGCGGCCCGCGTGGATCGGGTCCGGGTCCCCGGCGTCCACCAGCTCGAACTGGGGGTTCTCGAAGCGGAGCGCGGGCTTCCCCGTCCGCGCCATGCGCAGCTCGCCGTAGAGGTACGCGCTTCGCCCCTCGGCGAGGACCCGCCCGAGGTACGGCTGGTTGTACCAGAGCACCGGCAGCGCGGCCGTCCCGTCGTCGAGCGTCGCCTGGAAGATCGAGAAGCCGCGCCGGCGCGTCCGGATCAGGCGCGGGGCGCGCACCGTCGCGAGGAACGAGACCCGGTCCCCTTCCCGGACGGAGGCGAGGGGCATGAACCGCGCGCGGTCCTCGTAGCGGAACGGCAGGTGCAGCAGCAGGTCCTCGACCGTCCGGCAGCCGAGCGCCTCGAGGCTCGCGGCCCGGCGGGGGCCGATGCCCGGCACGGTCGTCAGCGGCGCGTCGAGATCGAGCATGGCGCGGTCGGCCGCAGGGCCGGTCAGTCCGGGGTCAGCTCCGCGAGGCTCCCGGCGCGCTCCGCCAGGAACACCGTGAGCAGCCCGGAGAGGATCATCGCGGTGCCGGCCGCCCAGACGGGCCCCGGCACCTCGCGGAACAGGACGATGGCGTAGATCGTGGCGAGGATCGGCTCGCCGAGCACCGCGACGTTGACGACGTAGGTCCGCATGCGCCGGACGGCCCAGTTCAGGAGCGAATGGCCGATCAGGTTCGGCACGATCGCCATGGCCGCGAACAGGACCCACTCGCGCGGCGCGTATCCGAAGAAGCGTTCGCCGCGCGCGAGCGCGCCCGCGGCGACCGCGGCGGCCCCCGTCCCGTAGACGATGACGAGGTAGCCGACGAGCGGGGCCCGCGCGCGCACCGTGCGCCCGAGCGTCAGGTAGGCCGCCGCGAAGAGCGCCCCCGCGAAGGCGAGGATGTCGCCGAGGACCGCCGAGCCCGCCCCGGCGCCCGCCCCTTCCCCGGGGACGGGGGCGCGGCTGTAATCGCCCCACGCGATCAGCGCCGAGCCCGCCACGGAGAGGACGATCCCCGCCCACGCCTTCGCGCCGGCCCTCTCCCCGAGAAGGCGCGCGGAGAAGATCGCCGCGAAGACGGGGGTCGTCGTGACCAGGACGACCGACGAAGCGACCGTCGTGAGCTGCAGCGAGGTGATCCACGACGCGAAGTGCAGGCCCAGGAACAGGCCCGCGCCGAGCGCGGTCAGGACGGAGGAGCGGCTCCGGAGCCAGTCCTGGCGCCGGTGGAAGCCGGCGAACGGCAGCAGGATCAGGGCCGAGATCACCATCCGGTAGAACGACATGATGAGCGGGGGCGCGTCGCACAGCCGGATCAGGATCGACGCCCACGAGACCGCGAAGACCGCGAAGAACAGGGTCGCGTAGCGCTTCACGGGCGCGGCTCCCCGGCGGCGCGCGGCACGACCACGGTGAAGACCCCGAACCCGTTCCGGCCGCGCGAGGCGAAGCGGACGTCCTGGAACGCCACGATCGTCCCCTGCGCGCTTTCCTCGAGCTCGGCGAAGAGATAGCGGCAGAACCGGCGCGCGACCTGCCCGACCGGCGTCTCGAGGGCGGCGCGCGCCGCCGGATTGTCCAGGTTCAGCGCGAAGCGGGGCCCGGTCGCGACCGGCCCCCCGGCGCCCAGCGCCGACAGGACGACGGAGCGGAGCTCGCCGTCGTCTTCCCAGACGACCCGCCAGTGCAGCGGATCGGCCGGCTGCGGGAGCACCGCGAGCCGGCGGATCTGCGGGGCCGGCGCGGTGGCGCCGATCGCCTCCCGCGCGCGCCGCAGCGCCAGCTGGTGCAGGACCAGCACGGCCCCGATGTAGGCGACGAGCAGCACGAGCGCGAGGCGCGGGACAAGGAATCCGCCACTCCCTGGAGCGCCCTCCGCGCCCGGAGGGGTGAGTCCGCCCTCCGCTGGGAGCGGGTCGCTTCCATCCATCTGCGGGACGGAACTCGCCCTGTCCGGGGGCAAGGCCGGACCGCCTCCGCTTGCCGCGGGCTCATTCGCCCGCGTTCCTCGAGATGCCCGCTGCTCTCCGACGATTGAGCCCGGGCGCAGGGAGGGGGGCAGTTCCACGGGCGGCACCTCTCCCGCGCTCTGGCCGACTCCCCGCCAGCGCAGGACGAGGAGCGTCGCCAGGCCCAGCAGCCAGACGACCCGGGCCGGCACGGGAACGGAGTCCTCGAACAGGACCGGGAGGGACAGCACGGCCCACCCCGCCCAGGCGGCGGCGCCGCGCAGGAGGCCCGGCTTCATGACGAGGTAGAGGCTCCCGCCCAGGATCAGCCAGAACCACGGGTCCACGATGAAGATGAGGTCCCCGTAGATCCACCGCTCGGAGAACGGGATCAGGAGGCGGATGCCGTAGTCGTTCAGGAGATCGAACCCGAGGTGGCACAGGAGCGCGAGGAGCGACACCGCGACAAGCGGCAGGAGGCGCGCGCGCTCCGGCCCGCCTCCGGGAGCGGCTGGATCGTCCGGCGCGCCATCGCCCGCTCCGGGCGCAGCGGCCCGGCGCTCCCTCGCGCGCTCCCTCCTCTTCCCGAGGGGCGCCACCACCGCCCGGTCGAAGGCCCAGAGGCCGGCGCCGAAGGCGGCCGCGAGGACCGCGGCGCCCGCGATCGAGTGGGTCGCGCCGCGGTGGCAGTCGATGTAGGCGAGCGTCCCCTTGACGAGGGAGACCGCGTCCACGTCGGGGAGGTTCGAGCCCAGCACGAGGGCGGTCGTGGCGAAGCGGCTCTTCTTCTCGAGACCGGCCTTCGCCAGGACGAACCCCAGCATCGTGTGGGCGATGTTCTCCATCGGGCGCCTATTCTCTCACCCCGAACTCGCCCCCGGCCAAGCGGCCGGGAAGCCGGAGACCGCGAAGACGGGCCGCGCCGTGAAGGAAGCCGCCCGCTCACGCTATACTGACCGCCCCCGACTCGAGGAACGACCGTGAACGACGTCGTCATCTACACCAAGGACCGGTGCGGTCCCTGCAGGCGCGCGAAGGCCCTCCTCGAGCGGAAGGGGATCGCGTACAGGGAGATCGATGTCACCAACGACGAGGCCTTGCGGCGCGAGGCCATCGAGCGCTCCGGCGGACGGACGACCGTCCCCCAGATCTTCATCGGGGGCGTTTCGATCGGAGGCTCGGACGCGCTCCACGCGCTCGAGGCTTCAGGGAGGCTGGACGAAATGATGCAGCGTGAAACGAAGCAGGGGAAGGAGCACGGCCCCGTGGACGTCATGATCATCGGCTCGGGGCCGGCCGGACTGACGGCCGCGATCTACGCCGCCCGCGCGAACCTCGAGCCGGTGCTGGTCGAGGGGATCCAGTCGGGCGGGCAGCTCACCATCACGACCGAGGTCGAGAACTACCCGGGCTTCCCCGACGGGATCATGGGGCCCGAGCTGATGGACCTGTGGAAGCGGCAGGCCGGGCGGTTCGGCACGACCTTCGTCCAGGACACCGTCTCGAAGGTCGACCTTTCGAAGCGGCCGTTCTCGGTCTGGATCGGCGAGGATCGCTGGCTCGCGAACTCGCTCATCATCGCCACGGGAGCGACCGCGAAGAGCATCGGGATCCCCTCCGAGCAGTCGCTGCTCGGCCACGGCGTCTCGATGTGCGCCACCTGCGACGGGTTCTTCTTCAAGGGGCAGGAGCTGATCGTCGTCGGCGGCGGCGACACCGCCATGGAGGAGGCGACCTTCCTCACGAAGTTCGCCTCGAAGGTGACGATCGTCCACCGCCGCGACCAGTTCCGCGCCTCCAAGATCATGGTCGAGAAGGCGCGCAACAACCCGAAGATCGCCTTCCTGATGGACAGCGTCGTGAGCGAGGTCCTCGAGCCCGCCCAGAAGAAGGTCACCGGCGTGAAGATCAAGAACGTGAAGACCGGCCAGGAGACCGTGGTCGCGGCCGGGGGCCTGTTCGTCGCGATCGGCCACCAGCCGAACACCGACCTGTTCAAGGGGCAGCTCGAGATGGACCCGACCGGCTACCTGGTCGTGAAAGCGGGCTCCTCGTACACGAGCGTTCCGGGCGTCTTCGCGGCGGGCGACGTGGCCGACCACGTGTACCGCCAGGCGATCACGGCCGCGGGGACCGGCTGCATGGCCGCGATCGACGCCGAGCGCTGGCTCGAGGCCCAGGGTCACTAGGCTCGGAATTCGCTGACGGGGGCAGCCTGGCGTCGGGCGTCGTCCGACCTCCACCACCCGGCCGGGCTCCATCCTCGGGAGCGGAGCGGTCCTCCCGGCGTGCGGGTGCCGGGCGGTCAGTCCCGGCCCGGGTACGGGGCGGTTCGCGCTGCCTCGCTGGAGGGAAGACCGGGGCGGCGGCATTCGCCCCGTTCCCTGGGATCGAACGGTCAGCCCGTCCGGTTCAGAGGCGCCAGTAGAGGAGCGCCACGCAGGTCAGGCCCCACAGGATCACGTTGATCAGCAGGGGCCTGTCCTGCAGCAGGACCCGCGAGGGGCTGTCCCCCTCCCCCTTCATGTGGGTCAGGTAGAGGTAGCGGAAGATCCCGTACAGGACGAAGGGGACCGTCAGCCCGAGGTAGTGCGTGTGGAGCTTCTCCTGCACCTCGGGCGACATCGCGTAGAAGGCGTAGGCGATCACGGTGGAGGCCGTGACGACCGAGATCATCTGGTCGAGGAAGGCCACGCTGTACTCGCGCAGGATCTGGCGGTGCTCGCTCGCCCCGGCCTGCAGCGAGGTCAGCTCGCCGCGCCGCTTGCAGAACCCGAGGAAGAGCGCCAGCAGGGTCGTGCAGAGGATGAGCCAGGGCGAGATCTCGACCTGGATCACCTCGGCCCCCGCGACGGCCCGCAGGACGAAGCCGAGGGCGATCGTCATCACGTCCAGGATGACGAGGTGCTTCAGGTAGAAGGAGTAGACCAGGTTGACGACGAAGTAGGACGCGGCCACCACGCCGAACGGCGTCGAGAGCGCGAAGGCGGCGCCGAGCGAGGCCGCGACCAGGACGACCGCGAAACCGGCGGCGAGGCCGGGCGAGAGCCGCCCCGAGGCGATCGGGCGCAGCCGTTTGCGGACGTGCGCGCGGTCCTTCTCGCGGTCCGCGATGTCGTTGACGATGTAGACCGAGCCCGACAGGAGGCAGAAGAGCCCGAACGCCGGCGAACGCGCGCGCGACGGAGGCCCCGTCGCCGAGCTTCTGCGCGAAGATCAGGGCCGCCAGGACGAAGACGTTCTTCGTCCACTGGTGCGGCCGCATCGAGATCAGGAGCGCCGCGGGGAGGCTCCGGCCCATCGCGCCCGCGCCCCCGGCCTCCGTCGCCGCCCCTCTCGGGGCGACCTCGTCCCTGGTCTCCATCCCGGGGAATATAGCCCGGCGCGGCGGACCGGCCAAGCCGGGCGTCCGATGGTCTCTCCGCGGGGCGAGCGGCGGTCTTGCCGCGGACCGTCCGGCGGTCTTGCGCCGGAGCGCGCGGCGGGCCAAGATGCCCGGCGCCCCAGGCCATGACGAACGAGCCCGATGTCGCCGTCATCATTCCCGTCCTCAACGAGGAGGAGGGGCTCGCACGCGTCCTCGACGATCTGCCTCGCGCGCGGATCCGCGAAATCGTGGTCGTGGACAACGGCTCGACCGACGGGAGCGCCGCGGTGGCGCGCGCGCGCGGCGCCACCGTCGTGCCCGAGCCGCGGCGGGGGTACGGCGGCGCCTGCCTGGCCGGCCTCGCGCACCTGCGCCGCGCGCCCGCCGAGCGCTCGTCGTCTTCCTCGACGGCGACTACAGCGACGACCCGCGCGAGCTCGACCGCCTCCTCGCCCCGATCGACGCGGGGGAGGCGGAGCTCGTGATCGGCTCGCGGACGATCGGCGAGCGCGAGCGGGGCGCGCTGCTGCCGCAGGCGATCGTGGGGAACTGGATCGCCACGGCGCTCATCCGGGCGCTGTACGGGTTCCGGTTCACGGACCTCGGCCCGTTCCGCGCGATCCGCTGGGAGCGGCTCGAGGCGCTCGGGATGCAGGACCGGGATTTCGGCTGGACGGCGGAGATGCAGCTGAAGGCGGTGCGCGGGGGGGTGAAGATCGTGGAGATCCCGGTCAGCTACCGGCCCCGGATCGGCCGGTCGAAGATCACGGGGACGCTCACGGGCTCGGTCCGGGCGGCCTGGAAGATCTTCCGGACGATCTGCCGCTACTCCTTCGGCGGCTGATCCCCTTCGGCCGCCCCGTCCGCGGCAGGGCCGTTGCCGCCGGCCTCCACCGCCTCGTCTGCGTTCGCCTCGGCGGCGGCCGCGGCCGCCGCCGCAGCCTCGGCCGCGGCGTCCTGCTCCTCTTCGTGGAGGGTCTTGAGCTCGACGATCTCGAACCGCTTCGTGCCCGACGGGATCTGGATCGTGACCTCGTCGCCGACTTCCCTGCCCGCCAGCCCGCGGCCGATCGGGGAGCCGACGGAGATCTTCCCGGCGGTGAGGTCGGCATCGTCGTTCATGACGATCTTGTAGGTCACCTCCGCCTCCGAGACGAGGTCGAGCAGCTTGACCGTCGAGCCGAGGCCCACGCGGTCCTTGGGGATGGCGGCGTAGTTGAAGCTGGCGATCTCGCTCAGGCGCCGGCGCAGGTGGCCGATCCGCGCCTTCACGTAGGACTGCCGCTCGAGCGCGCTGTGGTACTCGGCGTTCTCCCGGAGGTCCCCCAGGGCGAGGGCCCGCTTGATCTCCTTGGGCAGCTCGTGGTGCAGCTCGTGGTGCAGGGCCTTGAGCTCGCCCTGCAGCTTCTCTCTCAGTTCCCGGATCACGTTCGTCCCTTCGCAGCGCCCCCGGCGTCGAATGGGGCGCGTCCGGCGAAACTACCACGCACCTCCCGGTCGGTCAACGCGCCCTGGCTCGTCCGCCGGCCCCGGTGTCCGCACAAAAAAAACCGGGGAGGCCGCGTGGGACGGCCTCCCCGCGAGAGGTGGGGGGGGTCATGAAGACTGCACGGTCAATATAGGTCCCGGGCGCAGGGAGGCAAGTCGCGTCGCCCGGGGGGCCGCTTCCGGTGCATATTCAGGGCAACGCGGCGCCCCCCCGTGCCGGGGTGCCGGAGTCGCCATCCGGGATCGGCCCGCCACACCCTGCGGGAGAGGGTGGTTTTTGCCTCGGCGACGGCTTGGCTTGCGCCGCGGTCGTCTGCCCCCCTCCCACCGGCGGCTGCTGTCTGCGCACCTATCCCTACGACCCGCACTCGTGCTACATGGGCACCACGCCGTACTTCTGTTCGGCGAGCAACGGGCTCTACCTGGGGGACGGTTCGACCTGTGCGTCGAACGGCTGCGACGATCTCTTCGCGGGTGCCTGCTGCCTGACGGGCCCCACCGGCTACCCGGTCTGCCGCACGATGATGCGCAGCGACTGCCTGGCCCAGGGCGGTGGCTGGGTCGGACCCGGCACGATCTGCGGGTACGCCCCCTACTGCGGCTGATTGCCGGGGTCAATCCGCTCTGGAGTTGCCGCTCGCCACAGCCCACTCTCGGGGTGGGGGCGCGGCAGCGCACCCGTGCGCCGGGCGAGTTCCATCATGGCGACCAGCCAGGCTATTCGCTGGGCGGGCGTGGCGCTGAGCCCTATGACGAGCTGATCCTTGCGGTGCGCCTCCCAGCCGGAGGCCCACTCGTCCCGCTCACGTGTCTCGCGAACCGGATCACTCATTCACGCTCCCCCTCCTCCTCAGGATCTCCTGGAGCGCCTCGATGTCCAGATGGTCCTGGGGCCGCCCAGCCAGACGCTTGAGCTCGATGAGATGGGGGATGGACGCCACATGGACCGTGTATCCTCCCAGGTCCATGATCTCGGAATCCTTCCAGAGGCTTTCGAAATCCAGGGGGCTCTCGGCAAAGAGATCCACTTCCTTCATGGGATCGGCCGGATCGAACAGCGAGAAGACCCGCATCCCTTTCTCCTCGATCCACGATCGGCGGCGCGCGGGCACGGCGAAGTCAAGAAGATCGACAGGTGCCCGCGGGCGCAATCCCATGGAGTGGAAAGCCTGCATGGCTCGGTTTGCAGGCTCAGGAGCGAGATCGATCACCAGATCGACATCGGCCGTCAGACGCGCATGACCGTGAAGCACGGTCGCGAGGCCGCCGACGATGATGTAGCGGACGCCGGCGCCGTTAAGGGTCGTAAAGAGCGTCGTGAACGGGTCCACGCCCCCAATATATGCCTTTCGCAGTGGGTTTCGTAGACCCCCCGCCATCGGCCCCCTTCCCCCGTTTGACAGCCGCCGCAAGGAGAGTAAACTGGTCCACTTTTATGACTGGAAAACAGATCAAGTTCCTCGTAAGCGGCGGCCTGGTCGTGGTTTCGCTCATCATCTGGTTCGCCTTCGTGGCGGGCGGGGCGGCCACCTCGGGCGCGGCCTACGACATCTCCCTCAAGGAATTCCGCTCCCGCGGCGGCTCCTCCTCCGGGGACGATGTCCGGGTCCGGGGCAAGGTCGAGGAAGGCTCGATCGTCCAGAGGCCCGGCAGCGCCGAGCTGACGTTCACGCTCGAGGACGAAGGCGAAAAGCTGAAGGTCCACTACAGCACCAAGGACCACGGCCCGGTCCCCGACACGTTCGTGGACGGCGCCAACGCCATCGTCACCGGCTCGGTCGGCGACGACGGCGTCTTCCTCGCGCACACGCTCCAGGCCAAGTGCCCCTCGAAGTACGAGGGAGCGCAGACCGAGACCGCGCGAAAGTAGATCCCCCGCCATGGCCGCCTTCGGAACCTGCGCCGTCCTCCTTGCCACCCTTGCGGCGATCTGGGCCGCCGTCTGCTCGTTCCTCGGCGGGTCGCTCCGCTCCGCGGGGTTCGTCGAGAGCGGCCGGCGGGCGGTCTACGCGGCCGGCGCGTTCTTCACGCTGGCCGTCGCCGCCCTCGAGTACCTGATCCTGACGAACGACTTCTCGGTCGCCTACGTCTACCAGAACTCGCACCGCGCGCAGCCGCTCTTCTACAAGATCGCCGCCCTGTGGGGCGGGCAGGCGGGCTCGCTCCTGTTCTGGGGCTGGATCCTCTCCGTCTACGCCGTCGTCCTGACCTGGTGGAACCGCGACCGGCACAAGGACCTGATGCCGTACGCGACGGGCGTGCTCACGGCCACGCTCACCTTCTTCGGGATCATGCTCTCCATCGTGACGCCCCCGTTCCGGCCCGGCGCCCCGATGGCGGACGGGATGGGGATGAACCCCCTCCTGCAGAACTACTGGATGGTGATCCACCCGCCCTGCCTGTACCTCGGCTACGTCGGGTTCGCCGTCCCGTTCGCGTTCGGCATCGCGGCGCTCCTGTCGCGGCGCACGAGCGAGGTCTGGATCCGGACCACGCGGCGCTGGACGATCTTCGCGTGGTTCTTCCTCGGCATCGGCATCCTGCTCGGCGCCTACTGGGCCTACATCGAGCTCGGCTGGGGCGGCTACTGGGCCTGGGACCCGGTCGAGACCGCCTCCTTCATGCCCTGGCTCACCGGCACCGCCTTCCTGCACTCGGTGATGATCCAGGAGCAGAAGCGGATGCTGAAGGTCTGGAACCTGCTCCTGATCATCCTGACCTACTGCCTGGCGATCTTCGGGACCTTCCTCACGCGCAGCGGCGTCCTCCAGTCCGTGCACGCCTTCGCGGGCACCGGCCTCGGCCCCTGGTTCGCGACCTTCCTGTGCATCGCCTTCTTCGGATCGCTGGGGCTGCTGATCTGGCGGCTCCCCGACCTGAAGAGCGAGCACCGGCTCGATTCGCTGATCTCGCGCGAGTCGGCCTTCCTGCTCAACAACCTGGTCCTGGTCGGGATCGCCGCGGCCGTCTTCTTCCTGACCACGTTCCCCATCCCCTCGGAGCTGTGGACCGGCAAGGGGATCACGATGGGGATCCCGATCTACAACCGCGTCACGATGCCCTGGTTCCTGGTCCTGATCCTGCTGACCGGGATCGGGCCGGTGATCGCGTGGCGCAAGGCCTCGCTCGCGAGCATGAGGCGGAGCTTCGCGTGGCCCGCCGCGGCCGGCGTCGCGGTGATGGCGGTGCTCTTCGCGCTCGGCACCCGCGAGTTCTACCCGCTCGCCTTCTACGGCGCCTCGTTCTTCGTGCTGAGCACGATCTCCCAGGAGTTCTGGCGCGGGACGCGGGCCCGGATGGTGATCTCCCGCGAAGGGTTCGCCACGGCGCTCGGCCGGCTGGTCTGGCGCAACAAGCGGCGCTACGGCGGCTACATCGTGCACCTGGGCGTGATCTTCGCCGTCATCGGGATCACCGGCTCGTCCGCGTTCAAGAAGGAATTCACCTACGAGGACGTGAAGCCGGGCGCCGTCCTGGAAGCCGACGGCTACCAGGTCCGCTACGAGAGGATCGAGGCCGCGGAGGGCGAGGAGTACTCGCGCGTCACGCAGTACCTGCGCCTCTCGCGCGGGGGCCGCGACCTTGGACCGATGGTGACCGAGAAGCGGATCTTCCGGGACGTCAAGAACCCGACCACCGAGGTGGCCATCCACGCGGTGGTCATGCCGCCTTCGCTCGCGGACCTGCGGAGGATCGGCGAGGACGTCTACATCGTGCCGATCTCGATGGACCCGCAGACGGGGATCGCCTCGTTCAAGGTCCACATCATGCCCTGGGTGAACTGGCTGTGGCTGGGCGGGATCGTGGTGATCATCGGGGCGCACCTGGCCGTGCTGCCCGACCGGCGCGAGCGGCGCCTGATGGAGCTCGCGAAGGCGGTCGAGGCGAGGGCCGTCGCGTGAGGGCCCGTCTTCCCGCGCCGCGCCCCGGAGGACGCCCACTCCGGACTTGTCGGCGTTCTTTCTGCCCGGGTTGGTCCGTTCGCATGGCACCCATGCGCGTCCTGAAGCCCAGGCTGCTCGCGGCGGCCGCCGTGTTCGCGGCGCTCCTGGCCCTGACGGCGAGGCCCACGCCCGCCCCGGACGCTTCGGCGGGCCTGCCGGAGGCGGTCCGCGCCGGGTACGACAAGGCCGCGACCGAGCTGCTCTGCTACTGCGGCTGCGCCCGGCAGACGATCAAGGAGTGCACCTGCGGGGTCGCCTTCGGCCTGCGCGACGAGTTCGAGAAGCGCCTCGCCGCCGGCGAGACCGCCGACGCGATCATCGCCTCCTACATCGCCGAGCACGGCGAGCAGTCGCGCAACGTGCCCCCGAAGTCGGGGATCAACCTGGTGGCCTGGTTCGGCCCCGGCATCGCCATCATCCTCGCGGGCGCCGGCGTCCTGATCGTGCTCTCCGTCTGGGCGAAGCGGGGCCGCGCGGCGGCCGCGGCCGCCGGGGCCGCCGCGGCTGCGCAGCCCGCGCCCGCCGAGGGGAGCGAGGAGGCCCGCGAGAACGACGAGATGCGCCGGCGGATCGAGAAGGACCTGGAGGAGTTCGACGCATGACGCTCGGGATCGCCCTTGCCTGTCTTCTCGGCCTCGCGCTGCTGGCGTGGGTCCTGTTCCCGATCGTCCTCGAGGCGGGCGGGAACCTCAGGACGATCTCATCGGCTCGCTCCGAGCTCGAGGACCTGTTCGTCCAGCGCGAAGGGGTCTACGCCACGCTCAAGGAGCTCGATTTCGACCACGAGACGGGCAAGCTGATCGAGCAGGACTACCGCGAGCTGCGGGCCCGCTACTCGGCCGAGGCGGCCCGGATCCTCCAGCGGATCGACCAGCTCGAGGCACCGTCCCGCCCGCAGCCCGTCAGCTCATCGTGACGACCGCCGTGAACGGGAACCCTGCCCCGCCGCCGCCCGCCGCGATCAGCGCCGCCGGCATCGTCAAGGACTTCGGGTTCCGCCGGATCCTCGACGGCATCTCCCTCGAGGTCGGCGCGGGCACCTTCTTCACCCTGTTCGGGCCGAACGGCGCCGGGAAGACCACGCTCATCCGGATCCTCTCGACGGTCGCGCGTCCCACGGAGGGAACGGTGCGGATCGGCGGCGAGGATGTCCGCGGCCCCGGCCGCTCCTCGGCCCGCGCGAAGCTCGGCCTCATCTCGCACCGGACGCTTCTCTACGACCACCTGACGGGGATCGAGAACCTCGTCTTCTTCGCGAACCTCTACGGCGTCCCCGAGCCGCGCGAGCGCGCCGGCGCGCTGCTGCGCGAGCTGCAGCTCTGGGAGCGGCGCGACGATCCGGCCGGGACCTACTCCCGGGGCATGCAGCAGCGCCTCGCGATCGCCCGGGCGCTCGTCCACGATCCGCAGATCCTGTTCCTCGACGAGCCGTTCACGGGCCTCGACCCGGCCGCGGCCCGGCTCTTCGCGTCGCTGCTCGAGCGGCTCAAGGACGAGAAGCGGACCGCCCTGCTCGTCACGCACGACCTCGGCGAGGGGCTGCGGCTGGGCGACCGCTGGGGGATCCTCGCGGGCGGGCGGATCGCCGAGACGGGCGAGAGCGCCGCGACGACGCCCGGCTCGCTCGCCGAGCGCTACTTCGCGATCGCGGGCGGGAAGGAGTCCGCGTGAGCCGCTCGAGCCGCGCTCCGCTTCGAGCCTGCGGGTGCGACGGGGCCCGCGACGGCCGCCGGGGCCGCGCGGGGCGGGGACCGGACCTTGGCCGGCCGGCCGCCGATCCGCGGGACCGGGGAGAACGGGCATGAAGCGCTATCTCCTGGGCGCCCTCCGGATCGCGCGCAAGGACCTGCTCCTCGAGGCGCGGCGCCTGTCGGGCCTCACGGCGATGTTCGTCCTCGCCCTGGCGATCGTGCTCGCGTTCGCCTTCTGCTTCGGCCTGACGACCATGCGGCGGCTCGGGCCCGAGCGGCTCGTCCCGGGCGTCCTGTGGATCTCGCTGCTGTTCTCCTCGCTCGGCGGTCTGCGCAGCTCGTTCGCCTCCGAGCGGGAGCGCGACACGCTGACCGCGATCGTGATCTCCCCGCTCGACGCGAGCTGCCTGTACTTCGGCAAGCTCCTCTCGAACCTCGCCCTCGTCTTCGCGCTCGAGGCGGCGCTGCTGCCGCTGACGGCCGTGCTCTTCGGCTGGGACCTGCTCGCCGCCCTGCCCGCCGTCCTGCTCGTCGTGTTCCTGCACACGCTCGGGTTCGTGGCGCTGGGGACCTTCTTCTCCGCCATGGTCACGCGGCTCGGGCAGGGCGAGGCCCTGATGGCGATCCTGATCCTGCCCCTGTCGGTCCCCCTGATCATCTCCGCCGGGAAGACGACCGAGGCGGCGATCGCGCTGCGCCCGCTGTGGGAGGTCCGCTTCTGGCTCGGCCTCACCGGCGCGTTCGACGCCCTCGCCCTGGCGGCGTCGCTGCTCGTCTTCGAATACCTGGTGGAGGAGTGATGCGGCCGGGCGCCGGGGCCCCGGCGGGTATGATGGACCGCGATGCGCGCGTCCCACGAACCATGAGGATCCAGGCATGAGTCAGGAATCCACTGCAAAGTCCGGGGCCGGCCCGCTGCTCCACGCCGGGCTCGCCGCGCTCACGGCGCTCCTGATGCTCGGGGCGCTCTGGGTCGTGTTCGGCGGCTACGTCCCGACGACCAGGCGCCAGGCGCAGCGCGTCGAGGTCGGCTCGACCGTCCGGCTCAAGGACCTCGACAGCGGGGAGGTCCTCTCGCTCGTCGTCCTCCCCTCCGGCGAAGCGCCCCGCTCCGGCTCGGAGCTCCCCGCGGACACGCCGCTCGGGCGCGCGCTCCTGGGCAAGGAGCGGATGACGCGCGACGAAGCGGCCGACCGGGCGGTGCCGACCGTCATCGAGGCCGAGTGGGAGGGCCGGGCCCGCCGGTTCCGGTTCGACCCGGACGCCCCGCAGGTGCCGTTCGACGAGAAGATCCAGGCCCTCGACCTGCCCCAGAGGATCTTCTACTTCCACGTCCCCTCGGCGATCATCACGTTCCTCGCCGTCTTCCTGGTGGGCGGGGCGAGCCTCGCCTACCTGATCACGCGGCGGCGGTTCTGGGACCGCCTCGCGCGCAGCGGCGCCGAGCTCGGCATCCTGTTCTGCACGATCGTCCTGCTCACGGGGCCGATCTGGGCGAAGCCCGAGTGGGGCCACTACTGGACCTGGGAATGGCGGCTCAACTTCACCGCCATCCTCTGGCTCGTCTACCTCGGCTACAACCTCGTGCGCGCCTACTCCTCGAGCGCCGAGGAGGCCTCGCTCGTTTCCTCCGCGCTCGGCATCCTCTCCGTCCCGCTCGTGCCGCTCGTGTACATCGCCGCGGAGCTGTGGGAGGGAAGCCACCCCAGGCCGACGATCGGCCGGGGCGGCATGCAGCACGATGCCCTCGTGTCCCGCGGATTCCTCTACTGCTTCCTCGTCTTCCTGCTGCTGTTCGTGACCCTGCTCATCTTCCGGACCCGTCTTCTCGGCCTCGAGGAGGACGTGGAGCGGATGAAGCAGAGGCGTTTCTCCGGGGGCCGCGCATGAACGACTTCCCTTTCGTGATCAAGGAATTCCGCTTCATCTTCTGGGCGTACAACCTGATCTGGATCCTGCTGGCGGGGTATCTCGGGTTCCTGCTCGTCAAGCTGAACCGCCTCGCCCGCGAGGTCCGCAAGCTCCGCGAAGAGTCCGGCGCGAAGCGCTAGAGCGCGCCGGCCGGGACCCGGCGGAGGCGGGGCCTCGAGCCCCATGCGGCTGGCGGCCCGCCGGGCGCCCGCGAACGATGCGGGGCGGGGTTACGGGGCCCCTTTCAGGGTCTGTCCCGACCGATGGTGAGTCACTGACGGGAAGGCTGCGGGGCCGGGCTCTGCGCGGGCTGGGCGGGCCTGGGTGGGCTGCGCCGGCGGCGGGGCTTCCGGGGTCTGCTGGGCCTGGAGCTGCTGCATCTGGGCCCGCCCGGCGGGGGTGAGGCTCAGCTCCTTGATTCCCTGGGCGGCGAGCTGGGCCGAGATGTCGGAAGCCGCGGAGGCGGACGGGTCGGCGGGGGCGGCCGCCTGCGCGGGGGCGGAAGCGGGCCGGGTCCCGTGACCGGCTTTCGCGGCGAACGCCTCCTGGAGCCGCCCGAGCGTCATGTAGAGGATCAGCAGCGACATGACGCCCAGGATCCCGAGGACGACGATCGAGGCGGTGAAGGTCTTGCGCGTCATGGTCCCGGAGCTCTCCCGAACAGAATATAGGGGCTGAGGCAGGCCGGTCCAGCCCGGGCCGCCGGGACGCGGCCGTGGGGCTACAGCAGGGCCTCGACCGCCCCTTCGATCTCGCTGCGCGGGCGCCCGCCGATGAACTGCTCGCGGATCGTTCCCTGCCTGTCGATGATGAAGGTCGTCGGGAAGCCCGTGATCGGCCCGTACAGCTCCTGGATCTTCTCGTCGCCGATCAGGTTGGTGTAGCGGATCTGCTTCCCCTTGAGGAAGCCGGCGACGTCCGGGTTCTCGTCGGAGACGTTGATCCCGACCATCTCGAACCCCTTGTCGCGGTACCGCTCGTGCAGCGACTGGAAGACGGGAAGCTCCGCCACGCAGGGGGCGCACCAGCTGGCCCAGAAATCGAGGACGACGACCTTCCCCTGGTACTTGGACAGCGACACGGGGCGCCCGTCGAGGTCGGGCAGCGTGAAGTCGGGGGCCTTCTGGCCCACCTTCGAATCGCCATCCACCGAGATGGTCGTGCAGGCGGCCAGAGCCAGGAGCAGGACCGCCAGCGGAACGAACAGCCAGAGCGCGCACACCCTTCATGCGAACCTCCAAACGCAGAATTTTATCACGCCTTCGCCGGGCCCTTTTGACCCCGCGGGCGGGGCGCGTGCTAGTTTGCCTGCCTCGCGGCCCTTCGTCCGGCCGCGGGGCGCCGGAACCACGACATCATGTCCCGAACCCGCCAGGAGCCCGGATTGCCGCGCCCGCCCGCCCGCCGGGCGGCCCTGGCCGCCCTCCTGCTGGCCCTCCTCTGCGCGGCTTTGCCGGCCGTTCCGCCCGGGTTCGGCGCCGGTGCAGGCGAGGCGCGCCGCACCCCCGCAGTCCCTGCTACTGCTCCTGCTGCCGCTCCTGCCGCCGCCCCTGCTACCGCTCCTGCCGACCGTTGCTGCTGCTGCCGCTCCTGCTGCCGCGCCTTCGGCCGCGCCCGCCGCGGCCCCGGCTCCCCCGCTCGCCACCTCCGCCGCCTCTCCTGCCGCCCCCGCCCTTCGAAGCGCGTGGCGACGGCCCGGAACGGGATGGTGGTCAGCTCCGACCCGATCGCGTCCCAGGTCGGTCTCCAGGTCCTCCAGGAGGGGGGCAACGCCGTGGACGCGGCGATCGCGGTCGCCTTCGCGCTCGCCGTCGTCTACCCCAAGGCCGGGAACCTCGGCGGCGGCGGGTTCCTGCTCTACCGCGACAACGCGGCGGGCGATTCCTGGGTCGTCGATTTCCGCGAAACGGCGCCCGCCGGGGCTTCGCCGGGGATGTACCTCGGCCCCGACGGGGAGCCCGTCCGCGGGCTGTCCACCGAGGGCTATCTCTCCGTCGCCGGTGCCGGGCACCGTGGCCGGGATGGAGCTGCGCGCACAACCGCTACGGGCTCCTGTCCTGGAAGCGGCTCGTGCGCCCCGCCCTGCGCCTTGCCAGGCGGGGCTTCCCCGTATCGCGGGCGCTCGCGGAGGAGATCGGCCGGGAGGCGGCGGGCCTCGCGCGGCATCCCTCCTCGGCCGCGATCTTCCTGCCCGGCGGCCGACCGCCGGCCGAGGGCTCGACCCTCCGGCAGCCCGACCTCGCGCGGACACTCCAGAAGATCTCCTCGGAAGGGGCGGCGGGGTTCTACCGCGGCCGCGTCGCCGAGGCGATCGCGGCGGACGTCGCCGCGCACGGCGGGATCCTCACCGCCGCCGACCTCGCGGGGTACCGCGCGCGGATCCGCAAGCCGGTCGAGGGGACCTACGGGAACCTGAGGATCCTCTCCGTTCCGCCCCCGTCGAGCGGCGGAGCCGATCCTCCTGCAGATCCTCAACATGCTCGAGCCCTACTCGATCGGCCGGTTCGGCGCGCGCTCCGCGCCGGCGGTCCACCTGATGACCGAGGCCGAGAGGCGCGCCTACGCCGACCGCTCGGCCCTCCTCGGCGATCCCGACTTCTTCAACGTGCCGCTTGCGGGGCTGATCTCCAAGCAGTACGCGCTCTCCCGCGGCGCCGGCATTTCGATGGACCGGGCGACCCCCTCGTCCGAGGTGAAGCCGGGCGAACCGGTCATGTTCAGCTCGCCGGCCCCTCCCCGCACCGTCCCCCGCGAATCGCCCGACACCACGCACTTCGCCGTCGTGGACCGGTGGCGGAACGTCGTGGCCGTCACGACGACCCTCAACGACCACTTCGGATCGAAGGCGGTCGCGGCCGGCACCGGGGTCCTGCTGAACGACGAGATGGACGACTTCTCCGCCAAGCCGGGCGCCCCGAACCTGTACGGGCTCGTGGGCGGCGCGGCCAACGAGATCCGCCCGGGCAAGCGCCCCCTCTCCTCGATGTCGCCGACGATCGTGCTCAAGAACAACATGCCGTACCTGGTCCTCGGCACGCCGGGCGGCGCGACGATCATCACCTCGGTGCTGCAGGTCTTCCTCAACGTGGTCGAGTTCGGGATGGGCCTGCCGGCCGCCGTGTCCGCGCCGCGGGTCCATCACCAGTGGCTCCCGGACAGGATCCAGATCGAGGAGGGCGCGCTCGCGCCCGGGGTGCAGGAATCGCTGCGCCGGATGGGGCACACCATCGCCGTGCGCGAGCCGATCGGCGACCTGCACGCGATCCGGATCGATCCCGCCCGGGGGACGATCGAGGGGGTCTGCGATCCGCGCGGGCCGGGCGAGCCGAGGGGCTACTAACTCCCATGGGAGACGTCCGCCCTCTCGCCGGCCGGTCGGTGGCCGTCTTCGGCAGCAGCGAGCCGGAGGCGGGAAGCGCACCCTACGAGGAGGCGCGCCGGCTCGGCTCGCTCCTCGCCCGGGCCGGCGCCCGGGTCGTGAGCGGGGGGTACGGCGGGGTCATGGAGGGGGCCAGCCGGGGGGCCCGCGAGGCGGGCGGCGAGGCGCTCGGCGTCACGGGGGCCTTCTTCACGGACCGCGCGCCGAACGAGTGGCTCACGGAGGCGGTCGCGGGCTCCGACCTGTTCGAGCGGACCCGCCTTTTGATAGACCTTTCGGACGCCTTTATAATCCTTCCCGGCAAGTCGGGAACGATTGCCGAGCTGGCTTTCCTCTGGGCGCTGGACCGCGCGCGCATGCTCGGGGGAAAGCCGGTCGTGCTTTGCGGGACGATCTGGCCCGCCCTGCTGGAGGCGATCGAGCGGGCGGGGGTGCTCGAGCCGGCACAGAGGCGGATCAGCCTCCTCTGCCCGACGGTGGAGGGCGCGGTCGGCCTGCTGACGGACCGGATCGCCGGAGAACGGGACAGAGAGTGAGCAAGGACGAAGCCCAGGTCGCCCCCCGCAAGGGGATCATCCGAGATTACTTCGAGACGATCATCGTCTGCGTCGTCTTCGTGATCTTCTCGCGCGCCTTCGTGTTCCAGCAGTCCAAGATCCCGACCGGGTCGATGGAGGACACGCTGCTGGTCGGCGACTACATCATGGTGAACCGCTTCGCCTACGCTCCGACGGCGAACGGCCTCGAGAAGGCGCTGCTGCCGGTCCGCGACCCGCAGCGGGGCGACGTGATCGTCTTCAAGTACCCGGACGATCCCGACACCGACTTCATCAAGCGGATCATCGGCGTGCCCGGCGACAGCATCGAGATGCGCGGGGGGAAGACCTTCATCAACGGCAAGGCGCTCGACGAGCCTTACATGCTCGACGAGCACCGCGACTACACGCCGTTCCCGCCTCCCGGGATGGCCCCCGTCGTCGTCCCGCCGAACTCCTACTTCTGCATGGGCGACCACCGCAACAACAGCCGCGACTCGCGCGTGTGGGGCTTCGTCCCCCGCGACCTGATCCGCGGGCGCGCCTTCATCGTCTGGTTCTCCTACCCCGAGGCTCCCAACGAGTACACGCTGCGCGGCTCGGACTGGGTGAAGACGTTCCTCCACAAGATCGTCCGGGCGATCCCCGACAGCCGCTGGGGCCGCTGCTTCACGATCATTCGCTGAGCGCCGCGGGCGCCGGGGTCCTAGGGAGCCGGCGGAACGGCTGCTGAAGCGGGCGCGGTCGGCCCGGCAAGCGGGCCCAGTTCCCCGTAGGTCCGCCTGAGAGCCTCGTAGAGCGCCTTCGGCCGCAGGTGGTAGCGGGGCGTTTCCCAGGTCTTCCACGAGAAGAGGGGGGCCTCCTCGCCGGGGGCGGGCCGCTCCGCGGCCGGCCGCTTCTTCCCCGGGGGAACGGCCGCCGCGTAGAAGACGAACCCGTCGGTCACGACGGTGTCGTAGACGGGCGGGTGCGGCGCCGTCTGGTGCAGGACGCGCCGCTCGCTGGGGTCCGTCACGTTGAGCAGGGCCCAGGGGATCCGCAGCTCGAAGACCCCGGCGGCCTCGTCGTAGTAGTAGTCGCTGAGGGAATCGAACCGCGGGCTGCGCAGGTCGGTCGTCCCGCGGCGCAGCGGGGACATGTCGTGGGTCTCGGCCGGGAAGAGGGTCCCGTCGCGGCCGATCCTCTGCAGGCGGATCTCGACGATCATCGGGACGAAGAGCCCGTCCTCGTTCGGCACCGAGGCGTAGGGGCCGACGAGACCGTGGCTTCCGAAATCGTACGGAGCGTCCACGAGGATCGCGGGCGCCGCGTCGTCGAGGCGGATCGCGAACTCGAGCCCGGACGGGACGCGGAGCTTCCCCTCGAGGCCCGGCAGGCGCGTGTCCCCGCGCGCGCGGTCGTAGGTGTCGATGCCGACCCAGTAGGTCCAGCCGGAGAGGTCCCCGCCCTGCACGCGCCCCGGCGCTGCCGGGGCGTTTTCGCCCGAATCCGCGGGGGCGGACCCGCCTGGAGGTGCGGCTTCACCCCGACCTGGAGAAACGGCTCTCTCCTCCCCTGGCGGCGCGACTGCGACGGGCGCGGCGGCGGCCTGATCCGATTTCTTCCCCCCGCGCCTGTCCGCCTCCCGCGGCTCCACGTCGAGGCGCAGGTACAGCCAGGCCTCGTCGCTCGTCGCGTAGAGCGCCCGGACCTTCCCCTTGCGCGGGGGGTAGAGCGGGGAGACGCCGGCCCAGTCCTCCACGCGCCCGTCGAGGACGATCCCCCCGCCCTCGGGCCCCGGGACGGCGGCGAGGATGCCGAAGTTCTGCTCGGGATCGAGGGCGTTGAGCCAGCGCGGCTGGTGCTCCTGCGGGATCGCGCGGTCCCAGAAGAGCCAGTTGTGCTTGAACCACTCGTCGATCCAGGCGAAGACGATGACCCCGGCGCACCCCTTCTCCTGCGCCGCGCGGACGAGCCGGGCGTCGATCGCCGCCTGCTCCTGCTCGTTGTGCCCGCCGTGATCGAACCCCTGCGGCTGGCGGTGCGCAACCCCGCGGCTCGTCGGGACGCCGGTCTCCGAGATCAGCAGCGGCCGCCCCGCGTGGCGGCGCTGGAGGTCCTCCAGGTATCCCGCGAACGCGTTCGGCCCCGCGGAGTCGCGCGCGGCGAGGTAGCCGGGATCGAGGCTCAGGAAGTCGGGGTAGTAGGGATAGACGTGATACGAGGCGAACAGACCCGCCGGGAGCCTCTCCGTGGCGGCGAAATGCTCCTCGTCGAGGGCGACGGCGTCGTTGTCGTAGACCGGGCCCCGCTTGGGGAACTCCTTCACGCCGCGCGAGCGCAGGATGGCGTCCTCTTCCTCGCGGGTCGCCTCGGTCGGGTGGTGGAGCGGATCGAGCGTCGGCCAGTTCGTGAACGCCATCGGCCGCGACTCCGCGTAGGCCCCGGCGAGATAGGAGGCCGCGGTCTCGAGCGTCGAGGCGAGCCAGCACTCGGTCGGCGAGCCCGCCGCGACCCGGACGAACCGCCCGTCGAACGCGCACGGCTTCCCGCCGCTCTCCTTCGCCTTCTTCTCGTCGTACGCCCTGACCGAGAACGGCTCCCACTCGCGCCCGAGGATGAACCCGAGCAGCCAGGGCGACGCGTCCGTTTCGTAGAGGCCCGACGCGTGGCCCGGGCGCGGCGCGGCGTCCATGTTGCCGTGCACGACGTCGATCACGCGGCGAAGCTCGGCCGCGTAGTCGGCGTTCCAGGCCGGGTCGGAGAAATCGTCCTCGGGAGGGAGCTCCACCCAGACGCCCTGCACCAGCCAGACCGGCGCCTCGGGATGGGCCGCGTTCTCCTTCGCGAGCGCGGAGTAGAAGGCGGGCGGCAGGAGCGTGTAGAGGCGCACCACGTTCGCGTTCATGGCGCGGATCCGGCCGAGCCAGTCGCGGTAGAGCGCCTCGTCCTCGGGGAACTCGGACGGGAACCGGCCCGGGAGCGCGACGCCGAGGTTGACCCCCTTCACGAGGATCGGCTGCCACCCGTCCCCGCTTCGCCGCTCGAAGTACTTCGCCCCGGCCCGGAACGGGACCTGGAGCGGTGGCGCCGCGCCGGCCGGTGGCTCCAGGGCCGTAGGCGCGGGCAGTGCGGGAGGCGCGGTAGCAGGGGGCGCGGGAGGCGCGAAAGCCGTGGCCGAGGGCGCCGGAGGGGGCGAACCGCCCTCCGGTCCTCCCGTGCGCGCGGGGGAGGCGCCGGGGATCGGAGAGCCGGCGCATCCGGCGACGCTGCCCCGCGAGCGTCGAGCAGGGTCGGCCGCAGCCTGCGATCGACCAGCTGGCCCGACTCGGCGAGGGCGCGGCGCAGGGCCGCGCGGGCGTCCGCGTCCTGCGGGAATCTGCTCCACCACCGTCCTGAGGAGCGCGGCCGCGTCCGCCGGCTTCCCGGTTCGCAGGTCGAGGAGCGCCGTCCCCTTCAGGACGTCGGCGTCGGCGGGAGCGAGCGAGCGAGCCTTCGCGAACGCCTCCCGCGCGCCCGCCTCGTCCGCGGCCTGCATCCGCGCGTAGCCGAGCCCCGTCCACGCGTCCACCCGCCGCGGCTCGCGCGCGGCCGCTTCGCCGAACGCCTCCCCCGCCCCCGCGAAATCGCCGAGGCGGTAGCGGGCCCAGCCGAGCGCCGCGCGGGCGTCCCCGTGGCCCGGGTCGAGCCGGATCGCCTCCGCGAACAGCCGGGCCGCCTCGGCGTTGCGGCCCGCGCGCGCCTCGCTCTCCCCCTTCGCGTAGAGGGCCGCGGCCTGCGCGCGCGGCGAGTCCCCGGGCCGCGCTGCCTCCTGAGCGGCCGGGGAAGCGGCGGCGAACGGCGCGCAGAGGACCGTGGGGGCATGGGCGGACGCTGCGAGGAGAAGGGAGGCGAGGGCCAGCGTCATGGCCATCAGGTGGGCGGGGCCCCGCGCGTCAGGACCGGTCGAAGGCTAGAAGCGGGGCGACCACACGGTTGTCGGGCACTCTCCTTCCGTCGCGCCGGCCGGAGGGCCGGTTTCGAAGCGCCGGCCTGCCGGGACGGCACTGCACAAGTTGGCGCAAAATCAAGGGTTACGCAACCCGGCGTGGCCTACGGAGCCGCGTCGGGGGCCGGGGCATCGGGCACGGGATCGCTCATGCGGGCCGTCCGGCCCTGCAGGAGCGTGTGGCGCCTCCAGCGGGCGTCGTCGTGCTCGGGGAAATCGGTGCGGTAGTGCGCCCCGCGGCTCTCCTCGCGGAAGAGGGCCGACCGGGCGATCATCCCCGCGACGAGCGCCATGTTCAGCGCCTCGAGGCCCCGCCGCGCCGGGGCGGCGTTCTCCACCCCTCCCGCGAGCTCCTCCAGCCGCCCGAGCGCCGCCGCCAACCCCGCGCCGTCCCGCAGGATGCCGATCCGCTCCCACGCGATCGAGCGGACCTCGGTCATCACCTCGCCCGCGCCCTCCTCGGCGATGCCGAGCGGCACGGGAGGCGGAACGGTCGAGCCGGGCCGCGCGCCATACCCCTCGGCCTGGAGCATCCCCGCTCCCGCTGCGGCGCCGAAGACCAGCCCCTCGAGCAGGGAGTTCGAGGCGAGCCGGTTCGCCCCGTGCACGCCCGTCGCAGCCACCTCGCCGGCCGCGAAGAGGCCCGGCACCGAGCTGCGCCCGCGCAGGTCGGTCCGCACGCCTCCCATGGCGTAGTGCGCGGCCGGCAGGACCGGGATCAGGTCCTTGCGCAGGTCGAGCCCGAGAGCGCTGAGAGTCCGGTAGATCATCGGGAAGCGGGCGCGCATGTCGCGGTCCGTCAGGTGGGACAGGTCGAGATAGACGCGGGGCGATCCGCTGCTGCGGAGCTCGGAGACGATCGCCCGCGTGACCACGTCGCGCGGGGCGAGCTCGGCGCGCGGGTCGTAGGAGGGCATGAAGCGCCGCCCCTCGCCGTTGCGGAGATACGCTCCTTCCCCGCGCAGCGCCTCGGAGAGGAGGAAGCGGGGCGCGCCGGGGATCGCGAGAGCGGTCGGATGGAACTGGACGAACTCCATGTCCATCATCTCCGCCCCGGCGAGCAGGGCGAGCGCCATGCCGTCCCCCGTCGCCTGCGGAGGATTGGAGGTCTCGCGGTAGACCTGCCCGCACCCGCCTGTCGCGAGCAGCACCGCGCGCGCCGCGATCGGGATCGCCTCGCCGCGCGCCTCGTCGATCGCCACCACGCCCGCGCACCGGCCATCGGACTGCCAGAGGCCCGCCGTGAAGGTCTTCTCGCGGAACCGGATGTTGGGGAAGGTCGCGGCCTTCTGCAGCAGCGCGCGGACGATCTCGCTGCCCGTCGAATCGCCGCGCGCGTGCAGCACGCGGTTCTTGCTGTGCGCCCCCTCGCGTCCGAACGCGAGTGCGAGCCCGTTCTGGTCGAAGTCCGCGCCCCAGTCCATCAGCTCGTAGATGTGCCGGGGCCCCTGCTCGACGAGCGTCCGGACCGCGTCGGGATCGCACAGGCCGGCGCCGGCCGCGAGCGTGTCCTGCTCGTGCAGGCCGATCTCGTCGTCGTCGCTCATCGCGGCCGCGATCCCTCCCTGGGCCCACTCGGTGTTGCTGTCGGTGGGGAGGTCCTTCGTCAGGAGGATCACTTCGCGCTGGGCGGTCGCGAGCTCGATCGCCGCCCGCAGCCCCGCGATCCCGCTGCCGACCACGATGTAGTCCGTGGCGAGAATTTTCTTCACCGGAATCGAGAATAGCACAGGCGCCCTCGCGCCCCGGGCGGGGCCGCGGGCCGGAAAACCGCGGGTGAGCGGCATTTCGTGCGGGTCGGCCCGCCCCGGGCCGTCATATAATGCCCGCGATGCCCGGCCGGCCCCTGAACGACGAATCGGAAGAGCGCGGCGACTCCCGCCGCCAGCCCCGCGGGCAGATCCCCTTCGGGGCGCTGCTGCTGATCGCGACCGTCGCGGTGGTCTTCATCTACGGCATCGTCCTGAAGGCGACGGGCCCGTCTCCCTCCGACCGGACGGCCCCGCCGGCAGGCGCCCCGCGCGCGCCCCTGGCGGGCGTTGCGACCGCGCCCGGACGGAGAGGGTCGCTCGACCGTGCGGGACACGCCGTCGCACGCCGGCGCGGACGATCCCTTCGGCGAGGCCGGGGAGACCCACGAAACGCCGATCCTCCCCGAACCGTCCTCCGCGCCCGAGGAACCCGCGGCGACATCGTCCGACCGGGGCCTCGACTCTCCGCCGCCCTCCGCGCCCTCTCCGCGGGATCCGTTCAGCGAGCGCGAGAGCGCCCCGCCGACCGGGCCGGCGACGCCGGCGCGCGCGGCTGCCCCGCCTTCCTCCGGGGCCGCTTCCCCGGGCGCCGCGCCGCCCCAGGGAGCCGCCGCCCCGGCGCCCCCGACGCCATCCGCGTCCGGGGCCGCCCCGGCCCGGGACACCGCCCCGAGCGCCTCCTCCTCCACGCCGGCGCCGCCGTCGCGCGAGCCCTCGGTCGCCCCGCGCGGCTCCGCCCCGGCCGCCGCGCGCAGGAAAGCGCGCGAGCTGGCCGCTGCGAAGAACTACAGCGGCGCGGCGCAGGCCTGGAACGACTGGGCGCGGACCGTGCCCGCCTCGTCCTGGACCGTGCAGGTCGCGGCCGTGCGGCTCGACAACGCCCGTCCGTCCGGCTCGCTCGACAGCCTCCTCGGCCGCGACGAGGCCTTCGTGCTCCCCCCGGGGGCCCTCCCGAACGGACTCTCGCCGGTCTGCATCGGCACCTACGATTCCGAGCAGGCGGCCCGGCGCGCGGCCGCGGCCATGGGGAAGCCCACGGGCTCCTCCGGCCCGCCGATCGTCAAGCCGCTCTCCTCGCTGAGGCCCAGGTGACGCGCCGGCCGCCGGGTGGACCGGAGGGCCGGAGGGACATAAATATGAACAGCCTGGAAGAGGACCTGTCCGCCCGGTGAAAGGCCGCCTCAAAGACCGCCCTCTGGACCTGATCGTCCAGGAGATCCAATCGCGCATGCCCTCCGGCGTCCTGACGCTGGAACGGGGCCCGGCGAAGAAGCAGATCTGTTTCCTCAAGGGAACGATCCGGTTCGCGGCCTCGAACATGCAGGAGGACCGCTTCGGCGAGTTCCTGATCCGGGCCGGCATCCTTCCCGAGCCGACGGTGCGGGGCGCCGAGGAGCAGCTCGCCCCCGGCCAGCGGCTGGTCGAATACCTCCTGGTGTCCGGGCTCCTTTCGCCCGACGGACTGCGCGATGCGATGCGGTCGCACATCCTCGGGATCATCGTCCCCTGCTTCGAATGGCGCAGCGGGGATTTCCGCTACGAGGAGGGGGTGCCGAACATCGTCGGGGAGTTCGCGACCGACATCCCCGTGATCGAGCTCGCCCTCGAGCGGGCCCGGCGCCAGGTGAGCGAGAAGGACGTCACGAAGCTCCTCAACGACGGCAACGCCGCGCTCCTTCCTCCCTCGCTGCCCGAGCGCGACCTGCAGAAGCTGAAGCTGACGAAGGCCGAGACGCTGATCATGGCGCGCGCCGAGGAGGGAGAGCGCCTGTCCGAGGTGCTCGCGGTCGCGCCCGCCCTGCGCGCCGAGATCGCGCGGGCCGCGGCCGCCCTGCTCGCGTGCGGCATCGTCGGCACGGCGGGGGCCGCCTCCGGCAAGGACGGTGGCATCTACGACACGATCCCCCCGGCCCTCAAGGCGCGCGGGAAGAAGGTCTCCGAGGAATCCCAGAGCTCGGCCGGGGTGCGCTACTACAAGCAGATGCACGATCTCCTCATGGGCGCCGACCATTACAAGACGCTCGGCCTCGAGACCTCGGCCACCACCGAGGACGTGCGCCGCTCCTACTACACGCTCGCCAAGGAGATCCACCCGGACCGGTTCCTTTCCCCTCCCCTGGACGTGCTCCACCAGGAGATGGAGGAGCTGTTCGCGCAGGTCCTGGAGGCGTACAACACGCCTGGTCAACCCCGACAGCCGCGGCGCGCTACGACGCCGAGAGGGCCGCGAAGGGCCTGGGGCCGAAGCAGCCGGCCAGCGACCAGCAGGCGCTCGCCCGGGTGAACTTCCTGCGCGGGCGCAGCCTGTTCGAGGAAGGGAAGCCGGCGGAGGCGCTCAGGTTCCTGCAGAACGCCGCCGAGATCGAGCCGAACCGCGCCGAGTACCAGCGGCTGCTCGGCATCGTGCAGTCGCGCAACCCGCGGCTGCGCCTCGAAGCCGAGGCCTCGCTGCTCAGGGCGATCGAGCTCGAGCCCGCGCGGGCGGACGGGTACCTGCACCTCGGGCTCCTGTACCGCCGCATGGGCGAGACCGAGAAGGCGATCGAGAAGCTCCGCGAGTGCCTGAAGTGGGACCCCGCCAACCTCGAAGCCGGCACGGCGCTCGCCGAGCTGACGCGGACCGTCGGGAAGAACCCATGACGGCCGGCGCGGGGCGGCGCGATCGCCGGGAGAGCGGCCGCGGGCCGACCGATGCCCTACATCGTTGACGGCAACAACCTGCTCGGGCTGAGCCCCGATCTGCGGATCAAGGACCCGGGGGCGCGCGAGCGCCTCGTGCGGGCGCTCGCCATCTTCGCGCGCGGGAAGAGGACCAGGGTCACCGTCGTCTTCGACGGCGATCCGGCCCCCGGCTTCTCCGGGCCGGGCATGCACCTCGGCGACGTGCAGATCCTGTTCGCCGGGCGCGCGACCGACGCCGACAGCCGGATCCTCGAGATCCTCGCGGCCGCCCCGGACCCGGCCGGGTACATCCTCGTGACGAGCGACCGGGCGCTCGGCGATCGCGCCCGCCGGCTGAGGGCGCGGATCATCACGAGCCTTCGGTTCCGCCGGACGCTCGACGAGGTGGCGGCCCCGGGCCGGGCGGGCGAGGAGCGCCTCTCGGCCGAGGAGGTCGCCGACTGGGAGGCCTGGTTCAAGCAGAGGGACGCCGAGTAGGCTCGCGCGCGGCGCCCAACCGCCCCCGGCCCCGCGCGAAGGCTATTCCGCGAGGCTGACGACCGTCGCCCCGCCCCCGCCCTCGGAGCCGGCGCCGGGGCGGTGGGAGACGACGTGCGGGATGGCGCGACAGGAGGTTGCGCACCGCCGTCCGCAGCCGGCCCGTCCCGAACCCGTGGATCACGCGCACCTCGCGGTGCCCCGCGCGGATCGCATCGTCCAGGAACTTGTCGAGCGCCTCCATCCCCTCCTCGACCCGCATGCCGATCAGGTTGACCTCGACGGGGACCGAGGGCGGGGCGGGCTCATCGACGTGGGCGGCGGGGCGCGGCGCCTTCCAGAGCGGCACGGGCTCCGGGGCGGAGCCGGTCTCCGGCGGCAGGCAGTCCTCCATCCGGACGCGGAAGCGGGCGCCGCCGACGAGGACGATCACCATCGAGCCCTCGACCGCCTCGACCTTCCCTTCCCGCTCGTAGGGCCCCACGAGGACGGTCCGCCCGGGCGCGACGACGAACGGCTCGAGGACCGCGCCGCCCGCGCTTCCTTCCCCGCCCGCCCCGGGGCCCCGGCCGGCGCGGCGCGCCTCCCGCCCGCGCGGGAGCGGCTCGAGCGGGGCCGATTCGCGCATCAGCCGCTCGTGGTCGCGCCGCAGCTCGGCCTCGCGCTTCGCGCGCTCGTTCTCGAGGCGGATCGTCTGCCTCTTGTCGGCGACCCCCTTGATGTGCTCGCGCGCCTTGGCGCGGAACTCCTCGAGCGCCTGCGCCAGCTCGCCGCGGAACCGCTCGGCCCGCTCGTTGTCGCTGCGGATCGCCTGCTCGCGCGCGCGCCGCGTCTCCGCCTCGAGGCGCGCGCGCAGCAGCTCCAGCTCGGCGCGGTCGGATTCGAGGTTCGCGACGAGGTCGCGGAGCCGTTCGAGGTAGCTCTCCGCCTCGCGCTCGCCGGGGGCGATCCTGCGCCGCGCGTCCTCGACGATCCGCGGGTCGAGCCCCAGGCGCGCCGCGATCGCGAGCCCCGACGAGGCCCCCGCGATCCCCTGCAGCAGCCGGAAGGTCGGCGCGAGGGTCGCCTCGTCGAACTCCACGGCCGCGCTCGCCACCCCCGGCGTCTCGATGCCGTAGAGCTTCACGGGCCCGTGGTGCGTCGTGGCGATCGTCAGCGCCCCCCCGGCGCGCAGGCGTTCGAGGAGGGAGATCGCCAGCGCCCCTCCCTCGACCGGATCGGTCCCCGTCCCGATCTCGTCGATCAGGACCAGCGCGGGCGGGGTGAGGGTCGAGACGATCTGCTGCAGGTTCTGGATGTGGGCCGAGAAGGTGCTGAGCGACCCTTCCAGGGACTGGCGGTCCCCGATGTCCACGAGGACCTGCCGCAGCCACGGGAAGCGCGCGTCCGCCGCCGGCACCCGCAGCCCCGAGTGGGCCATCAGCGCCAGCAGGCCGGCCGTCTTGAGGACGACCGTCTTGCCGCCGGCGTTCGGCCCGCTGACGATGAGCGTGCTCGACCCCGCGGGCAGGAACAGGTCCACCGGGACCATCCGTCCGCCCGAGGTCGCGAGCACCTTCTCGAGGAGCGGGTGGCGCCCCTTCGCGATCTCGATCCCCCGGCCCTCCTCGAACTCGGGCCGCACCGCCCGCAGGTCGCGGGCGAGGTGGCCGCACGCCTGCGCGAGGTCGAGCCGGGCGATCCCGTCCACGGCCGCGAACAGGTCCTCGAGCCGCTCCCGCAGGCGCCCCGTCCAGTCGCGCAGGATCCGCTCGATCTCGGCCGCCTCGTCGTCGCGCAGGCGGACCAGCTCGTTGTTCAGGTCCACGGTCGCCAGGGGCTCGATGAAGAGCGTCGCGCCGCTGCTCGACCCGCCGTGGACGATCCCCTTCACGGGCGCCGGCGCGTCGGAGCGCACGGGCAGGACGAAGCGCCCGCCGCGCTCGGTGACGAAGAAATCGCTGAAGGTCTTGTCGGCCCCCGAGCGGGCGAGGATCGCCTCGAGGCGCGCGCGCAGGGTCCCCGTGGCGGCGTGGATCCGCGCCCGGATCCGCGCCAGCTCGGGGCTCGCGCTGTCCTCGAGCTCCCCGCCCGGGGCGATCCTGCCGGCGATCGCCTTCACGATCGGCTGGAAATCCGGCAGCAGCGCGGCCTGCGCGCCGAGGATCGGGTACTCCTCGCGCAGCTTCTGCCGCCGCGCCCGGACCGCCTCGACGAGCTGGCAGAAATCGACGGCCGCGAGGATCTCCGCCCCCGTCAGGATCCCGCCCTCGGGCCGCGCGGCCTCGAGGATCTCCACGACCGGCTCGATCCCGCGAAGGGGCAGCCCCCCTTCCTTCTCGATCAGCCGGACCGCCTCGTCGGTCTCGTCGAGCCGCGCCGCGACCGCCCGGGGGTCCGCCAGCGGCTCCAGGGCGAGGGCCAGGGGCGAGCCGAGCGGCGTCGCGGTCCTCGCGGCCAGCAGGCCGCGCACGAACGGGAACTCGAGCGCCTCGAGGGTTTCGCGGGTGACTTTCACGGGGACTCTCCGGAGCGCGGATTATAGCGCCCCGGCGGGGGACGCCGCCTCGCGGGCGCCCGGGTCAGGACGGGCGGCCGGCCTTCTTCTGGGCGTCGTGGATCATGCTGCTGCTGCGGTAGATGTAGTGGAAGCCCGACACGACGACCAGCGTCAGGGTGATCCAGACCGCGTAGAGCACGACCACGCTCTCCTTCTCCAGCGTGTTGTAGAGGAGGAACAGGCCGATCGTGATCGCCTCGGCGAAGGTCGTGATCTTCCCCAGGACCGTGGGCGGGAACTTCGCGATCCCGTACACGGCGTAGAGCAGGATCGCGGTCATGATGATGAACGTGTCGCGCGAGATCGTGAGGATCGTCAGCTGGATCGGGACGTGGTTCGCCGCGATGTACTCCGGGAGCAGCTTCGGGTGGTCGGGGATGGTGAGGCAGATGAAGGCCGCCGTCATCAGCAGCTTGTCGGCGATGGGGTCGAGGAAGGCGCCGAGCGCGGTCGTCTGCTTCAGGAAGCGCGCGATCAGGCCGTCGAACCAGTCGGTGACCGCCGCCGCGATGAAGAGCGCAAGCGCGATCCCGGGCCGGTTCGTGAGGATGGCGATGATGAAGAACGGGACGGCGATCAGGCGGAGAAAGGTCAGCTGGTTCGCGAACGTGAAGTTCCTCAGCACCTCCCGCAGCATCGCCATGGTGCGTCTTTTTATCCCGCTCCGGCCGCCCCCGTCAACCGTCCCGCCGCCGGGTCCCGCCGCCAGGCCCATGGGGGGAGCGCGGCCGTCGGGCGGCCGGGACGGCGGCGCGGCCCGGATTGACCGGCCCGGTCCCGGCACCTACATTCTTCAGGGATGCAGATCGACGAACTCCTCCGGCTGGCGGCCCGGGAAGAGGCGTCCGACCTCCACCTGAAGCCGATGCGGCCGCCCATGCTCCGGATCCGGGGCAAGCTCCACCCCGTGGAGTCGGTCGAGCCGTACCCGCCGGCCGTGCTCAAGGAGATGCTGTCGCGGATCCTCACCGACCGCCAGAGGGCCGACCTCGAGGAGAACTTCTTCGTCGACTTCGGGTACAGCCTCGCCGGCGTCTCGCGCTTCCGCGGCTCGATCTTCCACCAGCGCAGCACGCTCGCCGCGGTCTTCCGCCAGGTGCCGTTCAAGTTCCCCTCGCTCGACGAGTGGGGGCTGCCCGAGGTGCTGAAGGAGTTCACCTCGCTCTCGCAGGGGCTCGTGCTCGTCACGGGGCCGTCGGGATCGGGCAAGTCCTCCACGCTCGCGGCGATGATCCGGGAGATCCTCGACCACTACCTCGTCCACGTCGTCACCATCGAGGACCCGATCGAGTTCCTCCTGAGCGACAACCTCGGCACCGTGTCCCAGCGCGAGGTCGGCACCGACACGCGCAGCCATGCCCAGGCGCTTCACAACACGCTGCGGCAGGATCCCGACGTGATCATGCTCGGCGAGATGCGCGACACGGAGACGATCGGAACGGTCCTCACGGCCGCCGAGACGGGACACCTGGTCTTCTCGACGCTCCACTCGAACAGCGCCGCGCAGACGGTCGACCGGATCGTGGACTCGTTCCCCGAGGGCCAGCACCGGCAGATCCGCTTCCAGCTCGCCCAGGTCCTGCAGGGGATCATCTCCCTGCAGCTCGTCGAGCGGAAGGACGGGTCGGGGATGGTGGCGGCGGTCGAGATCCTCAGGAGGAACCCCAGGGTCTCGAAGCTGGTCGCCGAGGGAAAGACCTCGGAGCTGCACGAGGAGATCGAGAAGTCCGTCTCGTTCGAGCGGATGCAGTCGCTCAACCAGTCGCTCATCGCGCTCGTCCTGAACGGCGTCGTCACCCGCGAAGCCGCCCTCGGCGCCTCGCCGACGCCGGGCGAGCTGACGCTCGAGCTGCGCCAGCACCTCCAGGGGGACGGGCGCGCGCCGGAAGGAGATCCCATGGCCGATTCGACCGCCGATTATTCGAAGATCCTGGAGCTGCAGGAGATCCGGCGCCTCTACGACGAGGCCCAGGAGCGCTTCCGGCAGGAGATGGCCGACAAGGAAGCCTACATCGCGAGCCTGAAGAGCCAGATGCAGGGCCAGGACACGCTGCAGGACACCGGCGCCGTGATGCACGCCCTGAAAGAGGAGCGCGACAAGCTCGCCCAGCAGCTCGCGTTCCAGCGCCAGGATTTCGAGTCGAAGATCGACAAGCTCCAGCACCGGATCAAGGAGCTGACCTCCCCCGCGTCCCAGAACCTCTCGGGCAACGGCATCTTCCGCCGCTGACCCGGGCCCCGCCCCGCGCTCTACTCGGTGGACTTCGAGGGATCCTGGGCTCCGACCGGGGCCGTGGCCGCCGTGGCCGAGGCGGGAGCGGCCGTGGCGGGAGCCGCCGGCGCTCCGGCCGGCCTCGTCTCGGCTCCCGCGGGCCTCTGCGCGCGATAGCCGCCCCCGTCGGGCGGGGCCGCGCGGTGCGGGGCGACCGAGATCGTCGCGATCGCGTGCTTGAAGACCATCTCCTCGGCTCCGCCCCCCGCGTCGAGGACGATCGCGAAGCGGTCGAACGACTTGATGCGTCCCGCGAGGCGCTTGCCGTTGGTCAGGAAGATCGAGAGGCGCGTGCGGTTCTTGCGCGCCTCGTTGAAGAAATCGTTCTGAACGCCCTGTTCCCGATCCTGGTTCTCGCTCATCTGCACCCTCACCTCCGTCCGTTCCCCTCGCCCGGCGCCTATGTGACGGACTCCAAGATAGCCCCGAGCGGCCCGCCGCGCTAGGCCGGGGTCCCGAGCCGCTCCCGGACGAGCCCTTCGATCGCGGCGAGGGGAGGCTCCCCCTCGTGCTCGAACCAGACGACGCCCGGCTCGCGGCGGAACCAGGTCATCTGCCGCTTCGCGTAGCGGCGCGTTTCGAGCGCGATCTCCCGCAGCGCCTCGTCCCGTCCGATCTCCCCGCGCACGAGGCGGGCCACCTGCCGGTAGCCGAGCGCCTTCCAGGCGTTCGCGCTCCCGGGGGGCCCGGTCGCGAGCAGGCCGCGCACCTCCTCCTCCCAGCCCCCGGCCAGGAACCGCTCCACCCGCTCCTCGATCCTCGTCCAGAGCAGGGGCCGCGGCATCGTCAGGCCGAGCTTCACGCTGGGCCAGCGGTCGGCTCCGCCCCCCTGGTCGCGCAGGTGCTCCGTCAGCGGCCGCCCGGTTGAGAAGCGCACCTCGAGGGCGCGCACGATCCGCTGCAGGTCGCGCGGTGCGAGCCTCGCCGCCGCCCCGGGGTCGACCCGCCGGAGGATCCGGTGCAGCGCATCGCCCCCGCGGCGCTCGCCGATCGCGTGGAGCCGCCGGCGCAGCTCCTCGTCGCGGCGCGGCCCCTCGAAGATCCCCCGCAGGAGGCCCTGCAGGTAGAGGCCGGTCCCCCCCGCGATGACGGGGATCCGGCCCGCACCGAGGATCCCCTCCACGGCCCGCCCGGCCAGGCGGACGTAATCGCCGAGGTTGAAGTCGCGGGACGGGTCGGCCACGTCCACGAGGTGGTGGGGAACCCGCGCGCGGAGCAAGGCGGACGGCTTCGCCGTGCCCGCGTCGAAGCCCCGGTAGACCTGCATCGAGTCGCAGCCGACCACCTCGCCGCCCAGCGCCTCCGCAAGATAGGCGGCGACCTCGGATTTTCCCGATGCGGTCGTTCCGAGGACGACGATCAGGGAGGCGCGGGGAGCGTCAGGGCCGGAATCGGTCCCGGGCATGGGAGAGGGCTTCCTGGAAGTGATCCTCGCAGTAGATGTGCCCGCGGGGGACCCGCTTGCGGCAGCGCGGGCAGCGCCGGGTACTCGAGAGGTTCAGCACCCGCATGAGAAACGCCAGGACCAGCCCCGAGCCGCACAGGATCGCGCCCAGGAGCAGGCCCTTCTTCGCCAGGTCCCTGTAGGCCGCGTTGGTCTGGGTGTCGGCCGCGATCAGCGCCGCGACCGCGATCGCGATGATGAGCAACCCCGTGCGGATCAGAGCCCGGACCACGTCATCCCTCCTTGCCGGTCACGTCGGCCTCAATCTAATCCGATTGAGGATCTACGACCAAGCGAATTCCAGAGCAAGAGCCGCCCGGCGCCCGGCGGACGCTTCGATCAGGGGACCCGCGCGAGGATCGCCCCGGAATAGTAGTGCGCGAGGATCTCCCGGTAGGAGGCCCCCCGCAGCGCCATCCCGTAGGAGCCGATCTGGCAAAGCCCCACGCCGTGTCCCCAGCCGCGCCCGGTGAAGACCACGCGGCGCAGCGCGCCCGCGCGCGTCCTCTGGCGAACAATCGTGAACAGGTTCTCCTTCAATCCGAGCGCCGTGCGGATCCGGAATCCCTTGATCATCGCCTGCCCGCCGGTTCCGACGACCTTGAGCTCGGTCACGCGGCCCGAAACCCCCCGGCGGACCGCCACCACGTCGAGGAGCGATCCCGAGCCGAGGTACTGGTCGAGCCTCTTCGCCAGCTCCTCGGCCGTGTACGCGACCTGCCAGGTGGAGACCGAGCTGTACCGATCGTCCGAGGCCCCCTGCCTGCCCGGCAGGAGGAGCAGCTCGTCGAGGGCGCCCGCCGCCCCGGCGTGGTAGCGCACCTTGTCGCCCGCGACCACGGCCACGCGGCGCACGGGCGCCGGGCCGGCGCCGAAGTCCGCGAACAGGAGCGCCGAGGGATCGATCCGGCGCAACTCCTTCACCCCCTTGCGGGAGACCGTCAGGGCAGACTCGTCCCCGCCGCGCACGATCGCCTCGTCCAGGTCGAGCAGGTCGCAGGAGCGGGCGGCGTGCAGCAGCAGGCGGGCCAGGTCGCCCCGGTTCGCGACCCTCCGGGGGTCGGGCAGCCCCAGGCCGCTCTCCGGCCAGGCCCCCTCGCGCATGAAGTAGGCGACCGCAAACGCCTCTCCGGGGCTGAGCGCGGGCTCATCGTCGGGGAGCCAGCTCTCCGGGTCCTCGTTCCCCACCAGCAGCGCGACGCGCGCCTGCCAGCCCAGCCGCTCGACCAGCGTCGCGGCCAGGGAGGCGACCGTCGGTCCGCTGCCGCCGTTGCCGCCCGGGAAACCGTTGCCCGGCGCGCCGACGGTGTCCCCCTGCGAGCCGTTCCCAACCCTGGTCCCGTGGCCACCGGCGCCCGCTGCCACCCCGTTTCCGAGCTCTCCCCCGTTCACTGCCGAGCGGGCCTGCCGTGGGTACGCATCGTTGCCGCTGATCGCGCCGCGACCGACGTCAGCCCTGCGGCTGCTCTTCGAATCGCTCCCGTTCGATGCCCCTTCCCCCCGGCTCGCCCCACCCCGCTTTCACCCGCTCCCCCCGCGCCGCCGGCGCCCGCCTCCTCGACGACGCCGCAGGTGTGCGCATCGATTCGATCCAGGATTCCGCCTCGGCGGTGGGGATCGTCTGCGCGAGCGGCCCGGCGCCGAGCGCGCCCCTCGGGATCAGCCCGTGCACCGCGAGGAGCGCCGCCGCCTCGGCCGCCGGCCCGGAGGCGTCGGCGAGGGCCGGATCCCCGGCGAGAAGGATCCGCCTCGCCCTGTGCGAGCGCTGCTCGGGCCCGCACGGCACGCCGGTCAGGTAGGGCGCCGCGTCCTCGGGGAAGATCTCGATCGCATCCTCGGTGTGCCCGCCGCAGGTCGAGGTGTAGAGCGCGTTGATCGGGGTCCCGAGCCAGGTCTCGATCTCCCCTTCCGTCTCCCGGATCGCGCGGTCCGAGAGCGGGTGCTCGACCTTCACGCCCTCGTAGACCTGGCAGCGCGGGGTATCGCACAGGTCGAACCCCTCCTCGGCGAACTGCCCGAGGTTGCGGTAGACGTACGTGCGCGCCGCCACCGCCTGCGCCTTCAGCGCCTCGAGCTCGGGGTAGACGCCCGGCCCCAGCTCGGCCGGGACGACGCCGCGCAGGTAGCTCTCGACCGGCAGGATGTTCACGACGCGGATCCCGCCCGACAGATCGATCCTCACCTCGAGCGAACCACGGTAGGTCTTCCCGTCCACGGAGAGGAGGGACCCGGAAGCCGCCGGCTCGACCAGGAGCGCCTTCGTCGGGGCGACCTTCGTGTCGTAGTTCGCGTCCACCAGGACCAGGCTGCTCTCCCCTTCCTGCGGCACCGGCTCGTCGTTGATCCAGGCATCCGCGTGCCCCGCCGCGCGCAGCTTCGCCATCACCCCGGCGAGCCCCTCCCGGCTGTCGGCGGCCCCCACGCGCACGCGCCAGACCTTCCGGTCGGGCACCCACGCAACCACGACCGGCTCGCCCAGCTCGGTCCGCAGCCGCGCCGCCAGCTCCTCGGCCGCCTCCTTCTTCTCGAACGAGCCGGTCTGGGCCCGGTAGATGCGCCCCTCGGTCGGCGGGGCCCCGCGCACCCCGACCATGAGGGGCTGCCCGTAAGACTCCTTCCAGGCCGCCTGGCCCGTCGCCGGGTCGGTCACGCGGAAGGGGCCGGCGCAGGAGAGGACGACGCGCTCGCGGTTCGCGCTCAGGCCGACCCGGACCGGCTGGTCGCGGTGAAGCGCCGGATTGTCGAGGGGGGGCGGGGGCGGGCCGTCCGCGGGCGCTGCGTGGCGCGCCGCGGGGGCCGGTTTCTTCTTCGACGCAATGGGGTGGGCACCAGCCCGCAGCCCGGCCGACGCGCGAGCATGCACGTCGGTCGTTGCCCGCGCCGCGCCAGGCGTGCCCTCGAACGCCTGCACGGCCGGGGCCATGGACGCCGCGAGGAACGACGCGAGCGCGAACAGGTGGAGGGCCGGTTTTTTCAATCGGTTCTTCCGTCCTGCGGCAGACTCACACCAACCAGCCGAGGCGGCGCCATTGTACACGCGCCGCCAGTCCCGAAAACTCGATCCGCCTGAGCGCGCGCCCCGGGTGATGAAGAGGATAGCGATCACCCCAGTTTCCCGCGGAGCGGGCGGGTCAGCGGCGCGGGCGGGGCGGGGGGGGCGGCGGTGGTGTGAGAAGGCGGAGCGCTTCGTCGTGAAGGGGACCGCGGGCGAGGCGGCCGGTGAAGCGGGTCGTGACGATCTTCACGCCGCTGCGGCGCACGCCCCGGCAGGCCACGCACAGGTGCTCGGCCTCGATGACGCAGGCCGCTCCCGCCGGGCGAAGGCCCCGGACGATCGCGTCCACGACGCCGTCGGTCAGCCGCTCCTGCACCTGCAGGCGCCGCGCGAGGATGTCCACGACGCGGGCGACCTTCGACAGGCCGACGAGGCGCCGGTTCGGGATGTAGGCGACGTGGGCGCGTCCGAAGAACGGCAGCAGGTGGTGGACGCACATCGAATGGAAGACGATGTCGCGCAGGACGACCAGTCCCCCGCCCCGCCCCGCCGGCTCCCAGGTGCAGCTCGGCGACCGGGTCGGTCGCGTACCCCCCGAGCAGCTCGAGGGCCCAGGCCTCGGCCACGCGCTCGGGAGTGCGGACGCGGTCCGCGGCCGAAAGCGGCGCCCCCGCGGCCCGCAGGAACAGGGAAATCGCCCGCTCCATCGCTAGCCGGTCGGGGGCCTGCCATCCCGCAGCCGGGCCGGCCTTCCCGCTCCCCGCCCGCACGCGCGCATTCACCCGCGCGCCCTTCTTCGCCGGACGCGCCGTCCGCGATGGTGCGGCCCGTCGCTTCATGCGCCCTTGCCGCGCGAGAGCTCGCCGCGGTAGACGACGCTGCTTTCGGGGATCTCCCAGAGCTCGATCTCCTTCAGCCCGGGGAGCTTCCCGGCCAGCTTGTCCCAGATCTCGACCACGATGTGCTCGGCGGTCGGGTTGTCCATGAAATCGTTCAGGTTCTTGTGGTCCCAGACATCGAGGATGTGCTCGTGCACGGCGGCGACGATGTCCCCGAAGTCGATCGTCATCCCCGTGTCGGGGTTGACCGGGCAGTCGAGCGAGAGCATGAAACGGTAGGAGTGCCCGTGCAGGTTGAAGCACTTGCCGGGGTGCTTCGGCAGGCGGTGGGCCGCCTCGAACGAGAAACCCTGTTTGACGATCATGACCGCTTCGCGCCCCTCCTCGGCCTCACCTTCATCAGTTCGACGCTGACCGCGTCCACGATCCCGTCCAGGATCGGGGTCTCCTTGTGCACGCGCACGAGGACGGAGCCGGCCGCGGTCTGCTTCAGCACCGCATCCACGAGCCGCGCCGCCAGCGTCTCGATGAGGTGGTAGGAATTGCTCTTTCCGACCTCGATCACGACCTGGTGGACCTTGCGGTAGTCGATCGTGTCCTCGACGCGATCGCTCTTCGCCGCCTTCTCGAGGTCGAGCGTCAGCTCGACGTCCACGCTGTAGCGGACGCCGATCTCCCGCTCGATCCGGGTCAGGCCGTGGTAGCCATGGAACTTGATGCCGGATACGACGACTTTGCCTTCCACCGGTTCCTCCGCACCCGGGGCGGAGGCGCCTGGCCCGCGTCCTACGCCTCGGACCCCGCGCCTTCCCTCGAGTAGACCACCTTCCCGTCGAAGATCGTGAAGTCCACCGCCAGCGACGGGATCTCCTCGGTCGGCACGCGCGTGGGATCGCCCGTCAGCACGGCGAGGTCCGCGAGATGGCCCGCGATGACCGTCCCCTTCAGGGCCTCCTCGAAGGTGGCCCAGGCCGGACCGGCGGTGTAGGCGGCGAGCGCCTCCTCCGCGCCGAACTGGGCTTCCGCGCGGAGCCCGAGCGAGGGGAGTCCCTCGGCCGCGAGGGTCGCGGTCGCGCCGAACAGGCCGAGCATCGGGTTCAGGGGCTCGACCGGCCAGTCGCTGCCGAAGATGACGCGCGCGCCGCTGTCCGCGAGGCGCCGCCACGGGAACGCTTCAGCCAGCCGCTCGCGGCCGAGCCGTTCCACCAGCCAGCGCAGGTCGGAGATGAGCTGGGAGGGCTGCATCGAGGCTACGACGCCCGAGGCGACGAAGCGCGGGATGTCGTTCGGGTCGACCACCTCGGCGTGCTCGATCCGGTGCCGGCGGGCGCGCACGTCCTGGCCGATGTGCTCGATCGCGTCGAGGGCCAGCTTCGTCGCCTTGTCCCCGATGGCGTGCAGGGCCACCTGGAAGCCGGCGCGGTGCGCGCGGCGGACGAGGCGCCGGAGCGGCTCCTCGGCGATCTGCGCCAGGCCGAGCTCGCCGGCCGCGTCCGCGTACGGATGGACGAGGGCGGCCGTGTGGGCGCCGAGCGTGCCGTCGAGGTACGCCTTCAGGGTCGTGCAGCGCAGGTACAGGTTGTCCGGCAGGAACAGGTCGCGGATGCTCTCGGCCGATTCGATGTCGTCGGTGAGGGCGGCCCAGACGCTGATCCGCGCCGTGAGGCGCCCCTCCTGCATGAGCTCCGAGTAGACGCGAGCGGCCCCGGGCGGGGAGAATTCCGAGACCGAGGTGATGCCGAGCCTGCGGAACTCGGCCAGCGCGCTGAGCACGGCCGCCCGCTGCTCGGCCGGGCCGGGACGCGGGATCACCCGCTCGACGAGCGTCGCCGCCGATTCCTTCAGGATCCCTGTCGCGGCCCCGTCCGGCCCCCGCACGATCTCCCCGCCGGGCGGGTTCGCCGTGTCGGGCCCGATCCCGGCGGCGGCGAGCGCGGCCGAGTTCGCCCAGGCCGTGTGCCCGTCGGTCCGGAAGAGGAAGGCGGGCCGCCCGCCCGAGGCCTCGTCGAGGAGGCCGATGGGCGGGTACTCCGCTCCCGGCAGCTGGGTCTGGTCCCAGCCGCGCCCCTCGATCCAGGCTCCCTCGGCGAGGCGCGAGGCGCCCCCCGCGACCCGGTCGCGCAGTTCCTCGAGGGTGGTCGCCCCGCGAAGCTCCACCCGCCCCAGCGAGAACCCCCCGCCGACGAGGTGGACGTGCGCATCGTTGAAGCCGGCGCAGACGAACCGGCCTCCAAGATCGAGGACCCGGGTCGCCTTTCCGACCAGGGGGAGGATCCCCTCGTCCGAGCCGACGGCGATGATCCGGTTCCCCTTGATCGCGATCGCCTGGGCCCGCTTCTGCGTTGGATTGCCCGTGAAGACGTTGCCGTGGATCAGGGCAAGGTCCGCCGTGTACTTTGCTGCTCGACGCATCGGTTTTCCCTGAAGTGTCATCGGCCTGTTACAGGCAAGAGCCCCCTGCCCCGACCCGTCCGTCCCTGCCCCCGGATTGTCCGTTCTGTCCGGGGCCGAGGTCAATCATGACACACCCCCGGCCCGGAACGGGTCCGGGCGCCTCGGCGCGGGGCCCGAATTCACGACCGACCCCCGGTCCCGTGCGGGTCCGCGTGCCCCGGCCCGGGGCCCGAATTCGCGACCGCCCCCCGGCCTGGGATAGGGGCTCCCCGGGTTCCATCGCCGGATTCACAGGTGGCGCCCCGCTCGGGACCCGAATTCATGACCCACCCCGGCCTGTACAGGCGGGAGCCCCCTGCCCCTCCCCGCCCGTCCCTTCCCCAATATTCACTGCTGGCGCGCGGTCATCGGCGGGTCCGGGTACTTCAGCCCCGTGCCCGTATTGAAGAGGACGACCCGCTCGGAGCGGCGTATCGCGCCCGACGAAAGAAAGGCCCGAAGCGCGGCCAGGGTCGCGCCCCCCTCGGGGGCCGCGTGGATCCCCTCCCCCGCGCCGATCTCCCGCACCGCGCCCGCCATCTCTTCGTCCGTGACCGCGACGGCGCCCCCCCCGCTCTCGCGCAGGGCCCGCAGGATCAGGAAATCGCCCCGCGCCGCGGGAACGCGCAGGCCCGAAGCGTAGGTCGCCGGGTCCTGCCAGGTCCCGGCCGTCTCCTGGCCCGCCTCGAAGGCCCGGACGATCGGCGCGCACCCGGCCGCCTGCACCGAGTACATCCTCGGGCGCTCCCGGCCGATCCAGCCGAGCGCCTCCATTTCCTCGAACGCCTTCCACATCCCGATCAGCCCCGTGCCGCCCCCCGTCGGGTAGATGATGGCGTCGGGCAGGCGCCCCCCGGACTGCTCGAACAGCTCGTACCCCATCGTCTTCTTCCCCTCGATCCGGTACGGCTCCTTGAGGGTCGAGACGTCGTACCAGGCCCCGTCGCGGTTTTCCTCGGCCAGGCGCCGGGCGCAGTCGGCGATCGAGCCGGCGACGCTCTCGATCTCCGCCCCGTGGACCCTGGCCTCGAGGAAGAAGGGGGCCGGAGTGGTCTCGGGCAGGTAGACCTTCACCCGGATGCCGGCGAGCGCGCCGTACGCCGCGAGAGCCCCACCCGCGTTCCCGGCCGAGGGGACGGCCGCCTGCCTCGCGCCCAGGTCGCGCGCGACCGTGACGGCCGCGGACAGGCCGCGCGCCTTGAACGAGCCGGTCGGGTTCACCGACTCGTCCTTGATGAACAGGGCGTCCATGCCGAGCCCGGCGCCGAGGCGCCGCGCGTGGTGCAGCGGCGTCATCCCCTCGCCGAGCGAGACCGGCTCCCCCACCCCGGGCAGGACCTCGCGGTAGCGCCACATCGTCGGCGGCCGGTCGCGGAGCGCGGCAGCGGTCATCGAGCCCCGCGCCTCCCCGAGCCGGTAGCGGACCAGGAGCGGCGAACCGCACCCGCACAGGAACGCCGGGCGGCGGTGGTCGTGGCGCGCCGAGCAGCGCGGGCACTCGAGATGGTCGATCGTCGAGACTACTGACATTCCGGTCACCTCTCCCCGTCATCCCACGGAGGGGGCATTCCCCGCGCTCCCGGTCTGCCCTCGATCCGGCAGCCACAGGGTCGGAATCCCCTTCGGTCGCCAATCGGATACAGCCGGCGACCCTTGGCATCGCGCTGACGCCGGCGCCGCGCAGGCACCCCCGGAGCACGGCGCTTCGGGCGAGCGGCGATGCTACGGCCGGCGTGGGGGGGCGTCAAGGAATCGGCCCTCCGCGCGGGAACTTCCGCCCCATCGCCCTGTCATAATGCCCTGGAAGAAGGCCCGCGGCCGCGCATGGTCCCGAAGCGGAGAACCCGGAGACGGGCCGCCCCCCGGGGAGCGCCGGCTGGCAGCGGGAACAGAACAGGAGACACGAGCATGAACTCCACGCCGACAGAACCGAAATCGATCCGAACCCGATCCGAGCGCCGGCATCTGGCGGCATTCGCGGCCCCGGCGATTCTCGCGATGCCGATTGTCGCCTTCATGCTGGCCGCGCTCGCCGTGGCGGCCGGCCCCGCGCGGGCCGCGACGGCCGCCGCGGGCGGCGGCGCGGGCGGCTCCGTACCCGTCGTTTCCCGCGACACGCGCACCGACGTCGCCGTCACGGTCTACAACCAGGACCTCGCCTTCGTGAAGGAGATCCGCGAGACCCCGCTCGCCGCGGGCGAAAGCGTCATCCGCTTCGAGGACGTCGCCTCGCGCATCAACCCCGTCACGGTGGCCGTCCGCTCGTTGACCGACCCGGACCGGTTCTCGATCATCGAGCAGAACTACGTCTTCGACCTGATCTCCCCCGAGAAGCTGATGGAGAAGTACGTCGGAAAGGAGGTCGAGCTGGTCGAGACCGACGAAACGCTCAAGACCTCGATCACACCGGCCACGCTCCTGTCGATCAACGGCGGGCCGGTGTACCGGATCGGCGACCGGATCGCCATCGGCCACCCCGGCCGCGTCATCCTGCCGAAGCTCCCCGAGGCGCTTTACGCCCGCCCGACGCTGCTCTGGCGCCTCGACAATGGCGGCGCGCCAAGGCAGCGCCTCGAGGTCGCCTACCTGACCGGAGGCCTCTCCTGGTCGGCCGACTACGTCGCCGTCGTGGACGCCGCGGACACGAAGGCGGCCCTCACCGGCTGGGTGACGCTGACCAACCAGAGCGGCGCCCGCTTCGACGACGCCACCCTCAAGCTGGTCGCCGGCCAGGTCAACCGCGCCGCCCCCGCCCCCCAGGTGATGATGGCGATGGACCGGATGGCGGAGGCGAAGGCGGGCGCCCCGCGCTTCGCCGAGGAGTCGTTCTTCGAGTACCACCTCTACACCCTCGACCGGAAGACGACCCTCGCCGAGAACGAATCGAAGCAGATGCGGCTGCTGTCGGCCGAGGGGGTCGCCCTGAAGAAGACCTTCCTCATCACCGGTCAGAACTGGTGGTACCGCTCGCAGCAGGGGGACCTGGGGCGCGACCTGCCCGTGGGCGTCTTCCTCGAGTTCAAGAACGAGGCCGCGAACCGGCTCGGCATGCCGCTGCCCGCCGGCACCGTGCGCGTGTACAAGAAGGACAGTTCGGGCGCGGAGCAGTTCATCGGCGAGGACGCCATAAAGCACACCCCCAAGGACGAGAAGGTGACGCTGAAGATCGGCGATGCGTTCGACGTGGTCGCCTCCCGCCGCCAGACCGACTACCGCTCGCTCAATATCAAGCCGTACGACATCGAGGTCGGTTTTGAGATCCGGATCCGCAACCACAAGAGCGAGCCCGTGACAGTCACCCTGCGCGAGCCGGTCGGCGGCGAGTGGAAGGTCGTGGACTCGACCCACCCGGCCATCAAGGTGGACGCGGGAACCCTCGGCTTCGAGGTGCCGGTCCCCAAGGACGGCGAAACGATCGTCCGGTACCGGGTCCAGATCGCGTACTAGGAGGCGAGGGCCGGGCGGTCCCCGGCCCCAACACGCCCGGCGACGGCTGCGCGGCCGCCATCGGAGATTCGGAGCGGGCATTCCGCGGCGCCACGCCGGGACTTCTTCGGGGGCAAGGAGCGGCCCCATCAGCGCCCTGAAGCCCTTCCTCACCGCAGCAGCGCTGCAATCCGTCCACTTCTGAGCCGCCCTGCCGACATCAGGAGGCCTGCGACATGCTGAGCGGGGCTCAGCAGGGCGCGAGTTTGCGCCTTGTTCCCCCCTGTGAACCGGCGTACAGTTTCTGCAGCCTCCTCGCTGAAAGGGCCCTGCCCTATGGCGGATCAGCAGTCCAGTGGTGGCGTGGATTACGGCAGCCCTGAATCGGGCGGCCCGAGGATTCCGCTGCGCCTGCGGGAAGGAGGTGGCCCGACCCGGATCCCTCCTTCTGGGCCACCCCGGCTTCTGGATCAGGCACGCGCCATCGCCCGTGCACGGCACCTGAGCCTCCGAACGGAAAGGACCTACGTCAACTGGATCCGCCGATTCATCCTGTTCAACGGCAAGCGCCATCCCCTGGAATTGGGTGAGGCGGAGGTCAGCCGGTTCCTCACGAGCCTTGCCGTCGAAGGCCGCGTGAGCGCCTCCACCCAGAACCAGGCCCTCGCCGCGATCCTGTTCCTGTACCGGGATGTCCTGGGCCGTGATCTCGACTGGCTCGAAGGGGTCGTCCGGGCCAAGCGCCCCGTCAGGCTCCCGGTCGTCCTGACCCGGGAGGAGGTCCAGGCCGTCCTGCGGAACCTGCACGGAACCCTGTGGCTCCAGGCAAGCCTGCTCTATGGAGCCGGGCTCAGGCTCATGGAATGTGCGCGGCTTCGGGTCAAGGATATCGACTTCACCCGGGGCCAGATCACGGTCCGCCAGGGCAAAGGAGGGAAGGACCGAGTGACCATCCTTCCCGACAAGGTCCGTGCTCCACTCGCTGAGCACCTCGAACGAGTCCGCAGGGTTCACCAGGGAGACCTAGGCAAGGGTCTCGGACGAGTGGAGTTGCCCCATGCCCTGGTGAAGAAGTACCCGGGCGCCGACCGGGAATGGGGCTGGCAGTGGGTGTTCCCCGCGACCCGCTTCTACGTGGACAACGCGACCGGCCAGGTCCGGCGCCATCACCTGCACGAATCGGTCCTGCAGCGGGCTGTGCGGGATGCTGTCCGCAAGGCAGGGATCAGCCAGCCGGCGAGCTGTCACACCCTGAGGCATTCGTTCGCCACGCACCTGCTGGAAGCGGGACAGGACATCCGGACGATCCAGGAACTCCTGGGGCACACGGACGTCAGCACGACCATGATCTACACGCACGTCTTGAATCGCGGGGGCCTGGGAGTTCGGAGCCCCCTGGACAGGTGAGTGCGCCAGAATGACAGTCTATGTTTATTGTGTTATGCAGCGAGCGTTCGCAGTATATCAACGCGTACATAGCGGGGGCCTGGAGAAACGGCGTGGATAGGTCACTTTTCAGGTCGGTTTTGAAGGCCGGCCATGTTATACCGCCCACTATGCTTATCCGTTATCGTAGTGATGAAGCGAATCTTAGTTGGACGGATTCGATTCCGAGTGACCCATGCGGTTCCGGCACACCATCGCGGTCCTGATCCTTCTGCCAGCCCTGAGGCCGGTCACTCCACGATCAGCCGACGACATTGCTGTCCCTCTGCCACCACAGATCTCACCGGTCGAACTCGCGATCTCGGGCTCTGACGACGTGATCGTGCCTGGTCCGGCTGGCACTCCGCCATTCAGCGTTGTCCGCGCGGAGGTCCTTGTTTCGGCAAGGCCGACGAGATCAAGTACTGTCGGACAATATTTCGGGTCATCGTTACATTGTCGACACGCCCACGGGCGAAGCGCCGATTCTGGTATCAGGTCTATGACGACAATCTGGTCACAGGTTTTCTTTATCGGACCGACTGAGCCCGAAGGAGGCGATCCAACGGTAATTCACCCCGACGGCTCCGGTGATAGTGGCGATGCGCAGTGCGGAGATAAACCGCGGAATCCAACTACATGGAAATGAGCGATGGTCGTATAACTACTGGCTTAACCCGACGGTCAGCACCGGCACGGGCCTTGCTGTCCTCAAGGCCGGGCCAGTTGACCACCAACCGGCAAGTCCCGCGCCGGCACTGCCCGCGGGTTAGCCAAGCGTTAGACGTCTCGAAAAGCCTATGGCGGACACCGGCAGAAAACTCGAGTCGCTCTGGGCAGGGTCAATATTCGTGACCAGTTTAAGCCTATCGGTTGGTTCTCAAGTCTCCGGGCTATACGGTGGTCTCGGCCTTCGTCGCGCCGACGGTCGTACGTCATGATGCAGGGCAGGGCGCAGGAACCGATTGACCAGAGGATCGGAGCTGCTATTTTCCCGAAACAGCGGGCCCTACTTCTGCTGCTTCCGTTGACCGTCCTCCTCTCCTACGCTGTATGGCATCGCCACTCGTCGCTTGAGTTGAACCGCGTCTTCGGACCGGATGGAGCGTCGCGAGTTGCATTTTCCAACTGTCGCTCGCGTTCCTTCTGTTCCCGGCAGCGATCTCGCGCACCTAATCCTGCAGGCATCATGGCGCTACTTGAACAAGTAGATTCGACGTTAACTACCGGCTTAACCCGACGGTCCGGTCGGTCACGCCCCTTGCTGTTTCACGGGCCCACAACACCCCGAAAGGTGGGCGGGCGGCGCATGCCCGCACGGCCTGGGACGCGCCGCGTTCGACGGGCACAGATGACGATTCCTATCCGGGTAGCGTGGAGGCGGCCGGGTAGGCGCGGAAGGAGGCTAACGATGCCCGAATCTTCCGTCTCGCTCTTGCTACACTCGTCGTAATAGGGATCTGCAGCCCCTTGATGGCGCAGGCGAGGTCCTGGGAGGAGCGGTATCTGCGTCCAGTTCGAAGCTCGCTATGTCAACGACCCAGGAGAGTCGCTTCTACATTCTCCGCGACGCTGCTAAAGCGGCCGTAGAACTGGGCAAGCTCCAGGAGGCCGAGGCATGGGCCAAGGAGCTTCTTGTCTTGGCCGATCAATACAAGACCAACTGGAATTACGGCAACGCCATCCACGACGGTCACCTCGTGCTTGGGCGGGTCGCTCTACGCCATGGCGATGTCGGAAAAGCGAAGAACGAACTCCTCGCTGCAGGGAAGACGGCGGGATCCCCCAGCTTGATTCGTTCGGACCGAACATGGCACTGGCGAAAGATCTCCTCGAAGCACAGGAACGAGAGACAGTGCTGCAATATTTCGCCTCCTGCGAGCATTCTGGGAGCTGGATTACAGATCGCTGAAGGAATGGGCAGCAGTTGTCCAGGAGCGGCCGCGTGCCAAACTTGGCCCGAATCTGGCGCTACTAGTTGTATCGTGGGAGCGTATACCGTGAAAGGCACCGAGCCGTCGAACTACTGGCTTAACCCGACGGTCAGTACCGGCACGGGCCTTGCTTTTCACAAGGTCGCGCCGGGTGGCCTTTCAACCGGCAAGGCCCGCGCCGGCACTGCCCGCGGGTTAGCCATGCGTTGGACACACCATTGGAGGGCGTCATGCGACGACCGGCAATCGTAGTGCTCCTGGTCGGACTTGCGCTGCTGAGCAGTAGCGCCGCGGCGACCGACCCGCAGCCTCGGCGCTACGCGAACCTGGACGAATTGATGGTTGGCAAGATTCTCGAAAACCATCCCTCCGACTACATTGCGGCAGTAATTCAGGTCGAAGCTGTGTGTTCGATGCGTTGTGACAACTCCTGCTTCGACCGCGTTAGGATCGTCGAACTTCTGGCCCAGGCTCCTCCACCATCCGAGCAACTGGCCGTCGGATCCGAGTTCCATCTGCGATCAGGGTTTACTGAGGCGTCCAAGTTGCCTGACCCTGCACCACGGTTTCTCCAACGGTGATGTCTTCGGGCCTATCCGGGTGCCCTGACAAGGGCTACTACGCGACATCGCTCGGTCCTGCCGACAAGGCGTCGGTGGAATTCACTGCGGTCTGCATTCAAGGTGATACGTGGTGAGTAGGGTGTCCAACTACCGGCTTAACCTGCCGGTCCGGCCGGGCACACGCCTTGCTGTTCCACGGTACCCGCAGCACCCCGAAAGGAGGCGGGGCAAGTCCCGCGCCGGCTCTGCCCGCGGGTTAGCCATGCGTTAGGCGAACTACGAGATGGCGAATTCATCCGAGGCGCGGCCAGAGGCGGTACGGAAGATTGCCTCATATCTTTCGCGGACAAGTCATCCTCGGCTGTATGTTTCTGCCATGCTGGCTGTCACAGCGGCGGTGGGAATAGTCTCCTCAGGGGTCATGCTCAAGATGGGTGTGACCAGAATGTGGATTCGTTACCCGTCGCTGCGATACTCGCCTATATCCTGTTTCTTGCGCTCCTGAAGCTATGGCAGCAATACCAACTTGCCGAGCCCAATCTTTCGACAGTCTTGGAAACTGCCAGGCATTCCCCGGAGAGTTCGCCCCCAAGGAACCGGGCCTCCGGACCCGACCCTTTCGATCTAGTGCCAGATGTCCTGTTCTCCGGCGACCACGGTCCTGTGGCAATCGCGTTCGTTGTGCTCGCCGGGGCATTGCTAAGCATCGCCATCATTATCGCAGCGGCACCCACCCTCATGGCAGAAGTGCTTCTTGACGGCCTTCTCGTCTCAGGCTTGTGGCACCGCTTTCACACTCGGGCAGCCACTGTCACCCCGCGATCCGCTTTACGTGCGACATGGGTTCCTGCATTACTGGTCGTTGTTGGCCTTCTTGCGATTGGCTTGGTGCTTCAATGGGTCGATCCCTCCGCACATTCGATCGGAGATCTGTTTCGGAATGCGGCTACATGAATCAATGGTCGCCTAACAAGCCGGTCAACCTGCCGGTTCGTCCCGTCACGGACCTTGCAAACAGCGCAAGGCCCGCGCCGGGCCGCCCCGCAGGTTACCGCCAGCGTTAGCTGGCAACGACGAAGTCTTCCATTTTCTACCCAAATTGCAATTGGAGCCGAGAATGAAATCTGTACACATCAGAACAACAGTCGCTGGTGCGCTCGTTTGCGCGCTGCTCGCCAGCACCGCACAGGCGCAGACCGCACCCAAGATGAAGATGACCACGGAGGTCCCGCCGGGCATCGCCATTCCTGATGAGGTAAACACCCGCCTCGGCACTCTGAAGTTCTTCGACGGCTTCCCCGACGACGCGACGGTCGAAAGACTATATGACAACCTGGACTTCCAGCGCGCTGTGCAGGCGTACCTGCTGGGCCTCGCGCCAGTCAATCAGTTGGCCAATCGCAAGGGTATCGCTGAACTGGGTCCGATCAATTCAACGGTGCCGATCTTCGAGGACCGCATGGATTCGAAGTCGCTGTTCCTTACGCCCAACAACAACACGCCGTACACGTGGTTCTGGCTCGATCTGCGCGAAGGGCCACTGGTGCTGGAGGTGCCGCCGAATGTGCTCGGGCTGATAGACGACATGTGGTACAACTTCGTCACCGATATCGGCCTCGTCGGACCCGACAAAGGCAAAGGGGGCAAGTACCTGATCCTGCCGCCGGGCTACAAGGGCAAGGTGCCCTCCGGTTATTTCGTCGTACGCCCTGCGACGTTCAGCGTCTGGGTTCCCTGGCGATCCTTCCTGGTTAATGGCGATCCGAAACCGGGCGTGGCCCTCGTGGAGAAGCACACCAAGATCTATCGCCTGAAGGACGCCGCCAATCCGCCGCCGCTGAAGTTCGTGCATGTCTCCGGCAAGGCATTCAGCACCCTGGCGCCGGCGGACTACCCGTTCTGGGAATATCTCAACCAGGTCGTGCAGGAAGAACCGACTGATTCGGTCGATCCGGTCACGCTCGGTCTGTACGCCTCGATCGGCATCCAGAAGGGCAAGCCTTTTGCGCCCGATGCGCGCATGAAGAAGATCCTGACCGAGGCCGCAGTGGTCGGCGACGCCACCGCGCGCGCCATGAATTACCGCTTGCGGATCAAGGAGAGTTACTACTACCCGAACAGCGCGTGGCGCATCGGGCTTCTATCGGCGGCTACAAGTTCGAGCAGGACGGCGTGCGAATCCTCGACGCCTATTCGGCCTTCTTCTTCTATGCCACGGGCGTGACGCCCGCGATGGATTCGAAGACCGTCGGCGAGGGTTCGCAGTACATGGCAGCTTTCGTCGATGCCGAGGGACGTCCTCTCGACGGCGGAAAGAACTACAAGCTGCATCTGCCGCCCAATATTCCCGTCAAACAGTTCTGGTCGGTGATCCTGTACGACAACCAGACCCGCTCCATGCTCCAGACCGATCAAAAATGGCCAGCGGTCACCAGTCAGAACGAGAAAGTGTTGGTTAATCCGGACGGCTCGGTCGACGTGTACTTTGGGCCCAAGGCTCCCGCTGGCAAGGAAAACAACTGGGTGCAGACCATCCCCGGCAAGGGTTGGAATACGCTTCTGCGGCTCTATGGTCCGCTACAGCCCTGGTTCGACAAGACGTGGCGGCCAAGCGAGATCGAGTTGATCAAGTAGATCAGGAGAGTTGCCAGCTAACAACCGGTTGCAGCGGACGGCGCTGACGCGCCTCCGCTGAACCGGGTCGTTAGCGAGACAAGGAACTGGGAGACCCTTTTGACGGTGCCATCAACTGGTTGTATCTGAATGTATATCCAGGAGGTTGTGATGGTCACCAAGCTGCCAAGTGGGGTAACAGTCTCGGGCTTCGAATTCCCAAATCATTTGCCGTGGAGGCACGGGTCGCGGCTGGCTCGATCGTTGATATCCGCGTCGAAAGTGGAGCCCTACTGGTCCGGCCAGTACGGCGCAGGGCGTATCGGTCCGCCCAGCTTCGTCAAGGGCGTGAGCTCTCGGAATCTGCATGAGGAGGTTCCAACGGGGAAGCCTGTCGGGCGGGAGGTCTGGTAGTGTCGTCCCCGTATGTCCCGGAGCGGGGGGATGCGCTGTTGTGGTTGTCCTTCAACCCGCAGGCGGGTCACGAGCAGTCAGGGCATCGCCCGGCGGTCAGTGATCTCGCCCCGCACATACAACCGTCGGGTTGGGCTTGCGCTCTTCTGTCCAGTAACTTCTCAAGTGAAGGGCTACCCATTCGAGGTCGTGCTTCCTGCCGGACTCGGGCTAGAGGGAGCCATCCTCTCGGACCAGGTCAAGAGTCTCGACTGGCGCGTTCGCAAAGCACGGCGACTTTGTGTCCTGCCTGCGGAGATCCTGGAAGAGACAATTGCGCGAATCTTGGCACTCGTTGATCCCGATGAGGCTCGCTAACTACGGCTTTCACCTGATGGTCCGGCCGGTCACGCGCGTTGCTGATCCACCGACCCACATCACCCCGAAGGACGGCGGGCAACGCACGTGCCCGCCACGGCCCGCGGGTTAGCCGCTCGGCAGCCGAAGGAACTGGTCATGGACATGTGGAAGTTCTACGACATCACCCACCGCGACCACGTGGTGTGCAATCCCACGAGCGAAGACAAGCTGGCGCGACTTGTCGGTATCCTGCGGCTTCCAGCGGAAGCACGCGTGGTCGACATCGCCTGTGGGAAGGGTGAGTTCCTGATTCGCCTGGCTGAAGCGTACGGCATCCGCGGAATCGGGATTGACATCTCACCGTTCTGCATCGCCGACGCTCAGAGGCGGCTACAGATGCGACGCCGGGGGCAGAGGTGGTCTTCAGTCAGATGAACGGCTCCGACTTCAGGCCCGAAGAGCCGCGGAGCTTGACGCTGGCATCCTGCATTGGCGCCAGTTGGGTATTCGGTGGTCACGCAGAGACTCTGGACGCACTCTCGGGCATGGTCGCGCCTGGTGGTTGGGTGATTGTCGGGGAGCCCTACTGGCTTCAGGAGCCATCGGAGGAGTACCTTGCGGCCTCGGGGGCTGGCAGAAGGGCTTCGGGACACATGCTGGCAACGTAGAGGCCGGTGAGCTGCGGGGGCTCGAGCTGGTTCACACGTTCGTGAGCAGCAAGGACGACTGGGACCAGTACGAAGGTCTGCAATGGTACGCGACGGCCGAGTACGCTCGCAGCCATCCAGACGATCCAGAC
>CAVVHA010000015.1:0-16919 GCA_963747925.1 uncultured Acidobacteriota bacterium
GAAGGTGGCCCGCAAGGCGGCCGAGGGGAAGACCTCGCGGACGCTCATCACAGCGCAGGGGCTCGAGGCCTACCTCGGGCCGGCTCTGATCACGCCCGAGGAGGTGCTCTCCCACGACCAGGTCGGAGTCGTCACGGGCCTGGCCTGGACGGCGGCGGGGGGCGACGTCCTCTACATCGAGGCGAGCCTCATGAAGGGGCGCGGCGCGCTGATCCTGACCGGCCAGCTCGGGGACGTGATGAAGGAGTCGGCGCACGCGGCGCTTTCCTTCGCGCGCGCCCACGCCGCGGAGTACGGGATCCCGGAGACGGTCTTCGCCGAGAGCGACCTGCACATCCACGTGCCCGAGGGGGCGATCCCGAAGGACGGCCCCTCGGCCGGCATCACGATGGCGACGGCGCTCGTCTCGGCGCTCACGAACCGGCCGGTGCGCCGTGACGTGGCGATGACGGGGGAGATCACGCTGCGCGGGAACGTTCTCGCGATCGGCGGCCTGAAGGAGAAGGTCCTGGCCGCGCACCGGGCGAAGGTGCGGACGGTGGTGATCCCCGAGGCGAACCGCCGGCATCTCGGCGAGATCCCGAAGGCGCTGCGCAAGTCGATGCGGTTCGTGATGACGGGTCACGTTTCGGAGGTGCTCGCGACGGCGCTCCTGCCCGAGCCGGCGCCCGCCGAGGTGGCGAAGAACGCCGATTCGGAGCCCGATCGCGGGAAGAAGGGCGGCCAGAAGCCCGACCGCGACAGCGCCGTCGGCGTCCGCCGCGTCCCGGTCACCACCTCGAACTAGCGCGCCCTCTCTTCTCTCCTCCAGGGGAAGGCTCCCGCGCCACCGCGCTGATCGGCGCGTGGCCCCGCTCGGGCGGCCGAGCTCGGGTGCCCGCGAGCGCGGCCACCCGAGCGCGGCCCAGGGGCGCTGACCCCTCCGTAAATCGCGGCCACCCGAGCGCAGCCCCGGGGCACCGACGCTTCCGGTTCTTGCGGTCATCGGAGCACCGCCGCTTGGGCGTTGGCCCAGCATGCGGACGGGCGGGGTGAATCGCGGTAACCTAGCGAGCGGAGGGAGCAGCGTGCTGCGCGAGCGCGACTTGATCGACCTCATCAGGCAGGGCCGGGCGGGCGCCGCCCCGCGCGCCGGGGATCTCGGCATCGGCGACGACTGCGCCGTCATCCGCGCCGGCGGGCGCCGGCTCCTCATCACCATCGATCTCATGGCCGAGGGGATCCACTTCGACCTCGGCTACACCCCGCCCTACCTCCTCGGCCGCAAGGCGGTCGCCGCCTCCGTCTCGGACATCGCCGCCATGGGCGGCGTCCCCAGGGCGCTGTTCGTTTCCGTGTCGCTTCCGCGCTCGAAGCAGGCCGGCTTCGCGCGGGCCCTCGCCGAGGGAGTCCACGAGGAGGCCCTGGCCGCCGGGGCCGCGGTCCTCGGCGGCGACACGACCGCCTCGACCGGCCCCGTCGTGATCGACGTGGCCGCGGTCGGAGAGGCCGGCCGCGCGGGGCCGATCCTCAGGAGCGGCGCGCGGGCCGGGGACCGGATCTACGTCAGCGGCCTGCTCGGCGGCAGCGCCGCGGGTCGCGAGCTCCTGCGCCAGGGGTTCGATCCGTTCTCAGCGCGGGCCTGGGCGGCGTCGGGCCGGGAGAAGCGGATCGCGGCGTTCCTCGCGGCGATGGCGCACCTGCTCCCGCGACCGCGCCTCGCGCTGGGACAGGCGCTGGCGCGGGGCAGGACGGCGAGCGCGATGATCGACCTTTCGGACGGCCTCTCGACCGATCTCCACAACCTGTGCGAGGCGAGCCGCGTCGGGGCCGAGATCGAGTCGGGGCGGGTTCCCCTGCATCCCGCGCTCCTCGTCCTCGCGGGCGGCGGATCCGGGCGGAGGAAGAGCCCCGCCAGGCGCGGGCGGTACCGCTCGGGGGCGCCGTGGCCCCTCCTGGATTCCCCGGGCGGACGCGCGAAGGCCGTCGAGCGGGCCCTCTCGGGCGGGGAGGACTACGAGCTGCTCTTCACCGTCCCGGCGGCGGCGGAAGGGAGGCTCGCGCGGCTCGCGGCCCGCCTGGTCATCCCCGTCACGCGGATCGGCCGGATCGTCCCGCGCTCGCGGGGGGTGACGCTGATCGGCCCCGGAGGCGGCGCGCGCGCTCTCCCGCGAAGCGGCTGGGAGCACTTCCGGCGCTGAGCCCGGGCGGGCCCCCGGGGCGCCCCGGCTTGCCCCGCGGCCCCCCGGCGGGTATCGTTCCCTCGCCCATCCGATGAAGCGGTTCGCCAAACAGAAGCTCCGCACCTGGCTTCACAAGCTTCTGCACACGCACGACAGCGCCGAGAGGACGGCGTTCGCCTTCGCGCTCGGCGTCTTCATCGCCTTCCTGCCGCCCGTTCCCTGGTTCCACACGCTCATCGCGCTCCTGCTCGCCTTCGTCTTCCGCCTGAACCGGGTCGCAACGCTCCTCGGCACCTACACCAACACCCCGTTCACGTTCCTCCCCCTGATCGCGATCGAGATCTCCCTGGGTCTCCTTCTGGTCGGCGGCAAGGAGCCGCCCGACATCGTCTGGGGCCAGTTCGATACCTGGCAGGGGTGGAAGGATGCGGCGGTCGAGCTGAAGCCGTTCCTGGCCCCGATGCTGATCGGCGCCTGCCTCCTCGGCCTGCTCGCCGCAGCCGTCGCCTACTTCGTGTCGCTGAAGCTGATCCTGGCCTACCGGCACCGGATGGTCCTGTCGGCCCTCGAGAGACAGGCGGAGTTGGAGCTCAGCACGCCCGGACGTGCGCCCGCTGGCCGCCGGCGCCGGGGATCCCCGGCCCGAGCCGGGCCTGGTGGGCGGTCGGGCGGCTGCTCCGGCAGCCGATGGGCCGGAGAATCCCACCTAACTTCCCGCATTCTATATACTTACCCAGCGCCGCCGCCCGGGACGGGCGAGCGGGCAGCAATTCTAACTAGACGGATCCGAACGGGGACTCGTACCTAGCATGCACCACGAACCGAAGCCGCCCGACGCCGCGGAAGACCAGGAACTGGTCCGGAAGGCGGCCGGGGGCGACGAAAGGGCCTTCGAGGCCCTGGTGCGTCGCAAGAGGGAGAGGGTCTTCTGGATAGCCAACCGGATCGTCGGCAACGAAGAGGATGCGCGGGAGATCGCGCAGTCGGTCTTCATCCGCCTCTGGAAGGTCCTGCCGAAATACGACCCGGCTCAGAGCTTCGACACCTGGCTGTACAGGATCACCGTGAACCTGGCGATCGATCAGTACCGCTCGCGCGGCCCGGCGAGGGCGTTCGCGCCCTTCGAGGAGGGCGGGGGGGCGGCCACGGGGGACCGGGCGCCGGTCACGGCGGGAAACGACCCCCTTGCGGCCCTGACGGCGGCCGAGCTGAAGACGGTCTTCGAGCGCCTGGCGGCGCGGCTCGGCGAGAAGCAGCGCGCGATCTTCGTCCTGAGCCAGCTCGAGGGGATGCCCACCGAGGAGATCGCCCGGGTCATGGGGATCTCGCACTCGACGGTGCGAAACCACCTGTTCCAGGCGCGCCGCTCCCTGCAGGAGGGGCTGCGGCTTCTGTACCCCGAGTATTACCGCGCCGCGAAGGGGCGGACCGGGCCCGAGGAATCGTGAGGGAGGCCGCGTGAGCGACTGCCGCGCGATGGCGCGCGCGCTCGACGAGGGGGCCGGCCTCGGAGGCCGCCCGTTCTCCGCCGACGAGTTCGGGCATCTCGCCTCGTGCGCCCCGTGCCGGGAGGCCCTGGCGGCTTCCGATCCGACCGCCCTGTTTTCGACGCTCGCGCTCGAGCGCAAGGACGACTCCTTCTGGCTGGGGTTCGAGACGCGCGTGCTCGCGGGGATCCGCGAGCAGTCCCGCGCCCGCTCCGGCCTGCTGGCCCGGCTGGTGCGCCCCCGCCTGGCGCTGCTCGCAGGGGGCGCGGCCCTGATCGCCATCGTCACGCTGGTGGCGCGCGGCGGCGCGCTCCCCGGCCCTGTTCCGGGCGGCGGCATCGCGCGCGCCGGCGGAGCCCACGCCCGGCCCGACGCGCCGCTCGGCGCGATCGACTGGGTCGCCGGGGCCGCGCGCGCGGTCCTGGGCGAGGAAGGACCGGGGCGCGAAACGGCGCCGGCGCCCGAGCCGGCCGCGATCGCCGCGCTCGCGCCGGGCTGGGACGAAGCGCTCCCGCTCGAGCTGGACGCCGCGCCGCCGGCCCCCGTGGAGACCGTTTCCTCCCCGACCGCGCACATCATCAGCCTCAGCATCGAGCCCGAGGGGGGAACGCTCGCGGCCGAGCCGCGCGCCGGCGCCAGGCAGGCGGCGGGCGCGGCGGTCCTGCCGGCCGCCTCGGACGTCGTCCTGATCGTGGACCGGGAGATGGACATCTGATGCGGCCCGCACGGCTCCTGCTCGCGTTCGTAGCGGCGGCGCTGCTCGTCGCGGCGCCGTTCGCCCCGTGCCGGCCCGCCCGGGCCCAGACGGTCGCGGCCGACGGCGCCGGGAAGGCCCCCGCGGCGACGGCGCCCCCCGCCCCCGCCCGTGCCGGCGCGAGCCGCGCGCCCGCCCAGCCGCCGGCGGCCGCGGGTGAAACGCTCGCCGTGCGCGCCTTCACGATCAAGTTCCGCGATCCCGGGGACGTGGCCCTGCTCGTCGGCCCGCAGCTGAGCGACAGGGGGTCCGTGACGACCGTCCCGAAGCTCCGCACGGTGACGGTCCAGGACCGGCGCGAGATCCTGGACCGCATCCAGGACCTGATCGCCTCCTACGACGTTCCGCCGCGCAACGTCGAGTTCACCGTCACGCTGATCCTGGCCAGCCGGGCCGGGGAGGCGGGCGGCTCGATCTCCCGGGAGGTCCGCGGCATCACGGAGGCGCTGCCCGACATCACGCGCTGGACCGACTACAAGACGCTCGACTCGGTGACGATCGCGGGCAGCGAAGGCTCCCGCACGGCCCGCGAGCTCGCCAGCGCGTACCGGATCGAGTTCGAGCTCGAGACCGTGAGCGAGAGCCGGGGGATCATCCGGCTCAACCCTTTCTCCCTGCAGAAGGTCGAGAAGGGACCGGGCGGGGAGACCGTGTACCGGCCGGTGTACACGACCACCGTGAACCTGAAGAACGACAAGCTCCTGACGATCGGGGCGACGAAGAGCGAGACGAGCCCGAAGGCGCTGTTCCTCGCGATCCGCGCCCACATCGAGAACCCTTAGGAAACGGGAGGCAGAGGAGACGTGCCGGAATTCGCGTGCAGGATCGGGACTCCCGCCGGGGAGGTCATCGAGCGGCTCTACACGGCCGAGAGCGAGGCGGCGCTGCGCCGCGAGCTCGATCGCAAGGAGCTTCTCGTCATTTCGCTGCGGCGGACGGGCGGGGCCATGGACGCGGCCCGCTCGATCATGCCGTTCCGCCACCGCGTCAAGGCCAAGGAGTTCCTGCTCTTCAACCAGGAGTTCATGGCCCTGATCCGCGCCGGACTGCCCATCCTCGCGAGCCTCGACATCCTCATCGAGCGCCGGAAGAACCCCGTTTTCAAGCGGGCGCTCATCGACATCCGCGACCGGATCAAGTCCGGGGAATCGCTCAGCCAGGCGTTCGACGCCCAGGGCCTGTTCCCGAAGATCTTCTCCTCCTCGCTCGCCTCCGGCGAGCGATCGGGCGAGATCGCCACGATGCTGAAGAGGTTCATCGTCTACAGCCGCACGGTGCAGACGATCCGGAAGAAGGTCGTCGGGGCGATGATCTACCCCACGATCCTGATGACCCTTTCCATCGTCCTCGTGGGGATCCTCGTCTACTACGTCGTCCCCACCTTCAGCGAGTTCTTCATGGGTCTGAGCGGGGGGAAGGTGGACCTGCCGCTGCTGACCCGCGGCCTGGTCTTCTTCTCGAAGTTCGTGCGCAGCTACATCCTGATCATCATGGCGGGCGTGATCGGCGGCTTCATGCTGTTCCAGGTCTGGAAGAAGACGGACCGCGGCCGGATGGCGTTCGACGGCTTCAAGCTCAAGCTCTTCCTCATCGGCCCGATTCTCAAGTCCTACTCCGTCTCCCGCTTCACCCGCACCCTGTCCACGCTCGTGGCGGGCGGCATCCCGCTGATGACCGCGATCGAGATCACGGGCGGCTCCGTCGGGAACGCCGTCTACGAGAGAGGCGGTGGACAGCGTCGCCCGCAAGGTGAAGGAGGGCGAGGCGATGTGGGAGTCCATGGAGAAGACCGGCCTGTTCGGGGACATGACCGTGGAGATGATCAAGGTCGGCGAGTCCACCGGCGCCCTCGAGGAGATGCTGACGAACGTCTCGGACTTCCTCGACGAGGAGATCGAGCAGAAAATCTCCACCCTGGTCGCCCTCGTCGAGCCGCTGATGCTCGTTTTCATGGCGATCGTCGTCGGGACCATCCTCCTGGCGATCTACTACCCGCTCCTGAAGCTCTATTCGGGATCGCAGATCGGGGCCGTCTAGCATGAGCGAAGAGACCGTCACCGGCAGCCGCGAGCCCGGCGGGACGAAGCCGGAGGAGAAGGCCCCGGCGCGCCGGGCCCGCGCCGACGCGTCCCAGGAATCGGTCCTGTCCGAGGAGGCCCAGGCCAGGGCCATCGCGGCGAGGCTGGGGCTCGAGTTCGTGGACCTCTCGGAGTTCACGCTCATCCCCGAGCTGTTCCGCAACATCCCCGTGGAGCTGATGTTCCGGTACAACTTCGTCCCCCTGCGCCGCGAGGGGCCGCGCCTCGTCATCATCGTTCCCGACCCGACCGACGTCCTGCTGATCGACGAGCTGGAGGTCCTGCTCTCGACCCCGATCGCGGTCGCGGTCAGCACGAAGGCGGCCATCCAGGAGATCCTCAAGAAGAGCGAGTCGAGCCAGCGCGTCCTCGAGGAGGCGACCGAGGAGTTCAAGCTGACCGTCATCTCCGAGGACGAGGACGGGGAAAGCACCCTCGACATCGACAAGCTGACCTCGGACACGAGCCCCATCATCAAGCTGGTGGACTCGACCGTCTTCAACGCCCTCAGCCGCCGCGCGTCGGACATCCACATCGAGACCCGCGAGCGCGAGGTCATGATCAAGTACCGGATCGACGGTGTCCTCTACGCGGCGATGGAGCCGATCGACAAGAGGTTCCACTCGACGATCATCTCCCGCATCAAGGTCATGTCCGAGCTGGACATCTCCGAGAAGCGCGTGCCGCAGGACGGCCGGTTCAAGCTGAAGGTCAAGGGGCGGACCATCGACTTCCGCGTCTCGATCATGCCCTCCGTCCACGGCGAGGACTGCGTCATCCGAATCCTCGACAAGGAGTCCGCGAACGAGGAGTTCAAGCGCCTGTCCCTCGACGTGTGCGGGTTCGGGGAGCGCGACCTGAAGCGGATGCGCCGCTTCATCACCGAGCCGTACGGGATGGTCCTCGTGACGGGCCCCACCGGCTCGGGGAAGACCACGACCCTGTACGCGGCGCTCTCCGAGATCAAGAACGACGAGGACAAGATCATCACCATCGAGGACCCGGTCGAGTACCAGCTGCCGGGCGTGACGCAGATCCCCGTGAACGAGAAGAAGGGGCTCACCTTCGCCCGCGGCCTGCGCTCGATCCTGCGCCACGACCCGGACAAGATCATGGTGGGGGAGATCCGCGACGAGGAGACGGCCAACATCGCCGTGCAGTCGGCGCTCACCGGCCACCTGGTCTTCACGACCGTCCACGCCAACAACGTCGTGGACGTCCTCGGCCGGTTCCTGAACATGAAGGTCGAGCCGTACAACTTCGTCTCGGCCCTCAACTGCATCCTGGCGCAGCGCCTCGTGCGCCTGATCTGCCACGCGTGCGTCCGCCCGGTCGAGGTGACCCGCGAGATGCTCGAGGAGTCGGCCCTCGATCCGGCCGTGTACAGCTCCTACACCTACTACGAGGGGCGCGGGTGCATCGACTGCAATGGCACCGGCTTCCGGGGCCGGACGGCCATCTCCGAGCTGCTCGACATGAGCGACCGGATCCGGGAGATGATCCTGGAGAGGCGGCCGGGGGCGGAGATCAAGCGGGCGGCGAAGGAGGAGGGGATGACCTTCCTGCGCGAGGCCGCCGTCTCGAAGGTTCTCGAGGGAAAGACCACGCTGCGCGAGATCAACAAGGTGACCTTCATCGACTGACATGGCGATCCCATTCCAATCAGCCGCGTCCTCCCTGCTCGCCAGGCTCCGCTTCCCCGTGCGTTACCCGGGGACGGCGGTGGAAATCGCCCCGGGCGAGGTGTCGGCCGTCCTGGTCCGCAAGGAGCGGGGCGGGCCGCGCCTGGCCGGCTACGGCATCGCATCGTTCGAGGGGCACGACTTCCACGCCGTGAGCGGGGTGCCGAAGGCCGAGGCGGTCCAGGAGCTGCGCGGCGCGATCGGCAAGGCGGTCCGCGCGGGCGGGATCAAGCCCGGCAAGGCGTCGCTGATCATCCCCGACAGCGCGGCGAGGGTCTGGCTGCTGCAGCTGCCCGAGATTCCCCGCGCCCACCAGGCGATGCTCGAGATGATCCGCTGGAAGGTCAAGCGGAGCGTCCCCTACAGGATCGAGGACGCCGCGATCACCTGGCAGGTTCTGTCCCGTCCCACCGCGAGCCAGCCGGGGTCCGTCCTGGCCGGCCTCCTTCCCCGGGCCACCATCGCGCAGTACGAAGCCCTGATGCTGGAGGAAGGGCTGAAGGTGGGGCTCGTGGACCTTTCCTCCTTCAACATCTACAACCTCCTGAGACGCCTGGCGGGCGGGGACTCCCCCGGCCAGGGCGACTACGCCTGCATCAACGCCACGAAGGGATATTTCACGCTCATGATCTTCCGGCGCGGGGAGCTGATCTTCTACCGCTGCAAGTCGCACCCGACCGGCGAGGGGGCGGCGCCCGACGACAGGGCCAGGATGTTCCGGCGCGAGCTGGCGGCCAGCCTGTCCTACTACACGGAGAAGCTCAAGGGGGTCACGCTGTCCCGGACCGTGGGCCGCATCGCCGACCCGGACCTGGCCGAGTCCGTCGAGACCCTGTCGGCGCTCGGCTTCGCGCCCATGGAGCCTTTCGACCCGTCGAAGTTCGCCCGGTTCCCCGAGAACCTCGACGCCCAGACGGCCCTGACGCTGCTGCCCGCCCTCGGCGCCGCGCTCGGGAGGAATGCATGAACGCCATCGACATCAACTTCGCCAGCGCGCCGTTCCGTAACAACACGCCCTACTGGCTCGGGTACGGGCTGGGCGCGCTCGCCCTGGCGGGGTTCACGATGTTCAACAGCTGGGCCTTTTTCGCCTACTCGGAGAGCAGGGCGATCCTCGAGACCGATCACGCGGCCAAGAAGGCGAGGGTGGAGCAGCTCTACCTCGACACCGCCAGGCTGCAGGACCTGATCAAGAAGGAGAACCTCGAGGCGATCAACAGCCGGGCCGCGTTCACCAACAGCCTGCTGGACCGCCGCCGTTTCTCCTGGACCGAGCTGCTCAACAACCTCGAGGAAGTGCAGCCCTACCAGGTGCGCCTGCTCTCGCTCCTGCCCCGGATCCAGGACAAGGGGATCCTCGTGGACGCCCGCGCGGTCGCCAAGGACCTCCAGGCGTTCTGGAACTTCCAGCAGAACCTGCAGAACCACCCCAAGTTCCGCCGGGTCTACCCCGGGGGCTACCAGCGCCTCGAGGAGACGGACGAGTACGTCTTCAACGTCCAGTTCAACTACTTCCCGGCCGGCGCACCCGCGGATGTCCAGGGGCTCACTCCCGACCAGTTCCAGATCGTCCAGGCGCCGGGGGCCGCCGCCGAGGGCGAGGTCGGCGAGGAGATCGTCGAGGAGCCGCCGCCCCCGCCGCCCGAGCCGGCCCGGAAGGGGGCGCTTCCCGGCGCGCGGGGCTCCGATCCCACCGCGCCCGGCGCGAAGGGGGCCGCGGAGCTCGCCGGGGCCAAGCCCCCGCAGGGAGCCGAGGTTCCCCCCGCCGGCGCCCCGCCTGCGGCCCCGACCGCGCGGGTGGCCCCGCCCCCGCAGCCGGTGCCCGCCCCGTCCGCGCCCGTCGTCGGCGGGATCGCTCCCGGCCAGCAGGTGGGGCCGGGCGCGAACCCCGCGATGAACGCTCCCGGAGCGCCGGTGATTCGCTGGCCGGCCAGGGGCGCTCTGCCGGGCAGCGCGGGACAGCGGCCGCCCGCCGCCGCCAAGCCCGAAGGGCTTCCCAAGCTCCCGGCCTTCCAGCCCCAGGCGCCGCCGCCGTCGCCCGAAGACCAGCCGGACGACGGGAGCGACGCGGACGACGACGGCGACGATGGAGGGGACGAGTGATGATCTCGCTCACGATCGACGTGCGACGCCAGCTGAAGAAGGTGCTGATCTTCGGGGGGATCCTCCTCGCCGCCAACATCGCCTTCTACAGCATCGCGGTGCGCCCGCGCGTGCTGGAGTACCGGGATCTTCAGGGGACGCGGCAGCGGTTCATGCGCGAGCTCTCGACCGCGGAGAAGTCCGAGAAGACGCTCAGCGACTTCTACGCGAAGCTGACCTCGACCAAGACCAACACGGACGATTTCTACGCGAAGGTCCTGCGCACGAAGCAGGAGAACATGATCCACGTGCAGCAGGAGCTCAACGAGATCGGCAAGGAGTTCCAGATCGACCCCGACACGGTCTCCTACTCGAACACCGACATGCCCGAGGACGGGCTGGAGAGGTTCGAGCTTTCCGTCCTGCTCGAGGGGGACTACTCTGACCTGCGCAAGTTCATCGCGCGCGTCGAGAACTCGGAGATGTTCCTCGTCGTGGAGAGCATCTCGCTGACGGGAACGAAGGAGGGCGGCCTGCAACTCCAGATGAACGTGAACATCAGCACCTATTTCGACGCCCCGTGGCTCAAGGACATGAAGAAGCAGGCCCGGGCGGGGCGGCGGCGCGCCTGAGCATGAAGAAGGCCTCGACCAAGGAGATTCTCGCGGTCGTCCTGTTCGCAGGGCTCGCGGTCGTCGTGTACCTGCAGTACTCGCGCGGCGCGTTCTCCGGGAAGAACCCGGTCGCCGCCGCCCGCGCGGCCGCGAAGGAGATCGAGCCGTCGAGCCTCCCCGCGCTGGCCGAGGTCAGCCTCGCGCAGAAGTCCGAGGCGAAGATCCGCGACAACTCCAGGAACCTGTTCAACTACGCGAAGTCCCCCGACCAGGTGGCCGAGGAACGGCGCCAGGCGGCCGAGGCGGAGCGGCAGGCCCGCGAGGCGGCCGAGCGCCGGCGGCTGCAGGCCGAGGCCGACGCGAAGGCGGCCCTCGAGCGCGCGAAGTACGAGAAGGACCACCCGCCGGTGCCGGCGGCCCCGCCGATCAACTTCCGGTTCATCGGTAAGATGGGGGACGTGAAGGCGCCCATCGCGATCCTCGAGGAGGTGGCGCCCGGGGGCGACAAGTACACCGTGAGGGAGGGCGAGGTCGTCCTCGACAAGTACAAGATCCTCAAGATCGACTTCGATTCCGTGACGATCGGATACGTCAACCCGCTGTACGCCCAGGAAACCAAGACGATCAAGATGGGCAGCTGAAGGGGAACCTTGTGAACTGGAAAAGAATGACCGCACGAGTGATCCTTCTCGCCGCCATGGTGGCGCTTCTCGGGGGGTGCGCCTCCCAGACCGCGTTCCGCAAGGCAGAGGAAGCCGCCAACCGGGGCGACTGGGACGCCGCAGTCCTGGGGTACCACAGGGCCCTCGGTCTCGATCCGGGCAACGACCGCTACCGGGCCGCGATGGTGCGGGCGCACCTGAAGGCCTCGGCCGTGCACTTCGAGAGGGGCAAGCGGTACGCCGAGGCAGGCTCGCTCGAGCTGGCGATCGCCGAGTTCGAGCAGACGGTCTTCCTCGACCCGGAGAACCAGTACGCCAAGGTCGAGCTGGACAAGGTCCGCGCGAGGCTCGAGCGGCTCCGGATGACGCCCAGCGAGATCGAACTGGCGAAGGCCGCGGCGGCGAAGAAGTCCCTGGCTCCGCCCAAGCTGTCCCCCTCCTCGAACCAGCCGATCGTCCTGAAGTTCAAGGACCAGGAAGAGCAGAAGATCTACGACGCGATCTCCAAGATCTCCGGGATCAACTTCCTCTACGACGACAAGCTGGACCAGGACCTGAAGACGAAGAAGTCCGTGGACCTCTCGGGCGTCACGTTCGAGCGGGCGATGGACATCCTGATGCTCCAGTTCAAGCACTTCTACAAGGTCATCGACGAGAGCACGCTGTACATCGCCCAGGACAACCGCGCCAAGAGGACCGAGCTCGAGGACAAGGTCATCAAGACCTTCTACCTCTCCAACGGCGACACCAAGCAGGTGAACACGCTGCTGCGCTCCCTGCTCGAGGTCCGGAAGATCGCCGAAAACGCGCAGCTGAACTCGATCTCGATCAAGGACAGCCCCGACGTGGTCGAGGTGGCGCAGAAGATCATCGAGGCAAACGACAAGGCGAAGGCCGAGCTCGTGGTGGACGTCGAGCTTCTCGAGCTGGACCGCACGCGCCTGCAGGAGCTGGGCGTCGACCTGAAGGACAAGAGCATGACGCTGAGCTTCCTCGGCGGGAACGCGTCTGTCGCGCTCAACAACCTGAACTCCATCAAGCAGAGCGGAAACTGGTCGATCGGCCCGATCCCGACCGTCGTCGTCAACTTCCTCAAGAGCGACTCCGACACCAAGGTCCTGAGCCGGCCGCAGATCCGCGTGACCGAGGGCGAGAAGGCCGAGGTGCATCTCGGCAACCGGGTCCCGATCCCGACCACGACCTTCAATACGAGCAACACCGTGGGCAGCAACATCGTGCCCGTGACCTCGTTCACGTACCAGAACACCGGGATCCAGCTCACGCTGGAGCCGCGCGTCCACCACAACCGCGAGATCACGCTGAAGCTGAACGTCGAGGTCTCGTCCGTGGCCGGCTACGTCGGCGGGTCGGGCGGAACGGCGGCCCAGCCGATCATCGGCACCCGGCAGGTCCAGACGGTCGTGCGGCTGCGCGACGGAGAGACGAGCCTGCTGTCCGGCCTCCTGAACGAGGAGGACAAGAGCAACTACAGCGGGATCCCCGGGCTCGGAAACATCCCCGGCCTCCGCCGCCTGACGGGCAGCCAGCGCGACGAGAAGAACACCGTCGAGGTGGTCCTGACCCTCACGCCCCACATCATCCGGATCCCGGACATCTCCGAGGCCGACCTCGAGGCGATCTGGGTGGGGACCGAGGACAACACGCGCCTTCGCGGCAGGAAGGTCAACGCCTTCGGGGAGACCCCCTTCGGCGGGGCCGACGACGCGGCGGCCTCCGCCGCGGGCGCCCGCCAGACGCGCTCCGGCGCCGGGGCGGGCCCCTCCGCCGCGCCGGGAGCGAACCCGTCCGGGTCCCCGTCGAAGAGCGCCTCGCCGGCCCGCACCACGCCTGCCGCGCCCAGGCCGGCTTCGCCGCCGGCGGGCGGCGACGACGGGTTCGACGACTCGCAGGCGCCGGCGCCGCAGGGACAGCAGAGCCCCTCCGGGCAGCAGCCCCCCGCGACGCCTCCTCCACCCTCCTCCCTGGCGCAGGTGATCCTCGTCTCGCCCAAGAGCTCGTACACGGGAGGCGAGACGCTCACCCTGCAGGTGCAGATCATCGGGGGGCAGAACGTCGGCTCGGTCCCGTTCCACCTGCGCTTCAACCCGGCGGTGCTCGAGTTCGTCGGCGCCGTCGAGGGCGATTTCCTCCGCCAGGACGGCGGTCCCACGACCTTCGTCGCCAACGAGGTGCAGGGGGCGGGCGAGGTCGTGGTCGGGGCCTCGAGGGTCGGCTCCGGGCAGGGCGCGAGCGGATCGGGGATCCTCGCGACCTTCCAGTTCCGGGCCAAGACGCCGGGATCGTGCACGTTCTCCTTCACGGGGGCGACCGTGCGCGACCCGAACGCGAACAACCTGCCGTGCTCGTTCACGACGGCCATCATCAGCGTCATCTCGGTCTAGAAGGAATGGACGCTCTCATGACCCCCACGGTGGACCCCGGACGGTGGGGCCCCCTGCGCTCCGGGCACGCCGGAGCGCCCCGGGGCCACCGCCGGCGGAAGGGCGTCACCCTGATCGAGCTGGTCGTCACCACGGCGATCGTGGCGATCCTCGCGCTCGTCGCCGTGCCGGTGGTGAGAACGACGGTCCGCAAACAGAAGGAGCTCGAGCTGCGAAGGAGCCTGCGCCTGCTGCGCACCGCGATCGACGACTACAAGCGGATCGTCGGGGAAAACGCGCAGCTCCAGACCGCACAGAGCCTGATCAAGGCGAACACGGACGGCTACCCGGCGGACCTCGAGACCCTCGTGAAGGGCCTGGACACCGGGGAGCTCAAGGAGCGAAAGCTCAAGTTCCTCCGGCGGATACCGGTCGACCCGATGACGGGCAAGCCGGACTGGATCGTCCGCTCGAACAAGCAGGAGCGCAGCTCGGGTTCCTGGGACAGGGCGTGCGTCTTCGACGTGCGCTCGGCCAGCCCCGGGGTCGCGCTCGACGGGACCAAGTATGCCGACTGGTAGGCGACCGGCGCAGAAGGGCTTCACGCTGATCGAGCTGATCGTCGTCGTGGCGATCATCGGGATCCTCGTGACCATGGCGATGCCGGTCTACAAGGACTCGGTGCGCAGGGCCCGCGAAGCGGTCCTGCGCGAGGACCTCTACATCCTGCGCGACAGCATCGACCAGTTCTACACGGACAAGGGGCACTACCCGGCGGACCTCGGCGCGCTCGTCGCGGAGAACTACATCAAGCAGATTCCCATCGACCCGTTCACCGGGTCGGCCGATTCCTGGCTCACCGAGGAGGCGGAATCCGACGACACGACGACGGACCAGCCGGCGGGGATCCGGGATGTGAAGAGCGGGGCGATCGGAAACACGGCGGACGGCACTCCTTACTCGGACCTGTAGCAGGAGAAAGGGCAGCGAGATGAGATCCTGGATGAAAACCCTGGCAACAGCCGCGCTGATCGCGTCCGCAGCGCTCATCGGAGGTTGCGAGCGGACGGACCCGGTCGCGCCCGCCTCGTCGACCATCGACCTGACGGCCAACCCCTCGACGATCGACCTCACGCAGCGGACGAGCGGGTCGTCCATCATCACCGCCATCGCCCTCGACAAGGACGGGCGTCCCCTGTCGGGCGTCAAGATCTTCTTCTCGACGAACTCGGGCACCCTTCGCTCGGGCGGGGAGGGGGTCACCGTGAACGGGAGCGGCCTGGCGCGGGACGTCCTGACGCTGCAGCGGGGCGACGAAGCCGCGACGGTCACGGCGAAGGCCACCGGCGCGGGGTCGGACACGGTGACGGTCTCGACCCTCGAGCCGGGTGCGCCGACGATCACGATGCAGGCGAACCCAACGTCGATCGATCTCTCGACGGACACGGACGGCACGTCCACCATCGTGGCGACCGTGCGGCGCGACACCGGCGAACCCTACGAGGGCGTGAGCGTCCTCTTCTCGGGGACGTCCGGCTCGCTCGCGTCCGGCGGCGCCCCCAGGCCGACCGACGCCAACGGCCAGGCCCGGGACACCCTGACGCTGTCGCGCAGCGACGTGAGCTCCACGGTCACGGGCAGGGTGCAGGGTTATTCCGCCCAGGCCACGGTGACGGTGTCGGTCAGCATGCCGTTGAATCTCGAGGTCTTCGCCAACCCCGGGGCGATCGATCTCATGACGGCCACGAGCGGCACCTCGCAGATCACCGCGAGCGTCCGGCGGGTCTTCGACAACTCGCCCGTGGCCGGGGTCTCCGTCACGTTCTCGATCACGGCCGGCACCGGGAACCTGTCGACCACCGCCCCGGTGGTGACCGATTCGACCGGCCAGGCGAAGTGCACCTTGACGATGACCCGGACCGACGCGAACGCGACGGTCAGGGCCGTGGGCGCGGGATCGCCACCCCGGCCACGGTGACGGTGGTGACGGTCAGGCCCGCGCGGTAGACGTCCGCGGCGCTCCGGATCAGGGCGCGGGGCGCGCGCGGCAGGAACGAGCGTTGAGCAGGATGGGAGCGCGAACTGAGAACCCCGGGTTCCCGGGACGGAGAGCAGGGCGGGAAGCGGGCCGGCTGTCCGCGGCGGCCCGCGCGCGCCGCGGCCCCGCCGCGCGGGCGCGCGAGGCCGGGCACACCCTTCTCATCGTGGTCGTGATCGTCGCCACCATGATGGTCGGCATGACGGTCGCGATGCGGGTCTGGAGCACCGTCCTCAAGCGGGAGAAGGAGGACGAGCTGATCTTCCGCGGCAGGCAGTACGCCATGGCGCTCTACCTGTACCGCAAGCAGCGCGGGACGCTCCCGACCGACCTCAAGCAGCTCTCCGAGCTCGGCCCCGCCCAGACGTACGTTCTGCGCCAGCCGTGGAAGGACCCGATCACGGGGCAGGACTTCGGCATCATCATGGCCGGCCCGAACAACACCCCGATCCCCGACGAGCCGGTCGAGTACGGCGACGCCGATTCGAGCACCCAACTCGGGCTCGGGAGCACCGCGCCGAGGCCGGCGTCCTCGTTCGGCAATCCTTCCGATTCCTCGCTGGCCAGCTCGTTCGGGCAGACGGGCGGGAAGCCCTCCGCGTTCGGCGGGACGATGGGCGGCGTTCCCCAGGCCGGCCAGACCACCTCCGGCGGCCTCCCGATCATGGGCGTGCACAGCAAGAGCCACGACACCGCCCAGGCCCCGGCCAAGTGGAACGATCTCGACCGGTACAACCAGTGGTTCTTCCTGGTCACGGACCTGACGGGCCAGGGGACCGCGCCGAGGCTCCAGATCCCCGGCGGGGGCCTGCCCGGCCAGGGAATGCCCGGCACGGCTTCGCCCGGCGGCGGAGGATTCGGCGGACGGGGCGCCACGCCCGGCGGCAATCGCCCGGGCTCCGGCTTCGGCGGGGGCGGCGGCGGCAAGCCGGGCCCCGACAGCGACTGAGCGCCCGCGGAAAAGGGCCGGCCCGCCGCA